>NZ_JARAXP010000007.1:0-53115 GCF_033793965.1 Streptomyces sp. ME02-8801-2C | reverse complement strand
GCGCGCTCGGCAGCCAGTTCGACAGCGCGCCCGGCGACCCGCTCGGCGGCTGATTCGGCAGGGCGCTCTGCGCCCGGTACGCCCGACGGTTCGACAACGCGCTCGACGACCTGCTCGAGATCACCTCCGCCAGCCGGCCCGGCACCACGCCCGGCAACTCCCTCGACGACCGGTTCGGCACCACGCCCCGCAACCCGCCCGACATCACCCCCACCAGCCAGTTCGGCACCACCCCCGCCAGTCGGCCCGACAGCACCCCAGGCACCCCCCTCAGCAACCGGTACCGCAACGTGACCGGCAGCCCGTTCGGCAGTGTGCCCTGGGGTCGGTTCGGCGGCGTGGCCAAGAGTCGGCTCTGCGGCGCGCCCCCTCTTCGGTTCAGCGGCGTGGCCGTTGCCGCGTCGCGCATCGGCGGCGAGCTCTCGCAGGAACGTCAGCGTCGAGCGTGCCGTCGCGTCGTTCTGGCGGAACGCCGGGCCCCCGGTACGCGGCCTGGTGAACGCCCCGGAGCCACGTGCCTCCGTGTGCGGTCCGAGCGCGAAGCGCCGTGGGTGCGGCCGGCCGTGCCCGTCCAGGAGCCGCCCGTCAACGGGGTCCACGGCGAGCAGTCCCTCGGGGGTCACACCGGTCCCGTCGTCGTACAGCTCGCGCGGCAGCGAGTCGCGGGCGCGCTCCAGGGTGGGGTCCGGCAGCCGCGCCTCGACCAGGGCGCGGGCCTCCACCGAGGCACCCGGCACACTCGCTCCGCTCGCCCGGAACACCCCGCCCTCGGCGGTGACCGTCGTGTCGGCGCCGAGGAAGTTGAGGATTCCGGCCCGGGACAGCGCGAGCATCTGCCGCAGCCGGGGTCCCGGCGGCCCGGAGGCGAGGTAACTGAAGAAGCCGTGCCACCAGGACCCGATGTCCCCGAGCCGGACCAGCTGCCCATAGACGGAGAGCAGCCCGAGGAAAACCGCCAGATCCGGGCTGTACGCGGGCTGATGGCGCCTCGTCAGGTCATCCTGGATGTACGTCCGCAGCCCCTCCTGGAGCGCGTCGTACGACGGATACCGCACCCCCTCCAGCGGACGGTCGAGGCCGGCGAGGTCGAGCCGGTCGGCCGGGTCGGGCACGGTCGAGGCGACCAGCACCTCCCGTTCCATCGCGTCGGCGGCGGCGTACTTCTCCTCGAAGTCCGTCCAGGCGCCGCTGGTGCGCTCCGGGTGGACGGTGAACAGCCGGTGGTAGTGCGCGAACCCCAGCTCCTTCTCCACCAGCGGCCAGACGTCCCGCCGGAAGTCGAAGCCGTCCGGCCGAGCGAGCAGCGCGTCCACCTCAGCGGGCCCGAAGAACCGCGGCAGGGGCGGCCGTTCACCGGTCCAGTCGTAGCCGATCTTCGAGTGGTAGGGCACCCCACGCCGCGAGCCGACATACAGCACGGGCTCCCGCCCGGACGGCACGTAGGTCAGCTCCTCCTCGGCATCGCCCTCGTAACGTCCGCCGCGTCCCTCCGTGAGCAGCACCATGAGGTCGACGAAGGCGAGCCCGAAACCGCGCACCAGAACGGGTTCGCCGGGTCGCAGCGCGGACAGGTCGCTGTCGGCGGTGAAGTCGGGCGGCAGATGGACCAGCCCGTTGGTCCGCGCGTACCCGGCCAACTCACTCTGCTCGTCGTCGAGTTCGGCGTCGAGATGACCGAGCGTCAGCACGACGAGGTCGGCGAGCAGCGGCCGGGCGCGCCCCTCCAGCCACACCTGCTGGCGTCCCTCGCGCGCCCCGCCGACCCGCAGGGCGCGCCCCACGTGGTGCCGGACGCGGATGCCGGGCGGCAGGGCGGCCACCGTGTCCTCGTACACCCAGTTCAGATAGGCGCCGAGGCGCTGCCGGTCCGAGAAGACACGGCCGTCGATGTCCGCCCACTCGTGCAGCGTGGGTCCCGGGCGCACCGGGCCCGCCATGGCCACCGTCTCGTCGGTGAACATGGTGACGTCCTGGGCCTGCGAGTTCATCCACAGCAGCGGGGACTGCTCCTGCCGCCAGATCCGGCCGCCGCCCGGCGGATACGGGTCGACAAGATGGATGTCGAGCTCCGAATCCCCGTACAGCTCGGGCGCGTTGGCGGCGATCCGCTCCAGGAGACCGGTCCCTCGGGGGCCGGCCCCGACGATGACAAGAGTCGGCACCACCGGGTCGAGAGGGTGTTCAGGGTCTGCCGGAGGGGCCGAGCCGGCAAAGGTGTCTGAGGACATGCGAAGGCTCCGTGACGCGATAGGTCGAACACGGTGATGCCTTCACACGGGCGCGCGGGGCGCGCGGCACGGCGTACCTGACAGCGGTACGGCGGCACAGTCGGCGCGCGATACGGCCGAGCCCCTCAGCAGGGCCGTCCGTCGACTGTACGACCTCGTTTCCCCTCACTGTCAAGGCTGTCCGAACTGTGAGCGGTTCGTCTCATGTCGGTTGACTCGACTCCGAATGCCTGTTCCACTTGCCCCATGCATCCACAGCAGTGGCTGGTCAAGCGCTCCCACATCGACCTCGGTCGAGTGTGGTCCTCTTCCTGTTGAGCTGACCCCCTGCGCGCCCGCTCGTTTCCGGGCGCCTTTTCGCGTTCTCCCGCGCACTCCACACTTCGCCCGCGCCTTCACACCCGCGCGCCCCTCCCCTCAAGCTCGCCCCCCTCCCTCTTGCCCCACTCCTCTCATAACTCGCCATCGCAGATCTCCCCACCGACGAGAAAGGGCTGACCCGGCGTCACACGAAGCCCGGCAGCGACTGGGCCTGCCCTTACCGCACCTGATCCTCCGTCAGGAAAGCGCACAGGACACCCATTCACCCATACGTCCCAACGCTCACCCATACGCCACGAAGAATCATATTTCACTCTCAGTCAGCAGTCGAACACAGTAAGACCCTTGCGGCGCGGGGCCTCTCGACGAAATGGTTGTGCACCAGTACCGTCACGAAACCCCCGCGCGGCGTCTATTCACTTGGCGCGCCATCCGCATCATGGATGACCATAGGGATGCGGAAAGCATGAGAGACCGCTGTGAGAGGAGGCGTCCATGGGATCGGTACGCAAGGCGAGTGCCTGGCTTGGCCTCGTCGACGACAACGATGACGAGCGTTACTACGACGACGACTACTCCGAGGGAACCGAACAGCCCGGCGATGCCTGGGTAACGGACCCCCGGGTCAAGGTCGCGGGTGAGGTGGCCGAGGAGAAGGGCCGCCGCATCGGCACGGTCACCCCGGACAGCTTCCGGGACGCCCGCGCCATCGGCGAGCTCTTCCGGGACGGCGTCCCGGTCATCGTGAACCTCACCGCCATGGAGCCCGCCGACGCCAAGCGCGTCGTCGACTTCGCCGCAGGCCTCATCTTCGGTCTGCGCGGCTCGATCGAGCGGGTGTCCAACCGCGTGTTCCTGCTGACCCCCGCCGACACGGAGATCATCAGCGGGGAGGCCCAGCCGCACCGCGCGGACGGCTTCTTCAACCAGAGCTGAGCAAGGCCGCTCACCGGCCCCGCCGTCCGTTGTTCAGGTCAGCGGAAGGCGTCAAGTCCGGTGAGCGCCTTGCCCAGCACCAGCTGGTGCATCTCGACGGTGCCCTCGTACGTGAGCACCGACTCGAGGTTCGTCGCGTGCCGCATCACCGGGTACTCGAGTGAGATCCCGTTGGCCCCGAGGATCGTCCGGGCCGTACGACAGATGTCGATGGCCGCTCGTACGTTGTTGAGTTTGCCGAAGCTGACCTGCTCGGGACGCAGGCGGCCGGCGTCCATGCGCCGCCCCAGATGGTGGGCGAGCAGAATCCCCTTGTGCAGCTCGACCGCCATGTCGGCGAGCTTGGCCTGGGTGAGCTGGAACCCCCCGATGGGCCGCCCGAACTGCTCCCGCGTCTTCGCGTAGTCGACCGCGGCCTCGAAACAGGACCGGGCGGCGCCCATGGCACCCCAGACGATCCCGTAGCGGGCGTGGGAGAGACAACTCAGGGGACCACGAAGGCCGGTGACGTCGGGCAGCACGGCGTCGGCGGGCAGTCGCACGCCGTCCATCACCAGCTCACTGGTGACGGAGGCACGCAGGGACCACTTGTGCTTGATCTCGGGCGCGGAGAACCCGGGGGTGTCGGTGGGCACGACGAACCCCCGGATGCCGTCGTCGGTCTGCGCCCACACGACGGCCACGCCCGCGACCGACCCGTTGGTGATCCACATCTTTCGCCCGTTGAGCACCCAGTCGCCGCCGGCGCCGTCGCGCTTGGCGTACGTACGCATGCCTGCGGGGTCGGAGCCGTGGTCGGGCTCGGTCAGCCCGAAGCAGCCGATGACGTCACCGGCGGCCATGCTCGGCAGCCAGTGCTGCTTCTGCTCCTCGCTCCCGAAGGCGTGGATGGCGTACATGGCGAGAGAGCCCTGTACGGAGACAAGGGACCGGATACCGGAGTCGGCGGCCTCCAGCTCCAGGCAGGCGAGACCGTACTGCACGGCGGAGGCGCCGGCGCAGCCGTAGCCGGTGAGCGACATCCCGAGGGCGCCGATGCCGCCCAGCTCACGGGCGAGCCCCCTGATGTCCGGCAGTTCACCCTCCTCGAACCATCCGGCGACATGCGGCACCACCCGGTCCGCCGCCCAGGCCCGCACGGTGTCCCTGATCGCCAGGTCCTCCGCGTCGAGCAGGTCGTCGAGGCCGAGCGGATCGGCGGGATCGAAAGGGGGCAACTTCGCGAACACAGCCACAGGAGCCTCCGGCAACTTAAACTAGCACCGCTAGTTACGACGAACCCGACGGTACCGCACGGTCTCCCACCCACGCACCGCCCGTGCGGGACGTCCAAGAGCTGAACGACCGCCCACCGCAATCCCCCCACGGAACCCAGCCCCAGGACGGCCACCCGCACCCGCCGGCGCTCCCGCATCCCCACAGGCGACGTCCACCGCTCAAGTGACCGTCACGGGTGGTGCGTGGGTGGGAGACCTCCGGCGTTCACACCAACGCACGTCGCCCCCTCACCACCCCGAGGACCAGGCACCCCCACGGCCTCCCCCTCACACTTCATCACCCGCGGCAACCGCAACGCCATCACCGCCCCCAACACCAACAACCCCGCACTCACCACCAACGTCACATGCAGCCCGTGCACAAACGCATCCCGAGCCGCCGCCCGCAGGGCAACCCCAGAAGACCCCCCGAGCCGCCCGGCAACCTCGTACGCCTCTCCCAGCGAATGCCCCGCCGCAACCGACGCCGCCTCCGGAACCCCCCGCACGGACCCCACCCCCGGCGCGTACGCCGCGTTCATCACACTCCCCAGCAGCGCGATCCCTATCCCCGCGCCCAACTGGTACGACGTCTCCCCGATCGCCGCCGCCCCACCCGCCTGCTCCGCCGGAGCCTCGCTCAGCATCGACTCGTACGCCCCGAAGAGCGTCGTCTCCAGCCCGAAGCCCAGCAGCACGAACCCGGCGAGCAACAGCCCCGCGTTGTCCTCCCCGCCCATCGCCGTCAGCAGCAGAACCGCCGCCGCGGTGAGGCAGAACCCGGCGCACACCATCGCCCGCGGCCCGAACCTCCGCAGCAGCCGCGCCCCCACCAGCCCCGCCGCCATCGCCGCGACCGTCAGCGGCAGCAGCCGTAGCCCCGTCTCCAGCGGTGAGAGCTTCAGCACCAGTTGCAGATACTGCGCCGCGATCAGCTCGAGCCCGACCAGCGCGAGCATCGCCAGCACGATGCACCCCACGGACGTACTGAACGCGGGCCGCGCGAACATCCGCAGGTCGACCAGCGGATGCGTACGCCGCCGCTGCCTGCGCACGAACACCACCAGCAGCGCCGCTCCCCCCACCAACGGCAGGACCGTCAGGAAGTTCCCCACGCCCTCTCCGCCGCCCAGCCGCTTCACGCCCAGCACGACCCCGAACAGCCCGCCCGCCGCCGTCAGCGCGCCGACCACGTCCCACGGACCCTCGCTCCGCCCGCCGCGCGACTCGGGCAGCAGCAACCGGCCGACCGGAAGGCTGACCAGCATCAACGGGATGTTGACGAGGAAGACCGACCCCCACCAGAAGTGCTCCAGCAGAAAGCCGCCGAGCAGCGGACCGACCGCCGCGCCCACCGCTGCCACCGCGCTCCAGACACCGATCGCCAGCGCCCGTTCGCGCCGGTCGGGAAAGACCTGGCGAAGGATCGAGAGCGTCGCCGGCATGATCATCGCGCCGCCGACACCCAGCAGCGCCCGCGCCAGGATCAGCAGCTGCGGGCTGCCGGCGAAGGCGGCCATACCGGAGGCGACACCGAAGAGCCCGTACCCGAGGAGCAGGATCCGTCTGCGGCCGACCCGGTCACCGAGCGTGCCGAACAGGATCAACAGCGAGGCGCAGACCAGCGGATAGATGTCGACGATCCAGAGCAGCTCTATCGCGCCGGGCCGGAGATCCTCGCTGACGGCGGGCACCGCCACATGCAGCACGGTCGCGTCGACGGCGACGAGCAGCAGGCTCGTGCACAGGACGAGAAGGACGACCCAGCGGTTGGCGCTCGCCCCGGCCGCCCGGCGGCGCAGCGCGGCGGCAGCCGTGGTCGTCCCGGACATGTACGTACCTCCAAGGTTCCCTCGCGTTCGGCGGTCCGCGGCGGGGTGGGGACTCCCCGGCGGGCTTCGGCTTCGACCGAGGAGGAGCGGTGTCCTCGGTCCGCGCGGCGAAAAGCGAGTGGTCCGACAGCGTACGCGAGTCCTGAGCGGCGAAAAGTGGCGGACCTCTCACCCTCTCCCGGAACCCGTGTGGCCTGCACCACGCCCCCATGGGCCGCACGCTCCCCGCGCCCACCCGTATGTCGCGGACCGCCGATAATCGACCGGTGACAGCTCTTGGCACTCGTGACACCCGCCCGCTCCCCACGCACCCCGCGCTGCCCACGCTCCGCCGAGCCGCGCCCGCCCTCCTCGGGTACGTGGCCGTCCGAGTGCTGGGCCTGCTCGCGCTGGCCGTGTGGAGCGCGGCCCGGGACAAGAGCGCGTACAAGCTGCTGACCGCCCGCTGGGACTCGCTCTGGTACACGCGGGTCGCCGAGCTCGGCTACGGCTATGAGGTGCGCCTCCCGGGCGGTGACGTGCACTCGAACCTCGCCTTCTTCCCGCTGCTGCCCTGGCTGGAGCGGCTTCTGGCGTCCGTATCCCCGATGTCGTACGCCGACGCGGGCTTCGCGGTGAGCGCGCTGGCCTCACTCGCCGCCGCCTGGGGCGTGTTCGCGGTCGCGGACCACGTTTACGGCCGCCGGGCGGGAGTGTGCGCCGTACTGCTGTGGGCGGTGCTGCCGGTGGGGATCGTCCAGTCGATGGCGTACAGCGAGTCACTCTTCACTGCCCTGGCCGCCTGGTCGCTGTACGCGGTCCTCACCGGCCGCTGGCTGACGGCCGGCACCCTGGCCCTGCTGGCCGGCCTGACCCGCCCGGTGGGACTCGCGGTGGTGGCAGCCGTGTGGGCGGCGGCCATCGCCTCGTTCGTACGGGACGGGAGCGCGCCCCGGTGGCGGCGCGCCCTCGGCATGCTGATCGCACCGCTCGGCGCCGCCGGTTACGTCCTGTGGGTCGGCCACCGCACCGGCAAGGGCCCCCTGGGCTATCTGGACGTCCAGGCAGGCTGGCGCAACGGCTTCGACGGCGGCGCCGCCTTCGCCCGTTTCGTCGCCGACAAGTTCACCTCGTTCCCCTCGGCACTGGCCGGAGTCGGACTCATCGTCGGCGTGGCCCTGCTGATCTGGCTGTACGTCACCTGCGTACGGCAGCGCCAGCCCCTGCCTGTGCTGGTGTACGCGGGGGTCGTCACCGTCCTCGCCCTGTGCGCGTCGAGCTACTTCGGCTCGAAACCACGCCTGTTGCTGCCCGCGTTCCCTCTTCTGCTGCCGCTCGCACGGGGGTTGGCCAGGCTGCGTACGTCCAGGTCGGTGCTGGTGACGGGTGTGGCCGCGGTGGCCTCGGCGGTCTACGGGGCGTTCTGGCTGAACGGCTCCGGTCCGCCCTGACCGACCTCCGGGCGAATTCCGGACAAGCACCCGGTGAACCAATTCGAAAGGGCCATAAAACGCCACCGCCGCATGATCAATGGAAAGAAAGGGAAGGCGCGCACGTCGAATAGGGATTCCGGTGAATTGAACATCGCCCTGAGAGCAATCCCACATCACATCGTCATTACAAAGACGCGGATTGGGCGGAGAACTGCGCTCACTCGCTGTAACGTCGATTGCGTGCGTACCGAACGAAACCTCGCCCGTCTGGACCGGGTGTTCGCGAGGCTGGACCGGGAACCGGGACGGCCGACCCTCGACGTGCCGAAGATGAGCCGGCACAGGATCGTGCTCCTTGTCGCGACCCTGGCCTTCTATCTCGCCACCGTGTGGGCCGTAGTGATCACCTCATGGCTGGTCCGGCTCGACTGGCAGGTCATGTTCTTCCGGCCGTACCAGCAGTGGCCGGAGGTGCACGCGTTCCTCGACTACTACGTGGTCCTCGGCCAGCGCGGCCCCACCGCCGTGATGATCTCGGCCTGGCTGGGATGGCGCGCCTGGCGCCAGCACACCCTGCGACCGCTGCTCGTGTTCGGCGCGGCGCTGCTGCTGCTCAACATCACGGTCGGCGCCGCCAAGATCGGCATGGGCCGCCTCGGACCGCACTACGCGACAACCATCGGCTCGAACGAGATGGGCATGGGCGGGGACATATTCCCCAGCGGCCACACCGCGAACGCCGTGGTGACCTGGGGCATCCTGGCCTATCTGGCCTCGACCCCCGGGACCAGGCGCTGGCTGTCCGCCAGTTCGGCGCTGATGTCGCTCGGCGTCGGTCTCACCACGGTCTATCTGGGCACGCACTGGCTGAGCGATGTCGTCCTGGGCTGGGTCGCGGGTCTGCTGGTGCTGCTGGCACTGCCGTGGTGCGAGCCCCTGATCACCCGCGCCGAGACCTGGCTGCTCGACCAGCGCGACCGCAGGCGCGCCCGGGGACGCGGCACCGCGCCCGTACCGGCCGGGGTCGGCTCGCCGGCGCTGCTCAAGCCGCACGCGAGCGCCGAGGAGGAGGCCGCGGCCCGCGAGAACACCACCCCGGCGGCCCGCTCGTCCCGGACGCCCGCGCACCCGGCACACCCCGCGCATCTGG
Organism: Streptomyces sp. ME02-8801-2C; assembly: GCF_033793965.1. Taxonomy (NCBI): domain Bacteria; kingdom Bacillati; phylum Actinomycetota; class Actinomycetes; order Kitasatosporales; family Streptomycetaceae; genus Streptomyces; species Streptomyces sp. ME02-8801-2C. The sequence goes on along the minus strand of NZ_JARAXP010000007.1, from coordinate 43,980 downwards.
CCCCCGGGCCGCACGCGAGCCGCTCGGAGCGCACACCGGTCACCCCGGTCGGCAGCCGCCGCCCGCCGCACGCGGACCGCGCACCCCGGGCCACCGGTACCCCGTCGACGCGCCCCCTGCCGGGCAACGGCTGACCGCCGGAGGCGCGCCGACCGGCGTCAGCCCTTCCAGCAGCGGGTCACCGTGCCGTCGGTGACCTCGAAGTTGAGCCGCCCGGACCGGTACTCCATGGTGATGATCGCCCCGGGCGGCAGCGACCGCACCGCTGACCAGCCGCGTTCCCTGGCGAGCCGCTCGGCCCGCGCGGAGTCGAGGCCGAGATAGGTGTCCGGATTGTCCTGGGGTTCTTCGGTCGTGGGATTCGGTTCCATGCCCGTCACCGTAGGCGTCACCCGTCCTTCCCGCAGCCATTCGAACGTAATTCGACATGTCTCCGCGGGCCCTCGATAAACCCCACTCAAAGAAGCCGGACAGGAAACTCACGGAGAGTGAATTCCACCGGCCACCCCCGCCGCGACCTCTTACGTTCTTCTTACAGACGCCATACGTGGTGATGCCACGCGTCTTCACACCATCCCGGCGACAGAACACATAAAACACCCACGACTTCCACACAAAGCCCCCGCACCGCACCTGCTCACCCCTGCTTCTCCCCCGGCCCGCTTCCGGGAAGCGGCGACCGCGCCATCGCACGGGACAGCCGGTCCCGGGAGGTCCTGATCACGTCGACGAGTTCCGCGGGCTCCAGCACCTCGAACTCGAAGCCCATCAGCATGACGTGGATGACCATCACCTCGAGGCTCGCGGCCCCGGTGCGCAGCAGACAGGCCTCCTCGCCGTCCGGTTCCAGCGTCCCGGCGGAGGGCGAGATCCGCGCGGCGGCCTCCTCGACGGGCGCCAGCAGCCGCACGACGGCCTGCGAGGCGTACGCGCGCGTGGAGACGCCCTTGGAGACGTAGGCGGCGAGATCACCGGCGGGAGGTGTCCGTGGGGCGAAGCGCGGCCCGTGCGGCGGCTTCGGCGTGATGCGGTCCACCCGGAACGTACGCCAGTCGACTCGGTCGACGTCCCAGGCGACCAGGTACCAGCGCCGCTCGGTGCACACCAGCCGGTGCGGTTCGACGGTACGGCGGGACACGGCCCCTTCGTGTCCCCGGTACTCGAAGCGCAGCCGTTCCGTGTCCCGGCAGAGGTGGGCGAGTTCGGTGAGGACGGCCGGGTCCACGGCGGAGGGCTGCGGTCCGCGCAGCATCGGCACGGTGAAGGCGTTCAGGGCGCCGACCCGTCGGCGGAGCCGGTCGGGCAATACCTGTTCGAGCTTGGCCAGCGCCCGTACGGAGGTCTCGCCGATCCCCTCGATGCCCTGTCCGGCGGCGGTCCGCAGCCCGACGGCCACGGCGACGGCCTCGTCGTCGTCCAGCAGCAGCGGCGGCAGTTCGGCGCCGGCGCCGAGCCGATAACCGCCGCCGGTGCCCGGACTGGCGTCCACGGGATAGCCGAGGTCGCGCAGCCGGTCCACGTCCCGGCGGACGGTACGCGGGGTCACGCCGAGGCGGCCCGCCAGGTCGGCGCCGGACCATTCGCGGTGGGCCTGGAGCAGCGAGAGCAGACGCAGCAGCCGTGCCGAGGTCTCCAACATGGGCCCGAGTCTGCCAGCGATCGAGGACAGCGACTGTCCTCAACGTTCCTGGCCGCTGTCCCGAGGCCAACTGCGGTGCGTCGAAAGGGCTCGGCCGCGAACGCGGGTGCCCCACCCGGTCCGGGGACGGACGGGATGGGGCACAGTGCCGGCATGGTGCCGGAAGCGAAGGAGGCGGCTCAGAAGTCGAGCTGCTGTCCCGGCACGATCAGGTTGGGATCGCCGCCGATGACAGCCTTGTTGGTGGCGTAGAGGTGCTGCCAGGTCGTCGTGTACCGGGCGGCGATGCCGCTCAGGGTGTCGCCCTGGCGGACGGTGTAGTCGCCTCGGGACGAGCTGCGGCCCGTGTGGGCCGGCGAACGCTCCGGCGCCTTGGACGGCGCCTTCGACACCACGGACTCACCGGAACCGGTGGCCTTCTTGACCGACCGCTCGCTGGACGACTTGGCCGACTTCTTCGTCGACTTGGTGGCGGTCGAACCGGAGCCCGATGCAGAACCCGAGTCGGCGCCCGATACCGCGGGAGCGCTCCCGCCGGCCCCCGCTCGCGCCGAACAGGTCGGCCACGCGCCCCAACCCTGGGCGCCCTGGACCTTGGTGGCGACGGCGATCTGCTGGGACCTGCTGGCGCCGTCGGCGGTGGCCGCGTAGGCCGTCCCGCCGTAGGCGCGCCAGGTGCTCGCGGAGAACTGGAGCCCTCCGTAGTAGCCGTTGCCGGTGTTGATGTGCCAGTTGCCGCCGCTCTCGCACTGGGCGATGCGGTCCCACACCCCGCTGTCCGCCGCCGCGGCGTTGCCTGTCGCGGCCAGTAGTCCGAGCGGAGCGAGCAGTGCGGCTCCGGCGAGGACCGCCGTCTTGCGGGACTTGCGGGTGTAACTATCGGCACATTCGGACATGTAGTTCCCTCTCCACAGACCCGGGCTCCCCGTGACCGGGCGTGTCGACCACGCAGGAACGCGGTCGGCACGCTCCGCCCCGTCCGTCGGCGGTGGTGCTGCGCGGTGTCTGGTTCTGCGCGGCCGACGGAACTGCCCGAGCGGTGCTAGGTGCACCCGGCGGAGGAATCTATGGACCGCGACATGGCGATATCAACCAACTCCCTGTTGTCCCAGGCCAGTTCGCGGTTACCGTGGGTATCGGCGAAATCTGGCCACCCACTTCATTCGCTCATTTCCTGATTTATCAACCAGCTACTCGGACAAACTGTGAGTCAGTTCACCAAACCAACTTCCGTAACCCGTCCGTTACTTGACTTTGAGTAGTCAATTCAACACTCACCGTGACCATGCGCGCAGGTTGGTTCGATTCCGTTCGCCGTGCAGCGTGACCCCTGCCACAGATCGCCCGTTGTCATCTTCATGAGCCTGGGCTGTCCGGGTTCACCGGCCGGGGCGACCCGGCCCCGCCACGCACCGCATCCCGAGGGAGCCACCCGTGCCGCGCATGCTCGATGTCAGCGACGAGGTCCGCGCCGAGATCGGCGACGAAGAAGCCGACCGGCTGCTCGCCGGCGACAACGCACCGGGCAGTTACGACTGCACGTCCTGCCGCACGCCGGGCGACTCCGCCCAGGAGCGCACCAGCACCGTCCTCTTCATCGGGGACGAGACCGCCGTCCTCGCCTTCGCCCATGCGGGCTGCCTGCCGTCGCAGGTCGTCCAGGTCACCGAGGAGCAGCTCCAGGGCGCGGTCCGCTCCATCAACGCAGACGAGGAGGCCCCGATGGCCGCACCCGAGCAGGCCGTGCTGGGGGTCACCAGCGGACTCGTACTGATCGAGGGCGAGTTGCACCCCGCTCTGGTCGTCGAACCGACCGCCCCCATCGTCCGCCCCGGCGCTACGGGCGCCGGTGACGACTTCCTGCCGCTCCTCATCGAGCAGGGCTTCATGCCGCTGACCGAGCTGACGGAGGTGCCGCCCGTGCTGCACGGCTGGTCGGTGCTGCTCGCCGCGGGCCAGCTGCACGCCGTACTCCAGCCGGGCCCGAACGGCGGGACCCCGGTGGCCTGGTGGCAGGCGCACCAGCCGCTCCAGGTCACCGAGAGCTGGCGGGCCGCCGCGAACAAGCACCAGCAGGTGCTGATGTTCGCGGCACCGGTCGGCTCGATCGGGCGCCAGCCCCGCGAGGACCTGCTGCGGGACGCGTTGGACAAGGCGGCGGGGATCGGGAAGCTGGTCGCCAGCGCTTTGCCTCTGGCGGGGACGTGACGCCGTAGACCGGGGGTGGCCCGGGTAGTTGGCGGCGTGCGGTTGAGTGTGGCTGGTCGCGCAGTTCCCCGCGCCCCTGCAGGGGGGCGCTTCGCGCACCCCTGCAAAGTCAGGGTCGCGGCCGCATCTGTTGGGGGGTGGGGTCGTTTGGAGGTGTGTGCACACCTACCACGTCCCCCGCCGCCAGTCCTACCCCAGCGGCCCATCGGCCACGCCGATCTACGACGCGCTGTACGCGGAGTACGGCAAGTCCTTCCGCTCGCTGCCGGGTGACCGCAGCGGCGAGGACGAGCTGGACTTCGCGGCGTTCGGGACCCATCCGGACGGCCTCACCCCGTACGGCGGCTCGTTCGGCTCGAACTCGGGCTCGTACAGCGCCTACAGCGCGGGGGCGTTCAGCGCGCGCCACGGCGGTCAGGGCGGCGGTCAGCAGTCCGTGTGGCAGCGGGTCGGTCAACTCGACGCGCAGCAGGGGCAGCCGGCGACCCCGCCCCCGACCGTCGTATGGCCCACGGGTGGACGACAACAGCACTACACCGGGATGACCCACATCCCGGCGGCCCTGCCACCGGGCCCGCGCCGGGGCCTGTGAGCACCACCCGCGCATGACTGAGGGGCGACTCCACCCGGAGCCGCCCCTCAGTTGTGGACCTGCTACTTCTTCTTGCCGCGCTTCTCGCGCACCCGCACCGAGATGTGGATCGGCGTGCCGTCGAAGCCGAACTCCTCGCGCAGTCGGCGCTCCACGAATCGGCGGTAGCCGGCCTCGATGAAGCCGGAGGCGAAGAGCACGAACCGCGGCGGCTTGGTGCCCGCCTGCGTGCCGAACAGGATGCGCGGCTGCTTGCCGCCCCGGACCGGGTGCGGGTGGGCGGCGACCAGTTCGCCGAGGAAGGCGTTCAGCCGGCCCGTCGGAACCCGGGTCTCCCAGCCCGCGAGGGCGGTCTCGATCGCGGGGACCAGCTTCTCCATGTGCCGTCCGGTGCGCGCCGAGACATTGACGCGGGGCGCCCACGCCACCTGGGCGAGCTCGGTCTCGATCTCCCGCTCCAGGTAGTAGCGGCGCTCCTCGTCGAGCGTGTCCCACTTGTTGTACGCGAGGACGATCGCACGGCCCGCGTCGACGGCCATGGTGACGATCCGCTGGTCCTGGATGGAGATGTTCTCGGAGCCGTCGATCAGGATGACGGCGACCTCGGCCTTCTCCACGGCGGCGGCCGTACGCAGCGAGGCGTAGTAGTCGGCGCCCTGCTGGAGGTGGACCCGCTTGCGGATGCCCGCCGTGTCGATGAACTTCCAGGTGACGCCGCCGAGTTCGATCAGCTCGTCGACCGGGTCACGGGTGGTGCCCGCCATCTCGTTGACGACGACGCGCTCCTGGCCCGCCACCTTGTTCAGCAGCGAGGACTTGCCGACGTTCGGGCGGCCGATGAGGGCGATGCGGCGCGGGCCGCCGACCCCGGCGCCGAAGGTCTGCGCGGGCGCCTCGGGCAGCGCCTCCAGGACGGCGTCCAGCATGTCGCCAGTGCCACGGCCGTGCAGCGAGGAGACGGGGTGCGGTTCGCCGAGCCCGAGGGCCCACAGGGCGGTGGCGTCGGCCTCGCCGCTCGGCCCGTCGACCTTGTTGGCGCACAGCACGACGGGCTTGCCCGCCTTGCGCAGCAGCCGGACGACCGCTTCGTCGGTGTCGGTCGCGCCGACCTTGGCGTCGACGACGAAGACGACCGCGTCGGACGCCTCGATCGCGTACTCGGCCTGCGCGGCCACGGAGGCGTCGATACCGAGGACGTCCTGCTCCCAGCCGCCGGTGTCGACGACCTTGAAGCGCCGCCCGGACCATTCGGCCTCGTAGGTGACACGGTCGCGGGTGACGCCGGGCTTGTCCTCGACGACGGCCTCACGGCGCCCGATGATGCGGTTGACGAGCGTCGACTTGCCGACGTTCGGCCGCCCGACGACGGCGAGGACGGGCAGCGGACCGTGTCCCGCCTCGTCGATCGCGCCCTCGACATCCTCGATGTCGAAGCCCTCTACCGCGGCGAGCTCCATGAACTCCGCGTACTCGGCATCGCCGAGCTCTCCGTGCTCGTGGTCGTTCATGAAGTGCGTACCTCGTTCATCGTGGTGATCGGTGGAACCCCCTGTTGTCGGGCGATCCACTACTCGAACTGCTCAGGCAGTCAGTTGGTCAAGTGTCTCTCAGCGCTCAGCGGGGCGCCCGGCGTTTTCCTGACGGCCGGTGAGCCGTCTGGCGTTCTCCAGGTGCGCGGTGAGCTGCTTCTGAATGCGTACGGTCGCCTCGTCCAGCGCCGCACGCGTACGCCGCCCGGTGCCGTCGCCCGCCTCGAACGGGTCACCGAAGACCACGTCGACGCGGCTGCGCAGCGCGGGCAGCCCCTTTATCAACCGTCCGGGCCGGTCGGTGCTTCCCAGTACGGCCACGGGCACGACGGGGGCCCCGCTGCGCACCGCGAAGTAGGCGAGCCCGGCGCGCAGCGCGGCGAAGTCGCCCTCGCCCCGGCTGCCCTCGGGAAAGATCCCGAGCACCCCGCCGTTCGCCAGTACCCCGAGGGCCTGGGAGATCGCCGTGCGGTCGGCGGTCGAGCGGTCCACCTTCACCTGGCCGAGGGCGTGCATGGCGGGCCCGAGCGGACCGATGAACGCCTCCTTCTTGACCAGGAAGTGGGAGGCCCGGGGTGCCACACCGATGACCATCGGGCCGTCGATGTTGTGCGAGTGGTTGACGGCGAGGATCACCGGACCGGTCGCGGGAACCTTCCAGGAGCCGAGGACACGCGGCTTCCACAGCCCGTACATCAGCCCGACGCCGATACGCCGCCCCACCTCGGCACCCCGCGCCGTAGGAGCCTCGGCCCCCTTGGAATCCCCGGACGCCTTGGACGAAACGCTCACTTCGCGTCCCGCTTCTCCTCGACAAGGGTGACGACGCACTCGATGACCTGCTGGAGGGTCAGCTCGGAGGTGTCCACCTCGACCGCGTCGTCCGCCTTGGCGAGCGGCGAGGTCTTACGGCTGGAGTCGGCCGCGTCCCGCTTCAGCAGCGCCTCACGGGTGGCGTTGACGTCGGCGCCCTTCAGCTCACCGCTGCGCCGGGCGGCACGAGCCTCCGGGGAGGCCGTGAGGAAGATCTTCAGATCGGCGTCGGGCAGCACGGTCGTCCCGATGTCCCGCCCCTCGACGACTATCCCCTTCTCGGCGGACGCGGCGATGGACCGCTGCAGCTCGGTGATCAGGACACGCACCTCCGGTACGGCGCTCACCGCGCTGACCTTGGAGGTGACCTCCTGGGTGCGGATCGGCCCGCCGACGTCGGTGCCGTCCACGGTGATCGTCGGGTTCCCCGGATCCGTACCGGAGACGATCTCGGCCTTGCCGGCCACAGCGGCGATCGCGGAGGGGTCCGAGATGTCGATCCCGTTGTTCACCATCCACCAGGTGATCGCCCGGTACTGGGCCCCGGTGTCCAGGTAGCTCAGCCCGAGCTGCGCGGCAACGGCCTTGGACGTGCTCGACTTGCCTGTGCCGGAGGGCCCGTCGATGGCGACAATCACTGCGGCGCGATCCACTGTGGAGGCACCTTTCCTGGTCCGGGGTGGTGGGACGGGGACGCAAGGCGCCCCGGACAAGGTTACTGGGTACGAGTCACTCGTCCGGCCGCACGCCCAACCAGCCCGTCCGGCGTTTGAGGACGAGCGCGTTCAGCGCGAAGGGGGGGTCTGGGGCACAGCCCCCAGGAACGGGATGGGACGGGTAGGGGCGGCGGGGGCGAAACAAACCCCACCTACTGCCGAATAGCCCACCCGCGCTCCCGCAGCGCGGCGCTCAGCACCGGCGCCGCCTTCGGCTCCACCATCAACTGCACAAGCCCCGCCTGCTGCCCCGTCGCGTGCTCGATGCGCACGTCCTCGATATTGACCCCCGCCCGCCCCGCGTCGGCGAAGATACGGGCCAGCTGCCCGGGCTGGTCGTCGATGAGCACAGCCACGACCTCGTAGACCCGCGGAGCGGACCCGTGCTTGCCGGGCACCCGCACCTGCCCCGCGTTCCCGCGCCGCAGCACGTCCTCGACCCCGGTGACGCCCTCGCGGCGCTTCGCCTCGTCGGAGGACTGGAGGGACCGCAGCGCCTGGACCGTCTCCTCCAGGTCGGCGGCGACATCGGTGAGGAGGTCGGCGACCGGCCCGGGGTTGGCGGAGAGGATGTCGATCCACATGCCGGGGTCGGACGCGGCGATCCGGGTCACGTCCCGGATGCCCTGCCCGCACAGCCGTACGGCCGCCTCCTCCGCGTTCTCCAGTCGCGCCGCGACCATGCTGGAGACCAGGTGGGGCATGTGGGAGACGAGGGCCACGGCACGGTCGTGGGCGTCCGCGTCCATGACGACGGGGACGGCACGGCAGTGCGAGACCAGCTCGAGGGCGAGGTTCAGCACCTCGGTGTCGGTGTCGCGGGTCGGCGTCAGCACCCAGGGACGGCCCTCGAAGAGGTCGCCGGTCGCGGCCAGCGGCCCGGACTTCTCCCGCCCCGACATGGGGTGCGAGCCGATGTACGACGCCAGGTCGAGGCCCAGCGCCTCCAGCTCGCGGCGCGGACCGCCCTTGACGCTGGCCACGTCGAGGTAGCCGCGCGCGACACCCTGGCGCATCGCGTCGGCGAGGACGCCGGCCACGTACGCGGGCGGCGCGGCGATGATCGCGAGGTCGACCGGTCCCTCCGGTGCCTCGTCCGTGCCGGCGCCCAGGGCGGCGGCCGTACGGGCCTGCTCGGGGTCGTGGTCGGCGAGGTGGACGATGACGCCGCGTGAGACGAGGGCGAGCGCGGCGGACGTACCGATGAGGCCCGTGCCGATGACGAGTGCGGTTCTCACTGGGCGATGTCCTTGCGAAGCGCCCCCGCGGCACCGAGGTAGACGTGCGCGATGTCGGCGCGGGGGATGTCGGACTCGATGTGCGCGAGTATCCGGACCACCCGGGGCATCGCGCCCTCGATGTCCAGTTCCTGGGCGCAGATCAGCGGTACGTCGACGATGCCGAGCTTGCGGGCCGCGGCGGCCGGGAAGTCGCTGTGCAGGTCGGGGGTGGCCGTGAACCAGATGCTGATCAGGTCGTCCGCGGTGAGGCCGTTGCGTTCCAGGACCTCGGTGAGCAGTTCGCTGACCCGCTCGTCCATGTGCCCGGCCTCGTCCCGATCCAGTTGGACGGCGCCCCGGACCGCTCGTACCGCCACGGTGATGCTCCTCGCTGATGTACGTGGTGCGAGCTGATCCACTTGTTCGGTTGCCGGATCGGCTCCTGGTGCGTCCAGCCTAGTCAGCCGGGCCGGAACGGATGTGCGGAGCCCGCCCGCTGAGACGCTCCGCGCGACTGGCGCCGAGCTCTGCCAATGTCACCCGATTCGCCCCAATCCGCGACTTGGCGTACGAACACGCCCGTGCGCCCTGGACGCGGGGCCCCGGGTCCGCTCTCATGGCAGGAAGCTCGCCTCGGGGGAGGCCCCATGAAGCGCACCGGACCGCTTTTCACACTGCTCGCGGGGCTGTTGTTGGCCCTGTTCATGCTGTCGCTCAATGCGACGACAGGGACCAGGCAGGCATCCCAGTACGACGCCGACTCACCCGCCGACAAGGTGTCACCGTCGTCGGCACCCACGGCCACGAAGACGTCCCCGACGCCCACCCCGTCCGCGTCGCCCACCAGGGCTCCCGCGCCGAACGCCGACTACGCGGGCCGTACGGACGACGACTCCTCCGCGGTGTCGGTCTCGCTGCGCGACGGCAGGGCGATCGCCTACTTCTGCGACGGCCGTGACAAGGAGTCGTGGCTGAAGGGCGATGTCGAGGCCGACGGTTCCATGAAGCTCACCGGCAAGGGCAAGTCCGTACTCAACGGCACCCTCAAGGGGAAGAGCATCCGCGGCACGGTCGACATCGAGGGCGGGCACTACGCCTTCACCGCGGACAAGGCGGTCAAGCCGTCGGGGCTCTACCGGGCGACCGCGACCGTACGGGACGCCAAGATCGACGGCGGCTGGATCGTGCTGTCCACCGGGGACCAGGTCGGCATCCTCAACCGCGACGGCAAGCCCTCCCCCGCGCCCCGGATCGACCCGGAGACCGGCGCGGTGACGATCGACGGGCAACAACTGACGGCCCGCCCGGTCACCCCGTGAAGCACCGCCTCCGCCCAGGGACAGGGAGCCGACCATGACCGTGGACCCCAACGCCGCAACCCAGAGCTTCCCTCCGCGTCCGCCCGCCCCCGGCGGCCCGAGCGCGGCCCGCTATCTCGTCCCGGCCCTCGTCGCCGCCGCGGTGGCGGTGGCCCTCGGCGCGTACGGCAAGGTCCACGACCCGGCGGGCACCGCGTTCAACCTGGCCGGGTTCAGCAGCACCGGCGCGGTGAAGTCCTGGCTCGCGACGACGGCCTTCGGCTTCGCGCTCGTCCAGGTCGTGTCGGCGCTCATGGTGTACGGGAAGCTGCCGGGCCCGAGCTGGTCGGCGACGCTGCACCGCTGGTCCGGGCGGATCGCGTTCCTGGTGATGGTTCCGGTGGCAGTGCACTGTCTGTACGCATTCGGATTTCAAACATACGATTCACGCGTGATGTTGCACTCTCTCCTGGGTTGCTTCGTCTTCGGCGTTTTCAGTGCGAAGATGCTGCTGCTTCGCTGGGATCGACTGCCCGGCTGGCTGTTGCCGGTCGTCGGCGGACTGGTCTTCACCGTCCTGACCATCGTCTGGCTCACTTCCGCCCTCTGGTTCTTCCGCACCTTCGGAGTGACGACATGACGCACGGCCCGACGCGACGCACGATCCTCCTCGCGACGGGCGCGGCGGCGCTCACGGCGGGATGCAGCGAGTACGGCGACGAATCGTCGTCCTCGTCGGTCTCCGCCGGCTCCCCCGGACAGGAGCTGGCCACGACGGCCGACATCCCGGTGGGCGGCGGCACGATCTTCAAGGACGAGCAGGTCGTGGTGACGCAGCCGAAGGAGGGCGAGTTCAAGGCCTTCACGTCGATCTGCACGCACCAGCAGTGCCCCGTGGCCAACGTCGAGGGCGGCACCATCAACTGCACCTGCCACGGCAGCAAGTTCAACATCACGGACGGTTCGGTGGCCCACCCGCCGGCGACGCGACCGCTGGCCGAGAAGAAGATCACGGTGGCGGGAAATTCGATCCGCCTGGCGTGACGTACGCGCGTACGCTCCCGGAATGCGCCCCCATCCCGGCCCCGAGAACCCTGTCGGACCCGAGACCCTCGTAAGTGATCACACGGTCTACGCCTGTGTGATGGGTTCCCGCGCCTTCGGTCTGGCGACGGACGGCAGCGACACGGACCGGCGCGGGGTGTTCCTCGCGCCCACTCCCCTGTTCTGGCGCTTCGAGAAGCCCCCCACGCATGTGGAGGGCCCCGCGGAGGAACAGTTCAGCTGGGAGCTGGAACGCTTCTGCACGCTGGCTCTGCGGGCCAACCCGAACATCCTGGAGTGCCTCCACTCTCCTCTCGTGGAGCACGTCGACGACACCGGCCGCGAACTCCTCGCCCTGCGCGGGGCGTTCCTCTCCCGCCAGGCACACGAGACGTTCGCACGTTACGCGCTCGGCCAGCACAAGAAGCTCGAGGCCGATGTCCGCGTCCATGGCGCCCCGCGCTGGAAGCACGCGATGCACCTGCTGCGCCTGCTGATGACCTGCCGTGACCTGCTGCGCACGGGCACACTGACGATCGACGTCGGCGACGAGCGCGGCCCGCTGCTGGCGGTGAAGCGGGGCGAGGTGCCCTGGCCGGAGGTCGAGTCGCGTATGAACCGGCTCGCCGAGGAAGCCGAGCGGGCCTACCACCGCAGTCCGCTCCCCCAGGAACCGGATTTCCGCCGCGTCGAGGACTTCCTCGTCCGCACCCGCCGTGCCTCAGCCCGTCGAGCGGACCCGTACGACGAAGTCGTGCAGGGCGTCGTACGCGGCCGGGGCGTCCGGCAGCCCTGAAGCGGCCTGCGCCTCGTCGAGCACGCGGTGCAGCCGCTCCACATCGGCCGCCACGCGCGCGTGGTCGACGTCGGCCGCCCCGTGTTCGTGCTCGGCCTTGGCCGCGACCAGCTCCGGCAGATACGCGGGCGCCTCGCCGATCTCCCCGACGAGCGTGGGCAGATGGGCCTGCACCTCGCCCGCGCGCATCAGGTGGATGCCGGTGAGCAGCACGCGGAACGTGTAGAGCAGCGGCTTCAGTTCGCCCGTCTTCTCGAAGAGCCGCCACTGCGTCACCGCGAAGCCCCGGTAGTGGTGCGCGTGGTGGCTGGTGATGACGCCCGGGGCGAGCGCGACGAGTTCCCCGTGCGTGTCGGACGTGTGCACGACCAGCGGAGACAGCAGCTGCTCCAGCACATAGCCGTTGCGGCGCAGCATGAGCCGTACGAACTTGCGCAGATCGTGGGTGACCAGGTCCAGCTCGACGCCGTCCCGCTCCCACATCCGCGACCGGGTTTCCTCGGGCTCGCGCAGTCCGACGAGGTCGGCGGTCGGCAGCAGGTGGACGCCCCTGAGGTCCACGTCCGAGTCACGGGACGGGAAACCGTAGAGGTGTGCGCCGGAGACCGTGGCGAAGAGCACCGGGTCGGGCTGCTCGGCGACCACCGACGTGAGGTCGAGATCGGGGAGTTCGGTGAGAACCGGCGCGTCGTTCATCCGTCAAGCGTCCCAGAGCGCTCCCAGCGTCTGCAGGTCACCCCCGTACTCGATGCGGTCCGCCCAGGGCGTCGGCCAGGCGTCGGTGCCGTGGTGGGCGCCCGCGAAGGCTCCGGTGAGGCAGGCGATCGAGTCCGAGTCGCCCGAGGTGCAGGCGGCGCGGCGCAGGGCCGTGAGGGGCTCGCCGGGGAAGAGCAGGAAGCACAGCAGGCCGGTGGCGAGAGCCTCTTCGGCGGTCCAGCCGGCGCCGGTGGCGAGACAGGGGTCGTCCTCGGGAGAGGCGGTGCGGACGGCGAGCTGGAGCCGGTCCAGAATCGCCAGGCACTCGTCCCAGCCGCGGGCGATGAAGTGCTCGGGGCTCGGGTCGTGGCTGTGCGTCCACAGGTCGCCGAGCCACCGGTGGTAGTAGTGGCTGCGGCTCTCCTGCGCGTACGTACGCAGCAGGTCGACCAGCCCGGCCGGGTCGGCACCCTGGGCGAGCAGCCGTACGGCGTGTGCGGTGAGGTCGGACGCGGCCAGGGCCGTCGGGTGGCCGTGGGTGAACGCCGCCTGCAACTGGGCGGCGCCCGCGCGCTGTTCGTCGCTCAGCCCCGGGGCCAGGCCCACGGGCGCCACGCGCATGTTGGCGCCGCAGCCCTTGGAGCCGATCTGGCTGGCCTCCTGCCAGGGCAGCCGTTGTTTCTTGAGCAGGTTGCAGGCGACGAGGCAGGTGTGACCGGGCGCCCGGTTGTTGTCCGGTGACTGGAACCAGTTCACGAACTCCTCGCGCACCGGCCCTTCCATCCCGAGCGGGGCGAGCAGACCCCGGTCCATCGCCGCACGCAGCCCGTGGGCGAGCGCCAGGGTCATCTGGGTGTCGTCGGTGACGATCGCGGGCGTGGGCAGTTGCATCTGCCGCCAGGGGCCGTGGGTGGCGAGGATCGACGGGATGTCCTTGAACTCGGTCGGGAAGCCCAGGGCGTCGCCGAGCGCGAGCCCGATCAACGCTCCGCTGGCGGCGCGCTTCCTGACGGTCGTGGTGGTCATGCGGGGCGTCCTTCCGGTGACGGTGTCGACGGAGAAGAAGGGGTTGGGGAGGGCGGGGACGAGGTGGGCGCCATCGACGTGGTCGGGCGCAGCAGTGGGGGGTGCAGGGTGGCCGCGGTGCCGGCGCGGTACAGCGCGGCGGGTTTGCCCCGGCCGCCGGTGAGGCGGGCGGCTCCCGGTACCGCTTCGACGAAGCCCGGGGTGGCGAGCACCTTGCGGCGGAAGTTGGGCGGGTCGAGCGGGGTGCCCCACACGGTCTCGTAGACCTGCCGCAGCTCGCCGAGGGTGAACTCGGGCGGGCAGAAGGCGGTCCCGATGCAGGAGTACTCCAGCTTGGCGCCGACCCGGTCGTGGGCGTCGGCCAGGATGCGGTCGTGGTCGAAGGCGAGCGGCCCGACCGCGTTGTACCGCAGCCACTGGGCCTGCGCCGCGTCCCCGCCGGAGTGCGGTTCGGGCGCGTGGGGAAGCAGCGCGGCGAAGGCGACGGACACGACCCGCATTCTCGGGTCGCGGTCGGGTTCGCTGTAGGTGCGCAGCTGCTCCAGGTGCAGCCCGGACACGTCCGACAGGCCGGTCTCCTCGGCGAGTTCACGCCGGGCCGCCCTCTCGGCGGACTCGTCGGGCAGGACGAAGCCTCCGGGCAGTGCCCAGCGGCCGGCGTACGGCTCGTGACCGCGCTCGACGAGGAGCACGTGCAGGGCGCCCGCCCGGATGGTGAGCACCGCCAGATCGACGGTGACGGCGAAGGGCTCGAAGGCGTACTTGTCGTATCCCACAGGTGCGGTCATACCGCCCACCCCCTCACGATCGCCTTTATGGTCACCATGACCAATAGTCATACCGACTATAAAGAGCGCGGGCAGCCCGCACAAGCCTTCTTGACGACTCCCATACGCCAAAAGCCCCTCAGCGGTCCCTCAGGCGCCCAGGAAGGGTCGCGGGACCCGGGATGACCCACAGGGCGCCCGATCCCCTACAGCGCGCTTCGGCGCCCCTTGGCCGGGCCCTGGCAGACAAAGACGGCCGGCCCCGGAAAGCTCCGGGGCCGGCCGTCAGCGCTCAAGGCGCCCTAAAGGTCGACTTCCTTCATCAGCATGCCGACCTCGGTGTTGGACAGCCGGCGCAGCCAGCCCGACTTCTGGTCGCCCAGGGTGATCGGGCCGAAGGCGACGCGCACCAGCTTGTCGACCGGGAAGCCGGCCTCCGCGAGCATGCGGCGCACGATGTGCTTGCGGCCCTCGTGGAGGGTGACCTCCACGAGGTAGTTCTTGCCGGTCTGCTCGACGACCCGGAAGTGGTCCGCACGCGCGTACCCGTCCTCCAGCTGGATGCCGTCCTTGAGCTGCTTGCCCAGGTCGCGCGGGATCGGGCCCACGATGTGCGCGAGGTAGACCTTCTTCACGCCGTACTTGGGGTGGGTCAGCCGGTGCGCCAGCTCACCGTGGTTGGTGAGCAGGATGACGCCCTCGGTCTCGGTGTCGAGCCGTCCGACGTGGAAGAGCCGCGTCTCGCGGTTCGTCACGTAGTCGCCGAGGCACTGCCGGCCCTCGTTGTCCTCCATCGTGGAGACGACACCCGCGGGCTTGTTCAGCGAGAAGAACTGGTACGACTGCGTGGCCACCGTCAGCCCGTCGACCTTGATCTCGTCGCGCTCGGGGTCGACACGCTGCCCCTGCTCCACCACGATCTCGCCGTTGACCTCGACGCGCGACTGCTCGATCAGCTCCTCGCAGGCCCGCCGGGAACCGTAGCCCGCGCGCGCGAGGATCTTCTGCAGCCGCTCGCCCTCCTGCTCGGCGCCCGGGAAGGTCTTGGGCAGCTTGACGTCCTTCTTGTCGGCGTAGCGCTCCCGGTTGCGCTCCTCGGCCCGCGCGTCGTACTCGCGAGAGGTCGCCGGGACCCAGCGCCCCCGTCCGGTGCTGGTCTGGCCCTGCTTGGGCGTGCCCTTCGCACCGCCGCGCGCGGAGGCGCCGCGCCCGGACTTCGGACCGTCCGGGCTCGCGCCCGGCCCCACGTCGTAGCGGCGCTCCTCGGGACGCGGCTTGCTGGGACGACCCTGGGCCTGGCCCTGCCCCTGGCTCTGGCCCTGACCACGACCCGGAGCCTGACCACGCCCCTGGCCCTGACCCTGACCGCGTCCCTGCCCCTGACCGCGCGCCTGGCCCTGACCGCGTCCCTGGCCCTGACCCTGGCCCCGCCTGTCGCCCCCGCCGCCGGCGCCGCGAGAGTTACCGCGTCCGCCACCACTCTTGCCGCCACCGCTACCGCTACCGCTGCTTCGCATCAAAATTCCGTCTGTTCGTCTGCGTCGTCTGCACCCGGAGCATCGGGAGCGTCCGGATCGAACGACGGAACACCTTCCTGCGTCTCGGCCTCGATCGCGTCCGCCTCCGGGAGGAAGGGTGCGAGCTCCGGGAGTTCGTCCAGGCCTCGCAGGCCCATCCGCTCCAGGAAGTAGTTCGTCGTCGTGTACAGGATCGCACCTGTTTCGGGTTCCGTGCCCGCCTCCTGGACCAGACCGCGCTGCAACAGGGTCCGCATGACCCCGTCACAGTTGACTCCGCGTACGGCCGAGACACGGCTGCGGCTGACCGGCTGCCGGTAGGCGACGACCGCGAGCGTCTCCAGTGCGGCCTGGGTGAGCCGGGCCTGCTGCCCGTCCAGTACGAAGCCCTCGACAGCCGCCGCGTACTCGGGCCGTGAGTAGAAACGCCAGCCGCCGGCGATGAGCCGCAGCTCGAAGCCGCGCCCCTGGACGGTGTACTCGTCGGCCAGCGCGCGCAGGGCGTCCGCGATCTGCCGCCGGGGCCGCTGGAGGATCTTCGCGAGGTGTTCCTCGGTCGCGGGTTCGTCCACGACCATGAGGACGGCCTCCAGGGCAGGCCCGAGATCGAGCTCGGCGACGGTCCGCAGCCCGGCCGGCACCTCGTTGGTCTCCTCGCTCACGCCTTCTTCTCCTCCTTCGCCGGCTCCGGCGGCCGGTCGAACTCGTCGGTGACCGTCGGCTCCCGGTCGCCCTCCCCGCCCGTCCAGCGCACCACCAGCTCCCCGAGCGCGGTCTCCTGGTCGAGGGCGACGGCCTTCTCCCGGTACAGCTCCAGCAGGGCCAGGAAGCGCGCCACGACGGTCAGGGTGTCCTCGATGTCCTCGACGAGGTCCTGGAAGGTGGCCTCGCCCAGTTCCCGCAGCCGCGCGACGACGATCCGGGCCTGTTCCTGCACGCTCACCAGGGGCGCGTGGATGTGGTCGACGTACACCTGCGGCTTCGGCCTGGGCTGCATCGCCTTCACGGCGAGCTTCGCGAAGCCCTCCGCCCCGATGCTGATGACGACCTCGGGCAGCAGTTCGGCGTGGTGCGGCTCGAGTCCGACGGTACGGGGATAGCGGCGGGCCTCGTCGTCGAGGCGGCGGGTGAAGATGTCGGCGACCTGCTTGTACGCGCGGTACTGGAGCAGCCGCGCGAACAGCAGGTCGCGCGCCTCCAGCAGGGCCAGGTCGGCCTCGTCCTCGACTTCGGCGGCGGGCAGCAGCCGCGCGGCCTTCAGGTCCAGCAGGGTTGCCGCGACGACCAGGAACTCGGTCGTCTGGTCGAGATCCCAGTCCGGCCCCATCGCCCTGATGTGGGCCATGAACTCGTCGGTCACCTTGGACAGGGCGACCTCGGTGACGTCGAGCTTGTGCTTGGAGATCAGCTGGAGGAGGAGATCGAAGGGCCCCTCGAAGTTGGCGAGCCGGACCTTGAAGACCCCGTCATCGACTTCGGGGTCCTGTGGCGGAACCGGGGGCTCCGGTACCTCGGGTGCTACCGGGACTCCGGGTACTCGCGCCGCCGCGTCCTCGGCCACCGCCTCTTCGACCACCGCGTCCCCGGCCACCGGCTCCTCGACCGGAACCGGCGGCACGCCTCCCGGCCCCCGCCCCAGCACACGCCGACGACCGGCGGAACCGGGGCCGGGAGCAGGGGCGTCGTTCGAGGTCATGGCCCAGGCAGGCTACCGCTAGCGGCCACGCAGCCGTCGTACGAGGATGCTCGCGTCCCCACGGGACTCGAGATCGGCGAGCACCACCGCGACCGCCTCGCGCACGATCCGCCCGCGGTCGACCGCGAGACCGTGCTCGCCCCGCAGCACCAGACGCGCGTGCTCCAGGTCCATCAGCTCCTCGGCGGAGACGTACACCGTGATCTTCTCGTCGTGCCGCTCACGGCCGCTGGGCCGCCGGTTGGGGGCCCGTCCGCGCTTCCGGGACGCCGACACCGACTGCGGCGACGGCCCCGGCTGCCCGGAGGCAGAACCTTCCTGCTCGCCCTGGCGCCGGACCGGGCGCTCCGCGACGGCTCCCCGGCTGCGCGACTCCCCGGCGGGGTCGACGCCGGCGGCGACATGCTCGTCACCGTCGCCGTCGCCACCCTGGACGGGCACCGAGTGCGGCGCGTCCTCCGAGGCGGCGGCTCCGTCACTCTCGCCGGCGGGACCCGGCACCCGGGCCTCGCCGTTGGTCTGGCGCCTGGGGGTGGACGACTGGAGCGCCATGCCCCCCGTGGTACGGAACAGCTCGTCGGCCCCCGGCAGACTCACTCGGCGTGACACCGGGCGAGCACCTCCCTGGCGAGCTGGCGGTAGGCGGCGGCACCGACGGAGTTCGAGGCGTACGTGGTGATCGGCTCACCGGCGACCGTGGTCTCCGGGAAGCGGACCGTGCGTCCGATGACCGTGTGGTAGACGTGGTCGTCGAAGGCCTCGACGACACGTGCGAGCACCTCACGGCTGTGCACCGTGCGCGAGTCGTACATCGTGGCGAGGATGCCGTCGAGCTCCAGATCCGGGTTCAGCCGCTCCTGGACCTTCTCGATGGTCTCCGTCAGCAGCGCGACACCCCGCAGTGCGAAGAACTCGCACTCCAGGGGCACTATCACCTTGTGAGCCGCCGTCAGGGCGTTCACGGTGAGCAGGCCGAGCGAGGGCTGGCAGTCGATCACGACGTAGTCGTAGTCGGCCAGGAGCGGCTTCAGGGCGCGCTGGAGCGTCGACTCGCGCGCGACCTCCGACACCAGCTGCACCTCGGCCGCCGACAGGTCGATGTTGCTCGGCAGCAGGTCCATGTTCGGGACCGCGGTCTTCAACAGGACCTCGTCCGCGGACATCCCCCGCTCCATGAGCAGGTTGTAGACCGTCAGGTCGAGTTCCATCGGGTTCACACCGAGGCCCACGGACAGGGCACCCTGCGGGTCGAAGTCGACCAGCAGGACCCGGCGCCCGTACTCCGCGAGCGCGGCACCCAGGTTGATGGTCGACGTGGTCTTGCCGACGCCGCCCTTCTGGTTGCACATCGCGATGATCGTCGCGGGGCCGTGACTGGTCAGCGGACCCGGGATCGGGAAGTAGGGCAGCGGGCGTCCGGTGGGACCGATACGCTCGCGGCGCTGACGGGCCGCGTCGGGCGCGAGCGTGGCCGCGTACTCCGGATCGGGCTCGTACTCGGCGTCGGGGTCGTAGAAG
This sequence comes from Streptomyces sp. ME02-8801-2C, assembly GCF_033793965.1. Lineage (NCBI taxonomy): Bacteria > Bacillati > Actinomycetota > Actinomycetes > Kitasatosporales > Streptomycetaceae > Streptomyces > Streptomyces sp. ME02-8801-2C. The sequence continues at coordinate 24,905 of NZ_JARAXP010000007.1, read as the reverse complement.
TGCCCGTCGGGCAGTTCGTCGTAGTCGGCGAAGTGGTTGTGGACCCCGCCACTACCGTCGCCGGCCATGGCGTTCACGTGATGGCCATCCATGCTCATGTGTGCTGGCTGAGTCACCACCGGCATCTGGTGACCCTGATGGGCTGCGAAGGTGCGGACCGCGACGGAGCCGACAGCCGCGAGCCCCGTGGGGCCCGATCCCCGCGCCGGCATTCCTGGTTGACCACCCCCGGGAGTAAATGTCGACTCATTCACAAGTCGTCTTACCTCCTTGGTGACCAGGAAACTTCTCGATAGGTCAGCGTGGCACCATGCCGACGGTTGGCGACTCTATGGCGTGTCGACCGTTCGCAGCAACACAATCCGCCGGACCCGGCTCGATGTGTCGACAATGAAACATCCCGCTGTCAAGGGCGTACGGCCGTCGCACGGCAGGGTTCACCGGTGTGCGAATCGGTTGAAGCGTTATGTTCGAGGCGAGTTGAACGAGTGTCGCAAAGTGACCATACACACATCCGGCCGGACCTTGTCGGGCAAGGTCCGGCGGGGTGCGGGGCGTTGACGACCCCTGTTGACGTATCGCCTTTTACCCACTGATGACTTGGTCTTTTTGTCGACCGGGAGCACCGGCTGGGCGGCCGGGAACGGCTGCTGACAACGTCAGCCGAGCAGCGATTCCAACTCGGCGTGCTCCAGCCCGTGCGCCTCTGCGACCTCTCGGTAGACGACCTTGCCGTCATGGGCGTTGAGGCCCTTGGCCAGCGCGGGATCGCGGCGCAGCGCGTCCACCCAGCCGCGGTCGGCGAGTTCCACGATGTACGGCAGAGTGGCGTTGGTGAGCGCGTAGGTCGAGGTGTTCGGGACCGCGCCGGGCATGTTGGCGACGCAGTAGAAGACCGATCCGTGGACCGGGAAAGTCGGTTCGGCGTGGGTCGTGGGGCGCGAGTCCTCGAAGCAGCCGCCCTGGTCGATCGCGATGTCGACGAGAACGCTTCCGGGCTTCATCCGAGACACCAGTTCGTTGGTGACCAGCTTGGGGGCCTTGGCGCCGGGGATGAGCACCGCGCCGATGACGAGGTCGGCGTCCAGGACGGCCTTCTCCAGCTCGAAGGAGTTGGACATGATCGCCCGGACCTTGGTGCCGAAGACCTTGTCGGCCTCGCGCAGCTTGTTGATGTCGCGGTCGAGCAACGTGACGTGGAAGCCCATGCCGACGGCGATCTGCGTGGCGTTCCAGCCGGAGACGCCGCCGCCGATGACGACGGCCCGCGCGGGCTGCGTGCCGGGCACGCCGCCGGGGAGCACACCACGTCCGCCGACCGAGCGCATCAGGTGGTAGGCGCCGACCTGCGGGGCCAGCCGGCCGGCGACCTCCGACATCGGGGCGAGCAGCGGCAGGGCGCGCCCGGGCAGCTCGACGGTCTCGTAGGCGATCGCCGTGGTGCCGGACGCGACGAGCGCGTCGGTGCACTCCTTGGAGGCGGCCAGGTGCAGGTAGGTGAAGAGCGTCTGGTCCTTGCGGAGGCGGTGGTACTCCTCGGCGATGGGCTCTTTGACCTTCAGCAGCAGGTCGGCGGTGGCCCACACCTCGTCGGCCGTCGCCAGGATGCTCGCCCCGGCGGCCACGAACTCCTCGTCCGTGATCGAGGAGCCGACACCGGCGTTCCGCTCGATGACGACCTGGTGGCCGTGGCGCACCAGCTCGTGCACGCCGGCGGGGGTGATGGCCACGCGGAACTCGTTGTTCTTGACCTCGCGGGGGATGCCGACCTTCACGTCGATCACGGTCCTTGGCTCAGAGGATGTGGGGCATAGCACTGCATACCCGGACGTGCGGGGGCACACCAGGAGACCGCAGAGGAAGGCGCGGTAGAGCCAGTCTAATGAAGGTGTTCTCGGTGTCTAGCCTTTCAATGCATCAATCTTCGACTGATGCACTACGGATTTCGTAGGTGTTGGCTTCGTGCTCCAGGTCAGAGTCGTCCTCGGCGGGCTCCGGCAGGTCCTCCTGCCCGTCCTCCCGGGGGTCCGGCCCGTCGCCCAGCAGCCGCTCCGCCGCGCTCCGGTGCAGCCGTGCCGCCGCCGGATCGCCGAGGTGCTCCATCGTGTCGGCCAGCCGCAGCTGAAGCGCTGCCTGCAGCCGTACGTCGTCGGCGCGGCGGGCCCACTCCACCGCCTCCTGGCAGGTGCGCAGCGACTCCTCGGGCCGCCCTGCGTACTCCTGGACCCGCGCCAGCTCGCTCAACGCCCGCGCGTGCGCGGCCACATCACCGTTCTTGCGGTAACCGGCCACCGCGGCACGCCAGTTGCGCAGCGCCTCGCCGTAGCGGCCCGCGTAGGTGTGCGCGGTGGCGATACGGCCGTACAGCCGGGCGGCGTCCTCGCGCTCGTCGCGCGCCAGGCGCTGGGCGAGGGCCCGCCCGTACCAGTCGGCGGCGCGGTCGTAGTCCCCGAGCTCCTGGTGTGCGCCACCTACGGATTCCATCGCGCGCCCGGTCGCATACGGGTCGTTCGCCTCGCGTCCGGCGTCCAGCGCGGCCCGGTAGCGGGCCAGCGCGTCGTTCGTACGGCCGGTCTGCGCGTCCAGGTCGGCGAGGTTCAGCAGGGCGGCGGCCCGTTCGCGGGGCAGTTCGCGGCGTTCGGCGACGTCGAGGACGAGACGGTGGACGCCGTAGAGGTCGGGGGCGGCGGCCTGGGTGCCGATGTGCGCGACCATGGCCTTGACCAGGGCGGACATCAGCCGGCGGGCCAGCGTGTCCAGCTCGCCGTCGGCCACGGCCAGCCGGGCCGCCGCGAGCAGGGCGGGCCGGCGGATCTCCAGCCAGTCCGCCGCCGCCCTCGGGCTGGGGAAGCGCAGCGAGCCGGGGGTGCCGAGGAGCTTCTCGCGGGCCAGCGGGCTGTCGGTCTCGGTGATGGCCCGGCAGGACACCAGCAGCCGTACCGTCCGCTCCAGCATCCGGGCCCGGGCCAGCTGAAGCTCGGCCGGGCGGTCCTGGGACTCGGCCAGGGGGCGCAGGAGGGGCAGCAGGCAGCCGGGGACCTCGTACTGCGGCAGCGGTGAGTCGACGGCCGTCAGGAGACTCAGGGCGACGAGGTCGTCCAGGGTGGCGCGGGCGTCCCCGACGGAGCAGCCGGCCAGCGCGGAGGCCGTCTGGAGGTCGACGAGGCCGCCGGGGGCCAGGACGAGCAGTCGCAGTATCCGGGCGGCCGGGACCGGCAGCGAGGCGTACACCAGGCGGAAGACGCGGCCCAGGGCGGTGCCCTCGTCGCTCTCGGCGTGCAGCTGCTTTGCAAGGTCGGAGACGGCCGACTTGGGCCGTGCCGCGAGCCAGCCGCCGGCCAGCATCAGCGCGGCGGGCTGCCCCTGGCACACCTCGGCGAGGGCCTCGGCGGAGCGGGGGTCCACGGTGATGCGCACCGACCCGGTGAAGCGCTCGAGCAGTTCCACGGCCGACTTGGTGTCGAGGCCGCCCAGGGTGCACGGGCGGACGTCGGAGATCCCGGTCAGCGGGCCCCCGGAGACGGCGACGGCCAGACAGTCGGGGTTGTCCGGCAGCAGCGCGTCGACCTGCTCGGCGTCGGCCGCGTCGTCGAGCAGAAGCAGCATCCGCCGGTCGGCCAGCGCGTCGCGCAGCGCCTCGGACAGCTCGTCCTCGTCGGCGCCGGGCGGGGTGCGCAGCGCCAGGGCGGTCAGCAGTTCGCGGGCGGTGCGTTCGGTCGGCACGCGCGTACCGTCGGGTTCGGCGAGCCGGGCGCGCAGCACACCGTCCGGGTAACTGTCCGCGACCTGCCGGACCAGTTCCTCGGCGAGCGCGGTGCGGCCCGAGCCGGGCCTGCCGGCGATGAGCAGCACGCGCGCGCGGGGCGCCTTCCGGCCCGCGAGAGTGTCGAGTCCGGCGCGCTCGATGTCGGCGCGCAGTTCCTTCAACTCTCTTGTACGGCCCAGGAACTGACTGTCCGTAGGAGCGGGCGAGCGATCGTTTCCGGACAGCTTCGTACCGTCTGGGTCCACCGCCTGATCCGTCACGGGGCACACTCCCGTCCACCTGCGCGCGCAATCCCGCCGGGACTCCGGTTCGGGCGTTTCCAGAGCCTAGTTCACGCTCTGCAACGATCTGTGCGGAGCACGGCGGACGGATCGCCCGATCGGATCAGCCGATGGTCACACCGGACGCGGCAGACGGCCCCGGAAGGCCGGAGGGCGCGCCTCAGGCGTCGAAGGGCCGGGCCGGCCACGGCGCCTCGGCCGGGCGCAGTGCCTCCAGCCCGTCGCCCTGCTCGGCCGCCACCAGCGAAAGGACGCCCACGACAAGGCAGTTGCTGTGCACCTCACCGGCGAGAACACCCCGGACCAGTTCGCCGACGGGTACGCGCGCGTACTCCATGTCGGCCTCCTCGTCCTCGACCTCGAAGCGCTCCCCCACGACCTCGGACAGATTCCGGGCCAGGAAGATCCGTACGGCCTCGTCGCAGCCGCCCGCCGTGGGATAGACGTCGGCCAGGACCCGCCAGTCCTCGGCTTTGACGTGCGCCTCCTCGTACAGCTCGCGCTGGGCGGCGTGCAGCGGATTCTCGCCAGGTACGTCCAACAGACCGGCCGGGATCTCCCAGAGCCGCTGGCGGACGGGGTGACGGTACTGACGGATCAGCAGGACCCGCCCTTCGTCGTCGAGGGCGACGACGCCCACGGAGCCGGGGTGTACCTGGTAGTCGCGGCCCACGACCGAGCCGTCGGGCATGACCACCTCGTCGGTGCGCACGGAGGTCTTGTTGCCCACGAAGGGGGTCTCCGAGGCCCGGATCTCCCACTCCTCCGGAGTGTCCTTGATGGTGGTCATGTCGACTTGTCCTCCCGCATCCCACATCCCGCCCGTACACACGAAACCGGCACAGCCACCAGCACAAGGACCGGCACACGAAACCGGGGCACGCACCCCAAAAGGCGCGCACCCCGGTCACCGTACAGCCCTGGCGCTACTTGCCCGACTTGCGCTGTACGGCGGCCTTGACGAGGCCGGCGAAGAGCGGGTGGGGGCGGGTGGGCCGGGAACGCAGCTCCGGGTGGGCCTGGGTGGCCACCAGGTAGGGGTGGATCTCCCGCGGGTACTCGACGTACTCCACGAGCTTGCCGTCCGGGGAGGTGCCGGAGAACTGCAGACCGGCCTTCTTCTCCAGCTCGGCCCGGTAGCCGTTGTTGACCTCGTAGCGGTGCCGGTGGCGCTCCTCGACGTACTCCTTGCCGTCGTACACCTCGCGCACGATGGAGCCCTCGGCGAGCTTGGCCGGATACATGCCCAGGCGCATCGTGCCGCCCATGTCGCCGTCGCCCGCGACGATGTCGAGCTGCTCGGCCATCGTCGAGATGACCGGGTGGGCGGTCGCGGCGTCGAACTCCGTGGAGTTGGCGTCCTCGATGCCGGCCAGGTTGCGGGCGGCCTCGATGACGATGCACTGCAGGCCCAGGCACAGCCCCAGCAGCGGGATCTTGTGCTCGCGGGCGTACTGGATCGCGCCGACCTTGCCCGACACGCCCCGGTCGCCGAAGCCGCCGGGGATGCAGATCGCGTCCACGTCCTCCAGCTGCTTCTTCGCCCCCGCGGGGGTTTTGCAGTCGTCCGAGGTGACCCACTTGATCTTCACGCGCGCGTGGTTCGCGAATCCGCCGGCACGCAGCGCCTCGGTGACCGAGAGATAGGCGTCGGGCAGGTCGATGTACTTGCCGACCAGCGCCAGGTTGATCTCGTGGGCGGGGTTGTGGACGCGGTTCAGCAGGTCGTCCCACGTCGTCCAGTCCACGTCCCGGAACGGCAGGTCCAGCTTGCGGACGACATAGGCGTCCAGGCCCTCGCGGTGCACGGTCTTGGGGATGTCGTAGATCGAGCGGGCGTCCGGACAGGCGACCACCGCGGCCTCGTCGACGTCGCACATCAGGGAGATCTTGCGCTTGATCGCGACGGGCACCTCGCGGTCGCAGCGCAGCACGATCGCGTCCGGCTGGATACCGATGTTCCGCAGCGCCGCCACGCTGTGCTGGGTCGGCTTGGTCTTCAGCTCGCCGGACGGGCCGATGTAGGGCAGCAGCGAGATGTGGACGACGAAGACGTTGTCGCGGCCGACCTCGTGGCGGACCTGACGCACTGTCTCCAGGAAGGGCAGCGACTCGATGTCGCCGACCGTGCCGCCGACCTCGGTGATGACGACGTCGACCTCGTCGGTGGCCATCCGGCGGATGCGGTGCTTGATCTCGTTGGTGATGTGCGGGATGACCTGGACGGTGTCGCCCAGGTACTCGCCGCGCCGCTCCTTCGCGATCACCGTCGAGTACACCTGGCCGGTGGTGACGTTGGCCGAGCCGTCGAGGTCGCGGTCGAGGAAACGCTCGTAGTGGCCGATGTCCAGGTCGGTCTCGGCGCCGTCGTGCGTGACGAACACCTCACCGTGCTGGAAGGGGTTCATCGTGCCCGGGTCGACGTTGAGGTAGGGGTCGAGCTTCTGCATGACGACCCGCAGGCCGCGCGCCTTGAGAAGCATGCCGAGGCTGGAGGCCGTCAGCCCCTTGCCGAGCGAGGAGGCGACACCCCCGGTGACGAAGATGTGCTTGGTCGTCGTGGCGTTGCTGTTTCGAAAAGCAGCGGGTGTCATGGCCAAGGCGGGGCTCCCGTGGTCGCGGTCTGGAGTGCGGTACGGCCGCCCGGCCCGGAGCTTTCCGGGTTTTCAGGGGAGGATCCGTCGCTGCGGTTCGGGGGTTTCGTGCCCACCGGTCCACGGGCTACCAGGGTATCAGCGAGCCGGGGAGATGGCTCCCGGCCACGCTCCGCGCACGCGTGGGCACACATCCCGTACACGAGTCACCCACCGCCTGTCCGGCGCTCACCCGAAACAGTGTCCGCTCACTCGAGCTTCACTCGTTCAGCGGACCCAGGTTCTCCGGAGCGGCACGCGGATCATCTGAGTGCGTCGTATGCTCCTCGGACACTCGCTGCCGAGCCCGGCCGGCAACACGGCACCACCCCCGCCCGTACCCCGGAACAACGAGAGCTCGTCAGTCCGTTGAGCAAAGATTGGTGTTTGCTTCACCGCTCAACGACGCTTGAAGAACGAACCCTTTGACCGCAAGAGCGAGACCCCCTTTTTTCCATGGGGGCGACGTGGCCGTTCGACTGGAGTTGCACGTGGCCGGGCTCATCGAAGACTACGCACTCATCGGAGACATGCAGACCGCAGCGTTGGTCTGCCGGGACGGCACAGTCGACTGGCTGTGCCTGCCCCGCTTCGACTCCCATGCCGTCTTCGCGGGACTGCTCGGCACCGAGGAGCACGGCTTCTGGCGCCTCGGTCCCGCGCACGCGACGGACGCGAAACCGCCCGCGGCGGCCCGCCGCCGCTACCGCGGCGACTCGCTGATCCTCGAATCCGAGTGGGACACCCCGCGCGGCACGGTCAGAGTGACCGATTTCATGCCCCCTCGCGACGGCGCCCCCCAGCTGATCCGCATCGTGGAGGGCGTCAGCGGCCGGGTGCCGATGCGCTCGGCCCTGCGCATGCGGTTCTCGTACGGCCGTGTCGTGCCGTGGGTGCACCGGCACGAGGGCCGGACAGTCGCCGTCGCGGGCCCCGACTCGGTGTGGTTCGACACCACCGCCGAGACGTACGGCAAGTCCCTGACGACGTACTCCGACTTCACGGTGGCACCCGGTGACCGGATCGCGTTCACCATCTCCTGGGAGCCCTCGCACAAGCAGCCGCCCCCGCTGCCCGAGCCGGAGCAGTCCCTCGAGGCCACCGAGGAGTTCTGGCGGGAGTGGGTCGAGCAGTGCACGTACCACGGCCCCTACCGGGAGGCCGTCATCCGCTCGCTGATCACGCTGAAGGCGCTGACGTACGCGCCGACCGGCGGCATCGTCGCGGCCCCCACCACCTCCCTCCCGGAGGACATCGGCGGCGTACGCAACTGGGACTACCGCTACACCTGGCTGCGTGACGCGGCCATCACCCTCTCCTCCCTGCTGCGCACCGGCTACCGCGACGAGGCCCGCGCCTGGCGCGAATGGCTGCTGCGCGCGGTCGCGGGCGACCCGGAGAATCTGCAGATCATGTACGGCATCGCGGGCGAACGGGAGTTGGGCGAGGCCGAGTTGGACTGGCTGCCCGGTTACGAGAACTCGGGCCCCGTCCGGGTCGGCAACGGCGCCGCGCACCAGCTCCAGCTGGATGTGTACGGCGAGGTCACCGAGGCTCTGCACCTGGCCCATATGACGGGTCTGGCCCGCAACGACTACGCCTCCCTGCTGCAGCTGAAGCTGATCCGCTACCTCGAGCGGCACTGGGACGAGCCCGACGAGGGCATCTGGGAGGTGCGCGGCCCTCGCCGCCACTTCGTGCACTCCAAGGTCATGGCCTGGGTCGCGGTGGACCGCACGATCAAGCTCATCGAGTCCGGCGACGCGGACGGCCCGCTGGAGCAGTGGCGCGAACTGCGCGACGACATCCACCGGAACGTGTGTGAGAAGGGTTACGACAAGGAGCGCAACACCTTCACACAGTCGTACGGCTCGAAGGAGCTGGACGCCTCCCTGCTGCTGATCCCGCAGATGGGCTTTCTGCCCCCCGACGACAAGCGCGTCATCGGCACCATCGAGGCCATCCAGCGCGAACTGTCCACCTCGGACGGCTTCATCCTGCGCTACCCGACCTCGGGCGGCGAGGAGAACCTCGACGGTCTGCCGGGCGACGAGGGCGCGTTCCTCGCCTGCTCGTTCTGGATGGCGGACGACCTGGCGATGATCGGCCGGGTCGACGAGGCCCGCAAGCTCTTCGAGAAGCTCCTCGCCCTCCGCAACGACCTGGGCCTGCTCGCCGAGGAGTGGGACCCGCGTCTCAAGCGCCAGGTGGGCAACTTCCCGCAGGCCTTCAGTCACGTCCCCCTCATCGACACGGCCCTGCGCCTGACGGCTTCGGGGGCGTACGGCGGCTAGAAACCGACGCCCAGCGAACCGCGCCCCGGAAGGGGCGCGGGGCTCTGACAATTGCGGCTCCGCCGCGTGGGCGCGACCAGCCACGACGGCGCCGCAGCTCGAACCCGCGCCCTCGCAGCGGAGCACCTAGGCTGGAACGCACACCTGTCCCTGCGTCGGAAGGGGACCGCCATGGCTTCCCCCTCAACGGCGGGCGCAGCCCTCTCCGCGCTCCGCGAAGACCTCACCGGTGACGTAATCGCCCCGGGCGACCCCGGATACGACGAGGCCCGCGTCGTCTTCAACGCCATGATCGACAAACGCCCCGCGGTGATCGCGCAGTGCGCCGACGAGGCCGACGTGGCCCGTTCCGTACGTTTCGCCCGTGATCTGGACCTGAAGATCGCGGTGCGCGGCGGCGGCCACAGCGTGGCGGGTATGGGCGTGAACGACAACGGTCTGGTGATCGACCTGCGCCGGATGCACGAGGTGACCGTCTATCGGGCGGCGCAGTCGGTACGGGTCCAGGGCGGCGCCCTGATGAGCCACCTGGACCGGGCGACCCAACCGCACGGACTGGCGACCACCGGCGGCCGGGCCTCCACGACCGGCGTCGCCGGTTTCGTGCTCGGCGGTGGCAGCGGCTGGCTCGACCGGGCGCACGGACTCGCCGTCGACAACCTCATCGGCGTCGACCTGGTCACCGCCGACGGCACCGAGGTCCACGCGAGCGCCCAGCACCACCCGGAACTCTTCTGGGCCCTGCACGGCGGCGGCGGCAACTTCGGCGTCGCGACCTCGCTCACCCTGAGGCTGCACGAACTGCCCGCCTTCTCCGTCGCGCTGCTGCTCTACCTCCCGGAGTTCGGCGCCGAGGTCGTGCGCACCTACCGCGACGTGATCGAGGCCGGCCCGGTCGAGGCGAGCGGCGGCGTCATCTATCTCACCGGCCCGCCCGAGGAGTTCGTCCCGCCGCAGCTGGTCGGACAGCTGCTGTGCGGCGCGCTGCTGACGTACGCGGGTACCGAGGACGACATGCGCAAGCTCGCGGAACCACTGCTCGCCCTGCCGCACGAGGTGGAGATCGTCACCGCGATCCCGTACGCCGACTTCCAGTGCATGCTCGACGACCCGCCCGGCCTGCGGAACTACTGGTCGGCGGAGTATCTGACGGGCGCGCCCGACGAGTTCGTGGACGCCTTCTGCGCCCTCGGGGACGCCGTCCCCGTGCCCACCGGCACCCAGAGCGCGCTGTTCCCGCTCGGCGGCGCCATCGCCGACGGCCCGTCCGAGTACCCGGTCCCCTACCGGGACGCCCGGTGGGCCGTGCACCCCTTCGGCCTCTGGGAGGACCCGGCGGACGACGAACGCTGCGTCCGCTGGGTCCATGACCTGCGTGCCGGTGTCCGGCCCTGGAGCACCGGCGCGGTCTATCTCAACTTCATCGGCGACGAGGGCGCGGAGCGGGTGATCGCGGGCCTGGGCGCCGAGCACACACGTCGGCTGGCGTCGGTGAAACGCCAGTACGACCCGGACAACGTGTTCCGCTTCAACCACAACATCGTTCCGTCGTAGCCGAGCCGGTCGTGCCGCTGATGCGCAGGTCGTCAGCGGTACGTAGGTGCGGGTAGCGTCCGCTGCATGGACAGCCGCGCGGACAGCCGTTTCGAGACCGAGGGCGCCGGGATCACGGTGCGGCGGGCGCTCGAGCTGCCCGGGCTGCGCAGCGGACTGCCGGAGATCCTGGCGGGCGCCGAACGGCTGGGGCGCACCGTGCGGTGGGTGCACGCGGGCGAGGTCCCGCACATCGCCTCGCTGCTCAAGGGCGGCGAGCTGCTCCTGACGACCGGCTACGGGCTCGGTACCCGTCCCGCCGAGCAGCGCGCGTTCGTCCGTACGCTCGCCGAGCGGGGCATCGCGGCCCTCGTCGTGGAGCTGGGCCCCCGCTTCACCCGGCTGCCGGCGGCGCTTGTGGACACGGCCCGTTCGACCGGCCTGCCCCTGGTCCAGCTGCACCGCGAGGTGCCGTTCGTGGCCGTCACCGAGGAGATCCACACCGAGATCGTCAACGGCCATTACGCGCTGCTCCAGCGGGCCGAGGAGGTCCACCGGCGCTGCACGGAGGCCCTGCTCGGCGGCGGCGGGATCCCGCAGGTCCTCGGCATACTGGCCGACTTCGGCGGCAACCCGGTGTTCCTGGAGACGACGGACGGCCAGCTCCTGTACGCGGCCGGCGCCGGCCCCGAGGGAGCCGATCCGCTCCAGGTGTGGGAGGGCCTGCGCGCCCAGCAGAAGGACGCGCCGCCGCCCGCCGGTTCCGTGCTCGTCGACGTCCCCGGGGGCGGGCCCGGCGCCGGGTCGGTCCGCGCACGTCTGGTGCTGCTGCCCGTCCTCGAACCGCTCGCCCCCGTTCACCGCATCGCCGCCGAGCGGGCCGCGGGGATTCTGGCCGTCGTCCTGATGCAGGCCCGCCAGGAGGAGGAGCTGGCGGCGCGCGGGCGCGGCGACTTCCTCACCGACCTCGCCGAGGGCCGGGTCGACGCGGAGGCCGCGCCCGCGCAGGCCCGCGTCCTCGGCTTCAAGCCCGGCTCCGGGCCGCTCCTGCCGGTGGTGATGCGGCTCGCCGACACATTGTCGCCGGGTGGCGGCTGGGCGGTGCTGGCGCGTGCGGTCGCGGAGGAGCTGGCGTCGGTGGGCGTGCCGGTGCTGCTGGGCGTACGGCCGGTCGAGGGGCGGGTGCCGCTGCTGGTGGGCCTGCGTACGGAGGCGGAGCGTCCGGCGGTCGCCGACCGGGTTGCGGCGGCGCTGCGGGCAGGGGTGGAACGCGCCGGGATGCAACGCCCGGGCGCCCAGCCGCCGGTCGTCGTGGTCGGCGTCGCCGGTGGCTGGGCGGCTGCCTCGGCGGGCCTGCGCCACGCGGCGGAGACAGCGACGGCCGCCCAGGGTCTGCCGGACCGGCCCTGGTACGACGCCCGTCGCCTGGACATCGACCTGCTGCTGTGGCGGCTGCGCGACCAGCCGGACCTGGCGGCCTTCGTGGACCGTGCGATCGGCCCGCTGCGCACCCACGACGACCGGTCCAAGCCGCCGCTGCTGCCCACCCTGGAGACCTATCTGGCGCACGCGGGCCGCAAGGCGGAGACGGCCCGCGAACTCCACCTCAACCGCCAGACGCTCTACAACCGCCTCGCGAGGATCGGGGAGTTGCTGGGCACGGACCTGGACGACCCGCAGACGGTACTGGCACTGAGCCTCGCGCTACGGGCCCGCAGACACGTGAGCTGAACCGGTCCAGGCTGTCAGCTCAGCGGCCGCAGCTGGGTGAACTCGTCGTACACACTGAGCACTTGGGCGACCGTCGCGTCCTCGGTGGGCCAGGTGCCGATCTGCCGGACGCCCCGCTCCCGGAGGTGTTCCCGGCGCTCCGGATCCCCGAGGAGCCGCACCACGGCCTCGCCGAGCGCCGTCGCGTCGCCGTAGGGGACGAGTTCGGCCGCGTCCCCTACCAGCTCCGGAACGCCTCCCACGGCGGCCGCGATCAGCGGCACACGCGCGTGGAGGGCTTCCTGGGCGAAGACCGAGCGGGACTCCCAACGGCTGGGCAGGAGGGCGAGATCGGCGGCGTCGAGCAGTTCGCTCACGTCGTCACGGTGCCCGATGAGCCGTACCGGCAAGCCCTCCTTCTCGATGCGACCCTGCAGTTCCGGCCGTAGCGGCCCCTCCCCCACGATCACGAGGAGCGGCACGGGATCGAGGCCACGCCACGCGCGTACGGCGTCCAGCAGGACGTCGTAGCCGCGGTGCCGGTCGAGGGAGCCGACGGCCATGAGCAACGGGCGGTCCGTCGCGCCGAGTTCGGCCCGGGTCTTGCACCGGTCGGACTCGTCCCGCCCCGGGGCCCCGCCCGGGGCGGGCATCGCCACGGCGGACAGCCGGGCATCGCGGGCCCCGCGTCGCCTGGCCCGGTCCACGAGGTCGGAGGAGGTCCCGAGGACGACGGCGGCGGACTTCACGACCCGCCGCTCCAGCACCCTCAGCAGATGGGCGCGCGGCCCCTCGACATAGGCGCGGTTGTGCCAGGTGACGACGAGCGGCGTACGGCGTCCGCTGAGCGCGAGAGCGGCCCGGAAGGAGGCGTGCAGCCCGTGCGCGTGCACAAGGTCGGCGTTCGAACAGGCCGCGCGCAGTGCCGCCACCGAGCCGGGGTCGCTGCTGCGCGGAATGGGCACGTGTTCGGCACCGGCGCCGGAGAAGTCGTAGGCGATGTCGGCGTCGGTGGGGGCGCACACGATGACCCGCACGCCTCTCGCCACGAGCCCCGCGGCCAGCGAACGCACGTGTGCGCTGCTGCCGGCGTTGCCGCCGCCGAGCACCTGCACGGTGCGCAGCGATGACTGACCGTGCGGTGAGTGGCTGGTCACGTGGCCAGAGGCTCCTGGTTCGGCGTCGGGCGGTCACGAAGGAAGGGCACGGACGAAACGTACAGAAGGTTTGGGCGGAAGGGGTGTACCGCGCGGCTTCCTCCGGGTACGGGGGTTTTCCGTGCTCCTTCAAGGATGCCAGTACGTACGGGTGTTCCGAACCACGGAAGGGTGGGGCGAGTCACTCACTCGGGTGAGAGAGACCCCACTAACCGTCAGCTGTTCGAACGTCAGCCGTCCGCCCTGGCCGCCGCCAGCAACTCCTCCGCGTGTGCCCGCGCCGTCTCCGAGTCCTCCTGCCCGGCCAGCATCCGCGACAGCTCCCGTACCCGCTCCTCACCTTCCAGCACCTTGACGCCCGAGCGGGTCACCGACCCGTCGTTGGTCTTCTCCACCAGCAGCTGCCGGTCGGCGAACGCGGCGACCTGCGGCAGATGCGTCACGACGACGACCTGTGCGCTCTTCGCCAGCTTGGCCAGCCGCCGCCCGATCTCCACGGCCGCCTTGCCGCCCACCCCGGCGTCGACCTCGTCGAACAGATAGGTGGGTACCGGATCGGTACCGGCGAACACGACCTCCACGGCCAGCATCACGCGGGACAGCTCACCGCCGGACGCGCCCTTGGCGATGGGCCGGGCGGGCGCCCCCGGATGCGGGGCGAGCAGCAGCTCGACCTCGTCGGCGCCGGAGGGACCGTAGGCGACGGTACGGCCGTCGACCTCGACCCCCTCCGGGTCCTCGGTCTGCCGGATGTCGAACGACACGCGCGCGTGGGGCATTGCCAGCGAGGCCAGCTCGGCGGTCACGGCGGCCGCGAACCGCGAGGCCGCCTCGGTCCGCGCGTCTGTCAACGCCTGTGCCATCCCGCCCAGTTCGGCGCGCAGCGAGTCGCGCTCGGCGGTCAGCTCACCGATCCGCTCGTCGTCACCGTCGAGTTCGAGCAGCCGCGCGGCACCCTGCTCGGCCCAGGTGAGCACTCCGGCGACATCGGAGCCGTACTTGCGGGTCAGCGCGGTGAGTGCCGCCCGCCGTTCCTCGACGGCCGCCAGCCGCAGCGGATCGGCGTCCAGGTCGTCGGCGTACCCCGCCAGCTCCCCGGCGACGTCCCCGAGCAGGATGCCGACCTCGCCGATCCGGTCGGCGAGCGCGGCCAGGGCGGAGTCGTGCGACCGTACGGCCTCCAGGGCCCGGTGGGCACCCGCGACGAGCGTGGCGGCGTCGATGCCCTCAGGGTCCTCGGGGTTGCCGGCCAGGGCGGCGTGGGCGACGGTCGCGGCCGAGGCAAGCGCCTCCGCGTGCCCGAGCCGCTCGGCCTCCTCGGCGAGCTCGACGTCCTCACCGGCGCGCGGCTCCACGGCGGCGATCTCGTCGAGCCCGTACCGCAGCATGTCGGCTTCCTGGGCCCGCTCACGCGCGCGCGTGGTGATCTCGTCCAGCTCATTGACGACGGCACGCAGCCGCCGGTACGCCTCGGCGTACTTGGTCAGCGGCGCTGCGACCGCGTCCCCCGCGTACCGGTCGAGGGCCGCCCGCTGCCGGGACAGCTTGAGCAGCCCCTGCTGGTCGGTCTGCCCGTGCACGGCGACCAGCTCGTCGGCGAGCTCGGCGAGCACCCCGACCGGCACGGACCGCCCGCCCAGGTGCGCCCGGGAGCGCCCCTCGGCGGAAACGGTACGGCTGATCAGCAGCGCTCCGTCGTCCAGCTCGGCACCGGCCTCCTCGGCCCGTACGACGGCCGACCCGCCCGGAGGCACGGTGATCCGCCCCTCCACGACCGCGTTCCTGGCCCCGATCCGCACCAAAGCCGCATCGGCCCGCCCACCGAGCAGCAGCCCGAGGCTGGTCACGACCATGGTCTTACCCGCACCGGTCTCACCGGTCACGGCGGTAAAGCCGGGCGACAGCTCGACGACCGCATCGTCGATGACGCCGAGCGACCGTATCCGCATCTCCTCCAACACGAGGACGACCATACGAGGTCAGCCACCCGATGTGCGACCCACCCTTGTCACCCAGGGGGGTGGACCCACCCAAGGGGGCGCGGGGAACTGCGCGACAAGCCACAGCGCACCCGCACCCGCCATCGATTCCAAGCCACCCCCCACGGACCGCGTCAGTGCGGCGCCCCCCGCCACCCGGAAACAGGCAACGCGAACTTGGCAACGAGCCGATCAGTGAACGAAGCATGATGCAGCCGAGCCAACCGAACCGGCACAGCCCCCCGCCGAACCTCAACCCGCGCCCCCGGCGGCAACTCCACGGTCCGCCGCCCGTCACACCACAGAACGCCCGGCGGAATATGAGGCAGAACCTCCACAGCCAGCACAGAATCAGGCGACGTCACCAACGGCTTCGCGAACAACGCATGCGCACTGATCGGCACCATCAACAGCGCCTCCACCTCGGGCCACACCACAGGTCCCCCGGCAGAGAAGGCATAAGCGGTCGACCCAGTAGGCGTCGACAGACAGATCCCGTCACACCCGAACCCGGTAACAGGCCGCCCGTCGATCTCCAGAACAACCTCGAGCAGCTTCTCCGCGGACACCTTCTGCACGGCCGCCTCGTTCAGCGCCCAGTCGGTGTGCACGATGTTGCCGTTCTGGTGGACGACGACGTCGATGGTCATCCGTTCCTCGACCTCGTACGCCTTCGTCACCACCCGGTCGACCACCTTGTCGAGGTCGTCCCGCTCGGCCTCCGCGAGGAAGCCGACGCTGCCGAGGTTGACGCCGAGCATCGGCACCCCCGACGCCCGGGCGAACTCGGCGCCGCGCAGCAGCGTCCCGTCACCGCCCAGCACGATGAGCAGCTCGCAGCCGTCGAGGCACTGCGCGGTGGCCTCCTCGATCAGCTCCACCTCCGGCGGCAGCGGCAGGTTCGCCGCCTCCGCCGCGAGCACCCGCACCCCGAGTCCGGAGTGCACCAGCCCCTGGACCACCAGTTCGGCACTTCTGATCGCGGCCGGCCGCCCGGTGTGGGCGAGCAGGAAAACAGTACGATCTCGGGTCTGAGTCAACGAGGCCCCTCCGCCACTGCACGGTCAACGTCGGCCGGGTTGAGTTCGGGTGCGCCGGCCCGCAGCCACAGAAAGTACTCGACGTTCCCCGAGGGACCGGGCAGCGGGCTGGCGGTCACGCCCTGCACCCCGAGCCCCAGTTCCCCCGCCCTGGCGGCGACTCCGCGCACCGCCTCGGCACGCAGTTCGGGACTGCGTACGACTCCTCCACTGCCCAGTCGTTCCTTCCCCACCTCGAACTGTGGTTTGACCATCATCACCAGGTCGGCATCGGGTGCCGCGCACCGCGCGAGGGCGGGCAGCACGAGACCGAGCGGGATGAAGGACAGATCCCCCACGACAAGATCCACTGGTTCCCCATCGATCGCTTCGAGCGTCAACTCGCGTACGTTCGTACGGTCTTTGACGGTGACGCGTTCATCGCTCTGGAGAGACCACGCGAGTTGTCCGTACCCCACGTCGACGGCGACGACGTGTGCTACGCCCGCGCGCAGCAGTACGTCGGTGAATCCGCCGGTGGACGCACCGGCGTCCAGCGCCCGCCGGCCGCCCACCTTCAGCCCCTGCGGTACGAAAACCTCCAGCGCGCCCGCGAGCTTGTGGCCGCCCCGGGACACGTACTCGGGATCGCTGTCGTCGCTCACGACGACGATCGCGGCGGCGGTCTCCACCTGGGTGGCGGGCTTGGTCGCGACGGTCTTGCCGACGGTGACCCGCCCGGCGGCGATCAGCTGGCTCGCGTGCTCCCGCGAGCGGGCGAGCTTCCGCCGCACCAGCTCGGCATCAAGACGGCGGCGTGCCACTCCTGCCACGTTCGGTTCAGCTCCTGGGGTCGTACGTCGTCGGGGGCGCCGGAGGTCCCGGGCGGGCGTCGAGCGCGGTGAGCGCGTCGCGCAGCCCCCGGTGTACATCCTCGTACACCTCCACATGTCCGTCCGTGGCGAGGTGGTCGGCGTCACCGAGCCGCTCGAGCCGGGCGTCGACGTCCGCGTTGCCCGTGGCGGCGCGGGGGATGCCCAGCGGGGCCGGGGCGGCGGGGTCGGTGTCGGACACGTCAGAGCCACATTCGACGGCCTCCCCGGGAACCGCATCCGGAGCCGGGTCCGGAGCCGAAACCGGAACGGGATCTTCCTCCGGGCCCTCGGCCGGGGGCACTGAGTCGTTCATGCCCTGACGCTACCGCGAACGGCTGAGGTACCGTCGTGCGCGATGGCGACGATTGAGGAGTGCCGCAGCGCACTCGACAGGCTCTCGGACAACATGGCGAGCGCGAGCGGGGACGTACGCGAGGCGGCGGCCCTGGACCGCTCGCTGAGCTGCCGTATCACCGATCTGGACGTGACCTTCGTAGGACGGCTGAAGGCCGGCCGGATCGAGGTCCAGGACACCCTCCAGGGCCCGCCCCGGGAGAAGGCCGAGATCCGGCTCACCATGTCCGGCGACGACTTGCTGGCGCTGGTCTCCGGTGAGCTGAACTTCGCGAAGGCGTGGGGCTCGGGCCGGGTGAAACTGGAGGCGGGCCTGAAGGATCTGTTCCGCCTCAGGAAACTCCTGTAGCGACCTGTGTACGGGCCTTGCGCGCGGCCGGCACCACCAGCGGCGTCCCGGTCTCCGGATCGTCGATGACCTGGCAGCGCAGCCCGAACACCTCCTCGACGAGCCCGGCCGTGACGATGTCGCCCGGCGCGCCCTCGGCGATGACCTCGCCCTCGCGCAGTGCGATGAGATGCGTGGCGTACCGGGCCGCGTGATTGAGGTCGTGCAGAACGGCGACCAGGGTCCGGCCCTGCTCCTCGTGAAGTTCGGCACAGAGGTCGAGGACGTCGATCTGGTGCTGGATGTCGAGGTAGGTCGTCGGCTCGTCGAGCAGCAGCAGCGGTGTCTGCTGGGCGAGCGCCATCGCGATCCACACCCGCTGACGCTGACCACCGGAGAGTTCGTCGACGTAGCGGTCGGCGAGTTCCGCGACCCCGGTGTGCCGCATGGACTCCTGGACGACCCGCTCGTCCTCGGTGGACCACTGGCGCAGGATGCCCTGGTGCGGGTAGCGGCCCCGGCCCACCAGGTCGGCGACGGTGATCCCGTCGGGCGCGATCGACGACTGCGGCAGCAGCCCGAGTGTCCGCGCGACCTTCTTCGCGGGCATCGACTGGATGACCTGCCCGTCGAGCAGCACCCGGCCCTCGCTCGGCTTCAGCATCCGCGACAGGGCCCGCAGCAGCGTGGACTTGCCGCAGGCGTTGGGCCCGACGATGACCGTGAAGGAGTTGTCGGGGATCTCCACCGACAACCGCTCGGCGATCACACGCTGGTCGTAGGCGAGGGTCATGTTCTCGGCGGACAGGCGGTTCACGGTGTCGGTGCCCTTCTTGACGTTCTCGTTCGCTGAGCCGCTCTCTTCCGGCTCGCTCCGGCGACTCATATCCGGCCCGCCTTCCGCTCGGTGACCAGCAGCCACAGCAGATACACCCCGCCGAGCACACCGGTCACCACCCCCACGGGCAGCTGATCCGCGCCGAAGAGGCGCTGCGAGGCCCAGTCGGCCACGACCAGCAGGGTGGCGCCCATGCACATGGACGGCACCAGGTTCGGCCCGGGCGATCGGGTCAGGCGCCGGGCGAGCTGCGGCGCGGTCAGCGCGACGAAGCCCACGGGGCCGGCGGCGGCCGTGGCAGCCGCGGTGAGCAGCACGGCGGCCGTCATCAGCACCAGCCGTACGCGCTCGACGCGCACCCCGAGGGCGTACGACACGTCGTCGCCCATCTCCGTCATCCGCAGCCCGCGCGCGTTCGCGAGCACCACGGGTACGAGGACCGCGCACAGCCACAGCAGCGGCCGGACCTGGTCCCAGCCCCGCCCGTTGAGGGAGCCGGTCATCCACACGACCGCGCGGGCCGCGTCGACGAGGTCCGCCTTGGTGATCAGGTAACCGTTGACGGCCGTGACGAGCGCGGAGACCCCGATGCCGACGAGCACCAGCCGGTAGCCGTGCACGCCCCGCTTCCACGCCAGCAGATAGATGGCGAGCCCGGTCACCAGCCCGCCCACGACAGCACCCGCGGTGACCTGCGCGGCGCTCCCGGAGAACAGCACGATCACGACCAGCGCACCTGCCGTCGAGCCCTGACTGAGGCCGAGTACGTCGGGACTGCCCAGCGGATTGCGGGAGATGGCCTGGAACAGCGCGCCGCCCAGCCCGAGCGAGGCCCCGACCAGCAGCCCGACCAGCACCCGGGGCAGCCGCAACTGGTTGACGACGAACTCCTGGCCGGGGTTTCCGTCCCCCAACAGGGTCTTGATCACATCCCCGGCCGGGATCGGGAAGTCGCCGGTACCGACCAGCAGCACACTCGCGGTCAGCGCTGCCAGGAGCAGCACCACGACGACGACCAACGCCCGCACGTCCAGCCGGAGGGAGAGCCCGCCCGGGGTCCGTACGACACGCCCTGTGCCGCCGACCCGTCGGGCGGGCCGGACAAGGTTGCTCTTCACAGCTGGGCCGTCCTCCGCCGTCGTACGAGAAGAATGAAGACCGGGCCGCCGATGACCGCGGTGACGATGCCGACCTGGAGTTCGGCGGGCCGCGCGACGACCCGCCCGATGACGTCGGCGCCGAGCAGCAGCACGGGCGAGAGGACGGTCGCGTACGGCAGGATCCAGCGCAGGTCGGGTCCGGTGAAGGACCGCACGACGTGCGGGACCATCAGGCCGACGAAGACGATCGGGCCGCAGGCGGCGGTCGCGGCGCCGCACAGCACGGTCGCGGCGGCCATGGACAGCGCCCGGGTGCGGTTCAGGTCGGCGCCGAGTGCGCGGGCGGTGTCGTCGCCCATCGCCACGGCGTTGAGCGGCCGGGCGAGCAGCAGCGCGAGGACGGTGCCGACCACGATGAACGGCAGGACCTGGGTGATGGTGTCGTCGGTGGCCGAGGCCAGGGAACCGACCGTCCAGAAGCGCATCCTGCTCAGTGCGGCGTCGTCCGTGATCATCACGGCCTGGAGATAGCCGTAGAGCGCGGCGCTGATCGCGGTGCCCGCGAGCGCGAGCCGCACGGGTGTGGCACCCCGGCTGCCCCCGAGGAACCAGACCAGGGCCCCGACGGCGGCAGCTCCGAAGAAGGCGAACCACACATAGCCGCTCAGCGAGGTGACGCCGAGAAAGGTGATGGCGGTGACCACGGCGGCCGAGGCGCCCGCGTTGATGCCGAGCAGCCCGGGATCGGCCAGCGGGTTGCGCGTCAGCGCCTGGAGCACGGCTCCGGACAGGCCGAGCGCGGCACCGGCGAGCAGGCCGAGAAGGGTGCGCGAGACGCGCTCGCCCACGACGACGTCGCCGTAGGTCCCCGAGTCCTGGAACAGGCCGTGCCAGACCTGATCGAGGGACAGTTCCTTCGCGCCGATCGCAATGCTCGCGAGGACTACGAGAAGCAGGATTCCCACGGAGACGAGGAGTCCCACGGCCCGTATCGCCTGCCGCTTGGGCGGCGCGGGAGCCGTCTGCGCGCACTGCTCGGGAGGACCGTCGACCATCACGAAGTTAGGTTAGCCTACCCTGGCTAACACCTCGGTCCCTGCCCTGCGAGCGCCCCCGACGCGTGCCACGTTGGCCCTCGGCGCGTCGAAGTCCTCACAACCCGAGCCGCGCCAGCGCCTTCCCCCCGTCCAACGTGCACGCGCCGTCCCCCGCCGCCGTCCAGGCCGCCGCGCACAGCGCGCGAAGCCCGTCGAGGGCCTCCCCGTCCCCGGTCAGTTCGAGCAACTCCTCCCCCGCCGTGGCCGTCCATCCCCCGCACCGGAATCCGCCGCCCCCGTCCGTCTCCGTCACCTCCGGCTGCCCGGTCAGCAGCCCCCTCAGGTCGGCGTCGACATAGGTGGGCCGGTGCTGCGGCGGCGCGGCCAGCAACTGCGCGCCGTCCGCCACTCCGGTCAGCACCAGCAGCGAATCGACCTCCCCGTTGAACGCGCCCTCGATGTCCGTGTCCAGCCGGTCCCCGACGACCAGTGGACGCCGGGCCCCGGTCCGCAGCACCGTCTCCCGGTGCATCGGCGGCAACGGCTTGCCCGCCACCTGCGGTTCGGCCCCGGTCGCGATGCGCACGACCTCCACCGCGGCCCCGTTGCCCGGCGCGATCCCACGCCCGCTGGGAATCGTCAGGTCGGTGTTGGACGCGAACCAGGGCACCCCGCGCGCGATGGCATAGCACGCCTCGGCGAACCGCCCCCAGGGCAACTCGGGCCCGCCGTACCCCTGCACGACCGCCACCGGCTCGTCCTCGGCCGAGTCGACGGGCTCGAGCCCCCGCTCGCGCAGCGCGACCCTGAGCCCCTCACCGCCGATCACCAGCACACGCGCCCCCGCCGGCACCTGGTCGGCGATCAGCCGGGCCACCGCCTGCGCCGAGGTGATGACGTCCGAGCCCTCCGTCGCTATACCCAGCTCGGTGAGATGCTCGGCCACCGCGTCCGGAGTACGCAACGCGTTGTTGGTGACATACGCGAGCCGCATCCCACCGTCGCGCGCGACACCGAGCGACTCGACGGCGTGCACGATCGCGCTGCCCCCCGCATACACCACCCCGTCGAGGTCGAGCAGCGCCGTGTCGTACGCCTCGCTGAGGGCCCGCGCACTGCCCTCGGGCCGCGTCCTGACGGTCTGGCTCATTGTGCATCGCTCCTCGTTCGACCGGCTTTCCCCCGATCATCCCCCATGGCACTGACAGCCCTACGATGC
Organism: Streptomyces sp. ME02-8801-2C; assembly: GCF_033793965.1. NCBI lineage: Bacteria > Bacillati > Actinomycetota > Actinomycetes > Kitasatosporales > Streptomycetaceae > Streptomyces > Streptomyces sp. ME02-8801-2C. The sequence continues at coordinate 2,782 of NZ_JARAXP010000007.1, read as the reverse complement.
ACCAATGAACACTGCAGGTCCCGCGGACGTACCGGCTCGCATGGGCCTTCAACTGACCCCTTTCCGGGGCCTTCGCTACGACCCCGACCGGGTCGGCAGCCTGGCCGCCGTGACCTCTCCGCCGTACGACGTCATCGTGCGCCCGGACGGCCTGATACACCTCGAATCGGCCGACCCGCACAACATCGTCCGGCTGATCCTCCCCCAGGCGGCGACCCCGTCCATCCGCAACGAACAGGCCGCCGACACCCTGGACGACTGGCTGGCCGAAGGCATCCTGACCACCGACCCCGAACCCGCCCTGTACGTCTACGAGCAGCGCGACACGACCGGCCACCTCCAGCGCGGGGTCATCGGCGCCCTGCGTCTGTCGGAGCCCTCGGAGCGCGTCGTCCTGCCCCACGAGGACGTCATGCCGCACGTGGTGGCGGAACGCGCGGCCCTGATGCGCGCCACCTACGCGAACCTGGAACCCCTCCTCCTGACCTACCGGAGCGACAACTCCTCCGCCCCGTCGCCCCACGCGACCAGCACGCTGATCGAACGGACGGTTGACCGCCCCCCATTGCTCTCGACGACCACGGAGGACGGTTACGGCCACCGTCTCTGGGCCATCACCGACCCTGCCGAACTGGCCGGGATCCAGACAGATCTGGCACATCACCAGGCACTCATCGCCGACGGACACCACCGCTGGGCGACGTATCTGCGTCTACGCGCGGAGCATCCCTCCCCCAGCCCCTGGGACCACGGTCTAGTACTCCTCGTGGACACCGCCCACTACCCCCTGCGCGTCCGCGCGATCCACCGCCTCCTGCACGACCTCCCGGTCTCCGAGGCCCTGGCGGCTCTGGAGGGCCACTTCCGGGTACGTCACCTCTCGGCTCTCCTCCCCGAGGCACTCACCGCCCTCGCCGAGGCGGCCACCACGGGCAACGCCTTCCTCCTGGCCGGCGACGGCGCCTTCCACCTCGTGGACCGCCCGGACGAGGCCCTCCTGGCCCGTACGATCCCGGCCGACCGCCCGCAGGCTTGGCGCACCCTGGACGCGACAGTCCTGCACGCGACGCTCCTCGCCCACATCTGGCACATCCCCGAGGACTCACCGGCGCGCATCGCGTACATCCACGACACCGCCGCCACCGTGGAGAAGGCGGAACAGGACGGCGGTACGGCAGTCCTGATGCACCCGGTCCGCGAGGAGGTCGTACGGGACCTGGCGCGCCAGGGCGTCACGATGCCCCGCAAGTCGACGTCCTTCGGCCCCAAACCGGCCTCGGGCCTGGTCCTGCGCACCTTGGCGCACTGAAACGCGAAAGGGCGGGACCCCTGACCGGGATCCCGCCCTTCACCTATTACCGCAGATCAGCGCTGCTCGTCCTCGGCACTGTCGTCGGCGGCGGCGACGGTGACAGCCGATTCAGCAGCCTCATCACCATCGGCATCGTCGTCGCTGTCGCTGTCGCTCTCGCTGTCGTCGAACGCGTCGACGAACTCCACGCCGTCCAGCTCGGCGAGCCGGTCGGAGGCGTCCGTGCTGCCGTCCTTGTCGGACTCGACGGCCTTGGCGAACCACTCCCGCGCCTCGTCCTCACGCCCGGCCGCCAACAGGGCGTCGGCGTACGCGTACCGCAGTCGCGCGGTCCACGGCTGCACGGAGTTGGAGGCCAGCTCGGGGCTCTGCAGGGTCACGATGGCAGCGTCCAGCTGATCCATGTCACGCCGGGCACCGGCCGCGACGAGCCGCATCTCGACCTGACCGGCCTTGTCCAGCTTGTGCACCTCGGGCGCCCCGGCCATGTCGAGCGCCTTCTCGGGCCGCCCGAGCCCACGCTCGCAGTCGGCCATGACGGGCCACAGTTCGACGTTCCCCGTCATCCGCCGAGCCGCACGGAACTCGGCCAGCGCCTCGCTGTACTTCTGGTTCGCGTACGCGGCGAACCCGGCCGCCTCCCGTACGGCGGCCACGCGCGAAGCCAGCCGCAGAGCCACCCGCGAGTACCCGTAGGCGCTCTCGGGGTCCTCGTCGATGAGCCTCGCGACCATCACCAGGTTCTTGGAGACCTCCTCAGCCAGCCCCTTGGGCAGGCTCATCAGCTCCTGGCGTACGTCCTTGTCGATCTCCTCGCCCGTGACGTCCTCGGCGATCGGCAGCCGCTTGATCGGCTCCCGGTCCCGGTCGCGCTCGTCACGGAACCGCCCACCGTCGCGACGGTCGTCCCGGCGGTCATCACGCCCCCGGAAACCGCCGCCATCACCGGGCCGACCGCCACGGTCGTCCCGCCCACGGTAGCCTCCGCCGGCCGGACGGCCACCGCGGTCGTCGCTCCGACCACGGAATCCACCGCGATCGTCGTCCCGCCGCGCAAAGCCAGTGCGCTCACCACGGTTGTCGTCGCGACGGAACCCGCCACGGTCGCTGTCCCGACGGTCGTCATCACGCCGGAAGCCACCGCGGTCACCACGGTCATCACGCCCACGGAACCCACCACCGGCGGGGCGCCCACCACGGTCGTCGTCACGACGGAACCCACCACCGGCGGGACGCCCACCACGGTCGTCATCACGACGGAAGCCGCCACCGGCGGGACGGCCACCACGGTCGTCATCACGCCGGAAGCCGCCACTGGCCGGACGGCCACCACGGTCACCACCGCGATCGTCCCGACGATCGTCACGCCGGACGAACCCGCCACGATCCCCACGATCGTCACTACGCCCACGGAACCCACCGCGATCATCATCCCGACGGAAACCGGAACGCTCACCCTCACGGCGATCG
>NZ_JARAXP010000053.1:0-1087 GCF_033793965.1 Streptomyces sp. ME02-8801-2C | reverse complement strand
TTGTCGAGTTGGAGAGGGTTACTGGTGAAGTCCCGTCGAGGAACGCAGTTCTGGCCTCAGCCACCGAAAGTCAGCCACGGCGGCGGGTGCGCCGCACGAGCACCCGTCACGTGTGCCTCCAGCAACCCCGTTCGGGCCTCAGCCACGCTGCCCGAATACGTCCCGGGCCGCGCCCCCTCCGGCCTGGGCGTTGTGTACGTCGGGACGGTGCTCAGGTCGGCTTCGGATCTCTCGGAGCGAAACGGCGGCCGATGGCACGGTGCGGTCGTCACCGGCGCGCTTCGGTCTGGTCCTGGCGCTCGGACTGGTCGGGTTGCTTCCTGCTCTGGCTGCCCACCCTGGCGGTGTTGCGCGCTGAGTGGGCGGGGGCCGCCGCAGCGGTGGCGGAGGCATGGAGCGGCGGCGGCCCGTGGCCGCCAGCGCGCGCGGCACGCCGTAGGCGGGCCGCCTTGATACAGTAAAGAAACTCTGAACAGCTCCGCAGGGCAGGGGAGCGGCCGAGCAGCATGCGAGGAACACATGGACACCGTGGACCAATCCCGGACCTGCGAGAGAGGCCGTCGGACAGCCGATCAACCATGCCTCGGCGCTTCAAGCAATCGCGATACGCAACGACGGCACAGCAGCAAGCGGGAGCAATGACCGAGCACATACCGGACAACGAAATGGGGTCGACCAGCATTCACGTCGGGGACACGGAAAAGGTGGCCGCGCTGGTCAAAGAGATGCGCGCCATGGTCGGCCGCCTCAGGAGGGAGACGATGGAGTTGCGAGAGGAAGTGGCCCAGCTCAGGACTGAGGCTTCGACTGCTGAGCTGCCTTCAACTCCTCGACTTCACGGCGCAGTTCCTGATGATCAGCGCTGAGTGCGCGGATTTCGTCGCGTAGTGCTGTGAGCGTTTCAGCGAGGGTGGCCCCGGCGGCATCGGCGTCGTCGGGTCCTCCCTCACCTGGCTCTGCCTGGCCCGGCCTCTCGCCCTTCTTCGACTTGTCGAGTTGGAGAGGGTTACTGGTGAAGTCCCGTCGAGGAACGCAGTTCTGGCCTCAGCCACCGAAAGTCAGCCACGGCGGCGGGTGCGCCGCACGA
>NZ_JARAXP010000064.1:0-518 GCF_033793965.1 Streptomyces sp. ME02-8801-2C | reverse complement strand
CGGACTGGAGCGCTCGGCGATCGGCACGCTGGTCGAGCGCACTACCCGGTTCGCGGTGCTCGTCCACCTGCCCCGCGAGGACGGCTACGGCACGGTTCCCCGGACCAAGAACGGGCCGCCGCTGGCCGGCTACGGGGCGGTGACGATGAAGAACGCGCTGGCGGCGACGGTCGGCACCCTGCCCGAGCAACTATGGCGATCGCTCACCTGGGACCGCGGCAAGGAGCTGTCGGCGCACGCCCAGTTCACGATCGAGACCGGCATCCCGGTCTACTTCGCAGACCCGCACAGCCCCTGGCAGCGCGGCACCAACGAGAACACGAACGGCCTGTTGCGCCAGTACTTCCCGAAGGGAACTGACCTTTCTCGATGGGCGGCTGAGGATCTCGAGGCGGTCGCTGCCACGCTCAACAGCCGACCCCGCAAGAGCCTCGGTTGGAGGACGCCCGCCGAAGCCCTCAACGACCATCTACTATCGATGAAATAAGCCAGTGTTGCATCCACTGGTTGAACCTGGT
>NZ_JARAXP010000052.1:0-1112 GCF_033793965.1 Streptomyces sp. ME02-8801-2C | reverse complement strand
CCTCGATCTTTCGTGACGGTCTGCCGACGGAGTCGGTAGACCGTTTCGCCTTCCGCGGCTGCTGGCGGGCAGGCCGGTAGCCCGACTGTCGTGTCGGGTGAGCGCCGGGTTCCACTGCTCCGGAGACGATGGTGCTGCTCATAGGGACGGGAAAGCTACTGGTCAGACTGGGCTGGGCAGTTGGTCGAGCCGTTCGAGGGCGTCGGTGACGACATGGGTCCAGGGCCAGTGGCGGGCGAGGCGGAGGATCTGGCGGCGGCCGGTGGTGACGAGCTGGCCGGCCGGGCTGAACAGGCGGAGTCGCAGGCGGCGGGGCTCCCAGAGCCGGGTCTTGCCGTTCAGGGCAAGCATCGGCATCCAGGCCAGCAGGTCGAGTGCGATCTGGACGATCTCCAGCCAGACCCTGTTCTGCGCGGTGTCGTGCAGGGGCAGGTTCCGCAGGCCGGTCGCGCGGGCAGCCCGGATGCGGTCCTCGGCCCGTGCCCGCAGGCGGTGACGGAGTTCGAGTTCGGCGATGGGTTGGCCGGTGGTGTTGGTGGCGAAGCAGGTGATCCGCATGCCGTCGGCGTCCGTGATCCTCAACTGGGCACCGGGGTGCGGGCGTTCCTTCCGGACGATCAGTCGCATGCCCTTGGGCCAGCCGTCGAGCATGCCGCCGGTGAGTTCGGCGACCCAGGCCCCGTCACGGATTTCTCCGTCGGGCTCGACAGCCGGCGTCCATGCCGCGGGCGGCACCTTGAGTACGGCCTGGTGGATTGCGTCGGTGATGGTCATGCCGACCGAGTACGACAGCCACCGGCCGCGTTTCGCGAGCCAGGCCACGAACTCGTGGGTGCCGCCTGCGGAGTCGGTGCGGATCAGCGTCCGGCGTCCGCGCCGATAGGACTTGGGCAGCTGGGTCAGGGCCAGTTGGGTGGTGGCGATGTGATCGGCGGCGGTGTTGCTGCCTGCGTTCCCGGGCCTGAGCAGAGCGGCCACTGGCTCGCCGGACCCACCCGTGCCGTGGTCGACGAAGGCCATCAGCGGGTGGTGGCCGAAGGTCTTCTTCCAGGTCGCAGCCGTGTCTTCCTTGTCGGAATGCGCGATCACCAGGACGCCGTCCAGGTCCACAG
>NZ_JARAXP010000006.1:0-600606 GCF_033793965.1 Streptomyces sp. ME02-8801-2C | reverse complement strand
GCGGCACCTGGCACATCGCACCGGCCGGTACATGACCACAGGGGTTGTCCGGCCTGACGGCCGGACAACCCCTCACCAAGATCTTCATCGACCTTCTAGCCGCGTCCCCCGCCGCCCAGTCGCTCGGTCACCCAGTCGTGGAACGCGCCGATGTGGTGCTCGCTCGGTACCAGCACGCCCCCCTTCGCGTACAGCCGGGAGTGCATCCCCGGCTGGGTGCGTTCGCAGGCCTCGAAGTCCTGGCGGTTGACCCGGTCGAAGAGTTCCACGGACCTGCTGACGTCCTTGCCGGTCTCGACGACGTGCGGGAGGTACAGCCAGTCGCACTCGACGATCGTGCGGTCGGCGGCCACCGGGTACATGCGGTGGAAGATCACATGGTCGGGTACGAGGTTGATGAACACCTGCGGCTTGATGGTGATCGCGTAGTAGCGGCGGTCCTGCTCCTCGGCGACACCCGGGATGCGGTCCAGGCCCTCGGAGCCGTCGATGGTGAACCCCTGGATCTCCCCGCCGAACTCGGCGCCGTGGCCCACGTAGTACTGGGCGGCGTAGCCGTCGGCGAACTCGGGGAGCACCTCGGTGAGTTCGGGGTGGATCGTGGCGCAGTGGTAGCACTCCATGAAGTTCTCGATGATGAGCTTCCAGTTGGCCTTCACGTCGTAGACGATCCGCTTGCCGACCGAGAGGTTGTCGATGTCGTAGTGCTCGATCGACTCGACGTCACCGAGCCGCCCGATGACCTCCCCGATGACGTCCTCCTCGAAGGAGGGCGGGTTCTCCGCGAGGCAGACCCACACATAGCCGAGCCATTCCCGGACGGCCACACTGACCAGGCCGTACTCGGTACGCCCGACATCCGGCATCTTGGTGAGGTTGGGCGCGGCGACGAGCTTGCCGTCCAGGCCGTACGTCCAGGCGTGGTACGGGCACTGGAAGGCCCGCTTGACCTCGCCGGCCTCCTCCGTGCACAGCTTGGCGCCACGATGCCGGCAGACGTTGAAGTAGGCGCGGATCGAGTTGTCCCGGGCGCGTGTCACGAGGATGCTCTCGCGTCCCACGTCGACGGTACGGAAGGCTCCGGGCTTCGCCAGTTCGGAGGCGCGCGCGACACAGAACCACATGGTCTCGAATATGCGCTCCTGCTCCTGCGCGAAGACCCCCGCGTCCGTGTAGGAGGAGCCGGGCAGGGTGGCGATCAGACTGTCGGGCAGGCCGGTCGAGGTCACAGTGCACTCCTCGGAGAAACGTCGTGGTCGTGTAAATGGATCAACTAGCTATGACGTAGCGCCCTTGAGGGCTGCGCCCCGCAGGGGCGCGCCCGACAGGGGCGCGGGGAACTGACGCGACAAGCCCCCACCGGGCCCGCAACCGAACTCACCGCACCCCGGGCAAAACACTCAACTGCTTCCGCCACCGCACAAACGTCCGAGGCTGGTTCATCCCAAGAACAGCAACCGGCTCCCCGCCCCGCCGGTAAACGGCAAGGACGTTACGGTCACCGACAGCACCCTCCTCCACCGCCACACTGTCAGCGACTCCCGCATGACCGACGAACTGAATCTTCACCCCGTACTGATCGGACCAGAAATACGGCGGCCGGGGCACCCCCGTCTCCACCGCACCCCCCGCCAGCAGCGCCGTCACGGCCGCAGCCGGCCGCTCCAGCGCCCCAGTCCAGTGCTCCACCCTGCGATGCGCACCCACCCGGGGGTCGTACCAGTTGGCGCAGTCACCGACCGCGACCACACCGGCGAGGCTGGTGCGGCCGTCCGCGCCGCACTTGACCCCGTTCTCGAGGGCGACCCCGGACCCGGCCAGCCAGTCGACGCAGGGCCGCGCGCCGACCCCGACGACGACGATGTCGGCGGGAACACTGCGCCCGTCCTCCAGCAGCACACCGTCCACCCGCCCCTCTCCACTGAGCCCCTTGACGCCGACCCCGCACAACAGCCGTACGCCGTGGTCTGCGTGGAGGCCGGACACGACGGCGCCCATGGTCTCGCCGAGCGGTCCGGCGAGCGGTGTCGGGGCCGCCTCGATGACCGTCACGTCGAGGCCGAGACCGTACGCCGTGGAGGCGACCTCCGCGCCGACGAACCCGCCGCCGATCACCACCAGCCGTCCTCCGCGGGCGAGTTCGTCGCGCAGGGCGCGGGCGTCGTCGAGGGTGCGCAGGGTGTGCACGCCGGTCAGGCCGTCGGCACCCGGCAGGGTGCGGGCGGCGGCGCCGGTCGCGATGACGATGCCGTCGGCGCGGACGTTCCGGCCGTCGGCGAGGCGGACGGACCGGTCGGTGCGGTCGAGGCCGATCGCGCGGGTGCGGAGCAGCCACTCCGCGCGCAGGTCCTCGCCGTCCGTCTCCAGTCCGAGATCCGCCTCACCGAGGGTTCCGGCCAGGAACTCCTTGGACAACGGCGGTCTGTCGTACGGGCGGTGAGCCTCGTCGCCGATCAGAACCAGCCGTCCGTCATAGCCCTGCTTGCGCAGTGAGCGCGCCGCCGACAGTCCGGCCAGCGAGGCGCCCACCACGGCCACCGTTCTCACGCGGGACCCCCGGCGAGCCGGGCCGCGACGCAGGGGGGCAGGTTGGGGGCGTCCGTGGACACCCGTACGTAGATCATGCCGTCCTCGACGACGACCTCGTGTGTCCGCACCGGCAGCTTGGCCGGCGGGGAGTCGACGGCGCCGGTGCGCAGGTCGAACTTCGAGGCGTGCAGCGGGCATTCCACCTCGCAGCCCTCCAGCCAGCCGTCGGCGAGCGAGGCATCCTGGTGGGTGCAGGTGTCGTCGATGGCGAAGACCTCGCCGTCGTCGGTGTGGAACACCGAGACGGGCGGGTCGATGTCGAGCCGGAAGGCCTCACCTCGCGGGAGATCCGCGAGTCGGCACGCGGGAATCATCATGACACCTCGGTGCGTATAGCGAAACGGATTGCGGTAAGCGCAACGCCAGTCTGAGGGCGCCCTGAACCCTTGTCAAGAAGTCCAGGGACCGGGATGAGCCATCCCGTCGAGTTGCGCCCTGCACAACCAACATCACATTGCACAACGGAAAACGGAGCGAGCCCGACGCCCGCCCGAGCACGTCGAAGCAGCTCAGGGGGCATCGGGCAGGCATCATCAAGCCGACACAGCATCAAGCAGGCATGCATCAGCCAGGCAACGGTCAGAACCCGCGGTCGATCCACTCCTGGAGATGCGGCGCCTCGGCGGCGACCGTGGTCGTGTCCCCGTGCCCGGTGTATACGACGGTGTCGCCCGGCAGGGTCAGCAGCCGGTCCCGTATCGAGTCGACGATGGTCGGGAAGTGGGAGTAGGACCGACCGGTGGCACCCGGGCCCCCGTTGAAGAGGGTGTCGCCCGCGAAGACGGCGCCCAGCCCCTGGGCGTACAGGCAGACCGCGCCCGGCGCGTGTCCGGGCGTGTGCAGAACCGTCAGAGCGACGCCCGCGACCTCGATCACCTGGCCGTCGGCCAGCGACGCGTCGGGTTCCCGGTCAGGGTGGGTCTGCTTCCACAGCGGCAGGTCGTCGCCGTGGAGCAGGATCGGGGCGCCGGTGCGCGCGGCGAGTGCGGGGGCGGCGTCGATGTGGTCGTTGTGGGCGTGGGTGCACACGATGGCCCGAAGCGTGCGTCCGCCGAGAGCCTCCGCGATGGCGTCGGCGTCGTGGGCGGCGTCGATGACGACCGCCTCGCTCTCGTCGCCGATGATCCACACGTTGTTGTCGACGTCCCAGGTGCCGCCGTCGAGCGAGAAGGTGCCCGAGGTGACCAGCCGTTCGATACGGGCGCCGTCGGCCATCACAGCACCACCACCGAGCGCAGTACGTCGCCGCCGTGCATCCGCTCGAACGCCTTCTCGACCTCGTCGAGCGCGATGGTCTCGGTCACGAAGGCGTCCAGGGGCAGGCGGCCCTGGAGGTAGAGGTCGATGAGCATCGGGAAGTCACGGGAGGGCAGGCAGTCGCCGTACCAGGACGACTTCAGCGAGCCGCCGCGCCCGAAGACGTCGATCAGGGGCAGCTCGAGCTTCATCTCCGGCGTCGGCACCCCGACCAGGACCACGGTCCCGGCGAGGTCACGGGCGTAGAAGGCCTGCTTGTACGTCTCCGGGCGGCCCACCGCCTCGATGACGACATCGGCGCCGAAGCCGCCGGTCAGCTCACGGATCGCCTCGACGGCGTCGGTCTCCTTGGAGTTGACCGTGTGGGTCGCGCCCAGCGTGCGGGCGGTCGCGAGCTTGTTGTCGTCGATGTCGACGGCGATGATCTTCGCGGCACCGGCCAGGTTCGACCCGACCACCGCCGCGTCGCCCACGCCCCCGCAGCCGATGACGGCGACCGTGTCTCCGCGACCGACGTTCCCGGTGTTGATGGCGGCACCGATACCGGCCATCACGCCACACCCCAGCAGCCCGGCGACAGCGGCCGAGGCGGCCGGGTCGACCTTGGTGCACTGGCCGGCCGCGACGAGGGTCTTCTCGGCGAAGGCGCCGATCCCCAGCGCCGGCGACAGCTCGGTGCCGTCGAGCAGGGTCATCTTCTGCTTGGCGTTGTGCGTGTTGAAGCAGTACCACGGGCGCCCACGCAGACACGCCCGACAATTCCCGCACACGGCACGCCAGTTGAGGATCACGAAGTCACCGGGAGCCACATCGGTGACCCCCTCCCCCACCGACTCCACGACACCGGCCGCCTCATGGCCGAGCAGGAAGGGGAACTCGTCGTTGATCCCGCCCTCGCGGTAGTGCAGGTCGGTGTGGCAGACCCCGCAGGCCTGGACCTTGACCAGCGCCTCGCCCGGACCGGGGTCCGGCACGAGGATCGTCTCCAGGCTGACAGGGGCGCCCTTCCCCCGCGCGACGACAGCACGGACCTGGTGAGTCATGGCCACTCCTCGGCTGATGCAGAACCCGGATGGTGCGATGTTGCTCATTGCGGCACACATCTCATGTGCCGCAACACAGCATCCGGGAGTGCCGAGCGAGGGTCAAGGTTGTGGAGGTTTTCTGGATGGTTCCCGGCGGAGGTCCTGAAACCTGCCGCTCAGACATTCCGTCTGCTCAGACGTTCCTGCGGTACTGGCCCCCGATCTCGAAGAACGCCTCGGTGACCTGGCGCAGGGTGCACACCCTGGCTGCGGCCATCAGCGCCTCGAAGGCGTTGTCGCCGCTGACGGCGGCCTCCTTCAGTCGGGCGAGCGCCTGGGCGGCCTCCGCTCCGTGCGTGTTCTGGAAGTCGCGGACGCGTGCGAGCTGGGACTCCTTCTCCGTTTCCGTGGCGCGGGCGAGCTCGACCTCCTGGGGCGCGCCCTCGCCGCCGGGCCGCCGGAAGGTGTTGACGCCGATGATGGGCAGTGTGCCGTCGTGCTTGCGCTGCTCGTACAGCATCGACTCGTCCTGGATGCGCCCGCGCTGGTAGCCGGTCTCCATGGCACCCAGCACACCACCCCGTTCGTTGATCCGGTCGAACTCGGCGAGCACGGCCTCCTCGACCAGGTCGGTGAGCTGGTCGATGATGAACGACCCCTGGAGCGGGTTCTCGTTCATGGCGAGACCCCACTCGCGGTTGATGATCAGCTGGATCGCCAGCGCCCGCCGCACCGACTCCTCGGACGGGGTGGTGACGGCCTCGTCGTAGGCGTTGGTGTGCAGCGAGTTGGCGTTGTCGTAGATGGCGATCAGGCCCTGCAAGGTGGTGCGGATGTCGTTGAAGTCCATCTCCTGGGCATGCAGGGAGCGCCCGGAGGTCTGGACGTGGTACTTCAGCTTCTGGCTCCGCTCCGCCGCCCCGTACCGCTCCTTCATGGCGACAGCCCAGACACGGCGCGCGACCCGGCCGAGCACGGAGTACTCCGGATCCATCCCGTTGGAGAAGAAGAACGACAGGTTGGGCGCGAAGTCGTCGATGTGCATACCGCGCGCCAGGTAGGCCTCGACATAGGTGAATCCATTGGCGAGGGTGAAGGCGAGCTGGCTGATCGGGTTCGCCCCGGCCTCGGCGATGTGGTAGCCGGAGATGGACACGGAGTAGAAGTTGCGGACCTTCTGCTGGATGAACCACTCCTGGATGTCGGCCATCATCCGCAGGCTGAACTCGGTGGAGAACAGACAGGTGTTCTGCCCCTGGTCCTCCTTGAGGATGTCGGCCTGGACGGTGCCGCGCACGTTCGCGAGCGCGTACGCCCGCAGCTCGGCGGCCTCCTCCGCCGACGGCTCGCGTCCCTCCGTCTCCCGGAACTTCTCGAGCTGCTGGTCGATGACGGTGTTGAGGAAGAAGGCGAGGACGGTCGGCGCCGGCCCGTTGATCGTCATGGACACGGAGGTGGTCGGCGCGACGAGATCGAACCCGTCGTACAGCGCCTTCATGTCCTCCAGGGTGGCCACGGAGACGCCGGACGTGCCGACCTTGCCGTAGATGTCGGGGCGTTCGTCGGGGTCACGGCCGTAGAGGGTGACCGAGTCGAAGGCGGTGGACAGCCGGGTCGCGGGCTGCCCCTCGGACAACAACTTGAAGCGCCGGTTCGTACGGAACGGGTCGCCCTCTCCGGCGAACATCCGCGCCGGGTCCTCACCGTCGCGCTTGAAGGGGAACACCCCGGCGGTGAACGGAAAAAGCCCGGGCAGGTTCTCCCGGCGCCAGAACCGCACCAGCTCACCGTGGTCGGTGAAGGCGGGCAGCGCGACACGCGGAATCCTGTTCCCCGACAGCGACTCACGGTTCAGCCGCGTACGGATCTCCCGGTCCCGTACCTTCACCACCTGCTCGTCACCGCTGTACGACGCCACGACCGCGGGCCAGTTCAGGATCTGGTCCCCGATCTCGTGCGGAAGCCGGCGGCGGGCATCGGCGAGCAACCCCTCCACACCCCCCACCTCCGCCCCGGCCTCGACAAGCTCACCCTTGACCGCGTCCAGCCGCTGCACCCGCCGAGCCGCCTCCGCCAGCGTCTCGGTACGGGCGTGGTAGTTCCGGACCACCTCCGTGATCTCGGCGAGGTAGCGCACCCGCTCGGCGGGGACCACACGCCGGATGCCGGAGGAGTGCCGGACGGAGACCGGCGCCAGGTCGCCCTCGGACAGCGGGAGCCCCCGCTCGGCCAGACCGTCGCGCAGGTGCTGGTAGAGCGCGGTGACGCCGTCGTCGTTGAAGGTGGCGGCGGAGGTGCCGAACACCGGCATCTCCTCGGGCCGCATGCCGAAGGCCTCGCGGTTACGGACCATCTGCCGGCCCACGTCGCGCATCGCGTCCTTGGCGCCGCGCCGCTCGAACTTGTTGATCGCCACGACGTCGGCGAAGTCGAGCATGTCGATCTTCTCCAGCTGCGAGGCGGCGCCGAACTCCGGCGTCATCACGTACATCGAGGTGTCGACATACGGCACGATCGCCGCGTCGCCCTGCCCGATGCCCGGCGTCTCCACGATCACGAGATCGAACCCGGCCGCCTTCACGACGTCGATCACGTCGGCCAGGTGTTCGGGCAGCTCATGGCTGCCGCGGGTGGCGAGGCTCCGGAAGAAGACACGGCTGCCGTCGAGCGAGTTCATCCGGATCCGGTCGCCGAGCAGCGCTCCGCCGCCCCGCCGCCGGGTCGGGTCGACGGCGATCACCGCGATCCGCAGCTTGTCCTGCTGGTCGACCCGGAACCGCCGCACCAGCTCGTCGGTCAGCGACGACTTGCCCGAGCCGCCGGTACCGGTGATGCCGAGTACGGGCGTGACCCGCGCCGACGCAGCTGTCCGCACCTGCTCCAGCAGCTCCGGGGGCAGCTTGCCCAGCTCCGCACCGGTGATGGCACGGGCGATGGCGAACCGGTCCCCGGTCAGAACGGCGGCGGCATCGACCGCCTTGCTCTCCCAGAGATCGAAGTCGCAGTCCTTCACCACGGAGTTGACCATCCCGGCAAGACCCATCCGCTGCCCGTCCTCGGGCGAGAAAATGGTCACGCCGTTGCGACGCAGCCGGGCGATCTCCTCGGGGACGATGACCCCGCCACCGCCCCCGACCACCTGGATGTGCTCGGCCCCCTGCCCGCGCAGCGACTCGACGAGGTACTCGAAGTACTCGACATGCCCGCCCTGGTAGGAGGAGACGGCCACACCGTGCGCGTCCTCCTCCAACGCCGCGTCCACCACCTCCCGCACCGACCGGTTGTGCCCCAGATGGATCACCTCGGCACCCTGGGACTGGAAGATCCGCCGCATGATGTTGATCGACGCGTCATGCCCGTCGAACAACGCGGAGGCGGTGACCAGACGGACAGGATGCACGGGACGATGAAGCTCGTTCACGGTCATGGGGGCCTTCCCGAGGGGCATCGGAGCGCGGGCTGCAGATTTACTTGGACGTCCTACTAAATAGGATACTAGGACGTCCAAGTAAATGTCGGGAGACCCGCCACCCATTCAGCACCGGCCCGCATCTCCAGCCCGTCCGGCGCTTGAGGACGAGGCCCCTTCAGGGCCGAAAGCGGGGGTCTGGGGGCACAGCCCCCAGGAATGGGATGGGACGGGTAGGGGCGGCGGGGGCGAAAACACCCCCCAATGTGCCGCACGCCATTATGCAACTAGTTGCACAACCCACTCCCCGTCCTCTACAAAGACAGGACCACCCCCGCGCCACCATGCCCCGCCCCGCCCCGGAGGCCCCCATGAGCCCGTACCCCCGCCTTCTCAGCCCCCTGAACCTCGGCTTCACCACCCTCCCCAACCGCGTACTCATGGGCTCCATGCACATAGGCCTGGAAGAAGCAGACCACGGCTTCGAACGCATGGCCGAGTTCTACGCCACCCGCGCCCGAGGCGGCGTAGGCCTGATCGTCACCGGCGGCATAGCCCCCAACAACGCCGGCCGCCCCGCCGAAGGCGGCGCCAAACTCACCACCACCGAGGAATCCGACCAGCACAAGGCCATCACCACCGCCGTCCACCAGGCGGGCGGCAAGATCGCGATGCAGATCCTGCACTTCGGCCGCTACGCCTACCACCCCGACCTGGTAGCCCCCAGCCCCCTCCAGGCCCCCATCAGCCCCTTCACCCCTCACGAACTCACCGACACCGAGGTCGAACAGACCATCGACGACTACGCCCGCGCAGCGGTCCTCGCCCGCCGCGCCGGCTACGACGGCGTCGAGATCATGGGCTCAGAGGGCTACCTGATCAACGAGTTCATCGCCGCCCACACCAACCACCGCACCGACCGCTGGGGCGGCTCCTACGAGAACCGCACCCGCTTCCCCCTCGAAATAGTCCGCCGCGTACGCGAAGCGGTCGGCGACGACTTCATCCTCATCTACCGCCTGTCGATGCTGGACCTCGTCCCCGGCGGCTCCACCCTCGCCGAGGTGGTCACCCTCGCCAAGGCCGTCGAGTCGGCCGGCGCGACCATCATCAACACCGGCATCGGCTGGCACGAGGCCCGCATCCCCACCATCGCCACCTCGGTGCCGCGCGGCGCGTACACCTGGGTGACGAAGAAGCTCATGGGCGAGGTCGGCATCCCCCTGGTGACCACCAACCGCATCAACACCCCCGAAGTGGCCGAGCAGTTGCTCGCCGACGGGTACGCGGACATGGTGTCGATGGCCCGCCCGATGCTCGCCGACCCGGACTTCGTCAACAAGGCACGCGAGGGGCGCCCGGCCGCGATCAACACCTGCATCGGCTGCAACCAGGCCTGCCTGGACCACACCTTCAGCGGGCGGATCACCTCCTGCCTGGTCAACCCGCGCGCCTGCCACGAGACGGAGCTCGTCCTCTCACCGACCAAGCTGCGCAAGCGAGTTGCCGTCGTGGGCGCGGGCCCCGCCGGACTCGCCTGTGCCGTCTCCGCCGCCGAACGCGGCCACGAGGTCACCCTCTTCGACGCCGCCCCCGAGATCGGCGGCCAGCTGAACGTCGCCCGCAAGGTCCCCGGCAAGCAGGAGTTCGACGAGACCCTGCGCTACTTCCGCCACCAACTCGACGCGCACGGCGTGGACGTACGCCTCGACACCCACGCGACCGCGGCCGATCTGACCGCCTACGACGAGGTCGTGGTCGCCACCGGCGTCACCCCCCGCACCCCCGACATCCCCGGCATCGACCACCCGAGCGTCGTCGGCTACCTCGACGTGCTGCGCGACAACGCGCCCGTCGGCGACCGCGTCGCGATCCTCGGCGCGGGCGGCATCGGCTTCGACGTCGCGGAGTTCCTCACCGACGGCGGCGACAAGACGAGCGAGGACCCGGCGGCGTACTTCCGCGCCTGGGGCGTCGACATGGACTACCGCGCCCCGGGCGGACTGGCCGCACCCGAGCGCCCCAACCCGCCCCGCAGCGTCCACCTGCTCCAGCGCAAGGAGTCCAAGGTCGGCGCCGGGCTCGGCAAGACCACCGGCTGGATCCACCGCACCGAGCTCAAGCACCGGGGCGTCACCATGGTCCCGGGCGTCCGGTACGACGGGATCGACGACGCCGGTCTGCATGTCACCGTCGGCGGCACCTCCACCGTGCTGCCGGTCGACACCGTCGTCCTGTGCACCGGCCAGGACCCGCGCCGCGACCTGTACGACGAGCTGCTGGCCGCCGGCCGCAACGTACACCTGATCGGCGGCGCCGACGTGGCCGCCGAACTGGACGCCAAGCGGGCCATCAAGCAGGGCACCGAACTGGCGGCGGCACTCTGACGGCCGTACGAGCCCACCAGCACAGGCCTCTCACGCCCACCGGTCCCTAGGATTACCCCATGTCCCTCCCGCACGCGATCCTCACCGCCCTGCTCGAAAAGCCGTCCTCGGGGCTGGAGTTGACCCGCCGGTTCGACAGGTCGATCGGCTACTTCTGGTCGGCGACGCACCAGCAGATCTATCGCGAGCTGGGAAAACTGGAGACCGAGGGACACATCCGCGCCCTGCCCGCCCCCGAGCAGCCGACCCGGGGGCAGAAGAAGAGCTACGAGGTCCTGCCGGCGGGCCGCGCCGAACTGGCCCGCTGGACCGCCGCGTCCCAGGACCCGAAGCCCTACCGCGACACGATGCTGCTGCGCCTGCGCGCCTCGGCGGTCGTCGGCACCGAGGGCATCGAGACCGACCTGCGCCGCCATCTCACCCTGCACCAAAGCCAGTTGGCGGAGTACGAGGAGATCGAGAAGCGCGATTTCCAGCCCGACCGCGATACCGACACCGACACCCCCCGAAACCGGCAGGACCGTCTCCAGCACCTGGTCCTGCGCGCGGGCATCGACCTGGAGACCTTCTGGACCCAGTGGCTCACGCACGCCCTGAGCGAGTTCGCGGAACTGCCCGACGAAACCACGTGAGCGCCCCGCCCCGAGGCCGGCCTCGGACACAGAGCGCTCACACCGGTCGGCACAACCGCTCTCGGTCCGACCGGCTCAATCCGCGTAAATGGGTGGCCAGTTGGCCGTCAGAGCCGGAAGACGTCAAGGAATGAGCTCCAGAATCCCTTCTTGCGCTGTTCCTGACGGGCCGCCGGGGCCGGCGTCGGCTGCGGGGCCGGGCGGTGCACCGGTTCGGCCGCAGGCAGTGGCGCCTGGTTGCGCAGGGCCGCCGCGACCCGGGTGGCCGGCGTCGGGCTGAAGCGCACCGGGAGCGAGGCCAGCGCGCGGTGGAAGGGGCCGGGGCGCCACAGCAGGCTCTCCTGCGGGACGGCGAGGGTCAGGTCGGGCAGCGCGTTGAGGATCTTCTCGATCGCCGTGAGCGCGATGACCTGCGCCGGGTCCTTGGCGGGGCAGGCGTGCGGTCCCGCGCCGAAGGCCAGGTGCGCGCCCTTGCTCGCCATCTGGCGGGCCTCGTTGAGGGCCGGGTCGCTGTTGGCGGCGGCGAAGCTGATGACGACGGGGGTATTCGCGTCGACGGGTACGCCGCCGAGGTCGACGTCCTGCAACGGGTAGTGCGTCGCGTAGTTGGCGATGGGCGGGTTGTTCCACAGCACGTGCTCGATGGCTTCCTCGACCAGCATGCCGCTGTCGCGCCCCGACTGGCCGTCGGACAGCAGCAGGAGCAGGGCGCTGGCTATGAGGTTGCGCTGGGGTTCCAGGCCCGCGCCCATCAGCACGATCAGCTGGTCCCTGAGTTCCTCGTCGTTGAGACCCGCCGGGTGCTGGATGAGCCAGGAGGTCACGTCCTCGCCGGGCTCGCGGCGCTTGAGGGTGATCAGCTCCTGGAGGCAGGTGGCGACGATCTCGATGCCCTTGATGGCGTCGTCCTGGCCGTCGAACATGGCGGCCATACCGGTGGTGAGGCGGTCGCCGATGTCGGCCGGGCAGCCGAAGATCTTGTTGAAGAGGAGCAGCGGGATCAGCTTGGCGTAGTCGCTGAGGATGTCCGCCCGGCCGCGCTCGCTGAACTGGTCGATCAGATAGTCGGCGATGGGCTCGACGTCCCGCCGGATACGGCTGATGTTCAGCTTGGCGAGGCTCTCGGTGACGGCCTTGCGCAGCCGCAGGTGCACCGCGCCGTCCGTGAACAGGACGTTGGGCCGGTACGCCATCATCGGCAGGACGGGGCTGTCGAGGGAGATCCGGCCCTCGTTCAGCGCGGTCCAGCGGCGCGAGTCACGGGCGAACAGCGTGGTGTTCTGGAGCACCCGCAGGGCCATCTCGTGCTGCACGACGAGCGTGGCGTCCACGCCCGGGGCGAGTTCGACGGGGGCCGCCGGGCCGTGGGCGCGCAACTGGTCGTAGATGCGGTGCGGTTCGGCGGCGAAGTCGGCGCCGTGCATGGGGCATCTGGCGGGAGCGCTCGGCGTGGCACCCGCGTGCTGTGTGTCCATGGAGGTTCCTTAGGGTTCCCCGCGCCTCGGGGGCGGGGGACGGGGGTGAGGAAAAACCTTGTACGGGGCCCTGGTCCGGTTGGTCAGTGGCCCTGGCCCGGATGGTTCGGGCCCCTGCCCGGTCGCGCTGCCCGGCTCCCGGTCCCGGTCCCCTGTCCGGACCCCCTGTGCGGGGAGGGGCCCGAATGGGTGGGACCGGGGCTCAGGCCGCGCGGGCGAGCAGGTGCTGGACGAGAGCGATCAGCGCCCTCGCCGAGGACGTCTGGTCCCGGGCGTCGCAGTAGACGACCGGGGTGTCGGGCAACAGGTCGAGGGCCTCGCGGATCTCGTCCTCGTCGAACTCGTTCGCCACGTCGAAGGTGTTGACGGCGATGGCGTACTCGAGGCCGTACTTCTCGACCAGGTCGATCACCGGAAACGTTTCCGCCAGCCGGGACGGGTCGACCAGGAGCAGCGCTCCGAGGGCGCCGCGGGCCATGTCCTCCCACAGCTGCATGAAGCGCTGCTGACCGGGCGTACCGAACAGGTACAGCACCAGTTCGTCGCTGAGCGTAAGCCGGCCGAAGTCCAGCGCGACCGTGGTGGTCACCTTGTCCGGGGCGCCCTTCAGGTCGTCCACGTGGGCGGACGCCTGGGTCATCTTCTCCTCGGTGCGCAGTGGGGCGATCTCCGACAGCGAGCCGATGTACGTGGTCTTGCCCACGGCGAAGTGCCCTACGACAAGGATCTTCGCGGTGGTGGTGACCGCGTCTGAGACGTAGATCGTCTCAGCCGTAGAGCGATTCGAGTCCATGCAGCACCTTTTCGATGATTCCTCTGTCGACGGACTGGGCGCGTGGGGGCGCGGCACGGCGCAGGAGATGACCCTGTTCGAATAAATCGGTGAGGAGGAGCCGGGCGACTCCCACCGGCAGCGACAGGTGTGCGGCGACCTCCGCGACGGAGAGGTAGCCGCCCCCGCACAGCTCCCAGATGGCCCGGACCTCGGGGCTGGCGCCGAGCGGCACCTCCCGGTCGGGGGCCAGCGTGACCAGGGTGTGCAGCGACAGGTCATCGGCGGTCGGCAGCGTCCGCCCGCCCGTGATGACGTACGACCGGACGAAGTCGCTGGTGACCGTGACCGGTGTGTCCTCGCCGTGCGCGTTCATGCGTCGGCACCGGCGTTCTGGCGCGGCGGGGTGGTCATCGCCTTGCCGAGCGCCCCCACCTGCTGCTGCATCCGGAACGACATGGCCTCCATGTCGACGTCCAGTGCGGCCGACACGGCGAGGTAGGCGCCGCTGCCCGCGGCTATGAGGAAGATCCAGCCGCCGTCGTACTCGATCAGTGTCTGCTTCCACAGACCCTGTCCGTAGCCGACGAAGGGGGCGACGGCACGGCTGAGGGACTGCATCGAGCTCATCGCGGCGGCGTTGGTCTCGGCTTCGTCGCGTTCGATGTCGCTGGACCGCTCCAGGAGGAGGCCGTCGGCCGAGACGAGGATCGCGTGACGGGCGCCGCGCACCTGCAGCACATCGTTCAGCACCCACGACAGATCGGGATTCACTGGTCCTGTGGTCCTTCCATGGTCGTCGTGTCCCGCCCGAGCAGCGTTCCGCGCTGGAACGCGCCGATGCGTGAGGCCGTCACCTGTGTGTTGTGCTCCGGCTGGGCCGGCTCCGGGGGCGGTGGCACCACCGCGACCGGGCTGCCGCGGCGCCGCCGCTTGGGCAGGCCGCCGGCGGTCGTTCCGATCGGCCGCGGCGGGCCGCCCGGCGTGGCCACCGGGGTCAGCCGCTGCGGGGCCGCGGCAGAGGCCTCGGCCTGGGGTTCCGCCTTCGCGCGCCCGCCCTCGGGCTCGGGAACGTCCGTGGTCAACAGGTTCTCTGGCAAGAGAATCACCGCCCGTACGCCGCCGTAAGGGGACACCGAATCGACCGAGACCTTGAAGCCGTACCGGGTGGCGAGCATCCCGGACACGGCGAAGCCGAACTTCGGCGGGTCGCCGAGGCTCGTGATGTCGACCGGTGCCTGGGGGGAGAGCAGGGCGCCGGCGCGCGCCTTCTCCTCCGTGTTCATACCGAGGCCGGCGTCGTCGACGATCAGGCAGACCCCGGTGGGTACGGCCTGGATGTTGATGTCGACGCGGGTGCCGGGCGCGCTGTAGTTGGTGGCGTTGGCCAGCAGTTCGGCGAGGACGACCGCGATGGGCTCGACGGCCCGACTGGCCACCGAGACGTTGACCTGGGTGTTGATGGTGACCCGGTCGAAGTGCTTGATGCGGCCCTGGGCGCTGCGGGCCACGTCGTACACGGAGGCGGTGTTCTCGCGCCGGCCGAGCCAGCCACCGCACAGCACGGCGATGCCCTGCGCCCGGCGGCCGAACTGGCTGTTGGTGTGGTCGATCATCATCAGGTCACCGAGGACCTGCTCGTCGTCGCCGTAGCGGCGCTGCGACTTCTCGATGATGAGCTGCTGTTCGTCTGCGAGTACCTGCAGCGTCCGCATCGCGGACTTCAGTACGGCCTTGGTGTCTTCCTCCGCATCCTTGCGCACCGCCGCGAGGTCGCCCGCGTGCTGTGCGTTCAGCTGGGTGTATTCCGCATAGAGGCGGTCGCGTTCGCTCTGGGCGGCTTCGCGGGCGCTCTGCAGGTCGTTGGTCTTCCTGCGGAGCGCCATGTTGGTCCTACGGGCCCGCATCACTGCGACAACCGCAGCGACCAAGACCACGAGCAAGATCCACAGCAGTGGATCCTGGATCAATGACGTCATGAGACTCTCTTCAAGTCGCCTTGCGACAGGAGCAGTTGCAGTCCGTTGGGTCCTGGCCTGGAACTCGGGCCTTGCCCGGTGGCGAACCTTACCGGCGGACCAACTAAGCCACTCCTTCGCATGGGGCCCTTAGAGACTGCCCCCGTGCGCTTGACGCGCCTCAGCCTACTGAAAGTGGGATGATCTTAACAGTCAAGTGAGCGTCAAAAAGGTTCCGCTTACGGTCACTTGAAGACCTTCACACAGGATTCGCGAAAGCCCGCCACCCTTGGCTTTCCGCCTCCCGGGGAACGGGCGTGTACCGCGAACTCTCAGGCGGCGCCGGTGCTCAGGTCCGACTCGGCGGGCCGCCAGTAGACGCCCCCACTGCGCCGCAGATGGCCCAGGTCCACCAGATACCGGCGCAGCGTCACATGGTCGATCCGGCTCGCGCCCTCGCACCACACCCGCAGCCGCTCGTCGACGAGCCGCTCGGCGTACTCCACCCCCGGCTCGAAGGTCTCCTCGGTGATGTGCTGGAGCACGATCAGCTTCCGGCTCCAGCGGGCGGGCAGCCGCACGAGTGAGCCGCCCTCCCGTACGAAGGTCCGCAACACGTTCTCGGTCTGCTGCCGCTGGTTCTGCTCGGCTTGGTCGGATTCCATGCCCGGAGGCTACCCGGTCGAGGGCGGCGGCCCACCAGGGGAAGCGCGGGCGCGAGTCGATCGCCCGCGGTAACACCTGCGCCAACGTCGGCGACGACCACCACAGGGGCAACCCCGGCCCCGGCGGCTACGGCAGCCGACACACCGTACGCAAGTACCGGAAGGGCCCCGACGGTCCCACCGTCGGGGCCCTTCCGTGCCCGTGCCTCTTTACACCGCCTACGCGTACCGGTAGATGTGGCTGTGGTCCTCCAGCTGGTCCGGCGTCATGTCCCACGGCGGCAGCGGCTCGTGCCGGGCGACGATCCGGCCGCGCTGTGCGTCGCCGGCTTTCGGCGGCCGGTCGGGCAGATAGCGGGCGCCGACGCCGTGCCGCCGCTGCCAGCGCGACCAGCACAGGTCGACGAAGGCGTGGTGCAGCCAGAAGACGGGGTCGTTGGCGGAGGCGCTGCCGACCATGTGCCCGCCGACCCAGCGGTGGACGCGGTTGTGGTTGCGCCAGGAGCCGGCGCCCTGCCCTTTGCCCCACCCTTCGAGCTTGTTGCGGAATCCCTTCGCGGACGTCGAGTTCCACGGCGACACGTCGTAGACCGGATCGGCGAGGGCCGCGTCCAGGTCCCGCCGGGTAGGCAGTGCGAGCGGCTCACGGGCATGACCGAGGTCCCGGGTGAGGAACTCGCCGTCGGTGATGCTCTCCCTGATGGTCCAGTCGCCGTGGTCGTAGGCGAACGGCCCGGTCATGACCCGCTGGTCGGAGGAGCGCCCGGTGCCGCCGAGCAGGTCCTCGCGCCAGGGCACGCCGGCCGTCGTCCGGTCCCGGGTCCAGTCCCAGTACGGCACGGTCACCGACGAGTCCAGGCGTTGCAGCGCCGCCTCCAGGTCCAGCAGGAACCGCCGGTGCCAGGGCAGGAAGGAGGGCGCCATGTGAGCGGTACGCAACCCCTTCTCGCCGTCGGAGGCGAAGTACTCGATGTGCGTGCGCACGAACTCGTCGTACTCGCCCCGCCGTTTGAGCTCCAGCAGCGCCCCGACGAACCGCTGCCGCTCGCTGCGCGTCAGCGTGCTGACGTCCTTACGCGTGTACACCACGTCCGCCTCCTTCCCCGCCGGCGACCGTCAACTGCCGCCCGGGCCCCAGCTCGTCGACTGCGGCGCGGGCCGCCTCCAGGGCCGTGGGGTACGAGCGGTAGTGGTCGACCATGCTCAGATACGTCCCATCCGCGCGCCGCATCAGATGCAGTGGCCGCCCGTCCACGGTGACGTGCCACCGCCCGTCGCCCTGCCCGCCCAGGGCCTGCGCCATGTGCTCAAGGTGATCCGCGCCACCGGCGTCAGCCTTCATACCGCGCAGTCGGCGGCCCCGGTACGTCTCGTCGAAGGACGGTGCCTCGTCGCCCTCCTCACGCCGGGGCCACGCGGCAGCGACGACCGGAACCACGGCAAGGGCGAGGGCCGAAACGCACAGGGCGCGGAGCGCGTCCCGCCGCGTAGCGGAACGGGCAGGCGGGCCCGCCTGGGGCTGCGGCACTCTGCTGACGAACAACGCTCTCTCCTCATTCGGTTCGTTCGGTGGCGGCGACCGCCCGGCGACCGGGCCGGGTGGCAACCCCGGTCCCAGAGGGTCCAGTTCGTCAGGTCCCGTACTCCATCGAGCTACATCGAGCCGAGTCCCAGGACGCCGGTCGGCGCCGTCTGCAGCAGCGGGGTGAGCACGGCGGCCTGCGGATCTCTGAGGGTCGACAGGCCGAACACCTCGGGGTGCGGCGCGGTCAGCGGGGTGTCCACGGACAGGCAGGGGGTCAGGGTCCGCAGATCGGCTCCGGGAACGCTGACACCGGCCTCGTCCAAGCCCTTTCCCGAGCACCTGCGGCAGGCAGCGCGCTGTCCGGGATCATCCGCCCCTCGAGGTACCTCGGCCCCTGGGGTGCGCCCGGCATCAGCAGCGGCAGTTCGCCGCCGGCCTTGGGCAGGCTCAGGTTGAGGGACTTCTCGACGCCGTCCAGGGATACGGGTACAGGGACCGTGCCGTCCTCACCGGCGGGGGCCGCGTCATCCACCGCCCACGCCGGTGAGGACGGCGGCGGCAAGGGTTCGAGGTCGACTTTGTTGACAAGTACGGTCCTTTTCAGGAATCGGGGGGGGTGTTCGTCCGTGCCGCGTAACGATCCGGGGAACCGCTTCAGCTGAAGATTCCCCCGAGTGGTGCATTGATCGTCCGATCAGCCCGGAAGTGCGGCCCGGCCCGGACAGCCGACTCACCCGTCCGGGCCCCCGGACTTCACCGCTGCCTCCGGCCGTCAGCGCAGGCTGCGAGCCGGGAGGATGACATGGGCCACGGCGGACAGGGTCTCCTCCGCGCCCGCGAAGGCGGCCAGCGCCTCCGGCTCGATGGGCTTGGCAGGCTGGGCCAGGGTCGGTGTGGTGAACACGAGGTAGGCGAAGCCCCGTTCGGCGACCGCGGTGCGCCACCCCGCAGGCGGGACGCCTTGGGCGTTGAGCTGCGGCATGTTGACGACGGCCGAACCGGCCTCGCCGAGCGGACTGACCGGCAGGCTCGGGCGGGTGGAACAGTCGACGATGTCGCCGCCGACCGGCAGACCGGTGCCGACGAGGAGCTGCTCGACGGCGACGGCCGAAACCTCCGGGCCTCCCTCACCGTCACCGAGGGAGGAGGCGAGGAGGTAGGGCATGCCTCCGTCGGGGCATCACCGCTCCAGGCCATGACGACGAGCGTACCCAGGTCCGCGATGCGGAAAGGGCGCGCTTCGCTTGAGGTTGAGGTCACCGCGGAACCCTATAGGCGTGATTTGACACGTCCGGCCGCATTCTCACTCGACCGGGGGATTTTCTCGCCGGTATCCACACGAAAGAGGGACGGGACTCGAACCGTGAAGGACCGATTCCGCGCGGCGGAATCGGCCCTTTCGACACCTGTGTCAGCCCTGGAGGGGGAGGCCGCCGAGCAGCCGGCCGTTCGAGTTGAGGGCGTTCGTCGCGCCCTTCACCGTGCTGAGCATCGAGTCCTTGTTCTCGGTGTCGAGCACGTTCGACTGCTGCTGAAGCGGCTTCACCTGCTGTACGTCGAGGGGGCCCTTGGCAAGCGTGTTGACGGCGCCGTTGAGGCTGGTGGGCGTGAGGTCGGCGGTGCCGTCAGCGAACGCGGGCGCGGCGGCTCCGGCGATGACCAGGGACCCGGCAACAACAGCGGCAGCCTTCAGAGACTTCATCGTGTTCCTTTCTTCGGCAACTCATGTCACCAGAGGGAATTCCGTCGCCGTGTCTAACGAGCCCCGGTCGCGGCGGAAACTCCGTACGCAGAAATTTTCTGTGGCCCTGGCGATTCCGGAACACGGAATGCGTCTCAAAGGATTGACGCACAAGCGAAATTGACACACAGGCAAAATAACAGCCCTGGTGCCGACCGGTGGAGTCACCGGTCGGCACCAGGGCCAGGGCCCTACCGGGTCGGCAGCGGCAGGGTCGACGCCGGGGCCTGCGGCTTCGGTGCGCCCACCGGCAGCTTGGGCAGCGGCGGCAGGCCCGCCATGTCCGGCGCCGGCAGCCCTCCGCCGAGCAGAACGGCGGCGACGAAGCCGCCGAGGTTCGTCAGCACGTCGGTGACGGCCGGGACGACGTTCGCGACATCACCGGACGTGGCCGCCTCGAGCAGCGCGTCGACCGACTTCTGCAGCGCGGCGAGCGAGTCGGCCTTGACGTCGAGCGGGACCTTGACCGCCTTGGCGTCCCTGAGGGGCGCCGGGAGCGTGGAGACGACAGGCGGCGCGGGCGTCGCCGGGCGGGCAGGGGTCGCCGGGCGGGCAGGGGTCGCCGGCAACGCCGGAGTGGTCGGCAGGGCCGGAGTCGTGGGAAGCGCCGGGTCCTCCGGGATCATCGGCAGGGACACCGGCGGAGTGGCCGGGGCCGGTGCTGCCACCGAGGCCGCGGCGATGGCCGTCTTCACGGCGTCAACCAGCTTCGTCGCGTCGTCCAGCGGCAGCTGGCCGTTGTCCGCCTTGAGCACGGCATTCAGCAGATCGGTGACGGGTTTCAGTACGCCACCCAGGTCACCCAGCGACTTGACCTGCGCGAGGAGCGCGTCGGCGTTGGGGGCGGGCGCCTGGGAAGCCGCGTGGCCGCGCTCGCGGGCCGCGTCGCCGTCGGCCGCCAGAGCGGCCGGTGCACTTATGCCGAGCAGGAGGGTGGCACAGAGTGCGGTGGACGCGATACGCCATGCGGGCGGCAGAGCATGCATGAAAGTTCCTTCCGGTGGTGCGGTGGGTGTGCCGGACGGTGTGTCCGCTGTCGGATCCACCGTCAGCTCCACCGTCGCGACCTGCAACCGGCAACGCACGCAAAGTGACGACCCGTCGCCCAGGTCTCGTACGTCGTCGCTGGTGAGGCCCTGTGTCAAGGCCCGTCCGGCGAGTTGTCCGTCCGGCCCGCCGTTCGGGGCAAACTTCGGGACCGCGAACCGGCCGACCTCCCCGGAAGGGAGAGCGGCCGGCAGAAGGGTCCGCGCCGTCCGATGTCAGTCGTTGACGCAGGTGTGGCCGAACGCCGGGTTCAGCAGACCGATGACGTTGATGGCGTCGCCGCAGACGTTGACCGGCATGTGGACCGGAACCTGCAGGACGTTGCCCGACAGGACGCCCGGGGAGTGGGCAGCTGCGCCGTGCGCGTCGCTGTCACAGCGGCGACACCTGCGGTACCCGCCCGGGGCGGGGATGCCCGGCGCTGTGTCAGCGGCTGGCGCGTGCCCGGGTTGCGCCGCCAATGGAGTGATCTCTCGGGCGCCCGACTGCACGATTCCGACACAGTCTCCATGAATCACGAATAAACACACATAGCGGCTAGAGTGAATCATCTTCCGCCAGCCTCCCCATAGCAGACCAAAAGGTCGCCCGCCACCCCGAATCCGTCGCGCGAAACAGACCGGGAGCGCCTGCGGCACATGAGTGATGTCCAGATTTTCCGTCCGTCGGTCCACGACCTTTTCCCCGAAAGGGCAACTCCGGTCATGCGTATTTTCCCGGGTTTTCTGCTGCGCCGTGCGATGGTGGGCGTCTTTGCCCTCGCCGCGATCTGGACTCCAGGAGGTACGGCGACGGCCACACCTCCCCCCGCCAAGGACAAGGAGTCGGAGCGCCTCGCGTTCGCCCAGCGCTACCGCGCACTCCAGCACGGCGGGATCGTCCGCGCGGCCAACGCGTCCATCAGCTGCCGCGCCACCCTCGGGGCCTGCGCGGGCGTACGCAAAGGCGAGGACCTCACGAGCGAAATGGGCGCCAAGGCTGCGGTCAACGGCGACTTCGACATGTTCTACGTCGACGTCGACAGCGACCCGAACACCTACAACTCCAGCCGGGCGGAGGTCCGGGTGCCGCAGGGCGGCCGGGTCACGTACGCGCGACTGTACTGGGGCGGCAACCTCAAGGTCGGTGAGCAGAAACCGCCGAAGGACAACGGGCGGGTGCTGATCTCCGAGCCCGGCGGCCAGTACAAGGAGCTGCTCGCCGACTCGGTCGTCGGCCACCGGGTGGCGCACGGCGCCGACGCGTTCCAGGCCTCCGCCGATGTCACCGAGCTGGTCCGGGCGAGCGGTTCGGGGCTGTACACGGTCGCGCAGGTCAATGTGGCGATGGGGAAGTCGACGGCTGGGGCGTGGGGCGGCTGGACGCTGGTCGTGGCGTACGAGAACGCGGCGGAGCCGCTGCGGCACCTCGCCGTGTGGGACGGGTTCGACGCGCTGGGGGACCGGACGGGTGACGGCCCGCTGGTCCGGATGGCCGAACTCCCGTTTCCGGAGGGCGCGAACGGGCGCGCCGGCCTGGTCGCCTACAACGGGGACCGCGGCAGCGTCGGCGACTCCCTGACAGTGTCCGCCGCAGGGCGCACAACCGCGCTCGGGGACGCCGCCAACCCCCCCGACGACGTGCTGAATTCCACGATCGGCGGAGCCGTCTCGGAGCGCGTTCCGGCGTACGCGAACACCCTCGGGTACGACTCCGACGTGTTCGAACTGGGTACGGCGCTGCGGCGCGGTGGTGACCAGCTGGCCTTCCGGCTCGTTTCCCAGCAGGACGCGGCGTGGGCCGGCGCACTTTTCGTGGCCGTCGACGCCCGGCAGTAGCCGAAGTGCGTCCGGCAACGCCACCCGTGAGCGAGGAAACCGCCCATGCAACTGTCAGCACCGGACCCCCGGCCACGGGTCCTGCACGTCACCCAGCCGGTGGACGGCGGGGCGGCCCGGGTCGTGGCGGACCTGGCGCGGGCCCAGCTCGCCGCCGGTCTGCACGTCGCGGTCGCCTGCCCGGACGACGGTGACCTCCCCGCGCGACTGAGGGCGCTCGGCGCCGACGTACGCCCCTGGCACGCGACGCGCGCGCCGGGGCCCTCGCTTGTCGGGGAGGTGCGGCGGCTCGGGCGGGTGGTCGGGGCGGTACGGCCGGATGTCGTGCACGCGCACAGTGCGAAGGCCGGGATCGCCACTCGGCTGGCCGTACGGGGGCGGGTCGCAACGGTGTTCCAGCCGCACGCCTGGTCGTTCGAGGCGGTCGGCGGGCCCACCGCGGCGCTGGCGCTCAAGTGGGAGCGATGGGGGGCGCGTTGGGCCTCCCGGGTGGTGTGCGTGAGCGACGCCGAACGGGCGACCGGGGTGCGCGCCGGGATCGCAGGGCAATGGCGGGTGATCCCGAACGGGATCGACACCGAGCGCTTCCACCCCGCGGCCGCGAACCCCGTACGGGACAGGATTCCGTTGCTCGGGGGCGTCGAACCGGCCGCTCCGCTGGTCGTGTGCGTGGGGCGGCTGTGCCGGCAGAAGGGGCAGGACGTGCTGCTCCGGGCGTGGGACGAGGTCGCGGAACGGGTGCCGGGGGCGCGGCTCGTGCTCGTCGGCGACGGGCCGGACGCCCGGCGGCTGCGGGCTCTCGCTCCCGACTCGGTGCTGTTCGCGGGGGCTGTCGCCGATGCCGTCCCCTGGTACCGGGCCGCCGATCTGGTCGTCCTGCCCTCGCGGTGGGAGGGCATGGCACTGGCGCCGCTGGAGGCGATGGCCTGCGGGCGGCCGGTGGTCGTCACCGACGTCGACGGCGGGCGCGAGAGTCTGCCCGCCGCGCTCGCACCACGCTGCCTCGTGCCGCCCGAGAACCCCGCCGCGCTCGCCGGGACCGTCGCCGAACTGCTGCTCGACCCGCAGCTGCGCGCGTCGCTGGGGCAGCTGGGGCGCAGACACGTCCTGTCCGCGCACGACGTACGGCACACCGCCGAGGCCGTCGCGGGCGTGTACCGCGAGCTGATCAGCGCGCACGCCGTGCGGCCCGTGCGCGCCCAGTACAGGGAGTCCATCCACTCGTGACTGCGGAAAGTACCGTCCCCTCCACCAGCGGAGGGCATCGGGATCACGGATTCTCGACCGCATCCGCCGTCTCGGTGTTCCCGCCCCGCGCGTCGGCCGGCGGATTGAGGTTCCCGGCCGGCCGGCGCCCCACGCCCCGGCCGGCCTCCCCGCTGCCGCTGCTCGCCGTCGACAGCGGCGCCACCCTGCTCGGCGCCCTGGCGCTGACCGAGCCCCAGCGCCACCACCTCCTCGTCGGCGCGCTGCTGCTCGGCGTGGTCGTGCTGAACACGCGCGCCTCGCTGTACCGGCCCGAGTCCGTGCCCGCGTTCCTCGACGAACTGCCCGCCGTCTGCGGCCGGATCGCGATGGGCTGGCTGGCTCTCGCCGCCGTGGTCGGGGCATACGCGCCCGCCGACGCGCTGTCCGCGCGGACCCTCGTCCTGGGCTGCGCGGTACAGGCGACTGCGAGTGCCGCCGGGCGCGGGACCGTCCACTGGCGGCGGCGCCGGACGCTGCTGCGCCGCCCGCACACGGCCCTCGTCATCGGCCCGGCCGACACCGCACGACGCGTGGCCGCAGCGTTCCTGCGCCACCCGGTATGTGGAGTACGGCCGGTGGGGCTCGTCACCGACCACCCGGACGGCGGGGCAGGCCTGCCCGTGCTGTCCACCGGCGAGGAGGTCCAGCGGGCACTCATCCAGAACGGCGTGCGCGCCGTGCTCGCCGTCCACCCCTCCGTACGGGCAGAACAGGGGCCGCTGCTACGGGCGTTGGCGGAGTCGGGCTGCACAGTGTGGGAGATCGACGGCGAGTCGCCCTCGTACGAGAGTGCCGAGCGGCTCGCCGGGTTCTCCTGCCGACGGCTCGCGATGGTGCCGGACGGGCCGGGCAGCCTCGGCAAGCGGCTGCTCGACGTCCTGGTCTCGGGCACTCTGCTCCTGCTGTTCTCGCCGGTGCTGCTGCTGTGCGCGGTGGTGCTGCGGCTGACCGACGGGCCGGGTGTGGTGTTCAGGCAGGAGCGCATCGGCATGGACGGGCGCCCCTTCACTCTCCTGAAGTTCCGCACCCACCGCCCGGTCGACGAGATGGAGTCGGCGACCCGCTGGAGCGTCGCCGACGAACGGCGGATGAACTGGTTCTGCCGACTCCTGCGCCGTACCTCGATGGACGAGCTCCTCCAGTTGTGGAACGTCCTCCGGGGTGACATGAGCCTGGTCGGTCCGAGGCCCGAACGCCCCTACTTCGTGGGCAAGTTCAGCCAGGCCTACCCCGGTTACGCGGCCCGTCACCGGATGCAGACCGGTATCACCGGCCTCGCCCAGATCCACGGGCTGCGCGGAGACACCTCGATCGAGGACCGCTGCCGGTTCGACAACGCCTACATCGACAACTGGTCGCTGTGGCAGGACATCTGCATCCTGCTGCGCACCGCCGCCACGCTCGTCCGCCCGACAGGAAGCTGAGCGCAGTGAGCCACAGCCCCGCGCCGGCGTTGCCGCGCCGAGTGCCCTTCACGCACCTCGCGTCGTTCGCCCCGCTTCTGCCCGTGATCCTGGTGATCGCCCTGCTCGCGCTGCCCGCCGCGCAGGGCACCGACGGCGGGGCGACCCCGGCCGACGCGGTCTCCGGGCTCGTGGTCCTCTTCTGCGCGATCCGGCTCGTACGGGAGCGGCGGCGCCCCCTGTCCCGTACGGCCGCCGTGGTGCTCGGGCTGCCCGTGGTCGGGCTCGCGGTCGCAGCCGTCGGGGCGTCCTCGCCGGCGGCCGGGATCGGGGGCCTGGGGCGCTACCTCCAGATCTTCGTGCTGGTCCCGGCCTCCATCGTGCTGCTGGTCCGGGACCGGCGCGACTTCCGGGTGCTGGCCTGGTCGTTCGTAGGGTTCGCCCTGTTCCAGGGAGCGGTCGGGGTGCATCAGTTCGCGACCGGGACCGGCGCCTCCTTCCAGGGCGAGGAGATCCGGGCTGTGGGCACGTTCGGGCCCGCCGACGTGATGGGCATGGCAACCGTGGTGGCCTTCGGGCTGATGTGCGCGGTCGGGCTGGCACTCGGGGCGACCGCCGCCCGGCAACGGGCCGTTGCCGCCGGCTGCGCCCTGGTGCTGCTCGCCCCGCTCGCGGTCTCCTTCAGCCGGGGCGCCTGGATCGCCACGACGGCGGCCTGCACGCTGCAGCTGGCACTGGCCGGGATGCGGCGCGCGCTGAAGGTGGGCGCGGTGGTGACCGCCTCGGCGGTGATCCTGGTCGGCGGCCTCGGCATCGGTACGGCGATGCTCCAGGAGCGGGTCAGCAGCATCACCCAACTCGCCGACGACCCCGACCAGTCGATCACCGACCGGTACACGATGTGGGCGGCGGCGACCGCCATGTGGAGCCAACACCCGCTCACCGGCGTCGGGTTGAAGGGCTTCACCGAACACCGTGATGGACACGCCTCGTTGGCCCTGTCCTCGGGCAGTGACACGGAGGGCGCGGGCGCCGCGTACCGCAAGCAGCCGCTGCTGTCCCCGCACAACATGTACCTGCTGGTGCTCAGCGAGCAGGGCCTCATCGGGCTGCTGTCCCTCGGGGGCAGTTGGCTGGCACTGCTGGTGTGTGGCCTGCGTGGGCTCGTACGGGCGCAGCGGCCGGCGTCCGGCGGCGGGCTCGACTGTGCGCTCGTCGCCTGCGGCCTGCTGGTCTGGCAGTTGACCGACTTCCTGTACGCCGACATCGGCGGGCCCGCGACCGTGCTGACCGCCCTCGCCTTCGGGCTCGTCGCCTGGTGGGCCCTCGTCGGCGGCGACGACCTGCTCAAGGCCTCGGCGCGATGACCGTGACGCCTCCTCGAGCGGAGGGAGAGATCAGGGTGACGCTGCCCGCGGCACGCGCCGCTTCGCCGGCAACGGAGGGCAGCCGCGCCAAGAAGCACAGCGGCGAACCCGCCGAACTGGCCCCTGTTTCCGGGAAGTTCCTCGCCAAGGCCACCCTCGTCACGGCCGTCCTCTCGGTCGCGGGCGCCCTGCTCGGGCTGGCCCGGGACCAGTCGCTGGCCCGGCTTTTCGGGGCGGGCAGAGACACGGACGCCTTCCTGGTCGCGTGGACCGTGCCGGAGTTCGCGGCGACGCTGCTCATCGAGGACGGGCTGGCCTTCGTCCTGATCCCGGCGTTCAGCGTGGCGCTGGCCCGGCGCGCCCAGGGTGCCCCGGGCGATCCGGTGCGGGCGCTGGTCGCCACGACGCTGCCCCGGCTGGCGCTGGCGTTCGCGGCGGTCGGCGCGCTGCTGATCGCCACCGCTCCCTACCTGGTCGAGGCACTCGCCCCCGGCCTGCCCGACCCGTCGCTCGCCGTGGACTGCACCCGCCTCACCGCCACCTGCGTGTTCAGCTTCGGGCTCGCCGGGTACTGCAGCGCGGCCCTGCGCGCGCACCGGCGGTTCCTGGCTCCGGCGGCGATCTACGTCGCCTACAACACCGGCATCATCACGGCGATGTTCGTGCTGGGCGGGCGCTGGGGGGTGCGCTCGGCGGCGGTCGGGGTGGCGGTGGGCGGCGCGCTGATGGTCGTCACCCAACTGCCCTCCGTGCTACGGCAGCTGCGGCGTCGCCGGTCGGCCGTGCCGGACGAGGTCGTGGTGAAGGAGGCGTCCGGTGCGCCAATGGCGTTCGGACACGTCGCGCCGGTGCTGCTCTTCGCGCTGACCCGGCAGTCGCAGGTGCTCGTCGAACGTTTCCTCGCCTCCACCCTGCCCGCCGGGGCCATCTCGCATCTGAACTACGCGCAGAAGGTCGCCCAGATCCCGATGACCCTGTCGCTGATGCTGTGCACGGTCACCTTCCCGGTGGTCGCGCAGGCGATCGCGGAGGGCGACACCGAGCGGGCCCGCAGCCGGGTGGAGCGCGATATCGCGCTGGCCGCCTGGGTGGTGCTGCTCGGCGCGGCCTCGGTGGTCGCCTGCGCGCCGCAGATCATCGAACTCCTCTTCCAGCGGGGCGCGTTCACCGCCCGGGACACCGAGGCGACGGCCACCGTGATGCGCGTGTACGCGCTCGGGCTGCTGGGACACACACTGGTCGGCGCGCTCATCCGCTCGTACTTCTCCTCGAACCGGCCCACCTGGTATCCGCTGGCCGCGATGACCGCGGGAGTCGTCGCGACGTCCTGGATCGGCGCGTGGACGGTCGGTTCGTTGGGGGTGTGCGGGATCGCCACCGCCAACGCGGCCGGGATCACGCTGTCGGCCGCGCTGCTGCTGTACGGCATGGGTCCGCGCAGTGTGCCGATCCGGACCCGCCGAGTGCTGGCCGAGCTGAGCAAACCGGTGCGCGCGGCGTTGTGCGCGACGGCCGCGGGGGCGTTCGTGACCAGCCGGATCGACGGGCCCGTGGCGGGACTCGCCGCCGGTACGGCGACCGTCACCGTCGTCTACTTCCTGCTCGGCCTACTCATGCGGGCCCAGGCCGTGCAGAGCTTCGTCCTCGCACTCCGTTCCGCACGCTCCATGACCCGAAGGGTTCCGCATGTCCGCAAGCGCACCCGCATCCACGCCCGCCCCCGTCCCCGCCGCCGCGACCGAGCCCGCTGACCGCAGCCGAAGATCCGCCCGCCCCGGTTCCGTCCCCTGGGTGGCGATGTACCACTCCGTGGGCGACTGCTCGGACGACCCGTACCGCGTCACTGTCACGCCCGAGCGCCTCGACGCCCAACTGCGGTGGCTGCACCGGCACGGGCTGCGGGGCGTGGGCGTGGCCGAGCTGCTCGCCGCCCGTTCCCGAGGCGAGGGGCGCGGGCTCGTCGGGCTCACCTTCGACGACGGTTATGCCGACTTCCTCACCACCGCCCTCCCGGTACTCGAGCGTTGGGACTGCGGCGCGACCCTCTTCGTCCTGCCGGGGCGGCTCGGCGGGGAGAACGTCTGGGATCTGCTTGGCCCGCGCAAGCCGCTCCTCACGGCGGCCGGCATCCGTGCCGTCGCCGCGGCCGGGGTCGAGCTCGGGTCGCACGGGCTGACGCACGTCGACCTGACGAAGGCGGACGATGAGCTGCTGCGCGCGGAGGTCGCAGACAGCAGAGCGATGCTCTCGGAGTTGAGCGGTGCTCCGGTCGAGGGCTTCTGCTATCCGTACGGGACGGTTGACCAGCGGGCAGTCGACGCCGTGCGGGCGGCCGGTTACGGATACGGCTGCGCGATCGACCCCAGGCAGCTGAAGGGCGTCCACGTTCTCCCCCGCGTCCACATCGGCGAGAACGACACCGCCGTACGCCTGCGTCTCAAGTACCGGCTGCACCGGCTGCGGCGTCGACCGGTCCGGGGGGTGTGACGGCGGTGAAGGCCCTGCACATCATCACCGGACTCGGCGTCGGCGGCGCCGAGCAGCAACTCCGGCTTCTGCTACGGCACTTGCCGGTCGACTGCGATGTCGTGACGCTCACCAACCCGGGCTCTGTCG
The DNA here is from genome assembly GCF_033793965.1 of Streptomyces sp. ME02-8801-2C. Lineage (NCBI taxonomy): Bacteria > Bacillati > Actinomycetota > Actinomycetes > Kitasatosporales > Streptomycetaceae > Streptomyces > Streptomyces sp. ME02-8801-2C. Next base: position 571,673 of record NZ_JARAXP010000006.1, on the reverse strand, counting down.
CCGACGGCCTGGTCGCCGACGGCGTCCGGGTCGTGCACCTCGGCATGGCCGGCAACCGGGACCTCGCCGCCCTGCCCCGCCTGGTCGACGTCATCCGCGCCGGCCGCTACGACCTCGTGCACACCCACCTCTACCGGGCCTGCGTGTACGGCAGGATCGCCGCGCGGCTCGCGGGCGTACGGGCGATCGTCGCCACCGAACACTCCCTGGGCGACTCGCAGATGGAGGGGCGGCGGCTGACCGCCGGGGTCCGCGCGCTGTACCTCGCCAGCGAGCGGCTCGGCAGCACCACCGTCGCCGTGTCCCCGACGGTCGCCGGCCGGCTCCGCCGCTGGGGTGTGCCCGCGCCCCGCATCGAGGTCGTCCCCAACGGCATCGACCTGGCCCGCTTCCGCTTCGACCCGGTCGCCCGTCGCCACACCCGCGAGCGCCTCGGGCTGCCCGAGGGGGCGTACGTCGTCGGCGGCGTCGGACGGCTCGCATCGGGCAAGCGCTTCGGCGACGTCATCGGCGCCCTGGCCCAACTCCCCGACGACTACTATCTGTTGCTCGTCGGTGGCGGCCCTGAGGAGCACGTCCTGCGGCGCACCGCGAGTGAGGCGGGCGTCGCCGACCGGGTGCTGTTCACCGGCGAACGGCCCTACGTACCGGACGGCACCCCCGGCCCCGACCTGCCCTCCCTCACCTCCGCGATGGACCTGCTCGCCTCCCCCTGCCCGGAGGAGGCCTTCGGCCTCGCGGTCGTGGAGGCGCTGGCCGCCGGGCTGCCCGTCCGGTACGTGTCCTGCCCGGCGATCGAGGACCTCCCCCCGGAGGTCACCGAAGGCGCCCAGCGCGTACCCGGCGGCGCGGACTCCTTCGCGCGCGCCCTCACCGAGGCCCGCGCGCTGGGCCCACGGGACCGCACACCCCCCGCCGCCGCCCACCGCTACGACATCACCCGCAGCGCCGCCCAGCTCATGGACGTGTATGCGGCGACCACCCGCTCGATGACACCGTCCCCGTCACCCCAGGGAGCCCCCTCCTCATGACCGAGAACCCCAGCGGAGCCCCCCGCCTCACGCCCCGCACCCGCACCCGCGCCCTGCTCCCGTGGACCCTCCTAGCGGCCGGCGCCGTACTCGGCGGCCTCCTGGGCGGCGCGTACGGCACCTTCAAGCCGCCCACCTATACGGCCAGCAGCTACGTCATCGCCGTACCGACCGAGAAGTCCGATCCGGCGTCCGCGCTCGGTTTCGCGCAGGCGTACGGGCGGGTCGCCACGCAGCTCGCGGTACTCGGGGACGCCCAGGCGTTGGCCGGCGTATCGGTGTCGACGCTGCGGAAGAGCGTGCGGACGGCTACCTCGCCCGACGCGCCCATGGTCGCCGTGTCCGCCACCTCCCCGCGCCGCGACCGCGCCGCCGCCATGGCCAACGCCGTGGCGCGCTCCCTCACCCTGCACGCCAACGACACCAAGAACTCCACCCACGTGGAGCTGCTGGAGTTCTCGCGCGCGGTCAAGCCGGCCCAGCCGTCCTCGGCCTCGGCCAAGGTGACCGGACTGGTCGGCGCGAGCGCGGGCGGACTGCTCGGCGGACTGGTGCTGCTGGTGCGGCCCCGGCGACGTACGGAGGATCCGGCACCGGCGGCCTCCGTACCGGGCCCGGCCGTCGCCGCCGATGCACACGGACAGCTGTGACGGTCACGACCACGGGCGCCCTGCGCACCGAAGTCGTCAGCGACGAGGCCACATTCGCCGAACTGGCCCCGGCGTGGGGTCGGTTGTACCGGCGATGCGGCCCGGCGACCCCGTTCCAGAGCCATGCCTGGCTGCACTCGTGGTGGCTGTCCTACGGTGTCGCGGGCCGGCTGCGAGTCGTCGTGGTCCGCGATCCGGAGGGCGAACTCCTCGCCGCCGCGCCGCTGATGCGCGTACACCGCCCGCTGCCCGCCCTGGTCCCGCTCGGCGGCGCGATCTCCGACTACGGTGATGTGCTCCTCGACGACGAGGCGGCTGACGAGGCCGCCGACGCCCTCGCCGAGGGACTCTCCGACGCCTCCCGCACCGCCCTGATCGACCTCCGCGAGGTCCGGCCGGGCGGCGCGGCGGAACGCGTGTACGAGCGCTGGCGTGGTCCGCGCCGCCAGGTGAGGGACTCCCTGTGCCTGGAGCTGCCTGCCGTCTCGATGGACGGCCTCGTCTCCCGCCTCCCCCCCTCGAAAGCCCAGCGGGTGCGTGCCAAGCTGCGCAAACTGACCGCGCTCGGCGTCGAGCGCCGCGTCGTCCGCCCCGACGAGGTCGACGCGGCCCTGGCCCGCCTCCTCGAACTCCACCAACTCCAGTGGCAGGGCCGGAAAGTGACGTCGGAACATCTCCAGCCCCGGTTCCACGAGCACCTCGCCCGGTCGGTGGGGCCGATGGTGCGCTCCGGGGACGCCGTGGTCACCGAGTTCCGCCTCGACGACAGCGTGGTCGCCGTCGACCTGACGCTGCTGTCGGGACGCCTCGCGGGCGGCTATCTGTACGGCGCCCATCCCGGCCTGCGGAAACGGAAGGCGGACGTCGCCGTGATGCTGCTCGACGCCTGCACCCAGCACACCGGGGCGGGCGGGCACGGCACGCTGAGTCTGTTGCGCGGTGACGAGCCGTACAAGCACCACTGGCGCCCCGAACCCGTCGTCAACCAACGGCTGTTGCTGGCCCGGCGGCTGACGGCACCGCTGATGTCGGCGGTCGTGTGCGATGTCGCCGCCCGCAGCCAGGGCAAGGAACTCCTGCGCCGACTGCGGGAACGCGACGGAAGCGGAAGCGGAAACAGCGACGGAGGGGAAACCGGCAACGGTGGCGGCGGATCGTGAACGACCCGCCGCCACCGGGCGGTCATCAGTTGCGCGACCACCAGTCGAAGCGCAGGCACAGCCTCCCGCCCAACCAGTACTCCACCCAGTCACCCAGTTCCACCGGCGAGCAGTTGGGCGGCGGCAGCGGCACGGGCGGGGTGACCGGGTCCGTGGGCGTCGGCGGCTGCGGGGTCGGGTTCGGGTTCGGTGTCGGCACGGTCGACTGCGTGTCCTTGCGGCCCGTCAGCGCCTGGCGGTACACCTGGGACGCCTTCGGATTGCTGCCGCACAGCCAGACGCCGTGCGGACAGTAGTCGGTCAGCGTGTTGTACAGCGGCTTGTGCTTGTCGATCCAGGCGAGCATGCGCCGCATGTACTCCGGGTTGTCGCCGTTGCGGAAGAGTCCCCATTCCGGATAGGAAATGGCCTTTCCATGAGCCTTGGCGAAGTCCACATGTGCCTGAAGTCCGTAGGGCTCGTTCACCTGCTCGTCGAATGACAGTCCCTGCGGCTGGTCATAGGCGTCCATGCCGATGATGTCGACCGTGTCGTCCCCCGGATAGCACTGCGGCCACGGAATGGCGTCCTTGCCCCGGGTCGGATTGAAATCGAACCGGAATTTCTGGCCAGGCACCGCACGCATGGTGGTGACGATCCTGTTCCAGTACCTCTTCCAGGCCTCCGGGTCAGGCCCGCAGCGATGGGTGTACGTAATGCCGTTCATTTCCCAGCCGAGCACGATGACGGTGTCCGGGATCTTCAGCTCGACCAGCCGCTCGGCCAGGGCGCGGAAGTGGTGATCGTAGAAACCGGCCGCGCCGCGCCTCAGCCGCACCTGGACCCGACGGTCCGAGACACCGTCCTCGTTGCGCTCCAGCATGGGCACGTTGAGGACGAACAGCCGGTCCTCCTCGGCCCGCCGCCAGTCCGCCCACACGTCGAGGAACCCGGGCAGCCCTTCGATGTTGCTCCACCGGTCACCGGGCAGGTAGGTGTGCCCGACCTTGAGATCGGCATTGCCCAGCCAGCGGCTGAGCTCTCCGATCCTGGCCGTACCCCGGGCGCCGTCGTAGCCGACGTACGCGCCGAAGGCGGGGAGGCGGGGGACCTCCGGCGGCTCCGGGGATTCCGGCGGCGGGGACTTGGGGGGCTCGGGATTCACCGGAGGTACGGGGGTCTGGGGCGCGACCGGCGCGACCGGCGTCACCACCCCGGCGGCTGGTGTCGGCCGCGTGGTCATGGCGCTGCCCGGTACGGGGACGGGAGGATCGGCCACCCCCGCGCCCACGGCCTGTCCCCCCGTCGCCAGGACCGCCGACGCGGCGACCGTCGCCGCCAGGAACGCCAGCCGTCCGGTGCGGGCCCGTCGCTTGTGTGGGGCCATGCCTGCTCCTTCCTCCACTCTCGTACTCCCTGTTCTCACACCGCGTTCTCACACCGCGTGTTTTCGCACTGCCTGATCTCATCCTGCTTTCCACCTACTGACACTCAGTCATATAAGTATGAATTCCGCCACCGCGCCTAGGGCTTTCGAGTGTTCCGCTCGCCCGCACGAGTGAACCGACCCGAAGGAAACCCGAATACACATGTCCGTTTCGCTGCTCGACACCCGCGTCCCCGCCGTCCTCGTACGAACCGACCGGAATCCCTTTCACCACGGAACACTGGGCGCCGTACGCTCACTCGGCAGGGCGGGCGTCGACGTCCACCTGATCGCCGATGTCGGTGGAAGCCCCGTACGCAGATCCCGCTTCGTACGCCACCTGCATCCGCCGCCGCCACTCGGAGCTGCCCCCGCCGACATCGCCGACGCACTGTTGCGGGTGGCCGCCCAGATCGCGCGGCCGGCCGTCCTGATCCCGCTCGACGACGCGAGCGCCGTCGCGGTGGCCCGGGCCCGGGCCGAGCTGACGCCCGCCTACCTGCTGCCCCAGCAGCCCGGCGCGCTGGCCGAACGGGTGGCCGACAAAGCTGAACTGGCTGCCGTATGCGCGACCGTGGGCATCCCCCACCCGCTGACACTGATCCCGGACAGCGCGACCGAGGCCGCCGCCGCGGCTTGGCGACTGGGTCTGCCCACGGTGGCGAAGTGGAGCCGGCCCTGGCTGCTTCCGGCGGACAGCGACCTGCGCAGCACGGTCGTCGTACGCTCGGCGCGGCAGGCCGGTGAACTGTTCCTGCGAACGGAGGAGGCGGGCAGCCGACTCCTTCTCCAGGCGTTCCTGCCGTCCGGACCGGACCTCGACTGGTTCTGCCACGGGTACGCCGACCGCACAGGGACCATCCACGGCGGCGGCGCCGGCCGCAAACTCCACGCCTGGCCACGCGGCGCCGGACTGACCGCCGTGGGCCACTGGACACCGAACGCGCAGGTGCGGGCGCTCGCCGAACGCGGCGTCGGTGAACTGGGCTACCGGGGCATCTTCGACCTCGACTTCCGCCGCTGCGCCACCACCGGCGACTACCACCTGCTCGACTTCAACCCGCGCCCCGGCGCCCAGTTCCGGCTCTTCACCGACACGGCCGGGCTGGACGTCATACGCGCCCAGCACCTCGACCTGACCAACCGTCCGATGCCCGAGGGGGCGCCCCGGCCCGGGCGGGCGTTCGTGGTCGAGAACTACGCGCCGCTCAGCGCGCTGCGACCGGCGCCGGCCGGCCGTGAACTGGCCTGGCACGCCCCGGACGACCTCGCGCCCGGCTGGGCGATGTGGGCCCTGTGGACCCGGCACGCCTGCCGCCGTCTGCCGGCCCGGCTGCGCTCGGCCGCGACGGCACCCGCACCGACGCGTGTGGTCCGCCAGGCGGCCACGCCGATCCCGACCGACGACGAGAAGGCGAGTAGTTGCTGATGTACGACCTACTGGTGGTGGGCGCCGGCCCGTACGGCCTGTCCATCGCGTCCCATGCCGCGGCCGCCGGACTGAACCTGCGCGTCCTCGGGCGACCCATGGCGTCCTGGCGGGACCACATGCCCCGCGGCATGTTCCTGAAGTCGGAACCCTGGGCCTCCAACCTCGCGGACCCCGGGGGCCGTTGGCAGCTGGACGCCTACTGCGCGACCCAGGGTCTGACGGCGCGCCACGCCGAACCGATCCCGGTGGCGACGTTCGCCAAGTACGGCCTGTGGTTCGCGCACCACGCCGTACCCCACGTGGACGAGCGCCTGGTGAGCCGGGTGACGGCCCGCCCGGCCGGATTCGAGGCGGTCACGGAGGACGGAGAGGTACTGCACGCCCGCACGGTGGCGCTGGCGGTAGGCGTCATGCCCTTCGTGGAGGTGCCGTCCCCACTGCGTGGCCTGCACCCCGCGCTCGTCTCGCACAGCAGTCACCACAGTGACCTCGACCGCTTCCGGGGCAGGGACGTCACGGTGATCGGCGGCGGCCAGGCGGCCCTGGAGACCGCTGCGCTTCTCGCCGAACAGGGAACGCGTGTACGGGTACTGGCCCGAGCCGACCGGCTGTCCTGGAACGATGTGCCACCGCCATGGCAGCGCCCCTGGTGGCAGTCGGCCCGCGCCCCGCACAGCGGGCTCGGCTGCGGCTGGCGCAACTGGTTCTACGCCGAGCGTCCGGACCTGTTCCGTCGCCTCCCCGAGTCGACCCGCACCCGCATCGCGACCACAGCGCTGGGGCCGGCGGGTGCCTGGTGGGTGCGGGACCGGGTCGAGCCGGTGGTGGAGATGCTCCCCGGCCGCGAGATCGCCGCGGCCCGTGCGGTGGGGGGCGGCGTACGTCTGAAGACGGTGAGCCGGACTGGGGAACTGAGCTTCGTGCATACCGAACACGTAATCGCTGCAACGGGGTTCCGCCCGACCCTGGACCGGCTCGACCTGCTCTCCACCGAGTTGCGCGCGAGCCTGACAACAACAGCCGACCGCTCCCCCGCTGTCGGGCGGGACTTCGAGTCCTCGTGCCCCGGGCTGTTCCTGGCAGGCCTGCTGACGACCTCCACCTTCGGCCCCGCCATGCGGTTCGTCCACGGAGCGACCTTCACGGCGACGACGCTCGTACGAGGAGTACGCCAACGACTGCGCAGCTCCGGCCCGCCCGCTCAAGTGATCCCGGTACCGGTGGGTCAGGGGTGCACAGAAGCACCTTGACAGCTCCCCGTCCCTGAGGGGGGATTCCTGGCTCAGGCCGCCACCTGAAGCAGCGCTCCAAGAGGTCTTACGATCTCGACACCAGCAGGGTTCAGACCAGCACGGACGAGCATCCCGCGGCGGAATTCTTGTTCCTGGGGACATGGCTTCGCCCGCGGTGCAGGTGTGGGTACGTTCCTACAGAGCGCGAAGGGGTGCCTCCCATCGCTTTAGGGCTATGGGGGGCACCAGGCGGACGTCCCGCCCGCGCTTGCCGCCCATCTCGGTCAGCGCCTGCTTTGGTGGCACCGACCGCGAAATGTCCGCCGCGGCTTCCGCCGGTGGCGGGGCCGCACTCTCTCCGTGGCGTGGGACTTCTTCGCACACGCCCCCGTCCCACCCACTCGTTCCGGCTCCCCAGAAGACCGGAACGCCGCGACGCTCCGCCGACCGACACAGGATGCGATTCCTCCCTGGCGTGAACGCCGGGGAGGAATCGCAGGAATCAGGTGAAGGACGCGCCGTCGACGGAGGGGGTGCCAGGCGCCGAAGGCGCTTCCTCCGGCACCCCGAGCGGAGCACTATTGACGGGACCCGGCACGGCCTCGTCGGTACAGGATGGCGCCGCTCGTCAACAGCAACACGGCGATGCCCGCCGCCGGCAGCACCTGCTCGTTGGCGCCGGTCTCGGGCAGGCCGGGCGGTTGCGTCGGGGGCGAGGCCGGCGGCGTTCGCGGCGGGATGCTGGCTGGAGCGGTCGGGGGCGGCGACGCAGGCGGTGACTTCACCGGTGGCGTGGTGATGGGCGGTGACACCGGCGGCGTGGTGGGGGGCTTTGTGGGCGGTGTGTCGCCGTAGCCGCCGTCGCCGTAGCCGCCGTCGTCGCCGTAGCCGCCGTCGCTGTCGTCGCCGCCGTCGCTGTCGTCGCCGTACCCGGCAGCTTCGCCGTGATCACTGTTGCGTCCGTGGTCGCCGTGCTCGTGGTCGTCAGCCGAGGCCGAGTCGTGGGCGGCGCGCTGCGACACGCTGGGGTTCGCACGGCCCATGCGGGAGTTCACGGGGGACGGGTCGGGCGCGGCGCCTACATCGCTGGTGTTGGGTCCCGCGTTCGCCGGACCGTTCTCCAGGATCTGGAGGCCACTGTCGTCGGGCGAGACAGCAGACGTGTCGGACAGGGCGCCGAGTGTGCGCCCCGGGGCCTCCCGGGGGGCCGAGTCCGCGAACGCCGGGATGACATACAGGGACAGCACACTCGTCGCGGCGGCGGTCACGACCATTCCCCTGCTCAGGTTCTTTCGCAATCTCGTCGTCTTTCTGATCGAATATGTAGGAAGATCCGGCCGACGCGGCAGTCAGTTCCTCCTTTTCTTCCCACCGTTGCGTCGGGAAGCGATTTCACGCCTGCCGTAGTTTCGTCGCCACCCGATTTTCCGGCTGGTCCAGTGATGGGACCCGGTGAAGTGCCAGTACTGACAGTCAGAGCATCGGTAGATACGATCCGGGATCCTGTCGAGCAGCGGCTGTCTGACCAGCCAGATCCTCGCCTCGGATTCAGTACGGAACGACGCCTTCCCCGTCTCCGGGCAACGCGGCAGGATAATTACATCAGTCATGTCCCCTCCGAGGCGCGATTCGGCTCGAGTTCCCCTTCCACGGAAGGATGGAATCGATGACACCTCAGCAGTAAACCCCCGGATCAAGCGGGCACCCGCCTTACGGATGAGTAGCCATCAAGCTTCATCCGAATGGCCCCGCATTGGCCGCTGATGTGAATTGCGCTGATCGGACGATATCTGGCGAACATGCCACTCTGTTCGATCCTGGAAGAAACGCCGATCTCGATATATGCAAAAAAGTCAGCGGCCATCAGGGGAGCGATGGCCGCTGTCTGCACCGGATCGACTCCGCGCACGCACGGAGACATCCGGCTTCATTCAGTTCTCAATCCGCCCCGGGATCCCCTGGGTCAGCTACTGCCACGCTCTTGATTGACCTGCGTGCAGAAATTTCCGATATTCGTGACGCTGTCCCCCAGGACGGTGATCGGCACATTGGCCTCGACCAGGGCGTTGGACCTGTACTCCTGGTCACACTTCAGCAACTGCGCGTTTTCGATGGCGGCCTCGGGCTGGTCGTCTCCAGCGCAGTGAGCCTGGGCGATCCCGGACCCCGCCAGGCCGATACCACCGATAGCGGTTGTCACCAGCATGATCCTCTTGAACCTGTGCACGCATAACTCCATTGGATTGACTCGCGGCCACTACAAAACGCCGTGGCTCCGTCCAGAACGGCAAAGGAGATGTCGAGCTTCTTGCATCTCGACATCTCCTTTTCTACGAACTAATGCCGCTACCCCTTCGACCCGGAGTCACCGGATCGATCAGAGTGTCCGACGCGACAAGTATGGGAGCAACGGGTTTCGCACTGAAGGCGCGAGACCCGGTTCCCCGCCGTACGTCGGTTCAGTCTTCGGGGTTGGCCGCCGAGCAGAAGTTGCCGACTTTCTGCTCCGCGTCGCCAGTGGCGACCGTCGGAAGGGCGGCGAAGGCGGCGCCGGCGTCGAACGACTGCTCGCACTCCACGACCTGCAGGTTGTCGGCGACAACCGGGCCGTCGTAGTCGAGGCCACCGTGGGCACTGGCAACCCCGCCGCCCACAAGGCCGAGACCGCCAACCATGGCCACTACGGCAGCGGTCTTCTTGAGCTTGTTCATCACGTCTCCGATTTCTTCACGCACACGACCCTCCTTACGGACCGTGTCCGGCTCGTCACAGACGCTAACACGAATTTCCCCCATTCCGCCATTTCAGACACGCCAGATCGAATAGGACCAATCAAGCTATGCACACCTTTTACGACAACCAGAGTAGCCCGATGATCCGGTTGACCGAGATTTGATATCGCGGGCTGCCCCGACGAGCCTGCCACAAGACAGGAATTGCGCAGACACGCAGGGGCTCCCCGTCGACCCGCAGCAAAAAAGCCCAAAACAAAGCGCCCCGGGAAGGTCAACACCCTTCCGGGGCGCCAGTCAGCCTCGGGCGGCAGCGCCGCCCGCAGGCACCACAGCCCGGTCAGTCCTCGGTGTTGACCGCCGAGCAGAAGTTGCCGATGCTCTGCTCCCCTTCGCCACCAATGGTGGGAATAGCACTGAAGGCGGTGCCGCCGTCGAACGACTGCTCGCACTCCACAACCTGCAGGTTGTCGGCGACGAAGGGGCCGTCGTAGTCGAGGCCGTCATGGGCACTGGCAACCCCGCCGCCCACAAGGCCGAGACCGCCAACCATGGCCACTACGGCAGCGGTCTTCTTGAGCTTGTTCATCACGTCTCCGATTTCTTCACGCACACGACCCTCCTTACGGACCGTGTCCGGCTCGTCACAGACGCTAACATGGATTTCCCCCATTCCGCCATTTCAGACACGCCGAATCGAATAGGGCCAATCAAAGTTATGCACACCTTTTACGACAACCAGAGTAGGCTGGCGATCCGGTTGACGGAGATTTGATGTCGCAGGTATGCGAATTACCCCCGCCCTATCCCGGATCACCCAAAAACAAAATGCCTCCGGCGGGCAGTGGGAACAAGGGGCATGCCTTGTTCCCACTGCCCGCCGGAGGCGTTTTGTTCGCGCCCCGGAATCCAACATCCTTCCGGGGCGCCAGTCAACCTCGGGCGGCAGCGCCGCCCGCAGGCACCACAGCCTGTTCAGTCCTCGGTGTTGACCGCCGAGCAGAAGTTGCCGATCTTCTGCTCCCCGTCACCAGTGATGGGAGGAGAGGCGGTGAAGAGGGAGCCGCCATCGAATGTCTGGTCGCACTCCACGATCTGCAGGTTGTCGATCGCGGACCCGAACGGGTCGTCGTAGTCGTGGCCGCCATTGGCGCTGGCAACCCCGCCGCCGACAAGGCCGAGACCGCTGACCATGACCGCTACGGCCGCAGCCTTCTTGAGCTTGTTCATCACGTCTCCGATTTCTTCACGCACACGACCCTCCTTACGGACCGTGTCCGGCTCGTCACTGAAGCTAACACGGGCCTCTCGTGACCCACCATTTCCGATACGCCCGACCGAGTGACACAAATCGAGTTACGAGCCTTTTGGCGCAACCGACTTACGGGACCCGGGCGGATCGCGGGATGGGTGGCGGCCGTTTCGCTCAAGCGGGCGCCGGCAGGCGAACGGCAGCAGGGACGCAGACGGTGCCGGTCTGGCCGTTGGCCACCAGCGTGGCGCAGGCTTGCGCGACCTTGGGCACGGTGAGAGTGGCCACCTGCTGGACATCTGCCTGAACAGTCCGCCGCAGATTTGCGAGTTCGACGCCATTCGCGGTGATCGTCACATCGACGGTCTGCGTCTCGTGGCAATAGATGCTGACGGTGATCGCGCTGGTCGCCGCGCTGTCGACCTTCTGGAGGCCGACCGCGCAAGGGAAGTCCTGCTGCTGCGCGGCGGCCTGTGCGGGCGCGGCGGCGAAGAGCGGTGCTGATGCCAGCAGCACGGTGGCCGCTGAACGGAGCATGCGGTGAGGCAAAGGTCCTCCGGGGAACTGGGGCAGCCGCCAACGGGCGGTCGGCCCTCGATCGTGGCACCCAAATGCGAGTTAGGTGCCTTTTCAGGGTGATACGACCATAGAGCCCAGAACCATGCAATGCGGGTGCGCCACCCGGACGACGATGCACTGGCCGATCGGGGGTCCCGCGGGCGGTCTTCCAGGGCGGCCGGGGAAACGTTCTTGCCGCCGGAGGTGATGAGGACGTCCTCTTGCGGCTGGTGATGGGGGGACAGACATCCTCATCGAGCGCGCCGAGGTCGCCGGTGGCGAACCAGCCGTCGGTGAGAGCGGCGTCGGTGGCGGCCGGGTTGTCCAGTAGTGCCTACCCCTCGCCCCTAGCGGCACGACTGTCCGCAGCACGACAGACAGACCCGCCCCTGCCGCCGCCGGGTGGGCGCCGCACCAGCGGTGCGACCGGCCGCAGCGCGGTCATGGCAGCATGCCGTCCGCCGTTTCGATCGCGTCGGCCAGGTCGTACACGTCCTTGTCCTCGTGGTCCCTCGCCAAGTCGTGGGCGTGGTAGGAGAGTTCGCTGATGGAGGGGCGGCCCGGGAGGCCGGACCAGCGGGCGTCGGACTGGCGGAGGCTGTCGGCGAAGTAAGCGGCTACGGCGGCTACTTGGAGACCGTACGGGGAGGCGGCCCACAGGTCGCCGTGCAGGGACGAGGCCTCCATGTCGGCTGATTCCTCGTGCGGGGTGCGGCTGTCGGGGTCGAGCCAGCGGACGGTGGCGGTGGCGAGGTGGCCTTCGGCGCCGGGCTTGGTGCGGACGGCGTAGAGGGCGGTGGCGGTGTGGCCGGGGCCAACCTCGCCGCCGTCGACGCGGTCGTCGCGGAAGTCCTCGTCGGCGACCTGCCGGTTGTCGTAGCCGATCAGGCGGAACTCCGCGACCGTCTGCGGGTCGAAGGAGACCTGGGCCTTGGCGTCGCGGGCGGTGAGGTCGACGTGGCGCGGGAGTTCCTCGCAGAAGACCTTCTCGGCCTCTTCCTCGGTGGAGACGTACGTGGTGTGGCCGTCGCCCCTGTCCGCGAGCTGTTCCATGAGGGCATCGCCGTAGTCGCTGCCGACGCCGACACCGAAGAGGGTGATGCCGTGCTCGCGGCGTTCGCTCGCGATGCGTTCGAGGATGGTGTCGGCGTCCGTGGAGCCGGTGTTGGCGAGGGCGTCGGAGAGGAGGACGACACGGTTGGTGGCACCCTTGCGCAGGCCTTCGACGGCGGTCTCGTAGCCGGTCTCGACGCCTGCGGCGAGGTTGGTGGAGTCGGTGGGTTCCAGGCTGTCGACCGCCTCACGGAGCTCGCCGCGGTTGTTGTCGAGGCGGGTCATCGGCAGGACGGTCTCGGCCTCGTCGCTGAAGGTGACGATGGCGACGGAGTCGTCGTCGCGCAGCCGGTTCGTCATCGTGCGCAGGGCGTCCTGGGCGAGGTCGAGGCGACCTGGTTCGGACATGGAGCCGGAGACGTCGATGACGAAGGTGAGGGCGGCGGGCGGGCGTTTGCTGTCGCCCTCGGCGGCTCGGGTGGCGAGGCCGACGCGGACGAGGGACCAGTCCTCGCCGTTGGTGCGGGCGCCGTCGACGGTGACCGAGAAGCCGTTGCCTTCGGGGCGTTCGTAGTCCTGGCGGAAGCTGTTGACGAACTCCTCCGGCCGGACCGTCGACGGGTCGGGGCGGTGGCCGTCGGCCAGGGTGCGGCGCGCGTAGCCGTAGGAGGCGGTGTCGACGTCGAGGGCGAAGGTGGAGAGGTAGTCGGGGGACGGGGCGAAGTCTCCTTCCCTCTCCCCCTCCGTGTCGCCTTGATCGCCGTTCAGTCGGCCGTCCTGCTGTTCGCCGGAGCCGTTGCTCTGGGCGGGCGCGGGCGCGTAGCCAGAGCCGCCCCCGGAGTCCTGCCGGCTGTCCGCTTTGCTGCTCTGGCCGCTGTCGTCGGTGTCGCCGCCGCATCCGGTGAGCAGCAGGCCGCTAGCGGCTGTCAGCGCGATCAGCGTGCCTTGCAGGCGCCGTGTTCGGTGGATCCGGGTCCGCTCCATCTGCCGTGCCCCCTCCGTCCGTTGACGTCGGCGACGTCAACTCCTGTGACTGTGACGGCGGAGAGGGCCGGAATGTGCGGTATGGAGTGTTGCGGATGAATCTCGAAGTGGCCACGAGGGGCGGCCGTCGAGACCGATTGGTGATCCTTCGGTGACCTAGGAGACGACGTCCTTGCGGGCGAAACCCCTGAAGGCCAGGGCGAACAGGATGAGGGCGTACGTTATCGAGACGGCCGTGCCCTGGATCATGCCGCCCCACTCCGGGCGGGGCTGGATCGCGTCGGCCCAGGCGAACTGCCAGTGCGCCGGCAGGAAGTCGCGCCAGTCGCCGAGAGCCGTCACGGCGTCCAGGACGTTGCCGACGATGGTCAGGCCGACCGCGCCGCCGACCGCTCCCAGGGGTGCGTCCGTCTTCGTCGACAGCCAGAACGCCAGCCCGGCGGTGACCAGTTGGGACACGAAGAGGTATCCCACTACCACCACGAGGCGCTGTGCCGCCGTGCCCGCGGCGAGCGAGCCGCCGGTGGGGATCTCCAGTGGGCCCCAGCCGTAGGCCGCTGTGCCGACCGCGATGGCCACCACCGGCAGCAGGATCATCGCGCCGAGGCTCATGCCGAGGGCGACGGCGAGCTTGGACCAGAGGAGGCGGGCGCGTGGCACGGGGGCCGCGAGCAGATAGCGCAGGGAGGACCAGCTCGCCTCCGAGGCGACCGTGTCCCCGCAGAACAGGGCGACGGGGATGACGAGCAGGAAGCCCGCGGAGACGAAGAGGTTGACGGCGACGAAGTTGGCGCCGGACGCGGTGGCCGTGTCCATCAGGGTGACCTGGCCGTTGCGGCCGCCGGGCTCGCCGCCGATCGCGAACGCGGCGACGAGGATGAACGGCAGCGCGGCGAGGATGCCGCCCATGACGAGCGTACGGCGGCGCTTGAGCTGGCGGACCAACTCGACGCGGAGGGGCAGTGTCCGCCGGGCTCGGTAACCATCGGCTGTCTCGGCCCGCTCCACGAGCGCGCTCGGCGTGTTCGTGGAGTTCGTCGTATTCGTCATGTTCGTCGTGCTCATGCGGAGCCTCCGATCAGGGTGAGGAAGGCGTCCTCGAGGCGGCGGTGGGGGCCCACGGACTCCACGGGTACTTCGAGGCGGACGAGTTCGACGACCAGGCGCTGGGCGCTGCCGTCCTCGGGGGCCAGGCGGACCAGGAGGCCGTCGTCGGTCCGTACGGCGGAGACGATGCCCGGCAGTGCGGCGACCTTCTCGACGACCGGTTCCTCCACAGGGTCGGCGGTACCGACGAGCAGCGTGTCGCCGGAGCCGACGATCTCGCTGACCGGGCCCGCCTGGACCAGCTTGCCGCGGTCCATGACGACCAGATGGGTGCAGGACTGCTCGACCTCGGCCAGGAGGTGACTGGAGACGATGACCGTGCGGCCGGCCTCCGCGTACCGGATCATCACCTCGCGCATCTCGCGGATCTGGGGCGGGTCGAGGCCGTTGGTCGGTTCGTCGAGGATGAGGAGGTCGGGCAGGCCGAGCATGGCCTGGGCGATGGCTAGGCGCTGGCGCATGCCCTGGGAGTACGTGCGGACGGCGCGCGCGAGGGCGTCGCCGAGGCCCGCGATCTCCAGGGCCTCCTCCATGTGGGCGTCCGCGACCGGGCGGCCCGTGGCCTGCCAGTACAGCTCCAGGTTCTCGCGGCCGGAGAGGTGCGGGAGGAAGCCGGCGCCCTCGACGAAGGCGCCGACGCGGGAGAGGACGGGGGCGCCGGGGCGGATGGCGTGCCCGAAGACGCGGATCTCGCCACCGTCCGGCTTGATGAGGCCCATCAGCATGCGCAGGGTGGTGGTCTTGCCGGCGCCGTTGGGGCCGAGGAGTCCGAGGACCTGGCCCTTTTCGACGCGGAACGACAGGTCCCGTACGGCGTACCGGTCCGACGACTTGGCGTACCGCTTGCTCAAGTCGGTGATCTGGAGGGGGACTTCGGCGAGGTCGGGGTCCGGGGCGGAGGGTTCCGCCGTACGCCGGCGGCCCGAGAGGAGCAGGGCGAGGGCGATCGCGGCGCCCGCGAGGGGCAGCCACCACACCCAGGCGGGCAGCCCGGCCGAGGCCGTGGTGACGCCGGGGGCGGTGGGGATCCTCAGGTCGCTCTTCACGGAGACGGTGTACGTGGCCGGGGCGGCCGGTGACGCGTAGCCGAGGTCCGTGGAGGCGAGGACCAGGCGCAGACGGTGGCCCTGTTCGACCTCGTGGTCGATGGCCGGGAGGGTGATCGTGACGTCCTTGCCCTGCTTGGCGCCCTCGACCCGGAGGGGGGTGACGAGCTGGCCGGGCAGCACCTGCTGCCTGCCGTTCGCGGAGACGTCGTACACCTTGGCGAAGAGGACAGCGTCCTCGCTGGTCGACTTGACGTGGACGGTGACCGTGGGGGAACCGGTGACGCGTACGTCGTCGGTGACCGGCGCCGATTCGAAGCGGGCGTTCTGTCCCGGGAAGTCGAGGGAGAGGCCGACTCCGAGCGACGAGAGCTGGGAGAGGCCGCCCGCCGCGCCGAGGCCGGGCAGGGAGGAGACGGCGGGCGGGGCCGCCCCGGCCGGGTTGTCGAACGTCTGTTCCTTGCCGGTCAGGGGGAACGCGCGCTGTCCGCTCTCCAGGCCGGGGTACGTGTCCGAGGTGGCGCCGCGCAGGGTCGCCGCGCCGTCGGTGGAGTCGATGCCGCCGGTGCGGGTGACGCGGAAGGCGGGGCCGGTGTCGGCGGCCTTGTCGTCCTTCAGGTAGCGGTCGAACCAGGAGGTGACCCGGGACTCGACGCGGCTCGTCTCCAGGTCGCCGCCGTCATGGCCGCCCGCGATCCAGTCGATGTCCACGGGAGCTTTGTTGGCGCGGATCGCCTTCGCGGCGGCGTCGGCCTGGCCGAGGGGGAAGAGGGAGTCGGTCTGGCCCTGGATCAGCAGGGTGGGGACCTTGATGCGGTCGCCGACCGCGGAGGGCGACCGTTCGGTGAGGAGTTCGGTGGCCGCCGCGTCCGGTTTGCCGGCCTCGGCGACCCGGTCGTACATACGGCAGAGCGTGGCCTCGAACTTCTCGCAGCCGCCGCCGGTGTTGATGAAGATGCCGGCCCACTGCTTCTTGAAGACGCCGTTCGGGAAGAGGGCGTCCGCGAGGTTCCAGTAGGTGATCGCGGGTGCGATGGCGTCGACCCTGTCGTCGTACCCGGCGGCGAGAAGGGAGATGGCGCCGCCGTAGCTGCCACCGGCCATGCCCACGCGCGGGTCGCCGCTCTTGTCGAGCTGGACCTCGGGGCGCTTCGCGAGCCAGTCGATGAGTTTCGAGACGTCGGCGACCTCGGCCTTCGGGTCGTTCAGCCCGATCTTCCCGGTCGATCTGCCGAAGCCCCGGGCGGACCAGGTCAGCACCGCGTATCCGTCGCGGGCGAGGTTCTGGGCCTGGGCGCGCATGTCGTCCTTGCTGCCGCCGAAGCCGTGCGCGAGCAGGACGGCGGGGCGGCGGGACGTGTCAGAGCCCGCCGTGAAGTACGAGGTGTCGATACGCACCCCGCCTCCGACATCCATGACCCGGTCGGCGCGGTGCACCGCGGGCGCGTCGTCCGAGGCGACGGCCGTCCACGTACCGGCGCCGGCGAGGAGGACGACGGCGGCGGCCACGACGGCGATCAGCCGTCGTGGCCGCCGGGGCCGCGCTCCCCGCAGTCCGGGCATTCGAAGATCCATGCGTCAACGGTACGGGCCGCCGCTGACATCCGGGGCAACCGCCGGTCGGAACCTCCCGCCATCCTGCGGGCGTACGACAGGGGGCCGACGTACTCCAGCCGTGGTACGAACGGGGCCTTGCAGATTCGATCGACGGAGGTCCGGTCCATGGAGATTCGCCGCGCCATGAAGGCTGCCGAGCTGGCCGCCGCCGAACACCTCTTCGACAACCCGGTCCGCCCGGAGTGGGCGGACCGCTTCCTGACGTCCACCGGACACCACCTGTACCTGGCCTACGACCCCGCCGAGGACGCCCCGGTCGGCTTTGTGAGCGGCGTCGAGACCATCCACCCCGACAAGGGCGCGGAGATGCTGCTGTACGAGCTGGGGGTGGCCGAGGCGTATCGACGCAGGGGGATCGGGCGGGCCCTGGTGCGGCGACTGGCCGAGGAGAGCCGTGAACGCGGCTGCTACGGCATGTGGGTGCTGGTCGACACGGACAACGAGGTCGCCCTCGCCACGTACCGGAGTGCGGGCGGGAAGGACGACGGGGCTTGTGCGGTGGTGGGGTGGGAGTTCGGGTAGGGCGCGGAGAGGCACGCGGAGTCGAAAATCCGTCGCAGCAATGTCGGTCCCTCGCACTACAGTTCAGTGTTCACAACGGACATAGAGCTATGGGGTGGGGACACATGAAGCTGCGGCACACCGCTGCCTGGGCGGGGTTCACGGCGGTGACGATGGTCGCGGCCTCCGGGTGCGGCGGCCAGAGCGTCAAGCACGCCGCCGAGGCGGTGGACGACACCGGCGCGATCATGGCGGCGCTGGCACGGGCCACCGACCGGACCGAGGCGCTGGGTTCTGCCGAGGTGTCCATGACCACGGACCTCGGCAACGGCAAGGCCCCGATTCCCATGCAGGGCACGTACTCCTGGGGCGACGGGTTCGCGTACGACGTCGAGATGGACACCAAGGCCGCGCAGATGCAGGACGTCCAGGACGCGCCGACCATCCGCATGCTGTTCGTGAACGGCGACTACTACTACGACGTCGACCCGCAGCCCTCCGGTCCGCTCAAGGGCAAGGAGTGGATGAAGCTGGACGGGTCGGTCGTGTTCGGTGAGAAGGGTGCCCAGGCCTTCGACGGGAACGCCGGCGGCGGCAGCCCTTCGGCCACCATGCGCAGCCTCAAGTACGCGCAGAACGTGGAGGACCTCGGCGAGCAGACTCTCGGCGGACAGCGCACGACCCACTACCGGGCCGTGATCGACGCGAGCGGGATGGGCAGGTTCAAGGACGCCTACGGCGACAAGGACAACCTCGTCAACTCCATCACCGGGGGCGGGACTTCCATCGACATGGACGTCTGGGTCGACGCCAAGGACCTGCCGGTGCGGATCAAGCAGGTGATCGGGAAGATGACTGTCACGATGGACTTCCGAAAGTTCGGCGCCACGACAGACGTCAAGGCACCGCCGTCGGCACAGACCGCGGACGTCAGCGATCTGATCAAGCAAGGCGCTGGAAAGCGGGGCTGAGCGGCGGCTTTCGGGAGTGGGTTCAGCCAAGGAGGACCTCCGCATCTGCGGGATTCGTGAAACAGGACAGTCCGTCTCCCGCCGCCGTTCCTCCCTGCCGCCGGGTCCCCGCGTGCGGGAACAAGTCGGCCGACGCACCCTGAAGCCATGAAGAGTCGGACCCCGTCAGGCCCACCGGAAGGTCGCTGAAGAACGCGGACGACAACGAAACGCCTCCTCGCCCATTGCATTTCCGGTGGAGCATCCTGAGCCATGCGGGTGCGGCCCTCGCCGGTGTCTTCGTGGGTTTGCTGATCGGCGTCACAGGCAGCTCCAGCACCGACAAGGCAGCCCCGTCAGCCACGGTCACCACAGGAGCGACCACTACACAGACCGTTACGACCAAGCCCGGAGCGGGAGAGTCTCTCGCCTACTCCTCGTCACCCGGTCCCGTTGCCTGAGACACCTGGAAGCTGAGGAACGACGACCCGGCCAAGCCCTTCGAAGGCACCCTGACCGTGCTGGACTACAAGCAAGGCTTCACCTCGGTCGGTAACGCCAGCCAAGAGTCCGGTGACCCAGACTATGTCTGGGCGTACGCAGACCTGAAGCTGTGCGCGGAGAAGGGCTCGTACACCGACAGTTCCTTCAGCTGGACGCTTTACTACAGCGACGGTAGCCGCATCAACCGGTCCGGCACCACGTACGGCGACTTCCCCAAGCCCGAGTACCCGACCGACGTCACAGTGACTGCCGGCAAGTGTGCTCGGGGGAAGCTGGTGTTCTCGGTTCCCGGCGGTGGGCGTCCGCAGTCCGTTCTGTACGAGCCTGAGGGCTTGGACCAGCCGAGGGAATGGACGATCCCGAAGGCGTGACCGGGTGCCTCCGTAGGGCGCGGTTTCTGATCACGCTGAGGGGGAGAGCTGTTCGCGCACCCATTCGGGATCGGGGTTGGTGTGGGGCTGACCCGCCACGACGACGGTCGGCACGGTCTCGTTGCCGTCATTGGCTGCTCTCACCGTTGCCGCTCCTGCCGGGTCGCGCCAGATGTTGACCCAATGCAACTGGCGGGCACTGCGGCCCAGCCGGATGCGCAGTCGTATGCAGTACTTGCAGCCCGGCCGCCAGAAGACGACCGGTCGGCCGTCGACCGCGCTGCGGTGTTGTGCCTCCTGCGCACCGATCGACCTCGGGAAGATCAGGGGTGAGTTCACGCCGACGAGCGTCAGGAACGCCAGCAGGAATGCTGCGGCTGCGCCGGGGCTTCCCTTCAAGGTTTGCCCAGTCGCGACGGCTGAGCCGCTGAGCACCAGCAGCATCGGCAGGATCCAAGCGCGCATCATGGTGATGAAGGCTATCGATGCGTCGAATTGCTCCTCGAACCAGGCCGCTTTCGAGTGGGAGGCAGGGCTCGAAGTGCAGGGTCGGCAGGCTCCCGCAGAAATCAGGCGCCCCACCATTCGCCGGTGCCACAGCCGACCTCGTAGTGCCACCACTCCTCCGATTACCCCCGTGCCAGGAGAGCCTTGATGCCGGCGAAGTCCGCGCCTGCCGGCACGGTGAAAGCCACCATGGGGAAGCCTTCGCTGAAGACCTCGCCTCCAAGCCCGAACGGCGAAAGACGCTCGTGGACCGCCTGTGGGCTGTCGCCCAAGGGACCGGTGGGTATGGGCACGACACGGACTGTGCAGTTGCCGGCGGAGCTGACCTGTCCGACAGCCCAGTGGAGCCCGTCGGAGTCGGTCTGGTACTTCACCACGTCGCCCTCGGCGACCCCGTCTTGAAGGAAAGGGGCATTCTCAACACGGGCCGTGCCGTCGCTCAGCTTCGTCGCAAACAGGCCCTCGGTGTCCTGCGGGAACCACCCCTCGCGAGGGACGAACCGGAACCAGACCTTGATCTTCTCGACCACGCTCTCCATGACGGTCATCATGCGCCGAGCGCCAACGGTCAGTCATCGAGGGGCACGGCCCCGTGCGCCGCCGCGATACCGTCGATGCGCGCCGCCAGGTCGAAGTCCGCAGCCGTCAGCTTGTGCCCGGCGTCATGTGTGGTGATCGCGAACCGGGCCCTCCCCCACCGCAGATCGATATCCGCGTGATGGCCAATGAGCCGCTCGACGTCCGCGACGTGCACGATCATCGCGACCCCGCCGTGATAGCGGATGCCGAACGAGCGGCTGATCTCGTCGCCCTCGCGCCGCCATCCCGGCGTTTCTCGTAGGGCCGCCTCGATCTCGTCCTCCGTCAGCGGCACCGGTGCGTCTGCCACGCTTCAACTCCCGTCGGTCACAGGCGCCAGGACCTCCGCGAGTTCCCGGCCGACCGGGGCATCCTGCCATGGCCGCATCGCACGCTGAAGGGTGATCAACTCCCGTCGCATACGCGCCGAACGGGTCTCTACGGCGATGCCGACGACCACGCGGGAATCTCCAGCGCATGATCCGGCTCACCCGCCCCGGCCGCCGCTGTCGCATGCCTGGCCATGTAGACGCCGCGGTCCCTGCGCGCGGTCCCGGGAACGATCTCCAGGACCTGGTCCCACAGGGACACGGCTTCCTCGCCGAGGCCGAGGCGCCCGTAACAGGTGGCGCGCTGCACTTCGAGGTAGCCGGGCGTGCGACGGCAGGCGTTGCCCCACGGCATTGTCGGGAGAAGGTGGATCATGCAAACGCTCTACCGAACGACAATGCCCGCCGGCCCGGAGAAGTCCAGGTCGGCGGGCATGCGTGGGGAGTTGCTCAGTGGTTGCGCGGGAAGCCCAGGTCCACTGCCGACGGGCCGTCCGCCGGGTCCGGCCAGCGGGTCGTGATGACCTTGCCCCGGGTGTAGAAGTGGGTGCCGTCGTTGCCGTAGATGTGGTGGTCCCCGAAGAGGGAGTCCTTCCAGCCGCCGAAGGAGTGGTAGCCCACCGGGACCGGGATCGGGACGTTGACGCCGACCATGCCGGCCTCGACCTCGAGCTGGAAGCGGCGGGCGGCGCCGCCGTCGCGGGTGAAGATCGCGGTGCCGTTGCCGAAGGGGGAGGCGTTGATGAGGGCCAGGCCCTCCTCGTACGTGTCCACGCGCAGGACCGTCAGGACCGGGCCGAAGATCTCGTCCTGGTAGGCCTTCGCGGTCGTGGGCACCTTGTCGAGGAGGGAGATGCCGATCCAGTGGCCGTCCTCGAAGCCGTCGACCGTGAAGCCGCTGCCGTCGAGGATCACCTCGGAGCCTTCCGCCGCCGCGCCGGTGACGTACGAGGCCACCTTGTCGCGGTGCGCCGCGGTGATCAGCGGGCCCATCTCGGACGTCGGGTCGTTGCCGGGGCCGATCTTGATCTTCTCCGCGCGCTCGCGGATCTTCTCCACGAGCTCGTCGCCGATCGCACCTACCGCCACCACCGCCGAGATCGCCATGCAGCGCTCGCCCGCCGAGCCGTAGGCGGCGGAGACGGCGGCGTCGGCCGCCGCGTCCAGGTCCGCGTCCGGGAGGACCAGCATGTGGTTCTTGGCGCCGCCGAGCGCCTGGACGCGCTTGCCGTTCGCCGAGGCCGTGGTGTGGATGTAGCGGGCGATCGGGGTCGAGCCGACGAACGAGACGGCCTTGACGTCCGGGTGCTCGAGGAGGCGGTCGACCGCCACCTTGTCGCCGTGTACGACGTTGAAGACGCCGTCGGGCAGGCCCGCCTCGGACAGCAGCTCGGCCAGCTTCATCGCCGCCGACGGGTCCTTCTCGGACGGCTTCAGGACGAAGGTGTTGCCGCACGCGATGGCGATGGGGAACATCCACATCGGCACCATCGCCGGGAAGTTGAACGGCGTGATGCCCGCGACGACGCCGAGGGGCTGGCGGATGGAGGAGACGTCCACGCGGCTCGCCACCTCCGTCGACAGCTCACCCTTCAGCTGCACGGTGATGCCGCACGCGAGTTCGACGATCTCCAGACCGCGGGCGACCTCGCCCAGCGCGTCCGAGTGCACCTTGCCGTGCTCGGCCGTGATCAGCTCGGCGATCGCGTCGCGGTTGGCGTCCAGCAGCGCGCGGAACTTGAAGAGGATGGTGCTCCTCTTCGCGAGCGAGGACTTGCCCCAGGTCGCGTACGCGTCCTTGGCGGCCGCGACAGCGGCGTCGACCTCGTCGACCGTCGCGAAGGCGACGTTCGTGGTGACCGCGCCGGTCGCGGGGTCGGTGACCGGCCCGTACGTGCCCGACGCGCCCTCGACGGTCTTGCCGCCGATCCAGTGGTTGACGATCTTCGTCATGCCCAGTTTCTCCTTCACAGATGGCGGCGTCGGGTAGAGACGTGCCGTTCGTACAGCTCACGGGCCTTGACCGCCGACGGGCGGGTCGCGGTCTCGGCCACAGGAACATCCCACCAGGCCTGCGCCGGAGGCGCGCCCGACACTGTGTCTGCCGTTTCCGTCTCGACGTAGACACAAGTGGGAGTGTCGGCGGCACGGGCCTCGGCGAGCGCGGCCCGCAGCTCCCGTACCGTCTTCGCGCGCAGGACGCGCATGCCCAGGCTCGCCACGTTGGCGGCCAGGTCCACGGGCAGCGGAGCACCCGTGTACGTACCGTCGTCCGCCTGGTAGCGGTAGGCGGTGCCGAAGCGCTCGCCGCCCACCGACTCGGACAGACCGCCGATGGACGCGTAGCCGTGGTTCTGGATCAGGAGGAGCTTGATCGCGATCCCCTCCTGTACGGCCGTCACGATCTCCGTCGGCATCATCAGATACGTGCCGTCGCCCACCAGCGCCCACACGGGACGCTCGGGCGCCGCCAGTTTCACACCGATCGCGGCCGGTATCTCGTATCCCATGCAGGAATAGCCGTATTCGAGGTGGTACTGGTCCCGCGACCGGGCGCGCCAGAGTTTGTGCAGGTCGCCGGGGAGCGAACCCGCCGCGTTGATGATCACGTCCGACTCGTCGGCGATCGCGTCCAGTGCGCCCAGCACCTGCGGCTGTGTCGGACGTACGTCCGGTTCCTCGGCCTCGTAGGCGGCGTCGACGCGCTGTTCCCAGCGCTCCTTGTCCTCCGTGTACTCGGACGCGTAGGTGTCCGGGACCCGGTGGTCGTGGAGCGCCAGTGCCTCCGTCAGCTGTTGCAGGGCGCTGCGGGCGTCCGCGATCAGCGGGGTGGCGGACAGCTTGTGGCCGTCGTACGGGGCGATGTTGAGGTTCAGGAAGCGGACGTCCGGCGCCGCGAACAGGGTGTTCGAGGCCGTGGTGAAGTCCGTGTAGCGGGTACCGACGCCTATCACCAGGTCGGCCGTGCGGGCGAGTTCGTCGGCCGTCGCCGTTCCCGTGTGGCCGACGCCGCCCACGTCCTGGGGGTGGTCGTGGCGCAGGGAGCCCTTGCCGGCCTGGGTGGAGGCGACGGGGATGCCGGTCGCCGAGGCGAACTCGGCCAGCGCCTCTTCGGCTCGGCTGTGGTGGACTCCGCCGCCCGCGACGATCAGAGGCCGGCGGGCGGTACGGATCAGCCGTACCGCTTCCGTCAGTTCGGCGGGGTCGGCGACCGGACGGCGTACGTGCCACACGCGCTCGGCGAAGAACTCGTCCGGCCAGTCGTACGCCTCGGCCTGAACGTCCTGCGGGAGAGCGAGAGTCACGGCACCTGTCTCGACGGGGTCGGTGAGCACCCGCATCGCCTGCAGCGCCGCCGGGATCAGCGCCTCGGGGCGCGTGACCCGGTCGAAGTACCTCGACACCGGGCGCAGACAGTCGTTGACCGACACGTCACCGGCGTACGGGACTTCGAGCTGCTGGAGGACCGGGTCCGCCGGGCGGGTCGCGAAGATGTCGCCGGGGAGGAGCAGGACCGGGAGATGGTTGATCGTGGCGAGCGCGGCGCCGGTGACGAGGTTGGTCGCGCCCGGGCCGATCGACGTCGTCACGGCGTGGGTGGAGAGACGGCCCGACTGACGGGCGAAACCGACCGCCGCGTGCACCATGGACTGTTCGTTGCGGCCCTGGTGGAACGGCATGTCGTCCGCGTACTCGACGAGCGCCTGGCCGAGCCCGGCGACGTTCCCGTGGCCGAAGATGCCCCAGGTGGCCTCGATCAGGCGGCGGCGGACGCCGTCCCGCTCGGTGTACTGGGCGGCCAGGAAGCGTACGAGGGCCTGCGCGACCGTGAGTCTCGTCGTGGAGGTGGAGACCGGCGGGGTCATCGGTGTCCCCCCGTCCGGTGTACGTGGGTCAAGTGGACCTCCGGCGCGGGGCCGTAGCGAGCGGGGAGTCGTCGCCCGCACCTCGCTCCTGCCAGGGCGAAGCGGCCTCCCGCGCCGGAGGCGATCAGTGCCCGGGCGGCGCGGGACGCATGCGACGCGCGGTCGGTGACCGACGCGAACACGCTTTCCCCGCCCAGGAGTTGGAACTCGTCGTGCGCCGTGCCGTGCTGCCCGCAGTCGTTTTGCCCGTCGTACGTCGCCCGCACGGTACAGGCCTCGCGCACCTTGGTCATCGCGCGCCTCACAGCAGTCCGACGGCGGTGTCCACGGCGGCGGACACATCGCCGTCCGCCGGGTACAGCAGCGAGCGGCCGACCACCAGGCCCTGGACGGTGGGGAGTTGGAGCGCGCCGCGCCACTTCTCGTACGCACCCTCCTGGTCGTCCCCGACCTCGCCGCCGAGCAGCACGGCGGGCAGGGTGGAGGTCTGCATGACCTCGGCCATGTCGTCCGGATTCTCGGTGACGGGCAGCTTCAGCCAGGTGTACGCCGAACTGCCGCCCAGGCCCGACGCGATGGCGATCGACTTGGTGACCGCCTCGGCGGAGAGGTCGTTGCGGAGCCTGCCGTCGGGGCCACGCCTGCTGATGAACGGCTCGACGAAGAGCGGGAGTTGCCGCTCGGCCATCGCGTCGATCGCGTGGGCCGTGGACTCCAGGGTGGTGAGGGAGCCGGGGTCGTCGTAGTCGATGCGCACGAGCAGCTTGCCGGCGTCGAAACCGAGACGGACCATGTCCTCGGGACGGTGGCCGGTGAAGCGGTCGTCGAGTTCGAAGCCGGCGCCGGAGAGGCCGCCTCGGTTCATCGACCCCATGACGACCTTGCCGTCCAGGGCGCCGAGAAGGAGCAGGTCGTCCAGGATGTCGGCGGTCGCGAGGACACCGTCGACACCGGGGCGGGACAGCGCGAGGCACAGGCGTTCGAGCAGCTCGGCGCGGTTGGCCATGGCCAGCTTGCGGTTGCCGACCCCGAGGGCGCCGCGGGCCGGATGGTCGGCGGCGACGATCATCAGCCGGCCGGAGTCCCCGAGGAGGGGGCGGCGCGTGCGCCGGGCGGCGGCTTCCGCGATGGCCTCGGGGTGCCGGGCTCGGGTGGTGGCGAGGGCGGCGAGGTCCACCGGGGCGAGGGGGCCGGCGCCTATGCCGGTGCCCGTGCTGGTGACTGCGCCTGCGCTTGTGCCGTTGTCGATGGACGCGGTCGAGGTCGTCGAGGTCATCGCACCGCTCCCGCCGCGAGCGCCGCCTCGACCTCGGCCGGGGTGGGCATCGCCGACGAGCACTCCAGGCGGGACGCGACGATCGCGCCGGCCGCGTTGGCGTGCCGCATGATGCGCTCCAGGTCCCAGCCTTCGAGCAGGCCGTGGCAGAGGGAGCCGCCGAAGGCGTCACCGGCGCCGAGGCCGTTGAGCACGTTCACCGGGAGCGGGGGCACCTCGGCCGTCTCGCCCTTGCTGTTGACGGCGAGGACGCCCTTCGGGCCCTGCTTGACGACCGCCAGTTCGACTCCGGCGTCCAGGAGGGCGCGGGCGGCGGCGTGCGGCTCGCGTACACCGGTCGCCACCTCCACCTCGTCGAGGTTGCCGACGGCGACGGTGGTGTGGCGCAGGGCCTCGGTGTAGAAGGGGCGCGCCGACTCCGGGTCCTTCCAGAACATGGGGCGCCAGTCGAGGTCGAAGACCGTCGTACCGGACTTGGCGCGGTGGGCGAGGGCGGCCAGGGTCGCCGTGCGGCTGGGCTCCTCGCTCAGGCCGGTGCCCGTGACCCAGAAGATCCGCGCCTCGCGGACCGCGTCCAGGTCCAGTTCGTGGGCGTCGATCTCAAGATCCGGCGCCTTGGGCTGCCGGTAGAAGTACAGCGGGAAGTCGTCCGGCGGGAACACCTCGCAGAAGGTGACCGGGGTGTTGAGGCCGGGGACCGACGTGACCCAGCGGTCGTCCACACCGAAGTCGCGCAGGGCGTCGTGCAGATAGCGCCCGAAGGCGTCGTCGCCGGTCCGCGTGATCACCGCGGTGCTCCGCCCGAGGCGGGACGCGGCGACCGCGACGTTGGTCGCCGAACCGCCGAGGAACTTTCCGAAGGACGTCACCTGGGCGAGCGGCACACCGGTCTGCAGTGGATAGAGGTCCACTCCGATCCGCCCCATGGTGATCAGGTCGTACGCCATCGACTTCCCTTCGCGTTTCTTCGGCTGACGCGGCTCGCGCGGCTCGCACATCGGTTCGGCACGCCGATCGGCGCAGCGGCTCGCCCTCAGGTCTAGCCCGCCTCACCGAGCCCTGTCAATACTTTGTCCGGACATTCGGACCAGACCTTGACACGCGTCCGGGCGTCGGCTGAAGCTGACGCCCATGACTACGTCCCCTTCCTCCTCTTCGGGTTCCGCTCTGTCGCGCATCCGGGTCGGCTCGGCGCCCGACTCCTGGGGCGTGTGGTTCCCGGACGACCCGCAGCAGGTTCCCTGGCAGCGCTTCCTCGACGAGGTCTCGCAGTCCGGGTACGAGTGGATCGAGCTGGGCCCGTACGGGTACCTGCCGACCGACCCCGCCGTCCTCACCGAGGAGACCGCCAAGCGCGGCCTGAAGGTGTCCGCCGGCACGGTGTTCACCGGGCTCCACCACGGCGAATCCGTCTGGGAGAAGACCTGGGCGCACGTCGCGGACAACGCGGTGCTGGCCCAGGCCATGGGCGCGTCCCACCTGGTGGTCATCCCGTCCTTCTGGCGGGACGACAAGACCGGTGTGGTGCTCGAGCCGGACACCCTGACGCCCGAGCAGTGGCGCAACCTGACCACGCTGACCGAGCGGCTCGGACACGAGGTGCGGGAGCGGTACGGCCTCCAGATCGTCGTCCACCCGCACGCCGACACCCACATCGACAGCGAGGCGAACGTCACACGCTTCCTGGACGGCACGGACTCGTCGCTCGTCTCGCTCTGCCTCGACACGGGTCACTACGCCTACTGCGGCGGCGACAGCGTCAAGCTGATCGAGACCTACGGCGAGCGGATCGGCTATCTGCACCTCAAGCAGGTCGACCCCGAGATCCTCGCGGACGTACGGGCGAACGAGGTGCCGTTCGGTCCGGCGGTCGCCCGCGGTGTCATGTGCGAACCCCCGGCCGGCGTACCGGAGTTGGGTCCGGTCCTGGCCGCCGCGCAGAAGCTGGACGTGGATCTGTTCGCGATCGTCGAGCAGGACATGTATCCGTGCGAGCCGGACAAGCCGCTGCCGATCGCGCAGCGGACTCGGGCGTTTCTGCGGTCCTGCGGGGCATAGCTCCGCAGGGTGGGCCGTTTTTGCCTGCGGGCCCGTTGGGGGCTTGTCGCGCAGTTCCCCGCGCCCCTGACGGGGGCGCGTTCCGCGACCCCCCTACCGGTGTGCGCTCTGCGGGTCAACGTGCCACTCCGGTCTGCGGGGGTGCGTCTTTGCGGCACTTGCGTCACAAAAGCTCCCTTTCCGTCACGCATGTCTCACGTACTCGGGATGTCGGTTACGTTTTGTCAACAGGCCCTGACCCAGGGTGACAACAGGTCGTTCAACGGGCAATGGCTTTGTGATCGCCAAGCGCGACGTCCGGCTCCCCCGACGGCCGACCCTCGCCGACTCCGTGACGCGCGCGCAGGGAGGTGCACCGATGACCGACCGACGACTCTGGTCGTACAAAGAGATCGCCGCACACATCCGCGTCCAGCCGGACACCGTGCGCTCGTACCGCAAACACGGTCTGCTGCCGGCGCCCGACCACGTGGAGAGCGGCAAGCCCTACTGGTACGCGGACACGGTCCGGGCGTGGGTCGCCTCCCGACCGGGCAACCGGGGCCGAAGAGACGACTGACAGCCGAGGGCTGAGGGCCTGCGAATATTCACCTGTGCCCCGCTCGCGAGTGGGGCACAGTGCGCAGCATGAGCAACGACTCCGTGGACTTCTCCGTCAAACCCGTCCTCACCGGCGACAGGACTGTGCTGCGGCCGTTCACCGAGGCCGATGCCGAGGTGATCGCCGAGATCGTCGAGGACCCCGAGGTGATCCGCTTCACCTTCGATCCGACCAGCGAGATCACCCTCGAGCGCCTGCGTTCCTGGTACGGCTCCCGGTCCGCGCAGACAGACCGCCTCGACCTCGCCGTCACCGACCGCGTCACCGGTGAACTCGTGGGCGAGGTCGTGCTGAACGAGTGGGATCCGGCCGCCCGCAGCTGCAACTTCCGTACGCTGCTGGGCCCGAGGGGCCGTGGACGCGGTCTCGGTACCGAGGCGACCCGGCTCATCGTGGCCTACGGCTTCGAGCAACTCGGGCTGCATCGCATCGAGTTGGCGGCCTGGGCCCACAACCACCGGGCCCTGCGCGTCTACGAGAAGGTCGGCTTCGTGGTGGAAGGGACCCGCCGGGAGGTCCAGTTGCGGGACGGCGAGTGGGCCGACGAGGTGCTGATGGCGATCCTCGACCACGAGTGGGCGGCCAAGGCCGGGGTCAGCGCCACGGCTCGATGACCGTCACGCCCGCGCCCGCCGCCGTACCCATCTCGGCCAGCGCGGCCGGAGCCTCGGGCAGCGGGATGGTGGACGTGACCAGCAGCTCCGGCCGCAGTACGCCCGCGCGCACCAGCTCCAGCATCGGCGGGTAGGTGTGGGCGGCCATGCCGTGGCTGCCCAGGAGTTCCAGTTCCAGGCCGATCGCGCGGGCCATCGGGACCGGGGTTGTGCCCGTCGATGACGGGAGCAGGCCCACCTGGACGTGGCGGCCTCTGCGGCGCAGGCCGTTCACCGAGGCCGCGCAGGTCACCGGTGAGCCGAGCGCGTCCAGCGACAACTGGGCGCCGCCGCCGGTCAGTTCACGTACGGCCGCCGCCGTGTCGTCGGTCGTGGCCGCGTTCACGCACTCCGCCGCGCCGAACTTCCGCGCCAGTTCCAGCGCTCCGGGCGACACGTCGACCGCGACGACCCTGGCCCCGGCGGCCGCCGCGATCATCACCGCGGACAGGCCCACACCCCCGCATCCGTGCACGGCGACCCACTCCCCCGCCGCCACCCGGCCCTGCTGCACCACCGCCCGGTACGCCGTCGCGAACCGGCAGCCCAGGGAAGCCGCCGTCCCGAAGGACATCCCCTCGGGTACGGCGACGAGGTTGACGTCGGCGTGGTCCAGCGCCACGAACTCCGCGAACGAACCCCAGTGCGTGAAGCCCGGCTGCGTCTGCCGTTCGCACACCTGCTGGTCGCCGGCCGCACAGGACGGGCAGCTCCCGCAGGCGCACACGAAGGGCACGGTGACCCGGTCGCCGGCCCGCCAGCCGCTCACCCCGGCGCCGACCGCCTCGACGACACCGGCGAGTTCATGGCCGGGCACGTGCGGCAGCTCGATGTCGGGGTCGTGGCCCATCCAGCCGTGCCAGTCGCTGCGGCACAGCCCGGTGGCCTCGACGCGCACCACGACGCCGTGCGGCGCGGGCACCGGGTCCGGCACCTCCCGTACCTCGGCCGGCTCCCCGTACCGCTCGAACACCACCGCGCGCATACGCCCTCGTCCTCACCCTCGCGTCGCCGTCGTCGTCCCCGTACCGGAGATCTTGCCACTGTCGCGAGACGAGTACCCCCCAGGGGTATAGTAGGGTGAGACTCACAAGGCTCGTGAGCCACACCTCGAAGAGGAGCAACGACATGACCGCCCAGACCGACACCCCCGGTTCCGTCACCGCCGTCTACCAGGTGACCGGTATGAGCTGCGGGCACTGCGAGGGCTCGGTCTCGGCCGAGATCTCCGAGCTCGCCGGGGTCACCTCGGTGAAGGCCGTCGCCGCCACCGGCGAGGTCACCGTGGTGTCCGAGGCCCCGCTCGATGAGGCCGCCGTCCGCGCCGCGGTGGACGAGGCGGGCTTCGAGCTCGCCGGCCGGGCCTGACCCCGTAGGGACGCGGTGACCATGACCAGCACCAGTGCCAGCACCGAGAAGCCCCCGATAGTCACGCCCCACGAGGTCGAGCTGACCATCGGCGGGATGACGTGTGCCAGCTGCGCGGCCCGCGTCGAGAAGAAGCTCAACCGCATGGACGGCGTCTTCGCCACGGTCAACTACGCGACGGAGAAGGCCAAGGTCTCGTACGGCGAAGGGGTCGGGGTCGACGACCTCATCGCCACCGTCGTGAAGACGGGGT
Source organism: Streptomyces sp. ME02-8801-2C (assembly GCF_033793965.1). Classification (NCBI taxonomy): domain Bacteria; kingdom Bacillati; phylum Actinomycetota; class Actinomycetes; order Kitasatosporales; family Streptomycetaceae; genus Streptomyces; species Streptomyces sp. ME02-8801-2C. The sequence continues at coordinate 540,598 of NZ_JARAXP010000006.1, read as the reverse complement.
ACACGGCCGAGGAGCCGCCCCCGCCGGCGGTGACGGAGGCGCCCGCGGCCGAGCGGGACGACGACCCCGAGCTGGCCGGTCTGCGGCAGCGGCTCGTCGTCGCCGTACTGCTCGCCGTGCCCGTCGTCCTGATGTCCATGATTCCCGCTCTCCAGTTCGACAACTGGCACTGGCTCGCGCTGACGCTCGCCTCGCCGGTCGTCGTCTGGGGCGGACTGCCTTTGCACCGGGCCGCGTTCACCAACGCCCGACACGGCGCGGCCACCATGGACACCCTGGTGTCGGTCGGCACGCTCGCCGCGTACGGCTGGTCCCTGTGGGCGCTGTTCTGGGGCGACGCGGGCCGGCCCCCGGTGCCGGGGATGGACGGCATGGAGGGCATGGGGATACAGGAGAGCTTCTCGTTCACCGCCTCCCGCAGCGGCGGCACCTCGCAGATCTATCTCGAGGTCGCCGCCGGGGTCATCGCGTTCATCCTGCTCGGGCGTTACCTGGAGGCCCGCGCCAAGCGGCGCTCGGGCGCGGCGCTACGGGCCCTGATGGAACTGGGGGCGAAGGACGTCTCCGTGCTGCGCGGCGGGCGTGAAGTGCGGGTCCCGGTGAGCGAGTTGGCGATCGGGGACCGGTTCGTCGTACGGCCCGGGGAGAAGATCGCCACGGACGGTACGGTCGTCGAGGGTGTCTCGGCGGTCGACGCGTCGATGCTGACCGGTGAGTCCGCGCCGGTCGACGTGGGCGCTGGGGACGCCGTCACGGGCGCGACCGTGAACGCCGGGGGCCGGCTGGTCGTCGAGGCCACCCGGGTCGGTACGGACACCCAGCTCGCGCGGATGGCCCGGCTGGTGGAGGACGCGCAGAACGGCAAGGCTGAGGTGCAGCGGCTGGCCGACCGGATCTCCGCGATCTTCGTACCGGTGGTGCTGCTGATCGCGCTCGGTACGTTCGGGGTCTGGCTCGGCGTCACGGGTGACACGGTCGCCGCGTTCACCGCCGCCGTCGCCGTCCTGATCATCGCGTGCCCGTGCGCGCTGGGTCTCGCCACCCCGACCGCGCTGATGGTCGGCACCGGGCGCGGGGCGCAGCTCGGCATCCTCATCAAGGGTCCGGAGGTCCTGGAGTCCACGCGCCGCGTCGACACGATCGTCCTGGACAAGACGGGCACGGTCACCACCGGCCGGATGACCCTCCAGGAGGTGTACGTCGCCGAGGGGACCGACGAGCGGCAGGTGCTGCGGCTCGCGGGCGCCCTCGAACACGCCTCCGAGCACCCGGTCGCCCGAGCGGTGGCCGCGGGGGCGGAGGAACGGGTCGGGGCGCTGCCGGCGGCCGAGGCCTTCGAGAACGTGCCCGGCAGGGGCGTACGCGGGCGGGTGGACGGGCACGAGGTGGCCGTCGGACGGCTCGCGGACGGGCTGTCGGGGCCGCTCCTGCAGGCGCTGGCCCACGCGAAGGCGGAGGCCGAGAGCAGCGGACGTACTGCCGTCGTGGTCGCCTGGGACGGGCAGGCGCGCGGTGTCCTCACCGTCGCCGACGCGGTCAAGGAGACCAGCGCCGAGGCCGTGCGCGAGCTGCGCTCGCTGGGGCTGACGCCGATGCTGCTGACCGGGGACAACCGGGCGGTCGCGGAGGCGGTGGCGAAGGTGGTCGGTATCGACCAGGTGTTCGCGGAGGTCCTGCCCGAGGAGAAGGTCGACGTCGTACGGCGACTGCGGGGCGAGGGGCGGACCGTCGCGATGGTGGGCGACGGGGTCAACGACGCGGCGGCGCTGGCCACCGCCGATCTGGGCCTGGCGATGGGTACGGGCACGGACGCGGCGATCGAGGCGAGCGATCTGACGCTGGTGCGCGGGGACCTGCGGGTGGCCGCCGACGCCATCCGGCTGTCACGGAAGACGCTCGCGACCATCAAGGGCAACCTGGTGTGGGCCTTCGGCTACAACGTGGCCGCGCTGCCCCTGGCCGCCGCCGGACTGCTCAATCCGATGATCGCGGGGGCGGCGATGGCCTTCTCCTCGGTGTTCGTGGTGACGAACAGCCTCCGACTGCGCACGTTCCGCTGAGATCGGCCCCCGACCTGCCGAAGTTACCGGCAGTACGCACAAGTAGATGCCATAGCCCCTATGGAGTCCGGCGCGAGCCTCACATAAGCTCTTCACAAGGCTCCCGCATCTTCCTTACGCTTGGGCCCCGGTCGCGACAACCGGGATCTGGCGTATCCGAGGACGCTGCGAGAGACGCAGATCACACTGCTGTGAAGGTAACCATCGAAGGGCTTCGAAGGTCTAAGTTGGCGATGTCGGACCAGCGTCTTGGGGGGCGCAGGCTGACGTCTGAGGATGTCTTGGGGGACGTCCTCGGAAATGCGTTGCCGGGACACGTACACCGGGAAGCTTGAGCGGCCCACCCCAGCGTGCGCGTCCCGGCAGACCGCACACAGCAGGAGTACGACGAGTTTTGCTCGTTTTGCTCAACAGCCGTCACTATGGCGGTACGCACAACAACGGTTGCCCCGGCAGCCTGCACACCAGTGATAGCGAATTCAGGCGCTGTCCTCCGAAACGCCCGGCCGGATCCCGTGGGGGGAATCCGCACCGGGACATGGGAAGGCGCCCTGTACGCCGGCCCGTGGGGGGACCGTCGACAGGGCGCCTTCCGCTTTTGCGGGTTCTTGCTGGAGCTACGGATCGTTGCCGGCTTTCGGCCGGTGGGGGCTGGTCGCGCCCCGCGGCGGAGCCGCAAATCGATGCGGCCCCGCGCCCCTAAAAAACCAGCCCCGTCACCGGCACGTCCGTCAACGCTGTTCGACCGGCACGAAGTCCCGCTCCACCACGCCCGTGTAGATCTGGCGCGGGCGCCCGATGCGCGAACCGGGCTCCTTGATCATCTCGTGCCACTGGGCGATCCAGCCCGGGAGGCGGCCCAGGGCGAACAGGACCGTGAACATCTCGGTCGGGAAGCCCATCGCGCGGTAGATGAGGCCCGTGTAGAAGTCGACGTTCGGGTAGAGGTTGCGCGAGACGAAGTAGTCGTCGGAGAGCGCGTGCTCCTCCAGCTTCAACGCGATGTCCAGCAGCTCGTCGGACTTGCCGAGAGCCGAGAGGACGTCGTGCGCGGCGGCCTTGATGATCTTCGCGCGCGGGTCGAAGGACTTGTACACCCGGTGGCCGAAGCCCATCAGGCGGACGCCGTCCTCCTTGTTCTTCACCTTGCGGATGAAGGAGTCGACGTCGCCGCCGCCCGCCTGGATGCCCGTGAGCATCTCCAGCACGGACTGGTTGGCGCCGCCGTGCAGCGGGCCCCAGAGCGCGGAGATACCGGCCGAGATCGACGCGAACATGTTGGCCTGGGAGGAGCCGACCAGACGGACCGTCGACGTCGAACAGTTCTGCTCGTGGTCGGCGTGCAGGATCAGCAGCTTGTCGAGGGCGGAGACGACGACCGGGTCGAGGTCGTACTCCTGCGCCGGCACCGAGAACGTCATGCGCAGGAAGTTCTCGACGTAACCGAGGTCGTTGCGCGGGTAGACGAAGGGGTGACCGATCGACTTCTTGTACGCGTACGCGGCGATGGTCGGAAGCTTGGCGAGCAGCCGGATCGTCGAAAGGTTGCGCTGCTTCTCGTCGAACGGGTTGTGGCTGTCCTGGTAGAACGTCGACAGCGCCGAGACCACCGACGACAGCATCGCCATCGGGTGCGCGTCGCGCGGGAAACCGCGGTAGAAGTTCTTGACGTCCTCGTGCAGCAGGGTGTGCTGCGTGATCTCGTTCTTGAACACGGAGAGCTCGTCGACGGTCGGAAGCTCACCGTTGATCAGCAGGAACGCCACCTCGAGGAAGGTGGACCGCTCGGCGAGCTGCTCGATGGGGTACCCGCGGTACCGGAGGATGCCCTCCTCACCGTCGAGGTAGGTGATCGCGGATTTATAGGCGGCGGTGTTGCCGTAGCCGCTGTCCAGCGTCACCAGACCGGTCTGAGCGCGGAGCTTCCCGATGTCGAAGCCCTTGTCGCCGACGGTGCTGTCGATCACCGGGTAGGTGTACTCGCCGTCGCCGAACCGCAGTACTACAGCGTTGTTGGTGTGCTCGCTCACGTCATCCCTCACCGACGTTGTGCCTCTTCTTCGAGGTGCCCTGACTGTCTCTACCATCCCCCATTTGGCGCAGGAGAGTGCACTCGGGGTCGACCATTGGGCCTATTGGCGGCACTCAGTGCCGCCAACTAACTCATCCTGCCCCCCTCCGACCTGGTTCCGGAAGTGCTCTGTGACCTTTGTGACTCATTTGATCGATCATTTTTGGCGATCACGGCGACTTCGGCCCGCAACGGCTACGACTTCAGCCTGAAGTCCAGTGCGGTGCAGCGCCGTCCAGCCGACACCGTGCGCACCGCCTGGCCTATCGCCTTGCGGGAACCGACCAGGACCACCAGCTTCTTGGCCCGGGTGACGGCCGTATACAGAAGGTTGCGCTGGAGCATCATCCACGCGCCCGTGGTGACCGGGATGACCACCGCCGGGTACTCGCTGCCCTGGGAACGGTGGATGGTCACGGCGTACGCGTGGGCGAGTTCGTCCAGCTCATCGAAGTCGTACGGCACTTCCTCGTCCTCGTCCGTCAGTACGGTGAGGCGCTGCTCCACCTCGTCGAGGGAGGTGACGACGCCGACGGTGCCGTTGAAGACGCCGTTCTCGCCCTTGTCATAGTTGTTGCGGATCTGGGTGACCTTGTCGCCGATCCGGAAGACCCGGCCGCCGAACCGCTTCTCGGGGAGGCCGGGACGCCCCGGAGTGATCGCCTGCTGGAGCAGCCCGTTGAGGTTGCCGGCGCCCGCCGGGCCCCGGTGCATCGGCGCGAGCACCTGGACGTCCCGTCGGGGATCGAGGCCGAACTTGGCCGGAATTCGTCGTGCAGCCACATCCACGGTGAGCCGGCCGGCCTCCTCCGTGTCGTCCTCGACGAAGAGGAAGAAGTCCTTCATGCCGTCCGTGAGCGGATGCTGCCCGGAGTTGATCCGGTGCGCGTTCGTCACGACGCCCGACTGCTGGGCCTGCCGGAAGACCTTGGTGAGCCGGACGGCGGGGACCGGGCTGCCCTCGGCGAGCAGGTCCCGCAGGACTTCGCCCGCGCCGACGCTGGGGAGTTGGTCCACGTCCCCGACGAACAGCAGGTGCGCTCCCGGGGCCACCGCCTTCACCAGCTTGTTGGCGAGCAGCAGGTCCAGCATCGAGGCCTCGTCCACCACCACCAGGTCGGCGTCGAGCGGGCGGTCCCGGTCGTAGGCCGCGTCGCCGCCGGGTTTCAGTTCGAGGAGGCGGTGGACGGTGGACGCCTCGGCGCCGGTGAGTTCGGCGAGGCGTTTGGCTGCGCGGCCGGTCGGGGCGGCGAGAACGACCTTGGCCTTCTTGGCGCGGGCCAGCTCCACGATCGAGCGGACCGTGAAGGACTTGCCGCAGCCCGGTCCGCCGGTGAGGACCGCGACCTTCTGCGTCAGCGCGAGCCGGACGGCCGCCTCCTGCTCGGGGGCGAGATCGGCTCCCGTACGGCTCTGGAGCCAGGCCAGCGCCTTGTCCCAGGCCACGTCGTGGAAGACGGGCATCCGGTCCTCGCCGGTGCGCAGGAGGCGCAACAGCTGGGCGGAGAGGGAGAGTTCGGCGCGGTGGAAGGGGACCAGGTAGACGGCCGTCACCGGTTCCGAGTCGCCGTCCGGACCCGGGACCTTCTCCCGTACGACTCCGGGGTCCTCGCCCTCCTCCGGGGGTGCCGCGAGTTCGGCGAGGCACTCGATGACTAGGCCCGTGTCGACCTGGAGGAGTTTGACCGCGTCCGCGATCAGCCGTTCCTCGGGGAGGTAACAGTTGCCCTGGTCGGTGGCCTGCGAAAGGGCGTACTGGAGGCCCGCCTTGACGCGCTCGGGGCTGTCGTGCGGGATGCCGACGGACTGGGCGATCTTGTCGGCGGTGAGGAAGCCGATGCCCCAGACGTCGGACGCGAGGCGGTAGGGCTGGTTCTTGACGACCGAGATCGAGGCGTCGCCGTACTTCTTGTAGATGCGCACGGCGATCGAGGTGGAGACCTCGACGGTCTGGAGGAAGAGCATGACCTCCTTGATCGCCTTCTGTTCCTCCCAGGCGTCGGCGATCTTCTTCGTGCGCTTGGGGCCGAGGCCCGGCACCTCGATGAGCCGCTTGGGCTCCTCCTCGATGATCCGCAGGGTGTCCAGGCCGAAGTGCTGGGTGATCCGGTCGGCGAAGATGGGGCCGATGCCCTTCACCAGTCCCGACCCGAGATAGCGGCGGATGCCCTGGACGGTGGCGGGCAGGACGGTCGTGTAGTTCTCGACGGTGAACTGCTTGCCGTACTGCTGGTGGGAGCCCCAGCGGCCCTCCATCCGCAGCGACTCGCCGACCTGGGCGCCGAGCAGCGCGCCCACGACGGTGAGGAGGTCGCCGCCGCCGCGGCCGGTGTCGACCCGGGCGACCGTGTACCCGTTGTCCTCGTTGGCGTACGTGATCCGCTCCAGGACGCCTTCGAGGACGGCCAGTTGCCGTTCCCCCCGCCCCGCCTGCTTCGGACCGCCCGCCTGATTCGACATGATCCGACGCTACCGCCCGGCACCGACAGTCGGCCGGGGCCTGGGGACAACGGCCTGCGAAAGGGTTCACCCCATGGCGGACCTGATGTGGTCGAGGACCTTCTCGAAGTCCTCCGTCGGGGAGAACTCCACCAGCTCGCAGTCCTCCAGGGCCTCGGGGACATGGCCGGGCGCCCAGTAGTACGCCTGGCCCGCCTCGTACGTCTCCTCGCCCTCGTCGGTGTGCATCAGCAGCCGGCCCTTGAGCAGGCAGCCCCAGTGCGGGCACTGACAGGCGTCGCCGGGCAGGCCCTTGAACGCCGGGCCCATGTGCACGCCCTCGGGGAGGGTCACGTAACCGACCGAGAAGCCTCCGCCGATCACCTGTGTCCGCAGTTCCACGCCATCGCCTTCGAGTGCGACGGGCGTGTCGTGCCGGGTCGTTGCCGTCATGACTCCTCCGCTCCGGCCCGTGACGGCCCTCGCAGGCCCCGGACGGGCCATGGACAGACCCAGGAGCAGGCTGCTCCCCCTCCAGCGTGGCCCCCGCCGACCCGGGTCCGCGACCGCACGGAGCCCGGGCGGCGCCCATCACGATCCGGTATCGGGAATCGGCCAGGGGCTTGATTTATTCGTTTGTAATCGATTCCATCAGTCCTCGAACAGCCGTGTAATCGATTCCACGCGGCTACGGAACCACAAGGAGGTGGTCCGGCGATGGCGAGCATCAAGGACGTCGCCGCCGAGGCGGGCGTGTCCGTCGCCACGGTGTCGCGGGTCCTGAACGACCATCCGTCGGTCAGCGAGGACGCACGCACGCGCGTGCTGGCCGCCGTCGAGACGCTGGGCTACCGCCCGAACACCCTCGCCCGTTCCCTGCGCACCGACCAGACCCGCACCCTCGGCCTGGTCATCAGCGATGTGCTGAACCCCTACTTCGCGACCCTGGCCCGCTCGGTCGAGGAGGAGGCCCGCGCCCTCGGCTACAGCGTGATCATCGGCAACGCCGACGAACGCCCCGACCTCCAGGACCACCACGTACGGACCCTGCTGGACCGCCGTATCGACGGCCTCCTCGTCTCCCCCACCGACGGCGGCTCCCCGCTCATGCTCGACACCGCGCGCGGGGGCACCCCGATGGTCTTCGTGGACCGCTGGATCCCGGGCGTGGACGTGCCGGTCGTACGGGCGGACGGGCGCTCAGCGGTCCGGGATCTCGTCTCCCACCTGTACGGGCTCGGTCACCGGCGGCTCGCGATCATCGCGGGTCCGGCGGCCACCACCACCGGCAGTGAGCGCGTCGAGGCCTTCAGGGAGGCCCTGGCCGAGTACGGACTGCCGCTGCCCGACGCCTACATCGGGCAGGGCGACTTCCAGGCCGAGAGCGGGCGCCGGGTGACGGACGCCTTCCTCGACCTGGCCGAGCCGCCCGAGGTCGTCTTCGCGGCCGACAACCTGATGGCGCTGGGCGCCCTGGACGCCGTACGCGCGCGTGGGATGCGTGTTCCGCGGGACATCGCGCTCGCGGCCTTCGACGACATCCCCTGGTTCGTGCACACCGATCCGCCGGTCACGGCCATAGCGCAGCCGACCGGCGAGCTGGGGCGGGCCGCCGTCCGGGCGCTGGTCGACCTGATCGAGGGACGGCCCCCGCAGTCCGTGACGCTGGCCGCGCGTCTCGTCGTACGGCGGTCGTGCGGTGAGCCGGCCCCCGCGACCCCCTCTGCACAGCCCCCCGTGACGAACAGGAGCCAGCCGTGAGCAACCCGGACGAGTTGCTGCGCATCGAAGGCATACGGAAGTCCTTCCCCGGTGTGGTCGCGCTCGACGGCGTCGACTTCGAGCTGCGCCGGGGCGAGGTGCACGTACTGCTCGGGGAGAACGGCGCGGGCAAGAGCACCCTCATCAAGATGCTCTCCGGCGCCTACCGCCCCGATGCCGGCCGAGTCCTCGTCGACGGCGAGGAGACCCGTATCCACGGGGCGCAGGATTCCGAACGGCTCGGGATCGCCACCATCTACCAGGAGTTCAACCTGGTCCCCGATCTGACGGTCGCCGAGAACATCTTCCTGGGGCGGCAGCCGCGTCGCTACGGGGTGATCGACCGCAAGCGGATGGAGGCCGAGGCCGCCGTCCTCCTGGAGCGCGTGGGTGTGAACGTGTCTCCACGCGCGCGCGTGCGTGAACTCGGTATCGCGCGGCTCCAGATGGTCGAGATCGCGAAGGCGCTGAGCCTGGACGCACGGGTCCTGATCATGGACGAGCCGACCGCCGTGCTCACCTCCGAGGAGGTCGAGAAGCTGTTCGCGATTGTGCGCAGGCTGCGCGAGGACGGTGTCGGGATCGTGTTCATCACCCATCACTTGGAGGAGATCGCCGCCCTGGGCGACCGGGTGACGGTGATCCGGGACGGCAGGAGCGTCGGACAGGTGCCGGCCGACACGCCGGCGGACGAGCTCGTACGGCTGATGGTCGGACGGTCGATCGAACAGCAGTACCCGAGGGAGGCCCCCGAGACCGGCGCCGCCCTCCTCAAGGTCGAGGGGCTCACCCGGGACGGTGTCTTCCACGACGTGGGCTTCGAGGTGCGGGCAGGTGAGGTCGTCGGCATCGCGGGGCTGGTCGGGGCCGGGCGTACGGAGGTCGCGCGCGCCGTGTTCGGCGCCGATCCCTACGACCAGGGGACCGTGACCGTGGCGGGCGCCGCCGTGCGCGGGAGCGATGTCGGGGCCGCCATGGCCGCCGGGATCGGGCTCGTGCCCGAGGACCGCAAGGGGCAGGGGCTGGTGCTCGACGCCTCCGTGGAGGAGAACCTCGGCCTGGTCACCCTGCGGGCCGCGACCAGGGGCGGCCTGGTCGACCTCAAGGGGCAGCGGGCCGCCGCCGTGAAGGTCGCCGAGCAGCTGGGCGTACGGATGGCCGGGCTCGGCCAGCATGTGCGCACCCTCTCCGGGGGCAACCAGCAGAAGGTCGTCATCGGCAAGTGGCTGCTCGCGAACACCAGTGTGCTGATCCTCGACGAGCCGACGCGCGGGATCGATGTCGGCGCGAAGGTCGAGATCTACCAGCTGATCAACGAGCTGACGGCCGCCGGCGCCGCCGTACTGATGATCTCCAGCGATCTGCCCGAGGTGCTCGGCATGAGCGACCGGGTGCTGGTGATGGCACAGGGCCGGATCGCCGGTGAACTCACGGCCGCCGAGGCCACCCAGGATTCCGTGATGGCACTCGCCGTCGGCACACCCACCTCTGTCGGAACTTCCGGAACTACTGCTGTGGAGGGCTCTCGTGGCCACTGACACGCTCAAGAGCACTACGGGCGCGAGTGGCGCCACGAGCGGCCTGCGCCGCGTCCTGCTCGACAACGGCGCGCTGAGCGCGCTCATCGTCCTCGTCATCGCGATGTCGGCGCTGTCCGGCGACTTCCTGACCACGGACAACCTGCTCAACGTGGGTGTCCAGGCGGCCGTGACGGCCGTTCTCGCCTTCGGCGTCACCTTCGTGATCGTCTCGGCGGGCATCGACCTGTCGGTCGGTTCGGTCGCCGCCCTGTCGGCCACCGTCCTTGCCTGGGCGGCGACTTCGGAGGGCGTACCGGTCGCGATGGCGGTCGTCCTGGCCGTCCTCACCGGCATCGCGTGCGGCCTGGTCAACGGCTTCCTGATCTCGTACGGGAAGCTGCCGCCGTTCATCGCGACGCTCGCCATGCTGTCGGTGGGGCGCGGACTGTCCCTGGTGATCTCGCAGGGCTCGCCGATCGCGTTCCCCGACTCGGTCTCGCACCTCGGTGACACGCTGGGCGGCTGGCTGCCGGTGCCCGTGCTGGTGATGGTGGCCATGGGGCTGATCACCGCGTTCATTCTCGGCCGTACGTACCTGGGTCGCTCCATGTACGCGATCGGCGGCAACGAGGAGGCGGCCCGGCTCTCCGGGCTGCGGGTGAAGCGGCAGAAGCTGGCGATCTACGCCCTGTCCGGGCTGTTCGCCGCCGCCGCGGGCATCGTCCTCGCGTCGCGGCTGTCCTCGGCGCAGCCGCAGGCCGCGCAGGGGTACGAGCTGGACGCCATCGCGGCGGTGGTCATCGGTGGCGCCTCGCTGGCCGGCGGTACCGGTAAGGCGTCCGGGACGCTGATCGGCGCGCTGATCCTGGCGGTGCTCAGGAACGGCCTCAACCTGCTCTCGGTGTCCGCGTTCTGGCAGCAGGTCGTCATCGGTGTCGTGATCGCGCTGGCGGTGCTGCTCGACACGGTGCGCAGGAAGAGCGGGGCGACGGTGGCGCCCGCCGGGGCGGCCGGTGGTGGGGACCGGCGCAAGCAGGCGCTGACGTACGTCCTTGCCGCTGTGGTCGCGACGGCCGTCGTGGGTGCCACTTCCCTGCTCCACAGTGGCTCGTCGTCCGCGACGAGCCAGAAGGTGGGCCTGTCCCTGTCAACGCTCAACAACCCCTTCTTCGTGCAGATCCGGGCCGGCGCACAGGCGGAGGCCAAGAAGCTGGGCGTGGACCTGACCGTCACGGACGCCCAGAACGACGCCTCCCAGCAGGCCAACCAGCTGCAGAACTTCACCAGTTCGGGCCTCGGGGCGATCATCGTCAACCCGGTGGACTCGGACGCGACGGGCCCGGCCGCACGGGCCGTGAACAAGTCCGGTATCCCACTCGTCGCGGTCGACCGGTCGGTCAACAACGCCGACACCGCCACGCTCGTCGCCTCCGACAACACGGCCGGCGGCAAGCTGGCCGCGAAGGCGCTCGCCGAGAAGCTGGGCGGCGAGGGCGAGATCATCGTCCTGCAGGGCCAGGCGGGCACCTCCGCCAGCCGTGAGCGCGGGGCCGGCTTCGCCGAAGGGCTGAAGGCCTACCCGGGCATCAAGGTCGTCGCCAAGCAGCCCGCCGACTGGGACCGCACCAAGGGCCTCGACGTCATGACCAACCTCCTCCAGGCCAACCCCGGTATCACCGGTGTCTTCGCCGAGAACGACGAGATGGCGCTCGGCGCGATCAAGGCGCTCGGCAGCAAGGCCGGCAAGTCGGTGCAGGTCATCGGTTTCGACGGCACACCCGACGGGCTGAAGGCGGTCGCGGACGGCTCGCTGTACGCGTCGGTGGCCCAGCAGCCGAAGGAGCTCGGGAGGATCGCGGTGCAGAACGCGCTGCGAGTTGCCGAGAAGAAGGATGTCGAGAAGGCGGTGATGGTGCCGGTGAAGGTGGTCACGAAGGAGAACGTGGCGGCGTTCGGCGGCTGAGCCCGCCCCCCACCAGGGGTAGCGGGGAGAGCGGGAACGGCCGGGCGGCGCCTCTTTGTCGAGGCCGCCCGGCCTGCCCGCTGCCGGACCGGCCGACCGAACCGGGCGTTTTGCCGACTGACCGTCCGTCAGCCGGTACAAATGATCTGTATGGGGAGACTCTTCATGTACGACTACGACCTGCTGGTCGTGGGATCGGCCAACGCCGACCTGGTCACCGTGGTCGAGCGGCGGCCCGCGGCCGGTGAGACGGTGCTCGGGTCCGACCTGGTCGTCCACCCGGGGGGCAAGGGCGCGAACCAGGCGGTCGCCGCAGCCCGGTTGGGGGCACGTACGGCCCTCCTCGCCCGGGTCGGCAACGACGACCACGGACGTCTGCTGCTCGACTCGCTGCGGGACGCCGGTGTCGACACGGTGGGTGTCCTGGTCGGCGGGGCGCCCACGGGGGTCGCGCTGATCACGGTGGACCCCTCCGGCGACAACAGCATCGTGGTGTCACCGGGTGCCAACGGGCGGCTGGTGCCCGGGGATGTCCGGGCCGCCGGGAGCCTGTTCCAGGCGGCCCGGGTGGTGTCCGCGCAGCTGGAGATTCCGCTCGAGTCGGTCGTGGAGGTCGTCCGGAACCTGTCCCCCGAGGGGCGGTTCGTCCTCAACCCGTCGCCTCCGCGCCCGTTGCCGCGTGAAGTGCTGGCGGCCTGCGACCCGTTGATCGTCAACGAGCACGAGGCCCGGGTGATCGCCGGTGCGGACGCCGAGCTGGGCGACTCGCCGGAGGACTGGGCGAAGACGCTGCTGGCGCTGGGGCCGCGCTCGGTCGTCATCACGCTGGGCGCGGAGGGCGCGCTGATCGCCGTACGGGCCGGGGAGCGGGTGCGGGTGCCGTCGGTGCCGGTGGACGCCGTGGACACGACGGGGGCGGGCGACGCGTTCACCGCCGCGCTGGCGTGGCGGCTGGGTGCGGGCGAGTCGTTGGCCGAGGCGGCGGCGTACGCGGCCCGGGTGGGCGCGGCGGCGGTGACGCGGGCGGGCGCCCAGGAGTCGTTCCCCACGGCCGAGGAGGTCGACGCGCTGTGAAGCGGGGAGGAATCCTGAACCGTCATCTCTCGGGCGCGCTCGCCGAGTTGGGCCACGGTGACGGGGTGCTGGTGTGCGACGCCGGGATGCCGATCCCGGCCGGGCCGCGCGTCGTCGACCTCGCCTTCCGGGCCGGGGTGCCGTCCTTCGCGGAGGTCCTCGACGGGTTGCTGAGCGAGCTGGTGGTGGAGGGTGCGACAGCGGCGACGGAGGTAAGGGAGGCGAATCCGGGGGCGGCGAAGCTGCTGGAGGGGCGCTTCCCCGGCCCCGACCTCACGCTCGTCACGCACGAGCGGCTCAAGAAGCTGTCGGCGGGGGCACGGCTGGTCGTACGGACGGGGGAGGCCCGGCCGTACGCGAATGTGTTGCTGCGGTGCGGGGTCTTTTTCTGAGGCGGTCTTCCTCTGAGGCGGTCTTTTTCTGAGGCGGGGCCTGGGTCGGTTCAGCCGGCCGTACGGGTGAAGGTCACGTGGGTGACTCCGGTGGGCGAGGAGGTGGCCTCGACCTGGTAGTCCTTCTCGAGGTCCTCCAGGCCGTCCCAGAGGCGTACGCCCCGGCCGAGCAGGACCGGGACGACCACGGTGTGCAGGTGGTCGATCAGTCCGGCGGCGAGGAAGTCGCGGACCACGGTGGGGCCGCCGCCGATCCGCACATCCTGGCCGCCCGCCGCATCGCGGGCCGCCTCGAGCGCCTTGGCGGGTGACGTGTCCAGGAAGTGGAACGTCGTGCCGCCCTCCATCTCGATCGAGGGACGCGGGTGGTGGGTGAGGATGAAGGTGGGGGTGTGGAACGGAGGGTTGGGACCCCACCAGCCTTTCCACTCCGGGTCCTCGTGCCATCCGGGCGGGCCGAACTTCCCGGCGCCCATGATCTCGGCGCCGATCCCGGGGGCGAACTGCTGGGCGAAGGCGTCGTCGACGCCACCGGTCCCGCCGGGTGAGCCGGTCATCTCGTGCCAGAACCGGGTGGTGAACATCCACTGGTGCAGCCGCTCACCGGCGTGACCGAACGGCGCGTCGAGGGACTGGCCCTCGCCGGTGCCGAAGCCGTCGAGCGAGATGGTGAAGTTGTGGACGCGGGCGAGGGACATGGGTGGGGGCTCCGTTGCTCGGGCGGGGCTGGGGCTGGGTGAGCTTCACTGATTCTTTCCTATGAGAGGGGGCCCGGATCAGTCTTCGCGGCGCCGACGCGCGAGATGGACGGTGATGTCGGCGGTCATGTCGACGGTGTCCGGCAGTACCCGCGCGATCTGCCGGAACACCTGGTCCCGCTCCGCGGCCGGCAGGACGAGATAGGCCGAGACGGTGGAGAGATGACCGACGTAGTCGCGGGCGCTCACCGTCACGCGCCGTTCGATCACGGACTGCTGAACGTCGGTGAACCACTCGGACCGTCGCAGCTCCGTACCCGGCCACTGCATGTCGTGGTCCGGAGGCGTCCCGTCCGGGGACGGTATCTCGTCGCTCTCCAGGAACGGGGCTCGCGCCGCGCGAACGGCGTCCTCCACAGCCGGGTCGGCCAGCCGGAACGGCCCGCCGCACGAGGCGAACACGCCACCCGGCTCCAGCAGTTCGGCCACGCGTGACCACCGGCCCTCCGGGTTCGTCCAGTGCAGCGCCGCTGCCGCGTAGACCAGCCCGAACCGCTCACCATTCGGTCGCAGATCCTCGAACGCGGCCTGCACCGTCCTGACGTCCGTCGGCACGTGCTTGCGCAGCTCGGCGAGCATGGACTTGTCAGGCTCGGTAGCGGTCACCATGACCCCCCGCTGAGCGAACAGACGCGTCGCCTTGCCGGTCCCGGCGCCGATCTCGAGGGCGGTCCGAACCGGATGGCCCGCGTACGCCATCACCATGTCGAACAGCTCGACGGGATACCCCGGCCGGAACCGTTCGTAGGCTTCCGCCACCACTCCGAAACTCAGCGCACGACCGGACATGCCCAGCATCCTCACTTGACTTCCTCCCCCTCGTGAACGAGGGGGAGTCCTACGGCTCGCGCCGTGGGGTTTCTGCTTCATCGCCGACCGCCCCGTCCTGGAGGACTTCCGTGGAGGTCCTGCACCAGCTCCCCGGACAGACACCGCCAGCCCGGCGGCCACATCGCGCAGGGCCCGGACACCGGCTCAGCATGCCCTGGGAGACCTGCCGCCCATGGCCATCGCCGACCCGGCCCCGGGCCCGGGCCCTGTCCCGGTCAGGACGGCCTTGGCGGCAAGCCGGAGATTCCTGATCATCGGATTCAGGTCGCCTTTGCGGCTGACCAGGACGACCTGGCTGGGGGGAGCGCCCTCGATCGGGACGGTGACGAGGTCGGGACGCAGTGAGCTGCGTCGGTCGCCGACCGGTAGCACGGCGATCGCCTCGCCGCTCGCGACGAGTTCGAGCTTGTCCTCGTAGCTCTCGATCGGCGGCAGGCCGGCGCCGAGGACTCGGTAGGAAGTCCAGTCCGCGGTCTCGAACGCGCACGGCGCCGCCTGTTCGCCGGCCAGTTCTTCCGCGGTCACCGACTCGCGGTCGGCCAGGGGATGGCCGTGCGGGACCACGAGCATCCGGGGCTCGTCGTACAGCGGGGTGGTGAACAGGTCGTCGGCGGCGAGCGGCAGCGGAGCTCGCGCGATCAGGGCGTCGACGCGCTTGTCGGTCAGTGCCCCGACGTCGTGGCAGCTCAGATGCCGGGTGGCGATCTCGGCGTCCGGGTGACGGCGGCGCAGTTCCCGTACGGCGGCAGTGACCACCAGGTCCTCGACGTAGCCGATGACGATTCGTTCGGTCCGGCCCTGTTCGCGCACGGCCAGTTCGGCCTGGCGGGCGGCCTGGAGCAGGGCTTGGGCCCGGGGCAGGAACGTCTGGCCGGCCGGAGTGAGCCGGGTGCCCTGGGGGATGCGGTCCAGCAGTCGTGTGCCGAGATGTTTCTCGAGCCGTTGGATCTGGCGGCTCAGTGCCGGCTGGGCCACGTGCAGTTCGTCGGCGGCCCGGCCGAAGTGCTGGTGCGCTGCCACCACGGTGAAGTAGCGCACGAGCCGCAGTTCCAGGTCCTGTCCGAGATCGTTCACCCTTGCAGCGTACGTGTCATGCCGTTTCGGAATGAGCAGGTTGCCGAACCGGTCTTGGACGGCCGTGCCGTCCTGGACCTTGACTGAGGGAGCAACGTTTCCCCGAGAAAGCGGCAGGCGTGATGAAGGCGATCCAGTTCCACGAAGCGGGCGGGCCGGAAGTTCTGCGGTACATCGAGGTGCCGGTTCCCGAGATCGGCCCGGGCGAGGTGCTCGTCCGGGTGCACGCGGTGGGCATCAACCCGCCGGACTGGTACCTGCGTGAGGGGATGAAGGTCATGCCGGCCGAGATGAGGCCGGAGCTGGAGTTCCCCCTGATCCCTGGAACGGACATGTCGGGCGTGGTCCAGGCGGTCGCTCCGGACGTGCCGGGGTTCGCCGTCGGTGACGAGGTCTTCGGCATGCTGCGGTTCCCCGGATTCGACGGCCGGACGTACGCCGAGTACGTGGCCGCGCCTGCTTCGGACCTTGCTCTCAAGCCGGCCGGTATCGACCACGTGCAGGCGGCCGGGGCACCGATGGCCGTGCTGACGGCCTGGCAGTTCCTGGTTGAGCTCGGCCACGACGTGCCGTCTCCATTCACCGGTCAGGTGCACCAGCCGGTGCCGATCACGCCGGGGATGACCGTGCTGGTCAACGGGGCCGCCGGTGGAGTGGGTCACTTCGCGGTGCAGTTGGCGAAATGGAAGGGGGCACACGTCATCGCGGTGGCCTCGGGCCGGCACGAGCAGTTCCTGCGGAAGCTCGGCGCCGATGAGTTCATCGACTACACCACGACACAGGCCGCGGACGTGGTCAGCGGCGTCGACCTGGTGATCGACACCGTCGGTGGCCCGCACAGCTCACGCTTCCTGACCGTGCTCAAGCGCGGCGGCACCATGCTTCCGGTGTTCTTCGCCCAGTACGACCCGGAAGAGACGGCGCGTCTGGGCATCACCGTCTCGAACATTCAGGTGCGTTCCAACGGCCCCCAGCTCGCCGAGATCGGGCACCTGTTCGACGAGGGCAAGCTCCAGGTCGGGGTGGACAGCACCTACTCGCTGCCGGAGGCGGGCAGCGCACATACGCGGGCCGCGCAGGGCCACATCCAAGGCAAGATCGTGCTGACGGTGGTCTCGTGATCGCCGAACTCCGGCAGGTGGTGGCGCACTACGCCCACGCCTTGGACGAACTGAATGTGCCCGAACTGGAAGCGATCCTGACCGAAGACACCACCTGGACCTTCACGATGCCCGGACAGGGAGTGCTCGGCCCGGTCAGCGGACGTGCGGCGGTCCTCGACTTCGTCCGTGACGGACACACGGCCCAGACCGGAAAGGTGCGGCACCACCTGGGCAATGTCGTGGTCACCACGACAGACGCCGCCACCGCTGAGGTGCGGGCCTATCTGGTGCAGACGAGGAACACCGGCGAGAGCATCCAGGTGATCTCGACCGGGGTCTACACGTTCGGCCTGCGCCGGTCCGGCGGTGGGTGGCGGATCGCCGAGCTCATGCTGACACTGGACAACGCCTTGTAGGAAGCGGCCAGGCAGTGCGTCCGGCGATCACGGGGTGGCTGCCGTCCGGGAGCGCGCAGCATGCGGGCTCACCAGTCCAGAGGCTGTGCTTCGCGATGGGTTCTCGGTGCATGGCTGGGCGGCGTTCGTCGGGGCGGTCAAGGACGGTGGCGTCGCCGTCTGAGGGGCGTCGAGGCGGCAGGTGTCCAGCGTGGGTCGTCTCGCCCGAGATCACCCACGCCGTCGCGGGCGGCGGCTCCTTCTCCGTCTACCCGAGCTCACCGCGACGGAGGGCGTCCCTCATCTCGCTGAGCCTCGCGGTCGTTGCCGGGGTCGGCTCCTGTGCTTGTTCAGCGAGTCGGAGGGCATCGTCGATCTCGCCGAGCTTCCTGGCGGACAGGACGGCCGCCCGCTCCATCAGGTCGTCCCGGTCCACGGTGGTCAGCCACGTGCACGGGGTGAAGCCCGGACGCGGGAACGCGAGCCGCAGCACGCCTTCGATCGGCAGCCCTTCACCGGCGCCGACCGCCACTTCGATGCCCAGACCGCTGATGTCGAGGCCCGCCGGAGCGACGACCTGCATCACCTGGAACCCGGACGCGTCGTCTCCTGACAGCAGTACGACCAACCTCCGCTCGTCGAACTGAACCCACCAGACCTCGCCACGTTGCACAAGCCCTCCGCTACCAACGATCATGGGGTTGCCGCAGGTCACAGCGTAGACGCTGTCTGCTGGCAGAAGGCGTTCGAGGGCCTGATGGGCCACCGCTTCGACGACTGCGATCCACCCTCCGCCCTCCATTCGACATTTTCGCGAGGGACGCTCCATCCACGGCCGTAAGACAGTTGAGAATGTCCCGCTCATTGTCTCGCTCCGGGCGTACGGGGGCCTTTGTGGATGCCAGGAATCTCTTCGACACCAGAATCACGTCCCGGCTCGTTCGGCTTGAATGGGCGGTCGCGCTCAGCGTTTCCGGAGTTGCCGCCCTGACACATCTTTCCGAGATCCGCTGGTGGCTATTCGTTTCTCTTTTCCTCGCCATCGATCTCGTCGGGTACATTCCGGGCGCCATTGCCTTTCGGCGGAGTCCTGACGGGCTCATCGGGCGCGGTTACTACGTCGCCTACAACCTCATGCACTCGCTGGTCACCTGGGCTGTCTTCGCCGGGTTGTGGAGCTGGCTGGTCGGGCTCGAATGGGCGCTGCTCGCGCTGCCGATTCACCTCATGGGCGACCGGGCCCTCTTCGGAAACTCCCTCAAACCCTTCGGGGTGTCCTTCGAGCCCGCCGCCCATCCGGCCTTCGCGACATTCCAGCGGGACTACGAAGGGAAGGAGCGCGATGCCGTCCGCGTTTGATCTGGTGTCCGCCCACGCCGACAATCCCAGTGCTTTTCTCGCCCTCAACAGCGGCAACGAGTTCTTTCTCGACGAGCGTCATGACGGCGTCTGTGCCTTTCGGCCGGCGGGGCGGCATCTCCTCCAGCTCGGCGGCCCGTTCGCCTCCGACGGCGACCGTGCCGGGCTGCTGGATGCCTTTCTCGAGCGGGCATCGGCCGGGAGGCGGCGCGTCATCGCCGTACAACTCCAGGCTGTTGACGCTCAGTTGTATGCGTCCCGTGGGTTCACCGTGAATCAGATCGGGGCCTCGTACGCCGTCGATCTGGCGCGGTTCACGTTGCGCGGGTCGCCGTTCGTGCGGCTGCGCAACAAAATCTCCCGGGCGCGGCGGGCGGGAGTGGAGGTCGCCGAGGTCGACCCCACGTGTGCTTCGGCTGCTTCGGGTGAGCTCGATCTCATCGATCGTGAATGGCTGCGCGGGAAAGGGAAGCACACCAAAGAGCTTCGGTTTCTCGTCGGGGAGCGGGGTGGGCCCGAGCAGAAGCATCAGCGTGTTTTCACCGGTTCCCTCGACGGGCGCATCGTGGGGTACATCAGCTACTCCCCCGCCTTCGGCAGTCGTCCGGGGTGGCTGCACGATCTCAGTCGGCGTCGCACCGACGCCCCACCCGGCACGATGGAACTCATCAACTCGACCGCGATCGAGCGGATGAGAGCAGAGGGCGACCAATGGCTGCACTTCGGATTCACGCCGTTCGTCGGTCTCGATCCCGCCCTCGAAGTTCCCGGCGCGAGTGGAGCCGTGGCGCGTGTCCTGCGTTTTCTCGGTCAGCACGGTGAGCGGGTCTATCCCGCCGCCGCCCAGCTCGAATACAAGGAGAAATGGGCTCCGCATGTCGTGCTGCCCGAGTACATCGCCTTCCAGGGAAAACGAGTCCGGGCGGGCGCGTTGTGGCGGCTCGGGCGGGAAACCAACGCTTTCTGACATCCCGGCAGACTTCGGAAAAGGAGTACACCGCACATGCGTGAAGTAATCGTCCAGGTGGTCACCGAGGAACGCACGGCCCGTCAGGCGTACGACCTGATCTGCGACTTCCGCCGCTACCCCGAGCTGACCGACAAGGTGAACGAGGTCGTGGTGCATCCGCCGGAAGCCGACGGGTCGCTGCGGTCGGACTGGAGTGTCATCTTCCGTAACGGGCTGATGCGGTGGAGCGAGCTCGACCGGTTCGTGCCGGAGACGCTGACCGTCGAGTTCGAGCAGATCAAGGGCGACTTCGAGGTGTTCCGCGGCTCCTGGGCGTGCGAGGAGCGGGAAGGGGAGGGAGGGGGCTCTGTCACTGTGGTCACCTTTCGGTCCGATTTCGATCTGGGCATCCCTTCCCTCGCGGAGATCCTCGACCCGGTCGCCGAGAGCACGTTGCGGGACAACATCCTGCGCATCCTCGAAGGGCTCATGGGCCGGGTGGCCCCCATGGCCCCGCTGAACCTCACCGCCGCCCGGCATGGCTGACCCGGTGTCGTCCCTCGCCACTCGGCCCGGTGTCGCCCAATGCCTGGACATGTACGCCAAGTTGGCGTCCGGCGTGTGCGTCGTGAGCACCCGGGGTGCCGCCGGGCCGCCGGTGTGCGCCACCGTGTCCTCGGCGGCGGCCGTCTCGGCGGCACCCGCGCTGATGTCCCTGTGTCTGGCCAACGGCTCCCGTACCCTCGCCGCCCTCCGCGCTCACGGCTCCTTCGCCCTCCACGTCCTCGACGAACGGCACCGTCCCTGGGCCGAGCGCTGCGCCGACCCGCTCGCCAGCGCCGCCGAGCGTTTCGGCGAGGAGCAGGCCGCGTACGTCCATGACGTGCCCGTCCGTACCGACGCCCTCGCCTGGTCCGTGTGCGCGGTGACCGACATACGGGCGTACGGCGACCACCATCTGGTCGTCGGCGAGGTGCTCGCCGCCCACACCGGCACCGGGCGCCCGCTGCTCTGGTACGACCGCGGCTTTCATGGACAGGGTGGCCATGCCTTCCACGGGTGAGCGGCAGCCGTACGGCGACGACCTCTTCGGCGGACCCGTACCCGTGACGGTGGCTCCGCCGTGGCGCGGCCGGCGTCCCGATGATCGCCAACTCCCGTCCGTACGAGGCCTGGTGAGCGCCGATTTCACCGTCGTCGGCGCCGGACTGGCAGGCCTGTCCACCGCCTACCACCTGCTGCGGTACGCACCCGGCGCCGATGTCGCCGTCGTCGACTCGGGTCACCCAGGGGCGGGAGCCAGCGGCCACGGCACGGGACTCCTGGGGCCCCGGGCAGGTCCGCCCGTCGACCGCGCGATCCGCCGCCACGGCCCGGACACGGCCCGTCGTATGCACCTGGCCAGCGAGGACGCGGTGGCCGGAGCCCTGGAGCTGTGCCGTGCCCTGGACGTTCCCGTGCGCACCGGCGAGCAGCTGGTCGTGGCCCGCTCACCGGAGGGGCTGGCCCGGCTGTCCGGACAGGCGGCGGCCTGTCGTGCCCTCGGCCTGGACGTACCGTCCCTGTCGGCGGCCGGGGTGCGCGAGCGCGTCGACGTGCCCTGTCAGGCGGGGCTGTTGTACCGGCGGGCGGCCACCCTCGACCCGGCCCAGCTCACGGCCGCCCTCGCGCGGGCCTGCGAGGCGGGCGGTGCCCGGCTGTACGGGCGTTCACCGGTCGTCGGCCGGTCCGGCACCGGCAGTGGTGGTACCCGGCTGCTCTTTCCGCGCGGTGAACTCCGTACCGGCGCCGGGGTGTTCGCCGTCAACGGTGGCGCCGGTGCCCTCGGCCTCCCAGTGGGCACGGTCGTCCCGCTGGAGGTGCACGCTGTCGCCACCGAGCCGTTGAAGCCTGCGGCGCGTGAGGTGCTCGGGGAGGGGTCTGGGGCCTCGTTGATCGATGCGGCTCGGCTGGCGCCGTACTTTCGGCTGACGCCCGACGGACGGCTGGTGGTCGGAGGTGGGCGGGCCTCGCTGCCGGGGGCGGTCGGCACGGCAAGGGGGTGGCGGGACGACAGGGCCCGTCTCGCGACCTGGGCGTGGCTCACCGAACGCGTGCGCGGCCTGCATCCGTTTCTTGCCGACATCGCCGTCACTCACCGGTGGACCGGCCGGATCGGCGTGACCCTCGACGACATGCCCGTGGTGGGGCCCGCCGCCGACGCACCAGGGATGTGGTTCATCGGGGGGTGCGGAGGTCATGGGCTGGCCCTGTCCGTCGCCCACGGGGCCTATGTGGCACGGCAGTTGGCGGGCGGTCGGGGAGGCGGGAGCGGGCCGTCCCTGCCCTGGCATCGGTCGGCCGCTCCCACGCTGCCGCTCGGTGGTGTGGGGCGGGTGGCACTGCGTCGGTATCTCGAACGGCTCGATCGCGGGGTGCGGAACACGGTGTGAAAGGCGACACCCGCCCCAAGTCGGCGCGAATCCGTACGAGGGACGTCGGCGCGAGGGATCGTAAAACCTGGTGGAGACCGAGAGGGACGAGCGAGAAACGAGGGGGAGCCCATGCCCGGCACGAACACCCTGACCAGAGGTCCCTACCAGCTGCTGCAGGACAACTTCCGGCGCCCGGCAGGTGCACCGGGTGCCCTGGTCGGGCATCTGATGACCGTGCAGCATCGGGGGCTCACCCAGTGGTCGGCGGAACATCTCGACGTCCGCCGTACCCATCATGTGCTCGACCTCGGCTGCGGCAGCGGCATGGCCGTGGAACTGCTGGCCCGGCGGGCCGAGTTGGGCTTCGTCGCGGGACTCGACCACTCCCCCACCATGGTCCGCCAGGCGGTGCGGCGCAACGCCGATGCCGTCGGCCGGGGACGGGTCGCGATCCGACAAGGGGACGTCGGTCAACTTCCGTACGTGGACGGCGAGTTCGACCGCGTCAGTGCCATCGAGACGTTCTACTTCTGGCCCGATCCGCTGCGCGGACTCGCCGAGGCCTACCGAGTCCTCAAACCCGGCGGGCAGTTGGCGGTCACCCTGGAGATGAGCCGGGAGGCGGCCACCGTACCGACGCTCACCCAACGGCTGTTCGGGCGGCGCTTCACCGAGCGGTCCGAGCGGGACGGGCTGCGCATCCTGTCCGGTGCCGAACTCGTGGCGATGCTCGACGTCGCCGGGTTCAAGGACACCCGGTTCGTCGCCGAGCCCCGCCGTTCCCTCGGCTGGGTCTGCGCCCTCGGCAGCAAATGAGCAGCCGGGTGAACGGTCCGGTGGGCAGTCCGGCGACCAGTCCGGTGGGTGGTCCCGCGTGCAGCAGGGCGAGCGGTCATGTGCGTGTCCCGACCGCTCCCGAGGTCGCCGGGCTGCCCGTCCTCGGCAGTGTGCCGGCCTTCCGGCGGGACATCCTCGCCGCGATGCGCGCCGGCTGGCGGGAGGGCGGCGACCTCGTCCGCTACCGGCTCGGGCCCGTCTCCGTGCACGGGGTGTCCAGCCCGGAGCTGGCCGGCGAGGTGCTGACCGACAGCGCCGCGTACGGCAAGCTCGGGCCCGACAACCCGCTGCGCCTGGTGCTCGGCGAGGGCCTGCTGACCGGCGACGACCACGAGAGCTGGCTCACCAACCGGCGCATGATGCAGCCGATCTACGGCAAACAGGCCCTCACCTCCATGTTCCGTACGATGGCCGGCTCGGTCGAGGACCAGCTGACCCACATGGCGGCCACCTACCGCACCGGGGACGCCGTCGATCTGCACACCGAGCTGATGCGGGTGACCCTCGACATCGTCAGCCGGTGCATGTTCAGCACCGACATCACCGAGGGGCTCGGTGAACTCGGGCCGGACGCCGTGGACGTGGCGATCAACTTCGCGTTCGACCGGCTCCAGAACCCGTTCAGCCCGCCCACGCACTGGCCGACCCCGCGCAACCGGCGGTTCCGGGAGGTCATGGACGGTATCGATGCCCTGATCGGCCGCATCATCCGCGAACGCCGGGTCGAGGCGGCAGCGACAGCGACAGCGACAGCGACAGCGACAGCGACGGGAGAATCCGGGCGTGTCCGGCGCGGTGATCTGCTGGACATGCTGCTCGACGCCCGGGACGAGGACACCGGCCTGGGCATGGACGACCGACAGCTGCGCGACGAGGTGATCACCACCTTCGCCGCCGGTCACGAGACGACCGCCGTCACCCTCAGCTGGACCTTCTACCTCCTCTCCCGCCACCGTGCCGTCCTGGCGGCGGTGCAGCGCGAGGTCGACGGCGCCCTCGGCGGACGGCTGCCCACCGTCGAGGACCTGGCCGCCATGCCGTACACACTGCGGGTCTTCGAGGAGTCGCTGCGGATGTACCCGTCGGCGCCGATCGTGCCCCGACTGACCTTGAAAGACGTCGAGTTGGGCGGCCACCTCGTACCGGAGGGCTCACGTGTCCTGGTCAACCTGCACAACATCCACCGCCACCCGGCCCACTGGCCCCACGCCGAGCGCTTCGACCCCGCCCGCTTCCGCGTACAGCAGGGCCCCGGACGGGAGAAACGGCATCGGTTCGCCTATCTGCCCTTCGGCGCGGGGCCGCATCTGTGCATCGGCAAGCACTTCGCCCTCATGGAGGCGCATCTTCTGCTCGCCGCGCTGCTGCAACGCTACGAGTTCCGGCATGTCCCGTCCCACCGGGTCGTCGACCACGCCACGATCACCCTGCGCCCCCGCTACGGCATGGTGATGACCCTGCACGACCGCCGCCCACGACACTGAGCCATGCGAAGCCCACCGTCCAACTCGTCCAACTCTCTGCCACAGCAACGCATTTGGAGCCTCTGATGGTGACGCGCCAGGACGATCCGCACACCCTGCCGCTCAACACGGTCCAGTACGACCCGGCCCGGCCGCAGGGCCACTACGAGAGCTTCTACCAGCGCGGGAACCATCCGACCGAGCCGCGCGCCTTCTGGATCCGCTACACCGTCTTCAGCCCGGCCGGGATGCCGGAGGCGGCCATCGGGGAGCTGTGGGCGGTGTACTTCGACGGGGTGACCGGTCGGCACGTGGTCGCCAAGGAGGAGTATCCGATCGCCGAATGCGACTTCCGGCGCGGGGCGTTCGGCGCGCGGGTCGGCGACCGGGTGCTGGAACCGGGCCGCCTCAAGGGCGAGGCGACGGGCCCGAACGGCGCGGTCGGCTGGGACCTGACGTACGAGGGCACCGATCCTCCGTTGTTCCTGCTGCCGCAGAAGATGTACGCCGGCGGCTTCCCCAAGGCCAAGAGCCTGGTCGGGATGCCGCTGGCCCGCTTCGACGGCTCGCTCACGGTCGACGGCGAGACGGTCGAGGTGGACGGCTGGACGGGCAGCCAGAACCACAACTGGGGCAGCCAGCACACCGATTACTACGCGTTCGGGCAGGTCGCCGGGTTCGACGACGCCCCGGACAGCTTCCTGGAGATCGTCACCGCCCGCGCGAAGATCGGCCCGGTACGGACACCGCTGGCGACCTTCCTGGTCCTGCGGCACGACGACCGCGAGTACCAACTCGTGTCGATGCGGCGGGCGTTGACGGCGAAGGCCCAATTCGGTTACTTCCACTGGGACTTCAGCACGGGCGACGACACCGTGACCGTCAACGGGCGGTTCCTGGCGGCACGGGAGCAGTTCGTCGGGCTCAACTACTACAACCCGCCCGGCGGCATCAAACACTGCCTCAACACCAAGATCACCAGCTGTGAACTGGAGGTGCGCAACAAGGTCACCGGCAAGGTCGACCGGCTGCGCACCGAACACCGCGCCCTGATGGAGATCCTCACCGACGACCGCTCGCACGGCATCGAGATCCGCGCGTGAGGGCAGTGAGCCGCGTCTGAGGACTGGGAGAGCCGCGTATGAGGGAGGGCCAGGCGCGAACGCCTGGCCCTGTAGCACCTACAACACGGGCAACCCCTACGCCGCGTGCTCCACGAACCGTGCCGCCGTCTCCGCGAGCACCTCGCGTCCGTCTCTGGCCCACAGGCCGTCGTTGAACAGCTCGACCTCGATGGGACCGGTGTAACCGGCGGCCTCGACGTACGCCCTCCACTCGCGCATGTCGATCGAACCGTCGCCGATCTGACCGCGGCCGTTGAGGACACCCTCGGGCAACGGCGTTGTCCAGTCGGCGAGTTGGAAGGTGTGGATACGGCCACCGGCGCCGGCGCGGGCGATCTGCGCGGGCGCGGTGTCGTCCCACCAGATGTGGTACGTGTCCACCGTGACGCCGACCTGCTGGGCCGGGAAGCGCTCCGCGAGGTCGAGGGCCTGGGCGAGCGTCGAGACCACGCAGCGGTCGGACGCGTACATGGGGTGCAGCGGCTCGATGGCCAGGCGGACGCCGTGGCTCTCGGCGTACGGGCCCAGCTCGGCGAGCGCGTCGGCGATGCGCTCCCGGGCGCCGTGCAGGTCCTTCGAGCCGGCCGGGAGGCCGCCCGAGACCAGGACCAGGGTGTCCGTGCCGAGCGTGGCCGCCTCGTCGATCGCCCTGCGGTTGTCGGCCAGGGCCTCCGCGCGCTCGGCCGGGTCGATGGCGGTGAAGAAGCCGCCCCGGCACAGGGTGGTGACGGCGAGGCCCGCGTCGCGGAGCAGCTTCGCCGTCGCCTCGACGCCGTACTCCTGCACCGGCGCCCGCCACAGACCCACCCCGGGGACGCCCAACTCGAGGCAGGCGTCGGCCAGTTCGGGCAGGGAGAGCTGCTTGACAGTCATCTGGTTGATGGAGAAACGGGACAGGTCGCCGCTCACTGGGCCACTCCGTACAGGGACAGCAGGTTCTTCATCCGCTCCTCGGCCAGCTTCGGGTCCGGGAACAGGCCCAGTCCGTCGGCGAGTTGGTAGGCGCGGGCGAAGTGCGGGAGAGAACGGGCCGACTGGAGGCCGCCGACCATGGTGAAGTGCGACTGGTGACCGGCCAGCCAGGCCAGGAAGACCACGCCCGTCTTGTAGAAGCGGGTGGGCGTCTGGAAGAGATGGCGGGACAACTCGACCGTGGGGTCGAGGAGTTCACGGAAGCCGGCCGTGTCCCCGGTGTCGAGGACGCGTACCGCCTGCGCCGCCAGCGGGCCCAGCGGGTCGAAGATGCCGAGGAGGGCGTGGCTGAAGCCCTGCTCGTCGCCCGCGATCAGCTCGGGGTAGTTGAAGTCGTCGCCCGTGTAGCAGCGCACGCCCTGCGGGAGGCGGCGGCGGATGTCGATCTCGCGCTGGGCGTCGAGGAGCGACACCTTGATGCCGTCGACCTTGTCGGGGTGCGCGGCGATGACGTCGAGGAAGGTGTCGGTCGCCGCGTCGAGGTCGCTCGAGCCCCAGTAGCCCTCGAGCGCCGGGTCGAACATCGGGCCGAGCCAGTGCAGGATCACCGGTTCGGTGGCCTGGCGCAGCAGATGGCCGTAGATCTCGAGGTAGTCCTCGGGGCCCTGCGCCGCAGCGGCCAGCGCCCGGGACGCCATCAGGATCGTCCGGGCGCCCGCTTCCTCGACGAGGGCGAGCTGCTCCTCGTACGCCTTGCGGATGTCCGCCAACGAGGCGCCGGGGGTGGTCAGTTGGTCGGTTCCGACGCCGCAGGCGATGAGGCCGCCCACCGACTTGGCCTCGGCGGCGGACCTGCGGATGAGTTCCGCGGCGCCCGCCCAGTCCAGGCCCATACCGCGCTGGGCGGTGTCCATGGCCTCCGCCACACCGAGGCCGTGGGACCACAGGTGGCGGCGGAAGGCGAGGGTCGCGTCCCAGTCGACGGCGGCCGGGGAGTCCGGGGACACGTCGGCGTACGGGTCGGCGACGACGTGGGCCGCCGAGTAGACCGTACGGGAGGTGAAGGGGGTGCCCGCGGTGACGGCGAGGGGGGTGGCGCGGGGCTCGTAGGCCCGCAACACGCCCGTGGCGTCCGGGAGTTGGATGGTCACAGCGAGATCTCCGGCACGTGGAGGCGGACGCCCTCGGCCGAGGACTTCAGGCCCAGTTCGGCGAGCTGGACGCCGCGGGCGCCGGCCAGCAGGTCCCACTGGTAGGGCGCGTCGGCGTAGACGTGCTTGAGGAACAGCTCCCACTGGGCCTTGAAGCCGTTGTCGAACTCGGTGTTGTCCGGGATCTCCTGCCACTGGTCGCGGAAGGAGTAGGTCGCCGGGATGTCCGGGTTCCAGACCGGCTTGGGCGTGGAACTGCGGTGCTGGACGCGGCAGTTGCGCAGACCGGCGACGGCCGAGCCCTCCGTGCCGTCGACCTGGAACTCGACCAGCTCGTCACGGTTGACCCGTACCGTCCAGGAGGAGTTGAACTGGGCGATCGCGCCGCCCTCGAGCTCGAAGATGCCGTAGGCGGCGTCGTCGGCCGTGGCGTCGTACGGCTTGCCGTTCTCGTCCCAGCGCTGCGGGATGTGGGTGGCGGTGAGGGCCTGGACGGACTTCACGCGGCCGAACAGCTCGTGGAGCACGTACTCCCAGTGCGGGAACATGTCGACAACGATGCCACCGCCGTCCTCGGCGCGGTAGTTCCAGCTCGGGCGCTGGGCCTCCTGCCAGTCGCCCTCGAAGACCCAGTAGCCGAACTCGCCCCGGATGGAGAGGATGCGGCCGAAGAAGCCGCCGTCGATGAGGCGCTTGAGCTTCAGCAGGCCCGGCAGGAACAGCTTGTCCTGGACGACGCCGTGGCGCACGCCGGCCGCGTTCGCGAGACGGGCCAGCTCCAGGGCACCCTCGAGGCCGGTGGCGGTGGGCTTCTCCGTGTAGATGTGCTTGCCCGCCGCGATCGCCTTCCTGATCGACTCCTCGCGGGCCGAGGTGACCTGCGCGTCGAAGTAGATGTCGACGGTCGGGTCGGCGAGGACCTCGTCGACGTCCGTGGAGACGTTCTGCGGGTCCAGGCCGTGCTGCTCGGCGAGCGCCTTCAGCGCGTGCTCGCGGCGGCCCACCAGGATCGGTTCCGGCCACAGCACGGTGCCGTCGCCGAGGTCGAGACCGCCCTGCTCGCGCAGCGCGAGGATCGAGCGGACCAGGTGCTGGCGGTAGCCCATGCGCCCGGTCACGCCGTTCATGGCGATACGCACCGTCTTGCGTGTCACGTCATTCCCTTCGTAGGTGCCACAGGGGGCGGGGTACGCGGTGTCGCGCCGCGTACGCCCGGTTGGAGAGCCGCCCCCGGCAGCCCCACTGGCAAGCGTCACAGCAAGCGCTTTCTATCTAGGAAGAAGCTAGCCTCTGTGCAGCGGTCTGGACAAGAGCACAGAGGCGCCGAATTGTTCGAGGGGGCGAACAACGAGGGGGAAAGGTCATAGGGTCTGCATCGGTATGGACCTGAAGACGCAAAATACGACAACTTACAGCACCGCGATAGACGACAACGTGATGGACGACCACGCGTTGGACGACACCGTGATGGACGGCCACGCGATGGGGGACCACGCGACGGACACCCACACGATGGACGCCCACGCGATGGACTACATGCTGCGCGACCGGAGGACGACGAGATGACGGTGACCCTGGCGGACGTGGCGGCCCGCGCGCAGGTCTCGCCCGCGACGGTGTCGCGCGTACTGAACGGGAACTATCCCGTGGCCGCATCCACCCGCGAGCGGGTGCTGCGTGCCGTGGACGAACTGGACTACGTGCTCAACGGCCCCGCGAGCGCGCTCGCCGCGGCCACGTCCGACCTCGTGGGGATCCTCGTCAACGACATCGCCGACCCCTTCTTCGGGATCATGGCGAGCGCCATCCAGTCGGAGGTCTCGGGCCCGGGCGGACGCGCGGGCGGCGAGCGGCTGGCGGTCGTGTGCAACACGGGGGGCTCGCCGGAGCGCGAGCTGACGTACCTCACCCTGCTGCAGCGGCAGCGGGCGGCGGCGGTCGTGCTGACCGGGGGCGCGGTGGAGATCGAGCCGCACCTCGCGGCCGTGTCGGCGAAGCTGCGGCGGCTCGCGGACGCGGGTACGAGGGTGGTGCTGTGCGGGCGTCCGCCGGCGCCGGACACCTCGGCGATCGCCCTGACCTTCGACAACCGCGGGGGCGGGCAGGAACTGACCGAACACCTGATCGGACTCGGGCATCGGCGGCTCGGGTACATCGCGGGCCCGGAGGAACGGACCACGACCCGGCACCGGCTGGAGGGCCACCGGGCGGCGCTGGCGGTCCACGGCATCGAGGAGGACCCACGGTGGACCGTCCACGGACGGTACGACCGGCGGTCCGGGTACGAGGCCACGCTGGAGCTGCTCCGCCGGGACCCGTCGCTGACGGCCGTCGTCGCCGCGAACGACTCCGTCGCGATCGGGGCGTGCGCGGCGCTGCGCGACTCGGGGCGGCGGATCCCGGACGACGTGTCCGTGGCCGGGTTCGACGATCTGCCGTTCAGTGTGGACGCGGTGCCTTCGCTGACGACGGTGCGGTTGCCGTTGTCGGAGGCGGGGGCTCGGGCGGGGCGGATCGCGATGGGGCGGGAGGAGCCGCCGCCCGGGGGGATCGCGACGGTTCGGGGGGAGCTGATGGTTCGGGGGTCTTCGGGGGTGCCTCGGGGGTAGGGGGTGTTTTTCGCCCCCGCCGCCCTTACCCGTCCCATCCCTTTCTGGGGGCTGCGCCCCCAGACCCCCCTACGGCCCTGAACGGGCCTTGTCCTCAAACGCCGGACGGGCTGAGGGTGCGGGCCGGTGTTGGAGAGGTGCCGGACGGGCTAAGGGGCGGGCCGGTTTCGGAGTAGTGCGGCGCGGACTGGGGGTGCGGGCCGGTGTTGGAGAGGTGCCGGGCGGGCTGGCGGCACGGGCGGCCCGTATACGGTCCTCGGCACGTGCTCGCCGGTGGTCCCACGGTTCGGGTTCGGGGTTCGGGCGGTGCTCGGCCTTTGGGGCCGTCGATACAGCCAAACGCGCCAAGCGCTTGATCCTGGCCTCGGAGCGGTGAGCTGCGGGGTGCGGCGCGGTGGGGTGAACTCCCCGAGTTCCAGTGCCACCTCACGCCAGTTGGCGACCTCCAGGGGGCACGCTCACACGTCGCGGAGCCTCACGACGAGAACGGCGAGTGCGAGTGTGATCAGCGGCCAGAGCGTGTACACGATCCAGGAGCCGGGGACCGTGGCTGGGTATCCCAGGGATCCGGGCTCCGGCTCCCAGGTTTGGATCAGACGGTTCCAGGCGGCCGACACCAGCGCGTGTTTGATGTCCGCCGACCAACGGCTGCCCTCCGAGAACATGGGGGGCAGCATCACCAGGGTGAAGACGCTGGTGACCATGGTCCCGGCGGCGTGCCGGAGCAGAACACCGAGTCCCAGACCGACCAGGGCGCAGACCGGAGCCAGCAGTGCGGATGCCATCAACGCCCGAAACACACCGGGTTGGGTGATCGGAAGGTCGGCAAGGTGACCTTTCAGGATGGCTTGGGAGACCAGGAGGGAACCGGTGGCGGCGGCCGTGCCGACGGCGGTCCACAGCGCGGCGGTGACGGCTGCCTTGGCCAGCACGACCGAGCCGCGGGCCGGGACGGCCACGGTCGTGGCGCGGATCAGCCCGCTGCTGTATTCGCTCACGACGGTGAGGGCACCCATGCTGCTGGCGACGAGGATCAGCGTCCAGTAGCCGGCCGGCGGATAGGCGTCGTAGGGCCGGAAGTCAGCGGGGCCGGATGGCACAGCCTTGTCCGCCAGCGTGGCCACGGCGGTGGACCCGATCACGAACAGGAGGGTGAGCGCGATCGTCCACGGTGTGGACCGCAGGGACCGTGTCTTGATCCACTCGGCGGCGAGCAGGTCGCGGAAGCGGGCGGGCGGCACGTTGACGGGGATGGTCCCGGGGGCGGAGATGAGCGTGGTCATCGGGGCTGTCCTGCCTGGTATTCGGTGCTGCCGGCGGTGAGTTCCATGAAGGCCTCCTCCAGTGAGGCGGTGCGGGTGGTCAGCTCGTTCAGCTGGATACCGTTCTCGAGGGCGAGCGCCCCGATCCGGTCGGCCGGGAGCCCGGTCACGGCGAGTTTCTCGGCGCCGGTCGAGCCCTCCAGCTCGACCGAGGCGCCCGCCGCGGTCAGCACGGCTGCCAGCTCGGCGGCCTTCGGTGTCCCCACCACAACGCTGCTACGGGTGCTGCGGGCCGCGAAGTCCCGTACCGACTCGGCGGCGATGAGGCGGCCCCGGCCGATGACGACCAGCTGGTCGGCGGTGTTCTCCATCTCCGACATCAGGTGGCTGGAAAGGAAGACTGTGCGTCCCTCGGTGGCCAGGCGTCGGAAGAGCCGGCGTACCCAGAGCACGCCCTCGGGGTCCATGCCGTTGATCGGCTCGTCGAACATGAGCACGGGCGGGTCGCCGAGCAAAGCGGTGGCGATGCCGAGGCGCTGCTTCATACCGAGGGAGAATCCGCTGATGCGGCGGTTCGCCACCTCGGCCAGCCCCACCTCCTGAAGAACCTCGCCCACCCGGCGCCGCGGGATGCGGTTGCTGCGGGCCAGAGCGGACAGGTGGACCGCAGCGCTGCGTCCACCGTGAACCTGTCCGGCGTCGAGGAGGGCACCGACGTGCCGCAGCCCTCGTGAGTGGCGGTGGAAGGGGACGCCGATGACGGTGGCGGTGCCGGTGGTGGGCGCGTCCAGGCCGAGGATCATCCGCAGGGTGGTGGACTTACCGGCTCCGTTGGGGCCGAGGAAACCGGTGACCTGGCCCGGCCGCACGGTGAAGGACAGACGGTCGACGGCCGTGTTGCCGCCGTAGCGCTTGGTGAGTTCGTTGACTTCGATCACAGCACCCACACTGCCGAGAGGAGTCCTGTCCGGGCATGGGGCCGTGGGCGGTAATCGTGCGGCCGGATTGAACCGTGGGCGTACGTCCCCGGGCTGATGCCCCGCTGCTGGTGGCCCGGTTAGTCTCGCGGCGTGGATCCCATGACGACAATTCCGTTGCCTGCGCGCGTCGCGCACCCGGCCCTTGTTCCCGGCAGGGCACTCCGCCGATGACGAGAACCAAGGCCGTGGCCTGGGCGGGGGGTGCCTCCTACCTCCTCGTGGTGGGTCTGCTGGTCGGGGCCGCACCGGGGGCGTCGGGCGCGTTCCACGGTATCGGGGCGCTGCTGGCTGTGAGCCTGCTCGTCGGTGTGGTGCGACGGATGCCGCTGCCGGCTCTGGCCATGGCACTCTTCGGATCCACCGCTGTGGTGGTGGGCCCTCCGAGTTCCGCCCATGAGAGCCGGATGGCGTCGTACCAGGGCCAGTTCCTGTCGTATCTGGCGGTGGACCTCGTGCTGGGGTTCATCGTCGCCACTTGCGCACGGCGCGCTTCGACCGTTGCCGTGGCCGTGTCTTTCACCGTGCAACTCCTGGTGATCGGCGGCTTCGCTCACGGGGACGGCCTGGCCGTCAACGGGGTGATCGCCTTCCTGGCTCTGGCTGCATCCTGCCTGGCCGGTCTGCTGAGTCGCGAGCGTCGAGAGCACGCCGTGGCGCTGCGGGCACAGGAGGTGGCCGAGGCGGTGACCGCCGAACGACTGCGGATCGCGCGGGAGTTGCACGACATGGTCGCGCACAGCATCGGCATCATCGCGATCCAGGCCGGTGTCGGCAGCCGGGTCATGCAGACCCAGCCGACGGAGGCACGCGAGGCCCTGCGCGCCATCGAGGCCACCAGCAGAGAGACCCTGTCGGGCCTACGGCGCGCGCTGGTGTCGCTCCGACAGGCCGACCGGGGCGCGACCGCCCTGGAGCAGCCACCACTCTCACCCTCGCCGGGGCTGGCGGACATCGAACAATTGGCGGCGGCGACCGCGGGCGCGGGGGTACGCGTCGACGTGCGCTGCAGCGGGGAGCAGCGTCCCGTGCCGGTCGACATCGACCTGTCCGCCTACCGCATCGTGCAGGAGGCGCTGACCAACGTGGTCCGGCACGCGGGCACCGGGCGTTGCCGGGTGGCCATCGACTACGGAGACGAGGAACTGTCCGTGGAGGTCGTCGACGACGGGCGAGGCGCCCCCGAGCACCGCTCGAACTCCGGCTTCGGCCTCATCGGCATGCGGGAGCGAGTCGGTCTGCTGGGCGGCCACCTCAGCGTCGGGCCGCGTCCTGAGGGCGGCTTCCGGGTGACGGCCCGGCTGCCGCTGCCCGCACCTTTCGGAGTTCCGGTGGAGGCCCGATGACCGTCCGTGTGGTGCTCGCCGACGACCAGCCGTTGGTTCGGTCCGGTCTACGTGTGATCATGGCCGACCACCCCGACCTGGAGGTCGTCGGCGAAGCCGCCACTGGCGCCGAGGCAGTCCACCTGGTCAGAGATGCCGACCCCGACGTCGTGGTCATGGACATCCGGATGCCCGGTATGGATGGGATCGAGGCCACGCGCCTGATCACGGCCGGTCCGGCGACCACACGCGTCCTCGTCCTCACCACCTTCGACGAGGACGAGCATGTCTACGGCGCCCTCCGGGCCGGCGCGAGCGGCTTCGTGGTCAAGGACATGGCGCTGGACGACATCCTCGCGGCCGTCCGCGTGGTCGCCGCCGGCGACGCACTGATCGCTCCGGGTGTGACGCGCCGTCTGATCGCTGACTTCATCGGGCGGCCGGCGACTGCCCCGGAGCGCTCCCCTCGACCGGTCGAGGGCATCACCGAGCGGGAACGGGAAGTGCTGACCCTGGTCGGACGCGGCAGGTCGAACACCGAGATCGCCGCAGACCTGTTCATCACCGTGGCCACCGCCAAGTCGCACGTTTCACGGCTGCTCACCAAACTGGGCGCCCGGGACCGGGTCCAACTCGTCATCACCGCCTATGAGATGGGGCTCGTCACTCCGTCGCCATGATGGCGTCCCAGGCCCCCGCGGTGAAGCCGAAAGTACCCGCGTCGCTCACCTTCGGGGGATGACCGTTTCGCGCTCCCCCTGAGCCTCTCCCGCGACGGGGAGCACGCGACGGATGCCGAACTGTCGCTCTCGCCGGCCGAGGCCGAGCACCTGCATGCGGCCCTGTGCCACGCTCTCGACGGACAGCCGACGCCCGCTGACTCGCCGGACTGCCGCAGCCCTGTCCAGATGTCTCCCAGCCATCAGGCCGCCGTGGGCCACGCCTGACCACGCCTGACCCACAGCGGGATCCTCGATATTCCCTGTGACAACCGCTTTGATCTGCGTACCGTCCCGAACCCGAGGACAATGGGCCCCGTCAGTCGGACATCGCCCACACCCGTCCCGAAAGGTGGCGATCACCATGACTGAACACCCGCACGCAGCCCTCGTACGCAAGGGTTACGACGCTTTCTCGCGCGGTGACATGGACACCATGCGCACTCTCCTGGCGGGGGACGCCACGCATCACGTACCCGGCAGTCACTCCCTCTCCGGGGACTTCAAGGGGCAGGACGCGATCATCGACATGTACCGTCGGCTCGCCGAGGAAACGGACGGGACCGTGCACGTCGTACCGATGAACGTCCTGGTCGACGGCCGGGGACACGCGGTGTCCCTGCACCGTTTCACCGCTCGGCGCCAGGGCCGGGAGATCGACGAGACCGGCGCCCTTGTCTTCCGGATCGTCGGGGACAAGATCACCGACCTTGACGAGTGCGTCGAGGACATCGAGCGCAGCAACGAGTTCTGGGCCTGAATCACGGCCGGCCTCGGGGGTGTCGTCCTCTCCCTCCGGCGGGGTGCCTCAGGGGTTGTGATCCCGGGTGCCCCGCCCATCCCCGTCGGACGTGATCCGCCCAGAACGGCACATGTCAGAGGTGTTCAACGGGAGGCCCTCGTGGATCTGGACGCGGTCGCCGACGAGCTGTACGGGCTGGCCCCGGGTGACTTCACCACCGTCCGGGACGAGCGGGCCCAGGCTGCCCGGGCCGCTGGTGACCGGGAGCTGGCCGCGCGGATCCGTCGGCTGCGCCGGCCGACTCTGGCCGCGTGGGCCAGCAATCTGCTGGTGCGTGAACAGCCCGACGAGACCGAGCGGCTGCTGCAACTCGGTGAGGCGCTGCGGCGGGCCCACCAGGATCTGGACGGCGCGCGGCTGCGCGAGCTGTCGGCGCGGCAGCACCAGCTGACCTTCGCTCTGGCCCAGCAGGCCGGCGAACTCGCGGCCCAGGCCGGGCAGAGCTTCAGCGACGACGTAAGGCAGGAGGTCCAGGACACCCTGCACGCCGCACTGGCCGACTCGGGGGCCGCCGAGCAGTTGGCCGAGGGGCGGCTGACGAAGCCGCTGAGCGTTGTGGCCGGCTTCCCCGTGCCCTCCGGGCAGCCCGCACAGGGACCCGCTCCCCGCCGCACCACCCGGCCCGCGAGCGAGGTGGGCGATCTGGATGCCGCGCGCGTACGACGCCAGGAGCAGCAGAAGCAGGAGCGCCTTGAGCTGGCCCGGCAGAAGGCCGCGGACGTCGAGCGGGAACTCCGGGACCGGGAAGGCGAGTTGGCCACCGCGGAGGAGGAGCAGCGCCGGGCGGAGGCAGAGCAGCGGCAGGCTGAGCAGCGCGTCGCCGAGCTGTCCCGGCAGCTTCAGGACGCCGAACGTGCTCAGCAGCGGGCAGGGGATGCCGTCGGCAAGGCCCGCGAGCGCACACGGGATGCGGACCGGGCCGTACGCGACAGCCGGCGCCGGGGCGAAGACGCCGCCGCACACGTCCGCGAGCTCGCCGGACGGACACCGCACCGGCCGTGAAACCCCGATGAAGGCGCCGGGGACTCTCTGACCTGAGCAGACTTGGGCCGGTCGTAAAACCCGTTGCGGGCACGCTGCCCAGTCCCGACGATCATGCACATGTCCGCCGCCCTGGCACCCATGCGCCACCGCCCGTTCCGTCACCTCTTCATCGGTACGACGGTCAACCTGCTCGGCAGCGGGGTGGCGCCCATCGCTCTGGCGTTCGCCGTGCTCGACGCCACCGGTTCGGTCGGCTCGCTCGGGCTGGTGGTCGGCGCCTACTCCCTCACCAGCATCGTCTTCCTGCTGTACGGCGGGGTGTTGGCGGACCGGTTGCCGCGCGGCCCGCTGCTGGTCGGCAGCAGCGTCGTCTGCGGCGCGAGTCAGGCGGTGATCGCCGCCCTGGTCCTCACCCACAACGCCGCCATCCCCCTGCTCATGGTTCTCGCCGCGATCTCGGGGGCGTCAGGTTCCTGCTACCAGCCCGCCGCCCAGGCGCTGCTGCCCCAGACCGTGCCGGCCGAGTCCCGCCGCGCCGCCCTCGCACTCTCCCGGATCGCGGGCAGCAGCGCGGTGGTCGCGGGTGCCTCGCTCGGCGGCCTACTGGTCGCCGCGATCGGCCCGGGCTGGGGTCTGGCCGTCGACGCGCTCAGTTTCGCGCTCGCCGCGGTCTTCTTCGCGCTGGTCCGCGTCCAGGCCGCACCGCCCGCACCCAGCGCCGGTGTGGTCCATGAACTGCGCGTCGGCTGGCGGGAGTTCACCTCCCGCAGCTGGGTGTGGGTGATCGTGGTGGCCTTCTGCTTCCTCAACGCCGGCCTCACCGCCTCGTTCACCGTTCTCGGCCCGGCCGTCGCCGACAGCTCCGAGATCGGCCGCGGCGGTTGGGGTCTGGTCCTCGCCGCGGGCTCGCTCGGCGCGGTCGCCGGCGGCGTCCTGTCGCTGAGATGGCGGCCCCGGCGCGCGATCCTGGTCGGCTGCGCGCTGATGGGCCTGACGGCGACGATCCCGCTGCTGCTCGCCCTCGCCCCCTACACCTGGCTGCTGGTCGTGGCCAACTTCGTGGCCGGCGTGGGCAGCGAACAGGCGGGCGTCGCCTGGTACTCGACCCTCAACGAGCAGATCCCCGAGGACCGCCTGGCCCGCGTGTACGCCTACGACGACCTCGGCTCGTACCTCGCGCTGCCGCTCGCCCAGTTCAGCGCCGGACCCGCCGTACTCCTCCTCGGCCTCCATGCCACCCTCTACGCGGCCGCCGCACTCGTCCTCCTCGCCACCCTCGCCATGGTCGCCACGCCCTCCATCCGCGCCCTGGTCCCCAAAACCGCACAACCGCTGCCGGTCGTCGAGGATCCGGTGCCTGGCTGAGCTCGACTCCGACGCGTACGGACCGAAACGGACGTGCCGGCGCGTGGACGTCACCGTTGATCAAGTCCTGGCCGAAACGCGCGTGTGACCGGGCGCGGTGTTGTCCGCGCTCGCTCGGGAGAGCCGACCGGCCGCTGCCGACAGGGGGATCGTGGAAGATCCGGAGTTCGACGTGCTGCTGACCTCGGGCGGCGCCAAGGGGCTCGACATCGTGCCGGCGGTTCGGTCGGTGACCGGGCTGAGCGCGTGGCGAAGTAGGCAGCTGCTTGAGACCGCCCCGACGACGGTGGTGGATCGGACATCATTCACGGCCGCAGTCGACGCGGCGAGGCGCCTGAACGCGGTCGGCGCGAGAGCCGAGTTGGTCTGCCGGTCGTGTGAGCGGGTGATGTCGCCGGAGGACTGCCCGGTGGACCCGGGGCCCTGCGCATCGCCCTTCCTGTCCCCGGCGGGCTGCCCCGCGAGCCGATCAAGGGCTTGATCAGACAGACCGCTGCAGACCGCCGCCGACCTGGCCCGTTCAACCATGGAGGTTCCGCAAGGCGATGGCGACCCTCTCCATGGCCTCGCGGACGGCCGCGTCATCCCCGTTCTTCAAGGCCTCCTTGAGCCCGCCGACCGAGGCTTCGACCTCGGACTTGTTGTCGCCCCGCATCGTGTTCTCGTGGTCTTGGACGAACTTCTCGGTGCCGTGGACGAGTTGGTGTGCCCCGTCGCGCAACGCGGCGGATTCACGGCGCTGACGTTCCCCCTCCTCGTACCGCTCGGCCTCCCGCACCATGCGCTCGAGGTCGGCTTCCGGCAGGGCGGATCCGCCGGTGACCGTTACGCGTTGGTCTCACCGCGCGTAGTCGTCGTACGGAACCTGCGCCAGCCCCCTCCACCGACGGCACCTGGACAGGCCCACCGGATCCCTCCCCGGCGCGGTTCGGGCTCTACACCCGAACGACCCACCAAAACCACGCGATTATTGGCCATCAACTCCCCTGCCCAGAAAATTAGTTACCGTACGGTTCGGTAATTGCTCTGGTGACTCCCCGGTAGCGTTTCGTTCATTGAGTCCTTTCGCACCTGATCTTGACGACCGTGCCGCACCGCTGCATGATCAGCGCTGAACCAGAGCCGCATTACCGCGAAGAAGCCCTCCCCCACGGGTCTTGACCAGGCCCTTGCGGCTTCTTCGTATGAAAACGGGGCGCGATGCCTTCGGAGGGCGCACTAAAAGTGCTGCCCTTCCTCGATGCTGCGCTTCTCCGTTGTCCGTAACACCCACCCCCCACTTCCCACCCTCACCTCCCACTCCCCCACTTGGCGTTCTCGCCATCCACCCATTTTCGCGACCCCTTTTTCGCGACCCCTTTTCCTCGCCCTCCCATATTTTCCGCGAGCGCTTAAGGGGCGCTTTCGCCTGCCCTGAAACAGAATGCAATCAGGGTTTCAAGAAGTCGTCAGCAAAAGGTTCCGGAAGTATTGACTTCGCATCCCGGCCCGCTTCATATTTGTGGCCACCACCCCCCAAGCTTCGAATTCGGATCTCACTGGAGGTCCGTTTTCGTGGACAGTCAGGAGAAAAAGTGGCGATCACACGCCCCTTCAACCGCAAGGCGGTTCTGGCCGCTCTCGTGATCACGGCCGCGGCTGCCACCACGGTCACGGTGCCCGGGACCGCTCAGGCCCAGTCGGGCTCCCGTATCTGCGGGAACTACTGGGAGGCCCGGGCCAACGGGAAGACCGTCGGGATCATCGCCAAGGTCCTGGAGGTGCCCAAGGTCGACTTCGGTATCTGCCTCCGCGTCATCGACAAGACGAACAGCATCAACGGCCGGAGTCTGCCCGGCTACGCCGGCGCGGTGACCTGGAACCCGCGTCAGCCCCTGCGGTCCTGGACCTGCGAGGACGCCGGCGACCTGTTCAACGACGCGTACGGGAACGACCCCTGCCTCACCATGAACCGGGTCGACCTCATCGGTCAGGTGGCGAACCGCACGCCCGTCGAGTGGTCGCAGGTCTACTGATCATGCGCCGAACCTCATGGCTGAATCGCGTCCTGATGTGCGGAGCCCTCGCCATCGCGACGCTCGCCACCACAGAAGGCACCGCGAGTGCCGCCACCCAGTGTTTCACCCAGAGCTATTCCGACGGGGCGAACATCGTCCCCGGCACCGGCGGCGGAAACACCACCCGCGCCATCACCCGGCAGCGCGCCGGCAACACCTGGGACGACTGGGTCTGGCGCGGCACCGAATTCCAGTGCCCCCGAGGCCGGACCTGTGAATACGCGTGGGAGAAGTCGAAGACCACGACCACCGGCTGGGCCATCGGCGGCGGAACCGACCTCGGTAACGCCAGCTCACCCTCCAAGAAGTGGTACAACACCGTGGTTTCCTTCGTCGGCGGATACCAGAAAACCACGCAGCTCACGACCGCGTTCACCTGGACCGTGCATCTCGAGGGCGGAGATGTCGCACAGCCGGTTCAAGTCGCTGTCCGCCGCTGGACCCAGGGCGATTTCTCCGGCGGCTGGGAAAGGACCAACCGAGGCTGCCGGGGCGGCACCACCTACGAATGGAACGGAAACGTCAGGTTCGGCAACTGGACCCGCGACGTCTTCGAGAAGGAAAAGGTCGGCTACGCCGTCAACGGCCGAATGTGACCTGCCACATCGGCGATCAGTGAATTCCCTTTCCCGGAAAGGAAACAGCCATGCCAAGCAGAACTTGGTTGAATCGCGTTCTGATGTGCGGGGCTCTCGCCGTCGCGACGCTCGCCACCACAGAAGGCACCGCCAGTGCCGCCACCCAGTGTTTCACCCAGAGCTATTCCGACGGGGCGAACATCGTCCCCGGCACCGGCGGCGGAAACACCACCCGCGCCATCACCCGGCAGCGCGCCGGCAACACCTGGGACGACTGGGTCTGGCGCGGCACCGAATTCCAGTGCCCCCGAGGCCGGACCTGCGACTACGCCTGGACGAAGTCGAAGACCACGACCACCGGCTGGGCCATCGGCGGCGGAACCGACCTCGGTAACGCCACCTCACCCTCCAAGAAGTGGTACAACACCGTGCTTTCCCTCGTCGGCGGCTATCAGAAGACCACCGAGATCAGCACCAACTTCACCTGGACCGTGCATCTCGAGGGCGGCGACGTGGCCCAGCCCGTCCAGGTGGCGGTCCGCCGCTGGACCCAGGGCGACTTCGCCGGCGGCTGGGAAAGGACCAACCGGGGCTGCCGGGGCGGCACCACCTACGAATGGAACGGAAACGTCAGGTTCGGCAACTGGACCCGCGACGTCTTCGAGAAGGAAAAGGTCGGCTACGCCGTCAACGGCCGTATGTGATCCGGCAGTTCACCATCCCCCAGCACAGAGACTTCAAGGAGATGTCCATGAGGGTCACGTTCATGAAGCGGCGCGCCGCGACGCTGGCAGCCGCAGGGCTGGCCGCCGGAGCACTGTTCGCCGTCGCGGTCCCCGGTACGGCCGAGGCCCAGTCGGGCTCCCGTATCTGCGGGAACTACTGGAAGGGCTACTACGACAACGGCCAGAAGGAAGTCACCTGGTCCCGGGTGATCGAGGTCCCCAAGAGTGACGGCATCGCCTGCGACGTCGCCATCAACAGGACCGACCGGGTCGGCAACCCGCCGCAGGAGACCGTGAACCTCGGTGTGAAGTGGGGTGATCGGCAGCGGCTGCAGAACGTGACCTGCGAGTGGTTCTCCCAGGACGTCCTCGACTCCAAGCACGGGGACGACGTCTGCAACAGCATGCTGCGCGCGGACAACGTGTTCCAGGTCAAGAACCGCACCATCAGCCAGTTCTACGTCAAGCCCTGACCACGGCGGTCCCCGGTTGCCCGACCCCACCCCCACGGGGGTCGGGCAGCCGGCCAGGCCATGGCCCGGTCCTGTGGCCTTGAGGAACCCGACGCCCCGGGCCTACCCTCGACGCAGCGACATCTCTGACTGAGTCAACTGTCCGCAGCGAGCAGTTCGTTGCCCACGAGGTGGTCCCTTCCATGACCGTCCAGGACATCCGGTCCTTCAACCGCTTCTACACGAACGTCATCGGCGCCCTCGACTACAGCAGCCACCTCTACGCCCCCTACACCCTCACCGAGGCCCGCGTCCTCTACGAGCTCGCGCACTCCACCCGTACCGACGCCGCCGATCTCCGTGCCGAACTCACGCTGGACGCCGGGTACTTGAGCCGGATCCTCAACAAGTTCGAGCAGGACGAGCTGATCGAGCGCGCGCCCTCGGACCGGGACCCCCGGCGGCGGCGTGTCACGCTCACCACGCGCGGGCGGGAGACCGCCAACCTGTTGAACGAGCGCTCCACGGAGGCCATCGCCTCGCTGCTGGCCACCGTGTCGGCCGCCGACCGGCCCCGGCTCACGGAGGCGCTGGGCACCGTCCGCTCGCTCCTCTCCGACGGCCGGCCCCCGCGCCGCGAGGACGTCGTGCTGCGCGACCCCTACCCCGGGGACCTCGGCTGGATCGTGCAGCGCAACGCGGCGCTCTACGCGGCCGAGTACGGCTTCAACACCGACTACGAGGGGCTGGTGGCGAGGATCGTCGCCGACTTCGCCGAGGATCACGACCCCCACCTCGAGCGGGTGTGGATCGCCGAGTTGGACGGCCGGCCGGTCGGCTGCGTGATGTGCGTACGGGACGAGGCGCCCGGAACGGCCAGGCTGCGGCTGCTGCTCGTCGAGCCGGAGGCGCGCGGGCTCGGCATCGGTGACCGGCTCGTCGGGTCCGTCGTCGGCTTCGCCCGTGAGGTCGGCTACCGCGAACTCGTCCTGTGGACCAACGACGTCCTCACCGCCGCCCGGCACATCTACCAGCGCCACGGCTTCGTCCTCGTCACCGACAAGGCGCACCGCTCCTTCGGCAGGGACCTGGTGGGCCAGGACTGGCGACTGGATCTGCACGGGACGACGGATCGGTGAAACCCCGGAGCGGCAGGTAGGGTCCGTGGACATGAAACTGGCGTTCTCCACCCTCGGCGTCCCCGGTCTCCCCCTGCCCGAAGTGCTGCGGCTCGCGACCACCCACGGCTATCACGGCGTCGAACTTCGCACACACCCCGAAGAACCCGTCCACCTCGGTCTCACGCTCGCCGAACGAGCCGATGTGGCCGCCGAGTTCAAGGCGTCCGGCATCGAGCTGCTCGGCCTCGCCGGGTACGTCCGGGTCGCGGCCCCCGGCGACGACGAACCCGTACTCACCGAACTCCGCGCCCTCCTCGACCTGGCCCGCGATCTGGGCGCCCCCTTCGTCCGCGTGTTCCCAGGAGGATCCGTCGACGGCGACACCGACCAGAGCCCCGACGAGGCCGACGCGACGGCGGCCCGGAGGCTCGGCACGGCAGCCGAGTACGCGGGCGACATCGGCGTACGCATCCTCCTGGAGACCCACGACTCGCATCGCACGGGCGCCGCCGCGATCCGCGTCCTGGGCCCGGTCGGTCACCGTCAGGTGGGCGCGCTGTGGGACGTCATGCACACCTGGCTCGGCGGCGAGCAGCCCTCGGAGAGTTACGCGGCCCTCGCCCCGCACCTTGGATATGTGCAGGTCAAGGACATCGCCTCGCCCGAGGACACCACCCCTCTGGCACTGGGCACCGGTGTCCTGCCGCTCGGCGAGGTCGTCGAGGTCCTGTCCCGGCACAACTGGGACGGCTGGCTGTGCTGGGAGTACGAAAAGCGGTGGTACGAGGCCGCCGCCCCCCTCCCGGACCTGCTGGACACCGGCCGCGAGCACCTCGCCCGACTACTGACCGAGTCCGCCTGACGCAGATCCACCCGCGT
Organism: Streptomyces sp. ME02-8801-2C; assembly: GCF_033793965.1. Classification (NCBI taxonomy): domain Bacteria; kingdom Bacillati; phylum Actinomycetota; class Actinomycetes; order Kitasatosporales; family Streptomycetaceae; genus Streptomyces; species Streptomyces sp. ME02-8801-2C. The sequence continues at coordinate 497,093 of NZ_JARAXP010000006.1, read as the reverse complement.
ATCGGGGCGGGTCAGCTCAGCTCAGCTCAGGCACCAGTCCAGCATGGCCGGCCACGGGCCGTATCCCGCGTCCGGGTCGAGGTGGGCGCCGCCCCGGACCGTCCGCGTGGGGATGTTCAGGGGGTCGCCGTAGACGGTACCGGCGCCCTCCGGGCAGTACGGGTCGTCGTCGCCCGCGATCAGCTCGGTGCGGCCGGGCAGGGCGAAGTCGAGGGCGGGCGGGGCGAATCGGGCGATCTCCGGGTGCTGTACGAGCACGGAGGCGGACGGCGGGGCGACGAGCAGGACCCGGTCGATGTCCGGCACTCCGGGCAGGCCGCGTGCCACCGCGTGCAGCCAGAGGACGGCGGAGGCGCTGTGGGCGAGGAGGACACGCTCGGCACCAGGACGCAGTTCCCGCAGGTGCCGGGACAGTTCCGCCAGCCAGGTCTCCAGGTCCGGGGCGTCGGGGTCTGGGAGCTGCGGGTAGACGACCTGGTGACCGAGTCCGGTGAGCCGGTCGGCGAGCCAGTGCTGCCAGTGGGTCTTGGGGCGGCGGTTCTGCCAGCCGTGGAGGATGAGAAAGCCGCGTGGCGTCGTATGTGTCGTATGTGTCGTATGTGTCGTCAACGTCATGTACCGAATCGTTTCCGAACCCCGACGCACAGGTCCAGTTAATCTTTCTTCGTGGAACAGGTAAGCGGCACCTTCAGTATCGACCTGCGTCGACTCGCCGTCCTGCGCGAGCTGCACCGCCGGGGCACTCTCGCCCGGACCGCCGAGGCGCTGCATCTCACTCCCTCCGCGGTCTCACAGCAGATCGCCGCGCTGGCCCGGGAGGCAGGCGTGCCCCTCACCGAGCGCGACGGGCGCGGTGTACGACTGACCGGGCAGGCCCGGGTCCTGCTGGCCCACGCCGATCTGATCGCCGCCCAACTCGAACGTACCCGCGCCGACTTGGCGTCCTACGGCGAGGGCGGGCGCGGCTCGGTGACAGTGGGCGCGTTCTCCAGCGGCATCCTCGGACTGCTTCCCGGCGCACTGCGCGCGCTGGGAGAGCGGCTTCCCCGGGTCCGTGTCGACGTCGTCGAGTCCGAGCCGCCCGATCTGTTCACGGCCCTCGACGCGGGCCAGGTCGACGTCGCCGTGGCCGTGGACTTCCACGCCGCCCCGCCGCACACGGATACCCGGTACACCCGTACCGACCTGCTGACCGACGTCCTGGACATCGCGGTCCCGGCCGGTCACCCTCTCGCGGCTCGTGCCCGCGACGACCGCGGAGGCATCGCGCTGCGCGAGCTCGCGCACGACCCGTGGATCGTCGGCGCCGCCCACAGTTGCTGCGGCGCGATCACCCGTGCGGTCTGCGCGGCGGCAGGTTTCACGCCCGACATCCGGCACGCCGTGAACGACTGGGGCGCGCTGTCAGCGCTGGTGGAGGCGGGCCAGGGCGTGGCCCTGATCCCCCGTCTGGTCCAGCCTCTGTACGCCCACCGCCGCATCGCCCTGCTCGGCACGGCCGGCGGTCCGCCCCCGTCCCGGAACGTCTTCGTGGCCGTACGGGCGGGGTCGGAGGCGGACCCGGTGCTGAACGCCGTACGGGATCAACTGCGCCTGACCGCGGCCACGTCGGTAACGCTCGGCGGTTCGGTCGGCGGTTCGGTCTGAGATCCTTCTTCCCATGAGCACGCCACCAGACGGACTGCCCGTCTACCGAATCCTGACCGGCCCGGACGACGCCGCGTTCTGCCACCGGGTGAGCGAGGCGCTCGCTCTCGGCTACGGGCTTCACGGCGGCCCCGCTGTCACCTTCAACGGTGAGAACGTTGTTGTCGCCCAGGCGCTGGTCTGGCCCGAACTGCCGTAGCAGCGGTCAGCCGAGCGTCGCCCGCAGCTCGCCGAACGCCTCGTGGAACCCGGGGAACGTCTTCCGTACGCACCCGGGGTCGTCGAAGGTGATGCCCGGGGTGCGCAGGGCGGTCACCGCGAAGGACATGACGATGCGGTGGTCGCCGTACGACTTGATGTCCGTGCCGGGAGCGGGAGCCGTGCCGGGGTGGATCTCGATCCAGTCGGCGCCCGTCTCCACGCGTACTCCCAGCCGCCGGAGGTTCTCCGCGCAGGCCTCCAGGCGGTCGCACTCCTTGACGCGGGTGTTGGCGACGTCCTCGATGCGTACGGGGCCGGAGGCGAAGGGGGCGAGCGCCGCCAGGGTCGGCATGGTGTCGGAGATGTCCCGCATGTTGACCGTCAGACCGCGCAGTTCGCCGGTTCCGGTGACCGTCGTGCGGTCCTCGGCGATGTCCACCCGCGCGCCCATCCTGCGCAGTACGTCGACGAAGCCCAGATCGCCCTGGAGGGCGCCGGTGCCCAGGCCGGGGACCGTGACCTCGCCGCCGGTGAGGGCCGCCGCGGCGAAGAAGTAGCCGGCCGTGGAGGCGTCGGGCTCGATGGCGTACGTGGTGGCGCGGTAGCCGCCGGGCGGCACCACGAAGACGTCGCCGTCCTGGCGTACGTCCGCGCCGAACGCCCGCATCATCGCGATGGTGATCCCGACGTAGGGGGCCGAGACGAGGTCGGTGACGTGGATGCGCAGGCCCTTGCGGGTCAGGGGGCCCAGGAGGAGGAGCGCGGTGAGGTACTGGGAGGACTGCCCGGCGTCGAGGGTGACGTTTCCGCCTTCCACGCCCGCCGCCTCGATGGTCAGCGGGTGGTGTCCCTCCGCCTCCTCGTGCCGCAGGTCCACGCCCAGGTCGCGCAGGGCGCGGGTGAGGGGGGCGAGGGGGCGGCGGCGCATCTGGGGGGAGGCGTCGAAGCGGTAGGTGCCGTGGCCGGCGGCGGTGAGGGTCGGGAGGAAGCGGGCGGTCGTGGCGCCGTCGCGGCAGTAGACGTCGGCCTCGGTGGCCGCGGGGCCCTGCGGGCGGCCGTCGATCTGCCAGGCGCCGGGGGTGCGTCCGACCCGGTAGCCGAGAGCGAGAAGGCCTTCGGCGAAGCCCTCGGAGTCGTCCGAACGCAGGGGGCGTACGAGGGTGGTGACCCCGTCGGCTGCCGCGGCGAGGAAGAGGGCGCGCGCGGTGATGGACTTGGAACCGGGAATCTCTACGACGGCCATGGCCCTATGCTCGCCCGCCCCGCGCCCCACGCGCCGGAACGTCCGCGTAATGGACCGTGAACGCTGAGCGCTCCCGCCCGGTGCGAGAGGCGCGGTGCGTCAGGCACGGGGTGCTGCCCAACCCGCGGGTCGGGCAGCACCCTCAGCGGGTCACGAGAACAGCAGGCGCCAGGTCAGCGGGCCCGGGTAGCCGTCCGCGTCGCCGCGCAGCTCCGGGCGGGACTTCTGGAAGTCGCGGACGTTGAGCCGGTCGGCCTCGCCCCAGGTGCGGCTCGGTCCCACCTTGTAGTGGTCGCCGAAGCCGCGCTTGACGAGCTGCTTGCCGAGCTTGAGGACGTTCTCGCTGACGACCCCGTCCTTGAAGTACTTGCGGCCCGGGTACGCGGGCACCGCCGGCTTGGGAGGGCTCTGCGGCGGCTTCGGCGTGCTGTGCGGGGGCTTGTGCGTGCCCTGCGGCGGCTTGGGCGTGCTCGGCGGCTTCGGCGGGGTGTTGTCCTCGTCGTCCACGTCCAGCTCGGCCTTGGCGTACTTGACGAGCGTCGCGAAGTCGATCGCGCCCGGGTCCCCGTGGTCGTTCTCCGGGACATGCATGTGCCCGCAGACACCCCTGAAGTCTGCCCATTCGGTGAAGGACAGACGCTGGCCCCCGGCGGTGCCGTACGAGGTGGGGTAGGCCGGCCAGGACTTCGGGCCGGCCAGCGCGACGCCGTGCTCCTCGTGCATCCAGGCCAGGAACCGCGCGACCGACCTGAGCGCCCACTCGGGGGCGTCGGGCCAGAAGATGTGCTCCTGGCCCGCCGCCACCCACTTCTTGTGCGACTTGGGGTCGCAGGTGCCGACCAGCTCGATCTGGGTGACGTTGAGCGTGTTGGTCTCGACACCGCCCCGCTTGTTGGCGAGAGCCCGCGCCGAGGTCTCGATGTCGAAGTGCTGGAACCACTTCAGCTTCTTGGCCGCGAAGTCCGGCACCGCCGTCAGGTTGGGCGCCATGGAGCCACCGCCGTACGTGGGCAGCGTGCGCCCCTCGGTGGTGTGCAGGACGACGACGTTGACCTGCATCGGGTCACCGGGGTAGTCGTCCTGGTACCAGTTCGCCCGGCTGGCGCCCGGGTATCGCTGGGGTCCTGTCTTCGTGGTCATCCCACGCCTCCTGTGTTTCGGCTTCCCCATGGCCGGCCCCCCGACAGGCGCTGCCGCGGTGAGAGCATGTAGGGCTCTGCCGGGATCATCTCCCAACAGGCTTGAACTGTACGAGGGTTGACGGGCTTTCGGTGTGTCGGCCCGGTTACACGGGCCGGTTCGCGGGTATTCATTTCTGCCCCTCGGGTCACGCCCGCACCGACTTCCCGGAATCACCCGCGATCCGGGAACCCGCTCCCGCCCCGGCCCGTCCAACCGACACGACTGCCGGATGAGTCACCGTCGTGCGGTGTCGGCCTCGCGGCTGGCTGCGATCGTCGACCTCCCCTCTCCAACCGCCTGCGGCCCGGCAGCGAGCCGTCACCGGTGCGCCCCCCTCCGATGCGCCGGTGACGGTCCCTCACTTCCCGTCCCTTTCAGGACCTTTACGGGCCGCACGCTCTTGACTGGAAGAAACTTCCCGGTTATTCGTGACTTCTCGGAAGTTTCCTTCACTAGGGAAGGAGCGCCCCCGTGCGCGACCCAGCCGATCAGAACGGGACCGCCGCCCGTCCGTCCAGACGCGCGCTGCTCGCCGCGACCGCGGGCACCGGCGCCGCACTCGCCCTCGGGGGCGAGGCCAATCCGGCCGACCGGACCCACGGTGACGCGCGACTTCGCCGGATCGTCTCCCGGATGACCCTGGAGGAGAAGGTCGGTCAGCTGTTCGTCATGCGGGTGTACGGGCACTCCGCCACCACGCCCGACCAGGCCGACATCGACGCCAACCTCGCCGAGCTGGGCGTACGGACGGCCGCCGAGCTCATCGCCAGGTACCGGGTCGGCGGGATCATCTACTTCGCGTGGGCGCACAACACCCGCGACCCGCATCAGATCGCCGACCTCGGCAACGGCATCCAGCGGGCCTCGCTCGGCCTCCCCCGTGGACTCCCTGTGCTCATCTCCACGGACCAGGAACACGGCATCGTCGCCCGCGTCGGCAGGCCCGCCACCCTCCTCCCCGGAGCCATGGCACTCGGCGCGAACGGCTCACGCACCGACGCGCTGACCGCCGGCCGCGTCGGCGGCGCCGAGCTGCGCGCCCTCGGCATCCGCGAGGACTACGCGCCCGTCGCCGACGTGAACGTCAACCCGGCCAATCCGGTGATCGGCGTACGGTCGTTCGGCGCCGACCCGAAGGCCGTCGCCGGGCTGGTCGCCGCGCAGGTCACCGGATACCAGCGGTCCTCCGTCGCCGCGACCGCCAAGCACTTCCCGGGGCACGGGAACACCGCCGTCGACAGCCACTACGGCTTCCCCGTCATCGAGCACACCCGCGAGCAGTGGAACACCGTCGACGCGCCGCCGTTCCGCGCCGCGATCCGGGCCGGCATCGACTCGATCATGACCGCGCACATCATGGTCCCGGCCCTCGACGACTCCGGCGACCCGGCCACCCTGTCCCACCCGATCCTCACCGGCATCCTGCGCGGCGAACTCGGTTACGACGGGGTCGTGGTCACCGACTCGCTGGGCATGCAGGGCGTACGGGAGAAGTACGGGGACGACCGGGTCCCGGTGCTCGCACTGAAGGCCGGGGTCGACCAGCTTCTCAACCCGCCGTCGATCGACATCGCCTGGAACGCCGTACTGGAGGCTGTCCGGCAGGGCGAGTTAACCGAGGCGAGGCTCGACACCTCGCTCCTGCGCATCCTGCGGCTCAAGAACCGGCTCGGGCTGCTCGACCGGCCGTACGTCACCCACGCCGGTGTCGACCGGACCGTCGGCGTCCGGGGCCATCTCCAGGCCGCCGACCGGATCGCCGAGCGGACCACCACTCTGCTCGTCAACGAGCGGAAGACGCTGCCCATTTCCCGGGTGACCCAGAAGAAGGTGCTCGTCGTCGGGGCCGATCCCGCGTCGCCGTCCGGTACCACCGGGCCGCCCACCACCGTCCTGGCCAACGCCCTCACCGAACTGGGGTTCACCGCCACCGCCCTGTCGACCGGCACCGCCCCCTCCGCCGCCGTCGTCGCACAGGCCGTCGCCGCCGCCGGGGAGGTGGACGCGGTGGTCGTCGGGACGTACAACCTCAGCGCCGCGAGCAGTCAGCGGACCCTGGTCACCGCCCTCCTCGCCACCGGGCGTCCCGTGGTGTGCGTGGCGATCCGCAATCCCTACGACGTGGCCCAACTCCCTTCGGTTCAGGCCTACTTGGCCACCTACTCCTGGACTGACGTCGAACTCCGGGCCGCCGCACGGGTGATCGCGGGACGAGTCGGGCCGCGCGGAAGGCTGCCGGTGCCGGTGCTGCGCGCGGACGATCCGACGAGCGTGCTGTATCCGATCGGTCACGGACTGTCGTACTAGGCGCGGGGGTTGGGCCGGCGTACGTCGCGTACGTCGCACAACCGGCGCACTACCCCCGATAGGCGCAAATCCGCTGGACTTCCGGCGTGGCCCTGGCGGAGCGGGCCACGCTGAGCGGGGGTACTCAGGGGGATGCGATGCGTGTAGTGCGTTCTGTGGGGTCCGTGGGGTCGACGAGGCTCGCGGGAGGGGCGGGTGGGCGGGCTTTCGTCCGCGCGCTGTTGATGGTGTTCGCGGTGTTCGTGGTGGCCGGATGTCAGCTGTCACCGAACGGTTCGTCGGACGGTTCGACGGGCCGATCGGCGGGCAGAGGGAGCGGTTCCGTCGGCGAGTCGGCCGGCGGTTCGGTGGGCGCCTCGTCGGGCTCGGACGGGGCCTCGGGGGCCGCCGACGGTACGACGGTCGACCAGCGGCCCGCGCGGCCCCGGCCCACCGGCTACGGCACCGTGTTCCTCGCCATCGACGAGTGCAGCTCCTTCGGCACGACCCGTTTCACCGAGGTGCTCTGCACCAGCGAGCGGGCGGCGGCCCGGGTCGTGGCCCGGTACGACGGCCGGGTGAGCGAGGGTCCGTCGTGCCCGGCGACCACCGACTTCGTGCTGCACATCAGCGAACAGCGCCCCGCCGCCGACGAGGACGGCGACGGGGCCGTCCCGCAGGGGTACGCCTGTATGCGCAACCTCCAGACCCCCCACCCCGGCGACCCGGGCGGCGGCGGGGGCCCGCGCACGATCGTCGGCGACTGTGTGTACAGCGCGGGGCGCGGGGAGGTGCGGGAGACGGCGTGCGACGGGAAGGGCGAGAAGAAGCCGGAGTACCGGGTGACCGAGGCAGTCGGCAAACGCTTCAACTGCCCGCCTTCTACTGCCCTTTACGTGCAGTTGGGCGGGGATCTGCCGGTCGGCTGCGCGAAACCGGTATGAAGGATTCCATTTGGTCGGCCGCATCGGCCGAAAAACGAGTCGCGCCAATTCACGGAACAACCGTTGTGATGATTTCGTGAATCGGTAGGCTCCCCCTGTCATGGCGCGGACCGCTTCTTTTCGGACAGTCCGTCAGCACTCACAGGCCGGGAACCTCTGTGGCACTGAACGCACGCACGGCGCAGCAGCCGCAGGACCGGGCTCCGAAGCGCCAGTTGTCGGTCCGGACCATGCTCCTCGTCCTGGCTCTGGTGCCCTGTCTGGCCCTGGTGGCGCTGGGCACGATGGACTCGGTCCACCTCTACGGCGACTACGGGACCGTCCATGACCGCAACGAGGAGGGGAAACGCTTCGGCACACCGCTCGTCACCGTCTACTTCAACCTCCAGGAGGAGCGGCGGCTCAGCGCGGCGGTGCTCGCGGACCCCAAGGCCGACCGGGGCGAGCTGAGGCGGCAGCGTGAGCTCACCGACAGGTCCGTACGGAGCCTCGACGCGCTCGGCGCCGCTCCGAGCGCTCTCGAAGAGGCCGACCAGAAGGTCACCCGCGAGCTGAAGAAGCTCCAGGGCTACCGGGACTCCGTGGACCGGCGGTCGACGTACCAGCAGCAGACGTTCGACGCGTACACCGGCGTGATCGCGTCGACCATGGAGCTGCTCGAGGACTTCAGCGACGTCGGCTTCGGCGAGACGGCCGTCCTCACCCGGCCGGCGCTCGACGCGCAGTGGGGCCAGGAGATGATCTCGCGTGAGGACGCGATCATCACGGCGGGAGTGGCGAGCGGCAGGCTCACCGGTGAGCAGCGGTTCCTGGTCGCCGAGATGATCGGCAGCCAGGAGCACATCTACAGCGACAAGGTCGTTCCGCAGCTGCCCGACACCCGGGCCGAGGCCTACCGGACCGTGCTGACCGGCGACGACTGGAAGCGGAAGACCGCGGTCGAGCAGAGCCTCCTGAACACCGGGGACGCCGGGGGCACGGGGGGCACCGGGCACACCGACGCGGCCGGCCCGACCGCCGTCTCCGCCGGGCTCGGGAAGCAGTGGCGGCAGAGCATCGCGGGGATCACCCCGCAGTTGGTGGAGGCGGGCAACACCTACTCCGGGGACCTTCGCGCCGCCACCGAGGAAGAACTCGACGGTCTGATGACCAACATGATCGTCAACAGCACGGTGAGCACGGCGTCCGTGGTGCTGGTGCTGGTCCTCTCCCTGCGGCTGACCGGAACGCTGCGCCGCCGCATCTTCGGCCTGCGCGACGATGCCCTCGAGTTCCAGGAGCTGCTGCCGGACATCGTGGAGCGGCTGCGCAAGGGCGAGAAGGTCGACGCCGACGCCGAACTGCCCGAGATCGGCCAGGGCGACGACGAACTCGGGCAGCTCGGGCAGGCCCTCAACCAGGCCCGCACCTCGGCCCTGGACACCGCCGCCCGGGAGGTCGAGCTCTACCGGGGCTTCGAGCGGCTGCTGCAACGCATCGCGCGGCGCACCCAGTTGCTCATCGGCATGCAGCTGAAACGTCTCGGCGAGATGCAGCGGCGGCACGAGGACCCGGATGTCCTGGAGGGCCTGTTCGACCTCGACCACCTGGCGGCCCGGCTGCGCCGCTACGAGGAGAACCTGGTGATCCTCGGCAACGGCACCCCGCAGCGGCGCTGGCGCAGGCCCGTTCTGCTGCTGGACATCCTGCGGTCGGCACAGGGCGAGGTGCAGGACTACCGGCGCATCAGGATCGACACCGACGGCGAGACGTGGCTGTCGGAGCGGGCGGTCGGACCGATGGTCCATCTTCTCGCGGAGCTGATGGAGAACGCGGTGTCCTTCTCCCGGCCCCCGACCCCGGTCGAGGTGACCGCCTCCCAGGTGGGGCGCGGGGTCGCGATCGAGATCGAGGACCGCGGCATGGGCATGGACCCCGAGCAGTACGCCGAGGCCAACGCGCTGATGGCGGCGCCGCCCCGCATGGACGTGATGTCCCGCGCGGACGACGCCCGCCTCGGCCTGTACGTCGTGGCAAGACTCGCCGCCAACCTGAACCTCCAGGTGGAACTACGCCCGTCATCGTTCGGCGGCACCCGGGTAGTGGTCCTGGTCCCGGCAGACCTGATCTCCGCGGGCCGCCCGGGCCGGGCCGGGGCGGTGGCGGGGGGCCAGGGCACGGCGGGGCGCCAGCTGGTGTCGGGCGGCCCGGTGCCGTCCCACGGGCGCCGAGGCTCGGGCGGCCCGGTGCCGTCGAGCGGGTCGGGGTCGGGCAGGCGACGAGCCCCAGGGGTGTCGATCACGGGCGGGCATGCGGTGTCGGACGGGGCGGTGGCGGGCGGGCCCGTGCCGTCGAGCGGGTCGGTGCCGGGCGGGCGGCGAATCCCGGGCGCGTCGATTACGCGCGGGCATACGGTGTCGGACGGGGCGGTGGCGGGCGGGGCGGGCTCTGGCGGGCCGGACTCCGGAGCCCAGCCGGTTTCGGGCGGGCAGCCGGTACCTGGCCGACCAGTCGCCGGCGAGCCGACGCCGGGTGCGTCGCGATCGCGGCGGGAGCCGAGGTCGGGTCGGGCGGAGTCGCCGCTCCCGGAGGTCTCGTCGGGCGCCGTTTCCGAACGTCGTGCCCTGCGTGGTGCGACCGCCCGGCCCGGATCCCGACCGTACGCCGAGCCCGGTAAACCCACCGGGAGCCCCGGGAACCCTGGAAACACCGGGAGCACCATCGGGAGCGCCAGGAACCCCGCAACCACTGGGAACCCCAGGAACCCTGCAACAGCCGGAGACTCCAGAACCCCCTCGAACGCCGCGAACCCCAGGAACACCAGCGAGCCGGAGGCCTACTCGCGGCCGCTCATCGGGCCCTGGATCGCGCCGGCGCCGCCGGTGACGTCACCGGCGACCTCGCCGGGACGGCCGCAGAGTCGCACGCAGGCGCCGGGCTCCGCTCAGGTGGCCGCGACGAACCCCAACCCCCTTCCCCGGCGGGTCCGGCAGGCCAGCCTCGTCAACGAACTCCGGGAGGTTCCTTCAGCCGCACCCGCTCCCCCCGCCGCCCCCTCGCACGCCGGCGCGCAGCCCCCGCTGCCCCGTCGGTCGGGGGCCCGGTCCGGGGCCACCGTCGGGGCGTTTCAGCGTCAGTCCAAGGCCGCCCGGCTCAGGTCCGACGGTGACCGCCAGTCCACCCAACAGCCCACTCACCCCTCACCGGGAGCCGACCGGCCCCGGAAGGAAGACGGACGATGACTCTGCGAACCACTGCCACCAACTCCGACCTCGACTGGCTGCTCGACCGCCTGGTCGACCAGGTTCCGGGCACCCGGAACGCCATCGTGCTGTCCGACGACGGTCTGGTGGTGAGCCAGTCCAGCAGCATCGCCCGCGTCGACGCGGAGCGCCTGGCCGCCATCGCCACCGGCCAGCAGAGCCTGGCCCGCGGTGTCGGCGAGGTCTTCGGCGGCGGAGCCGTCCACCAGGTCATCATCGAGCTCGAGGACCTCTGGCTGTTCGTCAGCGCCGCCGGCCGCGGCACCCACCTGGCCGTCGTCGCGGACCAGGAGGTCGACGCCGAGGTGATGGCCGTCGCGATGGACACCCTCGTACAGCAGGTGGGACAGCGGCTGGGGACCGAGGTGCGGGTCCAGCGGCTGGAGGGCGGGGGGCGTGAGTGAGCCACTGGGCGGACGTGTCGCCGGACGACGACGACGCCGAGGAAGGCCTCGTCCGGCCGTACACGATCACCCACGGGCGTACGGCCTCGGCGCGTGACGATCTCACCCTCATCACGGTGATCGCCACTGTCGCGCCCGACGAACGCCCCGTCGACCGTGGGCTGCAGCCCGAGCACCGGCAAATCCTCCGCCAGTGCCGTGCGCCGGTGGCGCTCGCCGAGGTCGCGGCAGGGCTGAACCTGCCCGTGGCGGTGACAAAGATCCTCGTCGGCGATCTCATCGCGCTCGACCGGGTGACAGCCCGGCCGCCACTCAAGGTCGCGGCCGGCCAGGAAGCCGACATGTCTCTTCTTCAGGCGGTGAAGGATGCCCTACTCAGACTCTGACTCCGACGAACAGGCCGGGTCACAGCTGTCCGCGGCCGGGACGTCCACCGCGCCCGCCGCGGTGAAGATCCTGATCGCGGGCGGCTTCGGCGTCGGCAAGACCACCATGGTCGGCTCGGTGAGCGAGATCCCGCCCCTGCACACCGAGGAGGAGCTGACCGTCACGGGTCTCGACGTGGACGACCTCGGCGGGGTCGAGCGGAAGACGACGACCACGGTGGCGCTGGACTTCGGCCGTATCACGGTGAGCACCCAGCTCGTCCTCTACCTGTTCGGGACACCCGGCCAGGAACGCTTCTGGTTCATGTGGAACGACCTCGTGCACGGGGCGCTCGGCGCGGTCGTCCTCGCGGACACCCGGCGGCTGGAGAGCAGTTTCGCGTCGATCGACTTCTTCGAGAGCCGCGGCGTCCCGTTCGTGGTGGGCGTCAACTGCTTCCACGGGGTACGGGACCGCACGGTCGAGGAGGTGCGGGACGCGCTCGACCTCGACCCGAACGTCCCGGTCCTCATGGGCGATCTCAGGGAGCGGCGGGACAGCCGGGACCTGCTGCTGGCCCTGCTCGACCGGCTGATGGCCGGCCGCCCGCCGGCCGCGATCGGCGGCTGACACGGACGACTACAAAAAGCGGCCCGGTGGCGGATGCCACCGGGCCGCTTTTCTCAGTCAACTACTCATACATCCCAAGGCAGTTACGGGCGCAGCGTGGGCTCGCGCTCGAGGTTGCGCTTGTCGAGCCGCGCGTCGTACGTCGCCAGCGGCCTGGCCACCGACGGGTTCGACTTGACGGCGGCCGAGGCGACGCCCGCCCACTCCAGGATGCGGGCCGTGGCGAGCGCCTTCTGCTCGGGGACCAGACCAGCGACGTTCGCGCCGTGGTTCAGGCCGGGGGCGGTGAAGACGTACGAGTCCTTCGCGCCCTTGCCGGGACGGAACCGCTCGGCGCCCCACGGGTCGTTCTGCCCGTACACGAACATCATGCGCCGGGCGTGGTGCTGGACCCAGCTGTCGACGTCCCGCATCGCCCACGGCTGGAACTTCATGGAGATGTCGCGGGGGACGAAGTTGCGCGGCGGCTGGTAGCCGTAGCGGATGTACTTCTTCTCGATGTGCGGGAACTTGATGGTGGGCGCGCCGAGTTGGGTGCCCGCCTGGTAGTAGTACGGCGTGTACGGCTCCAGGCCCTGGTCGGTGTAGTTGACGAACCCGGAGATCGTGTCGATCGAGGTCCAGATGTCGTCGTCGGTCGCGTTCTTCGCGTCGGCCGGGATCGACCCGCAGTCGGCGAGCAGGCTGTACTGCCAGAAGCCCCAGACGTAGTCGAGGACGACGGCCTCGTACGCGCGGTCCAGGCTGCCGATGGTGGTGAACGTGTAGCCCTCGGCGGCGGCGACCTCCGCGTACTTCTTCTCGAGCGGCTCCCGGCGCACGAGCGCCTCGCGCTGTACGGCGTTCAGCCGGTCGCGGCACTCCTTGGTGCCGACGTTCGCGAAGAACCGGTCGTACGCCGAGTCCTCCTTGTTCACCACGTCGTTGGGGGCGACGTACGCGACGACGCCGTCCATGTCACGCGGGTAGAAGCGCTCGTAGTACGTGGCGGTCATGCCGCCCTTCGAACCGCCCGTGGAGAGCCACTTGTTGGCGTAGATCTTCTTGAGCGCCGTGAACACGCGGTGCTGGTCGCTGGCCGCCTGCCAGATGTCCAGCTTGGACCAGTTGGCGGGGTTCGGCCGGGACGGGGTGAAGAAGCGGTACTCCAGGGAGACCTGGTTGCCGTCGACGATCCGGGTCGGCTCACTGCGACCGGGGTTCGTGCTGACGAAGTACCCGCTGGTGAAGAAGACCGTCGGGCGGGCGACGTCCTTGTGCAGGACGGTGATGCGCTGCTGGAACGTGCCCTTGGACGGGTGCCGGTGGTCGATCGGCTGGGTGTAGTTGAGGACGAAGTACCGGTAGCCGGTGTACGGCTTCTCCTGGATCAGGCTCATGCCCGGGATCGCGAGGAGCTGGTCCTTGATGTCCGCACTGCTGGTCGTTCGCGTGGTGCCGGTGGCTTCCGGCTGAGCGGCGGTCGCCGCTCCGGCCGTGCTCAACGTGCCTATGAGCACGGCGAGCGCGAGCAGCCATCTGAGCGCCTTGCGCATGCACCCTCCCCTGTGAGACATCTGTGCGCCGGAAGCTATCGGAGCAACTACCGGCGCACCAGGGGAGATAGGGAAATCCCTCGGGCAGGGGTCAGGAAATAGGGTCGGGAACAGGGCCGGGGAGCAGGCTCAACACCGGATCCAGCCAGAACTGACCGATCCTCGCCCCACGGCGCCCTTGATCCACACCTGCCGCCGTCCCGTGTGCACGGTCACCGGGCCGGCCCGTTTCGAGAAGCGCCCCTCGTCGACGACCGGACGGCTGCCGCGCGCCCGAACGCTCACCGACATCCACTGGCGGGCCCCGGGCCGCTTGGGCACGGTCACCGCGCAGACGTAGCCGCTGCGCCGGTAGATGTGCACCACGCCGGTGGAGAAGGTCAGCGTCCGGGCCTTGCGACCGGAGCACGCGGAGAGCTGGGAGGCGGTGGAGGCCGCCTCGGCCGTGGCCGGGCTCGCGAGGGAGAGCATCCCGGACGCGGTCAGCACGGCCAGACCGAGCGCCAGCCGCCGCCGTATCGAACCACCGCTCACCGTGTCCCCCCTCCGGCCACCGCCCATGACCCTAACCGTTTATCCGTACTGATGTACGGACGCACGGCAGCTGCCGAACGGTTGCGCCGGCCGGATCAGCGGGCCGAGGTGACCGGTTCCTCCGGTTCCGGCGCACCTACGAAAGTGCGCCACAACTCGGCGTACTTGCCGTCCAGTTGGAGCAGTTCGTCATGGGTGCCGTCCTCCGCGACCCGGCCGTGGTCCATCAGGACGACCCGGTCGGCGCGGGCCGCCGTGGTGAGCCGGTGGGCGACCACGAGGGTGGTACGGCGGCCTGCGAGACGGTCCGTCGCCTGGTTGACCTGAGCCTCGGTGGCCAGGTCGAGCGCGGCGGTCGCCTCGTCGAGGAGCAGGATGTCCGGGTCGACCAGTTCGGCGCGGGCCAGCGCGATCAGCTGGCGCTGGCCCGCCGAAAGGTTGCGTCCGCGCTCGGCGACCTCGTGCAGGTAGCCGCCCTCGAGCGTGGCGATCATGTCGTGCGCCCCGACCGCCCGGGCCGCCGCCTCCACCTGGGCGTCGGTGGCGTCCGGCCGCCCGTACGCGATGGCGTCCCGCACGGTCCCCTGGAACAGGTACGCCTCCTGCGGCACGACCCCGAGGCGATGCCGGTACGAGGTGATGTCGAGGGCCCGCAGATCAGTGCCGTCGACGGTGACCCGCCCGCCCGTCGGGTCGTAGAAACGGGCGACCAGCTTCACGAGCGTCGACTTGCCGGCGCCCGTCTCCCCGACGAAGGCGACGGTCTGCCCGGCCGGAATCGTCAACCGCACGCCGCTCAGGGCCTCTTCGGCGTCGTCGCCGGACCCGTACGCGAAGTCCACACCGTCGAAGGTGATGTCCCCGCGCAGGGAGAGCACCTCCATGGGCTCCTCGGCGGCCTGTGTCGAGGTCCGCTCCTGGAGGAGCTCCTGGATCCTGCCGAGCGACACCGTCGCCTGCTGGTACCCGTCGAACACCTGCGAGAGCTGCTGCACGGGAGCGAAGAACAGGTCGATGTAGAGGAGGTAGGCGACCAGCGCACCGGTCGTCAGCGTCCCGTCGTCGATCCGCCCGGCCCCCACGATCAGCACCGCTGCCGCCGCGACCGACGCCAGCAACTGCACGAACGGGAAGTACACGGAGATCAGCCACTGCCCGCGCACCCGCGCCTGGCGGTAGCTGTCACTGCCCGCCGCGAACCGCTCGCCGCCCGTCCGCTCACCCCGGAACGCCTGCACGATCCGCAGCCCGGACACCGACTCCTGGAGATCGGCATTGACCGCGGACACCCGTTCACGGGCGAGTTCGTACGCCTTCACGCTCGCCCGGCGGAAGTAGACCGTACCGACGACCAGCACCGGGATGGTGACGAACACGACGAGCGCGAGCTGTACGTCGATCACCAGCAGGGCGCCCATGATGCCGAAGAAGGTGACGACGGAGACGAACGCGGTGACCAGCCCGGTCTGCAGGAACGTGGACAGGGCGTCGACGTCCGTGGTCATCCGGGTCATGATCCGCCCGGTCAACTCCCGTTCGTAGTAGTCGAGTCCGAGGCGTTGCAGCTGGGCGAAGATCTTCAACCGGAGGGCGTACAGCACGCGTTCGCCGGTCCGGCCGGTCATCCGCATCTCGCCGATCTGCGCCGCCCACTGGACGGCGACGGACACCAGGGCGAGCCCGGCGGCCACCCACACGGCACCCAGGGCGAGTTGAGAGACGCCCGAGTCGATGCCGTGCCGGATCAGGACCGGCAGGAGCAGCCCCATCCCGGCGTCCACGGCGACAAGCCCGAGGCTCACCAGCAACGGCCTCCCGAAGCCGCGCAGCAGCCGCCTCAGCCCGTACGACTCCTCGGGCGTGACCGCGCGTGCCTCGTCGATGCCCGGGGTGTCGGCGGCCGGGGGCAACGCCTCGACCTGGGCGAGGAGTTCGGGCGTGGCCGGCATCCCGTCGAACGCGGTGTCCTTGCGCTCGCGGTCGCCGGTCCACAGCCTCGGCGTCACTCCGCGCTCGGCGTCGAACTCGGCGTCCAGCTCCTCCCGTACGGAGGTGTCCTCGGGCGGCAGCGTGGGCAGGGCGCGGCCGGGCGAGACGCCGCCCAGCTCGTCCGGGTCGGTGAGCAGCCGCCGGTAGAGGGCGCTGCAGGCCTGGAGTTCGTCGTGGGTGCCGATGTCGGCGAGACGTCCGCCGTCCAGGACGGCGATGCGGTCGGCGAGGCCGAGGGTGGAGCGGCGGTGGGCGATGAGGAGGGTCGTGCGGCCCTCCATGACGTGCTTCAGCGCCTCGTGGATCTCGTGCTCGACGCGCGCGTCCACGGCGGAGGTGGCGTCGTCGAGGACGAGGAGCCGGGGGTCGGTGAGGATGGCGCGGGCGAGTGCGACGCGCTGGCGCTGGCCTCCGGAGAGGGTGAGGCCGTGCTCACCGACCTTGGTGTCGTAGCCGTGCGGCAACTCGGCGATGAAACGGTCCGCCTGGGCGGCGCGCGCGGCGGTCAGGATCTGCTCGTCGGTGGCGTCCGGACGGCCGTACGCGATGTTGGCGCGGACGGTGTCGGAGAAGAGGAACGAGTCCTCGGGGACCAGCCCGATCGCGGCCCGGAGCGAGTCGAGAGTCAGCTCGCGGACGTCGTGCCCGCCGATGAGGACCGCGCCGCGCGTCACGTCGTAGAAGCGCGGCAGGAGGAGGGAGACGGTCGACTTGCCGGAGCCGGAGGAGCCGACGACCGCGAGGGTCTCGCCGGGCCGGATCTCGAAGCTGAGGCCGTCGAGGACGGGGTGCTCGGGGTCGTACCCGAACGACACGTCGTCGAACTCGACGGTGGCGGGCGCGTCGGCGGGCAGGTCCTTGTGCCCGTCCGACATGGACGGCCGGGTGTCGATGAGCTCCAGCACACGCTCGGTACCGGCCCGCGCCTGCTGCCCGACGGTCAGCACCATGGCGAGCATGCGCACGGGCCCGACGAGCTGGGCGAGATAGGTGGAGAACGCGACGAACGTACCGAGCGTGATGTGCCCGTCCACGGCCAGCCAGCCGCCCACGGCGAGCATGGCGACCTGCCCGAGCACCGGCACGGCCTGGAGCGCCGGCGTGTAGACCGAGTTGAACCGGATGGTCCGCAGCCGCCCCGCGAAGAGCCGCCGACCGACCTCCCGGAGCTTCCCCGTCTCCTGCTCCTCCTGCCCGAACCCCTTCACCACGCGTACGCCGGTCACGGCGCCGTCCACGACACCGGCGACGGCGGCGGCCTGGGCCTGCGCGTACCAGGTGGCCGGGTGGAGCTTGGTACGGCTGCGCTTGGCGACGATCCAGAGGGCGGGCGCGACGGCGAGGGCGACCAGCGTCAGCGGGATCGACAGCCAGGCCATGATCGCGAGGGAGATCAGGAAGAGCAGCACGTTCCCGAGGGTCATCGGGAGCATGTAGAAGAGGCTCTGGATCAGCTGGAGGTCGCTGGTGGCCCGCCCGACGATCTGCCCGGTCGACAGCTCGTCCTGGCGGCGCCCGTCGAGCCGGGTGATCGTCTCGAACATCTCCGTCCGCAGGTCGTGCTGGACGTCGAGGGCGAGCCGGCCGCCGTAGTAGCGGCGGATGTAGGTGAGGACGTACACGAGCACGGCGGCGACGACGAGCGCGCCCGCCCAGACGGCCATGGAGCGGGTCTTGTCGCCGATGACGTCGTCGATGACCACCTTGGTGATCAGGGGGACCAGCGCCATGAGGGCCATACCGCCGAGGGAGGCACCCAGGGAGAGCACGACGTCCTTCGGATACCGCCAGGCGTAGCCGATCAGCCGCCGCGCCCATCCCGGCCCCGGTACCTGCCCCGGTACCTGGTCCTTCACGGGCTCCGGTACCGGTTCCTTTACAGGTACCGGTACCGGCTCCTGTTCCGGTTCGTGTCCCGGCTTCCGCCCCCGCTGCTCTGCCACTCCGGCGCCTTCCGTAGATCCGCGATTCCGCACTCCGCCGGTAAGCACCAACGCGGGCGGAAGCGGATTTCATCCCTCCGCAATGATCCGCGCGGGTGCTCGGACGGCAGAGATCAGGTGCGGTCACGTGCGGTCACGTGCGGATCCTCAGGCGTCGGGGCGGAAACAGGGCCTGGTCAGGACGCCGAACACGTGACCGTCGCCGAAGGCGTGCCCGCCGTCGCCGGCGTACTCGCGAGGAAGCCGAAGCTGGTGCTCGCCCCCGCCGCCACCGTGCCGTTCCACCCGGCGTTGCGCACCGTCGACCCGGTCAGCGCGCCGTTCCAGACCTGGGTGACCTGGCTGCCCGTCGGGAGGGTGAGCGTCACCGCCCAGGAGGAGATCGGTGCCGTGGACGAGGTGTTGGTGACCGTCACCTCACCCTGGTAGCCGCCCTGCCACACGGACGCCGCCCGGAAGGCCGCCGAGCAGCCGCCGCTCCCCGGGTCCCCGGGATCCCCCGGGTCGCCCGGGGTGAGCAGGGCCGACAGCGCCGGGTACCAGCGGGCCGCGATCTTGGCGTCGCCGGAGGCGTTGGGGTGGACGCCGTCGTTGGTGTCGGTGGCCGAGTCGAAGCCCGTCCACTGGTCGACGACGGTGACCGGGGACTGCGCGGTGGTGATGCCCTGCGCCCATGCCGGAATGCGCTGGTTGAAGGCGACCGTACGAGCGGCGCACTCGGCGCAGCTGCTCGGGTTGATCGGGATGAGCTGGGCGACCAGCACCTTCATCGCCGGGTTGCTGGCCCGCATCTGGCCGACCAGCTTGGTGAACGCGGCGAGGATGGTGTCCGGCGCGATGCTGCTCCAGACGTCGTTGGTGCCGAAGTGCATGACGACGATGTCCGGCCGGGTCGACGCCAGCCAGCCCGGCAGCAGGTTCTGGTCGGCGGTGGCGGTGGCCTGGAAGCCGCCGTGGCCCTCGTTGTCGGCGTCGTGCGTGAGGGCGCAGTGCTGGGCGTTCAGTGTGCCGACGAAGTCGATGTCGGTGTAGCCGGCGTTCTGCAGCTGACTCCAGAGGAGGGAGCGCCAACAGCCCGGGGAACCGGTGATGGAGTCGCCGAGCGGCATGATCCGTACCGGGGTCGCGGCGGCGGCGGAGGGGGCACCGGCCAGCCCGAGACCGGTGACGAGGGCGAGCAGGGCGGCCAGGAGAGTGGCAAGGAGGGGGGAGCGGTGTCTGCTGCGCACGGGGGGTCCTTCCCGGAGTGGGGGCGGGAGCGGGGGTGCGGGTGCGGGTGCAGTTGCGGTCGGTGGGCGGGTGGGCGCATGGGAGCGCTCCCATGCGCCGGCACCATTCATCAAGCCACCGTTGTCACTAACACGTCAATAACCCGGACGACCCCGGACCGAGTTCGGCCCAGGGTTCAGCCCCCGATCAGCTCGCCATGAGGTCGCGATGGACGACCTTGGCAACCCCTTCGATCGTCGTGATGCCGTAGTTCCAGGTGCTGTTGCCGTGCGTGAGCACCGTGATCATGTAGTCGTGGCCCCGACCCTTGAACGTGCCGATGCTGTGCACCCGCCAGCCGTACGAGGCGCGTTGCAGCCAGCCGTTCTTGACGTGCACGGAGACACCCGAGGGAACGCCCTTAGGCGTACCCCAGCGCTGGGAGGCGACGACCTCGCTCATCAACTTCTGCACGTACGCACGGGAGTTGTCCGTCAGGACGCGGTTGGTGAGGGTGAGGATCTGGAGGAGCTTGGTCTCGTCGCGGGCGGTGATCTGGGTGAGCCCCCAGTAGCCGTTCGCGCCGGGCTTGGTCTGCGTCATGCCGGCGGCGGTGAGGAAGCCCCTGATCTTCGTCAGGCCCAGCTGGTTCCACAGCGTCGTGGTCGCGGCGTTGTCCGACTTGGTGATCATGGCCGTGGAGAGGCTCTTCTCCCGGGCGGTCAGGGCGCGTTGGTGCTTCTGCGCGTCCCAGAGCAGGGTCGAGAGGACGGTGACCTTGACGACACTGGCGGAGTCGAAGGCGGTCTGCGCACGGTACGCGCAGGTCGTCTTGGTGGTGCGGTCGTAGACGCCGATGCTGATGGAGCCCCGGCGCCCCGCGATGGCGGAGGTGATGTCCCGCTTCAGCTTGGTGGCGAGGGCGGGCTTGGCCGACGTACAACTGACGGCCGCCGGGGCCGCGTTGACGGGTGCGGCGGTGCACAGCAGCGCCAGCACGGTCGTGACGCAGACGGCGGCGGCGCCGAGTATGCGGGCACGCGCGGATCTCGATGTGCGGTGAGTCATGGAGGTTCCCCATCCCCGTGAAAGACGGCAGCGCGCCCCCCGGCACGCTGGTCTTCGTCTGACCCACATGCCCATACGAATGGTTGTACGCACAGTCGCACTTTCAAGCGAACTCCGCGAGCGAACTCCCTTGATCCGCCCGCCTCCTTCACTCTACGCGCGTCAAATCGAGCCGAAATCAACCGACTTGCCGGATCAAGTCATCCAACGGACACACGCAGTTCATTGCCTGAAACGCATGTCCATGTCACGCTCCCGAATGTCTCGCTCATTCGACACGCGTAGAACGGACACCCCCGATGCCCGCGACGCAGATACGCACCCGCCGTTGGAAGACCGTGGCACTCGCCACGTCGACCGTTCTGGCGGCCCTCGCCATCCCCACGATGACCGCCACCCCGGCCGGCGCGACGACGACCGCGTACGACTCGACGTACTACAAGAACGCGATCGGCAAGACCGGCACGAGCCTCAAGTCGTCCCTGCACACGATCATCAGCGCCAACGTCACGAAGATCTCGTACTCCGCGGTCTGGAACGCGCTCAAGGCCACCGACCAGGACCCGAACAACAGCAACAACGTGATCCTGCTGTACAGCGGCGTCTCCCGCGCCAAGTCCCTCAACGGCGGCGACGTCGGCGACTGGAACCGCGAGCACACCTGGGCCAAGTCCCACGGCGACTTCGGCGAGGCGATCGGCCCCGGCACGGACCTGCACCACCTGCGCCCGGCCGACGTCCAGGTCAACAGCATTCGCGGCAACCTGGACTTCGACAACGGCGGCAGCGCCGTCACCAACGGCGGCGGCAGCACCGTCGACTCCGACTCCTTCGCGCCGCGCGCGGCGGACCGGGGCGACGTGGCCCGCATGATCCTCTACATGGCCGTGCGCTACGACGGCGGCGACGGCTTCGCCGACCTGGAGCCCAACGAGAAGGTCGGCAACGGCTCCAACCCGTTCATGGGCAAGCTCTCCGTACTCAAGGCCTGGAACGAGGCGGACCCGCCCAGCGCCTTCGAGGAGAAGCGCAACCAGGTCATCTACGACACCTACCAGCACAACCGCAACCCGTTCATCGACCACCCGGAGTGGGTCGAGGCGATCTGGTAGTCAGAGGGATCTGGTAGTCAAACGGGAACAACAGGGCGGGCGTGCCCGGGAATCCGGACACGCCCGCTACCGCCGTACCCTCCCTGCCGACCACACGGTGGTGAACCGGCCGGAGCGCGGGGGACCTACCCGACCGCTAGACCTTCTGCAGCCGCAGCTGCATCTGGCATCCGCCGGAGCGGTTGTCGGTGTCGATGCCGATGGTCACCGGGCTGCCGGCGAACGCCGTGTGATTCTGGTCCGAGGGCAGGGAGTTCAGGCACTGGCTGCCGTCGCCGTCCGCGAAGTACCGCACCTCGAGGATGACGTCGGAGCGGCCCGCGACGGTGAAGGTGAGATTGCAGAAGCCCGGCCTGCCGTCGGTGTCGACCCGGACCTGGGACCCGAAGGTCTTGAACCGCTGGATCGGCATCTGGAACGTGCCCGGGTTTCCGCACTGTCCCGCGTCGCCACCAGCACTGGCCCGGAAGCCGTAGCTGATGGTCGCACCCGAGAGGGTGTTGTCCGGATCGAAGATGCCGAAGGACAGCTGACAGCCGCCCGAGCGGTTGTCGGTGTCGAATCGGATCGCCCGGGTGAAGTCGGGAGTGCGGCCCCACTGCTGCCCCGACAGCCCGCCGCACTGCCCGGCGTCGCCGTCCGGGTTGAACCGGATGCCGATCTCCGCCGGGGCAGCGGTGGCGGCGCTCTCCGCTGCCTGCGCCGTCGTACCGGACAGACCGGCGATGAGCGCGCCGGCTGCAAGGACACCGGAGAGCGCTCTCAGGCGTGAGTTCCTCATACTGTTTCCCCTCCCAGGGCATCGTGGGCACACGTCGGCCACCGGAGTGGCGTGAGTGAACGCGATGGCCGCGTGAACCTCGGCGGCGCCCGGTCGGTGGCGCCGCGTTTCCTGCGTTGCGTTGCGGTCCAGCACGCGACAAGAGCCCCCTGTTGTCGCGCGGACTCAGTATGAGCGACCTAAGGCCAAGGCCACACTGTTGGTAACGGGCCAATCTGCGGAGCGTGAGCACCGAACGGGCTAAACCGGTCGCCCGGTATGACTGTCGCGCGACGTATCGGCAGCTCAGGGGCCATGGGCGAGGCACAGCCAACTTCCGTACGGCAGAGCCATATTCATCCGGCACAGTCCGCCACTGCCCAAAGAGGAGAAGAGGAAAGGCTTGCATTGATCTTGACGACCCGACCCGGCGAACCCATGGTCCAGACAGCCGGATTCTTGCTCAACTCCCGCTGCACGTAGGTGACTTCACGGAATGCTCGCGCGAGCCGACCGGCTCGAACACCCCCGTCCCTCCCGCTAGTCAGAAGCCGAAGGAGTTGTGCGGTTCGGGATCGCTCCGGAACATCCGAGTCAGTCGCCCGATCCGGTCGCTGTCGATGGTGAACTTCAGCTCGCCGGATATGTCGTACGAGCGTTGAGTCAGGGCGTGAGGGACGCCGAGAAGACGCGCCCACAGGTTGTCCGACTGACGGGTCACGCGCATCACCCGTGGTGCCCGGACGAGTTGCTGAGGCGGGTCGACGGTCATTCGCCGTGGTAGAGGCGGGGCAGGTCGATCAGCTGGATCGTGGGGTCACTCTTGGCGAGCTGGTGCAGCTCATCGGTGAAACCGGCACCGCTGTAACAGTGCAGCCGAGTTGCCTCGGTGGCGGTACCTCGCGAAGTGAGCAGGGTGCGGATGTGCCTCAGGCGGTGCAGGTGGCCGGCACCCATCACCTCGCTCCACTTCGCTTCGCCGATGGCAAGCAGCGTTTCGCGGCCGTTACCGTTTTCGCCGTGAACAGCGACGTCGACTTCGTGACTGGTCTTGGCAGAGGGATCGTTGACAGTACCGCCGACGACCCGTGTCACCTGCCCCCCGTGAGTGTCGGGCCCCGCGTGCCAGCGGGCCCATTCCCGGCAGACTTGTTCGAAGTGCGGGCCGACGACCTTGCTACGGAACGTGGACTGGGCGCGCTGCCATACGGCGGGTGCCCGCCCAGGGCGTTCCAGGTCGCCCCAGGCCGGGCGCATGACCGCGTGGTAGAAGGTGACCAGCGGTTCGGCGATGCGGTAGGCGGAGCGGTTACGGCGGAACGCGTCCGTTTCGTGGGTGATCATGCCGACGTCCTGGAGCACGCTCAACGGGTGGGCGAGGTCGGTGGACTTACGGCCGAGGTAGTCGGCGATGCCACCCCGGGCGGCGTTCCCGGCGGCGATGGCGGCAAGCACGGAGTGGTACAGCGCGGCGTCGTGAAGGTCGGGCTCTTCGGCGAGCAGGTACCGGGCTTCGCGGAAGAGCGGACGGGCCGGGTTGAGGACGGCGCGGGTGACCCAGGCGTCGAAGTCATCGGCACCGGCGGGGGTGTCGCCCTGGGTGAACTCACGACGGTAGGCAGGCGTGCCGCCGACGATGGCGTTGGTCAGCAGCGCGGTACGCGGGTCGGTGAGCTGCCAGAACTCGGCGGCGAGGCGGAAGTCCAGCGTGGGGACGACGAGTTCGAGGCCTGCGCGGCCACGCAGGGGCGCGTTTCCGGAGAGCAACCTGCCCATGAACGACAGGGCGGAACCGCACAGCAGGAGACGTACGGGGGTGTTCGTGTGCTGGGCGGCGGGGTCGAGGGCGCGCTGGATGATCGACGGCAGGGAAGGGGATGCCTTGGCGAGGAAAGGAAACTCGTCGATGACTGCCACCGTGGGGCCACCCACGTCGGCGATACGCATGAGCTCGGTGATCGCCTCGTCCCAGTGTGCGAAACGGAACGGGGTGGGCTGCCCTCGATACCGGGCGAGTGCCTCGCCGAACTGACGCAGGGCATCGGCCTCGGTGGTCTCGGTCGCGGTGAACATGAAGCCGCCACTGGCCCGGGTGACCGCGTCGAGGAGGAACGTCTTGCCCTGACGACGACGGCCCGAGACGACGCCAAGAGTGACCTTCGGACCGGGGAGAACCGCGAACCGGGTCAGCTCGGCCCACTCGAACGTCCTATCGAACATCTCGGCAGGCTTGTCCATGGCGCACCTCGCTTGTATAGGTGCACTTATTATATCTGGGCCTATCGCAACCCACAGTTCAGCTCCGGTCACAGTGTGCCGCCTCGCGCCACCCACCGCGTCGGCTGACCGGTCACCTTCGCCACCGTCTCGAAGTCGGCGTCGTAGTGCAGGACGGCGAGCCCGGACAGCTCGGCCGTCGCGGCCAGCAGCAGGTCCACGGCACCCGCACTGCAGTGCTCACCGGACTCTGTCAGCCTGCGCTGTACGGCCCGGGCCCGCTGGTACACACCGTCGGGCATCGGTATCCAGTTGAAGAGTTCGGCGAAGAGCTCCTCGTTCTCCAGCCGATCCATCAGGGACCGGGCGGAAAAGTGCATCTCCAGCTCGGTGAGCTCACACATGCCCACCACGCCCTCGGCCAGGGCATCGCTCCACTGCTCCCGCAGACCCTTGTTCGTCAGAAGACGCGCGGCGGCGGAGGTGTCGATGAGGTATGTCGCCAGACTCATCGACGGTAGTTCTCCTTGTCCAGCAGCATGTCGAAGTCGCCCCGCTCACCCTTGGCGGCCAGCTCGTCCAGCGCCTTCAGCCGCCGACGGCGCTTCGCGACCTCCAGCAACGCCGCGTTGACCGTGTCCTTCTTGGTCTTGGTGCCCAGTATCTCGGCGGCCTCACTGAGGGCATCGTCGTCGACCTCCACGTACAGTTTTGACATGGCATATCCTCCCTATGCATTTTCCATATACAGGATGGACCTGGGCCGAGCCCCCGCTCCTCAGCCTCCCCGAACGCGTCCGTAGCCCGACCTGTTGTCGGTGTCGACCCGGACCTGGGACCCGAAAGTCCTGACCCGCTGGATCGGCATCTGATACGCGCCCGGGGTTTCCGCACTGGTCCGCGTCGCCACCGGAGCTGGCCCGGAATCCGTATGGACGCGCCCGAGATGACACATGACAAACGGCCGCCCTACGACACTGAGGAATGCCTCAGCCACCCGGCGCGTCAGCGACCATCAGTCCTGGGGAGAATGGCGTTTCTGACCTGAGCACGCCGAGAAGCGGCGCTCCCTCACAGCAGGAGCTCACCCACCTTGTCCCAGAAGCGCGAACACCTGGCTGCCGACATTGCCGGTCTCGGCCTGCAATCCGACTGCGGCAGCTGTTTCGGACTGTGCTGTGTCGCCCTGCCCTTCGCGGCCTCGGCGGACTTCGCGATCAACAAGGACGCCGGGCAGCCCTGCACGAACCTGCAAGCGGACTTCCGCTGCGGCATCCATACACAACTCCGCCGACAGGGCTTTTCGGGATGCATCGTCTTCGACTGCTTCGGCGCGGGACAGAAGGTCTCCCAGGTCACCTTCGGTGGACAGGACTGGCGGCAGACCCCGCACACGGCCCGGCAGATGTTCGATGTGTTTCCCGTCATGCGGCAGCTCCACGAGCTCCTCTGGTACCTGGCCGAAGCACTGACACTGTCGGCCGCCCGCCCCATCCACGGCGAACTGCGCCGCGCGCTGGAGAAGACCGAACACCTCACTGCGGGCAGCGCCCAGGAGCTCACGGAGTTGAACGTTGCAGCACACCGGGGCGACGTCAACGCCCTGCTGCTGCGCACGAGCGAACTCGTGCGGGCCAAGGTCGCGGGCCGCAAGAAGGACCGGAGAGGAGCCGATCTCATCGGCGCCAACCTCAAAGCCGCCAACTTGCAGGGCGCCAACCTCCGCGGGGCCTACCTCATAGCTGCCGACCTCAAGGGCGCCGACCTCAGAGCGGCCGATCTGATAGGTGCCGACCTGCGAGACGCCGACCTGAGCGGCGCAGACCTCACCGACACCATCTTCCTCACCCAGTCCCAGCTCAACGCGGCCAAGGGCGACACCGCCACGAAACTGCCGCCCACCCTCAACCGCCCCACACACTGGTAGTCCCTCCGTCCAGGGGTTCGAAGATCACTCACCGAAGCCAGAGAACTCGCTCCAGCGGGACCAACAGACTCGTTCGAGGCCAGCCGAGCGGCTCGACTGCCCCCAGACAGCTTGCGACGACGTTTTCGACGCGCGCAGGCATGGATTAGTCAGCGGTGCAATATTTTCTTCGATGTCCGCCGCGTGTACCCGATGCTCCGTCACAATCACACGCTATCGACGTGGCCGGCCCACATGAAGATACAAATGAGCGGGAATTCTCCGAGCCCCCCCCAGGCGAGAGAGGCATCAGCTGCCTGGCGGGCCCGCCCGGAACTCAGCCGGGCCAACTCAACCGCTCACGGGAATCCGCCCCGCCAAGAAACACGACCCATGCCGCTGCACCAACCCCGACGACCGCGCCACGCGGGTTCTTCGAGTCGCGGACGTCGATGCCGGCCGTTCGGAGACGGACTTCTATGCATTCGCCGTTCTGGCCGCTGTAGCTGCTCCTGAACCAAGTGGTCCGGTCCGACGACATGGGCTGCTCTTCCTTACGAGTCGGGCAACCCCTCGGCGATTCCGATGATCCGGGACTCGGACTCCATCGCGCTGAGGGCTGCGGCACGGAGGTGATCGAAGGCGCCGCCCAACCGAGCCGTGTCCTCCCGGGTCTCCAGGTACGCGTGACTCGCGAAGTTCTCCAAGAGGACAACTTCCAGCCCCGCCGGGGGAGGAAAACTGTAGATCAGGAAGGGAAATGGCCCGCCCTGGCAGGCTCCTGCTGTGAAGGGTAGTACCTGCAAAGTCACGTTCGGAAGCTGGGCCAACTCAACCAGGTGCAGCAACTGTGCCCGCAGAACGCCGGGCCCACCGACCTGTTGGCGCAGCGCGGCCTCGCCGAGAATCATCCACACCTTGAGGGGAGTTGGATCCGTCCGCGTCAGCGCCTTCTGCCGTTCCATGCGTACGCGCACCTTGGTCTTCTGGGCATCGTCCAGAGGCCCCGGAATACCTCCCTGGATGACGGCCGTCGCGTACGCCTCGGTCTGGAACAGTCCAGGCACGATGCCGGGCTGGAAGCCGCGGCACTCCGACACCTCATCCTCCAGGCCGACCAAGTCCAGAAACTCCTGCGGGAGTTGGTCTTCCAGGACCCTCCACCATCGCTGGCGGCGGCTCTCCCGCGCCAACGCCAGCCAGCCATCCCGCTCCGCCGGGTCCTTCACCCCGTAGAGATCAAGCAGCGCCTTGAGATCGAGCTGCCGGATTCCACTGCGCCCCGACTCGATACGGCTCACCTTGGCCGCGTGACAACTGAGCTGCTCAGCCGCGTCCTCCAGGAGCAATCCGCGCTCCTCGCGCAGACGCCGGAGATTGGTGCCGAGCACCCGCTTACGCACAGTCGGCCTGTATTCCCCAGCAGCCACATCGCCCCCAGTTGGTGCACCTCTCCGTGCCCAACAGGGTACCCAGCGCCACGGACACGGCAATCGAACTTAGTCGTTTCACTTGCAAGTCGCTCAACGAGCAACCAGTCTTACTCAAAGCGACAGATTGCACACTCAGTGCACTTGCCGACCAAAGGGG
This sequence comes from Streptomyces sp. ME02-8801-2C, assembly GCF_033793965.1. NCBI lineage: Bacteria > Bacillati > Actinomycetota > Actinomycetes > Kitasatosporales > Streptomycetaceae > Streptomyces > Streptomyces sp. ME02-8801-2C. Next base: position 469,085 of record NZ_JARAXP010000006.1, on the reverse strand, counting down.
ACCCCCATGCCCGAAACCGCCCCCAACTCCCCTGCCACCGAAGCCACCTGGCAGCTCCCGTTGCCGAGACCGTAGTCAGGTCTCAGCTTTCCGGATGTTTCCGCCCGGAAGGTCCGTCTCGTCACCAGAGCGTGAGGGCTTCGGCTTGAGTACGGTCTCTCGTTTCCGTCTGCCGCTGGTGCGGCAGGGTTGCGCCACCTGCCCGCCCCGCCTCCGCCTTGCGGCGGGGGCGGGTGGTGCGGGTCTTCTGGTCGGCTCCACGAGGCTTCGACACCGATTGGGTGTCCTGGTCTCCGGCCACTCCGGTACCAGTTGTTGCGGCTGCCGCGAGCGCGGCGAGGTTGAGTGCGGCGTTGTCGTCCCGGTCCAGAACCAGGCCGCAGGTGTCACATTCGTAGGTCCGGACGTGCAGCGGCAGTTTGGCTTTCACCGCGCCGCACCCGGAGCAGGTCTTGGAGGAGGGGTACCAGCGGTCCGCCGCGATGGTGCGGGTGGCGTGGCGCTGGCGGGTCTTGTAGGTGAGCTGGCGGCGGATCTCCCCGAACCCGGCGTCGGCGATCCTTCGCGCGAGACGCCGGTTGCCGAGCATCCCGGCGACGTTGAGGTCTTCGACCACGACCGTGCCGTACTCGGCCGCCACGGCGGTGGTGAGCTTGTGCAGGGCGTCTGCACGGAGGTTGGCCACCCGGTGATGCACCTTGTTGCGGGCGGCGTTGGCCTTCTCCCACCGCTTCGACGGCTTCTGCCCGGTCCGCCGGTCGGGGCCCTGGCGTCGGGACACGACGCGACAGGCGCGGCGCAGCTGCTTGCGCGCCCGGTCGTAGTGCCCGGGATTTGCGATGGTGCGGATCTCGCCGGTGCTGTCAGCCATGACCGCAAGGGTCTTCACCCCGAGGTCGATGCCGACCGCCACGTCCGGCCGCGCCACGCGTTCGAGGTCCCGCTTGACCTCGGCCTGGAACGAGACGAACCAGCGTCCGCGCTCGTGCCGCACGGTCGCGGACAGGATCCGGGCCGTTCCGGCCTGGACGCGGGCGAGGAGCCTCACCGTGGGCTCGTGGGTGCGGATCGTGCCCAGCCGGGGCAGGGTGACGTGACGGCCGTCAGCGTCCACGCGGATCACGCCGGTGGTGAACCGGCAGGCAAGGCGCGCCTTGCGCTTCGACTTGAACCGTGGCGCACCCATCCGCTTGCCGCGCCGCTTGCCGTTCTTGGACTTCGCGTAGTTGTCGAACGCGGCCGACGCGTTCGCCAGGCCGGTGGAGTATGCCTCCTTGGAGTTCTCCTCCCACCAGGCGGCGAACCTCGGATCGGTGTGCTTGGCCTCGTTGAACGCCTTCCGCAGCGCGGGAAGCAACCACGGCCGCCACTGGGTCAGCCCGGCCCCGCCGATGCCGTAGGACTCCTCCGCGCGGCGCTGCCACCAAGAGGCGGTCACCCAGCCGACGGCCCAGTTGTAGGCGGCACGCGCCGCGCCGCAGTGCGAGCGCAGAGCATGCTCCTGGGAGGCGTTCGGGTCCAGGGCGAAGCGGTACGCCTGCACCACGAACCCGGGCTGCGGATGGAACCTCTTCACTCGGCGGCCTCGCCGGTCGCTACGGCCACCGCGCGGGCGGCCCGGTTCTTCGCTGCCCGCCGCCCGTACAGGCGGGCGCACAAGGAGGTGAGCACCTCGGTGATGTCGCGTACCAGGTCATCGGCGGTCTCGGTGGGGTCGAGGACGACCAGGCGCCGCCCGGACGCCGACAGCGCGGCCTCCAGGTGCTCGACGCCGAACCGGGCCAGCCGGTCGCGGCGCTCGACCACGATCACCGCCGTCTGCGGGTCGGACAGCAGCCGGTGCAGCTTGCGGCGCCGCCCGTTCAACCCGGATCCCACCTCGGTGACGACCTCAGCGACGGCCAGGCCCAGCCCGTTCGCGCCGGACACGACCCGGGCGGCCTGCCGCTCAAGATCGGCTTTCTGGTCAACGGACGACACGCGGCAGTACGCCACCACACGCCCGGACGGCTGGACGGCGACCTCGTCGACCAGCCATGTCCCGGACGGCGCCTGGCGAACGGGGACGGGCATCTTCCCGTCCTTCACCCACCGCCAGGCGGTCTGGTAGCTCACGCCCTGCTGACGGGCCCACTCCGAAAGCTTCACGAGACCAAGGTACGTGAGACGCACGACTAGACATGACTATGAATGACTAGAAAATCTGTAGCAGCTTTCACCCCCCCACCCCGCGCAGCGCCCCCCGCGCCCGCGAACTGCTCCGTACGCAACTCGCCGACTGGAAGATCGACGGCGAAGTGGCCGAAACGGCCGAGCTGTTGCTCTCGGAGCTGGTCACCAACTCTCTGCGGCACGGCTCCACCCCGCCCGGCCGCGAGATCGGCTTCCGCTTCGCCACGTACGACGGACGCCTGCGCGTCGAAGTCGCCGACGCGAACAACCGTCGGCCCGCTCCCCGGCAAGCGAGCCCCGAGGACGAAGGAGGCCGCGGCCTCACCCTCGTACTGGCGCTCGCAGAACGCTGGGGCTGCTGCCCCCGCCGGCACGGCATCGGAAAGGCGACGTGGGTGGAACTGGCGCTTCCGTGAGGAGCGTCGCTCACTCGACGCTGTTGCCAGAATCGCCACACATCGCGCCGAACAGCCCACCCGAGGAGATGCCCGTGACCGTCACGTACACGGATAGCGAAGCCGAAATCCTGCGCACCTTGGCCCTCCTGGAAGGGCGCACCCCGGAAGAAGCAGCGCTCGATCGCGTGGCGCGAGGCGTTCCGCTGTCCTTCTCCACCTCCATCGGCGACGACTCGGAGGCGATGGCCGCGCTCGCCCGTGCGATGTTCGACGGACCCTCCGACCTGGCTTCCAAGGCCGGATAACCGGACAAGAAGCGCCTGCCCGTCACCCCAGATGCGTAGCCGCGAACATCCGCAGCACCGCCGGAAGCACCACCACCGAAGGCCCCGGCTCCCCCAGCGCCTTCGCGAGGTCCGCCTCCAGCCTCTCCGGTGACGTTCGCACCCCCGGCACCCCGAACGACTCCGCCAGCGCGACGTAGTCCGGCCGGGTCAACTCCGTGCCCGTAGCCGTCCCGTACGCGTCCGTCATGTACTCGCGCAGGATGCCGTAGCCGCCGTCGTCGACGATCAGCCACGTCACGTTCAGGTCGTACTGCCGGGCCGTCGCCAGCTCCGCGATCCCGTACAGGGCACCGCCATCACCCGACACCGCGAGTACCGGGTGCGTCGGGTCGGCCACCGCCGCTCCCAGGGCCGCCGGGAACGCGTAGCCGAGGCCGCCCGCGCCCTGGGCCGAGTGCATGGTGTTCGCGCCGCGCGGATCGAAGGCCGACCACGCCCAGTACGACAGGATCGTCATGTCCCAGAAGGACGGGGCGCGGGAGGGGAGGGCTGCCCTGATCGAGCTCAACAGCCCCTGTTCCAGGGTCAGTTCCTGGGCGGAGAGGCGTGCGGCCACCCGGTCCAGGACCCCCCGGACGCGCTCCCCGGCCGACTCGTCCTCCCTCTCCTCCACCGTCTCCAGCAGTGCCTGCAGTGCCAGGCGGGCGTCCGCGTGGATGCCCAGGGCCGGGTGGTTGGACTCCAACTTGCCCAGGTCCGCCTCGACTTGGACGATCCGGCCGCGCGGCCTGAACGTGTGGTAGTTGGAGGAGAGTTCACCGAGGCCCGAGCCGACCACCAGCAGGACGTCCGCGTCCTCCAGGAAGTCGGTCATGTGCCGGTCCTCCAGCCAGGACTGGAGGGAGAGGGGATGCGTCCACGGGAACGCGCCCTTGCCGCCGTACGTCGTGACCACCGGCGCCTGGAGCCGTTCCGCGAGCGCCCTCAGTTTGCCCGACGCGTCCGCCCGTACGACTCCGCCGCCCGCGATGATCGCCGGGCGCTCGGCGTTCGACAGCAAGTGGGCTGCCAGCGCCGTCAGTTCGGGGCGCGGCGGCAGTTCCTCGGGGAAGGCGTCACCGCCTGTCACCACGGGAATCGGTGTTTCGGCGGTCAACACGTCCTGGGGGATCTCCACCCACACCGGGCCGTGCGGGGCCGTGAGCGCCGACTTCCAGGCGTTGGCGATCGCCGAGGGGATCTGGGACTGCGTACGGACCGTGTGAACGGATTTGACCACGGCCCTGAACGACGCCTGCTGGTCCGGGAGTTCGTGGAGGTAGCCGTGCCGGCCGCCACCCAGCCCGGCCGTCGGGATCTGGCTGCTGATCGCCAGGACCGGGGCCGAGGCGGACGCGGCCTCCTGAAGCGCCGCCAATGACGTCAGCGCGCCCGGGCCCGTCGACAGCAGCAGCGGCGCCGCCTCCCCCGTGATCCTGCCGTACGCGTCCGCCGCGAACCCCGCGTTGTTCTCCACCCGCAGGCCGATGTACCGCAGGTCGGAGCGGCGCAGCGCGTCGAACACGCCCAGGGCGTGCTGTCCGGGCAGGCCGAAGACGGTGGTCGCGCCGAGTGCCGCCAGCGTCTCCACGACCAGGTCTCCGCCGCTCCGGCCGGGCGGCGGATTCAGCGCGGCCTCCGTCTGGGCGGCGGTCGGCTTCAGCACCAGGTCGTGGTCGTGGGTCACTTCGCAGCCTTCTCTTGAACCTTCTCCTGAGCCCTCGTCCCGGCGATCTGTCGGGACATGATCGTCGTCAGTTCATACGCCGTGTGCGACGCCGCGACCGACGTGATCTCGGCGTGATCGTACGCGGGCGCCACTTCCACGACGTCCGCCGAGACCAGGTTGCAGGCGGCGAGGCCCCGAAGGATCTCCAGCAGCTCCCGCGACGTCATACCGCCCGCCTCGGGTGTGCCCGTGCCCGGGGCGAACGCCGGGTCGAGGCAGTCGATGTCGATGGAGATGTAGAGCGGGCGGTCCCCGATGCGCTGGCGGAGCTGGTCGGCGACCTCGTCGACCCCGCGCCGCATCACGTCCGCCGAGGTCACGATGCCGAAGCCCATTTTCGCGTCGTCGTCCAGGTCCTGCTTGCCGTACAGGGGGCCGCGCGTCCCGACGTGCGAGAGGGCGGAGGTGTCGAGGATGCCTTCCTCCACCGCTCGCCTAAACGGCGTCCCGTGCGTGTACTCGGCGCCGAAGTAGGTGTCCCAGGTGTCGAGGTGGGCGTCGAAATGGAGCAGCGCCACCGGGCCGTGCTTCTTCGCCACCGAGCGCAGGAGGGGGAGGGCGATCGTGTGGTCGCCGCCGAGGGTCATCAGCCTCGCGCCCGTGGCCAGCAGCTCGTCGGCCGCCGCCTCCACCGTTTCGACGGCCTCGTTGATGTTGAACGGGTTGACGGCGATGTCACCACCGTCCGCCACCTGCGCGAGCGCGAAGGGCGACGCGTCCTGCGCCGGGTTGTACGGGCGCAGCAGCCGGGACGCCTCGCGGATCGCGTTGCCGCCGAAGCGCGCGCCCGGCCGGTACGAGACCCCCGAGTCGAACGGCACCCCGACCACGGCGACATCGGCCCGTCCGCCGACCTCGTCGAGGCGTGGCAGCCGCGCGAAGGTCGCCGGCCCGGCGAATCTCGGGATGCGCGACGAGTCGACGGGCCCACGGGGCGTCTCGGGGCTGCGGGGCGTCTCGGGGCTGTTGGTCATACCGTCTGCCTTCTTCCTGCGCCTCAGGACCGATCGGTTCAGTTCGGTTCACATCGGATACGAGTTCGATGGTGTGGTCCACGCGGCGCTCGCGCCAGAGTAGGTGGGCGAGGTGAGACCAGGAAATTCAAGTGGCGTGACCTGCGTCCCAGCGGCCGGGACACCGGGGGCTCCCAGTGTCGGCTGCCTCACAATGGGAGGCATGCCGATACCCGCGATTCCCAGCCGTGCCGAGCTTGTCGATCACCTCGTGAGAACCCGCATCGCGGGTGACGTCGCCACGCCCCGCGAGAACAACCTCTCCCACTACCGCAAGCTGGCGAACGGCGAACGGCACTACTGGCTCGGGCTGGAGCTGGGCGACCGCTGGACCGACGAGCAGGACGTGCTCGCGGTGATGGCGGAGCGGGTCGGCGTCAACGACGATCCCGAACACCGGTACGGACAGGACACCATCGACCCCGAACTGACGATCGAAGCCCTGGAGCGGCTCGCGGCCCGGCTGCGCAAGGCGGCCGACGGACAGCAGCGGGTGCTGTTCGCGACCGGTCACCCGGGCGGACTGCTCGATGTGCACCGTGCCACGGCCGAGGCGCTGCGGGCCGCCGGCTGCGAGATCGTCGTCATCCCGGACGGTCTGACGACCGACGAGGGGTACGTGTTCCAGTTCGCGGACGTGGCGGTGCTGGAGCACGGGGCCTCGCTGTGGCACACGCACTCCGGCGAGCCGATGCGCGCGATCCTGACGGGCCTGGAGCGCGAGGGCCGCCCGCTGCCGGACCTGGTCGTCGCCGACCACGGCTGGGCGGGGTACGCGGCACAGCACGGCATCGACTCGGTCGGGTACGCCGACTGCAACGACCCGGCGCTGTTCCTGGCCGAGGCGGAGGGCACCCTCCAGGTGGCCGTTCCGCTCGACGACCATGTGACGAGCCCGCGCTTCTACGACCCGCTGACGGCGTTCCTGCTGAACGCGGCCGGACTGCTCGGCGAGTAGGAAACCGCCGGTCGGGGCGTCAGGGGGCGGGACGACAAAGGTCAGGGAGAAGTCCGGGGGACCCTGACCACGCCCTCCTGGATGACCGTGATGGCCAGCTGCCCGTCCTGCGTGTAGATACGGCCCTGGCCGAGGCCACGGCCGCCGGACGCGGACGGGGACTCCTGGTCGTACAGCAGCCATTCGTCGGCGCGGAACGGGCGGTGGAACCACATCGCGTGGTCCAGGGAGGCACCGACCACGTCCTGCACCGCCCAGCCGCCGCGTCCGTGCGCGAGCAGGACGGAGTCGAGCAGCGTGTAGTCGGAGACGTACGTGGCGAGGCACACGTGCAGCAGCGGTCGGTCGACGGCGCCGCCGAGCTTGCCGTTCGTACGGAACCAGACCTGGGAGCGCGGTTCGCGGGGCTCGCCGAACCTGCCGTAGGGGGGATCGTCGACGTAACGGATGTCGACGGCCTCGCGGGACTTCAGGAACCGCTCGACGACCGCCGGGGGCAGATGGGCGTACGTCGGGAGCTGTTCCTCGGCGGTGGGGAGCGTCGCCGGGTCGGGGGCGGCGGGCATCGGGGCCTGGTGGTCGAGGCCTTCCTCGTGCTCCTGGAAGGACGCGGAGAGGTGGAATATCGGCTGCCCGTGCTGGACCGCGACCACGCGGCGGGTGGTGAAGGAGCGGCCGTCGCGGATGCGGTCGACGGTGTAGACGATCGGTACCCCGGGGTCGCCGGGGCGCAGGAAGTACGAGTGGAGCGAGTGGGCGGGACGGTCCGCGGGGACCGTACGCCCGGCGGCGACGAGCGCCTGGGCCGCGACCTGCCCGCCGAAGACGCGCGGGACGATGGCGCTCCGGGACCGGCCGCGGAAGATGTCCTCCTCGATCTGCTCGAGGTCGAGCAGATCGAGGAGGGACTGAAGTGCCTGACTCATGCAGTCATTTCTACTGAGCGGTGATGTCGAAGGCCTTACCGGCCCATGCCATGTCCTTACAGGCCCATGTCCTTGGCGATGATCGTCTTCATGATCTCGCTGGTGCCGCCGTAGATCCGGTTGACGCGGTTATCGGCGTACAGACGGGCGATCGGGTACTCGTTCATGAAGCCGTAGCCGCCGTGGAGCTGGAGGCAGCGGTCGATGACGCGGTGGGCGACCTCGGTGCAGAACAGCTTGGCGCTGGCGGCCTCGGCCGGGGTCAGCTCGCCCGCGTCCAGCGCTTCGGTGGCGCGGTCGGCGACGGCCTCGGCGGCGTCGACCTCGGCCTTGCAGGCGGCGAGTTCGAACTTGGTGTTCTGGAAGGAGGCGACCGGCTTGCCGAAGACGACGCGGTCCTGGACGTACTGTTGGGCGAACCGGACGGCGGCCTTGGCCTGCGCGTAGGCGCCGTAGGCGATGCCCCAGCGCTCGGAGGCGAGGTTGTGGCCGAGGTAGTAGAAGCCCTTGTTCTCCTCGCCGAGGAGGTTCTCGACGGGCACCTTGACGTCGACGAACGCCAGCTCGGCGGTGTCGGAGGTCTTGAGGCCGAGCTTGTCCAGCTTGCGGCCGATCGAGTAGCCCTCGGACTTGGTGTCGACCACGAGGAGGGATATGCCGTGGCGGCGGTCCTCGGCGCTGGGCGCGGCGGTGCGGGCGCAGACGATCATCTGGTCGGCGTGGACGCCACCGGTGATGAAGGTCTTGGAGCCGTTGAGGACGTAGTGCGTGCCGTCCTCGCTGAGCTTGGCGGTGGTCTTCATGCCCGCGAGGTCGGAGCCGGTGCCCGGCTCGGTCATCGCGATCGCCCACATCTCCTCACCGGAGACGAACTTCGGCAGGTAGCGCTTCTTCTGCTCCTCGTTGGCGAGCAGCTTGACGTACGGCAGACCGAGCAGGACGTGTACGCCGGAGCCGCCGAAGGTCACACCCGCGCGCGCGGTCTCCTCGTACAGGATGGCCTCGAACTTGTACGAGTCGATGCCGGCGCCGCCGTACTCCTCGTCGACGCGGATGCCGAAGATGCCCAGCTCGGCCAGCTTGTAGTAGAACTCGCGCGGCGCCTGGCCGGCCGCGAACCACTCGTCGTAGACGGGAACGACCTCGGCCTCGATGAAGGCGCGAAGAGTCTCCCGGAACGCCTCGTGATCCTCGTTGAACACAGTACGGCGCACCGCCGCCACCCTTCCGTGCGCCTGAACCGGCGCCGCTCTCGCGTACGTGGTTGCTCGCCGTGGGGGTGCCTCAATTGATGGCTGCGGTCCCGGCAGGCTAAGCGCTTGCTCAGATCAACCGTACCGGCGAGTACGAAGCCGCGTCCAGGGGATTCGGGGAGAGTTGGGCCGTAACGCTCATCACTCTCCCGCCGCCGCGAACGCCCCCCTCGCCATCCGGTGCAGCAGCGCCGCCGTCGTGCCCCGACCCGGGAGGGATCCCGGGCGGCCCAGGTGCGGGGTCGAGTTCAGGAGGCCGAAGACGGAGTGCACGGCCGAGCGGGCGGTCGGTTCGGTCAGTTCCGGGTACACCTCGCGCACCACCTCCACCCACAGCTCGACGTACTGACGCTGGAGCTGGCGCACCAGTTTGCGGTCGCTGTCGCGCAGGCGGTCCAGTTCGCGGTCGTGGAGGGTGATCAGGGGCCGGTCGTCGAGGGCGAAGTCGATGTGGCCCTCGATCAGGGAGTCGAGGAGCGCCTCGGGGTTTCCGTCGGCCTCCGACACGCGCCGCTTGCCGCCCGTGAGGAGCTGGCCGCTGATGCCCACCAGCAGTTCGGCGAGCATCGCGTCCTTGCCGGGGAAATGGCGGTAGAGGCCGGGGCCGCTGATCCCGACCGCCGCCCCTATCTCGTCCACGCCCACACCGTGGAAACCGCGCTCGGCGAAGAGCCGCGCGGCCTCCTTGAGGATCTGTTCGCGGCGGGTCGGGGCGTCGGTTCTGGTGGCCATGCAAATGATTCTAGACACGGAGGTTAGCGGTCGTTAACCTGGAGGCATCACGTTAACGCTCATTAACTTGTCGACCACCAGGTGAGCACTGGGTGAGGGGACCGCAGGATGCAGGAGGCACCGGAGCTGCACAGCGCGGCGGACCCCGCGTCGGAGGCCTGGCGGGCCAACGAGGCGGCTCACCACGCGCTGGCCGAGGAGCTGCGGGAGAAGCTGGCCGCGGCCCGGCTGGGCGGGGGCGAGAGGGCCCGGGAGAGGCACACCGCGCGCGGGAAGCTGCTTCCCCGGGAGCGGGTCGACCGGCTCCTCGACCCCGGCTCGCCCTTCCTCGAGATCGCCCCCCTCGCCGCCGACGGGCTGTACGAGGGGCAGGCGCCCGCAGCGGGTGTCATCGCCGGGATCGGGCGGGTCAGCGGGCGTGAGTGCGTGATCGTCGCCAACGACGCCACCGTCAAGGGCGGCACGTACTACCCGATGACCGTCAAGAAGCATCTGCGCGCGCAGGAGATCGCCCTCGACAACCGGCTTCCCTGTGTCTACCTCGTCGACTCGGGGGGTGCCTTCCTGCCCATGCAGGACGAGGTCTTCCCCGACCGCGACCACTTCGGGCGGATCTTCTTCAACCAGGCGCGGATGTCCGGCGCCGGGATTCCGCAGATCGCCGCCGTACTGGGGTCCTGCACGGCCGGTGGCGCCTACGTTCCGGCCATGAGCGACGAGGCCGTCATCGTCCGCAACCAGGGGACCATCTTCCTGGGCGGTCCCCCACTGGTGAAGGCGGCGACGGGCGAGGTCGTGACCGCCGAGGAACTGGGCGGAGGCGACGTCCACGCGCGCGTGTCGGGTGTCACCGACCACCTCGCCGAGGACGACGCGCACGCCCTGCGCATCGTCCGCAACATCGCCGCCACCTTCCCCGCGCGCGGCCCGCTGCCCTGGGACGTCACCGCCTCCGTCGAGCCCAAGATCGACCCCCACGGGCTGTACGGCGCCGTGCCCGTCGACTCCCGCACCCCCTATGACGTACGGGAGATCATCGCGCGCGTGGTCGACGGTTCGCGTTTCTCGGAGTTCAAGTCCGAGTTCGGGCAGACCCTCGTCACCGGCTTCGCCCGGATCCACGGCCACCCGGTCGGCATCGTCGCCAACAACGGCATCCTGTTCTCCGAGTCCGCCCAGAAGGGCGCCCACTTCATCGAACTCTGCGACCAGCGCGGCATCCCTCTGCTGTTCCTCCAGAACATCTCGGGCTTCATGGTGGGCCGGGACTACGAGGCGGGGGGCATCGCCAAGCACGGCGCCAAGATGGTCACGGCGGTGGCCTGCACGCGCGTACCCAAACTGACGGTGGTGGTCGGCGGGTCGTACGGGGCCGGCAACTACTCGATGTGCGGCCGGGCGTACTCGCCGCGTTTCCTGTGGATGTGGCCCGGCGCCAAGATCTCGGTCATGGGCGGCGAGCAGGCCGCGTCCGTCCTCGCGACCGTCAAGCGGGACCAGTTGGAAGCTCGCGGGGAGTCCTGGCCGGCGGCGGACGAGGACGCCTTCAAGGACCCGATCCGCGCACAGTACGAGCGCCAGGGCAACGCCTACTACGCGACGGCCCGCCTCTGGGACGACGGGGTCATCGACCCCCTGGAAACCCGCCAGGTGGTGGGTCTCGCACTCACCGCCTGCGCCAACGCGCCCCTGGGTGAACCCCAGTTCGGCGTGTTCCGGATGTGAGGGGCACCAAGAAGATGAGGGACTTCAGCACGATGTTCGACACAGTCCTTGTGGCCAACCGGGGCGAGATCGCCGTACGCGTGATCCGTACCCTGCGCGAGCTGGGTGTGCGCTCGGTCGCCGTGTACTCCGACGCCGACGCGGACGCCCGGCACGTCCGGGAGGCCGACACGGCGGTACGGATCGGACCGGCGGCAGCGGCGGAGAGCTATCTGTCCGTCCCCCGCATCCTCGAGGCCGCCGCCCGCACCGGCGCCCAGGCGGTGCATCCCGGGTACGGCTTCCTCGCGGAGAACGCGGCCTTCGCGCGCGCGTGCACCGAGGCGGGGCTGGCCTTCATCGGCCCTCCGGCGGACGCGATCTCCCTCATGGGCGACAAGATCCGCGCCAAGGAGACGGTCCGCGCGGCCGGGGTCCCGGTGGTCCCCGGGTCGAGCGGCAGCGGGCTCACCGACGCCGAACTCGCCGACGCGGCACGGGAGATCGGCATGCCGGTGCTGCTCAAGCCCAGCGCGGGCGGGGGCGGCAAGGGCATGCGGCTCGTCCGGGAGGCCGACGCGCTGGCCGAGGAGATCGCCGCCGCACGCCGCGAGGCCCGCGCCTCCTTCGGTGACGACACGCTCCTCGTCGAACGGTGGGTGGACCGCCCCCGGCACATCGAGATCCAGGTCCTGGCCGACGCCCACGGAAACGTCGTGCACCTGGGCGAGCGCGAGTGTTCGCTCCAGCGGCGCCACCAGAAGCTCATCGAGGAGGCGCCCAGTGTGCTCCTCGACGAGCGGACCCGGGCCTCGATGGGCGAGGCGGCGGTCCAGGCGGCGCTCTCGTGCGGCTACGAGGGCGCGGGCACGGTCGAGTTCATCGTCCCGGGCGGGGACCCGTCGTCGTACTACTTCATGGAGATGAACACCCGCCTCCAGGTGGAGCACCCGGTGACGGAACTCGTCACCGGCCTCGACCTGGTGGAGTGGCAGCTGCGCGTGGCGGCGGGCGAGCCCCTGTCCTTCGGCCAGGAGGACGTGCGGCTGACCGGGCACGCCGTGGAGGCCCGTATCTGCGCGGAGACGGTGTCCGTGAAGGCGGGTGCGCGCGGCTTCCTGCCGTCCGGCGGCACGGTGCTCGCCCTGCGCGAACCCTCCGGCGACGGCGTACGCACCGACTCGGGGCTGAGCGAGGGCACGGAGGTCGGGTCGCTGTACGACCCGATGCTGTCCAAGGTGATCGCGTACGGCCCGGACCGCCCGACCGCGCTCCGCAGACTCCGGGCGGCCCTCGCGGAGACGGTCACGCTGGGCGTGCCGACGAACGCGGGCTTCCTGCGCCGGCTCCTCGCCCATCCGGCCGTGGTGGCGGGCGAGTTGGACACGGGACTGGTGGAGCGCGAGGTCGACTCCCTCGTACCGGACGGGGTGCCGGAGGAGGTCTACGAGGCGGCGGCGGCCGTACGGCTGGAGGCGCTGCGGCCCAAGGCGACGGGCGGTGGCTGGACGGACCCCTTCTCGGTACCCAGCGGCTGGCGACTGGGCGGCACGCCGAAGCCACCGGCCTTCGACCTGCGGGTGACGGGACTCGAACCCGTCACTCACCTCCCCCAGGACACGTACACGGTCACCGACGACCAGGTGTCCGTGCTCCTGGACGGTGTCCGCCACACATTCCACCGCGCCGGCGACTGGCTGGGCCGCGAGGGCGACGCCTGGCAGGTGCGCGACCACGACCCCGTGGCCGCCTCCCTGACCGGCTCCGCGCACTCCGGCGCCGACTCCCTCACCGCGCCGATGCCCGGCACGGTGACTGTGGTGAAGGTGGCCGTCGGGGACGAAGTGGTCGCTGGTCAGAGCCTGTTGGTGGTCGAGGCGATGAAGATGGAACACGTCATCGCCGCCCCGCACGCGGGCACCGTCGCCGAGTTGGACGTCTCCCCGGGCACGACGGTCGCCATGGACCAGGTACTGGCCGTGATCGCACCTGCGGAGTCATTGGCGGAGGAGGAGAAATGACGCTCCCCATGGTCGTACCGGCGCCGGGTCTGCCCTCACGGGTCAGGATCCATGAGGTCGGCGCGCGTGACGGACTCCAGAACGAGAAGACGACGGTCCCGACGGGGGTGAAGGCGGAGTTCATCCGCCGCCTCGCCGGCGCGGGCCTGACGACGATCGAGGCGACAAGTTTCGTCCACCCGAAGTGGGTGCCCCAACTCGCGGACGCCGAAGCCCTGTTCCCCCAGGTCAGCGAACTCCCCGTGCACCTGCCGGTGCTCGTGCCGAACGAACGGGGCCTGGACCGGGCTCTCGCGCTGGGCTCGACCCGCGTGGCCGTCTTCGCCAGCGCCACCGAGTCCTTCGCCAAGGCCAACCTGAACCGCACGGTGGACGAGGCCCTCGCGATGTTCGAGCCGGTCGTGGCCCGGGCGAAGGCCGAGGGCGTGCACGTCCGCGGCTATCTCTCCATGTGCTTCGGTGATCCCTGGGAAGGCGCGGTACCGGTCCCCCAGGTGGTCAGGGTGTGCCGCGCCCTGCTGGACATGGGCTGCGACGAACTCAGCCTCGGCGACACGATCGGGGTGGCCACTCCGGGCCACGTGGGCGCGCTGCTCACCGAACTCGACGTACCGGTCGAGAAGGTGGGCGTGCACTTCCACGACACGTACGGCCAGGCCCTCGCCAACACCCACGCCGCCCTCCAGCACGGCGTCACCACCGTGGACGCCTCCGCGGGCGGCCTCGGCGGCTGCCCGTATGCCAAGTCCGCCACTGGCAACCTCGCCACAGAGGACCTCGTGTGGATGCTCCAGGGCCTCGGCATCGACACCGGCGTCGACCTCGGCCGTCTCGTCGCCACCAGCGCCTGGATGGCCGAACACCTGGGCCGGCCCAGCCCGTCCCGCACCGTCCGCGCCCTCTCCCACCAGGAGTGACCCACCCATGGACCACAAGCTCTCCCCCGAACTGGAAGAACTCCGCCGTACGGTCGAGCAGTTCGCGCACGATGTCGTGGCCCCGAAGATCGGCGACTACTACGAGCGGCACGAGTTCCCGTACGAGATCGTGCGCGAGATGGGCCGGATGGGCCTGTTCGGGCTGCCGTTCCCCGAGGAGTACGGCGGTATGGGCGGCGACTACCTCGCGCTGGGCATCGCGCTGGAGGAACTGGCACGGGTCGACTCGTCGGTGGCGATCACGCTGGAGGCGGGCGTCTCTCTGGGTGCGATGCCCATCCACCTGTTCGGCACCGAGGAACAGAAGCGCGAATGGCTGCCCCGCCTGTGCGCCGGCGAGATCCTGGGCGCGTTCGGCCTGACGGAACCGGACGGCGGCTCGGACGCGGGCGCGACACGGACGACGGCCCGCCTCGACCCCGACACCGATGAATGGGTGATCAACGGCACGAAGTGCTTCATCACCAACTCGGGTACGGACATCACGGGCTTCGTCACGGTGACGGCGGTGACCGGCCGCAAGCCGGACGGCAGGCCGCTCATCTCCGCGATCCTCGTCCCCTCCGGCACGCCCGGCTTCACGGTCGCGGCGCCGTACTCGAAGGTCGGCTGGAACGCGTCGGACACGCGGGAGCTGTCCTTCGTGGACGTACGGGTCCCGGCGGCGAACCTGGTCGGCGAGGAGGGGCGCGGCTACGCCCAGTTCCTGCGCATCCTCGACGAGGGGCGCGTGGCGATCGCGGCGCTGGCGACCGGTCTCGCCCAGGGCTGCGTGGACGAGTCGGTGAAGTACGCCAAGGAACGGCAGGCGTTCGGGCGTCCGATCGGCGCGAACCAGGCGATCCAGTTCAAGATCGCGGACATGGAGATGAAGGCCCACACGTCCCGCCTGGCCTGGCGGGACGCGGCCTCCCGCCTGGTCACGGGCGAGCCCTTCAAGAAGGAGGCGGCCCTGGCGAAGCTGTACTCGTCCACGATCGCGGTGGACAACGCCCGCGACGCGACACAGATCCACGGCGGCTACGGCTTCATGAACGAGTACCCGGTGGCCCGGATGTGGCGCGATTCGAAGATCCTGGAGATCGGGGAGGGCACCAGCGAGGTCCAACGCATGCTCATCGCACGGGAGTTGGGCTTGGGGATGGAGATGGCGGGCTGAGCCCCTCGGACAGGGCCCCGGTGATCGCGGCGGCATGCCGGTAGGCACTGTGGGCCGCCGCGACGACCCGGTCCTGCACGACCGGGTCGGTGAGGGCCTGGTTCATCCGGGCGGTGAGGCGGGCCCAGCGGTCGCGGTCGCCGCTGGTGTAGTAGGCGACGCCGTCGGTGCCGGAGAGACGGTAGGAGGCGGTGACGTACGGGTGGAGTACGAGGGCGCCAAGGGTGGAGCCCTCCATGACGTAGAGGAAGCCGAGGAGGGCGGGGAGGTCGGAGGCTGCAGCACGCTCCCGTATCTCGGCGGTGAAGGCTTCCGCCTCCTGGGCTGCCGAGGGGCCGGGCGCTATGCCGAGGTTCGCGAAGTGGGCCAGGTCGCGGTCAATGAGGGGGAGCTTGCGGAGGTCAGAGGACCACACCGGGTCGGCTGAAGAGCCCGTTACGCGGGACAGGTCCGCCTCGAGGGTCTCCAACACCGGGCGATAGGCGGCGAGTTGGCCGACGTACCGCTCGACGGGAAGCGTGCCGGCGATCATCGCGCTCGCGAACGGGGTGGCCTCCAGGGAGTCGTGCCAGGCACGGGTGCTCGCCCGCAACCGCTCGACCACCGTGGCCGGAACCGGGTCCGGGGCTTCCGGGGCCGCCGTCATGCGCCGCTCCGCTGCTGGAGTGTCTCGTGGAGACGGTCGATGAGATGGCCCTTGCGTTCGATGGTGAGGTCGAAGTAGGCCGCGCTGAGGTCGGAACGGCACACGCGGTACACGCTCTCCTTGGCCTCGCGCTTCAGCCGGACGGCTTCACCGGCGAGCGCGCGGAGCGTCGACTCCAGCTTGGGATGCCCGAGAACGTACGCCTTGAGCCGCTCGCCGGTCAGGTTCGACGAGTCCTGATCGAGCAACTCGAGGAAGACCCGGTTGCTGAGCCCGTCGTAGTCCTCGTGGATCCGGCCCCCGCCGAACTCCGGTACGAAGTCGGTCAGGTCGTTGAACAGCTGGCTCGACAGGCCGAGTTGGCGCATGGCGGCGTCCAGGACGTACTGCTCGTCCTCGACGACGCGCAGCCCCGCGAGTGCCGAGTCGAGCGGCATCCGGAAGAGGGTGCCGGTCTTGAGGGCGGCCAGCGACTCCCAGTAGGCCGCGCGCTCCTCGAGGGGCGCGGCGATCAACTCGGCGCGGGTTTCGGCCGTACGCGTGGACAGATCGACGGCCTGACCGGTGAAGCCGTTTTCGACGGCCCGCACCAGACTGTCCACGACAGCGGGATCGGCGGCGTGCCGCAGGACGGCGGCGATCAGCCAGGAGCCTGTGTTGAGCGCGAGCGGGACACCGTGGGTGACGTGGAGCGCGGGTTCGCCGTAGCGGACCTCGCTGCCGTCCTGGATGTCGTCGATCGCGACGAACGCCTTCAGCATGACCCGTACGGCCACGGCGGCGCGCCGGACGACGGCCATGTCGGCGGAGAACGCCTCGCTCCCGGTCTCGTGGGGAAAGCCCCGGTAGTTGCGGTAGGCCCAATAGACCATGGACGGCCGCAGCGGAGCCCGGTTGCCGCCGGGCGCGTCGGCGGTCGGGGGCAGCGCCTCCTGGCCCACCTTGGACCCGACGGCGTCGGCGACGGGCTCGTAGAGGGACCGCCGCAGCGCCCCCTCGTACACGGACTGCGAGGCAACCGTCGCGGGAGCGGTCAGCGAACCGAGAAACTCGGCCAGATCGTCCTCCAGCAGAGCGGCGTCACCGCGCACGACCGCCGCCACCGCTTCCACCTGTTCCGCCGCTCCCCCTGCCGCGCCGACGGCCCTCTCCTTGGCACTCATACCCGCCCCAGCCTCCACTTCCGTCCCCGCCCCGACCCCCGTCGACAGGCTGAAGCGTGATCGCAACAGACAGGAGTCGCAAGGGAGTTCGAAGCCAGTTGAAGCCATCCGCAGCGCAGATATGGCGGAAATCAGCCCCTGGCGGCCAACATGACTGCGGTGTGCCGAGAAGACGGCGGCGACAAGCTTACGGACCCGTGACGTACCGGGCGCGGTGCTGCCCCGCGGTGCGACCCGGGTCCTAGCGTTCGGGGCATGCGAGTACTGGTCACCGGCGGTGCCGGGTTCATCGGGTCACATGTCGTCGAGGCGCTGACCGCGCGTGGGCACGAGGCGATCGTGTTCGATCTGCGGGACGGGCCGGACGTGCGGGATGCCGGGGCGGTCGCCGCCGCGCTGCCCGGCGTGGACGCCGTGTGTCATCAGGCGGCGATGGTCGGCCTGGGGACGGGGTTCGGCGACGCGGCCGACTACGTCTCGCACAACGACCTCGGAACCGCCGTACTACTGACCGCGATGGCCGAGGCGGGTGTCCCGCGACTCGTGCTCGCCGGGTCGATGGTGGTGTACGGCGAGGGGCGGTACCTGTGCGAGCGGCACGGGGTGGTCCGGCCCGGGCCCCGGGCCGTCGCCGACCTGGACGCCCACCGGTTCGAGCCCCGGTGCCAGGAGTGCGGTGCCGAACTGACGCCGGGTCTGGTCGGCGAGGACGCCCCCGTCGACCCCCGGAACGTGTACGCGACGACCAAGCTGGCCCAGGAACACCTGGCGGCGGCCTGGGCCCAGTCCACGGACGGCACGGCTGTGTCGCTGCGCTACCACAACGTGTACGGGCCGGGGATGCCCCGCGACACTCCGTACGCGGGGGTCGCGTCCTTCTTCCGGTCCGCGCTCGCCCGCGGTGAGGCGCCGCGCGTCTTCGAGGACGGCGGGCAGCGACGGGACTTCGTCCATGTACGGGATGTGGCGGCGGCCAACGTGGCGGCGCTGGAGGCGGGTTCGCGCAGCCGGCGCGCGGCCCTCACCGCATACAACTGCGGCAGCGGGGTGCCGCACACGGTCGGCGAGATGGCCAGGGCGTTGGCCTCGGCGTACGGCGGTCCCGAGCCCGTGGTGACCGGGGAGTACCGGCTCGGCGACGTACGCCACATCACGGCGGACTCGTCGCGCCTGTGCGACGAACTGGACTGGAAGGCCGAGGTCGGCTTCGTGGAGGGCATGCGGGAGTTCGCGGCGGCGAGGCTGCGCGGGGAAGCGGAGTAGGCGGAGGGGAGAGAGGAACAGGGGCGGAAGGAACAGGGGCGGAAGGAACAGGGGCGGAAGGAACAGGGGCGGGAGGAACAGGGGCGGGGGCGGGCCGCACGGCCGGCCCCGCGCTTACGCCTGGGCCGTGGGGAGGGTCACCACGAAGCGGCAGCCGCCGGGGACGTTGTGCACGGCGGCCTGCCCTCGGTGGGCCTCGACGATGCCGCGGACGATCGCGAGGCCCAGACCCGCTCCGCCCGGTGGCGTACGGGCATGGGTGCCGCGCCAGCCCGTGTCGAAGACGCGCGACAGGTCCTCCTCGGGGATGCCTCCGCAGCCGTCGGTGACGGAGAGGACGACGCCTTCGCCGGACCGTTCGGCGGCGATCGCGACCGTACCGTCCGCCGGAGTGCGCCGGATCGCGTTGACCAGCAGATTGCCCAGGACGCGGCTCATCTCCTTGCCGTCCACCTCGACCGGCACGGGCTCGACGCGATTGCCGACCAGCCGTACGCCGTGCTCCCGGGCCAGCGGATCCGCGCCCGCGAGGGCGTCGCCGACGAGGTCGTACAGCGAGATCCGGGACATGGACAGGGCCAGGGCGCCGGCGTGGATACGGGAGAGTTCGAAGAGGTCGCCCACCATGCCGTTGAGTCGTTCGACCTCGGTGCGGATCTGGCGCAGATAGCGGTCGGGGTCGGCGGCCACGCCGTCCTCCAGGGCCTCGGACATCGCGCGCAGGCCGGCCAGCGGGGTTCGCAGGTCGTGCGAGATCCAGGCGACGAGCTCACGGCGGGAGGACTCGAGAGCGCGCTCGCGGTCACGGGACTCGACGAGTTTCGCGCTGGTGGCCGCCAGTTCGCGACTCAGCGCCTCCAGTTCGGCGGTGGCCGGACCGGCGGGTGGGGCGAACGCTCCGCCTTCGCCGAACGAACGGGCGGCGCGGGTGAGTTCCCGGCTGCGAGCGACGACCCAGCGACCCAGCAGCAGCGCGGTGGCCAGGGAGACGACCGCCGCCATCGCGACGACCGTCGTGACCACGCTCAGGTCGTGCGCGGACAGGAACATCGCCTGCGCCACGGCCAGCGTGCCCGCGAGCATCGCGGTCACGGTGACGGCGGCGACGACTGTGAGCGACGTGGTCAGTGAGCGGCGCCGGATCAGCCAGAGGGCACCCGCACCGAGCAGCCCGGCCGCGGCGGCTCCCAGAAAGGCGAACAGAGCGATGAGCAGCATGTCCCGCATGGTCAGACCGCCCCCGTATCGCCATCGGCATCGGCATCCCCGGCAGTTTCCGTGCCCGTGGCCGTGTCCGTGTCCGCGGCGGGTGAGGCGTCGAAGCGGTAGCCGACGCCCCACACCGTCTGGATGAGCCGGGGCTGGGCCGGATCGTCCTCGACCTTGCCCCGCAGCCGACGCACATGAACGGTGACGGTGGACAGGTCACCGAAGTCCCAGCCCCACACCTCCCGCATCAGTTCCTCTCGCCCGTACGCCTGTCCGGGATGCCTGAGGAGGAAGGCGAGGAGGTCGAACTCCCTGATGGTGAGGGCGAGTGCGATGCCGTTCTTGGTGGCGCGGCGGGCTGCCGGGTCGACACTCAGACCGGCCGCGCTCAAGGTGCGGGGCTGGGCGTGCGGGGCATACGGCGGGCCGGCGGGACGGGTGCGGCGCAGTACGGACTCCACCCGCAGGACCAGTTCCCGGGGGCTGAAGGGCTTGGTGACGTAGTCGTCGGCGCCGACCTCCAGGCCGAGGATCCGGTCGTCCTCGTCACCCCGGGCGGTGAGCATGATGACCGGGACGGGGACGCGGGCGCGCATCCGCCGGCACACCTCCAGGCCGTCCATGCCGGGCAGCATCAGGTCCAGGACCACCAGGTCGGGCTGGTGGGCGGCAGCGCGGGCGAGCGCCGAGGGACCGTCGGCGGCGCGGTCCACGACGTAGCCGGCCCGGTCGAGGTACCCGGAGACGACTTCGGCGACGGTGGGGTCGTCGTCGACGACGAGGACACGTCCGGCACCCGGGGCGCCTGAGGCACCCGAAGGACCTGGGGATTCGTACGGCTGCTGCATGCCTCCAGCGTCCCACCGGGCGCCCCTCGGCAGCGGGTGGCGATCCCCGACGTCCGTGTTTCGTAAGGAGCCGAAGTCCGTTACGCGCTTTTTGTCTCCGTAGGGTGAAGCCCGTGAAGACCTCTCCCACGACGCCTTCGACCACTCCGCCCGTTGACGTGGTCCTGCCCTGTCTGAACGAGGCCGAGGCGCTGCCCTGGGTCCTGGCCCGGATTCCGCCCGGCTGGCGCGCGCTGGTCGTGGACAACGGTTCCACCGACGGCTCGGCCGACCTCGCCCGTTCGCTCGGCGCGACCGTCGTCCACGAGTCGCGCCGGGGATTCGGTGCCGCCTGCCACGCCGGACTGGCCGCCGCCACCGCGGACATCGTCTGCTTCTGCGACTGCGACGCCTCGCTCGACCCGTCGCACCTCGTCCCCTTCGTCCACCGGGTACGCGCGGACGAGGACGACCTGGTGCTCGGCCGGCGACGCCCGCAGAGCAGGGGGGCCTGGCCCGCCCACGCCCGGGCCGGCAACCTCGTACTCGCCCGGATGCTGCGCCGCCGTACGGGCCTGCGGCTGCACGATCTCGGCCCCCTGCGCGCCGCCCGCCGGGAGGCGCTGCTCGCCCTCGGCCTGACGGACCGGCGCAGCGGCTACCCGCTGGAGATGGTCGTGCGCGCGGCCGACGCCGGCTGGCGCGTCGCCGAGTACGACGTCCCCTATCTGCCGCGCACCGGCGCCTCCAAGGTGACGGGCACCTGGCGCGGCACCTGGCACGCCGTACGGGACATGAGCCGCGTCCTGGCCGAGGCGCCCGTCGCCCCCGCTGCCTCCGCCGACTCGGTCGCTCCGGCCGCCCCGGCCGATGCCGCACGAGGAAAGGACTCCCGTTGACCCCTGCGACCACCACGACCGCTGCGACCACTCTGCTCGTCATCGCCAAGGAGCCCCGGCCGGGGCGGGTGAAGACACGGCTGACACCGCCGTTCACACCCGAGGCGGCGGCAGCGCTGGCCGAGGCCGCCCTGATCGACACCCTGCGTACGGTGGCGGCGACCCCCGCGCGACGACGTGTGCTGGTCCTCGACGGGTCGCCGGGGCGCTGGCTGCCGCCCGGTTTCGACGTCGTACCGCAGTGCGCGGGCGGCCTGGACGAGCGGCTGGCCTGCGCCTTCGCGGACTGCGACGGGCCCGCGCTGCTCATCGGCATGGACACCCCCCAAGTGACCCCCGACCTGCTCACCGTGGACTTCGCTGACTGCGACGCGTACTTCGGCCCGGCCGAGGACGGCGGCTTCTGGGCCCTGGGACTCGCCGAACCCGAGCCCGGCCTGCTGCGGGGCGTGCCCATGTCGACGCGCACGACGGGCGCCGTCCAGCGGGCGCGGCTCGTCGCGGCGGGCCTGCGGGTACGCGAGCTGCCGCGGCTGCGGGACGTCGACACGGTCGCGGACGCGGAGGCGGTCGCCGCTGCGGCGCCGAGGACCCGCTTCGCCACGGAGCTCCAGCGCCACAGGGCGGTCACGGGCCGATGAGCATCACACACGAGACAACGACAGGGCACGCGGCGGACGCGACCCGCGACTCGGCCCAGCACAGGATCGACAGCGCCCCGAACAGCCCTGCCGCCACTTCGCCCGACACCGCCCCGCGCCCCTGGTCGGCCGACCCCTACTCCCAGGCCCTGCACACCGGACGCGGTCCACTCTTCCTCCGTCGTACGGACGGCTGGCTGCTGCCGCTGGAGGTGGAACGGTGGTGTGCGCGGGCCGACGAGGTGGACCGGCAGGTACTGGAACTCTGCGAGGGTGCCGTGCTCGATGTGGGGTGCGGGCCCGGACGGCTCGTCGCCGAACTCGCGGTCCAGGGGCGGCCGGTGCTGGGCATCGACGTCAGCGAGGCAGCCGTCGACCACACCCTGCGGCTCGGTGGCCAGGCCCTGCGGCGCTCCGTCTTCGAGCCGCTGCCCGGTGAGGGCCGCTGGGACACCGCCCTCCTCCTCGACGGCAACGTCGGCATCGGCGGCGACCCGGCAGCCCTGCTGCGCCGGATGGCCCAACTACTGGCCCCCGGCGGCTTGTTGATCGTAGAGACCGTCACCGCCGGGGACGCCGGGGACGTCGGGGCCGCCGGGGGCTTCGGCGAGGCCGAGGAGATCGTCACGGCCGAGGAGGTGGACGAGCGGGTCAGTGTCCGCCTCGTCGATCTCACCTCCGACGCTCACCGCACCAGCGGGCCGAGCTTCCCCTGGGCCCGGCTCGGCGCCCTGCCCCTGCTGCGGCACGCGGCGCCGGCGGGCTGGCGCCCGGACGGTCAGTGGATGTCGGGCGGCCGTTCGTTCGTCGCGCTGCGCAACCGCATCCGCAACACCAACAGCACCGCCGAGCCCCCGAACAGCACGGCCGTGATCAGCAGCCAACGGGCCAGGAATCCGTCGCCGGACAGGCCGGTCGAGGCTTCGTAGCCTGCCGCCACCCGCCCGCTGACCAGCGGAAACCACAGCAGCAGGAGAAGTACGGAGAGCGCGGCGGGCACCCGCACGTACTGGACCCACCCCCGTCGGCCGACCGCGCCGAACGCCCGCACAAGCGCCCAGTCTCCCAGCGCGTACAGCGGAAGCAGCACCAGGTCGTGCACAAGCGCCGCCCCCACGAACCACAGCGCCACACCGAACCAGTCACCGGCGAGCAACCGCACCCCCGCATACCCGGCGAGCGCGAACGAACAGGCGAGCAGCACAAGTTGGAGGGGGCTGCCCACAGCACCCCGTACGTGGGGGACGTTGGGGACGTACGCTCGTCGCCGCGTCATCACAGGTCTCCGAACGTCATACGGGCCACCCACTTGGTGTTGAGGACCCCGGGCGCCGCCGGGACGATCACCCGCGCCGGGTAGCCGTGATCGGGGGTCAGGGGCTCGCCGTTGACGAACAGGGCGAGCAGGGAGCGACCGTCATGCACCTGGTTGTCGCGCAGCGCCGCCCGACGGAACGCGCCGTGCCGCTGAAGTGACTCCACCAGCACGTCGGGCGCCGTGCCGTCCTCGTACCCGACGAGTCCGGCCAGATCCCGCAGCCGTACTCCCCGCCACCACTGGTCGGACGTCGACCAGCCCTCCACGCAGGCAATGGGCAACGCTGCGCTGTACAGCGGGAGTTGGAGCAGATCGTCCCGACTCAGCCGGACAGTCCGGCGCCCACGCCCCTCGACGACCAACCGCCACGCCTCCTCGCTCGTCTCCACCGCGCTGATCCCGCGTGACGCTGCGGTCTTGTTGATCTGGAACCCGCCGGGACCGCCGCCGGGCTCGGGACCGCCGTGCGGGGCGAGAACGGCCGTCTCCCTCAGCGGCCCGTCGAAGTTGCGCCCCGCCGTGGTGACGAACAGAAGCAGCGACCCGCCGCCGACGAACCCGAGGGCACCGCGCCGCGAGACGGTCGGCTCGAACGGTTCCGGGGCGACCAACTCCCCTTTCTCCACACGGCCGTTACGCATGTCGCGCAGATTCCGCAGCGCCTCCGGTGTCCGCAGCACCGCATGCGTCACGAACCCGGCGATGAACACCCAGGCCCCGTAGAAGTGCAGCGGGTAGAAGGAACCCGGAAAGACGTAGTCCAGCTGGATGTTGAGCACGCCCGTCGCGAACTCGAACAGCGCCCCGCCGACGAGCAGCAGCAGCGAGATCCGCTCCAGCGCGTGCGCGAGAGACCGCACGGGCGGCAGCGCGAACAGCTTCGGCACGACCGACCACAGCTTCGCCAGCAGTACGGGGACGAGCACGATCCCGAGCGTGACGTGGACACCCTGGGTCAACCGATACAGCCAGGGCGGATCGGTCGGCCAGGTGAAGAGGTGCAGGTAGAAACCGAGGAGGCCCTTGTCCGGGGTCTTGTCGTTCACCGGCGACAGGTCCGGGTTGTAGGCGGCGTACGACACGAGCCCCGTCACGAACAGCACCGTGATCCCGCCGAGCAGCACCACGCCCAGCACGGAGGTGAACCAGGGGCCCCGCACAGGGCTGCGCCAGAACCCCGGGGAGGTCGGGGACGTCGGGGATGCGGGGGAAGCCGGGGAAGCCGGGGAAGCGGGAGAACCGGGGGGTTTCAGTTCGGGCATGCCCCGACCGTAGGACTCCGGACTCCCGGAAAAGGGGAGGCGACTGATGACGAAACGCTGACGTCCGGGTTCGCCGAGGCTCCGGACGGCCCTGCCCGTCCTACGGTTCCGGCGTGAACCGCGATCTTCTGCGTAACCTGTGTGCTGTCGGCGCCGCCGCCCTCCTCGTCGTGACGGCCGCGCTGGTCGGCACCGGCATCCAGCGCGACTCCGGCACCCTGCGCGTCAACTGGCCCCCGCTGCTCGCCAATTGGCTGCCGCATGTCGGCCCCGGCACCCCGGCCGCCCTCGCGGTGGCGGTCGCCGTGGTGACATACGGCCCGTCACTGGCCGCCCGGCTGCCCTGGCGCGCGTTGCTCGCCACCGCGTGGGGTACGGCGACGGCCTGGACGTTCTCGCTCGCGCTGGTGGACGGCTGGCAGCGCGGAATCGCCGGACGGCTGACCACCCGGCACGAGTATCTCCAGGTCATCGACCGCTTCGATGACATCCCGGCAACCCTCCGGGACTTCACCCACCACATCCTGCTCGACTCCCCGGACAACTGGCCGGCCCACGTGGCCGGACACCCGCCGGGGGCCACCGTCACCTTCGTCCTCCTCGACCGGATCGGCCTCGGAGGCGGCGCCTGGGCCGGGATGTGGTGCATCGTCGTCGGTGCGACGGCGGCCACGGCCGTGCTGGTGACCGTACGCGCGCTGGCCGACGAGTCCCTCGCCAGACGGGCGGCACCGTTCCTCGTCCTGTCCCCCGCCGCCGTCTGGGCGGGCACGTCCGCGGACGGCTACTTCGCGGCGGTGGTCGCCTGGACGATCGCGTTCCTGGCCCTGGCGGTCACAGGCCACCGCCCCCGGGCAACAGGCCTGGCGGCAGGCCTGCTCCTGGGCCTGACCTGCTACCTCTCCTACGGCCTCACCCTGTTCGCCGTCCTGGCGACCACCGTGCTCCTGCTCGGCACCCACCGCCGACGCCCGCTCCCGTACGTCCTCGCCGGCCTCACGGTCGTACCGCTGCTCTTCACGCTGCTCGGCTTCAACTGGTGGGAGGCGTACCACCTGCTGGTCGACCGCTACTACCAGGGCGCGGGCGGGGTACGCCCGTACGGCTACTGGGTATGGGCGAACCTCGCCTGCACGGCGATCATCGTGGGCCCGGCAGGGGCGGCGGCCCTGCCGGAGGCGGCGCTGGCGGCACCGTTCACCAGTCCCACCCGCACCCGCACCCGCACCCGCACATTGGAACCCCAACCCCGCCTGGCCCTCCTGGTGTTCGCGGCCCTGCTGATGGTCCTGATCGCGGACCTGTCCGGCATGAGCAAGGCGGAGACGGAACGCATCTGGCTTCCCTTCGCGATGTGGCTACTCCCGGCCTGCGCGTTCCTCACCCACCCCCGAGCCTGGCTCACCGCCCAGGCGACCCTGGCCCTGCTCATCAACCACCTGCTGCTGACGGCCTGGTAGGGCACGCGCGCTTAAAGATCGCGGGCATGGGGACGGCGGCTACCAGGAGGCATAGTCGGCTGGCAATTTTCATCGGCAAAGTCACTCGTACGATCGAATGTGCCGCCTTGCCGCCGCAGTGGGCGCATTCATTCCACTACTTTCCGTCACATGGCCGGCTCACCGCACGAGGCGATGCACGAGATCTTCAGGGAGGACCCGGAGCTGTTCGCCCGCGCCCTCCCGAAAGTCGGCATTCCCTTCCCCGCACCCAGGTCGATCCAGTTCCTGGACACCGATCTCACCGAGATCAAGACGCTGGAGCGGCGCGTGGACACCCTGTTACGGATCAGCACGGCGGACGACGAGGGATATCTGCTCGCCACCCTGAGATTCTGGAGGCTCTGGCGACAGCGCTCGCCAACGTCGGCGGCAACGCCTTGGACGACTGGGCGGAATACACCGAAATCGGCCTGGGTGACACCCCGGCCCGCGCACTCTGGAGGAACCTCGTGGCCATGCGTCCCAGCCGCTTCCCCGGCAGCGGCACGATCGTGGAGGAGTACCGCATCAAGGGCTACACCCAGGGCGAAGCCGAAGGCAAAGCCAAGGGTGAGGCCGAGGGCAGGGCCAAGGGCGAAGCCGTAGGCCGCGCCCTGTGCAGGGCCCAGGACATCCTCCGCGTCCTCGACCTCCGCGGCATCGACGTCCCCGAGTCCGCCCGCGAACGTATCAACGGCTGCACCGACCTGGACACCCTTGGCACCTGGTTCGACCGGTCACTCACAGCCGCCGACACGGCGGACCTGTTCGCCGAGGCGTAGTCACCGGAACCGCCGACAAGGGCCGCGTCGACGGAGTCCACGGGCGACGCGGCCCGCCGCTTGGAAAACACTCAGGACGCCCTTTTCGCCCCGGCGAGGGCCGACCCCACTCAGATCCGGTGCACGGTGTGCAACGTACTGGCGTACGTCCCCGCCCCGTCCAGCACTGAGGCGCCGCCGAGGTCGGCCATCGTGGGCCCGTTGACGGTCTTGCGGCTGGAGAGGAACCGTCGCTTGCCGGCCGCGTCGACGCCGAGGTGGATGCCGACGTGATCGACGGTGATCGTCGGGTTGTCGTCCCCGGAGTCGGCGTTGAAGAGGACCAGGTCACCGGGCGCGAGCAGCGCGGCAGGAGGCGGGTTCGTACCGTCGGTACGGTCGATGCGCACACCCGGGGCGTGGTCGGCCATGTGCCGTGACTTGCGCGGGATACGAAGCCCGCTCGTGTCCTCTCCGGCGGCCATCGGAACGCCCAGGTGATAGCCGTACACCATGCGCGCGTAGCCCGAGCAGTCGAGATTGCCGACCTGCTTGCTGGACGGCCCGGTGTGGACGCCGTCGTCGAAGGTCCAGCCGACGTTCATGTACTCATGGAAGTCGGCGCCTTCATAGCGGTAGCCCTGGGGATCGAGATACCCGTACCCGGCCTCACCCAGCACCTGCTTTCCCTGGGCAGGCCCGGCCCCGGCGGTCACGACGGGCGCACCTCCGAGAAACATGGCGGCGTACGCGAGCACGTCGGGCGCGGTGGACCCGACCCACCCCCGTATGGCGGACGCTGTTTCCTCCCTCCACGTCCCGTCGAAGGGCTGGGGCAGCACTCGCACCCAGTCGCCGTGCGTGACACTCGGCGGGACGTCCCAGTTGGCGGCGTCGACCTGGAAGCGGCTGACGGCAAGCGTGACGGGCAGGTTGGTGCACCCCGTATTGGCCAAGGCACGCAGCCCCACGCGCCCCTTGCCGAAGGTCGAGTCGCTGACCTCGACAGCCCAGGCGGCCGGCTCCACCGAGCCAGAGGCCCACGCCTTGACCCGGATGACCGCCCCTTCCCGCCGCACCCGAATAGTCCACCGCGTACCAGCCCCCACCCCCATGGCCAAGGTCACAGAAGAGGCCAACTGGCTTACTACGTCGGCGACTTCCTTCTCGACCCGCAGTTGCACAGCGCCCGTGGTGAGAAAGGACAGCCGGGCCCGGTAGTTGTTGTGCGTGTCCTGATAACCGAAGGACAGCGCGTACGAACACGCCTCCCCGGCAGGCACCTTGTCGAAGGACGCCACCGCGCGCACATCGACATCGGTGATTTCACCGTCCCGCAGGCTGACATGCCGACTGACGTTCTCGGTGGTCAAGGCGATCTTCCCGGCCCCCTGCACCACCGAGAAGTCGGTGTCGGCACCCCCGACAGTGGCCCAACTGCCACCACCGGGCGAGGTACCCCAGTAGGCCCGGCTCGACTCCGGAAGCGTCAGATCGGGCAGGGCACGCTGGAACTCGTCCACGAAGGGCCGCTTGTTCTCGACGAACGTGCGCTGCGGGCCGGGCAGTACGACGGTCCGGGCACCGTGCGTCAGCAGCGCGACGCGCTGCCCGCCGGAGGTGACCTCGGTGCGGGCCGGGGTTCCGGGGAGCACGGTGGCGGTGAGGGTGGTGCCGAGTGTGAGCGGGGCGAAGTAGGAGGCGTTGAGCGGAGGGAAAGTCACGGCGGAACGGGCGCCAGTAATAAGGCCGTTGGCGGCAGCGCCGGCCGGCGGGGCGAAGGGCTGGACAGGTGTGGAGGAGCCGGCGGCACGTGCGGGAGCGACGGCAAGGGCCGTCAGGGGGAGGGAGGCGGCAGAGGCCGCGATGGCGGTGAGGAGGTGACGCCGGGAGGTCGTGGACATGGCGGCCATGATCTCGTACGTGTCAGCCGGCCGGCGTCGCATTTCCCTGCGGGACACCAGACGGACTGGCAGGACTCGCGAGGCTCAGTCGAACTCCGGAGAGCGCCACGAGCCGCTGCCCGTGGCCCGAGGAACACCCAGGGATCGGGCGAAGTCGGCGAGCGTACGGAAGTCGCCCTCGCGCAGACCGATGCGCGGGTTGACGTGGTGCAGAAGACCAGGCGCGCGGTGGTGGGCGGTCACGTATGCCTGGTCCAGATCGCTCTGTTCGTCGTCCACCCAGGCGAAGGGACGGCCGTCGGCGTAGTCCACGAGAGGACCGGTCTTCCAGTGAACCGTTCCTAGGGACTGAGCGGGAGTGAGTCCTGTTGCCAGGTCTCGTGCTCGGCCGAACGCCCCGGACGGTGTTGGGCGTTCTGGTTGCCCGCGTTCGCTCCGCGTCCGGCGCCGACGGATCGTGTCCGTGGTCCGGGAACGCGGCGGCGGGTTCCCTCACGCCCAGGGACGCCTGGTCCGGCCTGGACGGTCCGATGCCCCTGCTCATCACTCCGGTGAGCAGGGGGCGGTGGCGTCCGTCGCCGAATCGGGTATCCCTGGGCGCGCCTTCCGATCGCCACAGCAGCAGCATCGTGGCGAGTCGTCTTACGGGTGGTGCTGGTGAGGGGTTTCTGCCAGTGCTGGGCGCCCCAGCGGCTGGTGTAGGCGGGGTCGACGGCGATGACCGCGATACCGGTCTGATCCGCCATCGAGGACAATCGTGCGCGGAGTTTGGCGGTGGGCATGCCGGAGATCAGCTGGCGGAAGCGTGTGCGGCGGCCGTGTTTCTCGCGGGTCTTCTCGGCGGCGAAGTCGAGGTCCTCGACGGCGATCGCTTTCACGCCGCAGGTTCGGGCCCAGTGCAGGAGGCGCGTGAGGGCGTGGCGGACCTGCGCGTCACGGTGTTCGGCGGTGCCGGTCAGGTCGTAGGAGAAGCGGCGCGGACTGCCGGTCGGGTTGCCGTGCGTGTCAAGGCGCCAGGCGGCGAGGTGATCGGCGTTCATGTCGACGCCGATCACGCCGTGGGCGAGCGCCGACTCGATGGGAAGGGTGGGGGTTGGTGGCATCTGCCAGGCGGCGGTCAGATACCAGCGCCCCCGGCTCGTATCGAGGTGGATGCGGTAGGCGATGGACCGGTTGACCGCGACACGATCCGCCCACTCGACGCCCCGGTGCGCGAACGTCACCTTGCACGCCAGGACGTACCGGCCGTGCGGGGCATTCGCCAAGTACCCAAGCGGCGCGGGGAGTTTGATGCTCGCCTCGCCGTCGGGGCTGATACGGATCGTCTCGTTGCCGTACCGCTTGCCGGACTCGCCGTCCGCCTGGCAGAACCAGCGCTCCGCCTCCCACCGCCCACGCCACCCCGACTCCGTCAGCTGCGCGGCCTCCAGGTGGTGGCGGGTGCGGGCCAGCCGTTTGCCGCCCCGCACGACATGCACGATCCCCGCCTCACGGTCTGCCCGCCCGGCGGCCAGCCGGTCCTGGAGTACCCGCAGCCGCCGGGACTTCGCATGCCACTCCCGCCTGGACCGGTAACCTCCCGGCGCCTTCTTCGTCCCCTTCTGCCCGACCGGCAACGCCAGCCGCGCTTCGAGGGTGCGGATACCCGCTTCCAGATTCTGGAGGTGCGCCGACTGGCAGCGCCGGGCCAACGCCCACTGGTCATGCGACGCCTTGGTGATCGACCCCGCCCAGCGCGACGACGAGGCAGGCGTCAGCTCCCGCTTCCGCACCGCCCACATCTCCCCGGAATGCTCCAGGCCGTCCCGGCAGCGCGCCTTGAGATCCCTCGAAGCCAGCGACCCCAGATGCGCACCGATCAGGCGCAGCACCTTCTCATCGTCCGAGGTCAGGCACTTGAGGCGGGTCCGGACGGCCACACCACTGGGACCGGACACGACGAACGGCGCCGCGATGCTCCGCAGCTCGCCCACCCCGCCACCCCCGCCCGGCCCCACTCGAAGATCCCGTCGCGATGGGAAACGAGCACCACCCATGAAGGTCACGTATTCGATGAGAGAACGTCAGTTCCCCACCGCAACCGACCCTCTGGCCGACATACGCGGCAAGACACAGAGACCAGCAGCAGTCACTCCCGCTCACCAGAACGCACTTCAACGGACTCCAGCACCAACAGCTCCAAACCCGTCGGGGCGGTCCTGGAACAACGCGTCGCCGAAGTCGACGAAGGGGAGTTCGGGCAGGCCCATCACCGGGGCGATCCACTGGTTGGCAAGGTCCATCCATGTGGTGGCCCAGCACAGCTCGTAGCCGAGTTGGAGCAGGGCTCGCCCGTGCTCCGGGTTGAGCCAGACCCGCAGGGTTCGACGCCGGGCCGAGAGACCTATGTGTTCGTCCGGACTTCGGTTCAACTGAGGCACCCTGAGTGTGGTGTAGCCGTCGGGGCGCCTCTCAGGCTTGGCCGCGTAGGGATTGAGGGGCCCATCCACGTCGAGGAACAGCAGCGGTCGACTCACGATCTCCCCCGGTCTTGTTCATCTACTGGACGTCATAGGAACAGAAGATCGACGTCTTTTTCGACGCAAAGTCGTAGGACGGCCGTCAGTTGTCGGGCCTCATCGAGATGCCGTTGATGGAGAAGCGAGTCGCCAGTCTCGTCCTGCCATTGGTCGGCGATCGCCTCCAGCCGGGGCAAAATCGCGGCACATTCGGTGGACGAGAGCTCGCCCCCGCCGTTGTCCGGGCGATTGAGGAGGGGCGCGAGCGCGGTGGGGACATCACACCAGGCCCGCTCTCCACCGAAGCCCCGCATCTCGGCGAGAGTGGACCCCTCAGCCTGTGCCAGCCGCCGCCGGAACGCGTCGAAGCCCGTGCAGGACCAGGCGACGTCCGGACTGCTCGCATCCCCGTCCCCAGGGAACAGAATCAGCCCCATGCCGCCCCTCCCCTTCATTCGCAGAGTGGGCCAAGGATCAGTCAGAAACGTGTCGTACTCAAATGAGTTGATCCTGCGGTGGCCGACTGACCACGCGCCCGAGTCGTCCTGTACAGCTCCGTCCAGCAATCCTCGACAGCGGAGGCCTGACCTCACCACCCGCGCACCACAGCCTGAGCCACGGCCAGTGGATCTCGGTCGTCGTGCAGCTGCGCAGCAATCACGCGCCGCAGCAGATCCCCTACAAGCTTGAACGCCATCTCGGAGGAACCTGTTTCGTCGAACCCCGCGCGGTCTACGCGCAGCAGCCCGGCAGGCAAAGCCTCGGCCTCGGCGTCCCCGGCCAGCCCTGCGAGCGCGGCGTCGGCGAAGTCGCTCGGCAATCCGGCCACCAGCGGACCACCGAGTTCGCTGCCGCACCCGGCAACCGCGTCAAGTCCCATCGGCTCACCGAACGGCACTTCAAACACGGTCCCTGATGCGTGCGGATCCGGCGAGAATTCGGCTCCGAGCAAGGCCCGCATCGTCATCCCGCTCAACGCCCGGCTCAACTCCACAACTGCCCGCACGGCACGACCAGGCTCAGACGAAGCGGGGCGCTCGCAACGCGTTACGTCCACACCGACGTACGCAGCAGACGCCTCATCCGCCCGAACTGCCACACAACGGCCCTTTTCTACGATGACCACCACAACCCCCTTCCCCAAGCCCAGCACAGCCCGATCCGTCAGCGCCGTCGAGAGCCTGCCACGGTGTGAGCTGCGCCGTGAGCGGGAAACGCGATAACGCAAGTATCCCAAAGATCCCCTCCATGTTTGAGTAACCCCCGACGTCAATCCCAAGGGGGAACCCACGCCATGGAAACCACGCAGGACACCTCACCCCGCACCCGAAGACTGTTCCTCGGCGGAGCCGCAGCCGGAGTCACCGCCGCCGCGCTGACCACCGCCACCGGAGTCGGGGCGGCAACCGCGACCGCCGCCGAAGCAGGCACAAACGCAGACGCAGCCAAGCTCAACAACCTCGGCTGGCACGACGTACGTGGTTACGGTGCCACCGGCGACGGCGTCACCGATGACACCCTCGCCATTCAGGCCGCCCTGGACGCCTGCGAGCCCGGTAACACCGTGTACCTGCCGGCGGGGCAGTACCGTACGAGCGCGCCGGTGAAGATACCGCCGTACGTCACACTTCAGGGCACCCACGGCGGCGGTGAGAACGAATGGGGCGCCGTCGACCCGGAGTTCGGGCTCAAGCCGTTGCCGGGGTTCGTCGGGGACGCCGTGATCCTCGTGCTCGACAAGCTGAGCGGCGGTTACGCCACCAAGTCGGTGGAGGTACGCATCCTCCAGCTGACCGTCGACGGCAGCGCGCTGCCCGCGAACGGCGCCGAGGTCGACGGGATCCGGGCCGTCGGGCAGGTCCAGCACCTCCAGCTGCGGGACGTACAGGTCCGGAAGGTCACCGGGCACGGCATCAACACCACCTACTCGGCCGAGCCCAGCGGCCCCCAGGCGCCCTTCTGCCTGCACTTCGACCGTGTCTCCGTCCTCTGGCCGGGGAGCTTCGGCATCGCGCTCAACAACTCCACCGACTCCGTCATCCACGACGTGTACGTGCTCGGCGGCAACGGCGCCGGCTGGTGGATCGCCGGGGCCGGCAACTCCACGTTCACCAGCTGCCGGGCGGAGTGGTCGGCCAAGGAGGGCTTCCTGATGCGGACTTGGCAGGGAGTCATCCAGTTCAGCGGCTGCTCCACCGACCGCAACGGCTTCGACGGCATCAAGGTGGAGAACACCGACCGCAAGGGCATCCTCCAGCTCAGCGGCTGCCGACTGACCCGCGACGGCCGCAACGGCGGTACGGGCGGCGGCGGTTACGCCGGTCTCAAGGTGCGGAACACCACGGCCAAGGTCCTCGCCGAAGGTCTGATCGTCACCGCCGGGAACGACGACGACGGTTCACAGGGGGCCTCCCCTGCCCGAGGGGTGTCGGCTGGCAACTCGGCCTGCACGGTGGTCACTTCGGGCTTCGTCGACGGCGTGGAGGTCGACTGGCACGACGACGGCGGCAACACGCTCTTCCAGAAAGGGACCACGGTGGTCCTGTCCTGAACCTGGCTGAAACACGCGGGCCCCGGGCAGCAGTCCGGCCCGCCCCGACTTGAGGCGTCGCGAGGTCCCACCCGCACCGGGTGGGACCTCGTGGCCGTTTTCAGCGCCACCCACGCATCAGACCTCTGAGCTCCCCGCCAGCCCCCTGCCCCCGCGCCCCACACCCCCACCCACCCCCTGGACACCTAGTGAGGTTAGGCTAACCTAAGAATCGAATTTTGTCCGACGGGCCGAACCGCCCCGCTCGAAAGCAGCCATCTCATGTCCAACGCCCGTGCCACCCACCTCTCCCGCCGCGGCATCCTCGCCGCAGGCGGCGCCCTCGGCCTCGGGGCCGCTCTCGCCGCCTGCGGGGACGAAGACGCGAAAAGCGGTGGGGCCAACGCGGGCGCGGGTCCGAACGCGAACGCGTCGAAGGGCGCCGCGACTCCCCCGGCCGGTCCCTGGACGTTCAAGGACGACCGAGGCCAGACCGCCAAGGCCGACAAGGTGCCCGCCGCCATCGTCGCGTTCACCGGCGTCGCCGCCGCGCTGTACGACTACGGCGTCGAGGTCAAGGGCGTCTTCGGCCCGACCACGACCAAGGACGGCAAGGCCGACGTCCAGGCCGGCGACATGGACGTCACCAAGGTGACCGTTCTCGGCAACGAGTGGGGCCAGTTCAACATCGAGAAGTACGCGTCCCTCGCCCCGGACCTCCTCGTCACCACGATGTTCGACAGTGCGGGCACCCTCTGGTACGTCCCGGAGGAGTCCAAGGACAAGATCCTCGCCGTCGGCGCCCCGACCGTCGGCATCTCCGTGTTCGACATCCAGCTGGACCAGCCGCTGCAGCGCATGCTGGAGCTGGCCAAGACCCTCGGCGCGGACACCGCCTCCGCCAAGGTGACCGCCGCGAAGAAGGCGTTCGAGGACGCCGCGGCCCGGCTGCGCGCCGCCACCAAGGCCAAGCCGGACATCAAGGTGCTGGCCGGTTCCGCGAGCCAGGACATCTTCTACGTCTCCGGCTCCAACCTCTCCATCGACCTCGAGTACTTCAAGGCCCTCGGCGTGAACTTCGTCGAGCCCCCCGCCGATGTCCTGAAGGCGAGCGGCGGCTGGTACGAGAGCCTCAGCTGGGAGAACGTCGACAAGTACAAGGCCGACGTGATCATGATGGACAACCGAACCTCGGCCATTCAGCCCGGCGACATCACCGAGGCGACCTGGAAGCAGTTGCCCGCGGTGAAGGCGGGGCAGGTGATCGCCCGTAATCCCGAGCCGATTCTGTCCTACGACAAGTGCGTGCCGCTTCTCACGAGCCTCGCGGAGGCGATCGAGAACGCGAAGAAGGTCAGCTAGGAGTCCGCGCTTTCACCGGTTGTGGGGAACCGCGGGTCCGTTGTGGCTGGTCGCGCAGTTCCCCGCGCCCCTTCAGGGGCGCGTCCGCGCCACCTGACATCCCTTTCAGGAGAGTCATGACGACGGCCGCCACCACCCCTTTCCGTTTCTTCGCCCTCCACGTCGTGCGCACCCTTCGCCTCGGCCCCTCCCTCGTCCGGGTCACCTTCGCCGGCGACGATCTGTCGGCCTTCTTCTCCGACGGGCGCGACCAGAGCCTCTCCCTCTTTCTGCCGCACCCCGGGCAGGACGCCCCCGCCGTGCCCGTCGAGCTGGGCGACGGATGGTGGCAGGGCTGGCGTGAACTCCCGGACGACGTACGGGCCGTGATGCGCTCGTACACACTCCGCGCCCTGCGCGCCGACGCCCTTGGCCGTACGACGGAGATCGACATCGACTTCGTACTGCACGGCGTCGAGCCCGGCGCCCTCGTCCCCGCCGGACCGGCCTCCCTCTGGGCCTCCCGGGCCGGCGCCGGTGACCGTGTCCTTCTGCTCGGGCCCGCGATCGCCGACAACCGCGCGATCCGCTTCCGTCCGCCGACCGGCACCGACCTGGTCGTCATCTGGGCCGACGAGACCGCCGTACCGGCCGCCTCCGCGATCCTCGAGTCACTGCCCGCCGGTCTCCGGGCCCGGGTCTGGCTGGAGGCCGGACACGTCGGCGACATCCAGGACCTGGCGACCACCGCCGACGCCGAGATCACCTGGCTCGTACGCGACCCGCCCAGCCCGGACACATCGAGCACCCCGAGTGCCGCGGAAGCCGTCCGCGCCGCCCAACTCCCCTCCGCCGAACGGCCGTACGCCTGGATCGCGGGTGAGTCGTCCGCCGTGAAGGAGTTGCGCCGACACCTCGTACGGGACCGCGGGATCGACCGCCGGGCCGTCACCTTCGTCGGTTACTGGCGACGCGGGCTCAGCGAGGAAGAGCTGCGCGTGCGGGAGGCCTAGATCACATCGTGACAGGTGGCACGGGAGTTCATAGAAAGTAAGGTTAGCCTTACCTAAGTCATCAATATCCACTTGGCCCGACTGCCCCCTCTCTCCCCACCTACCCCCCTCCTACCCCCTCCCCCTTCTCCTGTCCCCGGAGGCTCCCCGATGCGCTCGCACCTGCTCAATGACACGACCGCGGAGCGGTACCGCCGTACCGTGACCGAAGGAGTCGAGCGGGTGGCGGCCAAACTCGCCACCACGGACCGTCCGTTCACCGGCGTCACGGTCGACGCCCTCGCCCCCCGCATCGACCGGATCGATCTCGACCGGCCCCTCCTCGACGAGGCCGCCGCCCTCGACGAGCTCGAGGAGGTCTATCTGCGCGACGCGGTCTACTTCCACCACCCGCGCTACCTCGCCCACCTCAACTGCCCGGTCGTCATACCCGCGGTGCTCGGCGAGGCGATCCTCTCCGCCGTCAACTCGTCCCTGGACACCTGGGACCAGTCGGCCGGCGGCACCCTCATCGAGCGCAAACTGATCGACTGGACCAACGAGCGCATCGGCCTCGGGCCCGCCGCCGACGGCATCTTCACCAGCGGCGGCAGCCAGTCCAACCTGCAGGCGCTGCTGCTGGCCCGGGAGGAGGCGAAGAGCGAGTCCGCCGCCGAGCTGCGCATCTTCGCCTCCGAGGTCAGCCACTTCAGCGTGAAGAAGTCCGCGAAGCTCCTCGGGCTGAGCCCCGACGCCGTCGTCTCCATCCCCGTCGACCACGACAAGCGGATGCAGACCGTCGCCCTCGCCCACGAGTTGGAGCGCTGCGAGCGCGCCGGGCTCGTCCCCATGGCCGTCGTCGCGACCGCCGGTACGACCGACTTCGGCTCCATCGACCCACTGCCCGAGATCGCCGAACTCTCTGCCCAGTACGGCACTTGGCTGCACGTCGACGCCGCCTACGGCTGCGGACTGCTCACCTCGGTCACGCGCCGCGACCTCCTCACCGGTATCGAGCGCGCCGACTCGGTGACCGTCGACTACCACAAGTCCTTCTTCCAGCCGGTGAGTTCGAGCGCCGTCCTGGTCCGGGACGCGGCCACCCTCCGCCACGCCACCTATCACGCGGAGTACCTCAACCCGCGCCGGATGGTGCAGGAGCGCATCCCCAACCAGGTCGACAAGTCCCTCCAGACGACCCGCCGTTTCGACGCCCTCAAGCTGTGGATGACCCTGCGCGTGATGGGCGCCGACGGCATCGGCGAGCTCTTCGACGAGGTCTGCGACCTGGCCCAGGAGGGCTGGGAACTGCTCGCCGCCGACCCGCGCTACGACGTCGTCGTCGAGCCCTCGCTCTCCACCCTCGTCTTCCGTTACATCCCCGCCGCCGTCACCGACCCCTCGGTGATCGACCGCGCCAACCTGTACGCCCGCAAGGCCCTGTTCGCCTCCGGTGCGGCCGTGGTCGCGGGGACGAAGGTCGGCGCGCGCCACTACCTCAAGTTCACCCTGCTCAACCCCGAGACCACGACGGAAGACATCGCCGCCGTACTCGACCTGATCGCCGGCCACGCCGAGCAGTACCTGGGAGATTCCGTTGACCGCGTCGCTTCCTGAAGCCGCAGCCATGACGACGAAGACGAAGACGAACACCAAAACGACCTACGACTTCATCGGCATCGGTCTCGGCCCCTTCAACCTCGGTCTCGCCTGCCTCACCGAGCCGATCGACGAACTCAGCGGCCTCTTCCTCGAGTCGAAGCCCGACTTCGAGTGGCACTCGGGGATGTTCCTCGACGGAGCCCATCTCCAGACGCCGTTCATGTCGGACCTGGTCACCCTGGCCGACCCGACCTCCCCGTACTCCTTCCTCAACTACCTGAAGGAATCGGGCCGGTTGTACTCGTTCTACATCCGCGAGAACTTCTACCCCCTGCGTGTCGAGTACGACGACTACTGCCGCTGGGCCGCGAACAGACTGCGCAGCGTCCACTTCAACACCACGGTCACCGAGGTCACTTACGCGTACGAGGACGATCTGTACGTCGTCCGCACGGCAGCCGGTGACAGCTACCGGGCCCGCAGGCTCGTCCTCGGGACCGGCACTCCCCCCTACCTCCCGGACGCGTGCGCCGACCTGGAGGGCGACTTCATCCACAACTCCCAATACATGCGGCACAAGCGGGAGTTGCAGGCCAAGGAGTCGATCACGATCGTCGGCAGCGGCCAGTCCGCCGCTGAGATCTACTACGACCTCCTCAGCGAGATCGACATCCACGGCTACCGGCTCAACTGGGTGACGCGCTCGCCGCGTTTCTTCCCGCTCGAGTACACGAAACTCACGCTGGAGATGACCTCCCCGGAGTACATCGACTACTTCCGCGCGCTGCCCGAGCGAACCCGTTACCGGCTCACGCAGGAGCAGAAGAGCCTGTTCAAGGGGATCGACAGCGACCTGATCAACGAGATCTTCGATCTGCTCTACCGGAAGAACCTCGCCGGGCCGGTCCCCACCCGCCTCCTGACCAACTCCGCCCTCAACACGGTGACTTACGAAAGCGGAAGCGGGAACGGTGGCGGCACGTACACCCTCGGCCTGCGCCAGGAGGAGCAGGAGAAGGAGTACACCCTCGACACTCAGGGCCTGATCCTCGCCACCGGCTACAAGTACGCCGAGCCCGAGTTCCTGAAGCCGGTCCGCCACCGGCTGCGCTACGACACCCAGGGCAACTTCGACATCGCCCGCAACTACGCGATCGACACCACCGGACGCGGTGTCTTCCTCCAGAACTCCGGCGTCCACACCCACTCGATCACCTCGCCCGACCTGGGCATGGGGGCGTACCGCAACAGCTTCATCATCGGCGAGCTGCTCGGCAGCGAGTACTACCCGGTGGAGAAGACCATCGCCTTCCAGGAGTTCGCCGTATGAGCACCTCAACCGCCGTGGGCCGCCTCGCCGTTCGCCCGCTCGACCCTCTCCAGGACGCGGAGCTGCTCCACAGCTGGCTCACGCACCCCAAAGCGGCCTACTGGATGATGCAGGACGCCCGGCTCGAGGACATCGAGCGTGCCTATATGGAGATCGCCGCCGACGAACACCAGCAGGCCTTCCTCGGGCTCCACGACGGCGTGCCCGCCTTCCTGATGGAGCGGTACGACCCGGTCCACCGTGAACTGGTCGGCCTGTACGAGCCCGAGCCCGGTGACGTCGGCATGCACTTCCTGGTGCCGGCGACGGACACACCCGTGTCCGGGTTCACCAGGGCCGTCATCACGACTGTGATGACGCACCTCTTCGAGGACCCGCGCACCGCCCGCGTCGTCGTCGAGCCGGACATCGGCAACAAGGCCGTGCACGCCCTGAACGAAGCCGTCGGGTTCGTGCCCGAGCGCGAGATACAGAAGCCGGAGAAGAAGGCGTTGCTGAGTTTCTGCACCCGCGAGCAGTTCGAGAGGGCGATGTCCATATGAGCCCTGTCCGTTTGAGCCTCGCCGACGCCACGGCCCATCTCTCCCCCGAACGCTGGGAGCAGGCCAACCGCCTCCTGATCCGCAAGGCCCTCGCCGAGTTCGCCCACGAACGCCTGATCACCCCCGAGCCCCACCAGGACGGGTACGTCGTACTCGGCGACGACGGCCTGACCAGCTACCGCTTCACCGCCACCCGCCACGCCCTCGACCACTGGCAGGTCGACGCCGACTCGATCACCCGGCACCGCAACGGAGCCGAACTCCCGCTCGCCGCCCTGGACTTCTTCATCGAGCTGCGGAAATCACTGGGCCTGAGCGACGAGATCCTGCCCGTCTATCTGGAGGAGATCTCCTCCACCCTCGCCGGCACCTGCTACAAGCTCACCAAGCCGCGGGTCCCCGTCGCCGAGCTCGTCAGGAGCGGCTTCCAGGAGATCGAGACCGGGATGACCGAGGGCCACCCCTGTTTCGTCGCCAACAACGGGCGGCTCGGCTTCGGTGTGCACGAGTATCTGTCGTACGCGCCCGAGACGGCGAGCCCGGTCCGGCTGGTGTGGCTGGCCGCGCACCGCTCGCGTGCCGCGTTCACGGCGGGCGTCGGCATCGAGTACGAGGCGTTCCTGCGCGTGGAGTTGGGCCAGGAGACCGTCGTCCGCTTCCGTACGAAACTGTCCGACCAGGGGCTCGACCCCACCGAGTACCTCTTCGTCCCCGTGCACCCCTGGCAGTGGTGGAACAAGCTCAGCGTCACCTTCGCCGCCGAGATCGCCCGGCAGCACCTGGTCTGCCTGGGCGAGGGCGACGACGAGTACCTCGCCCAGCAGTCCATCCGGACCTTCTTCAACCGGTCCGACCCCGAGAAGCACTACGTCAAAACGGCTCTCTCGGTCCTCAACATGGGCTTCATGCGGGGGCTTTCGGCCGCCTACATGGAGGCGACCCCGGCCATCAACGACTGGCTGGCCCAACTCATCGACAATGACCCGGTGTTGAAGTCGACAGGCCTGTCGATCATCCGCGAGCGCGCGGCCGTGGGCTATCGCCACCTGGAGTACGAGGCCGCCACCGACCGCTACTCCCCGTACCGCAAGATGCTGGCCGCGCTCTGGCGCGAGAGCCCGGTGTCGTCCCTCGGTGACGGCGAGTCGCTTGCCACCATGGCCTCGCTCGTCCACGTCGACCACGAAGGGCGTTCGTTCGCCGCCGCCCTCGTCGAGCAGTCGGGCCTGCCCCCGAAGGAGTGGCTGCGCGGCTACCTCCGCGCCTACCTCACCCCGCTCCTGCACAGCTTCTACGCCTACGACCTGGTCTACATGCCGCACGGCGAGAACGTGATCCTCGTCCTCCGGGACGGCGTAGTGCAGCGCGCGATCTACAAGGACATCGCCGAGGAGATCGCCGTCATGGACGCGGACGCGGTGCTGCCGCCGACGGTCGAACGGCTGCGCGTGGACGTCCCGGAGGACCGGAAACTGCTGTCGATCTTCACGGACGTCTTCGACTGCTTTTTCCGCTTCCTGGCGGCGAACCTCGCCACCGAAGGCGTCCTGACGGAGGACGACTTCTGGCGCACGGTCGCCGACACGGTCCGCGGCTACCAGGCGTCCGTCCCCGAACTCGCCGACAAGTTCCGGCAGTACGACATGTTCGCGCCGGAGTTCGCCCTGTCCTGCCTCAACCGTCTCCAACTCCGCGACAACAGGCAGATGGTGGACCTCACGGACCCGGCCGGCGCCCTCCAGCTCGTCGGCAGCCTGAAGAACCCGATCTCGGGCCTGTAGGCAGTGGCATCCGCTCCCCCGAGCACCCGGGCGTCGGCGACAATTGCCTCATGGCGGAGATCATCCAGAAGGACGGCACCTGGGTCTTCGACGGTGACGCCCTGCGGCTCACCCCGGGGCGTGACAAGAGCGTCGGCCTGCTCCGCAAGGACCTGGGCGAACTCACCGTCCCCCTCGACGCGTTGGCCGGTGTCTCCTTCGAACAGGGCCGGAAGTCGGGGCGTTTGAGGCTGCGGCTGCGCGACGGCGCCGACCCGCTGCTCCAGGCGACCGGCGGCAAACTGGCGGAACCGCACGACCCGTACCAGCTGAACGTCGAGTCCGACCGGTACGGCGTCGCCGAGTACTTCGTGGACGAGGTCAGGAACGGGCTGCTGCTCGACGAGGTGCCGTCCGGAGCCGTCGACCGGTATCTGCTGCCGGGGCCCGCCGTACCGCTGTCCGTGTCGGCCGGGGACGGCACCGCGACCTTCGACGGGGAGCACGTCCGGCTGGAGTGGAACTGGAAGACGGAGGACGCGAAGGCGGCCGCCGGACCCCGTTCCCTGGCCGTCGCCGACATCACAGCCGTGGAGTGGCATCCGGCGGTGGGCCTGGAGAACGGCTACCTGCGCTTCGGCGTGCGGCACGCGCCGACCGAGGCCCCGCCGAAGTACGACCCCCACTCCGTCGAGCTGTGGGGCTTCAAGAAGGACCCGCTGATGGCGTTGGTCGCGGCGGCCGTCCAGGCCCGCCTGCCGCATCCGGGGGCGACCGTGACGGACGTACCACCGCGACCGCGGCAGGACGACCACGACGCCCTGCTCCGCCGGCTGCGTGAACTCGGTGAGCTGCACCGGACGGGCGTACTCACGGACGACGAGTTCGCGCACGCCAAACAGGCGGTCCTCAAACGCATGTAGAACACGCGCCGGAGAACCGCCTGTCGGTGTTACTGGTGACTCACTCGGTTACCGGTAACTCACGCGTACGCCCCGCCTTCTGGGCATACGCGCATGCTCAGCGTACGCGGCGGGCGACCGTGAAACGGTCGACCTCCTCGCCCGTCTCCGCGATCCCGCGCACCGTCAGGGTGGCGAGGCGGCCCTTGGACGCGGGGGTGACGTCGACGCACAGGAACGAGTAGTCGAGGTAGCGCACCCGCGACCAGGTGACCGTCTCGTTGACCTTGCCGTCCTTGGTGTTGATGAAGGAGGCGACCGAGTCGACCTCGTTCTCGTGGCCCTCGTAGGACAGCGGTGCGGTGAACGCGTACAGGCTGCGGCCGGCCGCGCCCGCCGTCACGTAGACGACGCCCTCGGTCTCGGGGTACGAAGTCCCACCGATCGGGAGCTTCTTGGTGACCGCGCCGCCCTTGATGACATCGGTGCGCTCGTACTGGTGGTTGTGGCCGTTGATGACCAGGTCGACCGTGTACTTCTCGAACAGCGGTACCCACTCCTGGCGCACGCCCCCCTCCGAGGCGTGCGCGGTGGAGGTGCAGTAGGCGCAGTGGTGGAAGAAGACCACGATGAAGTCGACGTCGCCGCAGGCGCGGTACTTCTTGAGCTGCGCCTCCAGCCACTTGGTCTGGGTGCCGCCCGAGATACCGAGGTTGGCCGGGATCTCGAAGGAGATGTCGTTGGCGTCGAGCGAGATGACCGCCGTGTTGCCGTAGACGAAGGAGTAGACGCCGGGGAGGTTCTTCTTGTCCGGGCCGTTGTCGGGGAGGTTCCAGCGGGCGTCCTCGCCGCCGTAGCCGTTGGGCGAGTACCAGGCCTCCATGTCGTGGTTGCCGTAGGCGGGCATCCACGGCACGGACTTGGCGACCGACTCGGTCTGCGCGAGGAACTGGTCCCACACGCGGGAGTCGAAGCCGGTGTCGGAGGTCTTGCCCTGGCCGGCCGGGTCGCCGTATGCGATGTCGCCGGCGTGCAGGTGGAAGGCCGGGTTCTGGCCGAGGAGCAGGCTGTTGTTGGCGAGGGCGTGGTAGCTGACGCCCTCGTCGCCGAAGGCCGTGAAGGTGAACGGCTTCTTGTGGTCCGGGGCTGTGGTGAAGGTGCCGAGGGTGCCCAGCAGGTGTGCCTCGGCCGGGTCGAAGCCGGCGTGGCCGACGCCGTAGTAGTACGTCTGGCCGGGGCGCAGGTGGGTGAGCTTGGCGTGCAGGTAGTACTGGGTGTGGTCGCCGCTGGCGCCGACGCCGGCCGGGGTGTAGAGGGTGCGGACCTCGGCCTCGATCTTGCGGGAGAGGTCCCAGGGGTGGGCGCCGATCCGGATGAAGGGCTTCTTCACCGCGACCGGGACCTGCCAGGAGACGGTGATCTCCGTGCGGGGGTCGTTGCCCCAGGCGAGGTGCCGGCCGAAGGGGGCGACGAGCGCGCCGTCGACCTTCTCGGTCTGGGGGTACGTCTGCGTCGGTACGGAGGTCCGCGTCGCGGCCTGGGCGGCGCCCGGTACGAACGCACCGCCCGCGACGGCGCCGACGGTGACGGCGCCGCTTCTGATCATCGTGCGCCGCGAGAACTTGGCGCGAAGGTACTCGTGCTGCTCG
This sequence comes from Streptomyces sp. ME02-8801-2C, assembly GCF_033793965.1. Taxonomy (NCBI): domain Bacteria; kingdom Bacillati; phylum Actinomycetota; class Actinomycetes; order Kitasatosporales; family Streptomycetaceae; genus Streptomyces; species Streptomyces sp. ME02-8801-2C. The sequence goes on along the minus strand of NZ_JARAXP010000006.1, from coordinate 425,236 downwards.
GCCATGCTCATGCGCTCGGCAAGTTGCTCGGGTACGCCCATGCGAGGAGTGTCCATGGCTGAAAACGGTGCTCTGGGTACCCATCGCCGCGCAGGACACAAAGTGAACAGGCCCCGAACAGGGTCCCATAAGAGTTTCAACAGACCGCTGCCCGATATCGGGCAGGATTGTTGCGATTGCCCGCGCTTTACCTCAGGATCGTCAGGTGCACGACGACCTCGTTGATCATCTGACGCGTACCACACCCCTGTCCCGGGGCGAGGCACTGCGGGTGATTCAGGACGTTCTCGCCTACTTCGACGAGACCACCGAGGATTATGTCCGTCGTCGCCACCGCGAACTCCAGGGCCAGGGCCTGGTGAACGCGGAGATCTTCGACCGGATCGAGGCGGACCTCAGATACCGCGCGGTCGCACCGGCGGAGCTCACCCTCCGCCAGCTGCGCCGCATCGTCTACGGCTAGTCATCTACTCGTCATCTACGTACAACAGGGACAGGGACTCTTTTATATGTGCGGAATTGTCGGATACATCGGCAGGCGTGACGTGGCGCCGCTGCTCCTCGAAGGCCTGCAGCGCCTGGAGTACCGCGGCTACGACTCGGCGGGCATCGTCGTGACCTCGCCGAAGGCGACCGGCCTGAAGATGGTCAAGGCCAAGGGCCGCGTCCGGGACCTGGAGGCCAAGGTCCCCAAGCGCTTCGCCGGCACCACCGGCATCGCCCACACCCGCTGGGCCACGCACGGCGCCCCCTCCGACCACAACGCGCACCCGCACATGTCGGCCGACAACAAGGTCGCCGTCGTACACAACGGGATCATCGACAACGCCTCCGACCTGCGCAAGAAGCTCGAGGCCGACGGCGTCGAGTTCCTCTCCGAGACGGACACAGAGGTCCTCACCCACCTCATCGCCCGCTCCCAGGCGGAGACCCTGGAGGAGAAGGTCCGCCAGGCGCTGCGCGTGATCGAGGGCACGTACGGCATCGCCGTCATGCACGCCGACTTCCCGGACCGGATCGTGACGGCCCGCAACGGCTCGCCGGTCGTCCTGGGCATCGGCGAGAAGGAGATGTTCGTCGCCTCGGACATCGCCGCGCTGGTCACCCACACGCGGCAGATAGTGACTCTGGACGACGGCGAGATGGCCACCCTCAAGGCCGACGACTTCCGCACCTACACCACGGAGGGCACCCGCACCACGGCGGAGCCCACCACCGTGGAGTGGGAGGCCGCCTCGTACGACATGGGCGGCCACGACACGTACATGCACAAGGAGATCCACGAGCAGGCCGAGGCCGTCGACCGGGTCCTGCGCGGCCGGATCGACGACCGTTTCTCCACGGTCCACCTCGGCGGCCTCAACCTCGACGCCCGCGAGGCGCGTGCCGTGCGGCGCGTGAAGATCCTGGGCTGCGGCACCTCGTACCACGCGGGCATGATCGGCGCCCAGATGATCGAGGAGCTGGCCCGCATCCCGGCCGACGCCGAGCCCGCCTCGGAGTTCCGCTACCGCAACGCGGTCGTCGACCCCGACACCCTGTACGTGGCCGTCTCCCAGTCCGGTGAGACGTACGACGTGCTGGCGGCCGTCCAGGAGCTGAAGCGCAAGGGCGCGCGAGTGCTGGGCATCGTCAACGTGGTCGGTTCCGCGATCGCCCGCGAGGCGGACGGCGGCATGTACGTGCACGCGGGCCCCGAGGTCTGCGTCGTCTCGACGAAGTGCTTCACCAACACCACGGTCGCCTTCGCCCTCCTCGCCCTCCACCTGGGCCGCACCCGCGACCTGTCGGTCCGCGACGGCAAGCGGATCATCGAGGGCCTGCGCAAGCTGCCCGGGCAGATCTCCGAGATCCTGGAGCAGGAGGACGAGATCAAGAAGCTGGCCGAGCAGTACGCCGAGGCCCGCTCGATGCTCTTCATCGGCCGCGTCCGGGGCTACCCGGTGGCCCGCGAGGCCTCCCTGAAGCTCAAGGAGGTCTCGTACATCCATGCCGAGGCCTACCCCGCCTCGGAGTTGAAGCACGGCCCGCTGGCCCTCATCGAGCCGGCGCTGCCCACGGTCGCGATCGTCCCGGACGACGACCTCCTGGAGAAGAACCGCGCCGCCCTGGAGGAGATCAAGGCCCGCAGCGGCCGCATCCTCGCGGTGGCCCACCAGGAGCAGGAGAAGGCCGACCAGACGATCGTCGTCCCGAAGAACGAGGACGAACTGGACCCCATCCTGATGGGCATCCCCCTCCAACTCCTCGCCTACCACACGGCCTTGTCCCTGGGCCGAGACATCGACAAGCCCAGGAACCTCGCCAAGTCGGTAACGGTGGAGTAGCCGGCCCGCTACAGGGACGCCCCTGGAGGGCAGCCCCGAAGGGGCGCCCTCCAGGGGCGCGGGGAACTGCGCGACAAGCCCCCACCGCCCCGCAGAGACCAACAAACAAAAACGAGCCCCCCGTGTTGCCACCGAACACAGGGGGCTCGCCCATACTCGCCGGGGATCGCCCAACCCCCGGCCTGCGCAGCAACCGGTGGCCGTCACACCCCGGGCGCGATGCCCCCTATATGCCCTTCACAAGCGCACAAAACCCTCTACGCACCAGTAGGTTCACCCACCGCGAGGGAGTTACGGAATGACCACAACAGGCCGCTGAGCCCGCTTCGCAAGCCGCCCCGCCACCGACCCGAAGATCCGCCCGACGATGCCATGGGTCGAACCGACGACGATCGCATCGGCCTCGTACTCCCGCCCCACCTCTTCGAGCTCATGGCAGATGTCCCCACCACGCTCGACAAGGATCCACGGCACCTCGGCCAGATAGTCCGCACAGGCGAGTTCGAGCCCGAGCACCTCGGTTCTGTGGTCCGGCACGTCGACGAAGACGGGCGGCTCACAGCCGGCCCACACCGTGGTCGGGAGCCGATTGGCGACGTGCACGATGATCAGGCCCGAACCGGAGCGGTGGGCCATGCCGATGGCGTACGCGAGGGCGCGCTCACTCGACGTCGAGCCGTCGAAACCGACGACGACACCGTGCTTGAACGCGGGGTCGCAGGACTGACGTGGTTCTTCCGCCGCCAAGGGCTCGGCCGCCGTGTGGTCGGCGACGGGGCGCTTGCGGTCCGCGGGTTCCAGGAATTCGTGACCGGCCATGGGATTCTCGGCGTTTTGATCCTCGTGGTGGGACGACGTGATGCGGGACGACACTGTGCGGCGGAGCTGTGTCCGGGAATCATCTTCCCAACCCCATACCCCCAAGGGTACGGCCGCACGCCTCCGTAGCCCATAGCCCGCCCATGCTCCGGACGGGTTCCAGGGAGCATGCCCGAGGGGGTGCCCGTAACGCAATGGTTGCTGCCACGTACAGGCTGTTTCCACAGGGTTCGCGTACATCTCACCCGGGTCGATCATGCTCGCGCACATCTTCCGGACACGATGGCCAGTGACCGACCGCTCGAACAAGCGTTGAACCCCGTGACCCATCGTCACAGGGAGCAGCCATGACCTCACCGAGCCGGGACTCCGCGAGCGATCTCGTCCGCTGGGCGGCCTTCAGCTGCGTCCTGGTCCCCGTGGTGCTCGTCCTCTACGGCACCTCGCTCGGTGGGGCCGCCGGTACGGCGCTCGGGCTGGCGGCCGTGACGGCGGTGTGCCGGGTGCTGCTGCGCCAGTCCGAGCGCGGTGCGGCGAGGATGCCGGCCGAGGAGGGCGCCCCGCACCGGGGGCGGCACTGCAGGGCCCCTTCGGGCTCGCATCGGGGCACGCGACACTCCGGCGGAACTACACCGGTCGATTGACCTGTTTTCGCGCACGCGCCCGATGCTTTTCAGCCAACTTCCGGACACCGTGCACCCCTTGGCCGAACAACCCCCAAACCCCCGTTCCACCTGCACTGAAAGGGTCTGGGCGGGGCCGCGCACCCTACGCGGATTGGCCACTACGACGAGGCGCACTTCCCTGCGCGGCCCACTAGTGCAACGCTTCGTGATCGAATGCTTTACGCCAAGTTGCCAAGTCGACAATCTGTCCAGTGACGGACTGGTCATCTCGGCATCATGGGACACAGTAGATTCGATCTTGACTGTCTACGGCGGGGGACTCGTGCAGGACCGAGGGGAAACGTGCTGGAGCGACAGGCCCGACAAGTTAGGGGCGACGCGACCACCGAGGGGGGCTTAGCAGTATGAGCCACGACTCCACTGCCGCGCCGGAAGCCGCGGCCCGGAAACTCTCCGGGCGACGCCGCAAGGAGATCGTTGCGGTGCTGCTGTTCAGCGGCGGCCCCATTTTCGAGAGTTCCATTCCGCTGTCGGTGTTCGGGATTGACCGCCAGGACGCCGGAGTGCCGCGCTACCGACTGCTGGTGTGCGCCGGAGAAGAGGGCCCGCTGCGGACGACCGGCGGGCTCGAACTGACCGCGCCGAACGGCCTGGAGGCGATCGCGCGGGCAGGCACGGTCGTCGTGCCCGCCTGGCGTTCGATCACCGCGCCGCCACCGGAGGAGGCGCTCGACGCACTGCGTCGGGCCCACGAAGAGGGCGCGCGGATCGTAGGCCTGTGCACGGGCGCGTTCGTTCTCGCGGCGGCGGGCCTGCTGGACGGCCGCCCGGCGACGACACACTGGATGTACGCGCCGACGCTGGCGAAGCGCTATCCGTCCGTCCATGTCGATCCACGCGAACTCTTCGTGGACGACGGCGACGTACTGACGAGCGCCGGCACAGCGGCAGGCATCGACCTGTGCCTGCACATCGTGCGGACGGACCACGGCAACGAGGCGGCCGGTGCGCTGGCCCGCCGACTGGTGGTCCCACCGCGCCGGTCGGGCGGCCAGGAGCGCTACCTCGACCGATCTTTACCAGAGGAGATCGGCGCCGACCCGCTCGCCGAGGTCGTCGCCTGGGCGCTGGAACACCTCCACGAGCAGTTCGACGTGGAGACGCTGGCGGCACGCGCGTACATGTCCCGTCGTACGTTCGACCGCCGCTTCCGCTCGCTCACGGGAAGCGCGCCGCTGCAGTGGCTGATCACGCAGCGCGTCCTGCAGGCCCAGCGTCTCCTGGAGACGTCGGACTACTCGGTGGACGAGGTCGCGGGCCGCTGCGGCTTCCGTTCGCCGGTGGCGCTGCGCGGTCACTTCCGCCGCCAGCTGGGCTCGTCCCCGGCCGCGTACCGCGCGGCCTACCGGGCGCGCAGGCCGCAGGGTGAGCGCATGTCCGAGCCGGACCCGGTGGTGAGCGGAGTGCAGGGCGGCATGGGTACGCCGACCACGGCGGGCCAGGGACACGGGCACGGCCCGGGTCACGGCCACGACCGGTCCCCGCACCCGGAGAGCCCGGTCCCGATCCAGGCCCGCCGCACGGCGAGCACGGTCGGCCTCTCGGCGGAGCACGGGCGGGATCCGTACGTCGGAAACCGCGCGAGCCTGCCGGGCCAGCGGAGCGGCACATAACGGTAGGTGACTTGTGAACGCCGGACGGGCTGGGGTACGTCACTCAGCCCGTCCCGCACTTTCAAGTGCCGGCCCGCATCTCCAGCCCGTCCGGCGTTTGAGGACGAGGCCCCTTAAGGGCCGAAGCGGGGGTCCAGGGGCGGCAGCCCCCAGCCGAGGCCCACACCGACGCCGGGTGCCCAACCCCCCGCGCAACCGCACCGCACCACTGGTTCGCCGCGCGCCTCCTCCCCGTAAGGTGAGACGCATGAACGATCGCATGGTGTGGATCGACTGCGAGATGACCGGTCTCTCGCTGTCCGACGACGCGCTCATCGAGGTGGCCGCACTGGTCACCGACTCCGAGCTGAACGTACTCGGCGAGGGGGTGGACATCGTCATCCGTCCGCCCGACTCGGCGCTGGAGACGATGCCGGAGGTGGTGCGCCAGATGCACACCTCGTCCGGGCTCCTCGACGAACTCGCCGGCGGTACGACGCTGGCGGACGCCGAGGCCCAGGTCCTCGCGTATGTCCGGGAGCACGTCAAGGAGCCGGGCAAGGCCCCGTTGTGCGGCAACTCGGTCGGTACGGACCGCGGCTTCCTGCTCCGGGACATGGGCACCCTGGAGGCGTACCTCCACTACCGGATCGTGGACGTCAGTTCGGTGAAGGAGCTGGCCCGGCGCTGGTTCCCGAGGGCGTACTTCAACAGCCCCGACAAGAACGGCAACCACCGCGCCCTCGCCGACATCCGCGAGTCGATCGCCGAACTGCGGTACTACCGCGAGGCGATCTTCGTACCGCAGCCGGGCCCGGACTCGGACACGGCGCGCACGATCGCGGCGAAGCACGTGCTGCCCGCGGCACAGTGAGTTCGCATGCCTGAGAACGCCTGAGAAAAGCCGGGCGCGAGCACCCCTTCGGACCCTGTACACTTTTTCTCGGCCGGTCAGGAAGACCACTCGGACTTCCCAAGCCGGTCATGGTGGGTGTAGCTCAGCTGGTAGAGCACCTGGTTGTGGTCCAGGATGCCGCGGGTTCAAGTCCCGTCACTCACCCTGAAAGATCAAGCCCTGGTCTGCGAAAGCAGGCCAGGGCTTCTTCGTTGTCGGCCCCGCGGGAACATCGCGGGAACACGACCCCTCAGGACGACGTACGAGCCATCAGCTCCGTGGGAAGCACCACCTGACGGCGTTCCAGTACCCGGGACGCCGTCGGGCGGCGGTCCGCGACCTCCTCCAGGAGCAGGTCGATCATCGCCCGGCCCATTTCCACGATCGGCTGGCGCACGCTCGTCAGGGGCGGGTCCATGTGGCGGGCAATGGCCGAGTCGTCGTAGCCGACGAGTGCCACGTCCTCGGGTATACGGCGGCCCTGTTCGCGCAGGACCTGGCGGGCGCCCGCCGCAGTGACGTCCGAGCCGGCGAAGACCGCGTCCAGGTCGGGGCAGCGGGCGAGGAGGCGGGTCATCGCCCGGCGGCCGCCCTCCTCCGTGAAGTCGCCCGGTTCGATCAGGTCCTCGTCCACCGTGTGGCCCGCCGCCTCCAGGGCGTCGCGGTAGCCGTCGACGCGGCGCTGGGCGCCGTACACGTCCAGGCGGCCCGTGATGTGGGCGACCTTGTGGCGGCCCCGGGACAGCAGGTGTTCGGCCGCCTGGCGTCCGCCTCCGTAGTTGTCCGAGTCGACCGAGGTGAGGGTCTCCGCCGCCGACCTCGGGCCGCTGATCACCGCCGGGATCTCCAGCTGGGCCAGCAGGTCGGGGAGCGGGTCGTCCGCGTGGGTCGAGACGAGCAGGACGCCGTCGACGCGGTGGGCGGCCAGGTACTGGGCGAGACGCTCGCGTTCCCGGTCACTGCCCGCGAAGATCAGCAACAGCTGCATCTCCGTGTCCGAGATCGCGGCGCCCACACCGCGCAGGATGTCCGAGAAGTACGGTTCCGCGAAGAAGCGGGTCTCCGGCTCGGGGACGACCAGGGCGATCGCGTCCGTGCGGTTCGCCGCGAGGGCGCGGGCGGCGGTGTTCGGGACGTAGCCGAGTTCCGCGACGGCCGCCTCGACCGCCGCCCGGGTCACGTCACTGACCCTCGGGGAACCGTTGATCACGCGGGAGACCGTGCCGCGACCCACTCCGGCGCGCGCGGCGACCTCTTCGAGGGTCGGCCGCCCGCCACTCCGGCCCCGCACTCCGTGGCCCACCATGGTCCGTCTCCCGTCACCCGCTTGTCTGGTCTGGAATCTAACAGCCCGCATTCCGGACCGAAGTCCGGCAACAGTCCTCTCGCGGCCCGGCGCCACCCCTTCCCGGTCCGCCGGGGATCCTCCGATGCCCGGCGGCACGTTCACGGGGTCCGCCAACCGGCCTTCCGTAGGCTTCCGTTCCGCTTTCAGGAGCTTTAGTTAACAGCCCGATAACCGAAGACACATCGCCGCGTCTCCACCCTTGACACCCCCGCCCGGACCGACGACTCTTCAACACATCACCTGTGGGAGCGCTCCCACGGTACCTGACACATACACATCCCGCACGTTCCCCGCCCGAGCCGCCGCAGTAGAACTAACGGGCCCAACAACGCAGTTGGCCGGGGGGTCGGCACGTCAGGCAACAGGAGGACGCAATGCGCACGAGTACCCGCGGGTCCCGCAGACTGGTGACCCTCGCGGTCGTCGCCACACTGACGACGGGGCTGCTGGCCGGCTGCGCCGACGACTCGGACGACGGCGAGCCGAACAACGGCGGAGGCGGCGGCGGAGGCGGCGGCAAGACCGAGCTGACCATCGGCACCTTCGGTGTCTTCGGTTACAAGCAGGCTGGTCTCTACGACGAGTACATGAAACTCCACCCGGACGTCAGCATCAAGGAGAACGTCACCACCAAGACCGACGTGTACTGGCCCAAGACGATCACCCGTCTGCAGGCCGGTTCCGGTGTCGACGACATCCAGGCGATCGAGATCGGCAACGTCGCCGAGGCCGTGCAGACGCAGGCGGACAAGTTCGTCGACCTCGGCAAGGAGGTCGACAAGTCCCAGTGGCTGGACTGGAAGAACGCGCAGGCCACCACCAAGGACGGCAAGCAGATCGGGCTCGGCACCGACATCGGCCCGATGGCGATCTGCTACCGCAAGGACCTGTTCCAGAAGGCCGGCCTGGAGACGGACCGGACCAAGCTCGCCGCACAGTGGGCGGGCGACTGGTCGAAGTTCGTGGCCGTCGGCAAGGACTACATGAAGAAGGCGCCGAGCGGCACCAAGTTCGTGGACTCCGCCTCCTCGGTCTACAACGCCGTACTGGGTGGCGCGAGCGAGCGCTACTACGACAAGGACGGCAACCCCATCTGGGAGAAGTCCACGGGCGTGAAGGACGCGTGGGACTCCGCGATGCAGGTCGCGACCAGCGACATGTCGGCGAAGCTGAAGCAGTTCGAGAAGCCGTGGGACCAGGCTCTCGCGAACGCGACCTTCGCGACCGTGGCCTGCCCCGCGTGGATGATCGGCTACATCCAGGAGAAGTCCGGTGAGTCCGGCAAGGGCAACTGGGACGTGGCGGCGGCGCCGACCGCGGCCAACTGGGGCGGCGCCTTCATCGGCGTTCCGGTGGCCGGCAAGCACCAGAAGGAGGCCATCGCGCTCGCCAAGTGGCTGACGGCCCCCGAGCAGCAGGCCAAGGTCTTCGCCAAGCAGGCGAGCTTCCCGTCGGCCCCGTCGGCGTACGCGACCCTGAAGCCGCAGCCCGCCACCGTCGAGTTCTTCTCGAACGCGCCGATCACCGAGATCTACGCGGCGTCGGCCAAGACCATCCCGGTCCAGTACTTCGGCCTCAAGGACCAGCCGATCGGCACCGCGATCGCGGACATCGGCATCCTCCAGGTCGAGCAGAAGGGCAAGAGCCCTGAGCAGGGCTGGGACGCGGCCAAGAACGAGATCAAGGACGTGCTCGGCCAGTGACCAGCTCCAAGCAGGCTCTCGCGCATCCCGCGCCGAGTGCCGAGACCGCGCCCGGCGACCAGCCGGGCGCGGTCCGGGGCGCTCAAGGTCGCGGTAAGCCGCCTTCGGGCTCGAGTTCGTGGCGCAGTCGGCTGTACCGCTGGGACATGAAGGCGTCGCCGTACGCGTTCATCACCCCCTTCTTCCTTGTCTTCGGGGCCTTCGGACTGGTCCCGCTCCTCTACACGGGCTGGTACTCGCTGCACAACGTGCAGCTGTCCTCGCTGGACAACGAGACCTGGGTGGGCCTGGAGAACTACAAGAACCTGTGGTCCTCGGACTTCTTCTGGAAGGCCCTGCAGAACACCTTCACCATCGGTCTGATCTCGACCGTGCCGCAGCTGCTGCTGGCGCTCGGCATCGCGCACCTGCTCAACTACAAGCTGCGCGGCTCGACCCTGTGGCGGGTGGTCATGCTCACCCCGTACGCCACCTCGGTGGCGGCGGCGACGCTGGTCTTCACCCTGCTGTACTCGTGGGACGGCGGCATGATCAACTGGCTGCTGAGTTTCGTCGGGGTCGACCCGATCAACTGGCGCGAGTCCGACTGGGGCGGGCAGTTCGCCGTCTCCAGCATCGTGATCTGGCGGTGGACCGGCTACAACGCGCTGATCTACCTCGCGGCGATGCAGGCGATCCCCGCCGACCTGTACGAGTCGACGGCTCTCGACGGCGCGAACCGCTGGCAGCAGTTCCGCCATGTCACGATCCCGATGCTCCGGCCGACGATCCTGTTCACCGTGGTCGTGTCCACCATCGGCGCCACCCAGCTCTTCGGTGAGCCCCTGCTGTTCGGCGGGTCCAAGGGCGGCTCCGAGCACCAGTACCAGACGCTCGGTCTGTACATGTACGACCAGGGCTGGATCATCGGCAACCTCGGCAAGGCGTCCGCGATCGCGTGGTCGATGTTCCTGATCCTGCTGATCGTCGCCGCGGTCAACATGCTGATCAACCGACGTCTGAGGAAATCCCAATGACCACAAGTGATCTGACGCTTCCTCAGGTGGACCCGGAGTCGAAGCCGAAGGGCGCCAAGGGCTCGCGGCGCCCCCGGATGATCGGCGCGGGCAAGCAACTGCACGCGGGCCCGGTCACCTATGTCGTCCTCACGGTCTTCTCGCTGATCTCGCTGGCCCCGCTGCTGTGGACGGCGATCGCGGCCTCCCGTGACAACACCCGGCTCGCCCAGACGCCGCCGCCGCTGTGGTTCGGCGCGAACCTGTTCAAGAACATGCAGGCCGCGTGGGACGAGGTGGGCCTCGGCACGGCGATGCTCAACAGCACGATCGTCGCCGGCACCATCACGGTCAGCACGGTGCTGTTCTCGACGCTGGCGGGATTCGCCTTCGCCAAGCTGCGGTTCAGGTTCTCCAGCACGCTGCTGCTGCTGACCATCGGCACGATGATGATCCCGCCGCAGCTCGCCGTCGTACCGCTGTACCTGTGGATGGCCGACCTCGGCTGGTCCAACCAGTTGCAGACCGTGATCCTGCCGACGCTGGTCACCGCCTTCGGTACGTTCTTCATGCGCCAGTACCTGGTGCAGGCGCTGCCCACCGAGCTGATCGAGGCCGCGCGGATGGACGGCGCGAACAGCCTCCGCGTGGTGTGGCACGTGGTGTTCCCGGCGGCGCGGCCCGCGATGGCCGTGCTCGGGCTGCTGACCTTCGTGTTCGCCTGGAACGACTTCCTGTGGCCGATCATCGCCCTGAACCAGCAGAATCCGACGGTCCAGGTCGCCCTCAACGGCCTCGGTACGGGTTACGTGCCCGACCAGGCAGTGATCATGGCGGGCGCGCTCCTTGGCACACTGCCGCTGCTCATCGCCTTCCTTCTGTTCGGCAAGCAGATCGTGGGCGGCATCATGAACGGCGCGATCAAGGGCTGACCCGCGCAGGAACTTCGTACGGGACTTTCGTCAGGGAATTTTCGTACGGGAACTCTCAGGGGCCGGGTCACCGCCGCCTCGGCCCCTTCGCACTCTCCCCCCACTTCCCTCATTCCTACCCGTCGGTCTCCACGACCTCCTATGGGAGCGCTTCCATGCCTGAGCCCGTTAACCCGGTGACCTTTCCTCCCGCCTTCCTCTGGGGCGCGGCGACCTCCGCGTACCAGATCGAGGGGGCGGTGCGGGAGGACGGCCGCACCCCCTCGATCTGGGACACGTTCAGCCACACTCCGGGCAAAACGGCCGGCGGCGAGCACGGTGACATCGCTGTCGACCACTACCACCGCTACCGCGACGACGTGAAGCTGATGGCCGACCTCGGCCTGACCGCCTACCGCTTCTCCGTCTCCTGGTCGCGTGTGCAGCCGACCGGCCGGGGGCCGGCGGTCCAGCGCGGTCTGGACTTCTACCGGCGCCTCGTCGACGAACTGCTCGAGCACAACATCAAACCGGCGGTCACCCTCTACCACTGGGACCTGCCGCAGGAGCTGGAGGACGCGGGCGGCTGGCCTGAGCGCGAGACCGCGCTGCGGTTCGCCGAGTACGCCCAGATCATGGGTGAGGCGCTGGGCGACCGCGTCGAGCAGTGGATCACGCTCAACGAGCCCTGGTGCAGCGCGTTCCTGGGCTACTCCTCGGGTGTGCACGCCCCCGGCCGCACCGAGCCGCTGGCCTCCCTCCGGGCGGCGCACCACCTCAACCTGGCGCACGGGCTGGGCACTTCGGCCCTGCGCGCGTCGATGCCGGCCCGCAACACGGTCGCCGTGAGCCTCAACTCCTCGGTGGTCAGGCCGCTTTCGCAGACGCCGGCCGATCTGGCGGCGGTCCAGAAGATCGACGACCTCGCCAACGGTGTCTTCCACGGTCCGATGCTGCACGGCGCCTACCCGGAGACCCTGTTCGCCGCGACCTCGTCGCTCACCGACTGGTCGTACGTCCTGGACGGCGACCTCGCGCTGATCAACCAGCCGCTGGACGCGCTGGGCCTCAACTACTACACCCCGACGCTGGTGTCGGCGGCCGAGGAGAAGCCGAGCGGCCCGCGCGCCGACGGGCACGGGGCGAGCGACTTCTCGCCGTGGCCGGCGGCGGACGACGTCCTCTTCCACCAGTCCCCCGGCGAGCGCACGGAGATGGGCTGGTCGATCGACCCGACGGGCCTGCACGACCTGATCATGCGGTACACGAAGGAGGCTCCGGGCCTGCCGATCTACGTCACGGAGAACGGCGCCGCCTACGACGACAAGCCCGAGTCCGACGGCCGCGTGCACGACCCCGAGCGGATCGCCTACCTCCACGGCCATCTGCGTGCGGTCCGGCGAGCGATCGCCGAGGGCGCGGACGTCCGCGGCTACTTCCTGTGGTCCCTGATGGACAACTTCGAGTGGGCGTACGGCTACGGCAAGCGCTTCGGCGCGGTGTACGTCGACTACGCGACCCTGGCCCGCACCCCGAAGTCGAGCGCCCTCTGGTACGGCCGAGCGGCCCGCAGCGGCACCCTGCCCCCGACGACGAACGTCGAGTAACCCTCCGGGGCGTGGGGCTACGGGGCTGAGCCCCACGCAAGGCAAGGCCAGGCCAGGTCAGGGCGCGGCACCGGAGGGGGGTGCCGCGCCTTGGCCATTGCCTGTCGGCGGAGCCGGGCAGGGGAGAGATGTTGCCGAGGCGCAGGCTGAGTCGGGCCAGTTGCTCGGTGAGATCGCTCGCGGAGGAGGCGATTCAGGAGGTCGGGACGCGGATCCTCGGGCACGGCGGTCGAGGTCACGTCCGGGCGGCGGTGCCGCGGCGTCGGGGCGTTCCTCTTCCCCGGTGTCCGCGGCGTGTCGGCGGGCGGTCGGTCAGCTGGAGCCAGATCCGTATCTCCGTGCCGCCGAGCACCGACGAGCCGATTCGTACGTCTCCGCCCGTCGACTCCGCGAGCCGGCGCACGATGTCCAGGCCCAGGCCCGTCGACCCCTCGTTGCCCGAGCCGCGCCCCCTGGCCATGGCGGCCTCGGGGTCGGTGATCCCGGGCCCCGCGTCCGACACCAGCACGATCACCGCGTCGTCGCCGTTGTGGACGTCGACCGCGAAGGCGGTGCCCTCCGGGGTGTGCCGGAAGACGTTGCCGAGCAGGGCGTCGAGCGCGGCGGCCAGGTCTGCGCGGGCCACGGGTATGCGCACGGGCCGCTCCACACCGGCCAGCCTCACCTTCCTCCCCTCGTCCTCGGCGAGCGCCGACCAGAAGGCCATCCGCTCGCGTACGACCTCGGCCGCGTCGCAACCGGCGCCCGGTCCGGGGAGAGCGGTCTGCGGTTTGGCCTCCCTGGCGGTACGGATGATCGTGTCGACCTCGCGCTCCAGCTGGGCGACGGCGGCCCGGGTCTGCTCCGCGGCCGGCCCGTCTCCGAGGGAGGCGGCGTTGAGCCGCAGCACGGTCAGCGGCGTACGCAGCCGGTGGGACAGGTCTGCGGCCAACTCCCTTTCGTTCGCCATCAGTTGGACGACCTGGTCGGCCATGGAGTTGAACGCGACCGCCGCGAGGCGCAGTTCGGCCGGTCCTTCCTCGGGCACTCTTGCGCCCAGTTTCCCCTCCCCCAGTTCCCGCGCGCCTTCGACAAGGCGCCGAGCGGGCCGCACCATGCGCACGCCCAGCCGGTCGGCGACGGCGACCGACCCGACGACGAGGACGGCCCCGACACCGGCGAGGACCGCCCAGGCCAGGCCGACGCCGTTGCTGACCTCGGCCTCGGGGACATACACCTCGACGACGGCTATCTCGCCGGAGCTGAGTGCGACGGGCTGGAGGAGCGCGGAGCCGCCGGACACCTCGGTGGTGGAGGCGCGGCCGAGTCTCCGGATCGCCGCGATGTCGGTGTCGGTGGCTCGCTGCCGTCCGAGGTCGACGGCGCTCGTGCCGCCGCTCGCGGGGATGTGCACGGCCAGGCCCGCGTCCGATCCGGCGGAGGCGACGACCCGTTCGAGCTGGTCGCGGTCGGTGGTGATGGAGAGGGCGGGGGCGACGGCCGCGGCCTGCCGCTCCGCGTTGGAGAAGGCGCGGTCGCGGGCCATCTCCCTGATGACCAGGCCGAGCGGCACGGCGAAAGCCACCACGACCATCGCCGTGACCGCCACACAGACCTTGACGAGCGCCCACCTCATGACGCCCGCCTCATGACGCCGACCTCATGGCGTCCACCTCATAGCGGCGGCTCCACTCCGGGCGGCGTCAGTTTCACGCCGACGCCCCGCAGGGTGTGCAGGTAACGGGGGTTGGCCGCTGTCTCGCCCAACTTCCGCCGCAGCCACGACAGATGGACGTCGATGGTCTGATCGTCCCCGTACGACAGCTGCCACACCTCCGCGAGCAGTTCCTTGCGCGAGACGACGACACCAGGCCGGCCGGCGAGAAAGGCGAGCAGGTCGAACTCGCGGCGGGTCAGGTCAAGTCGTACACCGTCCAGTTCGGCCTGCCGGCGCAGCGGGTCGATGGCGAGGCCGCCGACGCGGATGACCGTGGACGGCGAGGTGTCCTCGGGCGTCGTGCGGGCCCGACGCAGTACGGCGGCCATACGCGCCGACAGGTGTTCGACCGAGAACGGTTTGGTGAGGTAGTCGTCCGCGCCCGCGTTCAGCAGCCGGACGATTTCCTTCTCCTCGTCGCGCGCGGTGGCGACGA
This sequence comes from Streptomyces sp. ME02-8801-2C, assembly GCF_033793965.1. NCBI lineage: Bacteria > Bacillati > Actinomycetota > Actinomycetes > Kitasatosporales > Streptomycetaceae > Streptomyces > Streptomyces sp. ME02-8801-2C. Next base: position 410,221 of record NZ_JARAXP010000006.1, on the reverse strand, counting down.
TCACGGGGACGTCCGTGATCCCGCGCAGCATCTTGAGGGCCTCGGACCCGTCGAGGTCGGGCAGACCGAGATCCAGGATCACCACGTCGAAACGGAAGTGGGCGACCTCGCGCAGCGCCTCAAGGGCGGTGCCGACACTGCGCACGAGGTGCGCGGCATCGGTCAGATGCCGGATGAGGGCGGAGCGCACGAACTGGTCGTCCTCGACCACGAGCACACTTGCCATGCGCCGCACCGTACGCCAATCCGACGGGCCGGGTCCGGCGCCTGTGGATAACTCCACGGCGACCGCTCCCGGTCGGTTACGGGCGACACCGCTGGGGCGGGTGAGGCAGTATGACCGGCGATGCGCAGAGGACTCGTACACCTTCTGGCGTGGACGCTGGCCACGGGTGCGGCGGCCACGATGACGTGGTGGGGTGTGCACACGGTGATGGCGGGAACGGCGTACGACCCGCCCCGCGCGCTCCCCATCACGGCGGCCGACACGGCCCGGCAGGAACACGAGTCGGCCGGGCAGGAGCCGGCCGCGCGGAAGCCGAGCGAACGGACGTCGCAGCCGACGCCCACGACTTCGAGCCCGGAGCCCACCCGCGGGACTCAGACACCGACTCCGCATGCGACTCCGCGTCCGACACCCACGCCCACGCCCTCAGCGAGTGCGACGCCCGCCAACTCCTCGTCCACGGTGAAGGCGTTCGACACCGAAGGCGGGCGTGCCGTCTTCGACCTCGGTGCGGACTACGCGACGCTGGTGTCCGCGACGCCCGGAGCGGGGTGGTCGATGCAGGTGTGGAAGACCGAGACGTGGATCCGGGTGGAGTTCGCCGCGGGCGCGGACCGCGTGACGGTGTTCTGCACCTGGCACGACGGCCCGCCGCATGTGCAGGTCCTCACCTACTGAACCGACCGGTTGCCGACGTCAGCGGAAAACCGACGGTGGCGGGGCCGGTGAGGCGACCGCCGCCGCGTCCATGACCGGGACCGCTCCGCCGGTGAAGTCGGCGAGGGCGCGCCCGTGTTCGAGGCGGGCGGGGTGCGGATCGGAGGCGGTACGGCGGGTCAGCTCGGCGATGGGCAGCGGGTGGGCGGAGCCGACGAGCACCGCGTTGCCGAACCGTTTCCCCCGCAGCACCGTCGGGTCGGCGATCAGGGCCAGCTCGGGGAAGACGGCGCCCGCGGTGGCGATCTGACCGCGCAGATGTGCGAGCGGCGGCCCGTCGGCGAGGTTGGCGGCGTAACAGCCGGCGTCGTTCACGACCCTGCGCACGTCCGTCAGGAACTCGACCGACGTCAGATGGGCCGGGGTGCGCGCCCCGCTGAACACGTCCGCGATGACGAGGTCGGCCCAGCCGTCGGGGATCTTCGCGAGTCCCTCGCGGGCGTCGGTGGAGCGCACCCGGATACGGGCGTTGGGGTCCAGGGGGAGCTCGCGCCGGACCAGTTGGACGAGGGCCGCGTCCCGTTCCACCGCCTGCTGGGTGGACCGGGGACGGGTCGCGGCGACGTACCGCGCGAGGGTGAGGGCGCCGCCGCCGAGGTGCACGACCTGCACGGGCTTGCCGGGCGGGGCGACGAGGTCGATCACATGACCGAGGCGACGCTGGTACTCGAAGGAGAGGTACGCCGGGTCGTCGAGGTCGACGTGGGACTGCGGGGCGCCGTCGATGAGCAGTGTCCAGGCGCGCGCCCGGTCCCGGTCGGGGATCAGTTCGGCGAGCCCGCCGTCCACCGTCTCGACAACGGCATCGGCGGCCGACTGTCCACGCCGCGCGTTTCTGGACTTTCCCATTACCCCATTATCGGGGTGCGTGAACGCCCCGGCTCCATGGCGACCGTACGACGGTCGTGCCAGGTCAGCGGCGGTTGTCGGCCGCCTCGATGAGCCGGGCCGCCTCACCGAGGGCCGCGCGGAGCACCGCCGGGTCGGTGGCCAGATCCGCGTCCCTGGGCGGGAGGAGCCAGTCCGAGCCCGCGACGGGCGGCTCGGGATCGGGGGCCGCGAGGCTCAGTCCACGTCCGTTGGTCTCCGTACAGGTGCTGCCCGGCACGTCCCAGGCCGCGGCGGTGCCGGGCGGGACGAGGAATCCGAGGGTGTCGCAGCCGTCGTCGTGCAGTACGGGGCCGACCGCGTCGCCCGCGCCCCGGCGCAGGATGTCGACCGCCTCCAGGCCCTGCCGCGCCGGCACCGTCACCAAGTCACAGTTGGACGCCGCGTTTGACGCGGACGATGCGGGCAACGCGATTGATGTACGCCCCACGAACGACGCACAAGGATCGGCGCTCTGACTGATCTCCATCCCGGCCTCCACCACGGAACCCCTCCTGCAAACGAGCGGGTCGGGAGTTCGGGTGGCTCCCGGTCCATCGGGTTCAACGCGTCGGGACGTCAACGGCTACGGCACAAGACCGCCGCAAAGGATGGCAGTTCATGGCAGATCGTGGATGAGATATCCGCTTTGTAGCCAAACCCCGCATGGCGAACCGTGCACAGCGGGTACGTTCTTGCCCGCCGGAAACAGGACGTCCGATGGATAACTGTTCCAACTCTTCCAACTCGTCAGGATTCCGGCACGGTTCGACGGTTCGCAGAGAGGGCCCGGCCATGACGTCGTCAGCGGTGACCTCGTCGCAGTCCCCCCGGCCGCCACGGCCGAACCTCGCCTTTCGGCAGTTGCGCGGGCAGCGCTCTCCGGGCGAGTTCGCCGCGGCGGTACGGCGGGCCGCCCGCGAGATCGGGGAGCGGGTCAGCTGTGACGCTCGTTACGTCGGTCGGGTCGAGGCGGGTGAGATCCGCTGTCCCAACTACGCGTACGAGCGTGTGTTCCTGCATATGTTCCCCGGCCGGAGCCTGGCCGACCTGGGGTTCGCGCCCCGCGCGTCGGTACGTGGACGCGGGGCGCGCGAATCGGAGGACGCGCTCCCCGGGTACTGCGCGATCCCCGCGCCCGGCACCGGTGAGACGCCGGGGGCGTACGAGCCGTATGACACGCAGGACGCGCAGGACCCGTACGAAACGCACGACAACTACGAGGAGAGCGACGTGCTGCGTCGCGCATTCATGACGGGCGGTGCCACTGTGGCAGCCGCCTCACTGAGCCCCTTCGGGCTCGCCTACGAGGCATCCGCCGCGGACCGTCCCACGCGCCGCGTCGGAGCCGGTGAGGCGGGCGCCCTGGAAGAGGCCGTACGCCGTATCAGACTGCTCGACGACCGCCACGGCGCCGACGGTCTCTACCGGCGGGCTGCCGCCCCGCTGCGGGCCGCCTACGAACTGCTCGACGCGGGCGCGGTACGGCAGGCCACCGCCGACCGGCTGCACGCGGGCGCGGGTGAGCTCGCCATCTCCGTCGGCTGGCTGGCGCACGACTCGGGCCGTTTCGACGACGCGCGCTCGCACTACGCGGAGGCGCTGGCGACCGCCCGGATGTCCGGGGACGCCGCCCTGGAGGCCCACGCCTTCTGCAACACGGCGTTCCTCGCGCGCGACGCGGGTCGCCCGCGCGAGGCGGTCAGAGCGGCGCAGGCCGCGCAGCGGGTGGCCCGGCCACTGGGCTCGCCCCGTCTGATGTCGCTGCTCGCGCTGCGCGAGGCGGGCGGCTGGGCGGGGCTCGCCGACCGCGCCGGCTGCGAACAGGCACTGGCGCGGGCCCAGGCGTTGTACGGGCGCGGCTCCTCGGAGGCCGACCCGGAGTGGATGAGCTTCTACGGCGAGGCCGAGCTGGAGGGGCTGGAGGCGCAGTGCTGGTCGACGCTGGGCGACTGGTCCCGGGCGGCTCGGCACGCGCGGCGTGCGGCGCATCTCCAGAACCCGCACTTCACCCGGAACATCGCGCTCTACACGGCCGAACTCACCGACGACCTGGCTCGTGGGGGGCATCCCGATGAGGCGGCGACGGCGGGTATGCGGGTGCTGGATCTGTTGGACGAGGTTCAGTCGTCGCGGATTCAGACGATGTTGGCGGCGACTGCGCGGGTGCTGTTGCCTCACCGGCGGGCTGGGGGGGTTTCGGCGTTTCTTGAGCGCCATGCGAGTGTGCGGCGCACGGCTTGAGGTGTCGTTCCCGGGGTGGCCCCGACGGGGGCTGGGCTGATTTGCGCAGTTCCCCGCGCCCCTGGAAGCCCGCCCCCCTGCGTCCCTGACTGCAGGCCGGTGGGGGTTTGCCGCGCAGTTCCCCGCGCCCCTGAAAAACTGTGCGCTAAGCCGTCAGGTGGCCCGTGTCGTTCCAGGTTTCTATTGCTGGGGCGTTGTAGGCCCAGCCCAGTACTGACAGGGATGTCGGGTTCAGTCTGATGCGGGAGGCGAAGTCCAGGGGGAGGCCCAGCCAGCGGGCGCCTATCGCGCGCAGGATGTGGCCGTGTGCAAACACCAGCACGTCGCGGTCCTCCGAGCGTGCCCACGCGACCACCTCGTCCGCGCGCGCGGTGACCGCCTCCAGGGTCTCGCCCCCCGGCACCCCGTCCCGCCAGATCAGCCACCCGGGGCGCACGGCCTGGATCTCCGCCGGGGTCATGCCCTCGTACGCCCCGTAGTCCCACTCCATCAGCGTGTCCCACTCGGTCGCGCGCTCGCCGAACCCGGCGATCTCGCACGTCTCACGCGCGCGTGCCAGCGGGCTCGTGCGCACCTCGGCCTCCGCGAGGCCCTCGAAGGGCGGCCGGTGCAACCGTTCGCCGAGCAGCTTGGCGCCGCGTCGCCCCTCATCCAGGAGGGGGATGTCGGTCCTGCCGGTGTGCTTGCCGGACAGTGACCACTCCGTCTGTCCGTGCCGGGCCAGCAGGATGCGCGATGCCATGAGGAGCCCTTCCGGGGGAACTGAGAGGGTAAGCGTGCCGAATGCCGCGAAAGGTGGATGAAAGGGGGCGGTCAAGCGAATCAGTGGTAGCGAATGGCGGAAAACCGAGGCGGAACCCCTCCATCATCGCGCACGCTGTCCGGAGGCAACCTGGGGGCCGATCTTTGCGTCCTGTGTGACAGGGGCGCCGCACGGGGCGTCCACGTACACCGTAAAATCGGACGAACCACAGGCCACCGACGCCGGAGGCGCAGCTGGACGGGGAACAGAGAGTGGGAGAGACGATCGGATGCCGCGGACCGATACTGCACGGCCCGAGACGGCCTCGCCCACCCGCCTCCGCTGGTGGACCGAGCTGCCGCTGATCCTGCTGGTCTACGGGTGCTATTCGGCCGGACGCCTGCTGGTGCGGGGCAACGAGTCGGCCGCCGTCGACCACGGTCTGGCGATCCTCAGGTTCGAGAAGTCCCTGTGGCTGAACGCGGAGCACCCGCTCAACCGTCTGTTCACCCGTGAACCCTGGATCGGCATACCGGCCGACTTCTGGTACGCGTCGCTGCACTACCTCGTCACCCCCGCCATCCTGATCTGGCTCTTCCGGTCCCACGCCGTCCGCTACCGGGCGGCCCGTACCTGGTTGATGACCTCGACCTTCATCGGTCTCATCGGCTTCACCCTGTTGCCCACCTGCCCGCCCCGGCTGCTGGACGCCGGCCACGGCTTCGTGGACACGATGGCCCAGTACAGCTCGTACGGCTGGTGGGGCGGGCAGGCCAGCGCCCCGCGGGGGCTCGGCGGGATGACGAACCAGTACGCGGCGATGCCGAGCCTGCACGTCGGCTGGTCCCTGTGGTGCGGAGTGATGCTGTGGCGCTTCGGCGGCTCGCGTATCACCAAGGTCCTGGCCGTCGCCTATCCGTTGATCACCACGATCGTGGTGATGGGCACCGCCAACCACTACTTCCTCGACGCGGCGGCGGGCGCCGCCGTGATGGGCGTCGGGCTGCTGCTGGCACCGCTCGTCATCCGGAACGCGGACCGGGCGAAGGTGTGGATCGCGGCCCGCGTCGCACCCGTCGCAACGCGCTCGTCCGACGCGGAAACCTCAATTGTCAGTGGTGGATGCCAGACTGCCCCGCGTGAGCGAATTCCAAGGCAGCGCGAGTCCGTCTTCGGACCAGGCCCCGGGGCAGGGGCCGAGCCTGGTGCCGCTTCCGCGGACGCGGGGGACGGCGCTGCGGCAGCGGCTCGCTGAGCTGCGCGGTCCCGCCGTACCACCGAAGGCGCTGGACGCGCGTGCCCTCGCGGCCCTCGCCGCCAACCCGGGCTGCAGAAGGCGCGCGATCCTGGACGGCGCGGGAGTGAACAAGGCGACGCTGGCGAGCGCGTTGGGCTCGCCGTCCGCCTTCGGACAGTCCCAGTTCGCCCTGGCGCGCGGAAACACCTTCGAGGCCCGGGTCAAGGCCGACGGCGGCGCGGAGCTGCTGCGACTGGTGCACGAGAAGCTGGACCCGGGCGCCCCGGCGCCGACGGAGGCCGAGGTTCCCAACCTGACGGCGACCGGGCCGGAGGGCCGTACGGCGCGGACGGCGCTGGCCCTGCGCGACGCCACCACGGCGCGGGCGGGCAGCGGTAGCGGTAACGGCGGCTGGACGTTCCTCGACCATCCCATGCTCGCCCTCGACGTGGCGGGCTCCCCGGCCTTCCTGGAGCCGGACGCGGTGGTCGTGCACCCGGACGGCAGCTGGTCGGTCGTGGAGATCAAGTCCTTCCCGATGCTGGACGGTTCGGCGGACCCCGCGAAGGTGGGCGCGGCGGCCCGCCAGGCCGCGGTGTACGTGCTGGCGCTGGAGGAGGTCGCCGCCCGGCTCACCCAGGACGGTGCTCCGGTGCCGACCGTGCGCCACCGTGTGCTGCTGGTCTGCCCCAAGGACTTCTCCAACCTCCCGGCCGCGTCCGCGGTCGATGTCCGCAAACAGCGCGCGGTGACCGGCCGCCAGCTGTCCCGGCTGACGCGGATCGAGGACATCGCCGACACCCTCCCGGAGGGCACCTGCTTCGCCCCGGACCTGCCGGCCGCCGAACTGACCGCCGCTGTCGAGTCGGTTCCCGCGGAGTACGCGCCGGAGTGCCTGTCCGCGTGCGAGCTCGCCTTCCACTGCCGCGAGCGTTCCCGCGCGCGGGGCGCGGTGACCACCCTGGGCCGTTCCGTACGGGCCGAACTGGGCGCGCTGACCACGGTCGACGACGTCCTGGCGGCGGCCCACGGGCGGTCCGGTGACCCCGAGGACCCGACGGTCGCCGCCCTGCGGAGAGCGGCGGCCCTGCGCGCGGAGGCGCTGAGCGGCGCCGAATTCGTCACGCCGCCGCAGCCGCAGTTGCGGGCCGAGCGGGAGCCGGAGGGTGCCGTATGTCGCTGATCGCCACCCTCGCCCGTCTTGAGGCCGTCAGCACCGGCCGTGCCCAGCCCGTCGCCACCGTCCGGCACCGCCATCTGTCCGAGCGGCCCCTCGTCCTCGTACCGCTCACCACCGCCGGTGAGGCCGGCGCCCCGCTGGGCGCGCTGGTCGGGGACGACCGGGACGCGCCGCGCCTGCTCGTCGTACCGCAGCCGCGCGACCGCGATCTCAGGTTCGCGTTCCTCGCCGAACTCGCCGATGTCGTCCTGCCGTTCATCGACTCCCACGCCGACGCCGTGGAGGCCGCGGAGCGCACCGAGGTCGACCCGGAGACCGGCAAGCGCGTCAAGGTCGAGGTCGAACTGTGCGCGGACGCACCCCAGTTGATCGTCCCGAGCCGTGCCGGCATCGAGTTCGTACGCCTGCTGGGGCGCTCGATGCGTTTTCGGCGTACGGCGGAACAGGACCCGGAGACGCCGCATCCCGCGCCGCCCCGGGTGCCGTTGCTCGGCCGCTGGTTCACGCACTACGGGGAGCGCGCCCGGGTCCCCGGGTCCGCCCTCCTGCTGGCGGCGACCGACGTGCTGTCGCGGCACTGGGCCACCGGGCAGTCCACGCTGGAGGACCAGCACCTGGGTGCGCTGCTCGCCTGGATCGACCCGCCGGACGGCGTGTCGGGCGCGGAGGCCGCGCTGCGGGCCGAGTTGGCGCGGGACGCGCGGGGGCAGCTGCTGTGGCCGCCGGCGGGTCCGGCGACCGACCCGGCGTTCGACAACAAGCTGCTCGCCCCCGCGATCGAGAACTACAACCGCGCGCGGACGGCGCTCGCCGCCGCCGAGGACGGCGAGTCGGCGGACGACCGGCTCGGCGAACTCACCGCCGCCGAGCGGGAGATCCGCGCACTCGTCGAGAGCCGTACGCGGCCCACCTGGGACGCGGTGTGGCGCGGCCTCGACCTGCTGCGGGCGCTGCCGGAGGGCGCCCACGCGGCCGACCGGTGGACGCGCGACCGCTGGTCGTTCACCGGCCACCGGGACCGGGTCGTGGCGGGTGAGCCCCCGCAGCCGCGCCGCGACGACGCGGTGACCGCGGCGAACAAACTGGCCACGCGCGAGCGTGAACAGGCCCGGCTGGAGGCCCAGGAAGCCCTGGACGACCCGCTGGTGATGGCGGGCCGGCGGCTGTCCGGGGAGGCGTTCGTGGGTGAGGTCGTGGACGTCGTCATGACGTACAGCGAGGGCAAGCGGCCGAGTCCGCGCCCGCTGGTGACCGTCCGTACGGAGGACCGTCCGCAGCTCGGGGAGCGGGTGAAGGTGTACCGCTCGCTGGGCGGCAAGCCGCAGGCGGCGGAGTTCGTGGGCCATGAGGACGGGGACGGCCCGGGCGCCCAGGATTCGGTGATCGTCCTGCGCGTTCTCGACAAGATGGGCCGCGGCAAGGAGCCGGAGGCCGGGTCGGTGCCCGAGAAGGGGGACCTGATCTGCTTCACGCTCTTCGAGCACGAACAGCGGGGCGGCGCGAAGCTCCCCGACGCGGACCAGACCCCGTGGACCCACGGCGGGCCGCCGGGCGAGGAAGCGACGACGACCCTGCCGGCGGCCGACCCGGTGACCGAGGAGGATGTGCTTTGAACCCTCCCCCTCGCGGACGAGCGGGATTCCTGGCTCACGCTGCCCGGACGCTCAGCAAGCGATCGGGTCTTCTGCGATCAACACCAGCCGGGTTGGAACCAGCCCGGTTTCCCCAGAGATTGGAGGTTGCTGTGCTGGCTTGGTTCTCGCTCAACACGCCACGAGGCTACCATCCGTGGCGAGAATGGCACTCTCAGTGACCGATCACGCCCGGACGGCCGCCTTCGACCCCGGTGCCGCCGCCGGCCGGGCCACGGACGCGATCCTCCACGACACGCTGCACGGCACCCACCGCGGAGTCGTCGTCGACTCGCCGCCCGGGGCCGGGAAGTCCACGCTCGTCGTCCGGGCCGCGCTCGAACTGGCCGACGCAGGGCGCCCGTTGATGGTCATCGCGCAGACCAACGCGCAGATCGACGACCTCGTCGTCCGCCTCGCCGAGAAGAACCCCGAGCTGCCGGTGGGCCGCTTGCACAGCAGCGACACCGACCCGTACGACAAGGCGCTGGACGACCTGCCCAACGTACGGAAGTCCGCGAAGGCCGCCGAGCTCGCGGGCCTGGACGTGGTGATCTCCACGGCCGCGAAGTGGGCGCATGTCAAGGTCGACGAACCGTGGCGGCACGCGATCGTGGACGAGGCGTACCAGATGCGCTCGGACGCGCTGCTCGCCGTCGCCGGGCTGTTCGAGCGGGCGCTGTTCGTGGGCGACCCGGGCCAGTTGGACCCCTTCTCGATCGTCGGCGCGGAGCAGTGGGCGGGGCTGTCGTACGACCCGTCGGCCTCGGCGGTCACGACATTGCTGGCCCACAATCCCGAGCTGCCCCAACACCGCCTTCCGGTGTCCTGGCGGCTCCCGGCCTCGGCGGCGCCGCTCGTTTCGGCCGCCTTCTACCCGTACACCCCGTTCCGCAGTGGCACCGGCCACGGCGACCGGCGGCTCGCCTTCGCGGTCCCGTCGGACGGCTCGGGTCCGGACCGGGTGATCGACGAGGCCGCCGAATCGGGCTGGGGCCTGCTGGAACTCCCCGCCCGCCGCACCCCTCGTACGGACCCGGAGGCGGTACGCGCGGTCGCCATGGTCGTACGCCGCATGCTGGACCGGGGCGGCGCGGCCACCTCGGAGCGCGGGCCCGAGCCGACGCCGCTCACGGCCGACCGGATCGCGGTCGGCACCGCGCACCGGGACCAGGCGGCGGCGGTCCGGGCGGCGCTCGCCGAACTGGGGGTCACGGACGTCACCGTGGACACGGCGAACCGGCTCCAGGGACGGGAGTTCGACGTGACAGTGGTCCTGCACCCCCTCTCGGGCCGCCCCGACGCCACCGCCTTCCACCTGGAGACGGGCCGCCTCTGCGTCCTGGCCTCCCGCCACCGACACGCGTGCGTGGTGGTGTGCCGGGCGGGCGTGACGGAACTCCTGGACGACCATCCGTCGACCGAGCCGGTGCAGTTGGGAGTGACGGTGAAGTTCCCGGACGGCTGGGAGGCCAACCACGCGGTGCTGTCGCATCTCGCCGAACACAGGATCGCCTGGCGGCCGTAGGCGCAGCTCAGGTGGCTTGTCCGGCTGAGCCGGGGCCCACTTGCGCGGGCAGGGGACAATGGACGGTGGCCCGGCTGGACGGCTGGGCCATACGACCGTGTGCCGTACATGCCATGTGGCGTGCAGGGCACGTACGAACGGTGCGGACCGTACGAGGAGGACAAGACATGGCGGAGCCAACGCCGCATCGCAACGAACCGCGGCTACGCCCCGCGCCCCTGCTCTTCGAGCCCGCGCAGGTGGCCGACGACCCCGAGCACTTCTTCGACCTGGAGTCGATCGACGACCCCCGCGCCCTGCTGACCCGCGCCACGGAGCTGACCCAGGCCTTCCGTGCGGCGACGGACCGCGCGGTCGAGTACCAGGCGATGGCGGCGGCCCAGCTGGCCGACCCGCGCCGCTTCGACCGGCTGACCATGGCCGACATCGCGCAGCGCGCCGAGTGGACCGAGGACTACGCCCGGAAGATGGTCGAGTACGGCCGTGAGCTGCTGCGCGGCGGCGGCGAGAACGCCAGCGGGGGCGGCGGCGGCGAACAGGGACGCGGTCACGTCGACCCGGTGTGAACCGGTCCGGGCCGGTCCCCTGGGGCGCGGCCCGGGCGTGATCGAAAGTCCGTGCGGCATATTCAGGAGGGCAAGGTACTCCAGCTCGCCCCCTCCTGTCCCGGTTTCCGGCAACTGTCGGAGACCGGGTGCTCACTGCCGGTAGATCTGGACGCATGAGCAGCACACACTCTGACGTCTCGGGAGTCACCTCGGAGGGCGCCGTCTGGCTCGCCTCCGCAGGAACGTATCCGCGTAGCACGCTCTCCCTCTGGGCCGAGCGGCCCACCGCCCCGCTCGTCCTGCCCTGCGGCACCGTGTTCGACGTCGTCAACGTGCCCGCGGTCTTCGGCCGGAGAATGCTCGACCGCCTCTGGGACGACGGGCCCGGCTCGGGCCCGGTCGCGGCCTACCGGGGCCGGATTCTCCTTTTCGCGGCACTGGGTACGGCCCAGCGGCTGCCGTCGCTCCTGCGGTGGGAGGAGTGGGGCTCGGCCGGCGAGAACGGTCACGGCGACCGGATCGGCGAGGACGGCCAAGACAGCCAGAACAGTGAGAGTCGCGTCGGCCGCCGGTACTCGATTCCGCCGCTTTTCTGCCACGGCCGCGGCGACGCGGTGACGGTCCCGGCCCTGGTGAACGACGACGCCGAGCACGAGGAGGCGCCGGGCGATCCCCGCCCCGAGTCGCGCTGGGTGGTCGCCCCCGACACCAGCCATCCGTGGCTCCCGGGCCCGGAAATCCTGCTCTGGGCGGCCGTACGAGCGGCCCGTGCCGCGGTCTCCGGCGGGGTGCGGATATCGATTTTTCCTCCCGTCGATCAGGGTGCTAAGGTCTACGACGTCAGCAGGCGCCGCTAGCTCAGTTGGTTAGAGCAGCTGACTCTTAATCAGCGGGTCCGGGGTTCGAGTCCCTGGCGGCGCACGTTGTCGATTGGCGAGGCTGTTCACCAACAGCCTCGCCAACGTCGTTTCCGGACCTCCAGCCACACCTCTCAGCCGGCGCCCGTGATCTGCACCGTCCAGGCCCCCGAGTGCGTACGGCTCTGCACCTCCACGCGGACGTCGTCGCCGGGCACCGTGAAGCTCTCGCCGAGGGCGACGGGCGCGTCCGCGAGGGGCGGGTAGACGGAGTCCTCCCAGCAGGCCTCGGTACGCGGATGGGCGTCGATCACCTCGACCGGGCCCCCGCCCGACTGGGTCCCGCCGCGTACCCGGTAGACGAGGACGCCCTGCTTGCAGGTCGCGCGGTCGTTGCCCGTCCCACCCCGCGCCTCGAAGGCGAGCACCTGGTCGGCTCCGGTGCGCACCACGGCCAGCTTCACCCCGTCCCCCTGCCCGAAGATGGGCGCCCCGGCTCCCGCACCCCTGGCCCCGCCCACACCTGTAACCGCATCACCATCCGCATTCGTATTCGCATTCGTGTTCATGTTCGTGTTCGTCAGATCCGCATCCGCATCGGTATCCGCATCCGCACGCGCTTGCGCCGTCGCGGACGGATGCGCCCCCAGCGACTCCAGGGTCAGCCGGGTGGAGCCTCGGCCGCGTACGCAGACCACCTGGCGCGGATCCAGCCACCCGAGTTTCCACTTGTGCCAGGCGAACAGGTCCGGTGCCAGGCCGAACTGGCTGCCCATCAGGTCCCAGTCGCCGACGTATGTGTCCCAGTCACCCTTTCCGTCGACGGGACGGTGGTAGAGATCGGGCAGGTCGAAGACATGGCCCGTCTCGTGGGCGAGGACGAGCCGGTCCGGGGGGTGTTTCTCGAAGACGGTGACGACCCGGCGGATGTCCGTGCCGTCGGCGTGCAGCGGGACGTCGAGGTTGACGACCTTCGTCGCGTCGGAGTCGACGCCGGGAGCGTCCGGGTCGGCCACGAAGTAGACGATGTCGTAGCGCGAGAAGTCCACGTAGCGGTCGGCGGCGGCGAGCGCGTCGCCCAGATAGGCGGCGCGGTGGGCGGCGCTCCAGTCCCGCTGTATGACGTACTGCGTGGACGGCTTCGGCATCCGGATCCAGTTCCGGAGGGGGTGCGGGCGCAGGGTGAACCTGCCGTACGAGGCACGGGCGAAGAAGTCGCTGGTGGCAGGGAAGTGGTCGGCGGTGAGTGCGGCGGGGGTGTTGCGCGGGCGCGCGTCCGGGAAGGAGAGGAAGATCATCACGGCGTCGAGGGCGCGGGACGGTCGCGGATAGGCGGCGTTCCAGGTGTCCAGGCCCTCCGAGTGATGGGCGTCGGTGCGCTGGAGGATGCAGGGCTGCGCCGAGAAGGGTTCGGCGACCGAGGGGCCCGCGATGAGGGAGGTCGCTGCGAGGGCCGTCATGGTGGTGAGTACGGCGGCCGTGCTGCGCAAGCGGGGGTACGCTCCGGCGCACGTGAGCCCCTTGAATCCCGTCAGGGCATCACGGGTGAGCCCCTTGAGGGGGAGCTGACGCGGCACGCGGACCTCCGGGTGCGGGATTCGGGGATACCGCAGCCCAGCCTGGGTGATCTTGCGTTTAAATGCCCTGTTTGTCTGCACCAGAAGGGTGATTGGGCGGCGATCGAGGCGGTGACCAGCGACGATCCCGGGCGGGTGGTTAGGCGGCCAAGCATGCGAGAGCTCACCCTTTGTGGAACGACACCCCGAAACACTCACGGACCGTCACAACCGATCGCGAGCGAAGGAACCCGTCCAGGCGCGGGCAGAAACGATCTGTCAGAAGTGCCGGTCGTTCATGGACACTGGACAGTGGCTGGAAGGGCTTCCGGCCAGCCTCTATGATCGGCACACTTTCCTGGCACTTCCCTGACACTTTCCTGCACGGACTGGGCCGGGGCGGCGGTTTGCCGCCCGGTCGGCCGCCCGACGGGATCCACATGAAGACCGAGTGCACTGCGGGAGCGAGCGGTGAGCGGAACGTCCCAAGGGCCGGCGCCCGCGGTAGATCACGTCCGGCCGGCCGTCACAGAGAGTAACTCCGGCGCGTCCTCCACGTCCTCGTCCACGTCCACCACCTCTTCCACGTCGTCGTCCGCGTCGTCGTCCGCGCCGTCGACGTCGTCCCCGGTCGCTGTCGGTACGGGCCTGATGCCGGGCGCGTTCGCCGCGGCGCCGCTGGCGATGGCCGTGGTGGACCGCGAGGGCCTGGTCGTGGCGGCGAACGAGTCGCTGGGCGCGCTGCTGGGCATCGATCCGGCGGTGGCGGGTGGAAAGGTGGCCGCCGATCTGGTGGACCTGACGTCCGACACGCGCGCGTGGCACGCCTATCGCGAGGTGCTGCGCGGCCGACAGACACGGCTGCGCTGCACACGCCGCCTCAAACACCCTGACGGGCACTCCCTTTGGGCCCAGGTGACGGTCACTCCGCTGCCGGCGGACGCGTCGGACGAGGGATTCGGGGGCCAGGGCGTCCTGTTGTCCGTGGCCGACATCAGTGCGCGCCGTGAACTCCAGGCGCGGCTGCGGCACTTGCAGATGCACGATCCGGTGACCCGGCTACCCAACCGCACACTGTTCTTCGAGCGGCTGTCGGCGGCCCTGGAGGCGGAGTCGTACGAGCAGAGCGGGACGGGCCGGATCGGCCTGTGCTACCTCGATCTCGACGGCTTCAAGGCCGTCAACGACACCCTCGGCCACCGCGTCGGCGACCGGCTGCTCGCCGCCGTGGCCGAACGGCTCACCCGGTGCGCGGAGGAGGCGGGTCTGGCGCGGCGGAACCCCGGCGCGGTCGCTCCGCTGGTGGCGAGGCTGGGCGGCGACGAGTTCGCGCTGCTCATCGAGGACTCGACAGGCACCGAGCAACTCGCGGACCTGGCCGAGTCGGTACTGAAGTCGCTCCAGCTTCCCTTCGACCTCGCCGGTCAGCGGGTGTCGGTCTCCGCGTCCATCGGCGTCGTGGAGCGGCATGCGGCGGGCACGACCCCCACGGGTCTGATGCAGGCCGCGGACACGACGCTGTACTGGGCGAAGGCGGATGGCAAGTCCCGGTGGACGCTCTTCGACCCCGAGCGCAACGCCCACCGCATGACCCGCCAGGCCCTCTCCTCCACGCTCCGGCCGGCCATCGAGCGGGGTGAATTCGCCCTGGACTACCAGCCGTTGGTGGGCATGGAGGACGGTCGGGTGCACGGTGTCGAGGCGCTGGTGCGCTGGCACCACCCCCAGTTCGGCACGCTCACGCCGAACCGGTTCATCGGGCTGGCCGAGGAGGACGGCTCGATCGTGCAGCTGGGGCGCTGGGTCCTCGCCACGGCCTGCCGTCAGGCGCGGCGCTGGCAGCTCGAACGCCCGGACGAGCCACCGATCTTCGTGAGCGTGAACGTGGCCGTGCGTCAGGTCTGGGACTCGGACCTGGTGGCGGACGTGGCGGAGATCCTCGCGGAGACCGGTCTGCCGGCCCGGCTGCTGCAGCTGGAGCTGACGGAGTCCGCGGTCATGGGCTCCGCCGGTCGGCCCCTCCAGGCACTCCAGGCACTCAGCGACATGGGCGTGCGCATCGCCATCGACGACTTCGGCACGGGGTACTCGAACCTCGCCTACCTCAGTCGGCTGCCGGTGTCAGTACTGAAACTGGACGGTTCTTTCGTCCGGGGGTTCCAGTACGAGGGTGAGGGCGTCGCGCCGAACCCCGCTGACGAGATCGTGGTCGAGGCGATGATCCAGCTCGCGCACCGACTGGGTCTGACGGTCACCGCGGAGTGCGTGGAGACGGCCGCGCAGGCCGGCCGTCTGCGTCGTATCGGGTGCGATACGGGGCAGGGGTGGCTTTACTCACGGCCGGTGGGGGCGGATCGGATCTCGGTGCTGATGGGGGGGAGTGCTTGTCGGCGGGGGTGAGGTGGTTCGGCCCCGGAGGGGCCGGTCTGTCTCCGGGGGGCTGGGACCCTGGCTGGCCCGGGTTCGGTTTCCGGCCGGCCAAAGGTTCAGTCTCTGGCCGACCCGGAGTTCGGCAACGCCCCAGCAACAGAGACCTGCCACCTGACGGCTTAACAGCCGGGTGGGGTCGCGCAGCCCGGCCCTGTACGGGGTGCCGCCCGCGCCCACCCGTGCCGCCCCAGGCGGCACGCATGCCCGCAGGCTGAGCGCGTCACCCAGGGACGCAGCGGGGGGGGCGGGCTTTTAGGGGCGCGGGGAACGGCGCGACAAGCCCCCACCGGCCCGCAGTTTCCGGCCGGCGCGGAGTTGGGTCCCTGTTCGGCCGGAGGCCCGGCTTTATCCGGGCGGCGGCCCGGTCCCTACCCGGGCGTGGCCCGGTCCCCGTCCAGCGATACCAGGCGGAGGCCCGACCCCTGTCGGAGCACAGGCCCGGCCTGATCCGGGAAGCCCCGGCCCCCAGGCCCGAACCCGTCCAGGTGTGGGTGTTTTCGTCAGTTGGGGGTCTTGGGCAAGTCGTAGGCGTCCGCGATGAGTTCGTACGAGCGTAGGCGCAGGTCGCCCCGGTGGGCGTGTGAGACCAGCATCAACTCGTCTGCTCCCGTGCGCTTTTGGAGGTCGTCCAGGCCCGTGCGGACCTCGTCTGCCGTGCCGTGGACGATGTTTGTCATCCATGAGCCGATGAACTCCCGTTCCATCGGGCTGAATTCGTATGCCTCCGCCTCCTCCGGGGTGGGGAACAGGCCGGGGCGGCCCGAGCGCAGGCGGGCCATGTTGAGGCCCATCGCCAACACTTGGCGGCGGGCCTCGTTCTCGTCGTCCGTGGCGAGCGCGGAGACGCCGATCAGGGCGTACGGGGCGTCGAGGACGGCCGACGGCTGGAAGGACTGACGGTAGAGGTCCAGCGCCGGGACGGTGTTCTGCGCGGAGAAGTGGTGCGCGAAGGCGAAGGGCAGGCCCAGGACGCCCGCCAGGCGAGCACTGAAGCCGGAGGAGCCGAGCAGCCAGATGGGCGGGCGGTGGGGCGACTGGACTCCGCCCGGGGACGTCGACTGGATCGGGCCGGGGATGGCGTGGATGCGGTGGTACGGGTGGCCGGTCGGGAAGTCGTCGTCCAGGAAGCGGGTCAGCTCGGCGAGTTGCTGGGGGAAGTCGTCGGCGCCTTCGTTGAGGCGTTCGGTACGGCGGAGCGCTGCGGCCGTCGCCCCGTCCGTGCCCGGCGCTCTGCCGAGGCCCAGGTCGATGCGGCCCGGTGCCATCGCCTCGAGGGTGCCGAACTGCTCCGCGATGACGAGGGGGGCGTGGTTGGGGAGCATGACTCCGCCGGAGCCCAGCCGGATGCGGTGGGTGTGGGCGGCCAGGTGGGCGAGGATCACGGCCGGTGAGGAGGAGGCCACGCCGGGCATGGAGTGGTGTTCGGCGACCCAGTAGCGGTGGAAGCCGCGGGATTCGGTGAGGCGGGAGAGGGCGACGCTGGTTTGCAGGGCGTCTGTGGCGGTGTGGCCGGAGCCTACGGTGACGAGGTCGAGGGCGGAGAGGGGGACTGGGGCTGTGCCCTGAGTCTTGCCCCGGATCTCGTCTGCCGTCGGGTCTGCCGTCGGGTCTGCGGTCACTGTGGGTGCCTCCTGGGACTGGGTCGGTGCGGGGTCCTCCGGACGGGGAACAGGAGGGTGGCTCCGTTTATTCCCCGAGTGGTTTCGCCCCCGCCGCCCCTACCCGTCCCATCCCTGGGGGCTGCCGCCCCCAGACCCCCGCTTCGGCCTGAACGGCCTCGTCCTCAAACGCCGGACGGGCTGGGGGTGGGGCCTGGCGTCCTCAAACGCCGGATGGGCTGGAAGTGGCCTGGACCACGGATTCCCTCGTGAACAATGTGCCCAGGGATGGGGCGTTCACCTTGCGGGTCGTCAGCCTCAGCGCCTCCCAGACCGAGACCTGGTTGGCCGTGAGGACCGGCTTGGTCAGGTGTTTCTCCAGCGTGGTGATGTGGGACGCCGTGTGCAGTGCCGTGTCCGGGAGGAGCAGTGCCTCCGCGGTCGTCGCCGATGCCTTCTCGGCCAGCGAGGTCACGTCCTGTGGGCCCCACTCCCCCACCTCCGCCCGGGTGGCGACCCCGGCCGCGTGGACCCCCGTCACCTCGATCCCCGCCGCCCTCAGGAACTCCGCGAAGCGTTCCGCCACGTCCGCCGGGTACGTCGCGCCGATCGCCACCTTTCGCACCCCGAGCTCCCGTACCGCGTGCACGAAGGCGAACGACGTCGACGACGCCGGCAGGCCCGCGGCCAGGGCGAGGGTGCGTACCTGGTCGTGGGCCCCCTGCCATCCGTAACCGAAGCTGCTGCTGGTGGATGCCCACACCACCGCCTCCGCGCCCGACAACCGCAGCGCCTCGACGCCCGCCGTGAGGCGGTCCGCGGAGCCCTTCTCCAGATCCAGCCGGATATCGGTGCCGAGAAGCTGTTCGATGCGCTGGTAGTCGTCCTCGGCGGAGTGGCCCGGGTGGAGGAATCCGAGTGCCGTCATGTCAACCTTCCCGCTCTTGCTGTCTGCCGGTTTTCGGCGTGTCCGCGACCCGGGTACCCCGTTCACGCTGCGCTGCCCACGTCGTGAACGTTTACCTCCGTGTTGACGGAGGGAGGCCCGGGTGCGAGCGTGTCAATCCGCGCTCCCGCGTCCTTGATCGGAGACGGCCCCGATGCCCCCGACACCTCCGATGCCCCCGCTCCCCACACTCCTCGTCCTGGACGCCGATCCCCCGCCCCGCCTCGGCCGGCTCACGGGCCGGGCCCGGATCGTGCACGCCGACGAGTCCACTCTCGCCGCGCGACTGCCGTACGCCGACGTCCTGTTTGTCTGGGACTACACCTCGCGCGCTGTGCTGGACGCCTGGCCTGGTGAGGGGGCTCGTCCTCGCTGGGTGCACACGGCGAGTGCCGGGGTCGACCATCTGATGTGTCCCGAACTCGTCGCGTCCGACACCGTGGTGACCAACGCGCGGGGCATCTTCGACCAGCCCATCGCCGAGTACGTCGCCGCCCTCGTCCTCGCCATGGCCAAGGACCTGCCGAGGACCCTGCATCTCCAGGAGCGGCACGAGTGGCGGCACCGGGAGTCGCAGCGGGTCGCCGGGACGAAGGCGTGTGTGGTCGGGTCCGGGCCCATCGGGCGGGCGATCGCCCGGTATCTGAAGGCACTTGGGGTGACGACGGCGATCGTCGGGCGGGTACCGCGTACCGGAATCCACGGGCCGGACGACCTCAACCGGCTGATGGCGCGCGCCGATTGGGTGATCTGCGCCGCTCCCCTCACCGCCGAGACGCACCGCATGTTCGACACGCGCCGCTTCGGTGTCATGCAGCCCTCGGCCCGTTTCGTCAACGTGGGCCGGGGTCAGCTCGTCGACGAGCACGCGCTCGCGGAGGCGCTGTCGAAGCGGTGGATCGCGGGCGCCGCCCTGGATGTGTTCGAGCAGGAGCCGCTCATGCCGGACAGCCCCCTGTGGGAGGTACCCGGCTTGATCGTGTCCCCGCACATGAGCGGCGACACGATGGGCTGGCGCGATGAACTCAGTGCCCAGTTCGTGGAGTTCTACGAGCGGTGGGAATCGGGGAAAACGCTGACCAATGTCGTGGACAAGCAGCGCGGATATGTACCGGGGCACTGACACCCGACTGCCGGGGCCGGAAACTCTTCAGCCATTTGTTGGCGCATAACTTGTGCGTACTCGGGTAGCCGCGCGCCCATGGCTCCATCAATCGCATCAACCGCAGCAACCCCACCGCCAAGTCTCAGACGCCGGTCGCTGTTCGCGGGGGTGGCGGCGCTCGGCGCGCTCGGTACGGTCGGCTCCCTGGGCACTCTCGGGTGCAGCCGGGTGTCCGCCGACTCCGGGGTCGACGGCGGTGACCTTCTGGACCGGCTGCGGGCGCAGGGTGTCGTGCGGCTCGGTATCGCCGGTGAGATTCCCCAGGGGTTCATCGACAAGGACGGTGAACTGACCGGTGAGGCGCCCGAGTTGGCGAGGGTCATCTTCAAGCGGCTGGGGGTGGACCGGCTCCAGCCCGTGCCCACCGAGTTCGGTTCGCTCATACCCGGGCTGAATTCACAGCAGTTCGATGTCGTGGCGGCCGGTATGTATGTCAATCCGGAACGCTGTGAACAGGTGATCTTCGCCGATCCCGACTACCAGATGCTCGATTCCTTCATTGTCCGCAAGGGGAATCCCAAGGATCTTCACAATTACCGGGATATCGTCGAGAAGAAGGCCAAGCTCGCTACCGGTACCGGATATGCGCAGATCCAGCACGCCGTCGAAGCCGGTTACAAGGAGAGCGACCTTCTCATCGTGCCCGACCAGGTGGCCGGGCTGAACGCCGTCGAGGCGGGCCGCGTCGACGCGTTCTCCGGTACGGCGGTCACCGTCCGGCTGGTCGCGAAGAACTCCCGCAAGGCGGAGGCCGCCGACGCCTTCGCCCCGATCATCGACGGCAAACCGCGGGTCGACGGGGGCGCGTTCGCGTTCCGGATGACCGAGACGAGGCTCCGGGACGCCTTCAACGTCGAGTTGCACAAGCTGAAGAAGAGCGGCGAGGTGTTCCGCATCCTGCGTCCGTTCGGCTTCACCCAGGACGAGATGACCGATCTGACCGCGAAGGAGTTGTGCGGCGGATGACCTCCGGACTCTGGGAAATCGTGCTCAGGGGAGTCTGGGTCACGGTCCAACTCCTCTTCTTCAGCGCCCTGTTGGGCGGTGTCGTCGCCTTCGTCGTCGGGATCGCGCGGACCCATCGGAGCCGGTGGGTGCGCTTCCTCGCGGGCTGCTACACCGAGGTGTTCCGCGGGACCTCGGCACTCGTGATGATCTTCTGGGTGTACTTCGTGCTGCCGCCCGCCTTCGGCTGGCAGCTGGTGCCGATGTGGGCGGGCACGCTCGCGCTCGGGCTGACCTACGGGGCGTACGGCACGGAGATCGTGCGCGGCGCGCTGAACGCCGTCGCGCCGGCGCAGCGGGAGGGCGGGATCGCGCTCGGGTTCACGCCCTGGCAGCGGATGCGGCTGATCCTGCTGCCGCAGGCGGTGCCGGAGATGATCCCCTCCTTCGGGAACCTGCTGATCGAGCTGCTGAAGGGCACCGCGCTGGTCTCCGTCATGGGCATGGGTGATCTGGCCTTCAGCGGCAACCTCGTACGGCTCGCGTTGCAGGAGAGCGCGGAGATCTACTCGTACATCCTGCTGATCTACTTCGTGATCGCCTTCCTCCTCGCCCGGCTCATGCGTGGCCTGGAGAAGCGGCTGAAGGAACGGTTGGCCGGGCAGCCGGCGGGAGGTGCCGCGTGAAGTGGGAATGGGGCGCCGTACGCGATTTCCTGCCGACTTTCTGGGACGGGCTGCTGGTCACCCTCCAGGCCCTGGCCCTCGGATCACTGATCTCGTTCACGCTGGGGCTGGTCTGGGCGCTGCTGATGCGGACGCCGACGCGCTGGGTGCGCTGGCCGGTGGGGGTGGTCACGGAGTTCGTGCGGGACACCCCGCTGCTCGTGCAGTTGTTCTTCCTCTTCTATGTCCTGCCCGAGTGGGGCGTCGCCGCCTCCGCGCTGACCACCGGTGTCGTCGCGATCGGGCTGCACTACTCGACGTACACGATGCAGGTCTACCGGGCCGGCATCGAGGGCGTGCCGCCGGGCCAGTGGGAGGCGGCCACCGCGCTCAGCCTGCCCCTGCGGCGCACCTGGACGGCGGTGATCCTGCCGCAGGCGGTGCGCCGGGTCGTACCGGCGCTCGGCAACTACGTGATCGCGATGCTCAAGGACACGCCGCTACTGATGACGATCACCGTGCTGGAGATGCTCGGTGAGGCGCGGCTCTTCTCCCAGGAGCACTTCCAGTTCACCGAGCCGCTGACCGTGATCGGCGTCGCCTTCGTCCTCATCTCCTTTCCCGCCTCCCTCCTCGTACGAGCTTTGGAGCGACGCCTTGCCAGTTGAAACCGAGAAGATCTCCGACACCCCCGCGTCCGTCCCCGCCCGCGAGCTGGTCCGCCTCGACCAGGTCACCAAGCGGTTCGGTGAGCAGACCGTCCTCGACCGGCTGAGCCTCTCCGTGGAGGCGGGTCGGCATGTCACGCTCATCGGTCCGTCCGGGTCGGGCAAGACGACGATCCTGCGGCTGCTGATGACCCTGGCCAAGCCCGACGAGGGCACGATCACCGTGGACGGGGAGGCGCTGTTCCCGGCGCCCGAGAAGCAGGTGCGTGAGGTGCGCAAGAAGATCGGGATGGTGTTCCAGCACTTCAACCTCTTCCCGAACATGAGCGTGCTGCGCAACATCACCGAGGCGCCCGTGACCGTCCTCGGTCTGCCGAAGGATGAGGCGGAGGCGCGCGGGCGCGAGCTGCTCGAACTGGTGGGCCTCGCGGACAAGTGCGACGAGCGGCCGTCGCGGCTGTCGGGCGGGCAGCAGCAGCGGGTGGCGATCGCGCGGGCGCTGGCCATGCGCCCGCAGGTGCTGCTGCTGGACGAGGTGACCTCGGCGCTCGACCCGGAGCTGGTCGCGGGTGTCCTGGACGTGCTGCGGGACATCGCGCGCAGCACGGACATCACGATGCTCTGTGTGACCCATGAGATGGGCTTCGCCCGGGACATATCCGACCAAGTGCTCATGTTCGATTCTGGCCATGTGATCGAGTCGGGTCCGCCGGAGCAGATCTTCGGCGACCCGGAGCGGGACAGGACGCGCGAATTCCTCAGTGCGGTGCTCTGACCGTGACAGAGGGAGAGTCATGGGGATCCTTGCGATCTTTTTGATGCCGATGGCATATGCCAGATGAACAGTTCCCCTGCTGAGAGGCCGGGCCCCGGGCGGCAATCTCGTCAACGCCCCCTCCATACGGACCACTTGGCAGCTATCGTGGAGGGGATTGGCTGTCCGGATAACGGCTAAAAGCAAGCCAGGGGGAACACCGTGGCTCTCAAGCACGAGCCGACCGCGCCGCACCACTCGACCCAGGACGCCCTGCGCGTCCTGGAGACAGTGGCGCGGCACTCCGCCGGTGTCACCGACGCCGAAATCGCACGTCAGACCCGCCTCGGCACGGACCGGCTCACCCCACTCCTGCGCATGCTGCGCCGCGAGGGGTACGTCGAACAGGCCGCCGACGGCTCGTACGTCACCGGCGCGGCCCTCAGCCGTCTCGGCTCCACGCACGGCCATGACCAGGCCCTGCGCGCCCAGCTCCAGCACACCCTCGACCGACTGCGCGACTCGGTCGGCGCGGCCGTCTACATGAGCCGGTACGTCGACGGCGAGATCCATGTCACCCAGTGCGCGGACAGCGCGGCGACCCCGGCGGTCAACGAGTGGGTCGACTTCCGCTCGGCCGCGCACGCGAGCGCGATCGGCAAGAGCCTGCTGGGTCAGCTCGACCACAACAGCCGCCGCGACCATCTCGCCCGCCACAAGCTGGCCCGCCTCACCTCGCACACGATCACCAGCGAGCGGCTCCTGCTCTCCCGCCTGGAGACCCAGCCGCCCACTGTGCCGGTCCTGGACCTCCAGGAGTACGCGGTCGGCACGGTCTGCGCGGCGGTCCCGATCACGGCCGGCTCGACCGTCGGCTGCCTCGCCCTCTCCCTCCCGCTCCGCCAGGCCCACCGCCTGCGCCAGGCGGCGGACCGGCTGAACCGGAGCGCGGCGCCGGTGCTGCTGTCGCTGGCGATCCAGGCGTAGCGAGGGCCGCGGGGACGCCCCTGCCACCTGGTCCGGAGCACCCTCCCGGACCAGGTAGTATTTTCTCTGTCGCCCACCGCGAAAGCGGTCGGCGAGGGTCATGCGCCGCTAGCTCAGTTGGTTAGAGCAGCTGACTCTTAATCAGCGGGTCCGGGGTTCGAGTCCCTGGCGGCGCACAGAGTATGGCCAAGGGCACCCTCCTGAGGAGGGTGCCCTTGGTGGTTTTCGGGGTCACATCGGAAGACGCCCTCGCCTATTGCCTGCGGCAGCAGGCGAGGCCGGCGATGACCGCTGCCCAGACGACGAGGAGGAGCAGCGGCACGGCGAGCAGCACGGGCCAGCGATTGGTGATCTGCCGCATTTCCCAGTCGCGGAGTGCCAACTGGCATTTCGAGCGGTTGATCTGGGCCAGGGGGCACTGCGGATCGGGCTTCTCCACTGCCCCGCGTTCGGGTGCGGGAAGGGAAGTGTCGGGTTTCTCGGTTGCCGGCCCTCCTTCCAGGAGCTTCGGTTTTTCTTTCAACCAGTCTTCGAACGTCGCACGCATGGCTTCGTGACCACGCTCGTTCGGGTGCAGGCTGTTGTGGAGCCAGTGGGCCGGGTTGAAGCGCTGCACCGAGGTTCCGTTGACGGACTTGAGACCCACGAAGTTGACGCCGGCCGCCCTCTTCTTCCTGTCGCACAGCTGGAGATGGTGGTCGGCGAGCGTGTCCTCCATCTTCTTCAGATAGAAGATGCCCTGCGCCTCCCGTGTCGCCTCCTCGACTTTCATGTTGAGCTTGTGCACGAAATCACGGATGAAAGCGCGCTCGGCCGTCGTCAGGGCCACTCCGCTGCACTTGACGCCATCGGCGATCGGCTGCGGGTAGGGCACGGCCACGATCGGCACGTCGGCGGGCAGAGCTCGTCGAAGAGAGAGGTACGTCGCTGCCACGGCGTCCTTGACGCTGTCCAGGTTGCCCTCGAACAGGGACTTCTGGGTCTCGCAGGGGCCCGGTGCGATACACGCCTCGCCGACGGTGGAGAAGCCGGCGTCGTTGCCTCCGATCGAGACGATGACGAGGGCGGGGTGAAGCGACGATCCCATTTTCTTCAGTTGATCGATCTGGGTGTCC
This sequence comes from Streptomyces sp. ME02-8801-2C, assembly GCF_033793965.1. Classification (NCBI taxonomy): domain Bacteria; kingdom Bacillati; phylum Actinomycetota; class Actinomycetes; order Kitasatosporales; family Streptomycetaceae; genus Streptomyces; species Streptomyces sp. ME02-8801-2C. The sequence continues at coordinate 385,615 of NZ_JARAXP010000006.1, read as the reverse complement.
GGCACTCCCCTCTGCGGATGAGCGCGCCTGTCGTCCGCGTCGGCGATGACATGGAAGGTCCGGGCGCCGGAACAGGCGACGAACCGGAGGCCGTCGAACCGTGAGTCCTGTGCGGCGATTTTCACCGCGTACGCGGACGGCGCCCGGCGGCAGTGGTCGCCGCCGGCATCGTTGGTGTTCTCGATGTAGGTGCCCGCGCCTTCCCCCGACATGTAGGAGTCGCCGACCGCGACCAGCACCCTGTTTCCTCCCGGCGGGGGCGCGGGCTGCTCCGGAGGGGCCGCCGCGATGAGGCAGAGCCCCGCGAGTACGAGGGCTACGTCCGCGTGCGTGTTGGAGACGATGGCGACCAGCAGCACCAGCACCGAACCGACCAGGATCGCTGTCAGCACCCAGTCGTGGGACGCCAGCCACACGGCAAAGCCGGTGGCCCCGGCGACGACGACCGCTCCCGCGAGCCCGCCGGACAGGACGAGGGGACCCCGGCGGCCCTCCTCGGCCCAGTGTCCGCTCAGCGCACGCAAGCCCCACTCGGACAGGGCATTGAGCCCCAGGGGAAGACACACGAGGACCGCCACTCCCAGGGCGACGAGCAGCCCCGTGGACAGACCGTTCCCGCCCCCGCGCAGCACGAGAAGGACCACGACCAGGACGATTCCCACGATCCCCAGCAGAAGCGCACCCGGCAGCAGCAGTGCCCTGTCGTCCTGCTGTCGCCACAGTTCGACGAAGCAGCCCAGACCGAGGACCAGCACGACCGAGCCGACAAGCGGCAGCGTGTCCGCCTCCACGCCCGTCCTGGAGAGGATCAGCATCGTCGCCCCTCCGGCGCACAGAACGGCTCCGGCGCCGATCAGCAGACGCGCGGGACTGCCGGCGGCGTCCGGATCGTTTCCCCGTGCCAGTTGCCGCCAGGCGAGGAGGAGGCTGCAGGCGGCGAAGAAGCCCAGTGCCCAGTTCAGCTCCGACCTCGGCGCCCCACGGGCCGACTGGGTGGTCAGCACGATGGCGGCCGCGAGGAACAGCAGCCGTGGGCCCCACCGGATCAGAACGCCCCACCCGCCGCCGGTCGGGCCGCCGCCGTTCGGTGCGGCACCGTCGTCGCTCATGTGCATCGACCCCTGTCTCAGTCCGGGCAGTCGACAGCCCGGTGCTGAGATCGGGTCGAGGTGTCGGCACTCTACGTCCGGCCGCACCCGAAGCAGCCACACTGCCTCACCCTGCAAATCGATCGTGACACAGAGTAGGAAGTCATCGCGTTGAGTCATGGGGCGGCTCGCCGATGTGGCCGCTTCCCGGTGGAAGACCTCTCGCAGCCGCTCGAGGTCCTTCGCCATCTATCTGGTCAGCAGTTCCTCACGCCCCCGCTCCCGGTACCGCTCCACCAGGCCCGTCACGTCGTCGCAGGTGAGTACGCGGTACGTCTCCTCGCCCGGTGGGCGCCACCACACCGGGTCAGGGCAGCGGAAGCCCTCTCGCCTGAGGCCCGCCCGGTGGATCTTGTTGGTCGCGGTGACCGGCATGCGCGGTACGACCCGTACGAATCTGGGGGCCATCTTCGTCCCCAGGTCGGGCTGCGCGGCCAGGAAAGCGGTGAAGGCCGCCGGGTCGAAGGTGCCGGCCAGCGTCGCCATGACCTGGTCGCCGGCCACCGGGTCCGGCACCGCGTACACCGCGACGGCCACCGCGTCCTCGTACCGGGCGAGGATGTTCTCGATCGTCGCGGCGGCCAGGTTCTCGCTGTCGACGCGCAGCCGGTCGTCGGAGCGGCCCGCGAAGTAGAGGAAGCCGTCCGGGTCCCGGTAGAAGAGGTCGCCCGTCCAGTACCAGCCGTCCCTGCGGCGGGCCGACTCCGCCTCCGGGTTGCGCCAGTAGCCCTCGAAGGGGTTGGGGCCCCGGTTCACCAACTCCCCTATCGCGGCGGTGCCGTTGAGCAGCCGGCCCAAGGCATCCAGGTCCGCCGGCGGGCACTCGGCGCGGGTCGCCGGGTCGACCACCGCGAGGTCGTCGCCCGGTGCCGCCCGGCCGACCGCGCCGGCCGGGGTGCCAGGCGTCCATCGCACCGCCGCCCCGCCCTCCGAGGATCCGTAGCCCTCCACCAGCCGTACGCCGAACCGCTGTTGGAAGGCCGCCGCGTCCACCGCCCCGGCCTCCGTGCCGAAGCCGAGCCGCAGCGGGTTGTTCCGGTCGTCGGGCCGGGCGGGGGTGGCCAGGAGGTACTGGACGGCCCTGCCCACGTACGTGAAGTAGGTCGCCCCGTACCGGCGTACGTCCGTCAGGAAACCGGAGGCCGAGAAGCGGCGGCGCAGGGCGACCCCGGCGCCCGCCGCCAACGCCGGAGCCCAGTCCGCGATCACCGCGTTGCCGTGGAACATCGGCATGCAGACGTAGTGCACGTCGTCCGGGCGCACCCCGAAGTTCTCGGCCAGTGTCCGCCCGGCCGCGGCGAGCCTGCCCTGGGTGCAGATCGCCGCCTTGGGTGCGCCGGTCGAGCCCGAGGTGAAGTAGAGGAGGAGGCGGTCGGCGGGGGTGGCTCGGGAGGGGTCGGGCGCCGCGCCCGCGTAGGGGGCGAGCAGTGCCTCGTACTCCTCCGTGTCCGTCAACAGCAGTTGTACGCCGGGGAGTTCGAGGCACGCGAGGAGTGGGAGGTGGGTGCGGTCGGTGAGCAGGACCGGGCACTCGGTGTGCAGGATGTCGCGGGCCAGTTCGGGGCCCCGGCGGGTGGGGTTGATACCGGCGACGGCGGCACCGGCGAGGGCCGCCGCGCTCAACCACAGGGGGTATTCGGGGGTGTTGTCGAGCAGGATGCCCACGTGCGGCTCGGCGCCCGGCGGCAGCAGGTCCGTCAGGAGCGCGGCCCTGGCCGCCGCGCCCGCGGCCACCTCGTGATGCGTGAGCGTCCGGTCCTCGCACCACAGCCCAGGCCGGTGGTCGCCCCACCGCGCCTCGACGAGTTCCGCGACCGTACGCTTCCTGTCCTTGGACTCCATGGGCGCGCACGGTAGTTGACGCATCGTCAGATGTGGAGGGTCACGGCATCTCCGCGAACTGGTCGGCCGGGAAGGTCTCCCCCGTCTGCTCGTCGACCACGTACCCGTCGTTCGTCCCGAAGAAGACGTCGCCGATCGGGTCGAAGATCTGGCTGTAGGTCACCATGAACCCGACGCAGAACACCACCATCACGCCCAGGAACCCGAGGATGCCTGCCAGGGCAAGCCCGTGCCGGACCGGGCTCGGGCGGTGGGCGGTGGCGTTGATCCGCTCGCCCTCGCTGTAGAAGACGGTGACGTAGTCGCCCTCGATGACCGCGCCGGAGCCGTGCGGCTCGTCGAAGCGGACGGTGCGGCCGTCGCGCGCGACGAACTCGTAGACGTGGTGCAGCGTCGTGTGCACGGAGCTGTCGCCGGAGCCGCCGCTCGTGGTCGTGTACGTCCGCAGGCAGCGCGCCTCGGCCGTCAGGCCGCTGTTCCAGGCGCGGCGCATCCGCAGCACCCGGCGGATCACGAACGTCGCCATCAGGACGGCCACCGCGATGATGAGTGTCGGCACCCCGTAGAACATGAAGTCCATGACCGTTCCCCCGGTCTCTCGCTCGGTACGGTTCCCCGTACGCCGCCTCACCTGGTCCTGGGGGCGTACGGGGAACGTACCCGTGGGGGGACGTGGATTTACTCAAGGGAAGCTCAGAATCTGGCGTCCGAGCAGGCGTAGAACGCGTTGGCCGTGTCCGCGATGGTCCACACCGCGACGATCACATGCCGACCGCTGAGCCCGGCCGGCAGGGTGCCCGTGTGGGAGAGCGTGGCCGGCGGACGCTGGCCGTTGTAAGGGACCGTGAGGAACGGGGTGGGATTGAGGTCCGAACGGGTGAGGGCGTGGTTCTGGTTCCAGCCCGGCTTCGTGACGTAGTACTTGAAGTCGGTCGTGGCGTGCATGGCGGTGAACTGCCAACGGAAGGTGTAGCTCTGACCGCCCGTCACCGTGGTCGCCGGCCAGGTGCCGCCGGACGGGGTCTTCGGCTGGTCGAGCGCGCCGAAGTTGGCGTGGTTGGCCGAGCAGATCCGGCCGTCGGCCGGTCCCGCCGCCGGGAAGCCCTTCGGGCCCTCGACGCTCTGCGGCTCCCACTGGATGTCGCCGCAGCCCGTCACGGTGCCGTTCTGACAGAGCTTCTGCCTGCTGATGGGGAGGTCGGTGTAACCGTGACCGCTGGCGCCGCCGGCGGTGAGGACGAGGGCGCCGGTGGTGGCCAGACCGACCACCGCAGCGCACAACTTGGTCTTTTCGCGCATGCTGCCGCTCCTGCTGAACGTGGGGGAGGTTCAAGTGAGGCGTGCAGGTCTAGACCAAGTACCAGATTATTACTGCCCGTTGAGCATGTCCAGACCAATCACAGGCCCGACTCCCCCACCCTCACGGCCCCGGCTCGCTCCGTCCCGCGCAGAACGCGACCGTCAGGTCCTTCACCAGCACCTTGCGCTCGTAGTCGTCCAGTTCGACCAGGCCGCGCATGGTCAGCCGGGTCACCGTGTCCTCCACCGAGTCGACGACCGAGGTGAGCGCGGCGGCCCGTTGCTGCGCGTCCAGGGCCGCGATGCGGCGGCGCGTCATCGCGGCGGCGACCTCGGGGGCGTACTCGACCCGGACCGGCAGTACGGAGAACACCTCCAGGCCGACCGCCGCCGTGTCCGCCGCGACGACGCGGGTCAGCGCGTCCCCCGCCGTCTCCATCGCCCGCCGTCCCGCGCCAGGCATCTCCACCGGCACCCGGACGAGCGCCGCCTCGACGCACTCGCGCAGATACGCCTCGTGGTCCTCGACGCCCAGCGTGGCCCGCGCGGTGTCCCGCACCCGCCACACCACGAGGACGACCACCCGCAGCGCGACCCCGTTCGCGTCGGCCGCCGGCATCGGCTCGCCGCGCCAGTGCCGCAGCCGTACGTCGACCCGGGCGCGCAGCTGCAGCGGGTTGACCCACAGCAGCCCGGTGCGCCGGACCGTCCCCCGGTAGCGGCCGAACAGGCCGAGCACCCAGGCCCGCCCGGTCCGCCCGCGCGCCAGCCCGCCGAACCCGAACAGCCCGAGCGCGCCCGCCCCCGCGTACGCCGCCCACTGGACGGGACCGAGACCGGCGCCCGCGTAGGCCGCCGGCAGGCGCAGCGCCGCCATCGCGACGGGCGGCAGCGCACCCGCCCACCAAGTGGTGAGCACGCCCCCGGCCACCCCGGTGGCACCGGCGAGCACACCCACCGCGCCGGGCAGCACCCGCGCCGGGCGCTCCACCAGGTCGGCGTCGAGGGTCGGGGCCGCCGGGCGCGGAGCAGCCTGTGCGGGCCTGCGGATGCGCGGCTGTTCACCCGTATCCTGTCTGCGCCCCACGACCGCCGGCCTCAGCGGTACCGGGGTCGGGTCGGGCTCGTCGCGGAACAGGAGGTGGACGGGGATCTCGGTGGTCGCCTCGTTCTGGATGAGCCGGGCGGGCCGGGGGCCGCTGTCCGGGGCTCCCTCGGGTTCCGGTGTCTGTTCGGTCGTCGTACCCATGTATGCCTCCAGCCTCCGCGCCAGATGCGTTCAGCCCTTGCGTTCCTGCCTCGTGCTGACGAGCTTTGTGCGTACGAGCTTTGTGCGTACGAGCCTTGTGTTTACGAGCCTTGTGTTTACGAGGAGAAGAGGCGGCGCCAGGTCTCCGGGCCCGGGTAGCCGTCGGCCGCGCCGCCCCGCCAGCCCTGGGCTCGTTGGAAGGCCTGGACCGCGCGCCGGTCCTCCTCGTTCCAGCGCGAGTCGGGGCGGGTCGTGTAGTAGCGCCCGAATCCCTTCCACACCAGCTGCTGTGCGAGCCGGCTGATGTGCGGGCCGTCGACGCCCGGCCGGAACAGGGCCCGCCCCGGGAACACGGGGACCGCCTGGCCGGCGGAGGGCGGGCCGGCCGCGCCGGGGGCCGTGGCGGACGGAGGCGTACCCGTAGGGGATTCGGGAGCCGTGCCCGGGGTGGTCGCGGGGGTCGTTCCCGGCCGGGTCGCGGGGGGCGTCTGCGGCGCCGGCCCTCCGCGGTTGTCGCCGATGTCCCGGCCCGTCCCGCTCACCAGCAGTGCCCAGGTGCGCGGTCCCGGCAGTCCGTCCGCCGCCGAGCCCGTCCAGCCCTGGGCCCGCTGGAACGCCCGGGTCGCCCTGCGGTCCGCGTCCGACCAGCGCGGGCCCGGACCCCAGGTGTAGTAGCGGGCGCCGCCGCGCGCCACGAGCATCCGGCCGAGCAGGGTGACATACCTGTTGTTCGCGCCCGGACCGAAGTAGGTCCAGCCGGGGAACCGGGTCACCGTGTCCGGGGAGGCGACGGGGGCCGCGCCCCCCGTCGTACCGCCCGTGCCGTCCGTACCTCCGGAGTCGCTCGAGTCGCCCGGCTCACTCGGGTCGTCCGGGTCCGAGGTGCCGCCCGTGCTCGCGGCGAGGCCCTTGTAGCGGTAGGCCTGATAGCGGTCCGAGTGGCTCCAGTACGCGAGCGGGGTGGCCTGCCTGCGGGCGTGCGGGCGGGTCTCCTCGTAGGCGATGTAATAGGTGTGCGTGTAGTCCGTCCAGCCGCCGAAAATGACGACGTGTGAGCCCTTCTCCGGGTCCGACGGATTGTGGAACAGGAGAATGTCGCCGGGCTGCAGATCCTCTTTGGGAATCCGCACGCCGTACTTGTCGAGGCTGCCCGTCCATTCGTTCCCGGCGAGGTTCCAGGCCATGGAGACGAAGCCCGAACAGTCCTGCCGGTAGCCGTCCCCCCAATAGGTGCTCATGCTGTACGGCACCCGCGCCGCGACCCAGGTCCTGGCCCGGTTGACGATCTCCGCGCGGGTCGTCACCCGCAGCTTGCCCGACGCCGGTTTGCCGGACGGGCCGTGCAGTGGCGCCTTGCCTCCCTGCGGGGTGTCGGGCTCGTCACCTGCGGGTACGCCCGGACGCTGGGGCGCGTGCGGGGCGGCCGCGGCCGGCAGGGCGTGGCCGGCGCCGAGGACGGTGGAGGCCGCGGCGGCGACGACGAGGGTCCGCCTGACGGCCGTACGGGCGGGTCCTGGACCCGTGCCCGACACCGGGCCCGAATAGGGTGCGGCCCTTCGCCCGTGAACACATCCGGGGCATTCGCAGTCGCTCGCGGGATCGAATTCCTCGAATACCGGAGTCGCCATACGATTCCCCTCACTCACCCGGCGATGACTTGCGCGCTTCTCCACGCTCGCAGTTTCTCAACTGTCACCCGCTGTCGCATGTTGACGGTCCGAATGATGTACAGCGGGCCCACGGCCCGGCGCGACACTCCGGTGGTCCGGACCATGCACCGGGGTCGGGTAGAGTTGTCGACGTCACCGCGCGCCGCTAGCTCAGTTGGTTAGAGCAGCTGACTCTTAATCAGCGGGTCCGGGGTTCGAGTCCCTGGCGGCGCACAGACACACGACAGGCCCTCCGCTCAGCGGGGGGCCTGTTCGCGTCCGCCCGGCGTCGCGCCCGGCAGTACGCGCCTCGGAAGACCGCCGGGGATTTCCTCGAACACCCAGGGAGACAATTCGTAAGCACTTCGACATCATCCGCGCACAACCGGCCACAGTCACACCAATCGGGCTCAACAGCCGTCACAATGAGCGCGTATGACCGGTAAACACCGTGTTTCGCGTCTTGCGATCATGCTGAACGGCATAGAACCCTGGGCTGCAAGATGCTGCGGATACGCGGCACTTGGGGGCGGGACCGGTTGCGTTGACACGGGGATGGGGCCCCGTTCATGAACAGATGCCGAGGGGGGCATCATGCAACCGGAAGGGCACACTTCCATGTCTATAGAGTGTGGATGACGTGGGGGCAGTGGTCCATTACTGATGCGTTTGTGAAGGCCGAGGGGGGCCGAGCGAACGCATAGGAACCGACAAACACGCGGTGACCCGCGTGTGGGGGGATGACTCATGACGTCGACGCCGACGGGCGCCCGGCACAACTTCGACGGATCACAGACGACCCAGCTCAGGCTGCCGTCAAACCGGACCGGCGGTTTCCGCCGGATCAAGAAGACCCTGCCGAAGTACGACTACGAGCACTACAGCCGGCTTGCCGGACCCCTCACACAGCCCGACCCGACCAAGCCGTACACGGTCAAGTACCGGTCCCTGCTCTCGCAGGAGCCGCACCGCCTACGAGCCGCGCTGATGCTGGGAGCCGCTCCGCTGCTCTCCATCGTCCTGCTCGTCTGGCTGCTCCAGCCCGCGCACTGGACCGAACGCGACTACCCGGCCTACGACTTCCTGCCGGCGCTCGACATCGTGATGCTCGTCTCGATCGGTCTGATCGAGCTGTTCCGCTGCCTGAACGTGCTGTCGAACGCGCACGCGACCCTGGTCGCCCGCGACCCGATCCCGGTGGTGCCCGAGACCGGCACCAGAGTCGCCTTCCTCACCTCCTTCGTGCCCGGCAAGGAGCCGCTGGACATGGTGACGAAGACGCTCGAAGCCGCGGTGCGGATCCGGCACCGCGGCCTCATGCATGTCTGGCTGCTGGACGAGGGCGACGACCCGGATGTGAAGGCGGTCTGCGAGCGCCTGGGCGTGCACCACTTCTCCCGCAAGGGCGTCGCGAAGTGGAACCAGCCCAAGGGCCCGCACCGCGCCAAGACCAAGCACGGCAACTACAACGCCTGGCTCGACGCGCACGGCGACGACTACGACTTCTTCGCCTCCGTCGACACCGACCACGTCCCGCTGCCCAACTACCTGGAGCGGATGCTCGGCTTCTTCCGGGACCCGAACATCGGCTTCGTCATCGGCCCGCAGGTCTACGGGAACTACGACAACTTCGTCACCAAGGCCGCCGAGTCGCAGCAGTTCCTCTTCCACGCGCTGATCCAGCGGGCCGGCAACCGCTACGGCTCGCCCATGTTCGTGGGCACCAGCAACGCCGTACGCATCAGGGCGCTGAAGCAGATCGGCGGACTGTACGACTCGATCACCGAGGACATGGCGACCGGCTTCGAGATCCACCGCCACAAGAACCCGGCGACGGGCAAGAAGTGGCGCTCGGTCTACACGCCGGACGTGCTCGCGGTCGGTGAGGGTCCCAGCGCGTGGACGGACTTCTTCACGCAGCAGATGCGCTGGTCGCGCGGGACGTACGAGACGATCCTCACGCAGTACTGGAAGGGCTGGTACTCGCTGCCGCCGAGCAAGCTCTTCAACTACACGATGATGATCATCTTCTACCCGATGTCCGCCCTCAACTGGATCCTCGCGGCGCTGAGTTGCGCGCTGTTCCTGGGCCTGGGCGCCTCGGGTGTGAACATCGACCCGACCGTGTGGCTGATGCTCTACGGCAACGCCTCGGCGCTGCAGATCGGCCTGTACATCTGGAACCGGCGGCACAACGTCTCCCCGCACGAGCCGGAGGGTTCGGGTGGTGTGGCGGGCATGGTGATGTCCGCGCTGTCGGCGCCGCTCTACGCGAAGGCGCTCATCGACTCCGCGCTGCGGCGCAAGAGCAAGTTCGTGGTCACACCCAAGGGCGACTCGGCGAGCCCGGACCGCTGGTTCGGGACGTTCAGGTACCACTGGTACTTCATCCTGATCTTCGGCGGCTCGATCGCGGCCGGCTTCGCCTTCGGGCACTCGCACCCCGCGATGATCATCTGGGCGACGTTCGCCACGGGGATCACCGCGACCCCGATCATCGTCTGGCGGCTCATGCTGCGCCAGGAGAAGAAGAAGCTTGCCGCCCGTCCGGCCGCCGCCGCCGAGCCGCAGGATGCCGTCCCCTCGCCGTACCCGACGGTGCCGGCCCAGCCGACGGCACAGACGCCACACGCCCCGCACGCCCCGCACGCCCCCCACTCCACCCATGCGCCGCAGCACAAGCCCCAGTGGGCCGCATCGGGCGGGACGGGCGAAGGCAGCGTGGGGAGCGGGGGCAACGACCAGACCATGCAGATTGCCCTTGGTGGACTTGGGGGACGTAAGGAATGAAAGACCGTGCAGGCCGCCGCCGCGCCCGTCGTCTCGCGATAGGCACGGCGGTGGTCCTCGCGTTGGCGGGGATGAACGGGCCGTGGGTGTACCGCTTCAGCACCGAGAAGTACCACGACTACAAGATCAACAGACCGGAGTACAAGGCCGAGAACGGCAAGTGGGAGGTGGTGAACTTCCCGGAGAAGTACCGGCAGAACACCATCCACGCGGCCCTGTTGCACACCGGCAAGGTCCTGCTCGTCGCGGGCTCCGGCAACAACGCGGACAACTTCGACGCGAAGAAGTTCGACACCCGCATCTGGGACCCGGTCAAGGGCACGATCAAGAAGATCCCGACGCCCGCCGACCTGTTCTGCACCGGCCACACGCAGCTCGCCAACGGCAACCTGCTGATCGCGGGCGGCACCAAGCGGTACGAGAAGCTCAAGGGTGACGTCACCAAGGCGGGCGGCCTGATGGTCGTCCACAACGAGAACCCGGACAAGCCGATCACCCTGCCCGCGGGCACCAAGTTCACCGGCAAGGAGAACGGCAAGACGTTCGTGTCGAAGGACCCGGTCGTCGTGGAGCGCGCGACGAAGGTCTTCGACAAGGCGACGGGCGCGTTCCTGCGCAACGAGCCGGGGCTCGGCCGGATCTATGTCGAGGCGCAGAAGAAGGGCGCCAAGTACGAGACCGGTACGCAGGACAACTACCGCGTGCAGGGCCTGTCGGGCGCCGACTCCCGCAACACGTACGGCATCGCCGAGAAGCTCGCCCTGGACAAGAAGGACTTCCAGGGCATCCGCGACGCCTTCGAGTTCGATCCGGTCGCCGAGAAGTACATCAAGGTCGACCCGATGAACGAGGCCCGCTGGTACCCGACGCTCACCACCATGTCGGACGGCAAGATCCTGAGCCTCTCCGGCCTGGACGAGATCGGCCAGCTGGTGCCGGGCAAGAACGAGATGTACGACCCGAAGACCAAGAAGTGGACGTACACGACCCACACCCGCCAGTTCCCGACGTACCCGGCGATCTCGCTGATGCAGAACGGCGAGATGTTCTACTCGGGCGCGAACGCGGGCTACGGACCCGACAACGTCGGCCGTGACCCCGGTATCTGGAACGTGGCGACGAACAAGTTCACCAAGCTGAAGGGGCTGAGCGACCCCAACATGCTGGAGACCGCCGGGACGGTGCTGCTGCCGCCGGCGCAGGACGAGAAGTACATGGTGATCGGCGGGGGCGGGGTCGGCGAGTCGAAGCTCTCCAGCAAGAAGACCCGCCTGATCGACCTCCTGGCGGCCGACCCGAGGTTCACGGACGGGCCGTCACTGGAGAAGGGCACGCGCTACCCGCAGTACTCGATCCTCCCCGACGACACGGTGATGATCTCGGGCGGCTCGGAGGACTACCGGGGCCGTGGCGCCTCCAACATCCTCCAGGCCCATATGTACGACGCGCAGACCGGGAAGCTCAGGAGGGTCGCCGACCCGCTGGTGGGCCGTAACTACCACTCGGGTTCGATCCTGCTGCCCGACGGCCGGATCATGTTCTTCGGCTCGGACTCCCTGTACGCGGACAAGGCCGACACCAAGCCGGGCAAGTTCGAACAGCGCATCGAGATCTACACGCCGCCGTACCTGTACCACGACGCGCAGCCCTCGCTGTCGGGCGGCCCGCAGACGATCGCCCGGGGCGCGTCGGGCACCTTCAAGTCCGCGGACGCGTCCACGATCAAGACGGCGCGTCTGATCCGCCCGAGCGCGTCGACGCACGTGACGGACGTCGACCAGCGCTCCATCGCCCTCGACCTGAAGAAGACGAAGGACACCATCACGGTGACGGTCCCGAAGAACCGGAACCTGGTGGAGTCGGGCTGGTACATGCTGTTCGTGACGGACGACCAGGGGACTCCGAGCAAGGCTCAGTGGGTGAAGGTGCCTTGATCCACTCGGGTCAAAGGGTGCGTTGTCGGCTGCGGGCCGGTGGGGGCTAGTCGCGCAGTTCCCCGCGCCCCTAGGTAGGTGATCGGCGCCCCTTGTTGGCAAGGGGCGCCGAGTCGCTTTTAGGGGCGCGGGGAACTGCGCGACAAGCCACGGACGGCCCGCAGCCGACCCACCACAGAACCCCCACCCCCCTTGGTCATTTACTCGCCTTCGCAAGCCCGAGCGCATAAGAAGCCCACCACTGCCCGGCCTTGGGCCCCCCCTTGCACTCCCCGTCCGACTCCCCCGGCCGCTTGACCCACAGATACGCATCCACCAGCGGATCAGCCGTCTTCACCGTCGGAGACTCCCCCAGCGCCCTCCCAGGAGGGTTGCACCAGTTCTCCTCGGCCTTTCCTCCGGTGTAGGGCCCGTTCCCGTTGCGGGACGTGTCCACCACGAAGTGCTTGCCGCCCACCTTCGCCGACAGCTCCTTGCCGTACGCGATGGAGTCCGCCGTGGAGTAGAAGTTGGACACGTTGACGGAGAACCCGTCCGCCTTCTCGATCCCGGCCCACTTGAGGGGTTCGAAGATCTGGTCGGGATGCGTCCACCCGGCGTTCCCCGCGTCCAGGTACACCTTGGTGTTCGGCAGCGCCGACAGCGTGTCGATCGCCCCGTTCAGCAGGTCGTACCGCTCCTCGTGGAACTCTTCCTGCGTGCAGCCGTCCACGAGGTGGAGGATCGCGTCCGGTTCCAGGATCACCGTGGCCGCGCGGTCGCCGATGCCCTTGGCGACGCCGTCGATCCAGGCGCGGTAGCTGTCGCCGTCGGCGGCGCCTCCGCTGGAGTACTGGCCGCAGTCGCGGTGCGGGATGTTGTAGAGGACGAGGAGTGCGGAGCGGTCCGCCTTCTGCGCGGCCTCCGTGAAGCCGCGGGCCTCCGCCTCCGGGCTCTCCGGGCTGATCCACTCGCCGGTCGGCTGCTCGGCGATCTTCCGGATCTGCTCGGCGTCCGTCGTCTTGTCGTTCTTGACGTACGCGGCGACCTGTTCCGCCGCGTTGCCGTCGGGATTCACCCAGAACGGGTTGGTCCCCTTCGGTTGTTGGGTGATCCTGGCTGCCGCCTCCTTGGCCGGCTCGTCGCCGTCCCCCTTGTCGGAGGAACAACCGGTGAACAGCAGTGCCGCCCCCAGCACTGCCACGGACGCCCTCCCCCAGGGCGCCCCCTTACTGCCGAACATCGAACTCCCCCTCGGGTGCACTGTCCTGGTCCCCTCCCTGGATGCAGTGGCGTAAGCCTCAATCCTGACATAGGTGGCCGGGCGCCCACGAGATCGCCCGTTCGTTGTCGGCTAGCTGTTACAGCGTGTTCGGGCGGGGTATCCGGACGGCTCCGGCCCCGAACGGCGGGGCCGGGGGCGGCGGCTGAGGGACGGTTCGTTGAGCCGTCCACTACCCGCGTACCTGCGTGGATGACTCAGAGCCACCGCACGGGGACTTGGCGTTAATCTCCCCTAGGCCTGGGCGCTCATCCGTTCTACAGTCGTCCCGGGCGGCCCCAGCCCGGGCCAACAGTTCACCGTCCGCGTTTCGGGGGCGGGTAACGGAACCTCCCGCGCCGGTCGCCGGGTTACTCCCGCAGCCCGAGCGCGCGCGGTCGAGGGCCGGCCCGGTCGGCGGCCATGGGGGGAGCGGGTCGCCGACCGGGCAGGGCGGGGGCATGGGGTGACTCTCCGGAGACACGGGTTCAGGCTGCCATTCCTGTCAGGTACGCCGACACGATCACGTTCGCCGTGTAGGTGCGGGTGGCCCGGTCGAACGTACCGCCGCAGGTGATGAGCCGTAGCTCCGCGCGGCCCGACTGCCGGGTGCCGTACGCCTGTTGGGCGTCGAAGCGTTCGCGCGGCAGGACTCGGATGTCGTCGACGGTGAACTCGGCGACCTTGCCGTCCGACCGGGTGACGCGGATCGTCGCGCCCGGCCGCAGGGTGCTGACCTTGTAGAAGACGGCGGGGCGGCTCTCGGTGTCGACGTGCCCGACGAGGAGCGCGGCACCGGCGGCGCCGGGCCGGGTACCGGATCCGTACCAGCCCACGACGCCCGCCTGGTCGAAGGGCGGCGGGTCGATCGCGCCGCGCCGGTCGAGGCCGCGGGCCACCACCGGGGCCTGCACACCCAGTGCGGGAATGTCCACGCGCTGCGGCAGGGCGCCGCTCAACGGCTCGTGCGCGGGCGGGAGTTCGGGGTCCGGAGGGCGGCCCACGGCGGCGATGTCGCCGGTGGTGGGCGCGGATATGCCGTGGCGTACGTCGGTCACCTCGCGGCCCCACAGCCACAGCCCGAGGAGCAGCAGCGCCCAGGCCACGCCCATGGTCAGGCGCGCGGTGCCGGAAGAGCGTTCGTCGTCGGCGTCGGACATGACGGGTCAGTCCGTCCCACGGCCCCGGCGGAATCCGCGCACCGCCACGACGACCGCCGCGACGCCCGCGAGGACCAGCCCGACCACGGCCTGCCGGGTGCCGGGGCCCGCGCCCCGCGCGTCGTCGGCGAGGCGCTCGGCGGCGGCGAGTTCCTCCGCCGCGCCGCCGCCACCGGCGGGCACGGGAGCGACGGGTGAGGCGGCGCCGCGCGAGGGCCCGGCCGAGGGGTTCGTGGAGGGACGGCCGGGGGACGGCTTTCCGGCCCCTTCACCCGGTCCTCCCTTCGCGAACACGGCGAGCGCGCCCTTGACCTTGCCGTTCTGTCCGTCGCAGCCGACGGTGACGTCGTACGTGCCCGGCGCGAGCGAGGAGCGGACGCGGGACCCGCCGACGAGCGCGCCGTCCGGCCCCCGCGCCGCGAGCAGCACATCGGCGACGAACGCCTCGGACTTCGCGGTCCCCGTCTTTCCCGTGCAGCCGCGCACGACCAGCCGTACGTCGGTGCCTGGCGCCGGGGAGGCCGGGGTCACCGTGACGCCCCCGCCGGCCGCGTACGCCACGGGCACGGCGGTGAGCGCGGCGGCGACCACGGCACCGGCACAGAGAGTGAGTCGCATGGAACTCATCGTGAACCTCCAGACACCTGGAGACTCCTCCTCCGGGCGGCGGTCCGCATCTCCGGAGCGGGTACGGCTGCTCCGTACGGGTTGCGACGGGTTTGGCGGCGTACCCGAAGGGCCGCCGGAAGATCTGCTGGAAGGCCGCCCGAGGGTGGGCTCAGACTCGGTCGACGAGGTCCGCGATGGAGTCGACGATCTTGGACGGGCGGTACGGGAAGTTCTCCACCTGGTCGGGGCCGGTCAGGCCGGTCAGGACCAGGAAGGTCTGCATGCCGGCCTCGATGCCCGCCAGGACGTCGGTGTCCATGCGGTCGCCGATCATCGCGCTGGTCTCGGAGTGCGCGCCGATCGCGTTCAGCCCGGTCCGCATCATGAGGGGGTTGGGCTTGCCCGCGAAGTACGGCTTCCGGCCGGTCGCCTTGGTGATCAGCGCGGCGACGGCACCGGTCGCGGGCAGCGGGCCCTCGGTGGAGGGGCCGGTCTCGTCCGGGTTGGTGGCGATGAAACGGGCGCCGCCCTCGATCAGGCGTACGGCCTTGGTCATGGCCTCGAAGGAGTAGGTGCGGGTCTCGCCGAGGACGACGTAGTCGGGCTCGTGGTCGGTGAGGATGTACCCGATGTCGTGCAGGGCGGTGGTCAGGCCGGCCTCGCCGATGACATAGGCCGTGCCGCCGGGGCGCTGGTCGTCGAGGAACTTGGCGGTGGCGAGCGCCGAGGTCCAGATGTTGTCCACGGGCACCTCGAGGCCCATACGGCGCAGGCGGGCGTGCAGGTCGCGCGGGGTGTAGATCGAGTTGTTGGTGAGCACCAGGAACGGCTTGCCCGACTCGCGCAGCTTCTTGATGAAGGCATCGGCGCCGGGGATCGGCACGCCCTCGTGGATGAGCACACCGTCCATGTCGGTGAGCCACGAGTCGATGGGCTTGCGGTCTGCCATGTCCGGTCTCCTGCTCCTGCACTGCTTGTTGCGTTGCGTTGCGGTGGTCGCGCCGCGTTGCCGTACACGCGTACGAGATGGCGCGTGCGCCCCAGACTGTCACAGGCCGGATCTTGGGGGAATGGCCGGTTCAGGTCCGTCCCACGCCTCGGACCCGGGCGATCAGCAGGACGCCGCCGCCGGTCAGCAGCAGCACGCACGCGATACCGGCGAGGCGGAGCGCGGCCTCGCGGCGACCGGTGCCGGCGAGCTCACCGGTGCGCGCCGGCCCGTCCCGTACGCCGGGTACGGGACGGGCCGAGGGCGAGTGCGACGCGGAATTCGACTCCGGCTGCGGCTCGGACTTCGACGCCTGGTCCGGGGCGAGGACGCGGAAGTGGTAGTCGTTGGACTGGCCGACCCAGTCGCCGTCGTCGGCGTGCCGCTGGACGACGGCCGCGTTGGCGACGATGTCGTTGGCCACCGCTCCGGCGCCGATGGCGAGCCGCACCTCCACGGAGAGGGTCCGTCCCGGCTCGACGGTGAACCCGGGGAACCCGTCGCCGTCGAAGACCCCGATGGTCTCGTCGGCGTCCGTGGCCTCGAACCGGACGGGGTAGGGGCGGGCGCGGTGTCCGTCGTAGAACTCCAGGCGGGGCTGGGCCGCCGTCAGGGCACGGCGTTCGTCGACGAGTACGAGGACGGGGTGGATGTCCGTGCAGGTCCGGGCGGTGTTGTTGGTGAGGTCGAGCCGCCAGGTCCGGTGCTCGCCACCGGCTCCGTAGGCGGCGGGGCCGCCGTGGATGCGGGTGGTGAGGGGGAAGTCACGGTCGGTGGGAGTGGCGGCGGCACAGCCGGCCGCGTGCGCGGGGACGGCCAGGGCTCCCGGTGCGGCGAGGAGGGCGGCTGTCGCGGTTGCGGTGACCGTTGCGGTGATGGTGTTGGTGACGCAGGTACACAGTCGCATGAACACATGACCATGCCGGAGAGGTGGGGGTGTCGGGCGACACCGCTCCGGGGTGTGCGGTGCTACGCCCCGAACGGGCCCGCGAATGCGCCCGATCGGCGGACTCGGCACACTCCGCGGACTCGGTCGTGGTCGGCTCTTCGTCGTCGGCTCATGCCGCCTCGTCGGTGTGGGTGAGCCGGCCGTCGGTGAGGTGCCAGTGGCGGAGGTGGGAGGTCTGGCGCCAGGTCTCGGCACCGGTGAGGCCCTGCGTCATCCAGGCGTGGAGTCGCGGGAGGGCGGTTTCCCTCAGGACGGCACGGATCGCGGCGCGCTCGGCCGAGTCGACCGGGTGAACGTCCACGGAGAAGCCGACGCTGTCCGGGTGGACGCCTCGGCCGTAGTTGCGTGACTCGGGGGCGAGCCAGCCGGCTCCGAGGACGACCGTCCCGCTGTCGCGCCCGGCGAGGAAGCGCAACTCCCTTATGTGCGAGGCGAGTTCACCGAGAGACTCGTTGACGTCGGTGGTCGTGAGCGGCCAGGCCAGGTGCTGGGGAAGTCTTCGTCCGGGGCGCCTGCGCCGGTTGCGAGCGGTCATGGACCGAGGATCGCAGGGCGGGGCGGCCGGCCCCCCCGGGTTTCGTCCCGCGCTCATCCCTCCGCCCGCCCGAACAGGGGTCCGAGGAGGAGTTGGGCCGCGCCCTCCGCTACTCCGCGTGCCCCGCCGGGGGCGACCTCTACGGGCACCGCCCGGTCGGCCCCCTCGCGCCGGGCGCGCTCGGCGAGAACGGCGGCGACTCCTCGTACGAACCGTTCCGGCTGCGCGGCGACGGTACGGCCGCCCAGCAGGACCCGGTCGATGTCGAGCAGCCCCACGAGGTTGGCGGCGCCGGCGCCGAGCACCCGGGCCGCCTCGTCCAGGTCGCCGCGAGCCACCGCGGCGAGGCACAGCGCCTCGATGCAGCCGCGGTCGCCGCAGCCGCAGGGGGGTCCGTCCAGCTGGATGACCTGGTGCCCGAACTCCCCGGCGCCGGTCCTGGCCCCCCGGTGCAGCGCTCCGCCGATCACCAGACCGGCGCCGAGCCCCGTACCGAGATGCAGGTAGGCGAAGGAGCCGCCCTCGCCCCCGACGGCCAGCCCGAGCGCGGCGGCGTTGGTGTCCTTGTCGACGGCGACCGCCACCCCGAGCCGCCGGGCCAGCGCGTCCCGCAACGGAAACCCGTCCCACTGGGGAAACCCGGTCACCCGATGCAGGACGCCCCGGGCGTGATCGAGCGGGCCGGGCAGAGCGACTCCGACCCCGAGCAGGGCCCTGACCTGGGACCCGGCCCCACCGGGGCCACCATGCCCGCCGGGGGCTCCGCCCGGGGACCCGGGGCCACCATGCCCGCCGGGGGCCCCGCCCGGGGACCCGGGCCCACTGGGGCCACCATGCCCGCCGGGCTCCCGGGAACCCCCGGGACTGCCGGCACTGCCGGGACCGCCGGGACCGCCGGGACCGCCGGGACCGCCCAGATTGCCGGGCCCCTCGGCCCCGTCGGCCCCCATGGCCCCGCTCGACCAGCCGAACCCTGCGGAACCCCTGAACCCCCGAGACCCCCCGAACCCCCCGGCTCCGCTGGGCCTTTGGACCCGGCTGGACCTGCCGAGTTCCCCAAGCACGTCGGCCCCACCAGACCTACGGGCCGTCCCGGAACCACTCGACTCCCCGGGCCTACCAGACCCGCCAGACCCGCCAGACCCGCCGAACTCCCCGAACTCCCCGGACTCCCCGGACCCACCAGGCCCTCCCGCCCCCCAGCCGAGCAGCAGCGCCCCCACCTCCCCCGCCACCCCCTCGATCACTGTCTCCGCGCCCGCGCCCAGGTTCAGGGGGGCTCTGCGTTCCTCCACCACCGTCCCCGCCAGGTCGACCAGCACCGTTCTCACCTCGTCGCGGTCCAGGTGGACGCCCACCGCGTGGCCCGCCTCCGGGACCAGGCGCAGTACCGTGCGGGGTTTGCCGCCCGTGGAGGCTCGGTGGCCCGCCTGGGCGGACAGGCCCTCGGTGCGCAGGCGGGCGGTGATCTTGCTGACCGCCTGGGGGGTCAGGCCGGTTCGCTCGGCCAGTTCCAGGCGGCTGATGCCCTCCGGGCCGGCCGCCCGCAGGAGGTCGAGGACGAGCGCGGTGTTGTGGCTGCGCAGGGCCGGCAGGTTGACCCCCGGGGCCGCAACGGCGGGGTCCCCGCCGCGGTTCGGGCGGGCGTTCGTCCTGTTCACGCTGGTCACGTGAACATTGTCCCCACTGCTTGCACTTTGGCAACAGCGTTGCGAAAGTGGACGGCATGACTGGTACGACTGGCACACCCCTCCGCGTCGGCCTCGTCGGCTACGGCCTCGCGGGCTCCGTCTTCCACGCCCCGCTGATCGCCGCCACCGAGGGCCTCGTCCTCGACACGGTCGTCACCGGGAACCCGGAGCGGCAGGCGCGGGCCCGCGCCGGGTTCCCGGACGTACGGATCGCCGGCGGCCCGGACGAGCTGTTCGCCCGCGCCGACGAGCTGGACCTCGTCGTCGTCGCGTCCCCGAACAAGACGCACGTCCCGCTGGCGACCGCCGCCCTCGAGGCCGGCCTGCCCGTCGTCGTCGACAAGCCCGTGGCGGGCACGGCGGCCGAGGCGCGTGACCTCGCCACCCTCGCCGACCAGCGCGGACTGCTTCTCTCCGTCTTCCAGAACCGCCGCTGGGACCACGACTTCCGCACCCTGCGCAAGCTGCTCGCGGAGGGCGAACTGGGTGACGTCTGGCGGTTCGAGTCGCGGTTCGAGCGGTGGCGTCCGCAGACCAAGGGCGGCTGGCGCGAGTCCGGCGACCCGGCGGAGTTCGGTGGACTGCTGTACGACCTCGGCAGCCATGTCGTCGACCAGGCACTGGCCCTCTTCGGTCCCGTCGACTCCGTCTACGCCGAGACGGACATCCGCCGCCAGGGCGCCGAGACCGACGACGACACGTTCATCGCGCTCACCCACTCGAGCGGTGTACGCACCCATCTGTACGTCTCCGCGACCACCGCCCAACTCGGTCCGCGCTTCCGGGTGTTGGGCTCGCGCGCCGGGTACGTGAAGTACAGCCTCGACCCGCAGGAGGACACCCTGAAGTCGGGCGGGCGGCCGGGGGACGCCGGCTGGGGGCTCGAGCCCGAGAGCATGTGGGGGCGGGTCGGGGCCGGAGAGTCCCCGCTCACGGGTGGTGGGCGGCCGGAGCCGACCCTGCCCGGCGCGTACGAGAAGTACTACTCTGCGATCGCCGCGGCCCTGCGCGACGGCGGCCCCAACCCGGTGACCGCGCTGGAGGCGGCAGCCGCGCTCGACGTACTGGAAGCGGCTCGGCGTTCCGCGAACGAGAAGGTGACGGTGACCCTGCGATGACCAGCCAGAAGCCCGGCCAGCACCTCGGCCACAAGGCGACCGGACAACCGTCCCTCGGGCCGCGCATCGCGCCCGAACTCACCCCGAGCGTCGAGGAACTCGAAGCACAGGAACGGCACTTGGTGTTCCCGCAGTTCTCGCACGAGGACGCCTGGACCCTGGGTTCGCTGCTCGTGGAGCTGGCGCGGGAGCGGCAGGCGCCGGTGGCCATCGACATCCACCGGGCCGGCCAGCAGCTCTTCCACGCCGCCCTGCCCGGCTCGACCCCCGACAACGACGCCTGGATCGACCGCAAACGCCGGGTCGTGGAGCGGTACAGCGCCTCCTCCTATCTGGTGGGCGCCCGGTTCCGCGCCAAGGGCACGACGTTCGAGGCGGACTCACGGCTCGACCCGGACATCTACGCGGCCCACGGCGGCTCGTTCCCGATCACGGTCGAGGGCGTCGGCGTGATCGGGTCGGTGACGGTGTCGGGGCTGCCCCAACTCCAGGACCACCGCATGGTGGTGGAGGCGTTGGAGACGTTCCTCAAGGTGTAGAAGGTGTAGGGGGAGCCGGGAGCGGTCACGGGATCACGTCCCCGGGCATTGCCGGGAATTATCTCGAGGGTCCCTCCGTTTCACCGAGCCGTAGCACGGCATCCGGACTCGGAGGGAAAGACAACCGATGAACCAGGTCAGCGCCTCACAGCTCGGCACACTGAAGGAAACCGTCGGGCGGTACGGCATCTGGAGTTTCGGGATGCGTGCGGAGGACCCCGAGGGAGCCACCGAGCGCGCCGAGGCCGCCGCCGAACTGGAGGAACTGGGCTTCCCGGCCCTCTGGTTGGGCGGCAGTCCGGGCGTACGGCACGCCGTCCCGCTCGTCGAGGCGACCTCGCGGCTAGTCGTGGCCACCGGCATCCAGAGCATCTGGGACTACGAGGCCGCCGAAACGGCGTCCGTCTACGCGGAGTTGGAAGCGAGCCACCCCGGCCGCTTCCTGCTCGGCCTCGGGGTGAGTCACGCCGGGATGGCGGAGCGGTACCGTCGCCCGTACGCCTCGATGGTCGAGTACCTCGACGCCCTGGACGCGGCGGGTCAGCCCGCCGAACGCCGGTTGCTGGCCGCGCTCGGCCCGAAGATGCTGGAGCTGTCGCGGAACCGCGCCGCCGGCTCGCACCCGTACCTCGTGACCCCCGAACACACCGCGCAGGCCCGCGCCGCGCTGGGCGAAACCCCGCTGCTGGCACCGGAGTTGAAGGTCGTACTGGACACGGACCCGGACAGCGCCCGGACGACCGCCCGAGGCACCCTCGCCATGTATCTGACGCTGCCCAACTACACCAACCACTTCCTCCGTATCGGCTTCACCGAGGACGACTTCAAGGACGGCGGCAGTGACCGTCTCATCGACGCGGTGTTCGCGTGGGGCGACGACAGCCGGATACGCGAGCGCGTCGACGCCTTCCACACGGCGGGCGCGGACCATGTCACCCTCCAGGTCGTCGAGGACAGGTCCAGGGGCGCACTCCCCCGCGAGGGCTGGCGCCGCCTGGCCGACCTCCTGAAGTAGTCGGGAGGGGGTCCAGGAGGTCCGGGAGACGTGAGAGAGACGTAAGGGACTGGAGGGGATCTGCCCAGGTCCCGAGGGGGGCGCGTTTCCTCCGGACGCGGTCGGTCGTTTTTCGATCGTCGCGGAGTGGCGGAACTTCATCGCCCGGTGCGACGGCAAGCTGTCGAGGATGCCGATCGCCCGGGTGCTGAAACTGCTGGGCTCCGACTTCCGGCCCACCTCACCGGACCTGTACTCGATCGCCTCGTTCGTGGACACCCGGGACATCGCGGGCTCGGAGAGGTGGGATGACCTGAAGGCGTACGGCCTGATCCGAGTCTCGTACGGCGACCAGGTCTGCGCCTGGATCACCCGCCTGCACGAGGGCCTCCAGTTCGCCGCCCGCTACCCGGACACAGACGTGGCCCACAAGAACATGCGCCTGTACGTATCCAGACTGCGAGACCTGATCACCTCGGTGGCACGCGAGGCACCGCGCCCTGAACAGGCGCGAAGCGCCGTCTCAGCGGCACCGCGCCCTGAACAGGCGCGAAGCGCCGTCTCAGGGGCGCGGGGAACTGCGCGACCAGCCCCCACCGAACCCGCACCCGAATCCCCCCAACCCAGCGGAGCGCTCACGCGTCCTTGAACGCCTGCCGCTGCCTCCCCAACCCGTCGATCTCCAGCTCGACCACATCCCCCGCCCGAAGGAACGGCTGGGGCTCGGGCTCACCCAGCGCGACGCCCGCCGGCGTACCCGTGTTGATGACGTCACCCGGGTACAGGGTCATGAACTGGCTGACGTACCGCACGACTTCGGCGACCCCGAAGATCTGCTCGGCGGTCGTGCCGTTCTGCTTCAGCTCGCCGTTGACCCACAGCCGCAGTCCGAGAGCCTGCGGGTCGGGGACCTCGTCCGCGGTCACCAGCCAGGGGCCGAGGGGGTTGAACGTCTCGCAGTTCTTGCCCTTGTCCCAGGTCCCGCCCCGCTCGAGCTGGAACTCGCGCTCGGAGACGTCGTGCGAGATCGCGTACCCGCCGACATGCGCGAGCGCCTCCTCGTGCGAGCCGAGGTAGCGGGCGGTACGTCCGATGACGATCGCGAGTTCCACCTCCCAGTCGGTCTTCGTCGACTCGCGCGGCACGAGCACGGTGTCGTACGGCCCGACGACCGTGTCCGCCGCCTTGAAGAAGATCACCGGCTCGGCGGGCGGCTCGGCGCCGGTCTCGCGGGCGTGGTCGTGGTAGTTGAGCCCGATGCACACGATCTTGCCGACGCCGGCCAGCGGCGGCCCGATCCGCAGACCGGTCTCGTCCAGCGCGGGCAGCTCACCGGCGTCGGCGGCGGCGCGGATCCGGCCGAGAGCCGTGTCGTCGGCGAGCAGCTGCCCGTCGATGTCCGCGACGATCCCCGACAGGTCCCGCAGGGTTCCCTCGGCGTCGAGCAGCGCGGGCCGCTCCGACCCCGCCGTACCGACTCGCAGCAGCTTCATGGTCGCTCTCTCCCTCTGTCCCGCTGTTACCTCCCCCGGTCACCATTCATCGGAGGACTGGTCGATCGTCCAAGCTGGGCGTCCGGTCCGCAATACCCGGTTCACGTACTGGACTGTGCACCGCCGGTTCGGGTACCGGGTCGGGCATCGGTCTGCGGGGTGAGCTGCCAGCGGTACAGCAGGGCCCGTTCGGCGGCGCTCCAGGTCGTGCTGGTCACCATGTACAGCGCGGCGGCCAGGGGCATGGCGGCCACGGAGAAGAGTGTGAAGAAGGACACAAAGGGCGCGAACTTGGCCGCGGAGGCCAGTCCGGGCACCGCCTCGCCGCCGCCACCGGCGTTCACCGACATCGGGTTGGCCGCCATGACCAGCTTCATGCGCCGGTAGTTGAAGGTGGCGACGGCAGCGACCAGGGCGAACAGGCCGAGGTAGACGAGCCCGGCGGGCCCGAGGAGCCCGTCCCCGGTGAGCGCGTCGGCCCAGCGGTCGCCCAGCGGCGCGGCGAGCAGCCGGTGGGTGAGAAGGCCGTTGGTCCGGCCGCCGATCTCCGGGTTGGAGAAGAGGTGGTAGAGCAGAAAGAACGCGGGCAGCTGGAACAGGCTCGGGAAGCATCCCGACAGTGGCGAGACCTTCTCCTCGGCGTGCAGTGCCATGACGGCCTGCTGGAGCTTCTTCGGGTCCTTCGCGTGCCGTTTCCGCAGCTCGGCGACCCTCGGCTGCAGGGCGGCGCGCGCCCGCTGTCCACGCGCCGCCGCGCGGGACAGGGGGTGCACGAGGAGTCGTACGAACGCGGTGAACAGGATGATCGCGGCGGCGGCCGAGGAGCCGTGGAAGAGCGGCTGGAGCAGGTCGGCGAGATGCTCGACCAGGTTCGCGAAAGCGGTCAGGAAGGTGGACATGGGTGAGTGAGCCCTCCGGGGGTCTGTCTCGTCGTACCGGGATGTACCGGGACTCCATGGACGCGGAGTTCGGTAGGGATGATCGGTATGACGACCCGCGCGGGGGTGTCGGCTGACGGCTGTCGGTGCTGCCGTGCCTGCCCTACGCGGTGGTCGCCGGGAGGGTGCGTCCGGGGGCGCGGGGGCGGGTTCGGCCGCGGGCGTCCGGGTCGCGTTGCGGCAGGAAGGCCGTACGGCGGGCCCGGTCGCGGATGGCCGTACGGACCCGGGTGGGCGGTACGGCGGGCGCGAGGCGCGAGGCGATGAGCGAGCAGGCGACGAACGCGGACCCGGCGGCGGCGGTCGCCGCGAGGGCGACGGCGGCGGAGAGGCTGCCGGCGTCGAGCAGCGCGACCTCGACGAGGAGCAGGAACAGCGCGGCGGCGGTACGCGGGTTCACCAGGACCGGATTCCAGCTCCGGATCATGCGCACGCCCCCCTCTCTCGCTCGTCCCTGCGTCAGACTACGTGTCTGCTACATGTCCTGCTGTTCGTTATACAGGATGCCCGGCTTCGGGTTCAGCGGAGCCGCATCGACGCGAGTTTGCCCCAGACGACCAGACGGTAGCGGGACGTGTACTCCGGGGTGCAGGTGGTGAGGGTGAGGTAGTAGCCGGGGGTGCGGTAGCCGTAGGCCGGTCTGACGGTGGAGCGGGGTACGGCCCTGATCGCGCCGTCGTCATGGGCGGAGGTCTGCGGGAGTGTCCGGTCGACGGTGTACGTGTACACCGCGTCGGCCGTCTCGACCTGGACGGCGTCCCCGCGTCGCAGCCGGTTGATGTACCGGAAGGGTTCGCCGTGGGTGTTGCGGTGCCCGGCGAGGGCGAAGTTCCCGGCCTGGCCCGGCTGCTGCGTACCCGGGTAGTGGCCGACATACCCCTTGTTGAGGACGTCCGGCTTGCTGACGCCCTCGGCGACGGGGACGCGCAGATCGAGACGGGGGATGGTGAGGATGGCGTACGCCTGGGACCAACTGGGCTGATCTGAGCCGGAGTTGGTGCGGCGGGTGCTGCCGGTTCCTGCGCCGCCGGAGGAGTCCGAGGAGCCACCGGAGCCGCCGGAGCCGGAAGCCCCTGCCGCGCTCGTGGCATCCGTACCGTCGGTGCCGTCCGTACCGTCCGTGTCGTCGGCGGGATCGGAGCCGCCCGCCGAACTGCCCCACTCCCGCTCCAGGGCCCGTACCTCCTGCCGGGCGCCCTGCTCGGCCTGGCGGTTGGTCCACCACAGCTGGTGGACAACGAGGAGCGCGAGGACCGTGCCGAGGGTGACGAGGAGTTCGCCGCAGGTCCACAGCGCGCGGCGGCGGAAAGCGCGCCGGCGGAGTGTGCGGTGCCGTACCACCTGTGCCGCAGGAGCCCGAGCCCGCATGCGTACGCCTCCTCCGCGCCTCACGTGGGTCGCCTGCACGATAGGCCAGACCTCTCGAAGTGACCAGGCCCGTCCCAGGCCCGCTACACGCCCGCCGGGGCATCTGTCCCGACCGGTCCCGGTGGGCCCACTTCGTCCAGTGGTTTTAGAAAGCGCTGTCAGAACTCTCGACAACCCCACCCACCACACCTGATGCTTCCTCGTGACATGAACGGAAGGTCGTAATCCGGACGGAGAAGTCATGATCCGACGCAGATCCCTGCTGGCTGCGGCAGGTGGCACGGTCCTCGGCAGCGCCCTGGCCACGGGCACCGCACGAGCCGACGCGACCATCACGGTCAACCCCGCTGCCAAGTACGGGACGTGGGAGGGCTGGGGCACCTCGCTCGCCTGGTGGGCGAATGTGTTCGGCGCCCGGGACGACTTCGCCGACCTCTTCTTCACCACCAAGTCGGTGACGTACAGCGGGAAGTCGCTGCCCGGTCTGGGACTGAACATCGCCCGCTACAACCTCGGCGCGTGCAGTTGGAACAGCGTCGGCGGCGCGACCATGGTGGCGTCGCCGAACATCCCCGCGTTCAAGCAGATCGAGGGCTACTGGCAGGACTGGAACAACGAGGACCCGACGTCCTCGGCCTGGAACTGGTCCGTGGACGCCAAGCAGCGGGCCGCGCTGACGAAGGCGGTGGCGCGGGGCGCGACGACGGAACTGTTCGCCAACTCGCCGATGTGGTGGATGTGTTCGAACCACAACCCGTCGGGCGCGTCGGGCGGCGGCAACAACCTCCAGACCTGGAACTACCGCCAGCACGCCTCGCACCTGGCCGCCGTGGCCCTCTACGCGAAGAACAACTGGGGCGTGAACTTCGCGACGGTGGACCCGTTCAACGAGCCCTCGGCGAACTGGTGGACGGCCACCGGCACGCAGGAGGGCTGCCACATGGACGCGTCGGTCCAGGCCGCCGTGCTCCCGTACATGCGGAGCGAGCTGGACAAGCGCGGCCTGACGGGGATCAGGATCTCGGCCTCGGACGAGACGAACTACGACGTGGCCCGCTCGACCTGGGCGGCGTTCAACTCGTCGACGAAGGCCCTGGTCAACCAGGTCAACGTGCACGGCTACCAGGGTTCCGGGGGCCGCCGCGACCTCCTCTACACGGACGTGGTGACGACGTCCGGCAAGAAGCTGTGGAACTCGGAGACCGGTGACAAGGACGGGACCGGTCTGACCCTGGCGTCGAACCTCCTCCTGGACTTCCGCTGGCTGCACCCCACGGCCTGGGTGTACTGGCAGGTCATGGACCCGACGGCGGGCTGGGCGATGGTCGCCTACGACGAGAACACCCTCCAGCCGACGACCGTCCAGACGAAGCACTATGTGATGGCCCAGTTCAGCCGCCACATCCGCCCCGGCATGACGATCCTCGACACGGGCGTCGACTACGCGGTGGCGGCGTACGACGCGAGCGCGAAGCGGCTGGTGATCGTGGCCCTCAACAAGTCCACGTCGGCCCAGACCCTGACCTTCAACCTCGGCAACTTCACCACGGTGACGGGCGGCTCGGGCGGCGTGGTCCCCCGTTGGACCACGGTGACGGGTGGCGGCAGCGACCTCTACACGGCCCGCTCGGACCGGTTCCTGAGCGGCAAGACGGTGGCGGTGCCGTTCGCGGCAGGTGCGGTGCAGACGCTGCAGGTGGACGGTGTGACCATCTGAGCCGCTGAGGATTCGCCGCGGAGTTACTGACGAGTCGCTTAGGAGGGGAGGCACCGGTCGAGGTGCCTCCCCTCACACCGCCGGCCACTCTCCTGACCGCCCCTCTGCTTTGTCGGTCGTCGGCAGTACGGTGATCCCATGCGCCCCGACACGCCTCCGGAAAACGTCGACCACATCGCCGAAGCGGCCCGCCTGGAGCGGACCGCCGGCCTCTATCCCGAGGACGCCGAACACCTGCTCGTGCAGGCCTCGGCCCACTGGGAACTGGCCGGCGACCGCCCCGCCGCGACGGCCCTGTACGACCGTCTGCTGCAATCCCCGATCACCCTGGAGAACCCCCATCTCGTACGGGCCCTCAAGGCGTCGAACCTGTGGGAGTACGGCCACGAGGCGGAGGCCCGGGCGATCATCGACGGCGTCCGCGCGGCCGGCCCGCGCGACCCCGCGCCCTGGGTGATCGTCGCGGAGTCCCTGGAGTCGCACGACGAGTTGGAGGCGGCCCAGGAGACGTTCACGGAGGGGGCCCGTCTGCTGGTCGGGGACGCGCAGGAACCCCCGTACTCGACCCACCCCCTCCTCTACGGCCGCCACCGCGTCCGCCGGATGCTGGGCGTGGCCCACGACGACTGGGACCGGCTCGCGGACACCCTGCACTCGTCGCCGGTGTCGCTGGACGAGCTGCACGACCCCAAGCGGGTGTGGTCCCTCGGTTCGGACAATCCGGCGGAGCTGCAGGCGGAGATCTCCCGTCTCCGGGCGGAACTGGGCGCGTTCAGGGAGGCGTTGTCCCGCCCGTTCCCGGTGGCGGTGCTGCACTGGCCGACGGACGAACTGGCGGAGCTGGTCGCCGCGTATCCGGGCCTGACGGAGGAATACCCCTCCCACGAGGAGCACCTCGCGACGATAGAGGCCTCACTGCGGGAACTGGCCGCTTCCGGCACGGCGAACCTCGGCATCGTCACCGGGACGGTGCCCTCCTACGAGGCGTTCGCGGCGTCCGAGGGCGCGTCTCCGGGAGAGACCGAGCTGCTGCCGCAGTATGCGACGACGCTGGCGGCCCGGGGCTTGGCGGTGAGCTGGCCTCCGCAGCGAGGTGCGGTGTGCTGGTGCGGGTCGGGGACGGCTTACGAGGGGTGCCATGGGCAGGTGACGGTGTAGGGGGGTGGGCTGGCGGGCCCCTACCAGCGAGGGGCCGCCAGGTTCCGCCCAGCTGGGGGCTGTCGTGCTCGATCGGGTGGGGGCGGTCGGCCCCTGCCCGGACGGGGGCGATCAGGCCCGATCAGGCGGGGGCGGTCAGGCCGGGGGCAGCTGGAGGCTGGATCACGGCTGCTCGCGGAGTTGCGCGAGGAAGAGCCGCCGCCCCAGTTCCGGGAGCTGCTTGCCCGGGTCGCGCTCACCGCGCAGCGGGGCGTCCTCGGAGACTGAAGCGGGCAGCGGTGCTGCCGTCAGAGCAGTCCGTGTGTGCGGGCATTGGAGATGAGCTGGGCCCGGTTGCGGGCGGCGAGCTTGTGCATCATCTCCCGTAGGTACGTCTTCACCGTGTTGACCGACAGGTTCAGCTCCTCGCCGATCTCCGGGTTGGTGTACCCGGCCGCGACAAGCCGGAGCACGTCGTACTCGCGGGCGGTGACCGGGGCCGCGGAGGGGGCGGACCGCCCGCTGCGGAAGGTGCCGGTGCGGAACGTACCCGTACGGACGACGCTGCGGATCGCGTCCCGCACCGCCGTACCGCCGGCGTCCTTGACCAGCAGCCCGCAGGCTCCCGCAGCCAACGCCGGTGCGACGGCGGCGTGTTCGGGGAACGCCGTGAAGAGCAGGACGCGGCTGTCGGGGCTGACCCGGTGGACCCCGGCGACGACGTCGGCGGCGGGGCGGTCGGGGAGCCGTAGGTCGAGCAGGACGATGTCGGGCTGTTCCGCCGTACACAGCCGGACGGCGTCCGCGCCGGTCTCGGCGTGACCGACGACGAGCAGGTCCGGGTAGCCGTTCAGCTGTGCCGCGACGCCGTAGCGGACGACCGGGTGATCGTCCACCACGACGATCCGCGTGGGACGGGTCGGGTGGGTCGGCGGGGTCGGCGGGGTCGGCGGGGTCGTCAGCATGGCAGTCGCGCCCGCCAGATCGTGCCGCCGTCGGGGTCGGAGACGACGCGGACGGTGCCGCCCAGCCGGCCGAGGGCCTCGGCGCTCTTGGTGAGGCCGAGGCCCGGCTCGTGATCGGGACCCAGCCCTACGCCGTCGTCGTGCACGGCGACCGTCAGCAGTGGGCCACTGCGGCCGACCGACACGGTCACGGCACTCGCGCGCGCGTGTTTCTCGACGTTCAGCAGGGCCTCCCGTACCGCTGCCAGCAGCACCTCCGTCCGGGACGCGGGCAGCTCGGCGGGCTCCTCGTCCAGGATGATCAGTTCGGCCGGGACGCCGGCCCGGTCGGAGAAGGCCGCGCAGTCCGCGCGCAGGGCGACTCCGAGGGCCAGTGCGGCGGGGGACGAGTGCAGCATGCGCAGGGACTCGCGCAGTGCGCTGGTGGCGTCGGCGGCCTGGCCCTGCAGCCGGTCCAGCCGCGCGCTCAGTTCGGGGTCGGTGCTCGCCGCATCGGCGAGATTGGCCATCCCGGAGCCGATGGCGAACAGCAACGCGCCCACGCTGTCGTGGAGTTCGGCCGCCAGGCGCCGCCGTTCCTCGTGGACGGCGATCTCCCGGGTCAGCCGGGCCCGCTCGGCGAGCGACAGGGCGAGGGCGGCCTGCGTGGCGACCTGTGAGGCGCGTTCGATCTCGCGGTCACCGAAGGCCCCGTCGCGGCGGGGCCCGACGGCCAGCACGCCCAGCGACTCGCCGTCCCGGAGCAGCGGCACGGCCAGGAGCCTGCGTACGCCCTCGGTGGCCATGTGCGAGTCGAAGGTGTGCGTGATCCGGACGCTGCCGAAGTAGTCGTCGACCCACTCCGCCCGCCCCGACCGGTGCACCTTGCCGGTCAGGCCCGTGCCGGGCGGTACCCGCAGCGCCCGGAGGATGCCGGTCCGCTGGCCGACGACCTGCTCGATGCTCAGCGCCTCCCCCGCGCCGGGCCGGGCCGCCCACGCCACCTCCGCGTCGTCCGCGAGGAGCGCGAGGGCCCGGCGAAGAGCCTCCCCGCGATCCAGCGCGACGAGGAGTTCCGCGTACTGCTCGCTGAGCTCGAGCAGGGGGCGATGGTCCGGCATCTCGTCATCAAACACCGCACCTGCCGTCACTGTCACGGCCCTGCCATCACTGTCACGGCCCTGCCGCCACTGTCACGGCGCCTGCCGCGCCTGTCACCGCTCGTACCGTTTGATCAGCTCGCGGCGCATGATCTTGCCGGTGGACGTCTTGGGCAGGTCGTCGACGAAGAGGACCGCGCGGGGACGCTTGTACGCGGCCAGCGACCGCCCGGCGAAGGCGAGCAGCTCCTCCTCGGTGGTGTGCGCTCCCGGGGCGAGGACCACGTACGCGCAGGCCAGCTCGCCCTTGACCGGGTCCGGCACCGGACCCGCGGCGACCATGGCGACGGCGGGGTGCGCGGCCAGGACGCGCTCGATCTCGGCCGGGTAGACGTTGTAACCGCCGGTGATGATCATGTCCTTGCGGCGGTCGACGATGAAGACGTGGCCGGTGTCGGTCATGGACGCGATGTCGCCGGTGTGCAGCCAGCCGTCCGGTTCGATGGTCTCGGCGGTGGCCCGCGGGTTGCCGTGGTAGCCGAGCATGACGATCGGGCCGCGCACCATCAGCTCGCCGGGTTCGCCGCGCGGAGCGTCGCGCGTGACGTCGTCCAGGTCCGCGACGCGCACCTCCACGCCGGGCAGGGACACGCCGATCGAGCCGGGGACGGGCGGGGCGTGGAGGGCGTGGGTGGTGCCCAGTCCCGCGATCTCCGTCATCCCCCACAGCTCGATCAGCGGGGCGCCCGAGCGGGACTGCCACCGCTCGATCGTCGACAGCGGGATGGTCTGGCCGCCGACGGTGCACCGGGTCAGTGAGGACAGGTCGGCCGTCGCCAGCGCCGGGTCGGCGAGCATCATCGCGTACATCGCGGGCACGCCCTCGAACATCGTCGCGGAGTGCTCGCCGATGAGCCGCAGCGCCTCCGCCGCGGCGAACCGCTCCATCAGCACCACGGTGCCGCCGGCCAGGAATGTCCCGTTGATCGCCACGTTGCCGTAGACGTGCGGGGCGGGCAGCGCGGTCACCACGACATCGGCGGACGTACGGCCGTGCATCGTCGCGGTCAGGGCGCAGTTGAGCAGCACGGCCCGGTGGCTCTGCACGGCGCCCTTGGGGTGCCCGGTGGTGCCGGAGGTGTAGCCGATCGTGCAGGGGGCGGCCGGGTCCGGGGCGAAGGCGGGGACCGGCCCGTCGTCGGCGAGCAGCTCGGCGAAACCGACCGCTCCCTCGGGCGACTCGTCGAACGCCACGACCGTGATGCCCGGGCCGTCGGGCTGCGGCAGGTCCCGGGTCAGCGCCAGTACTTCGGCCGCCTGCGCGGAGCTGGTGAACACCGCGGCCGCGTCGCAGTCACGCAGTACGAACGCCAGCTCCTCCGGGGTGAGCATGACGTTCACCGGGTTCACCACCGCCCCCGCCCTGAGCGCGCCGTGGTAGGCCACGACCCACTCCCACCGGTTCTGCGCGTACAGGGACACGGGCTGCCCCGGCCGCACACCGCGCGCGTTCAGCGCGGCGGCGACCCGGTCGCTCTCCGTGTCGAGTTCGCCGTACGTCATCGTGCGGGCCGCCGTCACCAGCGCGACCTTGTCGTTGTAGCGCGCCGCCGCATGGCGCAGGATGCCTCCGGGCGAGACCACATCGTCCACCGCGCACCTCCTCGTCTTCTGGACCGAGGAGACCGCAGATCCAGCCGGTCAGGCACACCCGAATGGGTGAGACGGGCTCCGCGAGACAACTATGCGGGTGCCTGCTAGGCGCCCATGAATCGGGCGGTCAGCTCCATTGCCTCCTGGTCGAGTTCGACGTTCAGCCGCGCACCGTCCTGCCTGGCGACGTGGGTGAACCTCCCCTCGTGCCACCAGAACACCGAGGGGCTCAGCGCGCCCGGCGACTCCTCGTACCCCCTGGCGGCGAAGCCGGCCAGGGCCTGCAGCGAGGGGGCCACTCCCGCGTCGCGGACGACGTGGAAGGCGAGTTGGTGCCGGTGCGGCAGCGCGACCAGGACTCCGTGCGGCGCCGCCGAGGCGTCCTTGTCGTAGCGGCGTACGACCTCGTCGAGGACGAGGGCGAGGCTGGCGACGAAGTACGAGCCGCCCGTCAGCACGTCGACGCGGGTGCCGTCCTTGTCCCGGAGCACCTCGTGCTTGTCGACGCGGACGGCCCGGAGGTTCTGGAACGCCCGGTCGCGGAGGGCCGTCATCTCACCGAGCTCGGAGAGGGCGTCCCCGGTCAGCATGTCGACGGTCTGCGGGAGGTCGAGCGCCAGCACCTCCAGCAGCCCCGGGACCGAGGGGGGACCGTACCCGAAGGCCTTCAGCCTCTTGGGATCGCTGGAGATGAAACGGGGGTGGAGCCGGGTCAGGAGCTGTTCGCGGGGCAGGGCCTTGAGCGCCTGCGGCCCGTTCAGCGAACGGACGACACGGTCGACGTGTTCGTCCACGAGCGCCTGCCAACGCCGGGGGCCACGGCTGTCGTTGTGGCACACGGCCGCGATGTTGTCGAGGCCGAGCCGCCAGCCCAGGTGCGTGATCACGCGCCCCGGTTCGACCGTCACCTCGATACCTCGCTGCGCGAACGCCTCACGGACGAGGGCGCGCAGCCGGGCGCCCTCCGCCTCGGAAAGGAAGGTGAACTCGGCGTCGCGCGGCACATCCGTCCCGTCACGACGGTCTCCGCGTCGGAATATGCCCATCAGGGTCCCCCATCGCCATCACATTGAGGACGCGGATGGTAGCCGTGGCCGGTAAGGCCCTTGCGTAAGAAATCACGCCGGTGGCGGGGGCGGGCGCCGACGGCCGCTTCGGCTGCCCGCCCAACTGGTCAACTCTGTACGGAGGGTGAGTTTTTCTCGTACTTCGACGCCATTGCGTGACATCCCTGGCCCTGTCACCGTGTCCACAGGCACACGTGAGGCACGACGGGGGACGGGGGTCCCGCGATGGGGGACGTCGCGAAGGCCGGGATCAGGACGAAGACGGACGGGACGAAGACCGACGGGACGGCGACGGACGGGACGGCGACGGACGGGACGGCGGGAGACGGGGCGGCGGGAGACGGGACGGCGGCCGGGGCGGGCGAGCCGGAGGCCGGCGCCGTCGAGGTCGTCGAGGTCGTCGAGTTGCTGGTGCCGGGGCTGGGCCCGGTGGACCGGGACGCGCTGTTGTGGCCCAGGGGGGTCGACCGGATCTCGGGCGACAACAAGGCCGGGCTGTACCGGGCCGGACAGCCCGACACCGGGGTCGTACCGGGCACACCGGGGCAACCGCTCGTCCGCGAGGTCTACGACTGGACGAGGCTCACCATCGGCGGCGCCTCTCGGGCACTCTGGTTGTTCCTGCTGCCCTTCCTGCTGGTCAACCGGGTGGCCTGGATGCAGCCGCGCTGGCCGTCGGGCGCGGACGGGCGGCTGACCAAAGCGGCGGGCGCGCTGTACGAGTTCGGGGCGCGGCTCCTCGCGCTGACGCTCACCGTGCTGGTGGTCGGCACCTTCGGCCAGGTGGCCATGGACCAGTTCGCCTGGCAGTGCTCCCCGGAAGCGGCGACCGCGATGTGCGGCGAGCAGGCGGTGGCGGCGGTACGGGGCCTGCCGGGCGGCTCGCAGGCGGCGCTGGCGGTGGCGGCTCTCGTACCCGCCGTCGTGGTGTTCGTACTGCTCCTGGTGGCCCGGGACACCAAGCAGGAATACCTGCCGGTGCTGGAGACCGTGAGCGCGCGCGAGACGGAGAACGCGCGGCGCAGACGGTCCGCCGAAGGCGAGGACGGACATCCGCTGGAACTGCGTGGCTTCTGGGAGCACAACCGCAGGGACCCCGGGATAGCGGCCCAGCATGTGTGGGCGGGGCTGCTCACCACGGCGGCGCTCCTCACCTGGACTCCCCTGCACGAGAGTCCGCGGGGCAGCCTCGCGAAAGTCCTGGGGATCGTGCTGTTCTGCGTGATCTCCGCGATGTCCCTGGTCGTCGTCATGTCCGTGCCGGTGCTGCACCGCAGGTTCGGGATCAGGCTGCCCGAAGCGTCATGGCGGGCCGCGTGGGTGGCACGGGTCCCGTACCTGGAGGGAAAGAAGTTCACCCGCCCCGCCGACGACGAAACCGGCCGAGGCGACGGCCACGACGCCGACGACAGCTACGGCGACAGCTACGGCGACGAGGTGGCCGTACTGCCGCTCTGGCCGACGCGTTACCCCGTCCTCGCGGGAATCTGCTGCGGCGGCGTCAACGTGGCGGCGGTGCTCTACTGCCTGTGGCCCGACCGGGACTGGACGGTGACGGGCCGGCTGCCCGGGATCGACGGGCAGGCGACCCTCCTCCTGGTGACGCAGGGCATCGGGATCCTCCTGCTGCTGCTCGGCAGCGTGTTCCTGCCCACGGGCGGTAGCAGGCGCGACATGGCCCTGTTCGGGCACGCGGGGGTGGCCGTCGCCGTGCACGCCTGCTTCCTCGGCTGGATCTACACCGTGGCGCTGGGCCAGTGGGCGAGTTCCGGACTGGCCGGCGAA
The DNA here is from genome assembly GCF_033793965.1 of Streptomyces sp. ME02-8801-2C. NCBI lineage: Bacteria > Bacillati > Actinomycetota > Actinomycetes > Kitasatosporales > Streptomycetaceae > Streptomyces > Streptomyces sp. ME02-8801-2C. Next base: position 350,679 of record NZ_JARAXP010000006.1, on the reverse strand, counting down.
CACGAGGGGCCGGTGGTCACCGAGCCCGTGAAACGCATGGGCATGATCCTGCTGCCGGTGCTGCTGATCGCGGCGGTGTGCTGGGCGGCGATCAGTGTCGTCGTACGACTGCTGCCGTTGCCCGCCCGCTCCGACCCACCGGGGTCCGAGGAGCCGGATCGCCCTCAAGCCCGCCTGGAGAAGGACGACCGGCGTCATCTGAGCGAGGTCACCGCGGCCCGGCGGCGGCACTGCTATCTGCTGCGGGAACTGGACTGGCTGACGGGGCTGACGGCGCTCGCCGTCGTGACCCTGATCGTGCTGTTCGACCGCGTCGACTGGGTCGACGACCCCCGGGACGGTGCGAGCACCTTCCTCTACGACCTGCTGGGCATGGCCAGCATCCCGCTGCTCGCCGCCCTCGCCACGCTCATGGTGCTGGCGTTCCGCACGTTGGCCCTCCGCCCGGAGATGCGCCAGAACGCCGGTCTGGCCTGGGCGTTCGGCGCGTTCTGGCCACGCGCCGTGCACCCGTTCGCCCCACCGTCCTGGACGGTGCGGGCGGTGCCCGAGCTGGTACGCCGACTGCGGTTCCTCCTGCGAGACCCCCACCGGCTGGTGCTGATCCGGGCCGAGTCGATGGGGGCGGTCCTCGTGCTGGCCGCGGTCTGGCAGCTGGAGTCCGACGAACGGCTGCGCATCGGCCTGCTCAGCTCGGGCTGCCCGGTACGCAAGCACTTCGTACGCCAGTACCCGGGTTTCGTCTGCGTCGACTCGATCCGCTGGCTCGCCCCCTGCGGCACCAGGGAGCGCCTCGGCGCGTGGATCAACGTCTGGCGGGACACCGACCCCCTGGGCGGCCCGATGGACATGGGATGCGTGGACGTCCAGTGGAGCGACGACGCCGAACGCGGCGAGGGCACGACGTTCGACCTGTGCCCACGCACCGAGGAACAGCCGGTGTTCCCGCCGATCGACGGCCACCGGGGGTACTCGACGGACAAGCGGTTGATTCTGTTGCGGGATCGACTGCTGAGGCAACTCGTGGGAGGCGGAGGGGAGTTGGTGACATGCGGGGGCAACTGCGGGGGCACGACTCCGTGATGCGGGGAGCGGGGCCCGCCGATCCGGTGATACGCCGGACTGTCAGCAAGTCAGCCCTGGGAAACGCCCTCGAGCGGCCGGAGGAAGCGGCGTTCGTACCGCTTGATGCACCGCGTACGCCGAGCCAGTTCGAACGCCTCCTGGCACTCCGGGTCGGACGCGCTGTCCGTGCGGTACCGCTCGTACGCGGCGAGACTGGGAAACGAGAAGAGGGCGTAGGCGATGTCGCTGTCGCCCTCGCTCGGCAGGAAGTAGCCGTGGTGCGTCCCGCCGAAACGGTTGACGAGCCCGACCCAGCGGCGACCGTACTCCTCGAAGTCCTCGATCTTGTCGGCGTCGATCTCGTAAGTCAGATGAACGGTGATCATGCCTACATGATGCGCCGCCCGGTCGTCGACACCCCCGCTGTCGGCATGCTCTCCTGTGCGCGCGAAGGCGTAGGTGAGGCCGCTGAAGGTGTGTACAGACCGAGGGATTCGGCCTGCCGCAACCTCTCCTCGGCCGCGTGTGCCATGGCCTTGTTGCTCAGGCAATCCGTGCACCATGGAATGCGGATCAGCAGTCCGGCCCGAGTGGCCACGTAGAGATCCCCCGCTTTCTCCCCGGGCCCCGCCGTCGGGAGAGTGAGCATGGAGCGCACACCTCCGGCGATATGGGACAGCACCTGGCGCGGCATGATGTTGTCGCTGGGGTGGAGGATGACGGACCCATCGCTGTAGCCGATGGCGAACGCCTTCGCCGTCGGGTCGTATGCGGCTGCGAGCGCGAGGACCGAGTCGGGTGGGGAATCGATGAACGCGTCCCACCGGTAGGTGCCGTCGTCCTTGGTACGGGCAACCTGGGTGCAGCCGGTCAGGCCGGTTCCTTCGCCGACCGGCAGGATCCGGGGACCGGGCGCGGTAGCGATGGCATTGATGTAAGGCCCGCACGACACGCGGTACACAAATTCCGGTGCTGACTTCGAGCCGATGTCGACGGTGTAGACATGGCCCCCGCCCGTGGCGAGGAAGAGGTGGTTTCCGGACGGCGCCAAGGCAACAGCGGTGGCACCCCGCTCAGGCACGTCGATCTTGCCTGCCACCCGACGGGAGCGGGCGTCCACAACAAGCACGTCGCCTTGCAGACAGGGCACGTACAGAGTGTGTCCGTCACGCGAGTAGACGGGGCGAGCGGTCGAGCATGTGGACGGAATCCCGACGGTGCGTGCGGTGCCCGTAGTGAGGTCGACGGTCCAAAGCCGTGAGTTGTCCGTGCCTACGACGGCCGCCGCCTTCCCACTCGGGTCGCTCACGGCGGAACTGATCGAACCCCCTACCTTCAGCGAACGAACGACGGCTCCCGAGGCACGGGCCAAGAGACGCAGTTCGCCGTCCCGGTTCGCGACCCACAAGTGCGCGTTGTCGCTTGCCGGGAAAACGTCTTGGAACCACTCTTCCGGCTGGTCGAGAACCACGTCTCCGTCGGCGACGTCCCAGGAGACGACGGACCGGCCGGTCAATGCCCAGACCCGGTCGCCCCGTGCCGTCCACGCCAGACTCGTCACCGGCCCGGGCGCCCCACGCAGGACGTCCCGAACCGTGCCGCGGACGAGATCGACGAGGGCGACTCCGGCATCCGTGGCGACTGCAGCCCACCTCTCGTCCGGTGACAGCTGAGCCGCCCGAACAGCGGACTCGAGGACGACAGCGCGCCACGGCTTGCCCTGGCGCAGCACCCGCATCGTTGCTCTGCCGGCCTGCCAGCGCAGACTCACCTCAGGGGCGGTGCCGGCACCGGCCGCCGGATCAGCCGCGTTGCCGGGCGACCGAGCCGCCGACCGTCGTGTACGGTCGCTTGCTCCCCTGCCCCAGATCGTGCCGTCCCCTGCGGTGACACGTACCTGGGCGCCTACTGTCGGGTCGGTGAATCGCCGGCCCTCGCCGGGGAGGGTGAAGGCGTCGTCGGGCAGGTCCACCTCCAGCGCCCCTTCAAGGACCTCAGCGTCCGCGAAGGATTCGTTGTCCCCGAGGCCGGCGGCGAGTTGAAGTCCCTCGTAGGGATCGTCTTTGATCACAGTCAGCGCGGCGAGGGTGCTGAAGTATCGCGTGGCCTGCTCCGCGAGCCGCTTGTTGACCTCTTTCTCGACACCAGGTGCGACCCTGCCGGACAGGTACGCCACCAACAGAAGCAGCGTGAGGGCCACGGACACCGCTGCCTGGCGCCGGTTACGGCGCCGACTGGCGGTGAGATAGGCCAACTCGATCTGTGACAGGGTGCGATCTTTGTGCAGCACCTCGAACCGCCGGCGCAGCCGCCAGGACGCCAGCCCTTTCCTCGTACGACCGTCGCCGTGCCAGTCCCTGGCCCTGACGGACAGTTCGGTCGCCGTTCCGTGCCGCCGGGTGGCGTGGCGCCAGGCGCGGGCCGTCTGTTCCACCGCGGCGCGGAAGTCCTGGCCGACGGATATTTCCAGGCGCACCTTTCCGAACCGCAGCGCGTAGGCCGCCTCAGTGGCACATGCGGGTGAGGTGCGCCAGTCCTCGGAGTCGCAGACGAGGAACAGGTCACATGCCTGGACCGCGTCCTCCACTTCCTCGCGCCATGGCACCGAGAAGGGGATCCCTTCCCGGTCGATCCAGCACTTCACGCCGTTTTCCGTGAGCCCTCGGACCAACGGATCCACCCACGCGCTGTCGCGTCTGCTGTAGGAGATGAAGACGTGGTGCAGCACTTCAGTCCTCCACCGGTTCAGGCGACGGACGGCATTCCCTCACACCGAGCACTCGGCGGGTGTCGTCGTCCACATTCGTGAGCTGACGGGCAGTCCAACAGCCGGACAGACGTGCCTTGAGACGAGCGATCAACCCCTCGTCGGTGGTGCAGCCGGGGCAGGAGGGCGCCTGCCAGATGTTGCCGTCCCGCGCCTTCACCAGTGGGGTGGCGTCCGACCAACCGACGGCCACAGCGGGAACAGCGGCCGGAACCCGCCAGCGTGCCACCACGCGCGCGTAACCGTCCGACATTTGCAGGGACACCACGGCCACGTCTCCACGCCCTGTCGCTGCCACCAACTGAGAGCCGTCGGGCGACAGGGCCAACGCGTCCACCACATCATCGGTGAACAGCCGCATCGCGAAGCCCGTCCCTCCGCTCGGCTCGACCAGGACACGGCCACCGTCACCGCGCACCTCGATCGCTCTGCCGACCGAGCTGGTTCCGGTACGCAGGTCGCCGTCAGCGGCGAGTTCGCGTCGCGGTCCGGCCGGCGCCTGCCAAAGAGTGGCGTTGTACGGCCCCCAGCAGCCGAGCAGATCCCCGTAGGGGGACATGTACAGATGTTCCAGCTGGGGCACATCTCGGCACACCACCCCGAGTTCACCGCCGTCAGCCAGGCGAATGACAAGAGCCGGCCGGTCCTGTCCACCGACAATCACCCGTCCACCACTCAACAGGCCGACTGTCTCGGTCCGTTCGGGCACGGCGATACTGGTAGGAGCCGGGTGGCCGCCACTGCTGAGCCGCCACAACTGGCGGTCGGCTCCGGTGAACACCGCGTACGTCTGGTCGGGTGCGACAGCACCGGCCGCGATGAGCGGTTTGTTGACATCTGCGCTTGCCAGGACGGCCCCGGTGAGCGCGTTCAGCAGTCGATACCGCCCAGGCGCCACGGTCACCAGAGCCCGGGCGCCGCCGTCTGTGGTCGCCTGTACGTCCAGCAGGCTGTCGTATCGGGCGCCGACCGTGCGAAACCGCCCGTCCGCGACTGAGCCGACGACGAGCTGGTGGGCGCGTCCCACGACCACGTCGCCTTGCCGGGTGAGGCGAACGGTCGCGTATCCGTCTTCCACGTGGGCGAGGCGTCGCACCTTCCGGGAATCCAGATCGACGACGGCACTGCCCTTGTTCCCCACCGCCACGACCGTACGGCCATCGGCTCCGGCGGCTATGTCCGCGTACCCCGGCCCTAGGCGTACCTGCCAGCGAACCTCTCCCTCGCGGATGTCGTACAGACCGAGGCCTGCGACGCCGTCCGACACATTGCGTACGAGCAGGGCCGCCTGACGCCCGTTGGGCAGCACCGCCAGTCCGTCGAGGGTCTCGGAGCGATCACCGAGCCCCAGGGCAGGGCCGCCGAGCGACCACTGCACGGACAGCAGCGAAGTCAGCGTCTGACGGGCCAGCGCCTTCTGGTGGGCGTTGCCCCGCAGCAACAACGAGGCGGACTGCAACGACATCCACTCGGGCAGGACGCGTGCGCTCGCGGGATCCCCGAAGGACACAAGGGCGTTGAAGTCCGTTCCTCTGACCTTCAGGATGCGCGGCAGCGTGACGGCCACGATGAGCGCCATGACGGCGCCGAACACGAGACCGAAGACGCGCCGCCGCCGTTTCCGGTTTCTCGCCTTCCTGGTGTGCCGGTATGACACCTCGACGAACTCGCCGACGACTCCTGTGGTGTCGAGATAGCCGTCCTCACGCAGCACGGCCATCAGTTCGTGGGCCTCGGCCGCCTGTCGGTGATCCGCGATGAGGCGGTCCGGGCGTCGGTCTCCCCAGACCCAGGCCTCGGTCTGAGCGCGCAGGTTCCGCAGTTCACGTACGTGCTCGGGGTCGCTGAGGGAGGCGGCGAGGACGGTACCGAAGGCGGTGACGGGCGAGGCGGGGTTCAACGTCACCCAGTTGATGGGGCGCAGATGTTCGGGCGCCCGGCTACTGCTTACCCCATCGACACGGACCGGGATGAGCCGCACCCCCCGGTGCTTCTCGACCCGCTGCCGCCACTCGGGATCATCCACCGATGCCGCTGAGATGAGGACGACCACCACGTCGGCGGGCCCGTCGTCGGCCAGGGGCAACCCCGCGGCCCTGAGGAAATCGCGTAAGGCCTGATCGATGGCAGCATCCTCGGCCACGGCCACCACAGCGATGTCGGGAACTGGTCTGTTCACGGCCATGCGTCATTAGATCCCACGACAAGCGCCTGTATCAGGTGATCGCATCATTTCATCGCCCCCCCGACTTCCCCGGCTCACGTCATATGTGCCGCGATCCAGCCGACAGTGGTCTGCCTGTCCCAGGGCACAAGCGGCAAAAGATTGGCCGCCCACGACGGCCAGCGTTTCTCGGGCAGAGGCACGAAGGCGACGGCCGTGCACTGCGCGTACGAAAGCAGCTGAAGCAAACGTTCCCATTCGGCTCTGGTGCTGCGGCGCGGGTCGAGGCTCGGACCGCCCGTCCCCAGATCGCTGAGGATGAGTACCCGGGTGCCGGCTGCCGGAGGCGCATAGTCCCCCCAGGTCCACCGAGGCCCCGGACCGGCCCCCCGAACAGGGCATTGGTCGAAGTAGACGACCTCTGTGTGCTCGCGCCCGACGGTGGCCGTCACCTGGCCGATGGTGTCGTGCAGATCCCGGCTGAAGGGTTCCATGCCGAGTCCGAGATCGGCCAAGACCTGTACACCGAACCGGAGCGTGCGGACGGGACGACGCGGAAGAGTTTCGAGCGGGAGCCCCCTGGAAAGCCGGTCGACGACCCGCCGAACATCCAGTTGCCCCTGTTCCACAGGCTTGGACAGTGCCCGGTGAAGCATGGCCGATGTCGAGCGAGGGGCGAGCAGAGGCTCGTGCGGAAGAGGGATCCGGACACGGCTCCTGTCCGGCAGAGGGAGAGAGGGAGCGGTCCACTCGTGAGCACGGGAGGGCTCCTGGCCCGAAGGTACGAGCAACGGCAGTGAGTTCTCCTCGCCGACCGTGCCCCGGTCGATGAGGTCGGGCGTTCGAGGACGGGAAGCGGTCTCCGGCGTGCGTTCCTCCGAAAGGAGAGCCGGGCCGGTGACCTCACCGGCCGCCGGGTGGCCGGCGTCCGCCCCAGCGGTCTGCGAGTCGGTGTCCTGGGCGACGAGGTCGAAGCCCAGGAGCCTGGCGATCTTTCGCTGGGCTGCCTCGCCCTGCCCCTCGACCAAAGGGAGTGCCCGCAGCAGATCGCCGATCCACACATCGCTCCGCATGGCCGTCACTCGTCCGGTTGCTGGGGCTTGAGCAGAACGAGTCGCTGCAACAGGTCCCACCGCTCGTCGTCCGGGCTTATGCCAATGCTGCGGCAGGCACGAAGGGCGTCCAGATACTCTGCTGTACTTGGTGGCCTCAGGCCCTGCTTCTTCGCCGTGGCACGGGCGTTCTTCAGTTCTTCCGCCAGCTTCTCGGCGAGTTCCCTGTCCGTCTCTGTGAACCCGCCGTCGTACTGCGTGAAATGCTCCTGTGCGATCCGCACGAGACGGCCACTGTCGGGCTGGGGAAGCCAGGCGACCACACAACGGCGAAGGAACGCTTGTGGGAGTTCACGTTCCTCGTTGGTCGTGATGATGACGAGGTGGCGATTCTCCGCGTCACCCGCGGCGCTGGAGGCTCGCTCCTTCCGGACCTGTTCTCCTGTCTCGGCGACGGTGAACTCGTTCGAACCGAGCGGCACGAGAAGACTGTTCGGCATGTCCGGCTCGGCCTTGTCGATCTCGTCGATGAGCACGACCGCATGGTGGGGCGACCGCGTCTCGTTGATCTTGTGGAAGGGATCCTCGCGGTGTCTGCGGTCCGGACGGGGGTCGTCGGCACGCGCCGCGGACCTGGGCGCGAAAGCCCACCACAGGGGTCCGGGGGTGACATAACGGTGATCCACCAGCGGATGTCCCGGGGCACGTACCTGAGCGTCGCTCAGGCGGCGCACGTGGTCATAGGTCCACAGAAGATCGGTTGCCTGGGTACGGGAGGTGACGACATGTTCGTAGTAGCGCCAGCCCCGGCGCAGTGCGATGGACGGAGCCAGCGAGGACTTGCCTGAGCCTGGATCGCCCCTCAGCAGCAGGGGACGGCCGGTCGCCAGAGCGACTCTCACCGCCAGCGACACGTCGTCGAGCATGACATACACGTGGCCGTCCCGGCGGTCCGGGGAGTCGAACAGCCGCGGGCTGCCGTCCCGTTCCGTCCGTGCGGGACCTTCGTCGGGCATGATCAGTTGCCTCCATAGCCGTTCAGCCGATCGGGGATCGACCGGAGATCATGGGCCAGTTGAAATCCGAGCGTTTCCTCATCCGGACCGAGTGGCGGGGAGAGGACGATCACTTCGTCCAGACGGAATTCCCGTAGGGATTCCGCGGTTGACGGGTTGTCCCCGGTGAGAAGGATGATGATCAGCTGCGGAACCACGCGATGCAGCTCTTCGACGACTTCCGCAACGGTTTCCGGTTTCAGCTTGTGCATGGCGAGGGTCAGGAAATGAAAACAGTCCGGCCGGAACCTCAGCTTCTCAAGAGGCCAGTCAGGGGGCATCCCCAGGATGCGTCTGACAGCGCTGAAGCACTGGTCGAGGGTCTCCAGCACCAGGTCCTCGCCCACCGGCACACCGCCGGCGGCTCCGATCCAGTAGTGACCAAAATCCAGACACATTGCCCGGTCGACGAATTGACGTGCTGTCCCGCTCTCGCACGCGTTCAGCGCCACGGTCCGCCGGTGCGATGCGTCGCCGGGCACCGGCGGCAGAATATGACGGGCCACCTCGCCGCTGATCCAGGCCGGGGTCACCTGGGTGATGAGCCGCTGCAGCGAGTCCCCGTCGAGATAGGGCGCGATTTTCCACAAGGCTTTTTTGAGGTGTTCACCCGGGGCCGCGTCAAGCATCTGCTGGGCGAGGAACTGGCCGACGCCTGCTTGCGCATTGTTTTGCAGATGTTCGTCGGCTATTCCGAGGGCGCGGCCCGCTTCGGTCAGGGCCGCCTTCTTGTCCGTACGCTCAAGGTAGTCCGCGATCACACCGATCCATTTCCGCATGCTGTCGGGCTCGCCGCTCAGGTCCGGAAGCGTGCCGAATTCCTCGAGAACCTGGTTCACCAGCCGCTCGACAGCGGTTTCGTCCGCCACTTCGGGAGACGTACGCGCGAACTCCACGGGGAGGACGTCACTGAATCCGTTGTCCTTCAGGACCGACGACGTCAGGCCGCCGATCAGCACGGGAATGATCAGCAGGCCGGGGTTCAGGGCCCGGCGCCACATGAGGATGTTGACCTCGCGTCTCACCCAGAAGGAATCGATGGCCTCCTGGTTGAAAAGAATCACCGCCGCGTCGCATTCCGCCAGCCACTTGTACAGCGTCGGACACCAGTCGTCACCCGGCTTGAGGGCGTCGGTGTCCACCTTGACCTCGTAGTTCCTCTCCGCAAGGCCTTTCGAAATTTGTTCGCGCACCTTCTCGGCGAGTGGGTCCGACCTGGAACTGTGGCTGATGAACACCTGGGTCACGGCGACGGCACCCCGTTCCGCTCTGTCAGGGACCTCGTCGCGGCTTCGCCCCCGTATGCCTGCACGACATGATTCTGGCCGACAGCCTGGCGACGGGCAAAGCCCATGGGGGAGACGTAAGTTAACGACGCGTCATACGATGACCGCATCTACGGAGCGCAACACGCCGCACGACTGGGGGTGATGGGAACGTGCTGGGCGGTCCCGCCGGAGAGCGCGTCGCTGCGGTGCTCGTAGCGGGCTCGCAAGGCAGCGGCTACCTGATCGAGCCCCGGCTCGTCCTGACCGCCGCGCACGTCGTACGGCGCGGCGGAGACATTCGAATCGCCGCCGTCGGTGGGCTTGGGTTTGTCGACTGTGATCTCGTCTGGTCGGGTCATGAGGACGATTGCGATGCCGCGTTGCTGCGCGCGCGGGAGGACATCCTCCCGCAGGGGCTCCTGACCAGCTTCCGCGGTTTGAACTGGGGGAAGCCGGGGTCGCTCACACCTGTGTCCGACTGCCAGGCGATCGGTTTCGCCCCGGTCCAGGGCTCGGCGAGCGGGCGGAGCCTGGATACGGAACAGATAACCGGCGCCCTGCGGCCGGGAGCAGGGCTGCTGAGCGGCAGCTACGTTCTCACCCCCCAGTACCTGCCTGCCACGCCCGGCCCCTGGTCCAGCCCCTGGGCCGGGATGTCAGGCGCCGCCGTCTTCGCGGAAGATGTCTTCATCGGCATCATCACCAGCCATCCCGAGAACCGGCCGAACGACTTGCGGGTACTCCCCGCAGCAGCCCTTCTCGACCAGCCCGGCCTCATCTCCCAGCTCCACGCGCGGCCACGGCTTCTGACGCTCTCGCCGGACCTCACGTTCGAACGCCGCTACGCCGACTATCTGGAGAAGCGCCACAGCTACCTGGCCATCTTCGGACTCGACCTCAACGACCGGTCCCGGCAGACCTGGCCGCTGGATGAGGCTTACCTCGAACTCAGAGCCACCGAGACCGTCCAGGACGCCGGTGCTCTCTCGGAGCCGGCCCCCCGGGTCCCCGTCGAGCAGGCACTGACCCGGCACCCTCGCATACTCCTGCGAGGTGAGGCCGGGTCAGGGAAGACGACGCTCGTGCAACGGCTTGTGGTGACCGCTGCCCGACAGGATCCGGAGTCGCGGTACCTACAGGACCGCGTGCCCTTCCTACTCCCTCTGCGCACGCTCGTTCGGCAAGGTGAACTTCCCTTGCCCGAAGAGTTCCTGTCGACGACGCGATCCCCACTCGCTGGTACCCAGCCGGCCGGCTGGGTCGATCGGGTACTGACAGCCGGGCGCGGACTGCTGCTCGTCGACGGTGTCGACGAGATCGCGGAACACGACCGGGCGCGGGTGAAGAGCTGGCTGACCGACCTGCTCACCGCTTTCCCGGCCAATTACTGGCTGATCACCTCACGCCCTTCCGCTGTGGACGACGCGTGGCTCGCGGAAGCCGGATTCACCTCGTACGCCGTCTCCCGGATGAGCGACGACGACATCGTCGGCTTCATCACGCGCTGGCATGACGCAGCCCGGGCTGTGAGTACGGATCCGCAGCAGGCGGTACTCCTCGACGAGTTCGAAGCACGGCTGCTGACCACGTTCCACTCCAGTCCCACCCTGCGGAGGCTCGCGACGAGTCCGCTCATGTGCAGCCTCGTCTGTGCGTTGCACACCGACCGCAGAGGGTCTCTTCCTTCGGGAGAAATCGAGTTGTACCAGGCGGCGCTCTCCATGCTGCTGTCGCGGCGGGACCGGGAGCGGGGCATCGATGTCTCCACGCAGCTCTCCGAGCAGTCACAGTTGCTGCTCCTTGGACGGATCGCCTACTGGCTGGTCCGCAACGGCAGAATGGACGCACCACAGGAAGCGGTGGTCCAGCTCATTGACGAGGCTCTGCCCGCTCTGCCGGTCGCCGACGACGCGAGGAGCCTCTTCGATCTCCTTCTGGCACGCAGCGGCCTGTTGAACGAACCGGCCGCGGGCATGGTGAGTTTCGTCAGCCGCACCCTCCGGGACTACCTGGCGGCGAGGGCCGTCGTGGCCGAGGGCGACTTCGACCTGCTCGTCAGGAATGCCGACGACGTTCGGTGGGAGGACGTTTTCCGGTTCGCTGTCGCCCAGTCCCGCCCAAGCGAGCGGGCCGAGCTTCTGACGCGGTTGCTGTCCCGTGGCGAAACGGACGTTGGCGTCTCGTCCCGCCTCACGCTGCTGGCTCTGTCCTGTCTCGAGTTCGCGTTCGAGATCGATCCGTCGGTGCGCCAGGAAGTGCTGGAGCGTGCGGCGCGCCTTCTCCCGCCCCGCACGGACGCCGAACTCGAAGCCCTGGCCCGGGTCGGCTCGTCCGTCCTCGATCTGCTGCCCAGCCCTGGAACGGTCACCAGGCGGGAAGCGGCGACCTTCGCCGGTCTGGTCCGCAGAGTGGGCGGATCCGAGCATCTGGTCCAGGAGTTCGTGACACGGTCCAAGCGGCCGGCCCCTGCCCTCACCTCGTCGGTGCGGGTACCCGCGGATCTGTCACCCGGAGCCTACGAACTGGCTGTGGCGCTCAGCGTGGCCACCCGCGTCGAACCGGAGCTGCTGCGGGCTGTCCGTCTGACGGTGTTCCCGTATCTGGACGTCGCCGCCGAGTCGGACCTGTGGTTCAGCGACTGGGTGGCTTCCCGTACGCCGTCGGCGATCGCTCTTCGTCCCGAGCTGCTGCCCGGCCTACGTGAGGCACTCGCGGAGAAGATCGCCCTCAGCCCGGCGGACGATCCGATCACCGACCTGTGGGACGTCATCTCCCGTGTCCATGCCGATCTGTCCCCTGCCCTTGCCTTGGAGGAACGGGTCGCCTGGCTTTATGTCCAGGGCGACCTGGACCCGGCGGAGAGCATCGACCAGGCGTTGCAGCCCGCCCTGCGGGCCCTCGTCTCCGAAGGACGAGACGGCATCGCCGACTGGCTGGCCGGAGCCTGGGAACGGCTGCCGGAGCCGGTCCGGAGCACGACGACCGCATGGCAGCTCGCCACCCTCGCCTCACCGCGGGCGTCCGGCCTGGACCTCTCCGAGCTGCGAACGCCGGACGACCTGCGGATCGAGGACGCCGCCGTCGTCGCGGAAGGCTTGGCCGATGTACCGCTGCCGGTCTCGTTGGCGGGAGACGAGCTTCTCGTCGGCACAGCCTCGGGTGGCCGTGCCGTGGCAGTTCCCGTCCCGGACACACATCCCCGGATGATCGAAGTGATGCTGGACGGTGGCAGTCACCCGGAGGTGTCCGTGCGCACCGTGATGGTTGCCGACGGCCAGGCGGTGACGGTACCGATCGGTGACACCCGGGTGCGGCTACGAACGGCCCGCGGACTCACGTACGTATTGCGTGAAGGCCTGGGTACGGCCGGAACCACGACCGGTGAGCCACCCCCGGGCGCCGCACACGAGTTCACCGCCCCGGACACACTGCCGCCGGCGCCTACGCGCCTCATCGGCCGCGAGGAGGAGCTGGCACGCCTGATGCACGCCCTCGACCCGACATTGGCCGACGCCGGCCGGCCCACAGCCCTGTCGGTATCCGGGCTGGCCGGCGTCGGCAAGACGACCTTGGCCTTGGCCGCCGCACACGACGCGCGGATGCGTGGGTGGTTCCCCGGGGGGACGGTCTTTCTGGACCTGCACGGAGACAAATCACGCCGCACCACCACCAGCGATGCGGTGCACGCCGTCCTGCGCGCTCTTGGTGTGACGGCAGCCGATATTCCAGAAGGCTCCGACGACCGCGTGTTCCTGTACCACTCCGTCCTCGCCGAACGAATGCGGTCGCAGGGTCCGGTCCTGATCGTCGCGGACAACGCGTCCACCAACGCCCAGGTCCAGCCGCTTCTCCCCCGCGATCCGCTGAACCGCGCCATCGTCACATCGCGCGCTGCCCTACCTCAGCTTGACGCCTCCTTCCTGCGACTGGGCCGACTGAAGAAGGACGAAGCACACGCACTGCTACACAAAGCCACGAGCACAGCGGACCCGTCGGACACCCGCTTGATCACCGAACCGACTTCTGTGGAACAACTCGCCGAGCTCTGCGACGGCCTGCCGCTGGCACTGCGCATCGCCGCCGCGATCCTGGTCAGTGATCCCGGCATGCCGGTGGCCTCCCTCGTTGACGAACTGAGCGATCCGGCAACCCGTGTCGACCGACTCGACGACGGGGAGCTGAGTGTCCGCGCGGCCTTCGAGTCATCCCACCGCAGGCTCAGCAAGGATCAGGCCCAACTGCTCCGGCTGCTGGCCGGCGCACCCAGCGCTGCGTTGAGTACCACGGCGATCGCGGTGCTCCTCCCCGACAGGCCTGTCCCCGCGAGCCAGTTGAACGGCCTGGTCCGCTATTCCTTCGTGGACCGCGAGACTGGGGCCGACCGATGGAGGATGTCCGATCTGGTCCGTGCTTTCGTACTGACGCGCAGGGCTGAGAAGCAGGCACGGCCGAATGAGGACGAGGAAGCCTGGGGTCGGCTGCTCGAGTACTACGTCCACATGACGGAGCACGCTGTGCGGCGTGTGCGATCAGAGCCGGAACAAACGGTTCAGGGACCGTTCAGCAACGCCCAGGAAGCACAGAACTGGCTGGGGGACGAGTGGAAGAACCTCGCCTCCACGGCATTTTGGGCCGCCCGGGGGCCCCACGCACGCACAACGATGCGTCTGAGCCTTGCACTCGCGGAATATCTACGCGAGATTCAGGCCTTCCAGGTACTCACAGAGGTCAGCCGGGTTGCCCTCGACGCGGCGCAACGCGTCGGTGACCTGGACGGTGAGGCCAGGGCATGGGGCTGCATGGGGATCGGGCTGCGAGGTCTGAGCGACTTCACCGGGGCGATCGAGGCCTTCACCCATGAGCGTGACGTGTACCAGAACCTCGGCGACCGCTCCGGGGAGAGCCGGGCCTGGCACAGTCTGGGGACGACGCACACGGAGACCGGCACGCCGGACGAGGCTCTCCGGGCGTTCAGCATGGCTGTGGAGCTGTGCCAAGAACTCGGTGAGTGGCACGGCGTGGCCCGCAGCAGCGCCGCGTGGGCCGAAGTCCTGCATTCGGAAGGGCTCGTCGATGAGGCCCAGTCCATGTGGACATTAGCCGCCGACGCGTATCACCGTGTGGGCGCTCTGGAGGAAGAGGCGTCCGTGCGCCGTCGATTGTGATCGCGTACTACGGCTTGCCGGCCTTGAATCGGAGTGAGCAGGTCCTCCAACTCCCTCGTGGTTCAGGCTCTCAGCCGTCAGAATCCAACCGTGACGCAGAGATCTGAGGACACGGCGATACGGATGGTCTGGGATGCGCAGAGTGTGTGGTCGCAGGCCGCGAACAAACTCAAGCTGTCTATCGAGCGTGCTCGGCTGACGGCGTTGACGTTGGGGATCGCGGCCGCCACGTTGGGAACCGTGGCATCCCAGACCATGAGCGGCCACCCTTCCGTTGGACGTGCTTTCGCTGCAGCTGCTGCTGTTGCCGCCGGGACCGCACCGTTGATGGCGCAACGTGGCGGTCCCGGCCGACTGAGTGACTGGACCAGATTGCGGGCGGTGTCGGAGGCTTTCAAGGCCGAGTCCTACGCCTACCTGGCCGGAGGCGGGGCGCAGCACAGCTCCGGGGCCGCCGAGGCCCTGCTGGGACGCGTCGCGCGATACCGCGAGAGCAGTGTTGATCTCTCTCACTACACGTTCGGCATCACTGCGGTCGGTCGGCCCCTGCCCGCCGTCACGGATCCAGGCTCCTATGTGGAGCATCGGCTGAAGGGGCAGCTCACGACGTACTACCGGCCCAAAGCGGAACTGATGCACCGCCGCGTCCAGTTCGTCGAGCGTCTGGAGTTCCTTCTCGGCGGCCTGGGAGCCTTGATGGCGGCGGTCGCCGGCGTTTACGCGGTTGAGGCGGTCGCGGCGTGGGTTGCCGTCGCTGCTTCGGTGTCGGTAGCTGTCGCCGCTCATTCGACCGCTCAGCGATATGCGTACCAACAGCTGGAATTCTCCCGTACCGCACAGGAGTTGGAGCGGCTGCTCGAACGCTGGGAGCAGACGAGCGACCGAAATCCAGCATTCGTCGAAGGATTCATCGCCGAGTGCGAAAGTGTCGTCTCCATCCAGAACGAGGCCTGGATGATCCGCTGGACCCTGGGTTGACCTGCCTGGACGGCTGGGGGTTCGGGGCGCGCGGCCACGACGGTTGCCCCGCGTCCGTCGAAAGTCCGCGCGCCGCTCGCGACCAGTCAGCTATTCCCTGGTGAACGTGCCGAGGCCGCTCGTGTCGAGGTTCTCGACCTTGACCTTGTCGGCCCGGCCGTCGGAGCCGACCGTGAAGGTCACGCCGGACAGGCCGACCGCGTTCTCGCCCGTGGTGCTGTAGTAGAAGGTGTCGCCGTCGTAGTGCCGCAGGGTGAACCGCTGTTTCTTCGGGCCGAGTTGCATGACGAGGTCGTCGCCCGGGGCGGAGCCGACGGTCATCGGTCCGTAGAAGTCGTTGGCGTACGTTCCCGTGTAGGCGTCGTCCGCCCTGGCCTTGGCCGGCTTTGCCGGGGGCTTTGCGTAGTCGGTCTCGGAGCGTTCGCCCGCGACGGCCCCCTCGATGAGCGGGCCGAGGAACGTCAGCCAGTCGACCGTGGGCCCACCCGTCTGCGCGGTGTCGAGGAAGGTCGCGGAGATCGACTCGGGTACGCCGACGGGCGCGCCGTTGGTGAGGACGACGATGCCGAGCTTCTCCGAGGGCAGCAGCGCGACGTTGGTGGCCGCGCCCAGCGCGAAGCCACCGGAGTGGCCGAGCTTCAGCCTGCCCTGGTCGTCGTAACTGACGTTCCAGCCGAGCCCGTAGAACCCGGATCTGCCCGCCGGCGCGTGCGGCGGCTCGGAGAGGCTGTGCGGAAGGTGGGTCTCGTCCAGGGCCTCGGCATCGACCACCCGCCGCCCCTCGAACTCCCCGTTGCCGAGCTGCAGGCGCAGCCACTTAGTCATGTCCCGGACGGTGGAGCTGGCCCCGCCCGCCGGGCTCTGGGCATCGGCGTTCCGTACGAATTTGGCCTGCCAGGTGTCGCCCTGCTTCACATGGGTGACGGCCTTGTTCCCGGCCTTCTCGTAGTCGGCGAAGGTGGAGCTGGTGCGGTCCATGCCGAGCGGCCGGTACAGCTTGTCGGCGGACAGTTTCTCCCAGCTGGTGCCCGCCGCCCGCGCGACGGCGACGCCGGCTTCGGTCAGCCCGAAGTTGGTGTACGCGTAGCTGGCACGGAACGGGGTCAGGGGTTCGTACCGCAGACGTTCCAGGATGTACGAGCGGTCGAAGCCGAGGTCCTCCAGGATGTCCCCGGCGTGGTCGGGCAGGCCGGTGCGGTGCGAGAACAGGTCGGCGAGCGTGGCGTGGCGGGTGACCCAGGGGTCCTTGAGGGCGAAGCCGGGACTGTACTTGACGACGGGGTCGTCCCAGCCGACCGTCTTCTCCCCCACGGCCGCGGCGACCACCGTCGACGCGACCGGCTTGGAGACCGAGGCGAGCTGGAAGACGGTGTCGGGCCCGACCTTGCCCTCCGCGCCGGCCTTCCGTACGCCGAAGCCCTTGAGATACAGCACCTTGTCGTCGTACACCACGCCGACGGCGACCCCCGGCACACCGGTTTTGCGCATGGCGTCCTGTACGACGCCGTCGAGCTTGTCCACCGCGGCGTCGACCTTGGCCCGCGTGAGGCGCGGCGGCGGCTGGGCCGGCGGGACGGTGGGCAGCGGCGAGGCCTCCGCCGCCACCTTGCGGACGGCGGCGGACGTGTCGGCACCCGTGTCGGCATCCGTCGTACAGCCGCTGCCGGCCAGGGCGGCGACCACGCCCAGCGCGGCAGCGAGGCGAAGGCGCCGGGCGGACGCCTGTGCCTGTGCCTGCGCCTTTGGCTGTATCTGCGTCGGTGTCTCGTCTAGGGAGGGCATGTCTTCCAGTGAAGGTCCTGCCCTGACGCCTGTCGCATCAGCGAGCCATTCGGGGGACGGGCCGCCGCAGCCGTCGGCGAGCGGCGCCGAACGAGTGGACTCGCCGGTACGTGACCGGAAGGGGTCAGCTGCGACGAGTCGCCGATGGTGATGTTGCCGTCCGAGCCCGCCCGAGTTGGAAGAGGCATCCCGGATGCGACATACCCCCCACCGCAGGATGCTCGCCGCGGCACTGTTCGCGGCGTGTGCGCTGATCGGGACGGCAGCGGTCCCCGCCGCGACGGCCCGGCCCGCTACGGCCGAGCAGCACTGCCAGGACGACAGGCAGCACCGTCCCTACGGCCAGGACCAGGACAGCTGCCCTCCGAGCACGCTCTCCCCCGAGGTGACCGCCCGGCTGGACAAGGCGATCGAGGACGTCCGCCGACAGGCCGACATCCCCGGAGTCGTCGTCGGACTGTGGATGCCCGGCAAGGGAAGCTACGTCCGCGCGACCGGCGTCGCCGACACCGCCACCCGCCGGCCCATGACCACCGACGGCTACGTACGGATCGGCAGCGAGACCAAGACCTTCACGGTCACCGCGCTGCTCGAACTCGTCGACGACCACCGGATCGGGCTGGACGACCCGATCTCCCGTTACGTCCCCGGCGTACCGAACGGCCGCCACATCACCCTGCGCCACCTCGCGGAGATGCGCAGCGGCCTGTTCCCGTACACGTCCGACCCGGACTTCGTCCATGACCTGCTGAGCGACCCGCAGCGCTACTTCACCCCCCGGGAAGTGCTCGCGTACGGCTTCAAGCACGAGAACACCTTCGCGCCGGGTACGGAGTTCCAGTACTCCAACACCAACCTCGTGCTGCTCGGCCTGGTGATCGAGAAGGTCAGCGGTCAGCAGCTCGCCGACTTCATCCACGAGCGGGTGCTGCGGCCGGCCCACCTGCGTCACACCCTCTTCCCCCAGGGACCCGAGTTCCCCGAGCCGCATCCGCGCGGCTACACGAACCAGACGCTGAGCGGCGCGGTCGCCGACGCCACGGACTGGAACCCCAGTTGGGCGTGGGCGGCCGGGGCGATGATCTCCGACTTGCACGATCTGCGCCGCTGGGCCCGCGTCGTCGCCACCGGAACCCTGCTGACCCCCCAGACCCAGGCCGAGCGCCTCAAGACCCTGCCGACCGGCTTCCCGGGCCTCAGCTACGGCCTCGGCATCTTCACAACCGGCGGCTGGATCGGCCACAACGGCTCGATCCCGGGCTACCAGACGGTGACGGTCTATCTGCCGTCGCAGAAGGCCACCCTGGTCATCATGATCAACACGGACATCCCCAGCGAGGGCCAGGAACCGTCGACGCTGCTCGCCCGGGCGGTCACGGGGATCGTGACGCCGGGGAATGTGTATGACGGGGCGATTGCTCCGCGGTAGGGGGTCGCCATCGGTCGCGCGATCAGGCGATCAGGTGGTCGGACCACGCATGGTCTGACGGGTCAGTCGGTCAGGCGATCGGACCACGCATGGTCGGTCGGGTCAGTCGGTCAGGCCGAGCGTGGTCAGTCGGTCAGGGTCGGTGAGGATGTCGAGTCCGGTGATGCGGCCGTCCCGGATGGTGAACGACATGACGGACAGCGGTCGACCCCCGGCGAACGAGACAACGCCGGGCGTACCGTTGACCAGCACCAGACGAGCGTCCGCCGCGAAGCGGGCGAAGGTGATCGCCTGCGCCGCCACATCGCCCGCGCCGCGCCGCAGGATGCTCGGGACGAGCGTGCCGCCGTCGGAACGCGCGACCACGTCGGGGTCGAGGACGGTCAGGAGCGCCTCGAAGTCGCCGCCGCGGGAGGCGGTCAGGAAGGCGTTGACGACGTCGCGTTTGCGGGCGTTGTCCGTGTCGGCCGCCGGGGCGGCGTCCTGAACCCGGCGGCGGGCGCGGCTGGCGAGCTGCCGGGTGGAAACCGTGGTCCGACCGAGGATGGGCGCGATGTCGTCGAAGGGCACGTCGAACATGTCGTGGAGGACGAAGGCGAGCCGCTCGGCCGGGGAGAGGGCCTCCAACACGATCATGAGGGCGATGCCCACCGAGTCCGCGATCAGGATCTCCTGCTCGGGGTCGACGCGGGACAGCGCGGTGACCACCGGGTCCGGCAGCCGGACCGACCCGTCCTGCTCGGGCAGCGGATCCTCGCGTCGCGACGTACGCGAGCGGAGCATGTCCAGGCATATCCGGCCCACGACCGTGGTGAGCCAGGCCCCGAGATTCCTCACGTCGCTCACATCGGAGCGGCTGAGCTTGAGCCAAGCCTCCTGGACGGCGTCCTCCGCCTCCGCGAGCGACCCCAGCATGCGGTAGGCCACCACCCGGAGCCCGTGCCGCTCCGCCTCGAAGCGGTCGGCCAGAAAAAAGTTCTCGCTCACCTGTCACACCCCCGTGTCCGGATCCGTCGGTCCAGTGACAGACGCTAACGGATCACGAGGAGCGAACCAGATGACCGCCGAGATCACCACCGAGATCAGCACCGCGATCACCACCACTGCCCGGATGAAGAACCCCGCCCTGGTCCTGCCGGACGCCATGAAGGGCATCCAGAACATCTACAAGGCCATGTACCAGGGTGGCGTCTCCCCGCAGATCCTGGAGCTGGTCCACCTGCGGGCCAGCCAGATCAACGGATGCAGCGCCTGCGTGTTCGCCGGCGTGGCGGGCGCCAAGAAGCACGGCGAGAGCGACGAACGCCTGCACGCCGTGGCCGCCTGGCGCGAGGCGCCGTTCTTCTCCGCCGAGGAGCGCGCGGCCCTGGCCCTCACCGAGGTCGCCACCCGGATCGCCGACCGCTCCGGCAAGGCCGTCCCCGACGAGGTGTGGAACGAGGCCGCGGACCACTTCGACGAGAAGCAGCTCTCCGCGATCATTCTGATGATCGGCCTCACCAACTTCTTCAACCGCATCAACGCCACCATCGAGGAGCCCGCCGGCACGACCTGGTGACCGGCGCTACCGACCCGTCTCCGCAGCCGGCCGGTGCGTACGGCCCCGCCCGACGATCCGCCGCCACCGGCCCGGGCGCTGCCGAGACGGGTGCGATCCGCAGCTGTACTCGTCTGTACTCGTCTGTACTCGTCGAGGTGTACGGGTCCCGCCGCCGGCACCGGCCTACGATGACGCGGTGAAGTTCGTGATGGTGCCGGGCGGTTGGCAGGGCGGATGGGTCTTCGACGCGGTGGCCGCCGAGTTGCGCGGAGACGGCCACCACGTCGAGGCGGTGACCCTGTCGGGGCTGGAGTCGGACGGCCCGGTCGACGTGGACCGCCCGCCGAACCTCGACGCCCACATCGACCAGGTGGCCGAGATCATCGAACGCAGCGACGCGGAAACGCCCCTCGCACTGTGCGGGCACAGCTACGGAGGGATGGTCGTCGCCGGTGTCGCGGACCGACTCGGCGACCGCATCGACCAGCTCGTCTTCATCGACGCATACGTCCCGGACGACGGGGACTCGTGCTGGTCGTTGACCAGCGACAGCTTCCGGGAGTTGTTCATCGCCGGCGCCCGCGCCGACGGTCGATGGGTCGCGGTGCCCGAGGGACTCGACCCTCGCGCGCGACCACACCCCATGGCGAGCTTCGTCCAGTCGATCAGGCTGGGAGGCAACCCCACCCGCGCCCTCGCCCGAACGTTCATCAGCGGCGGCCCATGGCCGGGCAGCCCATTCGTACCCCTGACCGAACGGCTGCGCAACGACTCGGACTGGCGGGTGCACGAGATCCCGGTCGGCCACAACATCGCCCGCCGGGACCCGCGTGGCCTCGCGGCCGTTCTGGGGGCATTGCCGCCAGACTTCAACTGACGAACGGTCGCTGCCGGGGCGGTGAGCGCGCCAGAGGGGGCGGGCGGTCGGATTCCGAGAGTTCAACGGCGATGAGTTCTGCCGTGGCTCCCGGTCTCTATCAACACGATCCGCAGGATCTACGGCCCTCCGCAGGACCTACGGGATCCGCAGGACCTACGGGATCCGCAGGACCTACGGGACCTTTCAACCGCCCGCGAGGAGAACATCATGACCGCCACCTACACATTCGACGTCTTTTCCAGCCTCGACGGCTTCGGCGCCGCCGGCGGCAACTGGACCGGCTACTGGGGCAAGCAGGGCCCCGAGTTCCTCGACCACCGCCTCGCCCAGTACAGCGAGGACCAGCGGATGGTCTTCGGGGCCAACACGTACAGGGCGTTCACGCGCATGCTGGCCGCGAGCACCGAGGACTCCGACGTACGGGACCCATGGGTCACCCGGATGACGAGCCTGCCCGCGACGGTGGTCTCGACCACGCTGGACGGCCCTCTCGACTGGTCGGACGCGACTCTCGCGAGCGGCGACGCCGTGGACGTCGTCGCTCGGCTCAAGAAGGAGTCCGACGTACCGCTGCGCTCGCACGGCAGCCTGGCGATGAACCGGTCCCTGATGGCGGCGGGCCTGGTCGACCGCGTCCAGGTGACGCTCTTCCCCGTCATCACCGGTCAGAACGGACTGAGCCCGATCTTCGAGGGCGCGGCCGACTTCGACCTCGAACTGCTCGAGAGCCGGACGCTCGGCGGCGGCATCCAGGAGCTGATCTACCGGCCTACGCTGCACGCCGCCTGATGAAGGCTGTCGTGATGTCGTGCCTGTAGGGATCTTCGTGGGGAGGAAATCCCGCGAAGGGGAAGACCCCGGGCTCCTAGACTGCCGCTGTGACCGACGACACTCAGCGCCCCGACAGCGGGCCGAACAGCTCCCCCGAACCCGAACTGCCGACTCAGTACGCGCCGGCCGAGGTAGAGGGACAGTTGTACGAGCGCTGGGTAGAGCGCGGTTACTTCGAGGCCGACGCGAAGAGCGACAAGCCCGCGTACACGATCGTCATCCCGCCCCCGAACGTCACCGGCTCCCTCCACCTCGGCCACGCCTTCGAGCACACGCTGATCGACGCCCTCACCCGCCGCAAGCGCATGCAGGGCTACGAGACGCTGTGGCAGCCGGGGATGGACCACGCCGGCATCGCCACACAGAACGTGGTCGAGCGCGAGCTCGCCAAGGAGGGCAAGTCCCGTCACGACCTCGGCCGTGAGGCTTTCGTCGACCGTGTCTGGCAGTGGAAGCTGGAGTCCGGCGGTGGGATCGCCGGCCAGATGAGGCGCCTCGGCAACGGTGTCGCATGGAGCCGCGACCGTTTCACCATGGACGAGGGCCTGTCCCGTGCCGTCCAAACCGTCTTCAAGAAGATGTTCGACGACGAGCTGATCTACCGCGCCGAGCGCATCATCAACTGGTGCCCGCGCTGTCTGACGGCCATCTCGGACATCGAGGTCGACTACCAGGACGACGACGGTGAGCTCGTCTCCATCAAGTACGGCGAGGGCGACGAGACCCTCGTCGTCGCGACGACCCGCGCCGAGACGATGCTCGGTGACACGGCGGTCGCCGTCCACCCGGACGACGAGCGGTACGCGTCGCTCATCGGCAAGCAGATCAGGCTGCCGCTGACCAACCGCACCATCCCGGTCGTCGCGGACACCCACGTCGACCCGGAGTTCGGCACCGGCGCGGTCAAGGTCACCCCGGCCCACGACCCCAACGACTTCGCCATCGGGCGGCGCCACAACCTCGACTCGATGACCGTCATGGACGAACGCGGCGTCATCACCGTCCACGGCCCCTTCCAGGGCCTGGACCGCTTCGAGGCCCGCTCCGCGATCGTCGCCGCGTTGCGCGCCGAGGGCCGGATCGTCGCCGAGAAACGCCCGTACGTCCACTCGGTCGGCCACTGCTCGCGCTGCAGGACGACCGTCGAGCCTCGGCTGTCCCTGCAGTGGTGGGTCAAGGTCGGGCCGCTCGCCCGGGCGGCCGGTGACGCGGTTCGCGACGGCCGCGTGAACATCCACCCCGCCGACATGTCCCAGCGGTACTTCGACTGGGTCGACAACCTCCACGACTGGTGCATCTCACGCCAGTTGTGGTGGGGCCACCGCATCCCCGTCTGGCACGGCCCGAACGGCGAGACGGTCTGCGTCGGCCCCGACGAGCAGCCGCCGACCGGTGACGGCTGGAGCCAGGACACCGACGTACTCGACACGTGGTTCTCCGCCGGCCTGTGGCCGTTCTCCACCCTCGGCTGGCCCGAACAGACCCCGGACCTCGAGAAGTTCTATCCGAACTCCGTCCTCGTCACCGGCTACGACCTCATGTTCTTCTGGGTCGCCCGGATGATGATGTTCGGCCTGTACGCGATGGACGGCGAAGTCCCCTTCCGCACCATCGCGTTCCACGGCATGGTCCGTGACGAGCACGGCAAGAAGATGTCGAAGTCGTTCGGCAACACGGTCAATCCGCTGGACTGGATGGACAAGTACGGCTCCGACGCTCTTCGGTTCACGCTCGCCCGGGGCGCCAACCCCGGTACGGACGTGCCGATCGGCGAAGACTGGGTCCAGGCGTCCCGCAACTTCGCCAACAAGATCTGGAACGCCACGCGCTTCGCGCTCATGAACGGCGCCACGACCGAGGGCGAACTCCCGCCCGTGGAACGCCTGTCGGCGCCGGACCGCTGGATCCTGTCCCGCCTCAACGCGACCGTCGCCGAGGCGGACGCCCACTACGACGACTACCAGTTCGCGAAACTCGCCGACTCCCTCTACCACTTCGCGTGGGACGAGGTCTTCGACTGGTACGTGGAACTGTCCAAGACCACTTTTTTCGCGGGCGGCGAGCAGGCGAAGGTCTCCGGCCGCGTCCTCGGCGAGGTCCTCGACGTCACCCTGCGCCTCCTCCACCCGGTCGTCCCGTTCGTCACCGAGAGCCTCTGGACGACGCTGACCGGCCGCGAGTCCCTCGTGATCGCCGACTGGCCGGCGGACAGCGGCTTCCGCGACCCGGCTGCCGAGGCGGAGATCGCCGACCTCCAGCAGGTGATCACGGAGGTCCGCCGCTTCCGCTCCGACCAGGGCCTCCAGCCGGGCCAGAAGGTCCCGGCCCGCCTGGACCTGACGAGCACACGGCTCGCCGCCCACGAGGCCGCCATCCGCCAACTCCTGCGCCTCCAGCCGGAAGGCGACACCTTCAACGCCACCGCCACCCTCCCGATCGCCGGTGCCACAGTCACCCTCGACCTCTCCGGCACGATCGACGTCGAGGCGGAACGCAGACGCCTCACGAAGGACCTGGCGGCGGCGCAGAAGGAGCGGCAACAGGCAGAGGCCAAGCTCACCAACGAGGCGTTCCTGGCGAAGGCGCCGGACAGTGTGGTGGAGAGGATCCGGGGGCGCCTGGCGAAGGCGGAGGGGGATGTTGTGCGGCTTGGGGGGCAGATCGAGGGGTTGGAGTCTGCTTAGCGGGCACGGCAGCGGAGGAGCCCCGGAGAGTGGTCCGGGGCTCTTTGGACTCCCTGGAACTCGCTGTAACTCGTTGGGGCTCTTCGCGGTGGCCGAGCAAGATGCTCGGCGCTCGGCCCCCGGCCCTCGCCACTCGGCCAGCAGGTTCGATGTGGCGAGGGTCGGCAGGCGGTCGAGTCGCGTGACGGGGCGCTCAGCGCCTCGTCTCGTACCTGGTCAGGATCACGCCGCCGGGAAACGTCCGCGTCTCCACCATGTTCAGGTTCACCCAGTTGTCCAACGCGCTGAAGAACGGCGTACCGCCGCCCACCAGGACGGGCACGGTAGCCAGTACGTACTCGTCGATCAGCCCGGCCCGCATGGCCGCCCCGGCGAGCGTCGCGCCGCCGATGTCCATCGGACCGCCGTCCTCGGCCTTGAGCCTGGTGATCTCGGCGACCGCGTCGCCGGTGACCAGGCGGGTGTTCCAGTCGACCTTGTCGATCGTCGAGGAGAACACCACCTTCGACATGTCCCGCCAGCGGCGCGCGAACTCGATCTCCGCCGGGGTGACGCCCGGCTGCTGGTCGCCGGTCGGCCAGTGGGAGCTCATCGTCTGCCACAGCTTGCGTCCGTACAGCGTCAGGTCGGTCGCCTGCAACTGGTCGGACCAGAACTGGAACAGCTCGTCGCTCGGCACACCCCAGCTGATGTCGCCGCCGGGCGCGGCGATGTAGCCGTCCAGGGACAGGTTCATGCCGTAGATCAGTTTCCGCATGGCGCCAGCCTTTCGTGAATCGGTCGTAGGTGGGCAGACCGGCGCGGGGCGGGAAACTCATCGGTGCGCGTCTGAGCTCGCGTGAAGTCCGCCGGTCAGGCCTTCGAGAACCGGCTACGCACCCTGGCTCGTCACAGACGCTTGCGCGAGCGATGCAGGACCTGACGTACAGGATGTCGGTCTGATCGTGGGACGCCGCCTGATCAGCGAGCTCGGCAACGAGGCGTTCTTGGCGAAGGCCCCGAGACAATGTGGTGGAGAAGACCCGGGGGCGCCTGGCGAAGGCGGAGGAGGATGTTGCGCAGCTTGGGGGCAGATCGAGGGGTTGCCGTCTGTAAGCGGGCGGGTGAAGGCTAGGAGCCCGGGCCTTGCGTCCGGGCCGGCTCGAGTGCGCGACGGCTGGGCGGCCGTTGGCGCATTCTGAACCGCTTCCCTTACCAAGCGGCGCATCAACCGGTCTAGGCTCTGAGGCGTGCCAAATGATCCGCAGTGGGAAGCGCCAGTGGGTTCCTGGGCTTCATCCGCCGCTCGCCGCCGCAATATGCAGGCGATCCGCAGCCGCGATACCAAACCCGAACAG
This sequence comes from Streptomyces sp. ME02-8801-2C, assembly GCF_033793965.1. Taxonomy (NCBI): domain Bacteria; kingdom Bacillati; phylum Actinomycetota; class Actinomycetes; order Kitasatosporales; family Streptomycetaceae; genus Streptomyces; species Streptomyces sp. ME02-8801-2C. The sequence continues at coordinate 324,682 of NZ_JARAXP010000006.1, read as the reverse complement.
CTGATCAGACGGCTCGTGCACGCCCAGGGACTGCGCTACCGCGTATGTACCCGTCCGCTGCCCGACCTCCGACGGACAGCAGACATGGTGTTCCGTCCCGCAAAAGTCGCCGTTTTCATCGACGGGTGTTACTGGCACGGTTGCCCTGAGCACTATGTCCCGCCCAAGACAAACTCGGGATATTGGTCAGACAAGGTCCTACGTAATGTCAAGCGGGACCGTGACACCGATCAGCGTCTGAAAGAAGCCGGGTGGCTCGTGCTCCGGTTCTGGGAGCACGAGCAGTCAGATATCTGCGCGATCCAGATTGCTACGACGGTTCTTGCCCGCCGCACGAATTCGCGACCCGCCTGATACAGGAAACGCCATCTGTTCCGGATGCCGCATTTCGGCAGCTGAGTTACCAGCATCCATCACATATTCGCTGAGCAACTCATCCCGGCACTCCGGCCGCAGCACGGCAGCGATAGCTCGCCCAACGGCTTCAGCCACTGGGGGCGGAAAAGCGTTGCCCACCTGACGGTACCGAGCCGTCTTCTTTCCCTGGAAATTCCACCGCTCCGGGAAGCCCTGGATAATCGCAGCCTGTTCAACAGTCAACATCGGGCCAGCGGGCCGGAAAAGATCACGCTCCGGGTCGCAGTCTTCGCGATCATTCGCGAGGCCCATCCCGTCAACTCCCAGCGCTGCCCAGGCACGCTTGGCTCTGGTCGGCCCAAGGTCAGCACCGCCATGCTTCCTTGACCCCCCTACCAGGGTCGGAGCGATACCTCTGCCCGCCTCCGCGGCCTCTGTGGCAGCACGCAGCCAATCCCGGTAAACAGCCTTCCCCGTCCGGTCACCGCGCTTTGCTCGCTCCCCGTCCTTATTTTTGTTCCAAAAATCCTGGCAGCGCCTTTCCATGCTCTCAGCAAGCTCACCAACAACCGTTGCCTGTTTACCATCCAAGTGGTCCGGCCATACAAATTCAACATCACTGGCGTCAAAAACATCCTCGTGGATAGCGACCAGGATTGCCCGAGGACGGAGTTGAGGAACACCAAACTTATTTGCATCCATCCTGCGCCAAACCTTGCGCATGGCCAAGTCCTGCTCTGCCGCCGACCAATCGCGCTCGATCTTCGGCACCACATAACCTAGTTCACGCAGTTCACTCAAGATATCCCGACGATATTCGATAAAAACTTCTGGAGGCTCCAGAATACCTCGGACATTTTCAATCATGACGGCCTTGGGCATCAAGTCTCTGACGATCCTCAAAGCATCCGGAAAAAGATCACGCTCGTCATCCTTGCCGAGCCTTTTTCCTGCAAGTGAAAACGGAGGACACGGCACACCGCCAGCCAACAGATCCAGCCGCTCCCCCCCAAGACTGGCCTTAAGTCTTTTATGAGCCTTTGAGCCAAGGAATTCCCTAACATCCATTGACTCAAGCGCTTCAGCCCGCTCACGGCTCCACCTAGGCCAGTTGCTCACGTTCGCCTTCAGCGTGCGCACTGCATGAAGATCCCACTCGACAAGATCAAGGTGATCGAAGCCGGCCTGATGCAGCCCAACGGCTTGTCCACCTGCGCCGGCACAGATCTCCACTGAGGTCAACGGCACGGTGAACTGCGGACGCTGGCGACCGCTGGGGCGCATAGCGCTCCTTCCGGGAGTGACTCGAAACGATCCAGGTGTCCAAAAATCCATGATCGTCTACTGGATCTTGGAGTCTTGAACACCCAGAGTCTGCCACTGTCGCGGCCGAAACGAGGAACTCTACCGGCTACCCATGTGCCGCAACAACGCCTCCATGTCGCTCGGCGCAAGACCCGCCGCTACCGACGGTTCCTCCTGTAGATCAGCAAGCTGCTGCACCGTAGGGTCGTCAAGGATCTTGCCCATGAACTCAAGCTTCTGGTCAAGCCGGACCTCAACGACCTCATCGATCGTGTTACGCGCCGCCAGCACCGTGACCCGAGTGTTGGTGTCTGGCGCCAGGCCCAACCGATGGATCCGGTCGAGGCTCTGAAGGAAGCGTCCAGCCATGAAGTCGCGGTCCACGTAGACGGCGTCATGGCAGTCGTGGTGCAAGCTAATGCCCTCGCCCAAGGTGGCGGGGTTCGAGATCAGCACCATGCAGCTGGGGTCCTCACGAAAGCGGCGCAGCTGTTCGTCCCGGTCCGGCGTGCCACCGTAGACGACCGCCGGACTGTACTTCTCAAGCATCTGAGCCATGGTCGTCAGACTGCGTACAAACGTCGTCCACACCAGCGTCTTACGGCCCTGCGCGGCATTAGCAGCAACGATCGCGACCGTTTCTTTGTACTTGGGCGACAGCTCGTAGTCAGGCAGGTTCTGCATGAGCGAGTACAACGAGCTGCCAGTGGGGATCTCCATCGGTGGCAGTTGGTAGGCCAGAGGCTCGTACCGACTTCCGCCCTCCAGAAGTAGCGCAGGGCTCGTTGCCGCCATCAGCAGGCGCAGCGCTGTCTTACCGAGAGAGCTGAGGTCTTCCCGGGCTGCGCCACTGCTCATACCTCCCACCAGGGAGCTGTAGATCTCGCTGTGCAGGGCCGGCATATCGACGTACCGCATACGCAGTTCCATCGGTGGAAGACCGAGTTCGTCCTTGGTCGTCCTGGTGAACAGCGGCCTCAGAACCGTACTCGCGTAGGCGAGGTCCCCGCCCGACACAGCTTGGACGACCGTGCGCTGGCCGTGGCCGGGCCAGACAAAGCCCAGGAGGTTCTCCAGGTCCTTGGAGCCATTCGGCGCCGGCGTTCCAGTGAGGATCAGCCGCCGTTCCGCCAGCGGGCCGAGCGCCATGCATGCAGCACCATACGTTCCACGTGCACCGAGCTTCATCCGGTGGGCCTCATCGAGAATGATCATCGATGGACCCGCTCTCAGCCAGCTGGCCAGCATGGGCAGTGAGCGGTCGAGCCGCTCGTAATTGACGATCAGCACCTCTGCCCATTGATCCAGCGATCCGTCAAGAACATGGGTACGCAGGGGGTAGCTGAAGCACACGGCGGTTTCGTAACGCCACGACTCGTACGCTGACTTGGGGCAGACAACCAAAACCCGCGTGACCTTGCCCTGGGCCTTCTGAGCCGCGTACACAGCGAGCGCCACACGGGTTTTGCCCGCTCCAGGCACACTGAAGTTCGCCCCGTGCCCAAGTGAGAGCAACTTCGCGATATCCCTGCGCTGAAACTGGCTGAGTTCAGCTTCCCAGGAGTCCCCGAGCAGGCTTGGGACTGCTCCGGGATCTACCTCGCCACGCGTAGTGGAACCGGCCAGTCGCTCACTGACCGCATTGGCGTCCTGGACCACGCCGGCCACGAGGCTCCGCAACTCCGGAGCCCATTCCACGCCCACGGGATGTGGCCAGTTACTGAGGGCACCCAGGTCTGCGAGGAGTTCATCTAGAGCGATGGAGGCAGCGAGCGGGCCCCGCTGGCCACCCGTGCGGAAACGGGCGACCAGCTGAACAAGATCCTGCTGGTACTGATCACTGGTCCTGAGGACTACGCGCGTGCGCGTCTCGTCGAACCCTAGGTGCAGGGACGTTTCCGTTGCACTCTCCGTCACTGGAGGCCCTCCGCAGCGGCAGCCGCAAGGAGCCAGGAAACCCCATCGCCGGGGTTCGCAATGCCACGGCCAGCCTGCTGGGCAAGCTTGCGGAGACTACCCCGGAGCTTGAGCACAGCCTCGTCAAAGGCCTCTTCATCGAGGCTGTGCGAAGTTCGGGCCTGAACTAGGTCAGTCACGCACTGGTCGATGTTGGCGCACGCGTCGGCAAGGCGTGCCGGCGCCAGCTGCTTGCGCTTGCGGACCCGGGCATCCCGTCCGTGGCTGTCGATCGCCCGGTCGAAAGCGTTTTTCGCCTCGTCGAGAAGCGTCTGGGCCTTGGCCTTCTCGCTGTCGGGGAGTTCGGCCTTCGCGGTGCGGACCGTAGCAGCGGCGCGAAGAATCTTGTCATTCAGCGCCCGGGCCGCCGATACAGCAGACGAGGCAGCGGGGACCTCCAGTCCCAGCCCGGGAATGGACACCGCCACCGGCTGTGAACCGTCCGCCCCGGTTGCCGCCAGGTCCACGGGCAGCTCCCGGCTCAGGTACTCCTGCTCCAGGAAGTGCTCATCGATGTGCCGGACATCCGTCTTCGAGAAATCCAGGAGGATCGCGGCCAGCCGCCACTCCTTAAGGACCTCGGCCTGATCACGGTCCATAGTTTCCAGCTTCAGATACAGCCGCTGAAGCTCCTTGAGACGCTCCTGGGCACCTTCCCAGTCGACCAGCCGCAGCGCCACTCCCCCGCCACTCTTGCTGCGGTCGTTCAGCTCCTTGACCGTGCTGAGAATCCACCGCTCCTGATGGTAGGTCGCCGTCCTGATCCGGAACTCCTTGGCGATCTGCTCGGGGGTCCGGCCCAGAGCTGCCTGTTCCTCCATCGCAAGCAGCCGGTTGATGTACGAGTAGTCCCGCCGCTGATCGAGACGGAGCTGCAACGCCAGCTCGACAGCGTCAATGTCCGCCTGAGTGAACGACGAGGGCAGCACGCCCACGCGCATCGACTGCACGCCAAGTTCTCGCAGCGCGACGGCACGCGTGTTGCCGTTCACCAGTACCCCGTGGTGCGTGACAAGGCCTGGATCGTTCTGGCCGAACTTCTGCAGATCTTCCTTCAGCTTGTCGAACTCGACGTCCCGCATCTCCGGGTTGGTCGGCCGGGCCTGCAGCAGGACCCTCAGGTAGTCTTGGCCCTTATCGCCATAGGGATCCTTGTCAAGGATCTCGTCCCGGGCAGGGTCGTGGCTGCGCTGGGCACGGATCCGGTGCGTTCCTGGATTGAGATAGAGGCCGCTGAGGGGGAGATCGATCACCTCGACGTGCGCCTGCTGCCCACTCCAGTCGACCGTGACGGTCTCCCGGGTACCTCCCGCCGCCTTCACCTCCTCCAGCCTCTTCTTGATCAGCTCGCTGAACTCTGCCGCGCGCGGCGGCGGCGGGAACTCCCGCACCATGAACTTCCCCGTCCTCTTCTTAAGCGATGTCGTCGAGGGCCTGAGCCACGGCGGCACGAGATTCCTGCGGCAGGGTCCGGTAGATACCCCAGACCTTTTCGATCGGGCTGATGGACCGCTGGTCAGCGGCGATCCACTTGGCGAAGAGCTGCTGTTCCAGCGGGGCAAGATCCTCTACTAGGTCCAGGAGCGCCCCGAGGTCGACCTCACGGTCAGCTCCACCGCCGACCCCACACCTCTTGCACTCGGTGATGAGCTGGTAGGCAACCTCCCCATCAGCGTGGAGCACCTTCCGGCGGGCCACATTCAGTTTGGCCGTCTCGATGCCGCCCCCGTCCTCGTAGGCTTCGCCGGCACCGATGCCGCACGACCGGCAGAGGTTGTTGTCCTCGTGGAAGACTTTCGCGCGCTGCGCGGCGGTGATGCTGCTCTTGTGCTTCGGCGCCTTCGACTTGCCCGGAATCCAGACGTCGGCGCCCTGTATCACGAAGCGCTGCTCCTGCTGCAGCAGGGAGGGGTCATCCCGGCTGGTGTCGAGCCGCCAGCCATGATCGCGAAGATCCCGCAACCGCCTGTCGATCTGAGCGACGTCGGGAAAGGCCTCACGCAACTGCGCCTTAGTGAAGATGTTCCCCACACCCACAACCTCGACCAGCCACCGCGCCCCCCGCGCCATGCTTCCCAGTTCCTTGTTCTGCCAAGACGGCAGTGTCATCGGCAACCTCCAGTCAGTCCTGTGGCACACCTCTACACAACCCACGCTGCAACAACAGAACACCCGTAGGCCTGCATCCCCCGCCTTCGGGTGGCCCGTTCAGTCTGACACCACGGCCCGATCGCAAGTCCAGTGAAGGAGCCCATGCTCAGAAAAGAGCAAGGGCCGGCTCTGAACAGCCCGTGAAGAATTACGGGAACCTGACTTGGGCCGTGGAACGTCAGAGCACTTCAGACGGGCATCCGGTAGCAGTCGAGCACGGACTGGGCGGAGCAGAGAGGCAGCGGTATATGACACAGGGCGGCGAGGTCGCAGCCGAACTCGGCTGGGTAAACAAGGAGTTGCAGGATGACGTTCCTCCTGGCAGGCGAGCTCTCGCCATAGCCCTTCAGGGCCTCTGCTATCACCTCAGACCTGAAATATCCGCTACATCAGCAGGAAAGCCGCTATCTCAGACAAGCGCGGCAACTCGCCTGTTCAGCAATGCGAGTTCGCTGTCCCGCTTCCTGAGCGGCAAAACCATCCCGGGCCCGGAGTTCATCGAGAAGCTCCACAAGGAAGCTTGTTCAGACGCTGGCGGTGCCGAAGAGGCTGTCGGCGTCACCTTGGACGAGTTGACAGACCTGCGAACCAGAGCCGCAGCCGAACGGCGCTGCCACACCTGCGCTGCGCTGAGCAAGCGAATCGATTCGCTCACCAGACAGTTGCACGCTGCCCAATCGGATTGCGCCAGCCTCCAGGAGAGGGCCGCGGAACTGGTCTCGATGAGACACAAGGTCGCGACCCTGGAGGCAACCATCACCGAACTCGACGCGACCAGAGCCGGCTTGCAAGCACGTCTCGCCGCGCATAGTCCGAGAAAACCGCTGCCGGTCCCCCGCCGCAAGGGGGACCGGCAGCGGATGCGGAAGGATGTGGCCGCCGTACGCCAGCTGGCAGAACAAGCCAAGGAGATGCACAGGGAGGGCAGGCAAGACGCCGCGCTCACCTTGCTGCGTCAGACAACCGAAGTCCTCAGTCCCGTCGAGACAGCCATCGTGCTGCGCCTTCTCCGGCAGCAACAACAGGATCGCCTCGCCGACAACTTGATCCACATCTACGGCCGCGACCAGGCCGAACACGACATCATGCAGGTGGCCATAGAACTCCATGAACAAGGCAGCCCGGATGATGCCGGCGCGATCCTCCGTGCCGCGCTTCGCTGACCCGCCGGCGCTGACGTGTTGGGTGGCACCGCAGGGGACTCGTGCTGGCCGCAGCGCCTCCACCCATCTGCCGACGGCGTACTAAGCAGCGTCCGCTTCCGCCTCATAGTGCATCTGCGCACGGTCGAGAATGTCGTCCGGATCATTGCCGCGAGCGGCTGTCCAGTGGAGGAGGTCTGTGACCAGCTCAATGGCCGACTCCTCAAATCCTGTGCCCTTCCGGTCGCCCCGCAGAGCGGTTGTGCCGACGACTCCCTGATAGCTCTCCAGAACTCCAACGGCTCGTTCGATACGCCCACATGCCCCAGTTCGGTTGAGCTGGATCTCGCACCAGACGGCCTTGCCGGCCGCCATCAGCACCGTTCCCCAGTCCACCGCAAGGCCTCCAATCAGATGCAGACCGCGACCGCACTCCTGATCGCAGCTCTCAGCCTTGAGCTCCGGGGCCATACGGCTCTTGTCGTGGACTTCGACGCGCAGGCGCTCGCTCCGCCACTCGAGGATCAAGGTCGCTGCCACACCTTCGCCGACGTGTTTGATGACGTTGGTAGCGAGTTCCGTGACAAGCAGTGCCACTTCGTCGGCGGCGACAAGCATCCCCCACTGGTCGAGCTGCGCGATGGCCGCTTTCCGCAGCAGGCGGACCTCCGCCGGCGCTGCCTCGAAAGGCAGGACACAGCGGGGTCGGGGTTCGGTGACTTCGCAGCCGAGCATGGAGACTCCTCCCTCCCAGCCACGCACATGCTGCGCCTGCCGCATCCGTGCGGCTGCATTGCGTAGCGGTCTGCCAGCGAGCATGACATAGAGAACTCTCACTGTGTAACTTCTCACGAGAACCCATCGAGTGAATCTCGCGGTGGGCCAACGTTCACGCTGTCTAGCCTGAACAGGTATCCGGGTCTGCGCCCGGGCCAGCACAAGGAGCCTCATGTCCGGACGCACTACGACACGACGCCGCCAACTCGGCGCGATGATGCGCAAGTTGCGCTCCCAAAAGGGACTGACCCTCGAGGAGGCCGGTCGGCTCGTGGGCGTGTCCAAAGCAACGGTGAGCCGATACGAAACCCAGGCAGGGCCGGTCAAGTGGATCGTGGTCGATGCGCTGTGCCGTGAGTACGAGGCAACTGAGGCCGAGCGGAACGCGGTTGTTGCCCTCGCCAAGGACGCGAAGCAGCAGGGCTGGTGGAGTTCGTTCGCCGACTCCATCCCCGAGAGCATGAACCTGCTGCTCACCCTTGAGGATGAGGCCGTACGCGAGGATCACTTCTCGTGCGTCTACGTACCAGGCCTCCTGCAGACCCGCGCTTACAGCACGGCCTTGCAGAGGGCGAACGAAGTACCTCTCGAATCAGCCGAGATCGATCGGCTCGTGGACATCCGCATGAAGCGCCAAGAGGTTCTCGCCCGCCCGAAGCCGCCACGCTTGTGGGCGATCCTTGATGAGTCCGTGATCCGTCGCGTCGTCGGGTCGCCCCACATCATGAAGGAACAGCTCGATCGGCTACTGGAAGCGAACGAGTCTCCCCACATCACGCTTCAAGTACTGCCCTTCGCCAGGGGAGCACACTCCGCAGCCCTCGGCAGCTTTGTGATCATCGGCGGCACCGAGCAAGCCCTTGATGTCGTCTACGTCGACTTCCACACGGGTTCCCTCTTCCTGGAGAAAGAGGAGGAACTGGAGAGATACCGACTTGCGTTCGAGTACCTCCGCGCACAAGCGTTGGACATGGAAGCCTCCTCTTCCATGATCCATCGCGCCCGCAAGGAGCTGTAGATGTCCACCACTCCCCACCCCGCCCCCGACTTCGCCTGGTTCAAGTCGTCATACAGCGGAGGCAACACGACTGAGTGCTTGGAGGCTGCCTTCACTCTGTCCGCGGTGCTCATACGGGACTCCAAACAACCGGAGCACTCCCATGTTGTCGTACAGGGGAAGACCTGGGCAGGTTTCTTGGCCGGCATGCTTCGCGCTCAGTGAAGGCGAGGACCGCAACCCCGTTTCAGTGAATCCTTGGAAGGCGCCCGCTAGACCGACGTTCAGGAGAGACTGCGCACATCCGCAGGTGAAGCCAGGCAGTTCCTGCGCCGGACAGCGGCACCCACGACAGGAGGCACGTCAGCGGCGGCGGTGCCGCTCGTCCTCACTCTTCTCCAGGGCCGCCCGTTCCTGCTGCCGCACTCCCTCGCTGTCATGCCAGGCAGCCTTCAGGCGACGCAGCGCAGTGATGGCCCTCTCCGCCTTGGCCGACAAGGCGGGAACCTGGTCGAGGATGTAGCCCACCACGAGGCTCCCACCCCAGATCGCAGAAACCGCTGCGGTAGCCCAGCCAACCGTTTCCATCAGACCGTCTGACCTCCCCGATCAAGATCTGCCGGACGTCGCCGGACGTTGACGGCCACCAGAATCGTTTCGCCGAAGGTACACGAGTTCGAGCCGTCACCGCCACGAGGTACAGTCGGCACCACACCCAACGAGCCGGACAGGAGGAAGAGATGACGGAAGAGCGTCCCGTGCGGCGGTCATCGAAGGTGAGGGTCGCCGAATTTCTGGCTACGGTGGGCGAAGGAAACGTCTTTACAAAGCTGCAGCTCTTTCAAGGCGTTCCCGGGGTGGCACAAGCAGATCGCCGCATGCGCGATCTTCGTGAACTGGGCTGGCAGATCGACAACTACAAGACAGATCCGCGCCTCCAGCCTGACGAATACCGGCTAACGGCAACAGGAACCCGTATAGACCTGGGAGAAAGACCGAAGGAACCTTCACGGCCGCGGATCTCCAGCGCCCGCCGCCGTGAAGCCCTCGAAAGGGCCGATTTCGTGTGCCAGACCTGCGGTACTAGGGCTGGAGAATTTTACGCCGACGACGAGGACCAACGGGCCATACTCATCGTTCACCCAATTGACCCGACCCCGCCGATTAGCACGGAGCTGTCGAACCTTCGCGCGGAATGTCAACGCTGCACCGCTGGGATCAGGGGGTCGGGTAGAGCTTTGCCGACCCTTGACGAGGTGCTGACGCACGCATCCGCTCTCAGCAGCCGCGAGGACAGGCGTCGGCTCTACCGGCTCATGCAGTCCGGGCGGCCAGAGCGCGACGACGTCGAGGTGGTCTTCGCTGAGTGGCTTCGGCTTGGGCGTGAGGACAGGGTGAACATCATGCTGAAGCTTGCAGGTCTGCTGATCGAGGAAGACTGATGTAGACCCTGGACTGAACAGCCGAACTCCAACAAAGCCCACGCATGCATGTCTGCCGAAGACACCGGCCGCATGGCACGAGAACTCATGGAGCCCCAAGCCGAGTTGATGGGCTAGGGACTCCCCGTCCAGGTTGGCCGCGCGCTGCCGCCAGCCCATCCGCTCGCGCGAGATCGTGTCCTGCAACGGCGCGCCCAGCTCAGGGAGACCGGTCAGCCGTTTCGCCAACCGAGCTGCCTGCGGCTGATCCGCTGCAACGCCTCGCGCCAGGGTTCCCGCCCCGACACGTGCCCTACCTCGCGAGCCCGCTCAGCGAGGCGCAGCGCCGCTTGCATGTCGCCATTGGTCGCCATGCCGATCACCGTGCCCAGACAGCTCCCGCGATCTGGCCTACGCCACGATCGGCTGCACCAAGGAATGAACCGCGCCGATTCGGGCGAAGTCGTAGATCACCACACGCCAAATCACCGGACGCTTCAGCCCGCCGCGCCGGTAGGCTTTCTGCATGGTGAATGCTGATTCGAAGGTGTCGCTCACCGGCATCAAGCCCACTGGAGAGCCGCATCTCGGCAACTTCGTCGGAGCCATCAAGCCGGCGTTGGAGCTGGCCGGCGGAGCCGAATCGATCTACTTCATCGCGGACTACCACGCGCTGACGTCGGTACGCGATCCGGAGCTGCTCGCTCGATGGACCCGGTCGGTGGCAGCCACCTGGCTGGCGGCAGGACTCGACCCGGAGCGCACGATCTTCTACCGGCAGTCGGATGTGCCGGAGATCTTCGAGCTGCACTGGGTTCTCTCGTGCTTCAGCGCCAAGGGGCTGATGAACCGGGCCCATGCCTACAAGGCCGCGCGGGACCGGAACCGGGACGCCGGAGTGGAAGACCTCGATGCCGGGGTCAATATGGGACTGTTCAACTACCCGGTTCTGATGGCCGTCGACATCCTGATCATGGAGGCCGACCTCGTCCCGGTCGGCAAGGATCAGCTGCAGCACGTCGAGTACGCGGCTGACATCGCCGGAGCCTTCAACGCCGTCTACGGCGACAGCTTCCGGCTGAAGATCCCCAAGGCCGTCGTGCCGACCGAAGACAGCGGCCGCACCCTGCCCGGCACCGACGGGCGGAAGATGAGCAAGTCGTACGGCAACACGATCCCGTTGTTCGCCCGCGAAGCGGAGCTGCGGAAGATCGTGCGCCGGATCCCCACCGACAGCACGCCGGTGGAAGCGCCGAAGGACCCCGACACCTCCCCCGTCTTCCAGCTGCTGGCCCACTTCGCCAGCCCCGGGACGACAGCTGAGGTCCGTGCCCGTCTGGAGGCCGGCGGCATGGGCTGGGGTCAGCTGAAGGACGAGCTCTACACCGTGCTGAACGAGCAGTTGGGGCCGCTGCGCGCGCGGTATGACGCGCTGATGCAGCCAGGCAGCGAGCTTGACGAACTGTTGGCCATGGGGGCAGTCAAGGCCCGTAGGCGGGCTCAGACTGTGCTGGAGCAGGTGCGCAAAGCCACTGGAATCGGGTGACCATACGGCGGTCAGCCGCTGGCGGCTACCGCCTGAGCCACCTGGTCGGCTGCATGCCAGGCAGTGGTCCACTTGCCCGGCAGACAGACGACCAGGTTGGCTACCTGGCCCCACCCGGGTGAAGGGTTACTGAGGTCGACCACGAGCGCTGACGGGTCGGGCTGGACACTCGCTGGCTCGGCGACGTGCCCCCACTTGAGGCGGAGCTTCTCTGCCGGGAGAGCAGGCCAGCGCCTGGAGAGCGATGCCGCGAGACGGTAGTGCTCCTTGCTCTCGTCGACGGGATCCGCCACGCGACCCGGCAGCGCGACGTGGAGCCCGTTCGGCTGTGGGCTGAGCGCGAGCATGTCGCCGTCGAGCCAGTAGGTGAGCAGGTGTTGTCGGTTCGGGCCCTCCAGCACGCCGTACGGCAGGCGGCTGACGGCGAGGGGATGCTGGATACCGAGCAGGTCGAGCAGGCCGGCTGTTCGATGCCCGGCGGCCAGGACCAGGGTGCTGGGCCGGTAGTACCCGAGGGACGGGTCCCGCAGGACGACCTCGTTACCGGACAGCACGGGAACGCACGACTCAGAAAGGGGGAAGATGACGCCGAGGCCCACCGCGTGCGCCTGGGTCCTGGCCTGCAAGGCCATCACGTTCACGGAGATGTCGGGCAGGGCGAACGCGGCAGCCGGAGCAGGGTTCGGGTGGATGCCGATGTGGTCCAGCTCCGCTGCGGGCATTGGACGTACGGGGATCCCGAGGCTCGACCACGCCAGCGTGTATCGCTCGACCTCGCGATGGTTGGTGAACAACGCCAGTCCGTGCGATCGCAAGGTCTCCGCGTCGAGCAGACCGAACCACCGGCTCCGGTGCTGCCAGCAGGCGGCTGCCACCTCAGGAAGCACTGGGGCGTAGACGGCGCCCGAGTGGAGCTGGCCGAAATTCTGCTGCGACGCGCCGACGGCGCCGTCACCGTGGCAGCGGACACGGTGACCGTCCTCGGCCAGCCGCACTGCGGAGGTGAGGCCGGCGAAGCCTGTGCCGAGGACCACAGTCTCAGGGGCGATACGCATGGTCTTCCTCCGATGGATCGGGGGCGGGCTGGGTACTGGCGATGACGGTCCGGGCGCGCGGCATGTGCAGGCGCCTCTCGAACGGGCGGAGAAGCTGGTCGGGCGCACGGTGGTGGTCGACACGGGCCCGGATCTGCGTCGGAAGGAGGGCCAGGCGCTCACGACTGGCCCGGCGGTGCGCGGTCAGACTGTCCCTGCCGGTGGTTCGCGAGATGATCAGGGCGCTGACGGCGCTGGGAAGGCCAGTGAGGCCGCCCGGGGACGGCTCGTACGGGTCGCTGCTGCGGACGACCCACAGAGATCGCTGGGCCGGTTGGTGGCCGACCGCGTGCAGCACTGCGGCAGCAGCGTCGTACGAACAGCTCCCCCCGATGGTCACGCTGCCGCCGGCCGGTGGCTTGGCCGACCGTTCGACACCGACCATCTGCGGCAGGAGGACGAGGTCGATGCGGCCCAACCGGGAGTAGTGGAGGGCTTGTTCCCGCTTGGCCAGGCCGTAGGGAGTCTGCAATCCGCGCGGTGCCAGCGCGGCCGTGGTGCTGGCGGCGAGGACTCGTACCGAGCGCCCCTCGGTGGCGAGCACCTCCTGCGTTCGGAGAACGAAGCGAGTGGCAGCGATGATCGACGTACGCATTGAGGTGACGCTGATCCGGTCGAGCAAGAGGTCAGCGATCACGACCTCCTGCTGACCGCAGAGGACCTGCCGGAGCGCGTCGAGTGCGTTTGGCCATCGGGAGGTCTCGGTGAGGTCAGCGCGAACCCAACTCGAGTGTCGTTCCGCAGAGTCGCCGGGCGGGTTCCGCGAGATGCCTATGACGGGGGAGCGCTGCGCTCGGAGCTTGGGGAGGAGGTGCCGACCGAGCCGGCCGGCACCTCCCAGCACGATGTACGTCGGTTCGGCAGTCACCGACCGCACTCCCGCCAGATCCCGGCGTAGGTGGCGAACGTCTCCGCGAACCGCTGTTTCGTCAGCTGCCAGCCAGCGGGCTCCCGCCTCCTGTGCTGGTAGGCGGCGCGCGCCTGGTCGATCTCTGACATGGGCCACCCGCTGCTCAGCTCGATCGCCGAGAGCAGGGGCCGCTGGCTGGCTTCGTCGCAGGCGAGAATGCGCTCGGCGATCTCGGCGTCGGTCATTCCGAGGTGGATGCTTGAGGCAGGGATACTCTTCGACATCTTGGGGTAGCCGCCGAGACCCTCCAGGACCCGGAAGTACAGGGCGCCAAGGTCCACCTGCCAGCCCAGGCTGAGTTCGCCGGCCTCGCGCTGCCGCTGCAGGACGATGCGGGAGAGTTCGGTGAAGTAGCTCTCCTCCAGACCCGAGAGCATGAGCACCCGCGCCGCGCCTTCCTCCGCAGGCCCGAGGATGTCGGCGACCGTGTAGAGCGCGTCCACGGTGAGACCGACCTCGCTGCCGAGCAGGCCGTGGTCCTGATAAAGGTCGACCAGGTCTTCGTGGTGGTCGAGGAAGTCCTGGCGGCTGAGGAACCGGGCAATGCGCCCGCAACGCACGAGGTTGGCGTGGTCGACGTGCGAACGCAACCGCACCGGAGCACTACCGGGCTGCGAGTCGAGACCGATCGCCCGTATGAAGGCGAACATCTGGTCACGGACATCAGTGAGCTGGCTCCACGGCACGTTGCGGGAATTCCAGGCGCCCAACTCGGAGACGACCACCGTCATCGGCACGCGGAGGTAGCGCTGCAGCTCGATGACCCCAAGCATCACGGACAGGGTTCCCGCTGTGGGGGCGTTGGTGGGGCCGAAGCCAGTGACGACGGCCAGCGGTCGGTCGCTGTCCAGGGGTAAGACCTCCTGGAGCCGGTCGTGGTGGGTGAACCGGCGAGTCAGCGGGCCGAGGGTCTTCGTGACCCAGTGGTCGGTGACGGGCAGAGGCTGCGGAGTCATCGGATTCCCTTCGAGGTGGCGGTGCGAAGGCGGGAGAGAAGCCGCTGGGCCCGGCCGTCGAGACGAGCCTCGCGGACCAGCTGCAGGGCGTCGTCGTTACCAACCCCGCAGCGTGCGGTGGCGAGGATGGCCGCGGCGTTGTATTCGACGAGTTCGGTTGCGGCCGGGTCACCGTCAGGGCGGAGGGCCTCGACCAGGGCTGCGGCGTTCGAGGAGTGGTCGGAGCGGTGCCGCACCGTTCGCTGCCACATGCTGGTGGCACGCTCTCGGTGGTGTCGCAGGAGCTGTACGCCACCGTTCTGCAGCACCGCGCTGGTGCTGATCCCGACCGAAGCGAGCTCATCGATCCGCTGGCCGGGCCCGATCCGGGTCGTGACAACCCGGCCACGGGCGATGTCTGGGCGTGTGGCGTGGATGCCGAGCGCGGCGGTCTGCACGTCGTCGTGGGCCAGCCCGTGAAGGAAGGCATCGGCCGAGACGACCAGGGTTGCCGTCGGCATGAAGAAGCTCATCGGGCTGAGGAAGTCGAACCGGCCGTCGTAGCGGGCGGCATAACGCGGGCAGAATGAGGCGTAGTCGACGAAGGCGATGCCGTACGCGGCAACGTACTCCGGACTGCGGGCCGGCTCCGACAGCACGGGAAGGCCGAGCGCCGCCAGAACGTCGGACGAGCCCGAGACAGCCGAGACCGACGAGGAAGTGCCCTTGACGACGTTCACCCCGCTGGCGGCGGCTAGCAGACTGGCAGCCGTCGACACGTTGAACGTCTTGAAGGTCTCTTTCCCGCTGCCCGAGACGATGATGGTGCCGTCCGGCACGGACACAGGGCTCGCGAGGAAAGCCGCGAGCTTCTCGTCGAACGAGACGACCTCCGCCCAGACCCGCGAAAGCAGCACCGGGCAGAGACCCTCACCGCTCAGCAACCGACGTGCCCAGCGGCGCCAGCTGTCGTCGGCGTCTTCTCCGCTGCTGCGAAGAGCCTCCGCGAACTGCTGCACGTCGCCGGAACACGAACCGTCCACAGCTGCGCTCGTGTCCGGTCCGGCCATGGCGGTGTCGATGACGAGGTGGCTGTTGCCGATGATCGTGCTCGTACGAGGCATCACGAACTCCCGTTCAGGGTTGGACAGAAGGGAATGAGCGCAGGCGTCCGCACGCCTGGGGGCGAGCGATGAGGCAGGGAATCAGCGAGGTACGCCGACAGCGCGAAGAAGCGCGATGGTCTGAGCGAGCGACTTGTACGCGGAGACAGCCTGTTCTTCGGTGGCGAGTCGGGCGACATCGTGGGCAGTGACGAGGCCGACGTCCTGGGTCCGACGGCGATCGAGCCAGAGGAACAGACGGCAGGCGAGCACCGGCCCGCTGAACGGCAGCTGGGTCAGGAGATCGACCGGGATGCGTCCGGGCGGTACGCCCTCGTACACCAGGTCGCGCACGAGGTGAAAGGCCACGTCCGTGTAGTCGAGAACGGCTGGCCCACAGGCTCTCGCCTCCCAGTCGACGACGTGCAAACGCCCGCTGTCGACGAGGAAGTGCTCGGGTTTGAGATCGCCATGCAGGCGAACCGCCGGGTGGGAATCGATCGTCTGTAGAGCCTCATCCAGCACTGCCACCAGGGCAGCCACCGGCAGCGAGGGGAGAACTGGTCCAACAGAAACCGGCGCGAGGAAACAGGACCGGATCGCCGCACGCTCCAGCCGGAGCCGGGAGTGGCGCCGGCAGTAGGCCGGTGCAGTCTGCCGCTTACAGTCACGACTTGGCCGATGTACTCCTCCGTCGCCTTGTGCGTGCCTACCGAGCACGGTGTGCCATCCACTGCCCGGAACGCCGTCCAAGACCCGGCCGCGACGCTTTCCGTGGCCAGGACGGCCGGGACCGAGAGGCCCAGGAGCAGGAGGGTGACACGCTCGATCGTCGCAGCCTCACGCAGGCGCCGACCCTCGGGGGCAATGCTCACGTAGACCTTCAGCATGGCACTGCCGTCCGTGGCGAACCGGGTTCTGGAGTACGGCTTGAGGGTTGTCGGGCCGAACGGACCGAGTTCCTGCTCGATCCACGACTCCGTCACCTTCGCGCTGTGCACCCTCCACACCTCCATTCAGCGGGCCGTGCCCTACTCCCGTTCGAGAAGCAGGGCCGATCGCCAAAGTCAGCCGGGGCGAAGGGAGTTGCCCACATTGCCCAGCGGCTTTCTCGGTCTGCTGCGACGGTAGGCAAGGAGTCCGACGGCACCCCGGAAAATCTTTCCGGGGTCCCATTCAGCCACGAGGAGATGCTCAGGACATGCGAGGGATGACAGAGACCCTGACCATCGGCGAGCGCGTCGCCTGGTACCGGCGCCGACGTGGCCTTTCCCAAGAGGTCCTGGCCGGCCTTGTCGGACGCACCACGGACTGGCTGAGCAAAGCGGAGAACAATCGGATCGAGCTCGACCGCCTTTCGGTGATCACCTCGCTCGCCGGGGCCCTCGACGTCTCTCTCGGAGACCTGCTTGCCGAACCGACGCTCATGGACTGGTCGAACGACAGCGGTCGCCGCACGGTCCCCGCCCTGCGCGAAGCCCTCATGGACTACAAGCAGCTCACGCCCTTGCTGGGACCCCCACCCGACGATGAACCACCCGCCCTGGAGGACCTGCGGGCAGACGTGAAGGAGGTCCTCGACGCCTACCAGGTGTCCCGGTACGGCTTCGCGACTCGACGGCTTCCCCTTGTCGTGGCCGATGCTCTTGGCGCCACCCGCGCGTACTCAGGGCGCGAAGGGGAGGAGGCCAATGCCGAGCTCGCTCTGGCTTACCACGGTGCGGCAATGGTGTTGGGCAAGGTCGGGGAGTCGGCACTGGCGTGGATCGCCGCCGACCGTGGTCTGGCGGCAGCGCAACAGAGCGGCCAGGACACAGTGACGGGCTCGCTCTTCCGCGCGGTCACACACTGCCTGATGGCCACCGGCCGCTTCACCGCCGCGATCCAGCTGGTCAACGATGCGGCGGCAGTCATGCAGCCCGGCCTGGGCACCGCGAACGACGAGTACCTCTCGGTCTACGGGACGCTCTTCCTCGTCGGCGCCATGGCGGCCGCCCGAGCAGAAGACCGGGCAACGACGCAGACCTTCCTCCGGGAAGCCGACGAAGCCGCACAGCGGCTGGGCACCGACGCCAACCACCTGTGGACGGCCTTCGGCCCGACCAATGTGGCCATCCACTGCGTCGCCACAGCCGGCGAGCTCGGAGACATCCAGATAGCCGCGGACCTCGGCCAACGCATCGACACCAGCGGCTTGCCCGCCGAACGACGCGTCAGGCACAGCCTGGAAGTCGCCCGAGCGCTGAGCGCCTGGAACCGGACCGACGAAGCCTTGGCGACCTTGCTGGACGCCGAACGAGCCGGCCCCGAACAGGTACGCCACCACTACCTCAGCCGGGGACTGGTCATCGGCTGGATCCGCGGCACCCGAGGCCGCCCATCCCAGCCCGTGGCAGACCTGGCCCGCAGGCTCGGCGTCGTCGGCGGCTAGAGTCCATCCCGTGAGCGAGAACGAGCACGAAGCGAAGATGGCCCGCCCGCGCATGGCAGCCGGCGCTCTGTTCTTCGACGACGCCGATCGGATCCTGCTCGTCGAACCCTCGTACAAGGACTACCGCGACATCCCCGGCGGATACGTCGAGCAGGGAGAATCACCCCTGCAAGCCTGCGTGCGCGAAGTCCATGAGGAACTGGGCATCAAGCCCGCCATCGGCCACCTGCTCGTCGTGGACTGGGCGCCGAACCCGGGAGAGGGAGACAAGGTCCTCTATCTCTTCGACGGAGGCCGCCTCACCGCCGACGAGTGCCAGCACATCGCGCTACAGGCCAACGAGGTCCGCAGCTACGCCTTCCACGACGCCGGAGAACTGTCGGCACTCACCATCCCCCGACTCGTACGCCGTATCACCGCTGGCATCGAGGCCCGCGCCAACGGCATGACCGCGTATTTGGAACACGGAACGGCGCCGGAAACAGCGTCGTAAGCACGGAAACGCCACCCGCGCTGTCACAGGAAACCTTCCAGGTCCCTGAGTCTCTACGCCAGAAGATCGAGAACGGCGAGATCACCGAAGAGATCGGCCCCAAGGGAAGGAAGCGCCCCGGGGGCGGGTCATCCCTGCTAGTTCGTCACGGGCGAGGTGGTCTGGCACGCCGATCACAATCGCCAGTGGGCATCGTGCTCCGCGAGTGGGCTGAGCGGGCTCGTTCCACTCGCCGAGCCGGTCGCGGACCTTGCGGAGTTTACCCACGAGGACCAGGCCATATCGGTGCGGATTATCGCCGTCGACCTCGAACGGACGCGGGTTCTTCTGTCAGCCGAAGCCTAGGCCTGGCCCCTCCTCACTCCAATGCTCTCCGGTCCGCACCCGGTGCAGAATCAGCCCCGCCATGCGGCGCGCGGGCCGTAGGCGAGGGTCCTCCGGATGCGCGTGAGGCCCGAGGATCTTCGAGCAGACGAACAGCGTCATCAGCTTGCCGTCCCGGCTCTCGAAGTCGTGACGCCGCTCCTGCCGTACGCGATCAGCCAGGGCCGGGACGGCGAGGGAACTCCCCCACAGCGAGGCGGAGTCCAGTCCTCGGGGCGCGTTGCCCCAGTCCTCCCAGTCGAAGAGGCAAAACGTCGGCGCGGTCATGTTGGCCCAGTTCAGGTCCGCGTGGGCCGGAACCCACCGCTCAACCGTCGTGTCGAAGTCACCGGCGAACGTGCTACGAACCGACTCGGTGACGACGGCCTGCGTGATGGTCACCGTGTCCGGCGTGGCGATACGCGTCGTGTGCTGCGACGCTAGTGCGTCCAGCGTGGTGTTGAACGCCTGCCACCACTCGTCGGACAGCTTCGGGTCGTCACTCAGTACGGCAGTGCCGATCGGTGCTCCGGGCAGGAGGTCGGTCTCGTCGGCCCGCCACATCACGTGCTCGTCCTGGTCCCGCCAGACCACAGATCCCTGCCAGGCGGGCTGAGCGATGCCCTTCAGACGCGCGGCGCACTCGGTACCGTTCCACCCCTGGACGCCGATCCTGTCGATCCCCCGCCGCTCGACACGTACCCACGAGTCGCGGTTGGTGCGGGCCCCGACGGAGCGGCGCTTGCGCACCAGCGTGTTCCGTTCCAAGCGCGTCTGAAGTGACCTCTCCACTCGATCAAGGATCTCGTCAATCGGTTCAACACGTAGATCGACAGCACGAGTTGTTGATGGCAAGAGCGTCATACGCGCGACCGTGACACCGGACATTCCGGCCCATGCCGATCAGCCCCAGTATGGTCCCAGCATGCATCCGGTGCGCCGCTCCAGCGAACGTCTCCTCGTCCGCGAACTCGCCCCCGGCGACGTGGACGCCGTCCACGCCATCTACGGCGACCCAAGAGCCACGGAACACCTCTCTTTCGACCCCCGCACCCGGGACCAGGTCGAGCGGATCGTCACCCGTTCCATCGAGGCCGCTCATGCGGACGAGCGCCGCGAATACGCCTTGGCTGTTGTCGAGAGGATGGGCGGAGATCTTGTCGGCTTCGGCCGTCTGGCGCTGGATCCGCACCAGCCGAGGGCCGCGACCATGGGCTTCGCCCTCAGGGCGTCGAGTTGGGGGTGTGGATACGGTCTGGAGACTGTCCAGCTCTTCCTGGCCGTTGCCTTCGAGGACCTTGGCCTGCACCGGGTCTGGGGCGCGCGTTCGCCCGACAACGAGGCCTCCGCCCGCACCATGGAACGGGCCGGGATGGTCGTGGAAGGCCGGATTCGCGAGCACATCCAGCGGGGAGGCATGTGGCGGGACAGCATCGTCCACGCCGTTCTCGATCACGAGTGGCAGTCCGCCGACAAGTAGCAGAAGCGAGTGCCGGACCACGCGGATGCGGGGATGCGGGGATGCCTCACGGCGCGAGCCTCAAGGAGTGACACGGTGACCATTTCAGTCCCCTGGCAACACCGCCTGTCCACCGGTACCGAAGACATCCAGAACGAGGTCATCGGCTGGTACCAGCGGACGCGGCACGGCAAGTCGTACGTGCCCGACATGATCTGGGGCACTCTCCAGACCGAGGCGTACGCGACCGTGATCCTTCGGAAGGTCGTCGACTTCCTCGGTGTGCCGGACGATGTGCCGGCGGGAGTGGCGAAGCGTATGGAGCGTCAGCAGGTTCTGTACGACGGTGAGCATCACTACGACGTGATCCTCGGGGAGCAGTCGCTGTACACGCATGTCGGCGGGCCCGAGGTGATGCGCGGGCAACTCGAACGTCTTCTCCGCGAGATCGACCTCCCCTCCCTCACCTTCGGCGTCCTTCCCGCGACCGCCGAGGTCGGCATGGTGCCCGCATCCGGCTTCAGCATCTACGACGGCGAGCGGGTGAACTACGAACTCGTCTCCACCGGCGTGGACATCACCGACCCGGCCGAACTCGCCCTGCACAACAAGGCCTTCGGTCTTCTCAGCAGCGCTGCTTACTACGGGAACGACGCCAAGGAACTGATCGAAAAGGCCCTGGACTTCTGGAGCAGCGAGTACGAGTAGGTGTCCAGCAGGAGCACATGTGCGTAGCGCTGCCCTTACCGCCCCGCCAGCCCCGGAGTGATCAGACCCAGTAGACATTGGCCAGCGGATACCCACCCCCATCAAACCTCTCCCGGCGCACCGAGATCCCGAACGCGATCTCCAGCCCCTTGAGGAACCGTTGCCGCCAGTCGGGTATCCAGCCCTCGTCGGCGAAGACCGGCCGGCCGTCGACGTAGTGGACCTCGGGGCGGCAACCCGCGTCGTGCATGGCCCAGTTGAGGAAGGACATCTTCGGCGCGTAGTCGAAGTAGTGGCCGCCGTTTCCTTTCGTCTCCTCGTCGAAGCAGCCGTAGATCTCGTCGCTCCATACCCGTTGACCGTCTTCGAAGTAGAGCATCAGGTACATGCCTCTGGCGATGATGTTGTAGAGGAGGATGACCCGGCCGGTTCCCTGCGGCAGCGCGAACCCTTTTTGGAAGTGGATCAGGAAGTCGAAGTTCCCGGCGAGGAAGGACCAGCGGCCCTCCTTGCCGTAGACCGTCAGGCTGGGTTCGTCGGGGACGTGGGTGTTGGTGTGCGGGTGGGTTCGGTCGTAGATGGCCTTGGCCTCTGCGCTCACCGGCTCGGGTATCTCCCAGGGCACGGCTCCGAAGACCACCGCCAGGTCCTGCGGCGCGATTCCCTCCGCGAACACGAGACCCGCCTGGCGGCCGAGGATGGGGTCCGGCGTGTCGCTCGTCCAGCGCTCGCCGAGCCATGCGATGCCGTCGTCTTCTGCCAGTGGCCCAGTCGGCCGAGTTCGCATGCCGTCGTCATCTGCCTTGCGGTCGTTTTCTGCCATGTCGACGGACCGTAACAGCCAGGTCTGACAGTGACATGGAGTCACCGCCCGCCTCACCCCACGGGAAACCTCACCCCGGTGAGCTCCTCGGAGACGGTCCACAGGCGCTGCTGAGCTGTCTGGTCGTGGGAGTCGGGGCTGGAGGTGACCAGCTTCGGGTAGCCCCGGAACTCGCCTCGGTTGCCGGGGCCGTAGTACTGCCCGCCGGCGACCGCCGGATCCGTGGCGGCGCGCAGCGTGGGCAGGGCGCCCATCTCGGGCTTCTGGGTGAAGAGGGGTGCGAGCCAGGTGGTGGGTACGCGAAGCGCGGCGGGCGCGTTGCGGACGAGCTCGGTGTTGGACACGCCGGGGTGGGCGGCCGTCGCGACCGTGGTGCCGTGTGGGGCGAGTCGGCGCTGCAGTTCGTACGTGAACATCAGGTTGGCGAGTTTCGACTGGCCGTACGCTGCGACGCGACCGTACGAGCGCTCCCACTGCAGGTCGTCGAAGTGGATGGCGGCCCGGATGCGGTGACCGACGCTGCTGACGGTCACGACGCGGGAGCCGGGGACGGGCAGAAGCCGGTCAAGGAGCAGGCCGGTCAGGGCGAAGTGGCCGAGGTGGTTGGTGCCGAACTGCAGCTCGAAACCGTCGGCGGTGAGTTGCCGCGGGGTGTACATCACGCCCGCGTTGTTGATCAGCAGGTCGATGCGCGGGTGGGCGGCGCGCAGGTCGGCCGCCGCGGACCTGATCGAGTCGAGGGAGGTCAGGTCCAGGGCCTGGACGGTGACGTCGCCGGTGATGCGGGCGGCTGCCCGCTTGCCCTTCTCGAGGTCGCGGACCGCCAGAACCACCGCGGCCCCGCGCTCGGCGAGCATCCGGGCGGTCTCGAAGCCCAGCCCGGTGTTGGCGCCGGTCACGATCGCCACCCGGCCACGCTGATCGGGGATGTCCTGCTCGGTCCAGCTGCTGCCACTCATCGCCCACCCCTAAAGAACCGTCGGTCTGTTATGAGTGTCCAAGTTAAGAGACCGTCGGTCTCATGTCAAGAGACCGCCGGTCTTTAAGTTAGACTCGGGGTGTGACATTTCAGCGGGCGCGAAGCGAGGAGCAGCGGGAGATCCGCCGCCGGGCGATCCTGGACACGGCGGCGGCGATGCTCGACGAGATGCCCGTGGCCGACGTGAGCCTCAACGAGCTCAGCCGACGGGTGGGCCTCGCCAAGTCGAACGTCCTGCGATATTTCGAGTCGCGCGAGGCGGTGCTGCTCGAACTGCTTGACGTCTTCCTGGAGAGCTGGCTCGCCGAGCTGGCGGACGAGCTGGCCGCAGGCATCGAAGCACACGCGGCGCCGGAGGTGCGGGCGGGGCAGTTGGCGGAGATCCTCAGCCGGTCGCTGGCGGGCAACGTGGTGCTGTGCGACCTCTTCGGCGCCCAGGGCGGCGTGCTCGAGCACAACGTCTCGGTCGAGGTGGTCAAGCGGCACAAGCGGTCCTACCTCGCGAGGACCGAGGCCATGGCCGAGCTGTTGCGCCGCCATGTGCCCGAACTCGGCGAGGACGCACAGCTGTTCTGCCTGCTGATCCTGGTCTCGGCGGGCGCCCTGTCGTCGTACGTCCCGCCGCCGCCCAGCGTCCTCGCCGCCTACGCGGACGAACCCGCTCTCGGCGTGTTCAACCTGGAGCTGCGGGACGCTCTGCGGATCTCCTTCACGTCGACGCTCCTGGGCGTGCTGCCACGCGCGTGAACCAAGTGGTCAGGGTCTTCCGGCGCCAGGCGCAGGTGCCGGGAACGCCACGACCCGTCCGGTGGGTTCCGGTGATTCGGGTCCGCCCCAGTTCTGGCCGACGACGTACAGACGCGGATCCTCGCCCCGGCTGAGTGCGCAGGCGAAGGCGCCGCGGTCCAGGTCGACCGTGGCCATCACCTCGCCTCCCTCACGTACCCGTACGCAGTGCTGGTTGCCCACGTCGGCGTACCAGACCGCGCCCTCGGCATCCACGCAGATCCCGTCCGGATGGTCGCCGGGGGTCTCCGCCCACACGCGCCGGTCGGTGAGTCCTCCGTCCGCTCCGATGTCGTACGCCGTGAGCCGGTTGGCGTACGACTCGGCGAGGATCAGCGTTCCGCCGTCCGGGGTGATCGCCATGCCGTTCGGGAACGCGACGTCGTCGGCGACCTGACGGACGTAACCCTCCGGCGTGACGAGTACGACGAGGCCCGGCGCGAACTCGCCGCCGGGGAAGTCGAAGCCGATGGTGTTGACGTAGGCGTTGCCCCGGTCGTCGACCACGATGTCGTTCCACGGCTTTTCCGAGACCTCGGACAGGTCCGCGTGCCGGACGAGCGAACCGTCGGGCTCACGGCGCAGCAGCTGTCGCCGGGCCGAGTCCACGACCAGCAGTCGTCCGTCGGGGAGGAAGTCGATGCACATCGGGAACGACGGCACGGTCACGACCACCTCGTGGCCGCCGTCGGTGCCGAGCGCGATCACCTGGTTCGCGCCCCAGTCGGAGAACCAGAGCCGTCCGTCGTGCCAGCGCGGTGACTCACCGAACACGACTCCGACCATCAGGACTTCGGGTGCGCTCATGTCGCCTCTCCTACTTCTGATCACCATGCGGGGCCCGTGGCGAGGTCCGTCCACGCCGCCCGACGGCTAAGCCCTGACTTAAACATCTGGTGGCGTCCGGCAGCCCGCAACAGCATGGGGCCCTCCCGCTCCTCCAACAGACAGGGATGACATGTCCGTAGTGAAACGGTTCGCGTCCGTCGCGGCGGCATCCGTCGCTCTCCTCGCCATGGGGATGACCGGCCCCGCATCCGCCGCGTCCACGCAGGCCGACACGGCCTTCGCTGCGCAGGCTCGTGCCGCCGGGCTCACCCAGGGGCAGGCCGACGCCCTCCAGGCCAAGGTGGAACGCAACATCGCGCAACAGGGGGGACGCCAGATCTCCGCGAACGAGATCCGCCTCGCCGAAGGCGCGACGCTCCTGGTGGCCGTCCCCGGCGAGAAGTACGCCCGCGACCTGACCAAACCGGCCGGTACCCGGGCCGCGGCGGCGTGGGAGTGCGACTACGAGTACTTCTGCATGTACCGCGGCCAGAACGGCACCGGCGAGCGACTCGCCCTGTACAACTGCCGGGACTACGCCCTGACCAACTGGACCGGCCTCGGCTCCTTCTACAACAACCAGACCCCCGGCACCCGAGCGCAGCTCAAGGACCGGAACCGCACCGTCATCTACACCACCCTCGGCGCACCCTCCCACCACCCCAGCTTCAACTGGGACCCGATCTGGTACGTCAAGCCCTGCTAGACCGCCCGCCAGACCACCAGCAGCTCTCGCCCGGCCTCTGCCAGAGGCCGGGCGAGCGTGTGTCGGGACACGGCGGCAGCGGGTGGCCGAATGCCCCCTTGCCCCCGCTGATGGGGCTCGGTCACTGTCGTAGGGCACCGCTACCCACCCGATGACCGACCACCATCGGAGACCCCCATGCTGCGGGTGCACTTCACCGCCGAGGACGTCGCGCGTGTTCGTGTCGCCGCCGTTCCCGATCACCTCTGGGAAATCAGCAACAGCTTCCAGGCGCTGGCCGGAGAGGACAACAACCCCGCCTTCGGCGACTGGAGGCGACTCGTACGGCCCCTGCTGGGACCGTCGGACGTGCTGCTCGCCGCGCTCCTGCCACCGCGCGGCTACTCGCCGGACTTCCTCACGCCCGACCGGAGCCGCGTCCCCGGCCTCGACAGCGCGGTCGAGGCCGTGCTCACCACACCCAAGCCCGTCCTGCGCGCCGACCTCGCGAGGCTGGCCGCCTCCCGGCACCGGCCGCGGCGGCCCCTGCCGGCCGAGGTCCGCGCCCTGGCCGAGGGCGAACCCGAGGCCCTGCACCGGCTCGGCGGCGCCCTGCGCACCTACTACCGGCGTGCGCTCCTGCCCTTCCGTCCGCACATCCGGGCCCAGGTGGAAGCCGACCTGGCCGCCCGTGCCCGGGCAGCCCTGGCGGGCGGCACCGACGGACTCCTGGCGAGCTTCCGGCCCGTGCTGCGCTGGGAGCCGCCCGTACTCGAGGCCCCGTACCCCTTCGACCGTGAACTGCGGCTCGGGGGAAGGGGGTTGCTGCTCCAGCCGTGCTTCTTCTGCTCCCGAAGACCCGTCATGCTCGCCGCCCCCTCCCCCGAGCGGACCCCCGTCCTGGTCTATCCGATCCAGCACGCCGGCGACTGGGCCCGGGGGCACAGTGCCATGGAACGGGCCACGCGGCTGGGCGAGTTGGTCGGGCGTACCCGGGCCGCGATCCTGGCGGACGCCGTGACGGGCCGTACGACCGGTGAGCTCGCCCGGCGGATCGGTATCTCCGGCGCCGCGGCGAGCCAGCACACCGCCGTTCTGCGCCGGGCGGGCCTGCTGCTGAGCGTGCGCCGCAGCAGGTACGTCCTGCACACCATCACCCCGGCGGGGCTCGCCCTTCTCGGCGGACCGTCGGGCGCGCCGGGCGCGTTGTTCGACGTCTGAGCGTCGGCTCGACAGCATGGCATGCCGGTCAGCGGATCAGCGGACCACGTCGAAGACGTTCTTCTGCAGGCCGTTGGCGTACGCCTCGTGTTCGACGAGCTTCAGCTTCTGGGTGTCCTTGTCCGTGGCGCTGAACAGACGCTTGCCCGCGCCGAGCAGGAGCGGGAAGACGAGCAGGTGGTAGCGGTCGATCAGGCCCGCGTCCGACAGGCCGTGGTTCAGGGTGGCGCTGCCGTGGACGATGATCGGGCCGCCCTCGGTCTCCTTCAGCGCGGCGACCTCGTCGAGGGAGCGCAGGATGGTGGTGTCGCCCCAGTTCGAGACCAGGGCGTCCTCGGTGAGGGTGGTGGAGACGACGTACTTCGGCATCACCTTGTACTCGGCGAAGTCCTCCATGTCGGGCCACACAGGGCTGAAGGCCTCGTAGCTGGTCCGGCCCAGGAGCATCGCGGTGGCCTCGGTCTGCTCACGGCCCTTGATCTCGAAGGCCTCGGGCAGGAACTCGACGTCCTTGAAGGTCCAGCCGGCGTTGCGGTAACCGGACTCGCCGCCCGGGGCCTCCATGACGCCGTCGAGGGAGACGAAGGCGGTGCTGATCAGGGTGCGCATCTGGGTTCCTCGGTGTCTCGTGTCGGGTTCGTTCTCAGCAGGGTCGGCCGGTGTGCGCCGCGACGGCAACTCGCGGTGTCGCGCACCGACCATGACCTCTGACTCTGACCTCTGACCGCGGATCACGGAGAAACTCATCGGTCGAAGAAACGGACGGTGGCCGCGGCTCCGGCCGGGGCGGACCCGCCGGAGGTCTCCAGCGCGAGGGCGCGAGGGTATGTCCGGCCGTGGAGGCGCGCACGGCCGAGGGGCGTAAGTAGGAGTACGTCTGGAGGAGTTGCGGGTGGCTCGGGAGTCGCGGGCGGCTCGGGAGTTGCGGAAGTCGCGGGAGTCGCGGGAGTCGCGTCACGCGCACACGCTACGGCCGGGGACTGACACGGCCCCCGCCTCCGCGCGAACGCCCCCTTCGGTCCTCCGTTCCAGGATGCGCGCATCCTTACGGGGTCGCGAGTCGGGCCCGTCCTGCCCGAGGTTGCGAGTCGGGGGCGTCGGAGGAAGCTGGAGTTCGGGGGATGCACGGGGTGGATCCGACTCGCCCGGAGGTCCCGGATGACCATTCTGCGATTGGCGACGTTCAACGTCGAGAACCTCTTCGCCCGTTGGCGCTTCAAGGACCATGTGAATCCCGCGGACGCCAACAAGCGGGGCTGGCTTGTCGATCAGACCCGGTTCGACGAGCTGGGACAGGAGGACAAGGCCATCACCGGAGCCGCGTTGCGGGAGGTCGGAGCGGACGTTCTCGCACTCCAGGAAGTGGAGAACGTGGACACGCTCAAGCACTTCCGCGCACGTTCGCTCGGTGCGGCCTACCCGTACGTCGCCGGGGTCGACGGAAACGACCCGCGGCTGATCGACGTGGCCGTGCTCTCCAGGTTCCCGATCACCCACATCCGCTCCCACCAGCACTTCCTCGACCCCTCGAGCCCCACGACGGCGCTGTTCTCCCGGGACTGTCTCGAAGTCGACGTGGAGGTCGGGGCGGGCGACAGGAAGAAGACGGTGACGCTCTTCGTCAACCACTTCAAGTCGATGAGCGAGGGGCGGCTGAAGACCCGCGAGAAGCGACTGCAGCAGGCCACGAAGGTCATGGAGCTCGTCACCGAGCGCTTCGGTCGCACCCCGGGCGACCATCCGTTCGTGGTCCTGGGCGATTTCAACGACTACATGGAGACGAACGAGGAAGGCAGCCCGGCCATCGCCGACCTGGTCGGCTGGGACCAGGTCGAGAACGTCGTGACCCGACTGCCGTCGGACGAGCAGTGGACCCACTACTGGGCCGCGGAGGAGGAATACCGGCAACTGGACTATCTGCTGCCGTCGGCCTCACTCGCCGCCGCGACCACCACGGTCCCGGAGATCTTCCGCAAGGGACTGCCCCTGCGCGCGGCCAAATACATGGGCCCCCGCCTCTTCGGCGTCGGAACGGACAAGCCCAAGGCCTCCGACCACTGTCCGGTCGTCCTCGAGATCGACGTCACGTGAGCGGGGAGCCGGTGCGGGGAGCGTCTGCCCGGCCGGGAGACCCCTCCCGACCGGAACCGCCCTCCCGACCGGAGTCGTCCGACCGGTCCGAACGCCACCGCCACCATGCCAGCGCGAACCCCACTCCGGCCACCAGCGCGGGAACCGCCAACTCCGTTGCCAGGGAAGCCACCCAGTCCGGGTTCATGCGCCGCGTCATGCCGCTGGTGTACTGGCAGGTCGCCTGGGGTGGAAGGAAGCTGTACTGCAGGGTCCTCGGCGGGTTGGTTCCCCAGTCCGCGCCCGTCGAGCAGGCCGAGGCCGGGCCCGCGAGGAGTTTCCAGCCGGCCAGGGCGTAGAACATCAGGAACGCGGAGCCGGTCACGAAGAACGCCGTCCCCGTACGACGCAGCTTCGCCGTCCTGGAGATCGGCGTCACCCAGGGGCCGCCGAGCCGTGGCTCGAACCACTCCGCGATCAACGCGGCGAACAGGCATATGACCAGGACGAGCATGCTGAGCCACAGCAGCCCGCCAAGCACCAGCCCGCCTCCGACGGAGGTGACGTCCCCGCGCTCGAACTCGCAGACGGTGGCCGGTGGGAAGGGCTGGTTCCGCACGTGGCGGAGGGCGCCCGGCCCCGTGACCAGACCCTGCTGGCACCGCTCGTCGAATTCCAGCATGCCGAACAACGCCACCGCCGAGCCGACGATCACAGCACCGAACGAGATCCCGGCGGCGGCCCACAGGCCACCCGTCCGGTAGCTGCCGTACGTACGCGTGTTTGGCATTCGCGCACCTTAGCCGAGCACGGGATCGCCAGGTCCGGAGGTTGGTCCAGGCCGGTTGTCGAGCAGCCCGAACCAACCTCGGCTGATCGGCCTCCGTCAGCCCGTGTGGACCTTCAGGGCCGTGCGGACGGCGGATTCGAGTGCGCCTTCGATCCAGGCGGGCTTGATGGAGGTGTGGCAGCCCGCGAAGTGCAACGGCCCCTCGGAGGTGGGAACGTCGGGGAACAGTTCCGCGTGCTGGCCGGGGAAGAGGACGGAAGCCTCGCCGTAGGCGTAGTGGTCGCGCATCCAGGACTGTGTTTTGCACTTGCCGGTGAAGAACACCTCGCAGCGGCGACCGAAGACGGCCTGAACTCCCGCGAGCGCGCGCAGATACCGCTCCTCGTCGGCGAACGCGTCCCACTTGAGGGCGTCGTCCGACCAGCTGTAGGAGGCGAGCACGATGCCGCCGTCGCTGCCCTCCATGGGGCTCGCGTGTTCGAAGTACATGAAGCGGTTCGCGTTGTCGCTCACCGATCCGCCGCCACGCACATGGGCGGCCTCCGGTTCGCCGCCCGGGCCGGGCCGTCCGGGACGTCCGGGCCTGAAGGCGGTGAAGCACTCCTTCAGCCCGTCGGGGATCGTCACTCCCAGCTTCTTCACGGACGCGTGCGCGCCGAGGTGCCTCGCGTCCCGCACCCTGCCCGCCCGGTACTTGTCGTAGAGCCCGTCCTCGATGGAGTTCAGCGCCTGGCGCCACTGCTCCTCGGTGAACTCCCACCAGCGCTGGGAGAACTCCAGCAGCACCTTGGTCGCGGCGTCGTAGTGCAGCTCCGTGACGGCCCGGCGCTTGCCGTAGGAGAGCGGCGGGTCGAAGGTCACATGGCGCAGCCCCGAGAAGGGGACGGTGATGATCGCCTCGTCACCCTCGAACACCTCGGTGGCACCCCCCTTGCCGGTCTGGCAGTCCTCCGACACGGTGTACACCCGCACCTTTTCGCCGTCCCCGTAGCTGCCGCCGTCCCCGTGGCCCCGTTCGATGCGTACGGCGCGCCTGTCGAGCCTCACCTTCCCCTTCACCGGCGCGTACAGGGCGTCGGCAAGCGTCGCCGTGCCGCCCTTGAGCTCCCAGAACTTGGTGCTCGGCGCGATCAGCACGCTGGACAGGAAGCTGTGTACGAAGGAGAGGTGCAGCCGCGAGGTCAGGTTCTGGATGGTGCCGATGAGGTCGATGGTCCTGGTGTCGAGCCCGGCGACCTCGGTGAGATACCGGTACATGGACCAGTGGCCGTACTTCTCCAGGACCGTGATCCACCCGTTGACCAGGTCGGTTCCCTCCTTGTCCTGGACCAGAAGGCGAGCGGGCCTGAGTGCCTCGGTGAGGATCGCGGCGGCGGTCCTGGTGCGGTTGGGGCCGGTGACGCCGAAGGTGTCGTTGATCGTCTCGGGGTGCTTCTCGTAGTCGGCGCGGCGCATGTGCACGCCGTTGACGTGGATCCAGGTGCGGTTGGCCTTCCGACCCGGGTTGTCGACCTCGACGTCCACCAGGTAGAACTCCTGGCGCGCGAGGTCGTACTTCTTGATCAGCGCCATGAGGAGCGGGTGGCTGTCGGGCAGGCGCATGGCCCCGGCCTCGGCGTACTGCCTGGGGTCGGCGAACGGCTGCTCGCCGTTCTCGTGGCCGCCCTTGCGGAAGGTCTTGACGCGTCCGCCGACGCGGTTGCCGTTGGCCTCGATCACGACGACGTCGTGGCCCGCCCGGTTGAGCAGGTCTGCGGCGAGCAGGCCGGCCGGTCCCGCGCCGATGACCAGGACGCGTTTCGTGGTCTTCGCCCGGCCGGTGGGCAGGCCGTTCTCGATGGCTCGGAGGTACGCCGGGACAAGGGAGTTGTCGTGCTCGTCGTAGACGGCGATGGCACGGGCGACCGTCCGGTACGCCTGGCGGTCGATGCCGGGCGGCGCCGGGGTGGAGGGAGCGATGAAGGGAGCAGTGGCGGGAGCAGTGGCGGGATCTACGGCAGGGCTCAGCGCGGTCGCGGATCCGGCGGAGGTGACGGCGAGCCCTGCGGCGAGCGCCGAGACCCCGGTCGCGGTGACCACGGCACGACGCGAGGGCGGCGGCGATGCGGGCTGGGACGTGTGTGAAGAATTCTGTGTGCTCATCACGTCTCACTGTTGGCGCATGAGCCGTACGGCGTAGGCGCGTTCACACGGACGAGGACGGCAAACCACTCGAACCAATGACCTCGAACCACTGACGTCGACGGGCCGTCACCCCGGCGAAGGGGATGCCGGGCCACACGAGTTAGCCTCGCCCCATACGACTACGACTCATCAGCGGGAGGCAGGCAACCATGGCCATGGCGAAGACGAAGGTTCCTACGGCGCTCGTGGCCGCCGGCGGTCTCGTCGGCGGGTACGCCGTCGCCCGCTGGAGCCGGAACCGGCAGCTCGGCGGCGCCGTACTGGCCGTAGCGGGGACCGTCGCCGCCCAGCAGTGGCAGGAGCAGGCGGGCGCAACGGCCGCCGGGGCGCTGACCGTCGCGTACGTCGCCGCCTTCGCCGGATCGCACCCCCTGGCCAAGAAGGTCGGCGCCTGGCCCGCCGTGTTCGGGGTCGCCGGGGCCGTAGCCCTCGCCTCCTGGGCCGTCGCCGACCGGCACTAGGCAGTTCCGGGCGCCCTCTGGAACGCCCGCCGGTAGGCGTACGGGCTGGTCCCGACCACCCGTTTGAAACGGTCCCGGAAAGCCGTCGGTGACCCGAACCCCGTCTGGGCAGCGATCCGTTCGACCGGGTGCGTCGTCGTCTCCAGCAGGTGCTGCGCCTGCCGGACCCGCGCCCGGTGCAGCCACTGCAGGGGTGTCGTGCCGGTCTGTTCGCGGAAACGGCGGTTCAGGGTACGGGCGCTCATCCCCGCCTGCGCCGCGATGTCGGCCAGCGTCAGGTCGCCCTGGTCCGCGTGGTCCTCCAGCCAGCGCAGTACCGGTTCCATCGTCGCGCCCGCCGGGGCCGGCGGCTGGGCCCGGACGATGAACTGGGCCTGCCCGCCCTCCCGTTCGAGGGGCATCACACACATCCTGGCCGCCTGCGCGGCGACCGCCGAGCCGTGGTCGCCCCGGATCATGTGCAGGCACATGTCCAACGCCGCCGCCGCGCCCGCCGAGGTGAGGAACTGGCCGTTGTCGACGTACAGGACGTTCGGATCGACGGTCACCGCCGGGTAGCTGTCCGCGAGGTCCTGCGCGGCGATCCAGTGCGTGGTGGCACGCAGGCCGTCCAGCAGGCCCGTCGCCGCGAAGAGGAACGCGCCGACGCAGATCGAGGCGATCCTCGTCCCGCTCGCCGCCGCCGCGCGCAGCGCCTCCGTGACGCCCGGCGGCAATGGCGGGGTCGGGTCGGCGATGCCCGGCAGGACGATCGTGTCGGCGTCCCCCAACGCGTCGAGCCCGTACGGCGCCCGCACGGTGAACGGCCCCGCGCTCACCTCGTCGGCGACCGAGCAGACCCGTACGCGATACGCCTCCCGCCCGTCCGGAAGCCGCGCCCAGCCGAAGGCGTCGATCGGCGCGGAGAGATCGAACGGGATGACGCCATCGAGGGCCAGTACGGCGACGGTGTGCGCGACAGGGGGGTGCGTGGAGGTGGGCATGACAGTCGGGGTGTCGGTGGGCATGGCTGGAGCCTAGAGAATCCGGTGGCGACAATCCGTTGACCCATGGCAAAAGCGCCACTTCTGCGCGCCCCTCCCCACGCCTACCGTCACCCCGTGACCAAGTTCCTTCTCGCCGTCCATGTCCTGGCCGCGATCATCGCCGTCGGGCCCGTGACCGTCGCCGCCAGCATGTTCCCGCCCAGCGCCCGCAAGGCACTCGAGGCGCCCGACGATCCCCGGGCACGGGAGACCGTACGGCTCCTGCACCGGATCTGCCGGGTGTACGCGGGTGTCGGCATCGCCGTACCCGTCTTCGGGATCGCCACGGCCACGAGCATGGGGGTGATGGGTGACGCCTGGCTGATCGTGTCCATGGCGCTGACCGTCGCGGCGGCGATCGTCCTGGTCGTACTGGTGCTGCCCCGGCAGGAGACAGTCGTCGAGGGAAGCGGGGACCGGGCCGCGACCGTTCAACTCGCCATGTTCACCGGCGTGTTCAACCTTCTGTGGGCCACGGTCACGGTGCTGATGATCGTCCGGCCCGGTTCCACCACCGGGGCCTAGGATCGCGCACCCTCGGGACTCAGCCGCGTCCCGCCGACACCAGCCCCTCCAGGGATTCCTCCTCCACCTGGAACGCCCGCCCCACGCTCGCCGCGACCAGCACCCCCGCCGCCATGACCAGCGTGAAGAAGGCCCAGGTCAGGGGCCAGGCGTTGGCGAATCCGTCAGGTGGGCCGGGCTGGGTGCTCAGGGAGACGTACATAAGGGTCGCCGGGGGGACCGCCACCAGCAGCACAGGCCAGCCCCGCCGGTCGCGATACCCGAAGTACGCGCCCAGAAGCAGCAGCAGGACGCCCAGGGCGGCGACGCCCACGCCCGTAACCGGCGTGGTCTCATCGATCGAGCCCACGTGCTGCGCCCGGTTGCGCAACTCCCAGGGCACGCACACGACGTACGACGCCGAAGCGACCGCGGCGCCGAGGGCGCGGGTCAGCCAGCGCTCGGCCCAGGGGCGCGTCCGCAACGGCCTGAGCAGCTTCCAGATGGTGCCGTTCCCCGTTGTCTCGGTCATACCTTCGAGGGTTACCTCTCTGGAGACGGTCCGACAGAGTACGCGTACTCAGGTACGGGTACCTATCCGCCGGCCTACACCCCCACCGCCCGCGACACCGCGTAGATCAGCAGTCCGACCAGCGAGCCGACCACCGTGCCGTTGATACGGATGAACTGCAGGTCGCGGCCGATGTGGGCCTCGATCTTCTTCGTCGTGTGCTCGGCGTCCCAGCCCGCGACCGTGTCCGTGATCAGGGAGGTGATCTCGCCCTGATAGGTCGTCACGACGTACACCGCCGCGCCCTCGACCCAGCCGTCCACCTTGCTCTGCAGACCGGCGTCCACCGACATCCGCGAACCCAGCGACAGCAGCGACGCCCGTACGCGCAGCCGCAGTTCGCTGCGCTCGTCCTCCGCCGCCGAAACGATCATCGAGCGTACGGCCGTCCAGGCGGACGCGATCAGGTCCTGGACCTCGCCGCGCCCCAGCACCTCGGTCTTCAGCCGCTCGACACGCGCGCGTGTGTCCGTGTCGGACTGGAGGTCGGCGGCGAAGTCGGTGAGGAAGCGGTCCAGGGCGCCGCGCGCCGGATGGGAGGGCGCGTCGCGCATCTCGGTGACGAAGCGCAGCAGTTCCTTGTAGACGCGCTCGCCGACCTTCTTGTCCACGAACTTGGGCGTCCAGCCGGGCGCGCCGCCCTGCACGGCGCCCATGACCTCCTCCTCGTGCAGGACGAGCCAGTCGTGCGCGCGTACGCAGACGAGGTCGACGACCCGCTTGTGGCCGCCGTCGACGACGACCTTCTCCAGCATCTTGCCGATGCCGGGCGCGATCTCCTGGGCGTCGGCCCGCCGGGTGATGGCCTCGCCGACGACGGCCTGGACGTCGGAGTCGCGCAGGACGGTGAGCGCGCCGCGCAGCGCCGCCGACAGCTCGGCGGTGACACGGTCCGCGTGCTCCGGCTCCGCCAGCCACGTGCCGAGGCGGCTGCCGATGCCCACGGCACGCAGGCGCTGGCGTACGACGTCCTGGGAGAGGAAGTTCTCGCCGACGAACTCCCCCAGGGAGATGCCGAGTTGGTCCTTCTTGGTGGGGATGATCGCCGTGTGCGGGATGGGCAGGCCGAGGGGACGGCGGAAGAGGGCGGTGACCGCGAACCAGTCGGCCATCGCACCGACCATGCCCGCCTCGGCCGCCGCCGCGACATACCCCGTCCAGCCGCCGGCGCCCTGCTCACCGGCCCACTTGGCGAGGACGTACACGACGGCGACGAAGGCCAGCAGCCCGACTGCGGTGAGCTTCATCCGACGCACGCCGCGCATGCGCTCCTCGTCGGCGGGACCGAAGGCGTTCATGGCCCGACCGGGGACGGCCCCCGGGGCGGCCCCTTCGGTCACCCCGGCCCCATCGGCACCTCTGGCCCCTCTGGCGCCTCCGGACGCGTCCTCTGAACCCGTTCTCCTGCGTTCCATTCGCTCCACCGTTCAGTGATCCCCCACACATTGTCCCTTCTTGACCTACTCCCGGAACGGAACAGGAGTTCCCCACGTATATCCGGAGGGGGTGAGTCCGAACGATTCGGCCGACCCCCGCAGGCCCATCCCGCATCATGGGCGCAGCCCACCGGAGCCCCACGCTCCCCACCGCACTAGGAGTCACGCACCCCATGACCAGGCGCCACGGTTATGGCTTGTTCGCCGCGATGATCACACTCGTCGTGGCCGTATCCACCGCCATCTACGTCGGGGCGACCCTCGACGACGGCACCACCCCACAGGCCAAGACCGTCAGCCGCGCCCGCGGCGACTCGGGCAACGCCGTCGCCCCCGCGTCCGCCGGCACCTGGGTCGGCACCTGGTCCGCCTCCCCGGTCGGCGGCGAGCCCGGAACCGCCGTCCAGGGCCTGGCCGGCCGCTCCCTGCGCAACGTGGTGCACACCTCGGCCGGCGGTACGAGTGCCCGCGCCACCCTCTCCAACCTGTACGGCACCCAGCCCCTGACCATCGCCCACGCCTCGATCGCCGTCGCCGCCGCCGCGAACAGCGCGTCCGCCGACGCCGGCACCATGCGCCGGCTCACCTTCGGCGGCAGCCCCTCGGTGACCATCCCGGCCGGGCAGCAGATCGTCAGCGACGCGGTACGGATCGTCGTCCCGCGCGACAGCGACGTCCTCGTGACGACGTACTCCGCGATCCCGTCCGGCCCGGTCACCTACCACCCGCACGCCCGGCAGATCTCGTACGCCGCGCTCGGCGACCGCACCGAGGACCCCTACGCCGCCGCCTACACCGAGCAGGTCGAGGCCTGGCGGTACGTCACCGCCCTGGACGTCTTCAGCAACGAGGCCGACGGCACGGTCGTCTTCCTCGGCGACTCGCTCACCGCCGGCACCACGTCCAGCGTGGGCACCAACAGCCGCTGGCCCGACGTCCTGTCCGACCGCCTCCACGCTGCGGCGGAGACCGGCGCGGACGTGCCCCACTACAGCGTCCTCAACCAGGGCATCGGCGGCAACCGCGTCCTGAAGCCGGGCGGTCTCAGCATTCCGGCGCCCAACGCGAGCGGGCTGGAACGGTTCGGGCGGGACGTGCTCGACCATCCGAACGTCAAGGTCGTCGTCATCGACCTGGGCGTCAACGACATCCTGCGCTCCCGCAACCCCAAGGCCCTGAAGGCGTCGTCGATCGTCGCCGGGCTGCGGCAGATGGTCGCGGAGGCGCACGGGCGGGGCCTGCGGGTGGTGGGGGCGACGCTGATGCCCTTCGGGGGGTTCCACGGGTACTCGGCGACGACCGAGGGGTTGCGGCAGGCCGTGAACGCGGAGATCCGGGCGGGGCGGGTGTATGACGCGTACGTCGACTTCGACAAGGCGATGCGGGATCCGCGGGATCCTCGGAGGTTCCTGCCGGGGTTCAACTCGGGGGATCACTTGCATCCGAGTGATGCGGGGTATGCGCGGATGGCGGAGGTGTTCGACTTGGAGGAGTTGAAGGGGGCTGCGCCGGCGCGGCTGTAGGGGCTGGGGGTGTCGGGGGCGCGTTCGGAGGGCGCGGGCCGGTGGGGGCTGGTCGCGCAGTTCCCCGCGCCCCTGAAAACGCGGGCCCGGCGGGAGTTGGTCGCGCAGTTCCCCGCGCCCCTGAAAAACGGCCGGTGAGGTCGGCCGCGTCGTTCCCCGCGGGCCTTGGCAGCGCCCTCACTGCGGGCCCGGCGGGGGCTGGTCGCGCAGTTCCCCGCGCCCCTGAAAACGCGGGCCCGGCGGGAGTTGGTCGCGTAGTTCCCCGCGCCCTTGAAAAACGGCCGGTGAGGTCGGCCGCGTCGTTCCCCGCGGGCCTTGGCAGCGCCCTCACTGCGGGCCCGGCGGGGGCTCGTCGCGCCGTTCCCCGCGTCCCTGAAAAACACCGGCCCGGCCGGGGGGCTCGTCGCGCCGTTCCCCGCGTCCCCTGAAAAACACCGACCCGCCCGCGTCCCTTGAAGGCGGGCCTGTCGCTGCGGGCAGGCGTGCCGCCAGGGGCGGCACGGGTGGGCGCGGTGGCACCCCGTTCAGCGCCGGGCTGCGCGATCCGTCCCCGGCCCACCCCGCGTCAGCTGTCCAGTTCTCCTCGGGCCTCGCGGCGTTCCGCCTTCAGGCGTTGGCGTTCCGCCTTCGGGAGTTTGCGGGTCACGCCCACCCCGCCCCAGAAGGCGAACCCCTGGATGATCACCCGCGGGGCACCGGGATCCCCCAGCACCCCTTCCTGGCTGTGGTCGAATCCGCCCATGATGCCGATGCCCCGCACCACCACCTCGACGCCCGGTGGCACGATCACATCCACACCCCCCATGATCGCGACGCAGTTGATGACCACCTCGTGCTCCGCGAAGTTCGCCTCACGCAGATCGAGTTCCCCACCACCCCAGAACGCGACCGAGTTGAACACCCGCGGCACAGTCCAGCGCCCCTTGCGCTGAAACCCGCCCATGATCGCGACCCCCCACCGCGAGGTGCCCTCACCCCCGACCACCCGCTCCGCCCAACTCCCGCCCCCCACAGGCTGCTTGACCATGCTCACCGCGGGCGCACTCACCCCGGCCCCGGGCAGGTCACGAGTGATCGGCGCCAACTCACCGTACGTACGCGCCTGATACGTCGCGTCCAACCGCTCCTCGAACTCCGCCATGTCGAGCCGCCCCTCCGCAAGGGCGTCCCGCAACACCTCGGCGACTCGTTCACGATCGGCGTCGGAAGCGCGCAGCTCCGGAAGGTCGTCCGTCATACAGGCAGCCTACGAGGTTCCAGCAGATCCCCGCGAGGGCGGCTACGACACCGCTCTCCCCGATTTCTCGGCCTGTTCGGCGTACATTTTCGCGATCACAGCCTCGATGTCCGGCTCCCGCACCGACAGGTCCACCAGCGGATACTCCGCCGCGATCCGCGCCACCAGCGGAGCCGCCGACTCCGACGCCGGGAACGCCAGCCACTGCCTCGGACCCTCCACCCGTACGACCCGCGCCGACGGCACGCCGATCGGCGGCAGCTCCCGCTCCAGGTCCACGACGAGGGTCCGCTCGCTGTCGCCCACCTCGTGCAGACCGGTCAGCGGACCGTCGTACATCAGCCGGCCGTGGTCGATGACCATCACGCGCGAGCAGAGCTGCTCGATGTCCTGGAGGTCGTGCGTGGTGAGCAGGACCGTCGTACCGCGCTCGGTGTTCAGGTCGCGCAGGAACTCACGTACCCGGGCCTTCGAGATGACGTCCAGGCCGATCGTCGGCTCGTCGAGGTACAGCACCTCGGGGTCGTGCAGCAGAGCCGCCGCGATGTCGCCCCGCATCCGCTGCCCCAGGGACAGTTGACGGACCGGCACGTCCAACAGGTCTCCCAGCTCGAGGAGTTCGACGCAGCGGTCCAGGTTCTCCCGGTAACGGGCGTCAGGGATGCGGTACATGCGGTGCATCAGACGGTACGAGTCGATCAGCGGAAGGTCCCACCACAACGTCGTACGCTGCCCGAACACCACCCCGATCCGCCGCGCGAGCCGCGTGCGCTCACGGGACGGGTCGATACCGGCGACACGCAGTCGGCCGCCGCTCGGGGTGAGGATGCCCGTCAGCATCTTGATCGTCGTCGACTTCCCGGCACCGTTCGGGCCGATGTAGCCGACCATCTCCCCGCGAGCCACCCGGAAGGAGATCGAGTCGACCGCCCGCACCTCCCGCCGCTCACTGCGCATGAACCCGGTCCGCTTACGCACGTCGAAGACCTTCTCGACACCGTCCAGCACGATGAACGACTCGTTCATGGACTCGTTCAAGGACTCGTCGGCGGATTTACTGAAGGAACCGTCCATCTGGCTGTCCACTCGCCTAACTCCCCGTGCTCCGGTACGTACGAAGTCCCGCGCGCCACGCCAGACCGGCGAGCGCGCAGCAGCCCGCCGCCACCAGCGGCGGCAGGAACGCCACCCACTCCGGCAGGTCGAGCGGGTAGGGCCGGCCCAGCACATACAGCGCGGGCAGCCAGTTGACGAAGGCCAGCGGGAGGACGAACGTCACCCCGCGCACCAGGTCCTGCGCGAACAGACCCGGCGGATACTGCAACAGCGTGGTGCCCCCGTACGTGAACGCGTTCTGCACCTCGGATGCGTCCCGCGCCACGAACTGGAAGGCCCCTCCCCCGACGAACACCGCGCAGAAGATCGCCCCGCCACTGATCACCATCACCGGCATCAGCAGCACCTTGACCGTCGTCCAGTGGACGTCGTCGAGGGTGAGCAGGGCGTAGCCGAGCACCAGCAGCCCCTGGGTGATCCGGCCGATCCGGCGCACCGCGAACCGGTCTGCGGCAACCTGCGCGAGCACCGGCGCCGGCCGGACGAGCAGCGTGTCCAGGGTGCCGTCCCGGACCCGGCGCCCCAGCCGGTCCATCGACCCCACGACGAGGTCGGCGATCCCGAACGCGACCGCCGACAGCCCGTACAGAAACGCGACCTCGGGCAGCGAGTAGCCGCCGAGCCGGTCGATCTGCGAGAACATCAGCATGATCGCCAGGAAGTCCAGGCCGGTCGCCACGAAGTTCCCGATCGTGGTCATCGCGAACGAGGCCCGGTACGCCATCGTGGAACGGACCCACATCGCGGCGATCATCCGATAGGCCCGTACGCCGTCGACCACACGCTCCCTGCGGCTGAGCGGCCCGTCGTCCCAGGCACCCCCGCGAGCTCCGGTACCACCGAGACCCACGTCACCCACCCTGAACCACCACCCGCCGAGTAGCGACCGCCTGCAACAAGCGCCCCACCGCCAGCAGCGCCACCGCCCACCCGGCCTGGAACGCGAACGTGCCCAGCGGATCCGCCTCCCCCAGCAGGATGTCCGCCGGCGCCTGGATCAGCGCCGCCCACGGCAACGCCCGTACGATCTCGCCGAGCAGCCCCGGGAACACGTTCAGCGGCAGCACCATGCCCGAGCAGAAGACGCCCGCGAGCCATGCCATCTGGATGATGCCCGCACCGTCGAGCAGCCAGAACGCGGTCAGCGCCACCAGGAACCGGAACGAATAGCTCACCAGCATCCCGAGCGCCACCGCCGCCAGGAACGCCAGCCAGGTCTGCGGGTCGGAGGGAAGCGTCAGGTCGAACAGCCAAGCGCCGATCGCGACCGGGACCAGCCCCCGGCCCAGCAGGTGGAACAGGGCCCGGCCCATGTCCTGGGCCAGCCACCACAGCTGCAGGTCGGCCGGACGGTACAGGTCGATCGCGATGTCACCCGTACGGATACGCTCGATCAGCTCGTCCTCGAAGCCCGTACCCATCACGCACATCGTCATCAGCAGCGCCTGGCCCAGCCACACATAGGTGAGAGCCTGGGACTGGTCGTACCCGCCGAGGTGCGGTCTCTCGTCCCACAGCGCGATGTACGTGTAGGCGAGGATCACCCCGAAGACGGTGTTGGTGAACATCCCCGCCAGCGTGGCCGTCCTGTACGTGGCATAACGTCGGAAACCCCCGGCCGCGACGGCCGCGTACAACCGCCCAGAACCCACGACACCAGCCTTTCCGCACGTGTTCGCATGCGTCCGCACGTATGCGGACCGAAGCGCAGGAGCCTAGTGGGCGGCCCGGCCCGCCCGCCACGCGTTTTCGGCAGGAAGGGTTGGGTGCAGAGGTCAGGGAACTGATCGGGCGGTGCGACAGTCTTCAAGAGGGGGCGTTGTAGAGGTTTGAACGCGTGAGAGGTCGTACGGGAACGTACGACGCGAAACAGGAGTCCGTGCACCGCATGAGCGACCAGCCAGAGCCGCAGCAACCGACGAAGGACCGGGCACCCGCAGAACCCGACGTGCGGATCGACGTTGAATCCGACGTGGATCGCGATGTGGAACCGGTCAGGGAATCGGACGTGGAACCGGACGCAGCACCGGACTCGGAACCGGACGTAGAGCCCGAAGTGGCGGAGGGCGGGAAGCCGGAGAAGACCCAGCCGCCGCGGCAGGCCAAGCCGGCAAAACAGGCTGAGGCAGCCGCGGAGGCCCAGCCGACCAAGCAGAGCCAGGTGCCACAGCAGGCCCAGGCACCCGCGCAGGCTCAGCCGACCAAGCAGGCCCAGGCCGCCGCGCAGGCCCTGACGGCCAAGGAGGCTCGGGCGGCCAAGCAGACCCAGGTGCCGCAGCAGGCCCAGGAAGCCGCGCACGCCCAGACGGCCAAGCAGGCCCAGGTGCCGCAGCAGGCTGAGGCAGCCGCGCAGGCCCTGACGGCCAAGGAGGCTCGGGCGGCCAAGCAGGCCCGGATGGCCCAGCAGGTGCAGGCGGCGGCCCACGCGGCTCGGACGGCCCAGACGGCTGGGGCGGCTGGGAAGGCCCAGCAGGCTCAGACTGTCCGGGCGGCTGGGGCGGCCGGGGCGGCTCAGCAGGGCCGGACGGGTGAGAAGGGCCAGCCGGGCAAGGAAGCCGCGCAGGCTGCCGCGTCCGCCCCGAAGGGCAAGGGCAGGCGTCCTCGGCGTACCGGATGGCGGCGGCTGGTTCCGACCTGGCGCTTCGTGCTCGGCACGTTCGTACTCGGGGTGCTGCTGGTCATCGGCCTGTTCGCGCTCGGCTACTACATGGTGCACATCCCGGCGGCGAACGCCGCGGCCACCAAGCAGAGCAACGTCTACCTCTACGCCGACGGCAGCCAACTCGCCCGCGACGGCGAGGTCAACCGGGAGAACGTGCCCCTGTCGCAGATCTCCAAGGACGCCCAGCACGCCGTACTGGCCGCCGAGGACCGCGACTTCTACACCGAGTCGGCGGTCGACCCCAAGGCCATGATCCGCGCCGCCTGGAACACGGTGACCGGCAAGGGCAAGCAGTCCGGGTCGACGATCACCCAGCAGTACGTGAAGAACTACTACCTCGCACAGGAGCAGACCGTCACCCGAAAGGTGAAGGAGTTCTTCATCTCCATCAAGCTGGACCGGGTGAAGACCAAGGACGAGATCCTGGAGGGCTACCTCAACACCAGCTACGCCGGCCGCAACTCCTACGGCCTCCAGGCCGCCGCCCAGGCCTACTACGGCGTCGACGCCATCGACCTGACCGCAGGCCAGGGCGCCTACCTCGCCGCGCTGCTGAACGCGCCGAGCGAGTACGACGTGATCGCCCACCCCGAGAACAGGCCTGCCGCGCTCGCCCGCTGGGCCTACGTCCTCGACGGCATGGTCAAGAAGGGCTGGCTGACGCAGTCCGAGCGGAATTCCATCACCTTCCCCGAGCCGAAGCAGTCGATCGTCTCGACGGGCATGTCCGGCCAGCGCGGCTACCTCGTCAAGGCGGTCAACGACTACCTCTTCGACAACAAGATCCTCACCGAGAGCGAACTCCAGGCCGGCGGCTACCGCATCACCACCACCCTGCAGAAGCCCAAGCAGGACGCCTTCGTGAAGGCCGTCAACGACAAGGTGATGAAGAAGCTCGACAAGAAGAACAACAAGGTCGACAACTACGTCCGCGCGGGCGGCGTCGCCATCGACCCCGCCACCGGCAAGGTCGTCGCGATGTACGGCGGCATCGACTACACCAAGCAGTACGTCAACAACGCGACCCGCCGTGACTACCAGGACGGCTCCACCTTCAAGCCGTTCGTGTTCACCTCCGCCGTCGAGAACGGCTCGGTGACCCAGGACGGCCGGACGATCACCCCGAACACCTACTACGACGGCACCAACAAACGCCCCGTGGAGGGCTGGAGCGGCCCGGAGTACAACCCCGAGAACGAGGACCAGGGCTCGTACGGCCAGATCACCGTACGGACGGCCACCAACAAGTCCGTCAACTCGGTGTACGCGCAGATGGCCGTGGACGTGGGCCCCGCGAAGGTCAAGCAGACGGCGATCGACCTCGGTCTCCCGTCCGACACGCCCGACCTCAACCCGTACCCGTCCATCGCCCTCGGCACGTCGACGGCCAGCGTCCTCGACATGACGGAGGCGTACGCCACGCTCGCGAACCACGGCAGGCACGGCACGTACACGATCATCGAGAAGATCACCAAGGACGGCACGGAGGGGACGGTGAGGCTCCCCAAGCAGAAGACGAAGCAGGTGGTGTCGCGCGAGGCCGCCGACACGACCACGGCCGTCCTGCAGAGCGTGGTCGAGGAGGGCACGGCGACCGCCGCCCAGGACGCCGACCGCCCGGTGGCCGGCAAGACCGGCACCGCCGAGGAGGACACGGCGGCCTGGTTCGCCGGCTACACCCCCGACCTCGCGACGGTCGTCGCCGTCATGGGCCAGGACCCCGAGACCGGCAAGCACAAGTCGCTGTACGGCGCGATGGGCCTCGCCCGCGTCAACGGCGGCGGCGCGCCCGCCGAGATCTGGGCCCAGTTCACCAAGTCGGCCCTGAAGGGCAAGAAGGTGAAGGAGTTCGACCTCCAGCTCCAGGAGGGCGCCGACGAACAGCCCCTCCCGCCCGTCAACCCGCAGCCCGACCCCGGCACCGACGCCGGCCAGGACAACGGCGGCACCACCACCAACGGCACCACCGGCGGTCCCCAGGAAACCCCGAGCTCGACACCGACCACGGGGGGCACGACGACCGGCGGCACGACGACGACAGGCGGCGGCACAACCACCACCACCGGCGGCGCGACGACAGGCGGCGCGCCCACCACCGGCGGCACGGCCACCACCGGCGGTACGGCGGACACCGGCGGCGCCACCGACACGGGCGGCACCGGGACGGACACCGGCGGCACGGCCGACACGGGCGGCGGAAACACCGACGCCGGCGGCGGGACGGACCCGGGCGGCGACGCGGGAGGAGCGACGCCGGGGGTGACGAACGGCGGCGCTCTGACCCCGAGAAGGAGCTGACGCGGACGGCCATCGGCTGAAGCGAACGACAGAGGGGCTGGTGACATGGTCACCAGCCCCTCTGCGTACCGCGAATACCTATGCAGGGATGGGTGGGTCAGAGATACAGGCCGGTCGAGTCCTCGGAACCCTCGAAGCGGTCGGCCGCGACAGCATGCAGATCGCGCTCGCGCATCAGCACATAGGCGACCCCGCGCACCTCGACCTCGGCGAGGTCCTCCGGGTCGTACAGGACCCGATCCCCCGGCTCCACCGTACGAACGTTCTGCCCGACCGCGACGACCTCGGCCCACGCCAGCCGGCGCCCGACGGCCGCGGTGGCGGGGATCAGGATGCCGCCACCCGAACGCCGCTCACCCTCGGTGGCGTCCTGCCGCACGAGCACCCGGTCGTGCAGCATCCGGATGGGCAGCTTGTCGTGATGGATGCTCTTCTCATTGCTTTTGGCGCTCACCCTCCGAACCTACCTGCCTCTTCAGCCCTTGCGCCGCCGGGTACCCAGAGCGAGCAGCCCGACCAGCCCCACGACCACCAGGGCGACAGGCACGATCCGCTCGATCCTGGGCGCGCCCTCCTCGTC
This sequence comes from Streptomyces sp. ME02-8801-2C, assembly GCF_033793965.1. Classification (NCBI taxonomy): domain Bacteria; kingdom Bacillati; phylum Actinomycetota; class Actinomycetes; order Kitasatosporales; family Streptomycetaceae; genus Streptomyces; species Streptomyces sp. ME02-8801-2C. Next base: position 279,755 of record NZ_JARAXP010000006.1, on the reverse strand, counting down.
GACGAACTGGCCCTTGACGTCGCCGACAACACGGTTCACACCGACGTAGGCACGCCCAAGGGTGTGATCGATGTTCGAGACGACCTTGGCCTTGGCATCGCCGACGATCGTCTTCGGGTGCACCCGCACCCCGATCTCGTCGAGCGTCTCGGCCAGGGTCTCGCGACGACGCCTGATGTCCGCCTCGATCTGCGCCGGAGTTCTGCTGCTGTCCGAGGTGTCCGCCACCGTACGCCCTCCGAAGTCTGCTGATGAGTTGCTGATGCGTAGCTGCTGCCTTGACGACTGCTCCGGACAGTCTGTCAGTTCCACCTCGGAGCGCACTGTCAGCACCCCCGGTTAGGCTCGGAGCGGCACCTTTCAGGACGAGGACGTACGAGGAGACCAGACCGATGAGCGAGCGACTCCAGCCCGGTGATGTGGCCCCGGCCTTCACCCTGCCCGACGCCGACGGCAACGAGGTGTCGCTGGCCGACCACAAGGGCCGCAAGGTCATCGTCTACTTCTACCCGGCCGCCCTGACCCCCGGCTGCACCAAGCAGGCCTGCGACTTCACGGACAACCTGGAACTGCTGGCCGGCGCGGGCTACGACGTGATCGGAATCTCCCCCGACAAGCCGGAGAAGCTCGCGAAGTTCCGCGAGAAGGAGAACCTGAAGGTCACCCTGCTCGGCGACACGGACAAGACGGTCCTGGAGGCGTACGCGGCCTTCGGCGAGAAGATGAACTACGGCAAGACGTACATGGGCGTCATCCGCTCCACGATCGTGGTGGACGAGGAGGGCAAGGTCGAACGGGCCCTGTACAACGTCCGGGCGACGGGCCACGTGGCGAAGATCATCAAGGACCTGGGCGTCTGAGGGCCCGTCAACACAAAACCCCCGCCCACCAGCGGCCGCCCGCCCGGTACGATGGCAGGCGGCTAGCGGCGGTGGTGCAATGGCGACACAGCAGACTTAGGATCTGTGGCCCTTGATCGGGCTTGAGGGTTCGAATCCCTTCCGCCGCACACAAACGGCCTGCGAATCGAAGGATCGATTCGCAGGCCGTTCCTGTACCGGCGCCTCAGCCCAACAACTCCCGCACCACCGGCACCAACCCCCGAAACGCCTGCCCCCGATGGCTGATCGCGTTCTTCTCGGCGGCCGTCAGTTGTGCGCACGTCCTGGTCTCGCCCTCCGGCTGGAGGATCGGGTCGTAGCCGAAGCCGCCCGTGCCCTCCGGGGCGTGGCGGAGTACGCCCAGCAGCCGGCCCTCCACCACCCTCTCCGTGCCGTCCGGGAGTGCCAGGGCCGCCGCGCACGCGAAGTGGGCGCCCCGGTGTTCGTCCGCGATGTCCGAGAGCTGGGCGAGCAACAGGTCCAGGTTGGCCCGGTCGTCTCCGTGTTTGCCCGACCAGCGGGCCGAGAAGATGCCCGGGGCGCCGTTCAGGACGTCCACGCACAGGCCCGAGTCGTCGGCCACCGCCGGGAGGCCTGTTGCCTGGGCCAAGGCGTGGGCCTTGAGCAGGGCGTTCTCCGCGAAGGTGACGCCCGTTTCCTTGACGTCGGGGATGTCGGGGTAGGCGTCCGCGCCGACCAGGTCCATGGGGAGGGCCGCGTCGGCGAGGATCTGCCTCAGCTCGGTGATCTTTCCGGCGTTGCGGGTGGCGAGGATCAGGCGTGTCATGGCGTCCAGTATCCCGGCCTCCCCGGGCTCGTCCGCGACCCGTTTACGACGTGCAGACCTTCGTCAGTTCGCCGGCCGCGTCCGTGACGCCGGTGACGTCGGGGGTCGCGTCGCCGTTCTTGATGGCCGTACGGACGTTGTCCACGGCCTTGTTGAGGTCGTCGACCGCCTTGTTGACGTCGGTGTTGTCCGTCTTGTCGCCGAGGTCGCTGAGGTTCTTGTCGATCGACGCGAGGGCCTCGTCGGCCTGTGTCGGGTCGTTTGCCGCGTTCTGGACCGCGTCCTGGAGGTTGGAGACGCTGGTGGCGATGGCGTCGGCGGTCTGGACGCAGTCCAGGGCCTTGTTGACGGCGTCGCATCCGGTGGTGAGCCCGGCGGTCAGCGCGACGGCCGCGACGGTTGCGGCGACGGCTGTCGCACGGCGCCCCCGTCCGAGGCCTCGGGCGGCGTTACGGAGTCGGCGACTGACGGGCATGGTTCGGATTCCCTCCGTTGACTGACTGCTCAGTGCGTGACGTACTGGCTGGTCGGGCGTACGGCGGTGCATCATCGTCGCCGTACGCCCATGCTTCTGGGTATTCCTGGAGACGCGGTGGAGCCATCGTGCGGTTGCTGCGGCCCCCACCTTATTTGGCGTTTCCTTTACCTTTCCAGGTTCGCTTCCAGCGCCTTGCGCTGCAGTGCCGCCAGGTCGGTGCAGCCGGCCACCGCGAGGTCGAGGAGGGCGTTCAGCTCGTCGCGGGCGAACGGTTCGGCCTCGGCGGTGCCCTGGACCTCGACGAAGCGGCCGTCGCCGGTGCAGACGACGTTCATGTCGGTCTCGGCGCGGACGTCCTCCTCGTAGCAGAGGTCGAGGAGCGGTACCCCGCCCACGATTCCGACCGACACCGCGCTCACCGTGCCGGTGAGGGGCTGGCGGTTGTGGCGGATCAGCTTCTTGCCCTGCGCCCAGGTGATGGCGTCGGCGAGGGCGACGTACGCGCCGGTGATGGCGGCCGTGCGGGTGCCGCCGTCGGCCTGGAGGACGTCGCAGTCGAGGACGATCGTGTTCTCGCCGAGCGCCTTGTAGTCGATGACCGCGCGCAGGGAGCGGCCGATGAGGCGGCTGATCTCGTGCGTACGGCCGCCGATCTTGCCGCGGACGGATTCGCGGTCGCCGCGGGTGTTGGTGGCGCGCGGGAGCATCGAGTACTCGGCGGTGACCCAGCCCTCGCCGCTGCCCTTGCGCCAGCGCGGGACGCCTTCGGAGACGGAGGCTGTGCAGAAGACCTTCGTGTCGCCGAAGGAGACGAGGACGGAGCCCTCGGCGTGCTTGCTCCACCCGCGTTCGATGGTGACGGGGCGGAGCTGTTCGGGGGTGCGGCCGTCGATACGTGACATGGCGACGAGCCTATCCGTAACGGCGGAAGGGGCCCTTCCCGTGGCGGGAGAGGGGCCCCTCAGGGGTGAACGCCCGCACTACGCAAGGGTGTTCACATCATGTCCTCGATGTCCGCGGCGATCGGGTCGGCGTCCGTGCCGATGACGACCTGGATCGCGGAGCCCATCTTGACGACGCCGTGGGCGCCGGCGGCCTTGAGGGCCGCGTCGTCGACCAGTTGGGGGTCGACGACCTCGCAGCGCAGGCGGGTGATGCAGCCCTCGACCTCTTCGATGTTGTCGAGGCCGCCGAGCCCGGCGACGATCTTCTCTGCCTTGGTGGACATGTCCTACTCCCTGGTCCGAGCCACTTTGTCGCAGTAACCCATAGTTGGCGGATGTTCGCGAGCGGTCTGCGCACTGTTCGCCGACTGGTCTACACCAGTCTGCATCTGTTGTGAAATCGCGGGTTCCTTATACGGCCTTCACCGTGCTACAACATGGTCTACACCACTGATTGGTGTAGACCACGTCCCCCGTTGGAGGAAGTATGAGCACCGCCACCGCCGCGGCGGTCCCCGCGAAGAAGAGGGGATCCGGCCTGTTCCAGGGCCTGCAGAAGGTCGGCCGCAGCCTGCAGTTGCCGATCGCCGTACTTCCGGCGGCGGGGCTTCTGCTCCGGCTCGGCCAGGCCGACTCGCAGGAGAGGTTCCACATCCCCGCCGATGTGGCGAAGGTGTTCGCCGGAGCCGGTGGCGCCCTGCTGGACGGTTCCTTCGGCCTGCCCCTCCTGTTCTGCATAGGCGTCGCCATCGGCTTCGCGAAGAAGTCGGACGGCTCGACGGCGCTGGCAGCCGTGGTCGGGTTCCTCACCTACTACGCGGTGATCCACCAGTACCCGATCAAGGACGGCCACGAGGGCGCCACCTACACCGGCACCGGACTCGGCGGCGGCTTCTGGCAGAAGGGCAACGAGGCCGCCCAGGCCGCGACCTTCGAGAACCCGGGCGTGCTCGGCGGCATCATCCTGGGCCTCCTGACAGCGGTGCTCTGGCAGCGCTACCACCGCAAGCAGCTCGTGGACTGGCTCGGCTTCTTCAACGGCCGGCGGCTCGTGCCGATCATCACGGCCGCCCTCGGTACCGTCCTCGGTGTCCTGGTCGTCCTGGGCTGGCAGCCCATCGGTGATGTCATCACCAACTTCGGCGAGTGGATGACTGGTCTGGGTTCCTTCGGCGCCGCTCTCTTCGGTCTCATCAACCGTGCGCTGATCCCGATCGGCATGCACCAGTTCGTGAACTCGGTGGCCTGGTTCCAGATCGGCGACTTCACCGACTCCGCCGGCACGGTCTTCCACGGCGACCTGCCGCGCTTCTTCGGCGGTGACCCGTCTGCCGGTATGTTCATGACCGGCTTCTTCCCGATCATGATGTTCGGTCTGCCGGCCGCCGCCCTCGCGATCGCTCACTCCGCCCGTCCCGAGCGTCGCAAGGCCGTGCTGGGCATGATGATGTCGATGGCGCTCACCTCGTTCTTCACGGGCGTCACCGAGCCGATCGAGTTCACCTTCATGTTCATCGCCCCGGTGCTGTACGCCATCCACGCGGTCCTCACCGCGGTCTCCATGGCCGTGACCTGGGCCCTCGGCATGCACATGGGCTTCAGCTTCTCGGCCGGCTTCATCGACGTCTTCATCAACTGGGGCATCTCCACCAAGCCCTGGCTGTTGATCCCGGTCGGCCTCGTCTTCGGCGCGATCTACTACTTCGTCTTCCGCTTCGCCATCGCCAAGTTCAACCTCCCCACCCCGGGCCGCGAGCCCGAGGAGGAGGTCGAGGATCTCACCAAGGCGTGAGAGACCGTCGTACGGCATGACAAGGGGCCCCGGAACCGACTCGGTTCCGGGGCCCCCGTATGTCTACGACACGTCAGATCTCGTACGTCACCCTCGGCGTAGCGAGTTCTACCGGGCCCCTGAACACCTCTCGGGCGTCGGCCAGGTTGACCTGGGGGTCGGTCCACGGGGGGATGTGGGTCAGGACCAGCTTGCGCGCGCCCGCGCGTTTCGCCGTCTCGCCCGCCTCGCGGCCGTTGAGGTGCAGGTCCGGGATGTTCTCCTTGCCGTGGGTGAACGCGGCCTCGCAGAGGAACAGGTCGGTGTTGCGGGCGAGTTGGTCCAGCGCGTCGCTGGTGCCGGTGTCCCCGGAGTACGTGAGTGACTTCCCGGCGTGTTCGATCCGGATGCCGTACGCCTCCACCGGGTGGCGCACGCGTTCGGTGTGGACGGTGAACGGGCCGATGTCGAAGGTGCTCGGCTTGACCGTGTGGAAGTCGAAGACCTCGCTCATGGAGGAGGCGGTGGGGGTGTCGGCGTACGCGGTGGTGAGGCGGTGTTCGGTGCCCTCGGGGCCGTAGACGGGGATCGGGTCGCAGCGCCCGCCCTCGTGGCGGTAGTACCGGGCGACGAAGTACGCGCACATGTCGATGCAGTGATCGGCGTGGAGATGGCTGAGAAAGATCGCGTCGAGGTCGTAGAGACCGCAGTGGCGCTGCAACTCACCAAGGGCACCGTTGCCCATGTCGAGGAGCAGCCGGAAGCCGTCGGCCTCTACGAGGTAGCTCGAACAGGCCGATTCCGCGGACGGGAACGACCCCGAGCAGCCGACGACGGTGAGCTTCATAAAGCAGAAACCTCCGCGGGCGGGGAGCGTCAAACAAAGGTGAACGGGGTTCTTGCGGTGCCTTCGAGCGTAAGGCGCAAAACCCCCTGTCGCTCCTCCGCCAAGGGCTGTTGTGGGCGAACTCACCTGTGCTGTCACCGGTTCGGCTGGACGCGAAGCACGGGTAGCGCGGGCGGCGCGGTGAGTGCGCCGGTACCGTTTCTGTATGGACACGTCATGGTGGCTCGCCCTGGCGGCCGTCGTGCTGCTCGCGCTGGTCGCGGCGCTGGTGGACGGCTGGGGGCGCGGGCATCGGCCGCCGAGGCGCGGGGGCAGGCCACCGGGGCGGGGCGAGGGGCCGAAGGGGCCACGGGGGCGGTCCGTACGGCCGCGGCCCGCGGAGATCTGGTGGGCGAACGTGCCCTTCGAGGACGGCCCCGGGGGCAAGGACCGGCCGTGTCTGGTGCTCGCGGTGCACGGTCGGCGTGTGACGGTCGCGAAGATCACCAGCAAGTACCACGACGAGCGGCCCGGAGTGATCCCGCTGCCGCCGGGTGCGGTGGGCGATACGCAGGGCCGGCCGAGTTTCCTGGAGACGGACGAGTTGCGGGTCGTGCATGTGGGGGAGTTCCGGCGCCGGGCGGGGGTGGTGGACCCGGCCCTGTGGGACCAGGTCCGACACCTCGCCTCGTGATGTGACGCTCGGCGGCCCCTCGGGGACCTACGCCCAGAGCTGGCCCTGCAGTGTCTCGATCGCTTCCTCTGTCGTGGCCGCCGTGTAGACGCCTGTCGAGAGGTATTTCCAGCCACCGTCGGCGACGACGAAGACGATGTCCGCGCTCTCGCCCGCCTTGACGGCCTTGTTGCCGACGCCGATCGCGGCGTGCAGTGCGGCGCCGGTGGAGACGCCCGCGAAGATGCCCTCCTGCTGGAGGAGTTCCCGGGTGCGGGTGACCGCGTCCGCCGAGCCGACGGAGAAGCGGGTGGTGAGGACGGAGGCGTCGTACAGCTCGGGTACGAAGCCCTCGTCGAGGTTGCGCAGGCCGTAGACCAGGTCGTCGTAGCGCGGCTCGGCGGCGACGATCTTCACGTCCGGCTTGTGCTCCCGGAGGTAGCGGCCGACGCCCATCAGGGTCCCGGTCGTGCCGAGGCCGGCGACGAAGTGGGTGATGGAGGGGAGGTCGGTGAGGATCTCCGGGCCGGTGCCGGCGTAGTGGGCGCCCGCGTTGTCCGGGTTGCCGTACTGGTAGAGCATCACCCAGTCCGGGTGCTCGGCGGCGAGTTCCTTGGCGACGCGTACGGCCGTGTTGGAGCCGCCGGCGGCAGGGCTGGGGATGATCTCGGCGCCCCACATGCCGAGCAGTTCGCGGCGTTCCTGCGAGGTGTTCTCGGGCATCACACAGACCATGCGGTAGCCCTTGAGCTTGGCGGCCATGGCGAGGGAGATGCCGGTGTTGCCCGAGGTGGGTTCGAGGATGGTGCAGCCGGGGGTGAGCCGGCCGTCCTTCTCGGCCTGCTCGATCATGTGCAGGGCGGGGCGGTCCTTGACCGAGCCGGTGGGGTTGCGGTCCTCCAGCTTCGCCCAGATCCGTACGTCGGCGGACGGCGACAGCCGCGGCAGGCGCACCAGGGGGGTGTTGCCTACCGCGGCCAGCGGCGAGTCGTAGCGCATGGGTGCAGGGGCCGATCAGGCCATGCCGCCGGCGACGGCCGGCAGGATGGTCACGGTGTCGCCGTCGGCGAGCTTGGTGTTGATGCCGTCGAGGAAGCGGACGTCCTCGTCGTTGAGGTAGACGTTGATGAAGCGGCGCAGCTTGCCGTCGTCCACGATGCGGGCCTGGACGCCCGTGTGCCGGGTTTCGAGGTCGGCGAAGAGCTCGGCGAGGGTCTCCCCGGCACCGGGGACGGCCTTCTCGCCGTCGGTGTAGGTGCGGAGGATGGTCGGGATGCGGACCTCGATGGCCATGACTCGGGGCTCCTGTCGGAAGTGGTAGGTCGATGAACGCGCGGCGGCGCGAAAAAGCAGGTTTGTGCTGGTCATGCGTGTGAGGCGCCGCGGCTCACGGCCGTACGGCGGCAGGGGGCAGCATCAACAGATGGCGCTGGCCAGCCTGCACAGGTCGACGTGCAGCCGCGCCACGAGCAGCGGGGTGCCCGGCGTCTTCTCGCTCACGTCGTAGGAAACCATGGGCTCATCGTATCGATTCCCGGTCCGGATCCCGGAGACCTGTCCCGCATTCTGGACATTTTCGGGCCGAAAGGTGAGACCACCAGGTCGCGGGCGGTCAGTACGCCTCTACGACGTTGACCTCTTCCTCGGTGACGACGCCCTCGACGATGCGGAACGAGCGGAATTGGAAGTCGCCGGCTCCGTCGGTGTCGCGGGTCGAGACGAGGACGTAGTGGGCCTGGGGTTCGTGGGCGTAGGAGATGTCGGTGCGGGACGGGTAGGCCTCGGTCATGGTGTGGGAGTGGTAGACGATCACCGCCTCCTCGTCGCGGTCCCACATCTCATCGTGCACCTTCTTGTGCTCGCCGCTGTCGAACTCGTAGAACGTCGGAGACCCGGCGGCGTTCAGCATCGGGATGAAGCGCTCGGGCCGGTCGGAGCCCTCCGGGCCCGCGATGACACCGCACGCCTCGTCCGGATGGTCCTTGCGCGCGTGGGCGACGATCTGGTCGACGAGGGTCTGGGTGATGGTCAGCATGCTGGCCAGGATAGACAGAGGGACCGTCCCGTACCGAGGGTTGGTACGGGACGGTCCACATGCCGGACGACGACCGCGTCAGGGAATCTCAGGGCGCCTCAGGGCAGCAGCGTGGCGACGAGGGTCTCCTGCAGGCCGCCCAGCCACAGGTACGCCATCACCATCGGCTTGCGCGGGTCCTCGTCCGGCAGCCGGTAGAGGAGGTCGGTGTCCTCCTCGTCGACGACGTCGAGCCGGGAGCCGATGGCCAGGCGCAGGTCGTTGAGGGTGCCCAGCCAGCGCTGGGACTCCTCGTGGGACAGCTTGAGCACCGCGCCCCCGTCACCGGCCGGCGTCAGCGCGTCCAGGGAGCGGATCACGGCGAGGGCGCTCTCGCGTTTGCCGGTGCGCAGGTCGTTCTCGGTGAAGCGGCGGAACTCGGCGGCGTGCTCGCGTTCCTCCTGTGCCTGCTCGGGCGAGGACGGTACGTCGACGGGGTCGCCGTAGGCGTCCGGGAACAGGCGGCGGAGGACCGGGTCGGAGGGCGGCTCGGTCGGACCCTCGGCGAACAGCTCGGCGAGCGGGTCGTCGGGGGCGTCCTCGGCGGCGCCGGGGCCGATCAGCTCGAGGAGCTGGACCGACAGCGACCGGATGATGGAGATCTCGACGTCGTCGAGGGCGACGGCCGCGCCGCCGCCGGGGAGCGGTTCGAATTGTCCTGGCATGAATAGAGTTCGCTGACTTCCGGTCCTGCGCGCTGGGTCGGGTTACTTCCGGTCCTGCTGGAGGGTGGCCCACAGGCCGTAGCCGTGCATGGCCTGCACGTCGCGTTCCATCTCCTCGCGGCTGCCGCTGGAGACGACCGCCCGGCCTTTGTGGTGGACGTCCTTCATGAGCTTGGTGGCCTTGTCCTTCGGGTAGCCGAAGTAGGACTGGAAGACGTAGGTCACATAGCTCATGAGGTTGACCGGGTCGTTGTGGACGATGGTGACCCAGGGGACGTCGGGCTCGGGTACGGCGAAGGTCTCCTCCGCCGACTCGGTTCGTTCGATCTCTACGGGAGCGGGTGACGTCACATGCCCATGCTGCCACCAGAAGGGGGTCACCGGCCAAATCACACCCGAACGCACCCCCGGTCGCACCCTCGTCACATCCGGAAATCGTCAAAGTGACGAGATGGGGGTAGCATCGCCTCTCATGAACACAGCGGAGCTTGGGCTGCCGGTGGACGTCCCCTCGACAGCGCTCTTCACGGATCACTACGAGCTGACGATGCTCCAGGCCGCCCTGCAGGCGGGTACCGCCGACCGGCGGTCGGTCTTCGAGGTCTTCACCCGGCGGCTGCCCGAGGGGCGCCGTTACGGCGTGGTCGCGGGTACCGGGCGGGTGCTCGACGCGGTGGAGAACTTCCGCTTCGACGCGGACGTCCTCGGTTTTCTGCGCGAGCGCCGGATCGTCGACGAGGCGACCCTGGAGTGGCTGGCCTCGTACCGGTTCGGCGGGGACGTCTGGGGCTATCCCGAGGGCGAGGTCTACTTCCCGGGCTCGCCGATCCTGCGGGTCGAGGGCTCCTTCGCGGAGTGCGTGCTGCTGGAGACGGTGATCCTGTCGATCCTCAACCACGACTCGGCGATCGCCGCGGCGGCGTCCCGGATGGCCTCGGCCGCCGGTGACCGCCCGCTGATCGAGATGGGCGCCCGGCGCACCCACGAGCTGGCCGCGGTGGCCGCCTCCCGCGCCGCGTACGTCGGCGGGTTCGCGACCACGTCCGACCTGGCCGCCGGTTTCCGTTACGGCATCCCGACCGTCGGGACGAGCGCCCACGCGTTCACCCTGCTGCACGACCGCGAGCGGGACGCCTTCCAGGCCCAGGTGGACTCGCTGGGCCGGAACACGACGCTACTGGTGGACACGTACGACGTCACGGAGGCGGTACGGGCCGCGGTGGAGGTCGCCGGGCCGGAGCTGGGCGCGGTGCGCATCGACTCGGGCGATCTGCTCCTGGTCGCGCACCGGGTGCGGCAGCAGCTGGACGCGCTGGGGGCCGAACGGACGCGGATCATCGTGACCTCGGACCTCGACGAGTACGCGATCGCCTCGCTGGCGGCGGCGCCGGTGGACGCGTACGGGGTCGGGACGCAGCTGGTGACGGGTTCCGGCCACCCCACCTGCTCCATGGTCTACAAACTGGTCGCCCGTGCCGAGTCGGCGGACCCGAAGGCTCCGCTGGTCCCGGTGGCGAAGAAGTCGAGCGGCGGCAAGACGTCGATCGGGGGCCGGAAGTGGGCGGCCCGGCGGCTCGACCGGGACGGGGTCGCGGAGGCCGAGGTGATCGGTACGGGACCGGTGCCGGGCGAACTGGCGGACCGGCAGCTGCTGGTGGAGCTCGTGAAGGGCGGCCAGGTGGTCGCCCGGGAGCCGCTGGATGTCGTACGGGACCGGCATGCCGTCGCGCGAGCGAACCTGCCGTTGTCGGCGACGCAGTTGTCGCGCGGGGAGGCCGTCATTCCGACGGAGTACATCCAGCTTGATTCCTGACACCCCGGGGCACAGGGGCAACGGGGGTTTTCGCGCACCGGTTGCCCCGGTTGCCCCGAATGCCCCCTCCCGAAGTGGAGCCGAAGTCTCTAGGCTCGGAAGTTCACATATTCACACCGGCAGTCGAAGGACACCGACCATGCGCCGCGCCTTGATCGTCGTAGACGTGCAGAACGACTTCTGCGAGGGAGGCAGTCTCGCGGTGGCCGGGGGTGCCGATGTCGCCGCCGCGATCACCGAGCTGATCGGGCAGGCCCCCGCCGGATACCGCCATGTCGTGGCGACCCGCGACCACCACATCGCCCCCGGCGGCCACTTCGCCGACAACCCCGACTTCCAGCACTCCTGGCCCGCGCACTGCGTGGCCGGCACGGAGGGTGTCGGCTTCCACCCGAACTTCGCCCCCGCGGTCGCCTCCGGCGCGATCGACGCCGTGTTCGACAAGGGCGCGTACGCGGCGGCCTACAGCGGTTTCGAGGGCGCCGACGAGAACGGCGTCGGCCTGGCCGAGTGGCTGCGGGCCCGCGAGATCGACGAGGTGGACGTGGTCGGCATCGCGACCGACCACTGCGTCCGCGCCACCGCCCTGGACGCGGCCCGCGAGGGCTTCCGCACCCAGGTCCTGCTGGACCTCACGGCCGGAGTGGCCGAGGGCACGACGGAACGGGCCCTGGAAGAACTGCGGGCGGCGGGCGTGGAACTGTCGGGCAAGCCGGTCGTTTGAGGGGCCCCTGCGCTCCGGACAGCTGCCCTGCACCGGCGCACGACGGCTCCCCTGCATAGACCCCGCTCGGCCTCCGGGCCGACATGGCCGAGGCCACGGCCGAAGGACGGGCCTGGAAAAACTACGAGCAGCGGGCGTGGACCTCTCCGGCAAGCCGGTCGTCTGACGGCCCCCTGCGCTCCGGTCAGCTGTCCTGGTTCAGCCACTTGCCGTCGCGCATCAGGGTCCGGCCGGTCATCTCCGGGACCGTCCCCCATGCCTGCAGTACCTCCGGGGTGATCTGGAACCAGACGTACGACGCGTGGTCCTCGCGCGGATCCCACCCTTCCTTCGCGGCGAAGCCGTCGCCCACCTCGGCGGGCAGCTCTTCGCGGGTCAGCATGTGGGCGGTGCCGTGGATCAGGACCACGTCGCGGGTGTGGCCGAAGCAGAGGCGGACCCGGCCCGTGGCGATCAGGTTGCGGCCGGTCGGGTTGGTGTCGCGGGTGGCCAGCCACACCGACTCGCCGTCCCAGAAGTAGGAGAGCGGGACGAGGCACGGCTCGCCGCCGGCGTCGGCGGTGGCGACCCAGACGTCGATGTCCTTCGCGAGGCGTTCGAGCGCCTCGCGCTTGCGCTGCTCGGGGCTGCGGGGGCCTTCGGGGTGGGCGTCGTCAGCTGCTGTCATGTGGCGAGGCTATGGCGTACGCCGGACGGTCACATCCGACGGCGGGACTAGGTCGCAGGACGGGGGACCACCCGCCGGAGCGACACCCCCGGGCATCGGGGCCCCGCTTCCCCTTGCCGTTGAGTCGCCGTCACACCCGCGCCGACCGCGCCACCGTCCGCACCGGCCGCGCCACCGTCCGCACCCGTGCCGACCGCGCCAGCGTCCGCACCGGACCCCGGGGCGCCGGCACCCCGATGCCCTCGGGCGGCCGTCACGCCCCTGCCAGCCGCGCCGCTCACACCCGTGCCGTCGGCCTCCGTAGCAACGACCTGATCGGATGCCACAGCTCCGTGCGCTCCGGGACGGACGGGACGCTGTTGTCGGGGGCCGTACGCCATATCAGCCCGTCGGGGTGGTGCAGGACCGCCGTGATCTCGTCCGGGGTGGGCGGGGCCGCGTTGCCCCGGAGGTACACCGCTCGCAGGCCCAGGTTGCGCAGGCGGGTCAGTGCCCTGGCGCGGTTCTGGGCCAGCACCAGGACACGTACGTCGTCCAGGCACACGCCTGTCGGCCTGCCCGTCGGAGCGGCGGGGCTGGGCAGGTTCAACGCCACCACCACGCTGCCACTGGGCAGCTTGCAGAAACCTCCTGCGGCCATGCGGTCACACCCCCCGTGGGACTCGGTGTCAATAAGAAAGCCACAGGAGGCACCTAAACACGATCGGCCGCGACCCGCCAGGGGGTCACGGCCGATCATGCTCTGACCTGCAGTTATACGAATTACTTCCCTGCGGGGCTCACCTGGATGGAGATCGTGGAGCCGTCCTTGGCCTGCTTGACGATCTTGATCTTGGTGTTGGTGTCAGTGATCTTCACACCCGCCAGCGGGGTCGCCGCGTCGTAGTACGTGGAGGTGCGGTCGTTGAAGACCGGCACGCCCTTCTGGGAGGCGACCTTCGTGAGCACGTCCGCCTTGTGCAGCCGGAGCGCGTCCGTGCGGTACAGGCTGAAGGGTGAGTCGTAGGACTGGATGCGGTTGCGCATCAGCGTGCCGTCCGCCCACTTCAGCGGGGTCGGGTGCGCGTCCACCGGAAGGATCTTGCCGAGGCCCGGGTGGGCGGTGACGTTGTTGTCCTTCTGGGAGGTGTCCCACTTCCAGATCAACAGGCCGGTCTGGTACGGGAAGTGCTCGACCCACGCCGGACGGGTCGTCGCGAAGCCGAAGTTGTACGGGCCGACCTTGAGGGTCTTGTCGTACGACACGTACTGGCGGTTCTCCGCGATGTAGTACTGCGGGTAGGTGTCCGTGAAGGACGCGCCGATGCGCGAGAAACCCTTCGACTTCCAGGCGGCGTCCGCGCTCTCCGCGTTGTCGGCGAAGAGGGTGGAACCGTCGGCGGTGACGGTGATCTCATCGGCCGCGAAGCCCGTCTGGGAGACACCGCTGTCGGACGAGTAGCGGAAGCGCAGGTCGAACTTCTGGCCCGCGTAGGCGTCCAGCGGGTACACCAGCTTCTTGTACGCGTCGAGCGTGCCGGTGAGCGCCGGCCGGCCGCTGCCGTCGCGCGGGATCGCCGCGCCGTCGACGGTGCCGTCCAGGGGCGTCCAGGTGGCGCCGCCGTTGGTGGAGACCTCGGTGTACACGTAGTCGTAGTCGGCCTCGACGTCGTACCAGCCGTCCAGGGTGAGGGCGGCCGAGGACTTGCCGGTGAGGTCGACCGGACGGGTCAGCGTGTTGTTGAGGTTGTTGTCGCTGCCGCTCCACCACTGGGTCGCGCCCTGCGCCGGGGTGACGACCTCGGTGGTGACCGTCTTGTTCGGCAGCTGGACGACGACCGCCTGCGCGTTCTTCGTGTTGTACTCGGCGACGCCCAGCTTGTGGTTCGACTTCTTCCCGGCCTTCGCCGTGTCGTAGTCGAGCCAGCCCAGCTGGAGCTTGTCCCAGGCGGTCATGTCACCGGGCAGGTTGCCGATGTTGTCGCCGCCGGTGCCCAGCCAGGAGCCGGACGACATCAGGGTCCAGTAACCGGTCGAGTTCTCACCGGTGTTGGTGGTGTCGTAGTGGTCCGGCAGACCGAGGTCGTGGCCGTACTCGTGGGCGAAGACACCGAGTCCGCCGTTCTCGGGCTGGACGGTGTAGTCGCCGACCCAGATGCCGGTGTCACCGATCTGCGCGCCGCCGAGCAGGTTGTTCGCGGGGCCGCTGGTGCCCTTGTCGGTGCCGAAGGCGTACGAGCGGTGCGCCCAGATGGCGTCCTCGCCCTGTGCGCCGCCGCCGGCGGACTCGTCCTCACCGGCGTGCACGATCTGGAAGTGGTCGATGTAGCCGTCGGGCTCGTTGAAGTTGCCGTCGGCGTCGAAGTCGTAGCGGTCCCACTGGTCGTACGCGGCCAGCTGGGTCTTGATCGCCGCGTCGGTCGCGCCGGCTGCCTTCTGCGCCGCGACCCACGCGTTGACCCCGTCCTGCACCGCGAACCATGCGCAGTTGTCGGGGTCGCAACTGTTGGAACCGTAACGGGCCTCGTTGTAGGGCACCTTCACCCAGTCCGAGACCGTGCCCTCGATCGAGTAGCGGCCCGAGGACTGCTTCTCGTAGTACTTCTTCATCGACTCGACGTTCTTGCCGGTGCCGAAGTAGAGCTCTTTGAAGTGCTTGGTGTTGTAGTCCGCCTGCCAGGCCGTGCTGTTGTCCTGGGTGCGGTCCGGCGCGGCGATCTGGTTGTGCAGCGGGCCGGGCGTGCCGCCGTAGCGGGCGTCGATCTGGTCGCCGAACTCGACGAGGATCGTGAAGATCTTGTCGGTCCGCTCGCGGCCGAGTTCGACGTACTTGCCCTTGCCCTTGCCGCTCTTGAGCTGCACCACCTGCGAGCCGTTGCGGCTCTTGGCCGTGGCCTCGCCGGAGATGACCTGCCTGAGGGCCTCCTCGCGCTGGGCCTCCTGGGTCTGGCTGAGCGGACCGTCGAGGTCGTGCTCGGCGTGCTGCCGCTCCGCCGGGTCATGGCGGTTGGCAGCGGGTACGGCTGAAGCGCCCTTGCCGGAGCCCGAGTCGGCCTCGGCTATGGCGAAGGTGGAGAAGGTGGCGGCGGCTGTGGCGAGTGCCACTCCGACGGCCGCCGTTCTGAACGTCCAGGGTCTGCTGGTCACTTGAGGTCCTCCCCCGCGCCCGTCCGCGCGGATGGGGGGTTCCTGGTTCGGAAGCTGTCCGCGCGCGGTATACGCGTGTAGTCAAGTGACGTAATTTGACTAGAGGTTTAGAAGAAAAGACAGATCTTGACTTGGACAGGTCAAATGCATTACCGGCGCGCGGGCGCGTCCAGCTGCTGGACGTCATGACTCCGTGCGCCCCCTGTGCTCCGGCGCCGTGGGTTAGGTCACGCTTACCGCGCGTTCCAGTCGGGCATGCACGCGATTAGAGTCGGTTGGTGGAACGCCGGTTGTCCGGTGGAAAGCCAGGTCGACACGCTCCCCTCACCCCCGAATCCAACGAGGACTCGATTGCCATGCCTCGTCCGACTGCGCCTCGCCCGACCGTCGCACAGCTCGCCTACGGTTCGTGCACCGTGATTCTCTCGACGCTCGCCATGCTGCTGCTGTCCCAGACGAGTTCGGGCCCGGGGGTCGCGCTGATCGCCCTCGTGGGGCTCGTGTTGGGACTCCTCGTCGCCATGACCGTGCCCCGGCCCGGTCGGACCAGGACCACCTCACAGGTCGTCGCCTCGTCGGCCACCGCCGCCGCCACCGCCACGGCACCGCAACGCGAACGCGTCCCGGTACAGGCTTCGGCGCAACAGGACTGAACCGCCCCCTCTGCTGCCCCATACGCCAACAGCGGTTGGGTGGGGCCTGCGTGACGCAGGCCCCACCCAACCGCTGTTGCGTTCCCCGGAGTCGACCAGCCCACGAGCAGCCGCGATCAACCCGCCATCAGCCCGTACTGACCACCACCGTCTTGGCCGCCTTGTCGTGCAGCCCCTGCTTGTACGGCTTGTCGAAGAAGCTCCAGCCGCCCGCGATCGCCGTCCAGATGCAGGCGCAGCAGAACGCGAACGGGATCCACAGCACGAGCGACCGGACGAACACGGTCTGCGCGGAGGGCGTGTCGCCGTTGTCGAGGTTGGCCAGCCGCAGCCGGAGCCACCGCTTCCCGAGCGTCTGCCCGGTCCGGGACATCAGGATCGTGTCGTACGCGATGTAGAGCACGGCGGCGATGAGCGACTGGCCGGCCGAGCGGCCGTAGTTGATGTCGTCGCTGTCGACGTCGTACTCGTGGACGTTGAATCCCCAGGTCAGCAGCCATACGACGATACCGACGAGGATGATGTCGATGATCCGCGCGATCACGCGCCGAGCGCCGTCCGCGAGCGGGGGCATACCGGCGAGGGGGTCTGCGGCCCCGCCGTAGGGATCACCGCCGCCGCCTCCGTAGGGCGAGCCGCCGGCGGGGCGGCCTGAGCCGGCGTAGGGATCGCCGCCGCCTTCGGGTGGCGTGCCGCCGGCGGCCGGGCTCGAGTTGTCGTACGGATCGCCCGCGCCGTACGACGGGGGCGGTTGCCGCTTCTTGAACGGGTCGTCGTCGTCCGGTGGCTGCTGACCGGCGCCGGGGGGCGGTTCGCTGCTCATGGCCCGAGTCGACCGTGAACCGCCCGGCTCCGCATCCGGCGAGCGGCCGTCCGGGGTAACCCGGTCGGCGTTGGCTCGAGGTCAGCCCGCCACGAACGTGTGTGCCGCCTTGTCGTGCCAGGCCTGGCGCCACGGGCGGTCGAACAGGCACCACAGGACGCCCACGACACCGATGCCGAGCAGCCCCGGGACGCAGTAGACGAGCCAGCGGCGCAGGGCCGCGCCGAACGACGGTGGCTCGTGGCCCTCGATGTCCTGGACCTCGAGACCGACCAGCTTCTTGCCTAGGGTGCGGCCCCACTTGGCGGTGGGCCATGCCTCGGACAGGACCCCGGCGAGCAGCAGTACAGCCAGCACGATGCCCAGGTAGAGGCCGGTCGTGCCGTCCAGCAGCCATACGGTCACGGTCTCGCCGGACAGCTTGGCCTCGTCGATCTTGCCGTTGATGTGGTCGACGGCCATGGTGCCCAGCGGTACGGCGGCCACGGCGGTCAGGGCGCCGAGGACCAGGGTGTCCACGAGGCGTGCCACCAGCCGCTTGCCGAGGCCCGCCGGACGGGCCGCCGCCCGACGGCGGGCGGCGGCCTGGAACACGTCCTCGACGGGCGGCTTCCAGGGCGCGACGCGCGGTTCCCCGCCCTCGTCGGCTCCGGCCGGGCGGGGTGCCATGGCCCAGGAGGGCTGGCCGCCACCGGGGGTGCCGGGGGCCATGGGCGCGCCGGTGCCGGGGGTGTTCTGCTGGGGGACGGCCGGGGTGGCGGGCAGCAGGGCCGGGTTGGCGCCCTGGGCCGCCGCCGCGCGGGCCGCCGCGGCCTTGCCGGCGCCGAACCCGCGGCCCTGCGCGGGTGCCGGTGCGGGTGTGGCCGCGGGTGCCGTGACCGGGCCCTGCGCGCCCTCGGGCGAGCTGGTGCTCCCCGGCTGCGCGCCGCCCGCCCCGCCCTCGCGCCCCGTGCGCGGGGTCGGCGCACGGAAGGTCATGGTGCCCTCGGAGGGCACGGGGCCACGGGTGCCGGGAACGCCTTGTTCGGCGCCGGTGGCGGCCGGGCCCGGGATGGGCCGGCGGAACACGAACGTGCCCGACTCGGGCACGTCACCGGCGCCACCGGAGTCCGGCTCCACCGGCGGAATCGTCGCCGAACCGTCCGTACGGGCCGACCACCCGTCCGGCTGAACCGGGGACTCGCTCGCGGCCCTGGGGTCGGGCGTCCTCGGGTCGGCGGCCGGTGCCGGGGAGCCCCAGGAGATCTGGCGGTCGCGATTGCCGCCGAAGCCGGACTGATGGGAGCGGTCGGCGCCCCAGGCGGACGCCGGTTCGGGCCGGCTGCCGTGCTGGGCCTCGGCCGGGGTCGCCCGGCGCGGCTCGGCGGCCGGCGCCTGCGACGGTGACTGCGGGTCCTCGTCGAAGAAGTGCGGCCCGGTCTCCTCGACCCGCGCCGCGACGGACGCGCCGTCGGACGGCGCCGGCCGGCTGGTGCCCGGCACCCAGGAGGAGCCGTTCCAGAACCGGACATATCCAGGAATGGACGGGTCCGGGTAATACCCTTCGCTGGGCCTGTCGTCACCGGGGGCCGGGGTTGGGGCGCTCATGTCCGTCGTCCCGTATCTGCTCGGGGGTCATTTGGGGTGCCCCACATCTATCAGACCGGCGCACACCCTATTACCCCTCCGGCCGTACCTACTCCGTTCGTGACAGCTTCTGCCATCTGTCGCGACGGCTCCGACACCGTCCGACATCGTTCGCGAAAAAACTTCTCCGAAAAATCTCTCCGAACCCGCGTAATGCTGACGCCTCCCCGCGCTCTCTCCTCGTACGGGCCCGATGCGGGCCTGCCGCAAACGAGAGGAAGTGCCCGCCATGACTCACGCCATGAACACCGTGGTGGAACGGGAACTGGAGTTGAAGCTCATCCTGTCGCCGGAGCGGAGCATCCCCGTCCCCGCCCGCCTCACCTACCGCACCAACGATCCGTTCGCCGTCCACATCGCCTTCCACATCAGCTCCGACAACCCCGTGAACTGGACGTTCGCCCGTGAACTCCTCGTCGAGGGGGTGTTCAGGCCGTGCGGTCACGGTGACGTGCGGGTATGGCCGACGAAGGTCGAGGGGCGCAGTGTCGTCCTGATGGCGCTGAGTTCACCCGGCGGGGACGCCCTCCTTGAGGCGCCCACCGCCCAGGTGTCGGCATGGCTCGAGCGCACGCTGCGGGCGGTCCCGCCCGGCACCGAGGCCGATCAGCTCGGCATCGACGACGGCCTCGCCGAGCTGCTCGCCCCCACCGCGGGCTGTACCGACGACCTGTGGCTGCGCGACCCGTGGCCGTCGGACGAGTCCCAGGACGGAGAGGGGTACGTGTGACGTACCCGGATGGTCGTCAGAACAGCTTGCCCGGGTTCAGGAGGCCCAGCGGGTCGAAGGCCGCCTTCACCGCCCGCTGCATCTCCACGCCCACCGGGCCCAGCTCGCGCGCCAGCCACTCCTTCTTGAGGATGCCGACGCCGTGCTCCCCGGTGATCGTGCCGCCGAGTTCCAGGCCGAGGGCCATGATCTCGTCGAAGGACTCGCGGGCCCGCCGGGACTCGTCGGGGTCCTGGGCGTCGAAGCAGACGGTGGGGTGGGTGTTGCCGTCGCCTGCGTGGGCGCAGACGCCGATGGTCAGCTGGTACTTCTCGGCGATGTGCTCGACCCCCTCCAGCAGCTCACCGAGCCGCGACCGGGGTACGCACACGTCGTCGATCATCGTCGTGCCCTTGACCGCCTCGAGCGCGACAAGGCACAACCGCCGTGCCTGGAGGAGGAGTTCGGACTCGGCGGCGTCGTCGGCGGGGACCACCTCGGTGGCCCCGGCCGTCTCGCAGAGCGCGCCGACGGCGGCCAGGTCGGCGGCGGGGTCGTGGGTGTCGAAGGCGCAGAGCAGAAGGGCCTCGGTGGTCTCCGGGAGCCCCATGTTGGCCAGGTCGTTGACGGCCTTGACGGTCGTACGGTCCATCAGTTCGAGGAGGGACGGCACATGACCGCCCTCCATGATCCGGCACACGGCGTCGCACGCGGCGGCGGCCGAGGGGAACTCGGCGGCGAGGACCAGCTGCTGGGGCGGCTGCGGCTTCAGCGCCAGCACCGCCCGTACGACGATGCCGAGCGAGCCCTCCGAGCCCACGAACAGCCGGGTGAGGTCGTATCCGGCGACACCCTTCGCGGTGCGCCGCCCGGTCGACATGAGCCGCCCGTCGGCCAGGACGACGTCCAGGCCGAGGACGTACTCCGCCGTGACGCCGTACTTCACGCAGCACAGCCCGCCGGACGCGGTGCCGATGTTGCCGCCGATCGTGCACATCTCCCAGCTGGAGGGGTCCGGCGGGTAGTACAGGCCGTGTTCGTTGACCGCGCGGGAGAGGGTGGCGTTGATGACGCCGGGCTCGACGACGGCGATGCGGTCGACCGGGTTGATCTCCAGGATCCGGTCCATCTTCACGAGCGACAGCACGATGCAGCCCTCGGACGCGTTGGCCCCGCCCGACAGTCCGGTACGGGCGCCCTGCGGGACGACCGGGACGCGCAGTTCGGTGGCGACACGCATGACGTGCTGGACCTGCTCGACGGTGCGCGGCAGGACCACGACGGCCGGGGTGCCCGCCGCGCAGAAGCTCGCCATGTCGTTGGCGTAGGCGGCGGTGACATCGGGATCGGTGAGCACGGCCTCGGCCGGCAGCTCCGCGAGGAGCCGGTCCGTGAGGTTGCCCTGGGCTTCGTCGGGTGCGGCTTGGATACGGCTCATGATCACAGCGTCGCACCCCGGGGCCATCGGTGTGAACCCCGTCAGCGAGGAGCATTCGGTACGGGAATCCGGTCGTCGTACTGACGCACAGTGAGCGCCATGGAGATGGAGAGAGTCCGTGCCCGTGTCCGCGCCCGTGCCGGTGTTCGTGCCGGTGCTCGTGCCCGTGTTCGTGTCCTCCCGCGCCCGCTGACCGCCGTACTCGCGGGGTGTGCGGCACTCGGCGGCGCGCTGATGCTGCTGCCCCCGGACCGCCCCGCCCAGGCCCCGGCCTCTGGTCCGGCGGCCCGCGCGGCACGGGCGGTGACCGCCGGGGCACCGGCCGTGCTGCCCGACCTGACGGCGTTCATCGGCGACCGCGAGGCGTTCGTACGCACCCATGTGGGTGACGGGCAGGCCTGGGCGCAGCTCGGGGCGGCCTATGTGGAGCGCGGGCGGCGGACGGCGGACCCCCTGGACTTCCCGAGGGCGGAACGGGCGCTGCGTACCTCGCTGAACGTGCGGTCGGCGGACAAAGTGGAGGGGCTGGGCGGGATGGCGGCGCTGGCGAACGCGCGCCGTGACTTCCCGGCCGCGCGGAAGTGGGGCGAGGCGGCGGTGCGTCAGGCGCCGCAGCGCTGGACGTCGTATCCGGCGCTGCTCGACGCGTACACGGGCCTCGGTGACTACAAGGCGGTGCGGGGGACGCTGGAGCGGCTGCGGGAGCTGCGTTCCGGGGCGGCGGTGCCTGCGGTGCTGGCGCGGGCGGCGGGTGTGTACCGGGACCAGGGCCGGCGCGAGGACGCGCAGGCGGCTCTGGCGGACGCGGCGGCGCGGGCCAGGACCGCAGCCGAGGAGGCCGAATGGCAGTACCGGGCAGGCGAGTTGGCGTGGGAGCGAGGTGAACCGGCGGACGCACTGAGGCACTTCAAGGCGGCCCGGCGTCTCGATCCCGCGCTGGGCTCCGCACGGGCGGGCGAGGGACGGGCGTTGGCCGCGTTGGGCCGTTCGACGGAGGCCCTCGGCGCCTACCGGTCGGCGCTCGCGAGACAGCCGTCGCCGCAATTCATGCTGGAACTGGGCGAGTTGTACGACTCCCTAGGCCGGTCGGCGGAGGCTCGGGCTCAGTACGCGGCACTGCGGACGCGGGTCGCGAAGGATCAAACCGCCGGTGTGGACGGGGAGTTGCTGCTCGGCCGCTTCGAGGCGGACCACGGGGACGCGGCGTCGGCGGTACGGCGGCTGAGGGCGGAGTGGGCGCGGCAGCCGGGCCTCGAGGTCGCGGACGCGCTGGGCTGGGCGTTGCACCGGGCGGGCAAGGACGCGGAGGCGCTCGACTGGGCGAAGCGGGCGACCGACAAGGAGCACGGCGGCGAGGTGCGCAGCGCGCCGTACGCGTACCACCGGGGCATGATCGAGAGGGAGTTGGGGCTCACGGGTCCCGCACGCCGGCATCTGGAGGAGGCGTTGCGGATCAACCCGTACTTCTCGCAGGCGGGGGTACGGGTGGCGAAGGAGGCGCTGGAGGCAATGGACGCGCTGGGCGAGCCGGTGGTGTCCGGCCCGCCCGACTGACGCCCTGAGGCCGCCAGTTGCTACCCCGTGGGTTACAGGTTGCCGCGCTTGTCCTGCTCCCGTTCGATCGCCTCGAAGAGGGCCTTGAAGTTGCCCTTGCCGAAGCCCATCGAGCCGTGGCGTTCGATGATCTCGAAGAAGACGGTCGGCTTGTCCTGGACCGGCTTGGTGAAGATCTGGAGCAGATAGCCGTCCTCGTCACGGTCGGCGAGGATCTTCAGCTCGCGGAGGGTGTCGATCGGGACGCGGGTGTCGCCGACCCACTCCCCCAGGGTGTCGTAGTACGAGTCGGGGGTGTCGAGGAACTGGACCCCGGCCGCCCGCATGGTCCGTACGGTCTCGACGATGTCGTTCGAGTTGAGCGCGATGTGCTGGACGCCGGCGCCCCCGTAGAACTCCAGATACTCGTCGATCTGGGACTTCTTCTTGGCGAGGGCGGGCTCGTTGATCGGGAACTTGACCTTGAGGGTGCCGTCGGCGACGACCTTCGACATCAGCGCGCTGTACTCGGTGGCGATGTCGTCGCCCACGAACTCCTTCATGTTCGTGAAACCCATGACCTTGTTGTAGAAGCCGACCCATTCGTCCATGTGGCCGAGTTCGACGTTGCCCACACAGTGGTCGATCGCCTGGAAGGTGCGCCGGGCGGGCGGTTCGACCATCGGAGCGGCGGCGGCGAACCCCGGGAGGTAGGGGCCGTCGTACCCCGTGCGCTCGACGAGGGTGTGCCGGGTCTGGCCGTACGTGGCGATCACGGCGAGTACGACCGTGCCGTGCTCGTCCTTCAGCTCGTACGGCTCGGCCAGGGAGTGGGCGCCGTGCTCGACGGCGTACGTGTACGCGGCGCGGGCGTCCGGGACCTCGATGGCGAGGTCGACGACGCCGTCACCGTGCTCGGCCACATGTCCGGCCAGGAAGTGGCCCCAGGTGGTGGCCGGCTTGACGACGGAGGTGAACACGAACCGGGCGGAGCCGTTCTCCAGGACGTACGACGCCGTCTCACGGCTGCCCGTCTCCGGCCCGGAGTAGGCGACGAGCCGCATGCCGAAGGCCGTGGAGTAGTAGTGCGCCGCCTGCTTGGCGTTGCCCACGGCGAAGACGACCGCGTCCATTCCCTTGACCGGGAAGGGGTCTGCCTGCCGCGCGGTGTCGGGAGTGAGGTGTGTGGTCTGCGTCATAACGGCAGCCTCGCCCCGGCACGGCAAGATGCGCAACAGTTTGCGCTGGAGCTGGACATTCTGCTCAGCTGCTTGGGCGTGTGGCCGCGCTTTCTGTACAGGATGACCAGGGATGACCAGGAGCGAGTGGGGCTGTTGTGGCGATCGACGAGTTGGACGGACGGATCATCGTGCTGCTCGCGCGGGAACCGCGGATCGGCGTACTGGAGATGTCCCGGCGGCTGGGGGTGGCTCGGGGGACGGCGCAGGCGCGTCTCGACCGGCTCCAGTCGAACGGCGTCATCCGGGGGTTCGGGCCGCAGGTGGACCCGGCGGCCCTCGGCTACCCGGTCACCGCCTTCGCGACGCTCCAGATCCGCCAGGGGCAGGGGCGGGACGTACGGGCCCACCTGGCATCGGTCCCGGAGGTGCTGGAACTGCTCACGACCACCGGCAACGGGGACATGCTGTGCCGGCTGGTGGCCCGTTCGAACGCGGATCTCCAGCGGGTGATCGACCGGGTGGTGGGTATCGACGGCATCGTCCGGGCGGCGACGGCGATCGTCATGGAGAACCCGGTTCCACTGCGGATCATCCCGCTGGTGGAACAGGCGGCGTCGGAGCACGACGGCGACTGAGTCGATGAAGGGGGCCCGCGAACAGCCCTTCCAAAGAACTGCTTGCAAAGAAATCCTTGCAACCATTCCTTTGCAACGCTATCTTTGGACACATGCCGGAGCAGCAGCCTGAGATCCCCGAGAAACTGACCCCCCACGTCCTCAACGCCCGTTCACTGCGCGGTCTCGCGCACCCTCTGCGGATGCAGCTGCTGACGGCGCTGCGTCGCGGCGGGCCCGCCACCGCCTCCCAACTGGCCGCGAAACTGGGCGAGTCGAGCGGCGCGACCAGCTATCACCTGCGCCAGCTCGCCGCGCACGGCTTCGTCGAGGACGCGCCCGAGCACGGCAAGGGGCGGGAGCGCTGGTGGCGGGCCGCCCACGAGGGCGTGGAGTTCGACGACGCCCTGCTCAAGGACCCCGACCCGGCTGTCCGGGGCGCCGCCGACCTGTTCATCCACGAGGTCGCGAACACCCACACCCGGGAGATCTCGACCTGGCTGGGCAACCCGAACGACTGGTCCGACGCCTGGAAGCGGTCCTCGGACCTGAGTGACATGACGCTACGGCTGACACCCGAGACCGCCCTCGAGCTGATCCACCGGATGCACGAACTCGTCGACAGCTACCGCGCCCACGCCCCGGCCGAAGGCACCCCGGAGGCCGAGACGGTACGCGTCCACACCCATGTCTTCCCGTCCCACACGAGCTGAGAGGCCGACGCCGATGAACCCCGAGTCCTACCTCGCCGCCCACCACCTCCACGCCGCCGACCTCCGCGCCGAGGCCGACGCCCACCGCCTCGCCCTCGCGGCCAAGCACCCCTCACAGGACCTGCGCACCCGAGTCGGCTGGACCCTCGTAGAACTCGGCCTGCGCCTGGCATCGGCACCGCCGAGCCCCCGAATCGCCTGAGACCGGGCCCCGGTCTCGGGTGCCGGGCCGCGACGCGGGGCCGCGGCGACACCGCCCACTCTGCGCCGGGCACCCGCCCACGCTCTCGCCACCCAGCACCCCCGCAAGACCGGCACACCCCCGCCGGCCGGACCCCCTAAGGGTCGACCCGCACCCGACCTCCGCACCGCCGAGGCCCCGCATCACCTGAAACCGGCCCACGGCTCCAGGTCCAGCGTGCCGGGCCACAGCACAGGACCGCAGCGACACCCACCCGCCCTACGGCGGGGACCCGCCCACGCTCTCGCCACCCAGCACCCCCGCAAGACCGGCACACCCGCGCCGGTCGAACCCCCGTAAGGGTCGACCCGCACCCGACCTCCGCACCGCCAAGGCCCCGCATCACCTGAAACCGGCCCACGGCTCCAGGTCCAGCGTGCCGGGCCACAGCACAGGACCGCAGCGACACCCGCCCCCTCTACAGCGGTCACCCACCCACGCTCTCACCACCCAGCGCACCCCGCTAGACCGGCACACCCCCGCCGGCCGGACCCCCTAAGGGTCGACCCGCACCCGACCTCCGCACCGCCGAGGCACCGCATCACCTGAAACCGGCCCACGGCTCCAGGTCCAGCGTGCCGGGCCACAGCACAGGACCGCAGCGACACCCACCCGCCCTACAGCGCTCACCCACCCACGCTCTCACCACAGCACCCCCAAGACCGGCACACCCCCGCCAGCCGGACCCCCTAAGGGTCGACCCGCTCCCGACCTCCGCACCGCCGAGGCACCGGATCGCCTGAAGCCGGCCCGGCGGATCGTGCCGCAGGTGTGAGGGTGCGGCGGCATCGCCGCTGCGCAGAGGAGCCCGGCTGCGGGGAGCGACGCCCTCCCCCGCTCGATGCCGCTCGCCCGGAGTGCTCAGCGTCCCTGGCTGCGCCCTCCTCCGACTGTGGCCGGACGCACCAAGCCCTGAACACCCACCCGCAGTCCGGCGCCCGTCCCCGACCCGAACCCGAAACCCGCCTCAGCCCTGCCAGGCAGGCTCCCGCTCAGCTGGACCGCGGTCGCGCGCTCGACTCCCGTACCACCAACGGCGGGTCCACCTCGTGCAGGACTCGTTCCGTCGAGCCGGGGTTCGTGATCTCGTCGACCAGCAGGTCGATGCCCTCCGTGGCCACCGAGTCGAAGTCCTGCGCCACCGTCGTCAGCGCGGGCTGCTGGAAGCGGGCGGCCGGGATGTCGTCCATGCCGACGACGCTCACATCGTCCGGAACCCGGCGGCCCCGCTCGTGCAGCGCCCTGACCAGGCCGATCGCCATGTCGTCGTTCGCCACGAAGACCGCGGTCATCGCCTCGTCGTCCGCCAGTCGCAGGCCCGCCTCGTAACCGCTCGCGCAGGACCAGTCCCCCTCGACGGGCTCGGCCACCGGCAGGCCCGCCTCGTTCAGCGCCGAGCGCCAGCCGTCCGCACGGTCACGGGACGCCCACCACTGACCCGGCCCCGACACATGCCTGATCTCGGTGTGCCCGAGGTCGATGAGGTGCCGGGTCGCCACATACCCGCTTCGGTCCGACTTCTCCGCCGAGCGGATCCGCCGCGCCGCGACCAGACCGGGAAAGCGCCCGATGGTGAGGATGGGCACGTCCAGCCAGACCTTGACGGGGCTTCCCTCGTCGATCGCCTCCGACAGCACGATGCCGTCGACACCCTGTTCGAGCAGGCTGTCGATGGCCTCGGCCGTGCTGTGCTCGTCGTCCTCGGTGGTGTGGGCGACGCTCACCGAGTAGCCGAGCCGCCGCGCCGAGCGCTCTATCGCGACGAGCATGGTCGTGGGCCCGTAGAGGCGGGCGCCGAGCGAGATCACGCCCAGCCTGCGGCTCCGGCCCGAGGTGAGGCTGCGCGCCGCGCCGTTGGGGCGGTACCCGAGCTGCTGGGCCGCCCGCAGCACCCGCTCCCGGAGCTCCTCACGGACGTACGGCTCGTTGTTCATGACCCGCGACACGGTCTTCTGGGAGACACCGGCGAGCCGCGCGACATCGGTGCTCGTCGCCGGTGGCCGTGAGACGCCGTCACGACTCTGGGTGCCAGCCACCGAAGCTCCCTCTTTCTCAGACTGCGCTGTCAGAAAACCGCCGTGATCAGTGTGCGGGTCAACACTCGGAATCGTCAATCCAAGCCGTAATCCCCAGGAAACAGCTGTGACACAAGTATTGACGGCGACTCGATCCGGGCCACAGAATCCGGCCTGACTACGCAGTCATGCGTGGGGTCGGGGCACAGTGATCGGAGCGGTAATGCGGAGAACGCAGAGTAGAGGAAAGCCGGCGAAGGCGCTGGGAAGTCTCGTCGCGGCCGGCGCCCTGCTGGCCATACCCATGGCCAGTGCGCAGGCCTACAACCCGACCGGCGGGATCCTCTACCAGCTCGGCAACGAGCCGTGTCTCAAGGGCCGGGGCAACTGCGCGATCTACCCGAAGTCGGCACAGCTGCCGAGCGGGCGGCTGGTCGCGGCGTTCGAGAAGGCCACCGTCGTGACGGCGACGGGCAGCGCCGACCGGGAGACCCTCCCCGTCTACAAGAGCGACGACAACGGAACGTCGTGGCAGCCGCTCTCCGAGGTCAAGGCACCCGCGTACCTCTCCAGTGATCCCCAGTACGCCAAGTACAAGAGCAACTGGACGAACCCCTACCTGTACGCGCTCCCGCAGGACGTCGGCAACCTCAAGGCGGGCACGCTGCTCCTGGCGAGTGTCGTGTCGGGCGACGACGCCTACTACAAGGAGCACAAGGCGGCCGACCCGAACTGGACGCCGTCCAACGACGGCGACCGCAGCGACGTGGCGATCGCCCTGTTCTCGAGCACCGACGACGGCGCGACATGGAAGGTCGAGAACGTCGTCGCGACGGGTGGCTGGCAGGGCGGCAGCGCGGGCGCGGTCGGCCAGAACATCGCCGCCGCGAACACCAACAAGCAGGTCGACCCCGTCTGGGAGCCGTACCTGATGGTCCACAAGGGCCAGCTCGTCTGCTACTACTCCGACGAGAACGACTACACCGGCTACAACGCGACCACCGGCGTCCCCACCCTGGACCCCGCGAACGCCACCGCCACGGACTCGCACGGCCAGATCCTCGCCCACAAGACCTGGAACGGCCGGTCGACGACGCAGTGGAGCGCCCCCGTCGTCGACGTCGCGGGACTGACCGACGACATGGGTGGCGGCAAGACGGAGATCGGCGGCGGCCGGCCCGGCATGGCCAACGTCGTCCGGACGACGGACGGCAAGTGGCTTCTCCCGTACGAGTACTGGGGCGGCGGAGTCAACACGCGGTACGTGCTCGCCAACGACCCGCTGAAGTTCTTCCTCGGCTCCTCGGGCAACCCGGTCACCTCGCTGCCGGTCGACACCGGTTCGCGGGCGCCGGCCACGGGTGGCAGTCCGGTCATCATCCAGCTTCCCGGTGGGCGGCTGGTCTACAACGCCAGTAACAGCGGCAGCGTCTGGGTCAACGAGAGCGGGCGCAGCGACGGCCGCTGGAAGGAGTACCAGACGACCTCGCCGGGTGCCTACAGCCGCAGCCTGCAGTATGTGGAGGGCACCGGCCGCGTCTCGATCCTCAACAACCAGGGCACCTCGACACTCGCGTTCGCGGAAGTCGACCTGGGCAAGTCGGCCGGCGCCTACTACCAGTTGGTGAACCGGAAGACCGACCAGGTGATCGGCACCGGGAACCACACCAACGACGCGAACCTCGGCAACGCGGACGTGCCCGACGTCGCGCTGGAGACGCCTGGATCGGCGGCGAACCCGGACACCCAGTACTGGCATGTGGTGACCGAGCCTGGCGGCGGTACGACCCTGCTGAACAAGTCCGGCGGTCGCGCGGCGGCCATCTGGACCGGGAACGCGACGGTCGGCCAGCGCATCGGGCAGTGGGTCGACAACAGCGCCACGGGCAGCTGGAACCTGGTCAAGACGGACGACGGCTTCTACAAGCTGCAGTCGGCCAAGAACACGGCCCTGTACCTGACCGGCGCGTCCGCGGGGGCACCGCTGACCTTGCAGAACGCGGCTACGGATGGTTCACAGGACTGGGAGTTGGTCAGGTGAGGTGAGGCGGGGGTCAGGGGCGGGGGGCGGTGCTGAGCTAACAGCTCGGCACCGCCCCCCGCCCCGTCTCCAACGCCACCAACGACCCCACCGCGCCCTTGAGCGACGTGACCGGAATCAACCGCAGCCCTTTCGGCAGCTCCGACTTCGCGTCCGAGCACTCCGCCTTGGGCACCAGGAAGACGGTCGCCCCGTCACGACGCGCGGCCTGCGTCTTCAGCCCCACCCCACCCACCGCCCCGACCGTTCCGTCCGCGTCGATCGTCCCCGTACCGGCGATGGTGCGGCCCCCGGTCAGGTCGCCGCCCTTGCCGTCGCCGTCGAGCTTGTCGACGACGCCGAGGGAGAAGAGGAGCCCGGCACTGGGCCCGCCGACGTCGGCGAGCTCGAGGCTGACCTTGATCTTGCCGGAGTCCTCGTCCAGGTATTTCAGGGCGGCCTCGGCCGCCGCGTCCTGCGACTCCTTCATCTCGGCCGCGTTGTGCTCCTCGATCTCCTTGGTGCTGTTCCCGCTCGGGTAGACCGAGTCGCGCGGCATCACGGCCTGGTCGCTGCGGAACCAGCCGTCGAGTACGTCCCCGAGGCTCACGTGGGCGTCGGGGCCAGTGGCCTCGATCGTCGTCATCCGGAGCTCGCCGGTGGTCTTGCGGGTGGTCGCGCCGGTGATGGTGATGACCGGGTCGCCCGCGTTGGCGCCGAGCACGTTCGCCGTCATACCGGGCTGCGCCACGGAGAACGGCAGCGGCGCGAGGGCCGCCGTGGCGAGAAGGGCCACGACGGGCAGAGCACAGACGGCGACGGCCCGGGGGCGCGTGAGGCGAGAGAGCACGAGGTCAATCTAACGCGGGGCCATTTTCCGGCCGGGGTCGGCCGCCCTGGCCCTGACCTTCAAGGGGCCCGGGGGTCCGCGAGGCCCACCGCTCAGCACAACCCCTCGTACGGCCCCAAGCCGCACCCGGCCACCGAGCAGCAGCCCGCCTCAGTCCCCAAGGCCCGCCCGGCGGGCCACCGCTCAGCGCAGCGCCTCGGACACCTCGCGGGCCGCGTCCATGACACGCGGCCCCACCCGCTCCGGCACCGCGTCGGCGAGCATCACCACCCCGACGCTCCCCTCGACTCCCGTCACCCCGATGAGCGGCGCGGCCGCCCCGCTCGCGCCGGCCTCCAGCTCGCCGTGGGTGAGGGTGTATCCGGGGTCGGTGGGGGGCTGCTGCCGGGCCGAGAGGATGGCCTTGCCGGCCGCGCCGCGCTCCAAGGGGTGGCGGAAACCGGCCCGGTAGGCCACGTGGTAGTCGGTCCAGGTCGGCTCGACGACGGCCACGGCGAGCGCCTCCGTCCCGTCGACCAGGGTCAGGTGGGCGGTCGCGCCTATGTCCTCGGCCAGCGATCTGAGCGCGGGCAGCGCCGCCTCCCGTACGAGGGGATGCACCTGCCGCCCGAGTCGCAGTACCCCCAGCCCGACGCGGGCCCGGCCGCCCAGGTCGCGGCGTACGAGCGCGTGCTGTTCCAGGGTGGCCAGCAGGCGGTACACGACGGTCCGGTTCACGCCGAGCCGGGTCGACAGCTCGGTCACGGTCAGACCGTGGTCGGTGTCGGCGAGCAGCTTGAGGACGCGCAGTCCCCGGTCGAGCGTCTGGGAGGTCTCCGCGGTCACGACGCCCACTCCTTCACGTGGTGAGGTCGGCAACTCCCTGGCGGCGGATGCGTCGCCGGTCCCGTTGGCGACGCGCGTCAGAGGCGGCCGATCGGCGGCGGCCGGGGCTGTCCCGGACACGGTCGCTTCACGACTGCGCTCCGCGGCGTCGCTGCCACGGGGCGTGTGCGTTGCGGGGACAGTAGCGAAGGGGGTTCGCTCAGCGGAAGGCTCCGTCCAGAATCCGGTCACTCCGCGGTACGGACTACTGCGCTTCCTCCCGAAATGCACGGCGTGTGAGCGACCGCGTACGCCCCCTCACCGGACGCTCCGGAGGGCGGTGCGGCGATCACCGCATCCGGGTCGCCCATTCCTGCACTTTGGCGATGCGCTGTCGCAACTGTCCCGCCGTCGCCTCGGCGCTCGGCGGCCCGCCGCACACGCGGCGCAGTTCGGTGTGGATCACCCCGTGCGGCTTGCCGCTCTGGTGGACGTACGCGCCGACCATGGTGTTGAGCTGCTTGCGCAGTTCCAGCATCTCCTTGTGGGAGACCACGGGCCGCCGCTCGGCGGGCAGTTCGAGGAGGTCGGCCTCGTCGTCGGGCTTCTTGCGGCTGTGCGCGATCTGCCGGGCCTGCCGCTTCTGCAACAGCATCTGCACCTGGTCGGGTTCGAGCAGCCCCGGGATGCCGAGGTAGTCCTGCTCCTCCTCGCTCCCCGGGTGCGCCTGCATACCGAACTCGGCGCCGTCGTACAGCACCCGGTCGAAGACGGCGTCGGACTCCAGCGCCTCGAAGGAGAACTGCTCCTGCTCGCCGGTGTCCTCGTCCTCCTCCCGGTTCGCCTCCTCCATCTCCTTCTCGGATTCGGCGTACGGGTCCTCCTCGCCGGCCTTCTTGGGCTTGTCGAGGGCGTGGTCGCGCTCGACCTCCATCTCGTTGGCGAAGGTGAGGAGGTCGGGGACGGTCGGCAGGAACACCGAGGCCGTCTCGCCGCGCCGCCGGGAACGCACGAAGCGTCCGACGGCCTGCGCGAAGAAGAGGGGCGTGGAGATGGTCGTGGCGTACACCCCGACCGCCAGCCGGGGCACGTCGACGCCCTCGGACACCATGCGTACGGCGACCATCCACCGGTCGTTGCTCTGGCTGAACTCGTCGATGCGGGCGGAGGCGCCGGTGTCGTCGGAGAGGACGAGGGTCGCCCGGGTCCCGGTGATGTCGCGGATCAGCTTGGCGTAGGCGCGGGCGGACTCCTGGTCGGAGGCGATGACGAGCGCCCCTGCGTCCGGGATGCCCTTGCGCACCTCGGTCAGCCGCTTGTCGGCGGCGCGCAGCACGCTGGGCATCCACTCGCCGCGCGGGTCGAGGGCGGTACGCCAGGCCTGCGACACGGCGTCCTTGGTCATCGGCTCGCCGAGCCGGGCCGCGATCTCATCACCGGCCTTGGTCCGCCACCGCATCTGTCCGCTGTAGGAGAGGAAGATGACGGGCCGCACGACGTGGTCGGCGAGCGCGTTGCCATAGCCGTAGGTGTAGTCGGCGGAGGAGCGCCGGATCCCGTCGTTCCCCTCCTCGTACGTGACGAAGGGGATGGGGTTGGTGTCGGAGCGGAACGGTGTCCCGGTGAGCGCGAGCCGCCGGGTGGCGGGCTCGAACGCCTCGAGACAGGCCTCGCCCCAGGACTTGGAGTCACCGGCGTGGTGGATCTCGTCGAGGATGACGAGGGTCTTGCGCTGTTCGCAGCGGTTGCGGTGCAGCATGGGCCGCACACCGACGCCCGCGTACGTCACGGCGACGCCCTGGTACTCCTTGCTGAGCGGTCCGGCGCTGTACTCGGGATCGAGTTTGATCCCTATCCGCGCCGCCGCCTCGGCCCACTGCTTCTTCAGGTGCTCGGTGGGCGCGACCACGGTCACCTGCTGCACGACATGGTGGTGCAGCAGCCAGGAGGCGAGCGTCAGCGCGAACGTCGTCTTGCCGGCGCCGGGGGTGGCGACGGCGAGGAAGTCACGCGGCTGCTCCTTGAGATACCTCTCCATCGCCCCCTGCTGCCAGGCGCGCAGCTTGCTGGCGGTGCCCCAGGGGGCACGGCCGGGGAAGGCGGGCGAGAGGTGATGATTCGCGGCGGTGCCGGGGGAAGCGCTGGCGGCGGTGGTAGTCACGGTCTCCGGGGTGGTCGAACGGGAGCCGAGGGCTCGGGCTACGTATGACAACCGGGCCACCCTACCGGCGGCCCGGGACTGCCAACGCGCGTACGACGCGGGGTCACCCAGGGATGGGACTCAGCTCACAGCATCCGGAAGAGTCAGCGCGCGAAGCGCGGCAACTGCGTGGCGATCTTCGGCACGTCCAGGGCACCTTGGCATACGTCCAGGACAAACGCCTCGGCCTCGTCCACATCGAACTCCGCATCCAGTGGATGGCCGTTCATGTGCAGGAAAACCCAGGTCGCGTACCAGGCGATGCGTTTGTTCCCGTCGATGAGTGCGTG
The DNA here is from genome assembly GCF_033793965.1 of Streptomyces sp. ME02-8801-2C. Taxonomy (NCBI): domain Bacteria; kingdom Bacillati; phylum Actinomycetota; class Actinomycetes; order Kitasatosporales; family Streptomycetaceae; genus Streptomyces; species Streptomyces sp. ME02-8801-2C. The sequence continues at coordinate 246,616 of NZ_JARAXP010000006.1, read as the reverse complement.
GTTGCGAGCGAGGGACTCCATCAGCGCTGCAGCCTTCTGCCAGACGTCGGGATAGGCGTCCTGCCCGAACACGCTCGACTGCGGCCGCGCGAGAGCCGAGTCCAGGAGCCCGAAGTCGCGCACGTCGTCCGCCCCGAGCCGCTTCGCGAGGTTCAGCAACTCGGGGAGGGTCAGGTAGTGCATCAGGCGAGCCTCCGGTTCAGCTCGACGCTGGCCTTCAGTACGTGATCAGCAGCCTCGTTGAACAGTCTCGAATGCTCGTTTATGGCCTCGATCACAGCGTCGTGCGCGAAGGCCTGCATGCTGCGCCCCTCCGCTGCCGCACGTTCACGCAGGGAGTCGAGCTCATCGTCCGAAAACCGCAGGTTCAGTCCAGCCATGCACCAACGGTACTACGCGGTACCGCCTGGTGTCACCGCGATTCCACTCGCAACCGCGTAGTCACCCAAGCCCCCACCAACGCCACCCCCGCCATCGGCAGGAACACGACGGCGAAGGCGGCCGGATGTGAAGCGGAGGCCTCGGTCGCCGTGTGGCTCAGCGTCCCCCCGCCCAGCGCGGCGAACGCCGCACCCCCGCCGGCCAGCAGCAGCACGTTGGAGAGGCCGTCGGAGATCTGCAGGGCCGCGGAGTTGGTGCCGGCCTCCTCGGGGGCGGAGAGCTGCAGCAGCAGCACACTGGTGCTCGAGATCACCAGCCCCATCCCGAAGCACCCGAACGCCCACACCACCGCCAGCGTCCACACCGGCACCGCGTCGATCAGCACGGCGGGCGCCGCGGCGATGGAGAGCGCGACCACCACCATCCCGAACGTCATCGTCCGCTCCCGGTACGGCTCCATCCGCGCCCGCGCCTGGACGGACGACCCCAGCGCCCAGGTCACCCCGCCCGCCGCGAGCGAGAACCCGGCCATCGTCGGCGACAGCCCCCGCTGCGTGACGAGCATCAGCGGTACGAAGGACTCGGCCGCGATGAACGACCCCGCGGCCACACCGCGCAGCAACACGACGGACGGCAACCCGCGCGCGGCCCGGTAGGTCCCCCGGGGAAGCAGTCCGAGCGCGGCGGGCACGAGCAGCGAGAGGCCGAGGAGCCCGGGAACGACGGAGAACCACCGCAGATCCTGGGCGGCGTACTGGAGCAGCCCGGCACCGAAAGAGATCCCCAGCGCGAGCCGGATACGACGCCGCCCCTCCTCCGCACCCCCTTGTCCCCCTTGTCCTCCCCGCCCCCCTTTCGTCACGGTCCCGCCGGCCAGCCGACGTATCTGGGGCAGCGCGAGGGCGAGCGGGAAGACGACCAGCACCGGTATCCCGACGAACACCCAACGCCAGCCCAGCTGTTCGGTGACCGCGCCGGCGGCGAGGGGCCCGACCACGGAGGGCACCACCCAACTCGCGGCGAACGCGGCCATGATGGAGGCCCGCAACCGTTCGGGATAGGCCCGCCCGACCACGACGTACAGGGCGACGATCACCAGCCCGCCGCCCAGCCCCTGTACAGCACGCCCGGCGATGAACAGCCACATGACCCCGGCGGTCCCGGACAACAGCAACCCGGCGGCGAAGGCGGCGATCCCGGTGGTCAGCGCCCCCAGCGGCCCCCTGCGGTCCGACCACCGGCCGGAGAGCACCATCCCGAAGAGGCTGGTCGTGAAGTACCCGGAGAACGCGAACGCGTACAGCGACACCCCGTCCAGCTCCCGCGCCGCCACGGGCATGGCCGTCCCCACAGCCGTCGCCTCGAAGGCGATCAGCAGCACGACGGAGACGATCCCGACGCTGAGCGCCCGATAGGAACGCCCGAGCACCCCCTCACCGGATACGGCAGTCGGCGGGGTGTCCGTTTCGACGGCGACGCCTGTGTCGCCCGGTTCCAGGGAGGTCATGAAAGCCAGCGTAAGGGCCAACCCCAACCTTGACCCCTGTCGGAGGTAGGGGGCCCACCCGGGACCTTGGTCGTACGCCCCCTGTTTCATGAACGGCGTGTGGCAGTCCCGTTGCAGCCCGCCCGGTTCCCTTGTTCCCCCACGTTCCCCGCCCCTACGGTCGAGTCACGAAGTTCGGAACGGACACCCTCCGCTCCCAACCCGGCCGTGTGCCCGAGTGGTTCAGGGATTCGCCTGCAAAGCGAATTACGCGGGTTCGATTCCCGCCACGGCCTCCATGCCGCTCGGCACGGCCGACCGCCTTGTGCGGGCGGCCGTGCCGGCGTTGCCGTCGCGGCGTCAGAGCACCCTGCCCGCCTCGCCGTCGAAGTCGATCGTCCGTGCCCGGCGCAGCAGCCACAGGGTGAAGGCGAGCGTCGAGAGGTCCGTGTTCAGCCGGTGCAGGGTGGCCTCGGGCTCGTTCCAGGTGAGGATCGTGCCCGTTCTGCCGTCCAGGACCATGCTGTTGCCCCCGGCCAGGCGGCCCAGGCGGATCAAGTCGGCCGCGCCTTCGGGGAGTTCGGTCGCCGTGTCCTCGTCCGCGCAGTACTCGGCGAGGGTCGGCAGCGGTATGTCGCTGTCCAGGTGGAAGTGGAGACCGTCCTCCGGGAGTCCCGTGCCGGCCAGGAAGCGGCGCGTCGGCTCGTGGGTGAGCGATGCCGGGAAGTCGACGTCCTCGAAGCGGGCCACCTTGGCGTGGCCGAACTCCTGCTCCAGAAGCCGGCCGGGCAGGTCGAGGGCGAGGCCCGACTCCGCCCCGGGCACGGCGAACCTGGCCAGCGGGCGGATCAGGGCGGCCATCTTCCAGTACGGCAGGACATCACCGCTGGTGCCCTGTGCGAACACCGTCAGCAGCTGCCTGGACGTCTCCGCCGCCGTAAGGGCGGTGAACCCGCCTGCGGACAGAGCCAGTTGGGCTCGCGCGACCGCCAACTCCTCCGTCGCCGCCGCGAACCGCACCAGCGTCTCCAGCGGGGAGGCCGACTGGCGCCGGTCCGCACGGACGGAGCCGGCGGGCGAGAAGTGCCTCGTAGCTGTCTCACCCGTCGGGTTCGGCGGGGTCTGCGGGGTCGGCTGGTTCACCACCGTCCGCACGGCCCCGGTCCGCACGGCCCCGGTCCGGACAGCCCCGGCGCGCACCGCCCCTGTCCGCCCTGCCCGGGTACGCAGTGCGCCGAACCTCAACTCACCCCTGGCGGACGGCAGTCCCACGCGCGTCGGCAGTTCGCCCCTGGTCAGCGTGATCGTCGTGCTCATGGTTTCCCCCGCGCATGGTTGTTCGCAGTCCCCCGGGCGGGACGCGAAAACGTCCGCTGCCCGGCAGGCCCTCCCACTGCCCAGAACACTACGCGCCACCACTGACAACGGGCCCTGACCTGCGGCGGAGCCCCATCCGACGACTCTCAGCCGAAGTACACGCCACCCACGACGACCACGACCGCCGCCACCATGAACAGCAGCACCCACGCCAGCACCTTGCCGGGCGTCGGCCCGGACTCGTACCGCGGCTGCTCCTCCGGAGCGGGACCGGGAGCCGGAGTCGTCATGGTGTCGTCACCACCGCCGCCTGCGGGCGGATCGGGAGGCGGTTCACCGGGCGGCCCGTCGCCGCGCGTACCGCCGAGGCGATGGCCGCCGGGGACGTCACCACCGGCACCGCGCTCGCCGCCTTCGCGCCGAAGGGGGCGACCACGTCCCGTTCCTCGACCAGCTTGACGATCCGGATGTCCGGGGCGTCGAGGGCGGTCGGGAGGGCGTAGCCCGTGAGGTCGGGGTGGCGGATCAGCCCGCGCGCGGAGCGCAGGTTCTCCGTCAGCGCGATGCCCACGCCCTGGGTGACGCCCGCCTCGATCCGGGCCGCGAGCTGGGCCGGGTTGAGGACCCGGCCGACGTCCTGGGCGAGCGCCAGCTCCACCACGCGTACCGACCCCAGTTCGATGTCGACGTCCACCACCGCGCGGATCGCGCAGAACGCAAGGCCCACGAAGGCGTCGCCCTGGCCCGCCTCGTCGAGGGGTTCCGTGGGGTGGGGGCGGCACTGGGCGGTGGCCCACAGTTCCTTGCCGTCCATCGCCTCGGTCACCGTGGTCGACAGGACACCGTCGTACGAGGTGATCTTGCCGTCGATGATCTGGAGCAGCTCCGTGGACATGCCGAACTTGTGCGCCAGGGGCTGGAGGAGCTGGGTGCGCACCATCTTCGCGGCCCGTTCCACCGCGCCGCCCGACACCCAGGTGTGGCGGCCCCTGGCGCCCGGGCCGGCCGGGGGCTGGTCGGTGTCGACGGGGGCCACGTGGACCTCGTCGATGCCCAGGGTCTCCTGGACGATCTGGCGGGCCAGGGTGGTGAAGCCCTGGCCTGTCTCCACCGCCGCGCACAGGACCGTGGCGATGCCGTCGTGGACCTTGACGGTGGCCGTCGAGACCTCGTCCGCGCCCTCGGCGCCGAGCATGTGAACCATGCCGAGGCCGTAGCCGACGCCCCGGCGGACCGCGCCCGGTTCGCCGGCGCCCTCGGGGCCGCCCGGCAGCAGCCACTCGTCCTCGGGAGTGTCCTTGGGGAGCGCGGGGAGCGGGAAGTCCCGTACCGCCTGGAGGAGTTCGGCGACGGGGGCCGGACAGGTGACGGACTGGCCGGTGGGCAGTACGTCGCCGGTGGCCATCACGTTGCGCAGGCGCAGCTCGGCCGGGTCGACGCCGAGTCTCTTCGCGAGCTTGTCCATCTGGGCCTCGTAGGCCGCGCAGACCTGCATCGCGCCCTCGCCGCGCACATGGCCGGAGGGGGGGTTGTTGGTGCGCACCGCCCAGCCCTCGATGAAGGCGTTGGGGACGACGTAGGGGCCGCAGGCGAAGGACACGGCCGCCGCGAGGGCCTCGGCGGAGGTGTCCGCGTACGCGCCCGCGTCGAGCAGGATCTGCGCCTCGACCTTCACCAGCTTGCCGTCGGCGTCCGCGTGGTGGCGGTAGCGCAGGAGCGTGGGGTGTCTGTGGACGTGGCCCAGGAAGGACTCTTCGCGGGTCGCCGTCAGTTTCACCGGGCAGCCGGTCTTGAGGGCCAACAGGCCCAGCGGGAGCTGGAAGCCCTGGTCCTCGCGGTCGGCGGTGGCGCCGGGGACCCCGGTGACGACCACTTTCACCCGTTCCGGCTCCAGGCCGTAGCAGGCGGCGGCGGCGGCGCGGTCGGCGTGCGGGTCGGTGGAGGCGAGGTAGAGCTCCACGCCGCCGTCGGGGCGCGGTACGGCGAGGCCCGCCTCGGCGCCGATGGGCGCCGGGTCCTGGCGGCCGATCCGGTAGAGGCCCTCCACGACGATCTCGCCGGCCGCCTCCGGGTCGCCGTGGCGCAGCGGGATGTGCCGGATCAGGTTGCCGTCGGGGTGCAGCGGTTCGGCCTCGAAGGCCTGCTCGGGGTCGGTCACCGGGTCGAGTACTTCGTACTCGACGAAGATCGCCGCCGCCGCCATGCGTGCGGTGTCCGGGTGGTCGGCGGCGACCGCGGCGATGGGCTCCCCGTGGTGGCGTACGACCTCGGAGGCGAACATCGGGCGGTCGGCCCGGCCACGGCCGTGCAGCTCCACGCCCGGCACGTCCTCGTGCGTCACGACGGCCCGTACGCCGGGCATCTCGCGCGCGTGGGCGGTGTCGATGGAGATGATGCGCGCGTGCGGGTGCGGTGAGCGCAGTACGGCGGCCCACAGCAGGCCCTCGGCCCACAGGTCGGCCGCGTACGGGAACGTGCCCTCCGTCTTCGCGCGCGCGTCGGCGGCCGGCAGCGACACGCCGAGGCCGTGCGGGAGTGCCTCCGCGTCGGGGGCGGCCTCCGCGGCCGTGGTCGCGGTGGCGGCTTCGTTGCTCACGTCTGGCCTCCGTCCTGGCCGTGAGTCTGGTCATACGCGTGCGAGTCGTGGTTCCGGGCGGGCTCGAAGCCCGGGGCGTCGAACGCGGACGGGTTGACGCCGCCGCCGCCCGGTCCGGCCTGGTGCGGGATGCGGGCCTCGCCGTCCTCCCCGTCCTCGGCGGCGTGCGCCTCGCGTCCGGCGACGACCTCGCGGACCGCCTCCAGGACGCCCCGGTAGCCGGAGCAGCGGCACAGGTTGCCGCACAGGGCCTGGCGCGTCTCCAGTTCGGTCGGGGCGGGGTTGCCCTCCAGGAGGTCGTGCACGGTCATCGCCATCCCGGGGATGCAGAAACCGCACTGCACGGCACCGCACTTGGCGAGCGCCCGCTGGACGTCCGAGGGCCGTCCGTCGGCGGCGAGGCCCTCGACGGTGCGTACCTCGCTGCCTGCGGCGGTGACCGCGGGCACCAGGCAGGAGGCGACGAGCCGTCCGTCGACCTGGACGTTGCAGGCCCCGCACTCGCCCTGGGAGCAGCCGTCCTTGGCACCGGCGAGGCCGAGGCGCTCGCGCAGTACGTAGAGCAGCGACTCGCCGATCCAGGCGTCGGTGACGGGCCGGTCGGAGCCGTTGACGCGCAGCACGTAGGAGGCGAGGGGGTGTTCCTCGCCGGGCGGTCCGGGGGCGTCCTCGGCCGCTTCGGGCTCGGCGGCGGGCTGCTCGGCGGTCGTGGTGGCACCCGATGCCTCGGAGTCCGCGTCCGACTCGCCCGCCACGGGCTCCTCGGCGGCCTCCGGCGAGGTACCCGGCCTGGCGGGCGGGTCGGGCTCCACGGCGGCCTCTGCGGGGCCGTCAGGGGCTTCGGCGGGGTCGTGGACGACAGCGGCGGGGCCTTGGTCCTCGTCGGCGACCGGGTGACCGGCCTCGGCGGCGGTGCGACCGGAGGCGTCCGCCGGGTGACCGGTCTCATCGGTCGCGCGACCAACGCCGCCTGTTTCGTGCGCGGTTTCGGGCGCGTACGTCGTTCCCGCGCCCGTCGTCCGATCGGAGGTCTCCGACTCCGGCCGCGACTCCTGCCCCTGCTCCGGCTCGGCCGCGGGCGCCCAGGACTGGCCCGCCCCCTCCGTCGCCCAGGGCGCGGGCGCGCCGCCGGGGAGCGTGGCGGGCGGTGTGCCGCCCCACTGCTCGACCAGTGCCGAGGTACTGAACTCGCCCGATTCGTCCGGAAGGTCACCAATGGCGACGGGGATCCGCCACTCCCCGGTCACCTCGCGGCCCGGGACGCCGGCAGCGGCTGCCTCGGGCCCACCGGCGCCCTGCTCGAAGGCCCACTGTCCCGTGGAGCTCTGGTCGTAGCTGAACCCGTCGTGCCGCGCGGCCTCCTGGGGCACGGCGTTCGGGTCCGGCCACTGGGCGCCCCCGGGGGGCGCGGGCGGAGCCCCCCACGCGCCCGGCGCACCCGGCGCGCCGGTGGAACCGTCCTCGGGTCCCGCGCCCGGCGCCGCCTCTATGCGCGGGGGCACGTATCCGTGGCCGGGAGCGGCCAGCGGGCTGTCCACGGAGGTCAGCAGCGCGTCGATGCCGCCTTCGGGGAGCTTCACGAACGCGGTGGCCCCGTCGTCGTAGTCGCCCTGGGGCAGCGGGTCCCAGCGGCCCGCGCCAGGGGGCACGCCGTCTTCGCGCCGCTCCGGCTGCCGGCCTGCGCGCGGGTCCTCGTACTGGTCGTCGCCGTACTGGTCGTCGGTCACGACAGTGCCCTCCCCAGTGCTCGCCGGGCCAGCGCGGCGACAGTGCGCCGCAGATGCATCACAGCGGGCGGAAGCGGTGGTACGGAGCCGTCCTCGGCCGGGGCCGGGTCGGGAATGCAGGCCGCGGCGACGTACTCGCCGAAGGCACCCAGTGCCTCCGGGACGATCGTGCGGTTGTTGTCCCAGTCGATGAGCCGGGCGACCCACTGCTCGGCGTCCAGCGGACGCAGCGGCATCGGCGCTATGGCACCGACGGCGCACCTGACTCCACGCCGGGCGGGGTCGAGGACGAGCGCGACGGACGCGAGGGCGCGCCCGGGGCCGGTCCGTCCGGTCGCCTTCAGGAAGACCTGGGGGGCGTGCAGCAGGGGCACGCGCACGAAGCCGATGAGTTCACCGGCGCGCAGCATCTCCACCCCGGCCAGCAGGTGCGACACGGGGATCTCACGGCGGGCGCCGCCGGGGCCCGCGATGATGAGCGTCGCCTCCAGGGCGGCCAGCACGGGCAGCGCGTCCCCCGTGGGGGCGGCCGTGGCGATGTTGCCGCCCAGGGTGCCCGCGTTGCGGATCTGCGGTGGGCCCGCGGCACGCGCGGAGGCGGCCAGGGCCGGGATCAGGGCGGCGAAGTCGGGGCGGCCCATCCGCGCGTGGGTGAGGCCGGCGCCGAGCAGGGCGTGGCCGTCCTGGTACTGCCAGCCCCGGATCTCGCTGATCCGGCCGAGGCCGACGAGCGCTGCGGGCCTGAGCTGCCCCGAGTTGACGGTGGCCATGAGGTCGGTGCCGCCCGCCACGGGAACGGCGGTCGGCATGGCGGCGAGTGCCGCGACGGCCTCGTCCAGCGAGGCGGGCAGCGTCACGGCCTGCGCCGCCTGCGGTGCGTGCGTGGTCAAACCGGCTGCCCCTTCCCGCTGCCCCACCTGGTCCCACCTGTGTTGCCGTACGGTACGTGCTGACAGGGCGGACGTGGCAACTCTGGCACATTCTCGCGAGACCCGAACGCGGGGGTCCGCCAGGAGGCATTCGCCCCTCTCGCCAGCGGCATGGTCCGTTTTCGTACGACATCTCCGATCAGCTCTGATTCGAACCGATCGGAGACTGTTGGGGGACTTTTGTTCGTGGGGACGCGTGCGGCCTCACGCGTTCGGGGGCGCCCCCTCGATCGGACGCCCGAGACTGCCCTTCATGCCTTCCGGGGCCGGCCGCCGCTGCCACGGACGCGGCCCCGCGGGCGGCCGATAACCGACCCCGAGGGCATCAAGTCGCCCGTAATGGGCGGCCATCCGGCGCTCGAAGTCGACGAAGTCCCGCTCGGCGGGCGCGGGCAGCTCGCTCCAGGCGACCTCGGCGAAGGCCGCCAGCCGCGGGAACGCCTGGTAGTCCACGCGCCCGATGTCCTCCATCACCTCGGTCCACAGATTGGCCTGGGTGCCGAGGACGTGCCGCGCCTCCTCGGGGCCCAACTCCGAGGGAACCGGCTCGAAACGGAAGACATCCTCAAGGGTGCGGACGTACCCGATGGGGAAGGGTTCATCGGTGCCGCCGTGCTGACGGTGGTCCAGGTACACGTACTGCTCGGGGCACATGACGACGTCGTGTCCCGCGCGCGCGGCGGTGATGCCGCCCGCGTAACCGCGCCAGGAGGAGACCGCGGCGCCGGGTGCGAGGCCGCCCTCCAGGATCTCGTCCCAGCCGATGAGCCGACGCCCGCGCGCGGAGAGCCACTTGTCGAAGTGCGCGATGAACCAGGACTGCAGCCCGTCCTCGTCCCCGACCCCGAGTTCCTCGATACGGGCCTGCGCGGTGGGCGACTCCCGCCACTGCTCCTTCGCGCACTCGTCACCGCCGACATGAATGAACTCACCCGGAAACAGGTCGAGGAGTTCCTCGAAGACGCCCTCGTAGAAGCGCAGGGTGTTGTCAGTGGGGGCGAGTACGTTGTGACTGACGCCCCAGTTGTCCCAGACGGAGAGGGAGGTCGTGTCGATGACATCCGTGTTGCCGAGTTCCGGATACGCGGCGATGGCGGCCTGCGAGTGCCCCGGTACGTCGATTTCGGGGACCACCCGGATATGCCGTTCGGCGGCGTAGGCGACGATCTCGCGGATGTCGTCCTGGGTGTAGAAGCCCCCGTGCGGCTTCTCCTCCCACAGCGGTGAGGCTCGGTGGCCGAATTTCGTCCGGGCCCGCCAGGAGCCGACCTCCGTCAGCCTCGGGTACCGCTTGATCTCGACGCGCCAGCCCTGGTCGTCCGTCAGGTGGAAGTGGAAGACGTTGAGTTTGTGCGCCGCCATCAGATCCAGGTAGCGCAGGACACCGTCCTTGGGCATGAAGTGCCGGGAGACGTCGAGCATGAGGCCGCGCCAGCCGAAGCGAGGGGTGTCCTCGACGAACGTACCGGGGACGAGCCATTGCCGGCCGGGGGTCACAGGGGCACGGCGGAAGGCATCGGGCCCGAGCAGCTGACGGAGCGTCTGCGCACCCCAGAACACGCCGGCCGGCCCGCCGCCGTGGATGGTGATGTCGTCCCCGTTGACGTACAGCTTGTAGCCCTCGGGGCCGAGATGACCGGCGTCCTCGGGCAGCACCCGCAGCCGGACGGTCTCTCCGTCGTTGCCCGAGCCGGGCGGCAGCGCGAGCCCGGTCGCCGCCCCGAGCACACCGCGCAGCCAGCGTTCCGTCGTCTCGGTGCCGGGCCCCGCGTCGACGACCGTGTTCTCGTCGAACACGAAGCCGCCGGCGGAGGCGACGTCCCGCAGGGTCACGGGCGCCGGAATCAGTTCAGTCATGTCGGTTCAGTCCTTAACCGCTCCACCGAGCCCCGACACCAGTCGGCGCTGCACGAGTACGAAGAACACCAGCACCGGAATCGTCATCACCGTGGAGGCGGCCATCACGCCTCCCCAGTCCGGGTCGTCGGGCTTGTAGAAGACCAGCAGGGCCATCGGCAGCGTCGACTGGGAGGTGTCGCTGATGATGAACGACTTGGCGAACAGGAAGTCGTTCCAGGCCGAGATGAAGGAGAACACGCTGGTGGCCACCAGCCCGGGGAAGACCAGCGGGAAAAGGATCTGCCACAGGAATCGCGACCGGCTCGCCCCGTCGATGTACGCGGCCTCCTCCAACGCCTCGGGAACGGCCTTCACGAATCCCCGCAGCATCCAGATCGCGAAGGGCAGCGAGAAGGCGATGTGCGGCAGGATCAGGGAACCCAGGGTGTTCAGCTGCCCGAAGTCCCGCATCAGGAAGAACAGCGGGATCGTGAGCGCCTCCACGGGCACCATCTGGGCCACCAGGAACATGATCAGCAGGGTGGTCCGGAATCGGAACCGGAATCGTGTCACGGCGGTCGCCGCGAGAAAGGCGATCAGCGCCGAGACGACGACCACGGAGGAGGCGACCACAAGGCTGTTGAGAAAGTACCGGCCGAATTCCTGCTGCCCGAAGACCCGCCGGAAGGAGTCAAGGGAAGGGGCCGTCGTCCAGGGGCGCGGCTCGGTCGACTCGATCTCACCGGCCGGTTTGAAGGCGCTGAGCACCATCCAGTAGAGGGGAAAGGCGACGACGGCCGCGATCAGCAGCGCCGACACCTCGGCGGCCAGCCGCCAGGGCCGCCGCACGAAGCGTCGCCCTCGGACAACGTTGCCGTACGTCACAGCTCCTCCCCCTGTCTGCGCAGCAGCCGCAGGTACCCGAGGGTCACGGCGAGCAGGATCAGCAGCATCACGATTCCGATCGCCGAGCCGAGGCTGTACTGGGAGGAGGCGAAGGCCTGCTGGTAGGCGTAGACGTTGAGGGTGAGGTTCTGGCCGGCGATGCCGCCCCCGTTCGTCATCACATAGATCTGGGTGAAGACCTTGAAGTCCCAGATGACCGACTGGATGGTGACGACCACCAGGATCGGGCGGAGCATCGGCGCCAGCACCGAGCGCCAGATCCGCAGCTGGGAGGCGCCGTCCAGGGCCGCCGCCTCGAGCACCTCGGCGGGGACGGCACGGATCCCCGCGTACACCGTGACCATCACGAACGGGAAGGAGCACCAAACCACTTCGAGCAGAACGAGGAAGAAGGCGCTGAACCGGCCGTACGTCCATGAGTGGTCGCCGAGGCCAAGCACCCGGTTGACCGGCCCGAAGTCGGGGTCGAAGAGGAACAGCCAGACCGTGGACCCGGTGACCGCGGGGGTCGCCCACGCCCCGAGCGCCGCCAGCATCAACGCCAGCCGGGGAAGGGCCCGCACCCGGGTCAGCAGCACGGCAAGAGCACACCCGACGGAGAGCGTGGAACCTACACAGGCAGCCGCGAAGACGACGGTCGCCAGCAACACCCGCCAGAACTCCGAGTCGGAAAAGATCTCCCGATAGTTGCCGAGCCCTTCAAAGGTAACGGGCGCCCCACCACTGACCTGAGCCTGGGTGTAATGAAAAACCGAAATCAACCCAAGCTGATAGATGGGGTAAAGCAGCAACCCCCCAAGAACAAGGAGAGCAGGGGCAAGATAAATCCAGGGGGCAGTGGCCCGACCAAAGGGGCGCGGGGAACTGCGCGACAAGCCACAACGCACCCGCACCCGCCGACGCTCCGCACCCCCCACCCCAGTAGCCCCCCTCACCCGGCGGAGCCAAACGCATCGTCCATCTTCTGCGCCGCCTCCGCCGAGGCCGCCGCAACCCCCTTCTTGCCACTGACGATCGACTGGAACATCGTCGGCAGCACCAGCGAGGAGTCGATCTGGGACCACGCCGGCGAAGCCGGCACGAACTTCGTCCCCGCCTCGAGCGTTTTCACGAAGGGCGCGACATACGCCTGCTTCTTGGCAACGACCGCACGCGTGTCCGCGAACGTCGGCAAGAAGCCCATGGAATCGAAGAGTTCGGTCTGCGTCCGCTTGGAGGCGAGCTGTTCCATCAACTGGACGGCGAGCGTCCGGTGCGAAGTGCTGTTCAGCACACCGAGGTTGTTCCCGCCCGCGAACGCGGGTGCCACCGAGCCGGCCTCGACGCCGGGCAGCGGTACGACGGCGTAGTCACCCTTGACCTTGCCGGCCTCGACGGCCGCGTGGTTGAAGTCGCCGCCGATCGCCATGCCGGCCTTGCCCGCGGCGAAGGCGGTGATGGTGTCGTTGCCGCCCATGCCCGCGCACTTGGCGGCGGGACAGTTGTCGTCGCCGAAGAGGGAGGTGTAGGCCTTGATGCCCTTCTGGGCGGCGGCGCTGTCGATGGCGGAGGCGTACGAACCGCCTCGGCCGGTGGCGAGTTCGCCGCCGTTGGCCCAGATGAACGGCATCGCGCCGTAGGTGAAGGCGCCGCCGACCGCGATGCCGTAGAGGTCGGGCTCGGCCGCGCGGATCGCGTGCGCGGTCGACGTCAACTCGGCCATGGTCTTCGGCACCTCGAGGCCGAGTTCCTTGAAGATGTCGGTGCGGTAGTACAGGGCGCGGACGCCCACGAAGAAGGGGGCGCCGTAGACCTTGCCGTCGACGGTGACGGACTGGCGGGCCGTGGGGTCGGTGTCCTTCGCCTCGTTCCAGGCCGCGAACTCCTTGGTGATGTCGAGGAGTCCGCCGTCGTGGACGTACCCGGCGGTGTCCGTGTTGCCGTACTCGATGACGTCGGGGGCGCTCTTCGGGTCGTTGAAGGCGGCCTTGATGCGCTGGGCGCGGGTCTCGACGGGGATGTACTCGACCTTGACGTCGGCGCCCTTGTGGGCCTTCTCGAAGGCGTCGACGACCGAGGTGACGACCTTCTCCTTCGGGGCGTTGCCGACCTCCTGGAACAGCCATACGCGCAGAGTGCCGGTCTGCTCGTCCTTGCCGGAGGAGGAGTTGTCCGAAGTTTCGGGGGCACAAGCGGTGGCAGTGAGCCCGGCAAGGGTCAGGGCGGCCACGGAGGCGACCAGTCGGGCAGATGGGACAGAGAGCTTCATCTGGCGTTTCCTCCGGTGAAAGCGTTGCAACATACGCAATGGATGTTTCGCTCTGCACAACATCACGGAGGCTATGGACTGCGGGGACACGGCCACAAGAGGTCTTGACCACCTCTCCACCACTCTGTGACCGGCCGCCGCATCCCGCGCAACGACAGACAGCACAAAGGTCCCCAGGGCGCGCAAAACGCACCTGGGGACCTCTGGGGGACTCGGTAGACCTTTGAGGGCCGCTACGGATACGGGAGTACCGGCCGGCGCGGCCTACTTCTTGCCGTCGCCCTTGCCCTCGTCACCGCCGGAGCCCATGGACTCGTAGATCTCCTTGCACATGGGACAGACGGGGTACTTCTTCGGGTCGCGGCCCGGCACCCAGACCTTGCCGCAGAGCGCGACGACGGGAGTCCCGTCGAGGGCGCTCGCCATGATCTTGTCCTTCTGGACGTAGTGGGCGAAGCGCTCGTGGTCGCCGTCGCCGTGCGAGGTCTGCGGCGCCGGTTCGACGAGGGTCCCCGTACCAGTCCCGCGCTGGGGCTGGGTCTCAGGCTCAAGAGTGCTCATAACGGCAAGGGTACTGAAGGTCACAGCGGTCAGTTCAGCGAAGGGTCGTCCGCGTACGTCGCGACCATCGCCAGTTCGCTGCGCTGGCGCCGGAGAACCTCGCGCCACAGGCGTTCCGGGGACGGCGAGGAGACATCTCCCGGCTCCGACTCGACGACGTACCAGGCGCCGTCCGTCAGCTCGTCCTCCAGCTGCCCCGGGCCCCACCCCGCGTACCCGGCGAAGATGCGCAGCGACCCGAGCGCCTTGGCCAGCAGCTCGGGCGGCGCCTCCAGGTCGACGACGCCGATCGCGCCGTGCACGCGCCGCCAGCCGAGTGGTGCGCGCTCACCGGACCCCGTACCGCCGCCGGGGATGACCGCGACGCCGAGCGCCGAGTCGAGGGCGACCGGGCCGCCCTGGAAGACGACCCCCGGGTCGCCGGCGAGTTCGGCCCAACCCTCCAGGATGTCCCCGACGTCCACCGGGGTCGGCCGGTTGAGGACGACACCGAGGGAGCCCTTCTCGTCGTGGTCGAGAAGAAGCACTACCGCGCGGTCGAAGTTGGGGTCCGCCAGGGCGGGCGTGGCCACGAGCAGCCGCCCTGTGAGCGAGGACACCTCGGTCATGCCAGACATGATCCCGCATCTTCCCCCTGTGCGGGGAGTCAATCGGAGTACCGGGGTGAAGGCAGGTCAGAGCGCAGCGAAGCGGGACGGGCGCGCGCCCGCGCCGGTGACCCCATGTGCCCGGCGGCGAACGGTTCGTGTTGTGGCAAAGCTATGACACGGCTGGGCCGTGCCTGGGCTTACAGAAGGGGGGTGTTCGGCGATTACCCTTGCTCTTCGGCTCCTGCGCGTGCCTTGACGACCGCGGCCTGTTCGACCGCGTCCTGCACGACGGGCCCGCCAACACCCGCCCACTCATCGGAACGCGAGATACATGACGGTCAACGGCACAGACGACGTACTGATTGTCCACGGCGGCACCCCGCTGGAGGGCGAGATCCGTGTCCGCGGTGCGAAGAACCTCGTACCGAAGGCCATGGTCGCGGCCCTGCTGGGCAGTGCGCCAAGTCGACTGCGCAATGTCCCCGACATTCGTGACGTCCGTGTCGTGCGCGGGCTGCTCCAGCTGCACGGGGTGACGGTCCGTCCGGGCGAGGAGCCCGGCGAGCTGATCATGGACCCGTCGCACGTGGAGAGCGCCAACGTCGCCGACATCGACGCGCACGCGGGTTCGAGCCGTATCCCGATCCTCCTCTGCGGCCCGCTGCTGCACCGCCTCGGGCACGCGTTCATCCCGGGCCTCGGCGGCTGCGACATCGGCGGCCGGCCCATCGACTTCCACTTCGAGGTGCTGCGGCAGTTCGGCGCGACGATCGAGAAGCGCGCGGACGGGCAGTACCTGGAGGCTCCGCAGCGGCTGCGCGGTACGAAGATCAAGCTGCCCTACCCGTCCGTGGGCGCGACCGAGCAGGTCCTGTTGACGGCGGTGCTGGCGGAGGGCGTCACGGAGCTGTCCAACGCGGCCGTGGAGCCCGAGATCGAGGACCTCATCTGCGTACTGCAGAAGATGGGCGCGATCATCGCCATGGACACCGACCGGACCATCCGCGTCACCGGTGTCGACTCGCTCGGCGGCTACACCCACGCGGCCCTCCCGGACCGTCTGGAGGCCGCGTCGTGGGCGTCGGCGGCGCTGGCGACCGAGGGCAACATCTATGTCCGCGGCGCCCAGCAGCGGTCGATGATGACGTTCCTGAACACCTACCGGAAGGTGGGCGGTGCCTTCGAGATCGACGACGAGGGCATCCGCTTCTGGCACCCCGGCGGCCAGCTGAAGTCGATCGCGCTGGAGACGGACGTGCACCCGGGCTTCCAGACGGACTGGCAGCAGCCCCTGGTGGTCGCCCTGACCCAGGCCACCGGCCTGTCCATCGTCCACGAGACGGTGTACGAGTCGCGCCTCGGCTTCACCTCCGCGCTCAACCAGATGGGCGCGCACATCCAGCTCTACCGCGAGTGCCTCGGCGGCTCCCACTGCCGCTTCGGGCAGCGCAACTTCCTCCACTCGGCGGTCGTGTCGGGCCCCACGCGCCTCCAGGGCGCCGACCTGGTCATCCCGGACCTCCGGGGCGGCTTCTCGTACCTCATCGCGGCCCTGGCCGCCCAGGGCACGTCCAGGGTCCACGGCATCGACCTGATCAACCGGGGCTACGAGAACTTCATGGAGAAGCTCATAGAGCTGGGCGCGAAGGTGGAACTCCCGGGCAAGGCGCTCGGCTAGCCACTCCACCTCGCCACTGCCACGCAGGCCGATTCCGGGTCGCGGCTGGGGGTCCGGGGGTTATCCCCCGGATGGCACAGCATGGAGAAGCTCGTAGAACTGGGCGCGAAGGTCGAGCTGCCGGGCAAGGCGCTCGGCTAGCCACTCCACCTCGCCACTGCCACGCAGGCCGATTCCGGGTCGCGGCTGGGGGTCCGGGGGCTATCCCCCGGAAGGCACAGCATGGAGAAGCTCGTAGAACTGGGCGCGAAGGTCGAGCTGCCGGGCAAGGCGCTCGGATAACCACGGCAGTCGCACGAACGCCGATGGGGCGGCCACCCGAACCCGGGTGACCGCCCCATCGGCGTCAACTGCAGCCCCCTCAGGGGCGCGGGGAACTGCGCGACCAGCCACGGCGGGCCCGCAGTCGCCCACGGCGCCAAGCCATGTCGACGAACAGGCGCCGTTACTTACCCTTGGCCGCTTCCTTGAGCTTGGAGCCCGCGGAGACCTTGACGCTGAAACCGGCGGGGATGTCGATCGGGTCGCCGGTCTGCGGGTTCCGCGCGGTGCGAGCGGCACGGTGGGTGCGCTCGAAGGTCAGGAAGCCGGGGATGGTGACCTTCTCGTCGCCCTTGGCGACGATCTCACCGACGGTCTCGGCGAACGCGGCCAGAACGGCGTCGGCGTCCTTGCGGGTGACCTCGGCGCGGTCGGCCAGGGCGGCCACCAGCTCACTGCGGTTCATGTTGTTACTCCCGTGTTCTTCTTGCTGTTGAGGCGTGCCCCACGGCGGAGCCGCATGGGGGGCACAGCGAAGCCGATGCTGCCAGGGTCCTCGGTGGGTCCCCGGACCCGGGTCCGCCGTCGGACCCTCACGCCCGAAGACGCATCCTGCCCCCACCTGCGGCGGGAAAGCCAATCCGGCACCCCTGGGGAGTCAGACGAACACCCTTGGAAGTCACTCGGAAAGCGTCAGCGGCCGGGGCCGACAGGCTGAACCTGGCCGCCACCCTAGAGGCGCCCGGGGGCACGGCGCCCCCGACGCGCCGGTACGGGGGCCCGTGGCAACCGTCACACGCGGGGCGTGCCGGCCGGTGTGGACGCCTATTCGGCGGCGCCCGCCGCCTTCGCCGCTTCCCGCACCGCACCCGCCACCGCGCCCGCGACCTTGTCGTTGAAGACGCTCGGCACGATGTAGTTCGGGTTGAGCTCGTCCTCGGTG
Organism: Streptomyces sp. ME02-8801-2C; assembly: GCF_033793965.1. Lineage (NCBI taxonomy): Bacteria > Bacillati > Actinomycetota > Actinomycetes > Kitasatosporales > Streptomycetaceae > Streptomyces > Streptomyces sp. ME02-8801-2C. Next base: position 229,154 of record NZ_JARAXP010000006.1, on the reverse strand, counting down.
ACGACGTTCGCGAGTGCGGTGGCCGCCGCGAGCATCATCTCGGTGTTGACCGTGCGGGACTGCGCGTCCAGCAGGCCTCGGAAGACACCCGGGAAGACCAGCACGTTGTTGATCTGGTTCGGGAAGTCCGAGCGGCCGGTGGCCACGACCGCGGCCGTCTGGCGGGCGATCGTCGGGTCGACCTCGGGGTCGGGATTCGCGAGCGCGAAGACGATGGCGCCGTCCGCCATCGCGGCCACGTCGTCGCCGTCGAGGACGTTCGGGGCGGAGACGCCGATGAAGACGTCAGCGCCGCGCACGGCCTCCTTGAGGGTGCCGGTGAGGCCCTCGAGGTTGGTGTTGTCGGCGATCCAGCGCAGCGGGGAGTCCGGGGCCGCGTTCACCAGGTCCGCGCGGTCCGCGTGGACGACGCCCTGGATGTCGGCGACGACGGCGGTCTTGACGCCGGCCGCGATGAGCAGCTTGAGGATGGCCGTGCCGGCCGCGCCCGCGCCCGACATGACGACCCGGATGTCACCGATCGACTTGCCCGTGACGCGCAGGGCGTTGGTGAGGGCGGCGAGGACGACGATCGCGGTGCCGTGCTGGTCGTCGTGGAAGACGGGGATGTCGAGGGCCTCGCGCAGACGGGCCTCGATCTCGAAGCAGCGCGGGGCCGAGATGTCCTCGAGGTTGATGCCGGCGAAGCCCGGGGCGATCGCCTTGACGATCGCGACGATCTCGTCGGTGTCCTGGGTGTCCAGGCACAGCGGCCAGGCGTCGATGTCGGCGAAGCGCTTGAAGAGGGCCGCCTTGCCCTCCATGACCGGCATCGCGGCCATCGGGCCGATGTTGCCGAGGCCCAGCACGGCCGAGCCGTCCGTGACGACCGCGACGGTGTTGCGCTTGATGGTGAGGCGACGGGCGTCCTCGGGGTTCTCGGCGATCGCCATGCACACGCGGGCCACGCCCGGGGTGTAGATCATGGAGAGGTCGTCACGGTTGCGGATGGGGTGCTTGGACGCCATCTCGATCTTGCCGCCGAGGTGCATGAGGAACGTACGGTCCGAGACCTTGCCGAGGCTGACGCCCTCGATGCCGCGGAGCTTCTGCACGATCTCGTCGGCGTGCGCGGTCGAGGTCGCCGCGATGGTGACGTCGATCCGGAGCAGTTCGTGGCCGGAAGCGGTGACGTCGAGGCCGGTCACCGAGCCTCCGGAGGACTCCACGGCGGTGGTGATCTGGGAGACCGCGGTTCCGCTCGCGGGCACCTCCAACCGGACCGTGATCGAGTAGGAGACGCTGGGCGCCGTTGCCATGGCCGACTTCCTTCTGATTTCACCCTGATGCTTGGTTTGCCGTCCGATCGTCGCACCTACCGTTGAGTAGCTGGTAGCGGGGGCTCGATTGCGAACCTTTTGTTCACAACAGAGAGAGGTCCACGCCACCTGGTGGCGTGGACCTCTCGACGTTCAGTGGCACCGACCCGCCATGCTCGCCTCGCGGCAAGTGGTCGCTCGTAGCGACGAAGGTTGGGCCCGGGGGCTTGGATCGAGCCGGTGCCACGTCAACGGTAACAAACGATCCCCGTAAGGCAATTCCCATCGTCCACTGTCTTTTCCTCAGTCCCTCAGAAGGTCGGGCACCCCTCGCGCGTCGGGCTCGTCGCGGTCCGTCGAGACGACCGTGAGCTGCTGGGTGGCACGGGTCAGGGCGACGTACAGGACCCGCAGGCCGGCGGGGCTCTCGTCGGCGATCTCCGCCGGGGAGACGACCACGGTGGCGTCGTACTCCAGGCCCTTGGCCTCCAGGCTGCCCAGGGCCACCACGCGGTCGCCCAGGCCCGCCAGCCAGCGGGCCGCCTCCTCACGGCGGTTCATCGCCACGACGACGCCGACCGTGCCGTCCACGAGGTCGAGGAGGCGGGCGGCCTCCTCGCGCACCGACTGGGCCAGCGAGCCGCGTACGGGCACACTGTGTCCGATGTTTGTTCCCACAAAACGCGGCTCCACGCCCGTCGAGCGGACCGCCCTCGGGGAGTCCGAGCCCGGCATCGCCAGGGCCAGGACCTTGGCGGCCAGTTCGGCGATCTCGGCCGGGTTGCGGTAGTTGACGGTGAGGGTGAAGCGGCGGCGCGGACGGGTGCCCAGGGCCTCGTCACGGGCCTCGGCGGCCTCGTCGGGGTCGGACCAGGAGGACTGGGCCGGGTCGCCGACGACCGTCCAGGTGGCGTGCCGGCCGCGGCGGCCGACCATGCGCCACTGCATCGGGGTGAGGTCCTGGGCCTCGTCGACGATGACGTGGGCGTACTCGGTGCGCTCCTGGGCGAGCCGCTCGGCGCGTTCGCGCTGCGTCTCCTCCCGTACGGGCATCAGCTCCTCGAGGCCGCTGAGCTGGTCCAGGGGGTCCAGGTCGCGCCGCTTGCGGGGGCGGGCCGGGGTGCCGAGGATCGCGTTGAGCTCGTCCAGCATGGCCACGTCGTGGACCGAGAGTCCGTCGCGCTTGAGGGCGCGGGCGACCCGGCGGACCTCGCCGGGGTTGAGGATCCGGCGGGCCCAGCGGCCGAGGCGACGCTCGTCGGACATGGCGGCGAGGACCGACGCGGGGGTCAGTTCCGGCCACCAGGCGTCGAGGAACGCGATGAAGTCGTCCTCGGTGGTGACGTCCTCGTCGAAGGAGGAGCGCAGTTCGGCGGCGAGTTCCGGGTCCGTGTGGCGGCCCTGGGCGCCCGAGCGGGCCCACAGGGCGTCCAGGAGGAGCCGGCGGGCGCGCGGGCGCAGCAGGTTCACGGGTGCCGTGCCGCTGAGCGCCGACTCGCGGATGCGGGCCAGTTCGGGGGCCTCGAGTTCGATGCGGCGGCCGAAGGCGACGACCCTCAGCCGGCTGGTCACCGTCGGCGAGTCGTACTGCTCCAGGGCGCCTCGCGCGGCCTTCCGCAGCACCTTGAGCATGCGGTACGAGCCCTTGGCACGGGCCACGGCCGGGGAGTCGTACAGGGTGGCCTCGGCGCCGTCGACGAGGGAGCCGATCGCGCGGATGGCGACCTGGCCCTCCTCGCCCAGGGACGGCAGGACGCCCTCGGTGTACGCGACCAGCAGCGGGGTCGGGGAGACGATCAGGATGCCGCCCGCGTACCGGCGCCGGTCCTGGTAGAGGAGGTAGGCGGCGCGGTGCAGAGCGACGGCCGTCTTGCCGGTGCCGGGGCCGCCCTCGACGTACGTCACGGAGGCGGCGGGGGCGCGGATGACCAGGTCCTGTTCGGCCTGGATGGACGAGACGATGTCCCGCATGGTGTGGCTGCGGGCCTGGCCGAGGGCCGCCATCAGGGCGCCGTCGCCGATCACGGCGAGCTCGCGCCCGTCGAGGGACGCCGTCAGCTCGGGGCGCATCAGGTCGTCCTCGACGCCGAGGACCCGCCGGCCCTTGGAACGGATGACACGCCGCCGGACGACCCGGCCGGGGTCGACCGGGGTCGAGCGGTAGAAGGGCGCGGCGGCCGGGGCGCGCCAGTCGATGACGAGGGGCGCGTAGTCCGCGTCGAGGACGCCGATACGGCCGATGTGGAGGGTCTCCGCGATGTCGGCGGTGCCGTCGGGGCGTACGGCGCCCTCCGCGGCCTCCACGGCCGTGTAGGCGCCGTCGGGGCCCTTCTTGCCGTCCTTGCCCCGCAGCAGGTCGATACGGCCGAAGAGGAAGTCCTCGAACTCGTTGTTCAGCCTGTTGAGGTGGATGCCGGCCCGGAACACCTGGGCGTCCCGTTCGGCGAGTGCGCCGGGGGTGCCGACCTGACCGCGCTTGGCCGCGTCCTGCATGAGGAACTCGGCCTCGTCGATCTTCTCCTCGAGACGCCGGTACACCCGGTCCAGGTGTTCCTGTTCGACGCTGATCTCGCGGTCGCGGACGGAGTCCTGAACTGAGGAGTCCTCGACCGGAACGAGCGCCGTTTCCTGCTGAGCCTGAGCGGCCACCGGGCCCCCTTCTGACGTGCTGGGCAGCCGTCAACCGTACGCGAAAAGGAGGCCGTGATGCTACGAGTCCGCCCCGGGACACCGTACGAGTCTTCGTACAAGGCGTCCCGGGGCGGTCACGGAGCGGCGGAGGAACGATTCTGGAGCGGTCGCAGAGCTGTCGTGGAGCGATGGTGCAGGCGTCAGGCGTCGACCTCGACGAGCCGCTTGCCGGTGGAGTCGACCACCTCGTAGTGGTCGATCTGGTCGGCGTTGAAGGCCGTCCCGCCGTGGATGTAGAGCGGGTTGCGGGCCGCTTCGGTCGCGGCGTCCTTGATGCCGTAGCCGGCCGTCGGGACGGACCAGTTGGACATGGTCTCGCGCGAGCCGTCCTTGCCGACGACGATCAGGGAGCACTTGAGCGGGCCCTTGACGCCGCCCAGCTCCAGGACCGCGCTGACACCCCACGCCTTCGGCGCCATCGCCACGGTCGCGGTGACCTTGGTGGTGGGGTCGGTGGCGGAGACCCGGTCGGTCATGGTGGCGAAGTCGTCCTTGGCGTTGCCCGCGGACTTGACCGTCACCGCCGGCGAGGGCTTGGCCTCGCTGGTGGTGTCGCCGCCCGTCGTCGCGAACACCGCGGTCGGGCCGCCGATGATGAGGGCTGCCGCGGCGGCCACCATGTAGAAGCTGCGCCGACGCCTGCTCGCGCGCTTTTCGGCGACCTCGTCGACCAGCCGCGTCGCGAGCTGTGGGCTCGGGCGGGCGGACAGCGACTCGCCGATGGCGGGAGTTCCCTGGGCACCGGGCAGGTCCGCGAGGGCGGCCAGCATCGGTTCCATCCCGGCCAGCTCGTCGAGCTGCTGGGCGCACCATTCGCAGCCGGCGAGGTGTGCCTCGAAGGCCGTGGCCTCCGCGTCGTCGAGGATGCCGAGGGCGTAGGCGCCTACGGTTTCGTGTTCGTTCGGACCCTGGGAACCCTGCATTCCTCGCATGGAACCAGGACTACCCGCTCCGAAACCCCCGTAAATGCTCATGCCGTCACCCCCCGCTCCTCCAGTGCGAGCTTCATCGAACGCAGGGCATAGAAGACCCGTGAGCGCACCGTGCCGCTGGGTATGCCCAGCGTCTCGGCGGCTTCGTTCACGGTACGCCCCTTGAAGTAGGTCTCGACCAGGACCTCCCGGTGGGCGGGGGTCAGGTCGTCGAGCGCGTCCGACAACGTCATCAGCCACAACGCCTTGTCGATCTCGTCCTCCGCGGGGATGACCTCCAGCGGCGACGGGTCCACCTCCTGCGGCCGGGCCTGCCGGCTGCGGTGACCGTCGATGACGATGCGCCGGGCGACCGTCACCAGCCAGGGGCGTACCGAACCGGTTGCTCGATTGAGCTGACCGGCGTTCTTCCAGGCACGGATAAGCGTCTCCTGCACGACGTCCTCGGCGCGTTGCCGGTCTCCCGCGACCAGCCTGAGGACGTATGCCAGAAGGGGCCCCGCGTGCTCTCGGTACAGCGCACGCATCAGGTCCTCGTCGGGTTCCGAGGGCTGGGACATGCGATGTCGGGCCCTCGGTGCTTGTTCATTGGCCACGACGGAATACTTGCGCACGCCCACCTCCGCTGTCCCGGGTTCCCCCGGCCGGTCGCTCCCCCCGAGGTACGGAAGCGGTGTGCGGGATGTTCAACGGCGCGACCACAACTTTCTTTAGCTGGACGCGACGCGAGGGACAAGAGAGCACATTCCTGCCGCAAGTGCTTTACGTTTTCGCCACATTGGCAAGTTCGGCGCGATGCCCGAAACCATTAGACGGGAAACACACGTGTAACCAACGTCACTGGAACCCACGGCACTTGATACGCCCGATTCCGTCGCACAGGCCCGCTATGCGCGATCTGCGACCGGTCGTCGCCCACTACGCGCGTGCCAGTGCGGCCCGCCGCCGGTGCCTCGCGACCCGCTCCCGGTTGCCGCAGATCTCGCTCGAACACCATCTGCGCCGCCTGCCCCGGGAGGTGTCGAGATAGACGATCGGGCAACTGTCGCCCTCGCACTGGCGCAGGCACGCGCGCGCGTCGGGGTCGGTGAGCAGTTCCACGGCGTCCCGGGCGACCGCGCCGAGCAGCGCCGCGCACTCGGGCGGCCCGTGCAACTCCCGTACGAGCGTGCCGTCCGGGGCGCGGACGGCGCGGGTCGCCGGGGGCGCGGCGCGGGCGAGCTCGTTGAGGCGGGTCAGGGCCTGGTCCAGGGAACGGGGGTCGGCGGCCGGCGGTTTCTGCACCAGCTGTCCGGTCAACCGGCCGGTCAGAGCCCGCAGTTCACGAAAGCGCGGAACCCAGGAGCCGTCGACATGACGCAGTGCCGTCCCCCCGGGGACGAGCCCTGACGCGGCGATCCAGGCCCGAAGCGGCTCGACGGCGCCGAGCCGTTCGTCGGGATGGGCGGTCGCCAGCAGGTCCAGGCAGATCCGCCCGGCGTCGAAACGCAGTTCGTACGAGTACGAGGCTGTGGCCACGGTCGTCTCCGATGCCATGCGCCTGTCACCGCCTAGAAGTCGCCCCGCACGAGGCCGAGGGAACCGTTCCCTCTACAGTGCCCGCCCACCGCCACAGCCGGAACCCCTCGCGCAGCGGCGAACACGCTCCGCGCCGGTTGTTCACGGGGTACGGAGGAGGAGTGAACGGGGTCCCGGCCGCACGCACGCGCGCGCGTACAGGGCGGCGCTGCCTGACGCCCGGTGCCAAGTCCCTCCGTGCCAGGTCCCTCCGTGCCGAGAGCCGCTCAGGACGCGGCCCGATCACGCCGGGACCACTGGACCGGGCCGCGCCCACGCGGCGAAGCAGCCACGGACGACGACGGCACGGCCACCTCGGCCACACCAAGGACGGCACCCGGACAACACGGACCAGGACCAAGAGGCGCCCGCCCCCCGGTCCTGCCCGGGAGGGCCTACGAGTGAGCCGGCGGATCGCGTAGGCCCCCGGGTCCGCCGACCGAAGGCACGTCGGACAATCACCCCGCCCGGCTCAAGCACCCACAAACGCCACCCGGACGCGACGACTCAGCCCCGCCTGGCTCACCCACCCCCCGGACCCCGCCGGAGGCCAACGCGTCGGCGTACTTCGCGTCCGCCGCTCGGTCCAGGGCCAGGCGAAAGCCACGTCCGATCATCAGCCCGCCCGGCTCAAGCACTCACAAACGCCACCCGGACAACCCACGCCGGCAGCGACAACCCAGCCCCGAGCAACCTCACCCACCCCCCGCCCCCGCCGGAGGCCTACGTGTCGGCGTACTTTGCGTCCGCCGCCGGGTCCAAGAGCTAGGCGGAAGCCACCGCCCGATCTTCAGGCCGCCCGACTCAACCCACGCCGTCAGCGACAACCCGGCCCCGAGCCACCTCACCTACCCCCCGCCCCCGCCCCCGCCGGAGGCCTACGTGTCGGCGTACTTTGCGTCTGCTGCTGGGTCCAGGGCCAGGCGGTAGCCGCGTTTGACGACCGTCTGGATCAGCTTGGGGGCGCCCAGCGCTGTGCGCAGGCGAGCCATCGCCGTTTCCACGGCGTGTTCGTCGCGGCCGGCTCCGGGCAGGGCGCGCAGCAGTTCGGCGCGGGCGACGACCCAGCCCGGCTGCCGGGACAGCGCCCGGAGCAGGGACATCCCGGCCGGCGGTACGGGACGCAGGACGCCGTCGACCAGGACGGCGTGCCCGCGGATCTCGACCCGGTGCCCGGCGATGGGCAACGCCCGCGCGCGGGCCGGGAGTTCCTGGCAGAGGAGCTGTACGAGGGGGCCGAGCCGGAAGCGTTCCGGGGACACCGTGTCGACGCCGTGGGCCTGCAGCGGCAGCGCGGTGACCGGGCCGACGCACGCGGGCAGGACGTCGTGGTTGAGGGCGGCGAGCAGCTCGGGCAGCTGGCCGCGTTCCTCGGCGCGGGAGAGGAGAGACGCGGCGGCGGGGGCGCTGGTGAAGGTGAGCGCGTCCAGACCGCGCGAGACGGTGGCGTCGAGGAGCCGGTCGACGGGACCGATGTCCTCCGGCGGCATCCACCGGTAGACGGGCACACCGACGACCTCGGCGCCCGCGGCCCGCAGCGACTCGACGAAGCCGGGCAGCGGCTCCCCGTGCAGCTGGATGGCGATACGGCGCCCGTCGACGCCCTCCTCCAGAAGCCGGTCGAGCACCTCGGCCATGGACTCGGAGGACGGTGACCAGTCCTCCGTGAGCCCGGCGGCCCGGACGGAGCCCTTGACCTTGGGCCCGCGGGCCAGCAGTTCCACGCCGCCGAGGCAGGCGAGCAGGTCGGAGCCGAGCCCCCAGCCGTCGGCGGCCTCGATCCAGCCCCGGAAGCCGATGGCGGTGGTGGCGACGACGATGTCCGGCGCCTGTGAGATCAGCTGCTTGGTGGCCGCGAGAAGCTCGCTGTCGTCGGCGAGCTGCACGATCCGCAGGGCGGGGGCGTGTATGACGGCGGCGCCCCGCCGCTGGAGGAGGGTCCCGAGTTCGTCGGCCCGACGCGCGGCCGTGACGCCCACGGTGAACCCCGCGAGGGGGCCGTGGTCCGGTGGGCCGTGCTCCGGTCGTTCCGGTCGCTGCTGTTCGTCGTACATGGCTCTCGTCCCGCAGTCGGGTCACATCTTCTTGCACAAGCGTGCCGAACGAGCCTGTCAACGGCGCGTGACAGGCTCGGTTCGGCTTCATGTCGCTGGTGTTACTTAAGCCCTTTCGGGCGAAGGTCACACCTCGGCGTAGTTGAGCTGCGGCTTTGCGTCGGAGGTGGTGGCTTCGGGGGCCTGAGTGGTCGCCGGGCGGCGAAGGTATACGGCCCAGGTGACCAGGAAGCAGACCCCGTAGAAGGCGAGGAAGGCGACGAAGGCACCGGTGCCGGAGCCCACCGAGAGGAAGGACTGGCGCAGGGCCAGGTTGATGCCGAGGCCACCGAGGGCGCCCACCGCACCGATGATTCCCATGGAGGCGCCGGAGAGCCTGCGACCGTACGCGGCGGCCTCCTCACCCTCGAGTCCCTTGGCGAAGGCCTTGGCCTGGAAGATGCCGGGGATCATCTTGAAGGTCGAGCCGTTGCCGAGGCCGGTGAGAATGAACAGGACGATGAAGGCCGTGGTGAACAGCGGCAGCGACTTCTGCATCGACGCGACGACGATGAAGGCGGTCGCGGCGGCCATGGCGACGTAGTTCCACAGGGAGATCTTCGCGCCGCCGAAGCGGTCGGCGAGCGCACCGCCCACGGGCCGGATCAGCGAGCCCAGCAGCGGGCCGATGAAGGTGACGTACGCGGCCTGCAGGGGCGTACGGCCGAACTGGGTCTGCAGGACCAGACCGAACGCGAAGCCGTAGCCGATGAACGAGCCGAACGTCCCGATGTAGAGGAAGGACATGATCCAGGTGTGCGCGTCCTTGACGGCGTCCTTGGCGGCGCCGGTGTCGTTCTTCAGCGACGAGATGTTGTCCATGTAGACGGCGGCGAGGATGGCGGCGATGAGGATGAGCGGGATGTAGATCCCCAGGAGCACGCGCGGTCCGCCGCTCGCGCCGATGACGGCGAGGCCGATGAGCTGCACGACCGGGACACCGATGTTGCCGCCACCGGCGTTGAGCCCGAGAGCCCACCCCTTCTTCCTGAGCGGGAAGAAGGCGTTGATGTTGGTCATGCTGGAGGCGAAGTTGCCGCCGCCGATGCCGGCGAGCATGGCGCACACCAGGAAGGTGTTGAACGACGTCCCCGGCTTCATGACGATGAACGCCGCGATCGTCGGGATGAGCAGCAGCGACGCGGAGACGATGGTCCAGTTCCGGCCACCGAAGAGGGCGACGGCGAAGGTGTAGGGGACGCGGACGACGGCGCCGACGGCCGTGGCCATCGACACGATGAAGAACTTGTCCGCCGGGGTGAGCCCGTACTCCGGCCCCATGAACAGCACCATCACGGACCACAGCGTCCAGATGGAGAAACCGATGTGCTCGGAGAGGACGGAGAAGAACAGGTTGCGACGGGCAACCTTCTCCCCGGTCGCGTTCCAGAAGGCCTCGTCCTCGGGATCCCAGTGCTCGATCCAGCGGCCTCCCCTGCCGGGTGCGGGGGCTGAACTAGGGGCTGTCATGACGCCTCCACGGTGGTCCGGGGCTCGGGTGGTTCTTTTTGCGGTGCTGAGCGGTGATGAGTCCCGAAGGTAGATAGAGCGCGTTTCCGCCCTGTGGCTGTGGGTGACCGGAAGGGAACTTTGCTCTCACCCCGCGAGGAGATGGGATGAGAGGTTACGCAGAACGAGGTTACGGCCAGAGCGTTGCGCAGGGTGCCGACACCCACTCTTGGGGGCCTTGAGGTGCCGCTATCCTCTACCGGACCCCACACAGGGAACGGGAGAATCCATGTCCGCCGAGTCCAGGTCCGACAGGCCGCAGGCGCAGCCTGCAGCTCAGCGCTCCTTCGGCGGAAACGTGTTGTTCGCGGTGGGGTTCCTTGTCGTCTTCGCGACGACGATGGGCGGGGCGTTCGGCGCTGTGTTCCTGATGATGAGGCTCGGGGACTCCACGCTGTCGTCCTTGGTTCACGAGGACGGGCAGGGCGCCCTGATCATCGGCGGAATCGCTCTCGGGGCGATTCCTGGGCTGTACCTGCCGCTGATGCTGATCAACATGGTGCGCGGCTCCGGGGACGAACCGCGGATGGGGCTGGGCTCGGCGGCCAAGACGGTTCTTGGGCTGGTCCTCTTCGACGTCTACGTGTTTGTCCTGGCCGTCCTGGTGTCCCTGCTGGGGTGGCTTCTGCCTCAGCAGATCACGACCTTCGTCGCGGTCTGCGTCATCGGCTTCTGCTGGGTCCCGATAGGGCTGTTCCCGTGGGAGAAGGTCGGCCTGGGCGGCGTGGTCGGAATCCGCCGCCCAGGGTCCCGTCGTCCGTCGGTCTCACTCCAGAAGGACTGACTCCGCCAGCTCGTCGGCGATCTTCTCCAGCTCCTCGCCGAAGCCCAGGGTCGACCACAGCAGCCGGCATTCCAGCGCCGTGGGGTACTTACGCGGCAGGACGTAGTGGGCCAGCCCCTCCACGATGGAGCCACCGTCGGAGTCCGGCGCCGTCGGCTCCAGCCGGTGGACCCTGAGGGCCGGTCCCAGCGGCAGCTCGACCTCCGTGAGCCCCTGCTCGCCGAAGTACGGCCCCTCCGCTCGGGCCGCCTCGGCGCGGAAGGCGGTGACGGTAAGGGACTCGGGCGGGATTCTCAGTTCCCTGACCGTGTACGAGGCGATGATCGCGCTCTCCGGCGGGGCAAGCACCGCCGCGCACAACGCCCGCAGCCGGACCGCCACGCCCCAGTACCACAGGACGTCCATGGCGAACGCGTCCCGCGCCTCGGCGGGCGTGTCCTCGGCCAGGTGCAGCGCCGCGACCTCGCGGGCCCAGGCCTCGGGGTCCTCGTTTCGCAGGTCCAGGACCAGCCAGTTCTGCGGGGCGGGAAGCATGACCCGGCACTGGCGCCAGTCGTCCGTGACCATGGCCGTCACCTCCCCGCCAGCGAGGCGTCGGAACCGGTGACGTCGATCTCCGGGTCGCCGCCGAACAGTCCGGCGAAGCTGATGGAATCGGATGTCGTACCTGCCGCCATACCGCCGAGCGCCACCGAGTTGTACGCGATGGCCTGCTTGAAGGCGTCGGGGGTACCGATCATGGCGAGGTCGTCCGCGCCGATGTTCTTCATCCGTGCGAGTTCGTCGACCATGCCCGGTCCCCCGTACATACTGGCCAGGCCACGCGCCCCCGCCGTGTTGTAGGCGTTGCGCATCGCGGCGAAGTTGTCGCCTCCCCTGGCCAGGAGGCCGAAGTTGCTGCGTACCGCGCTCAGGTCGTCCGCGAAGGATCTCGGCAGCCCCTTGAAGGCGGCTCCCAGCGACACGTTGGGCAGCGCCACGTTGTCGAGGGCTCCGGCGCGCGGCCCGACCATCGACTCGACGAGCGCACGCGTCGCGCGCGAGTTCGCCCCCGGGTTCCAGGCACGGACGTACTGGTTCGCGGCGGTCCAGACCCGGCTGCGCCCGACGGTGGTCGCGAGCTTGGCGCCAGAGGTGAAGACCCGCCCGATGCCGAACGTCGCCAGTCCGAGGACGTCCATCGCCACATCGCCCCAGGACCCGTCGCCGTTGATGGCGAGCAGGACGTGACAGACGAGTGAGACGACCGTCATCACCAGGGCGATGGTGCCCAGCACCCCCGCCAGAGCCTGTCCAATGATCGGAATCCAGCCGACCAGCAGCGCCGCGAGTCCACAGACCGCGGCGATTGCCCCCGCGATCTCACTGATGGTCTTCAGCGAATCCCGCAGATCATCCAGCCACCCGTCATTGAGCCCATCCCCCTCCGTCGTGTCATGGATGGCCTTGGCCGCCTTGTCGCCCGCCTCCTTGTGGCGGGTCTTCACCGCCGCGAGCCGGCCGCGCAGGCCGTCCAGGCCCTCCTGAACGTCGGTCACCTTCTTGTCGAGCTTCTTCTGCTCGCCGTCAGTGGTGCCCTTGGGCGGGTCGCCGGCGGCGGACTTGGCCGAGGTCAGCTCGCCGTCCTTGGTCTCCGCCTCGCGCAGGAGCTTGTCCGCGTCCCCCTGAATGGTCTCCAGCTCGGTGTAGTACGTCTTCAGCGCGGACGCTGCGTCGGCGTAGCGGTCGTGAGCCTTGCCGACCGTCTTCGCCGTGTCGTCGGCCTTCTCGGCGAAGGCCTTCCCGGCCTCGGAGTCCCAGCTCTCCAGGTTCCCGAGCCGACGCAGCGCCTCGGTGGTGTCGGTGATGGTCTTGGCCGTGGCCTCGAACCGGCGCGAGAGGGCCTGCAGTTCGTGGACGTCACCAGGCACAGGGTCGCCGCTCTCCCCCAGCACCTCCCACCGGTGGTCCGCGGGGCGGGTCACTTCTTCTTCCCCTTGCCCGTGAGCGCGTCGTACAGCGCGGTGTCGAGTTCCTTGTACGCCTTGGCCGACTCGTGAGCGACCTGCCCGAGGCCCTGGATCTGCTCGATCATCTTCTTGCGGTTGTCGTCCCAACCGTCCGAGAAGTCCTGCAGTCGTTCGTGGAGTTGCTGGTGGCCGACGGTACGGCGGTCGTACGCGTCCATGAGCTTGTCGAGACCCTCCAGTTCGGTCGCCACCGTCCGCAGACCGGTGCCGACCGTTTCCAGGTCGTCCAGGTCGACCCTCAGTCGCTCGCCCATCCCTCTTCTTTCTCCCCGTTGTCTTCTGCGCTGTCTTCCGCCCTGTCGACTTTCTGCCACCGCAAAGTACCGGCCACCGCGTCGAACAGCCCGACCATGGCGTCCGCGATCGGTTCCAGCGGAGTGCTGAAGGTCAACATCAGTACCTCGTCGCGGTCCGGGACCGGCACGAAGTACTCCACAACGGTGTCCTCGAACTCGGACCCCAGCTTCCGCGACTGCTTCGACCGCTCACGCCGGACCAGCCGGGCCGCCCGTCCGGCGGGCAGCCTCGTCAGCTGGACCTCGCCCGAACCGGCGAGCGCGGCGACCGCGTCCAGGCTGTCGAACTTCTGGTGGAGGTGGGAGACCAGGAGAGAGGCGGACAGCGGGATGCCGCTGACCTCCAGGAACGACAGGTACAGCACGACTCCGCCCTGCTCGACCCCGGCGCCGGCCGTGTCGAGCAGCTGCTCCTCGGCCTTGCGGCGCAGGATCGGCTGGTCGTCGACACCGGCGAACTGTCTCCTGATCAGCGCGCTCACGGACGCCTCGCGGCGCTCCCGGGGCTGCAGTGGAATGCGATACCAGTCCTCGGGCGTGATCAGTCCGAAGACCGGCGCGTGTCCGGAGGGCGACTGTGCCTTGCTCAACTTCGTTCTCTCACGAGGGCGATCGGCTGACCTTGCGGGGCGGGAAGGCCCGGGGCAGCATCACGGTAACGGGACGCGAGGGGCAGACACCAGAGCAAATCATGCGCTGCCCTTTACCCTCACTCCGCGAGTAGCGTGATAAAGGTTCCGCCGACCAGAGGGAAGACCAGATCAGACGCCCGTATCCTTGTGCTACGAAATGCGCACTCTGAGGGGCGCCGCCGGCCGCAGCCTGGAACTCGACGGTGACACCATCTGCCGGTGACTCGGTTCGACCGGGTCGAAAACCTGAAACCGCCCCGCACAGCACCTACCAGCCTCCCGGCCTCAGCCCGGTTGATGGCGGTGACGAGGGACGGGGCCACTCGACGACTTTGCCGATCATGCCGCTCACGCCATCGGCATACCACCGTTAATCTGTCTCCTCGTGACCTGGGGGGACTTGTGCGCATGAAATCGATCACCGTCATGGCTGGGTTGGCGTGCCTGCTGGTGGGTGCCACCACGACCGGCTGCTCGGGCAGCGACCCTACGGACATGCTCACCGCCCAGCAGATGCTCGACGATGCCAACGACACCATGAGCGGACTCAAGTCGGTGACCATCGAAGGAGTCACCACCAAGGCCAAGAACAAGGGTGGCGACATCTCCAGCCGCCTGACCACCGACCTCGACAGCAGGTGCACGTCGAAGGTGACGTGGGAGGCGAAGGGAGCCGTCCTCGAGCAGATCAGAGTCGGCGAAACGGACTACGTCCGCCCGAACCGGGAGTACATCGAGGGGTGGTCGGGCAAGGCCATGGACGGAGCCCAGGACACCTGGATCAAGACCGCAGCGAGCAACGCACAGCCGGGCGACGGGCTCTCCGACTGCAGCCGTGACTTCACGTCCTTCGGTACGGCGAAGAAGGGTGAATCAACCGAGGTCGACGGAACCTCGGCGATACGTCTCGTGGTGACCGACGAGGAGGACAAGGGCGGCGCCTTCATCTTCTACGTCGCCACCGAGGGCAAGCCGTACATCCTCAAGGTTGTCTACGAGGGCACCGAATACAGCACCACGACCACCTACAGCGCTTTTGACGAGCCCGTGAACGTGCAAGCGCCGGCCGAGACGAACGTGCTCGACTCAGCCCTCATCGACCGCTGAGCCCGGCACCGACCTCGAACCACAACAGCTTCCCGGCACCGCGGTCGAGCAGACCGTCGCCGAGCGGCCAACCGCCCCACGAGCTGGCGTACTCCTGCATGAGCAGCAGCCCACGCCCACGCTCCGCGTTCGTATCCCACGCACCCACCCGCAACCGCCTGTCCCCCCGTGCGGTCAGCCGCACGGACGCCGGCCCCTTCGTGTGCCGGTACGCATTGGTCACGCATCAAGGACTTCCTCCATGCCGTGCCCCTTCAAAGCGGCTCGTAGAGTCATACGTGCGACTCGTGCGGCACGGGGGCCGTGGGGCAGGCGAAGGGCGTACACCCGGGTGTCGGGAGATGTCCCGGCCGGACTGATCACCGCACGCGGGCGCGCCTGGGTCACCTCGGGCGGGGCGGGTCTGATGAGTACGCGTACTCAGCCCCCCTGAGTCGCTCGGCCCTGACGGGCCTCCGCCGGGTTGCGGACGATGGGGCGTTCCGTTCGTGTCGAGAGAGGTGCTCATGCGTCGTGATCTGCAGGTGCGCGTTGCCACACCGGAGGATCTTGAGTGGGTCCACGAGCTGCGTCACCGGGTGTACGCGCGGGAGTTGGGCCAGCATGGGCCGGATCCGAGTGGGCGGCTTCGGGACGGGCTGGACGGGGACAACGTCTATCTGGTCGCGGCGCGAGGCGCGGATCGTGTCGGGTTCGTCAGTCTGACTCCGCCCTGGCTGGGGCGGTACGGGCTGGACAAGTACCTGACCCGCGACGAGTTGCCCCTGCTGAACGACAGCGGTCTGTTCGAGGTGCGGATCCTCACCGTCGAGCCGCGCTGGCGGGCCTCCGCGGCAGCTCCGCTGCTGATGTACGCGGCGCTGCGCTGGATCGCCTCCCGGGGTGGTCGGCAGGTGGTGGCGATGGGGCGTACCGAGCTGCTCGACATGTATCTGGCCGCCGGCCTGCGCCCGGTCGGCCGGACCGTCCGCAGTGGGGCGGTGACGTTCGAGGTGCTGACCGGGAGCGTGGCCGAGCTGACCAGGGCCACGATGGAGCGTTACCGCACCACGCTGGAGCGGTTGCGGTCCGCCGTGGACTGGCGGCTGGACATGCCGTTCGCGCCCCGGCCGGACGGCTGCGAGCACGGCGGTGCCTCGTTCACCGCCATCGGTACGGACTTCCGCAGTCTGGGGCGGCGTCGGGAGGTGGTCGCGGCCGATGTGCTGGACGCCTGGTTCCCTCCCGCTCCCGGGGTACGGGCGGCGCTCACGGAGGATCCGGGCTGGACGGCCCGTACCTCGCCGCCGACCGGTGCCGAGGGTCTGCTGGCGGAGATCGCCGCGTCCCGGGCGCTGCCGGCGGAGACCCTCGCGGTCGGCGCCGGTTCGTCCGACCTGATCTTCCGGGCGTTCGGGCGGTGGCTGACCCCGGAGAGCAGGGTGCTGCTGATGGATCCGGGCTACGGCGAGTACGCCCACGTCACGGAGCGGGTGATCGGCTGCCGGGTGGACCGGTTCCGGTTGCGCCGCGAGGACGGCTGGCGGATCGATCCGGCCCGGCTGGCAGCTGTCGTCGGGGCCGAGCACTACGACCTCGTGGTGGTGGTCAACCCCAACAACCCGACCGGACGTCACGCGCCGGCCGCCGAGCTGCGTGCGGTGATCGCCGCCGCTCCGGCCCGGACCCGCTGGTGGATCGACGAGGCCTACCTCGGTTATGTCGACCTGGGCGAGTCGCTCGCCGACCTCGCCGCCACGGACCCGCGCGTGGTGGTCTGCACCTCGCTCTCCAAGATGTACGCGCTCTCCGGAATGCGGGCCGCGTACCTGGTGGCCGAGCCGGTCACCGCGGCGCGACTACGCCGATGGACGCCGCCCTGGCCGGTCAGCCTCCCCGCGCAGCTGGCCGCGGTGGCCGCCCTGCGCGACCCGGCGTACTACAGCGACTGCTGGCTGCGCACCCACGAGCTGCGCCGGCGACTGGCCGCCGACCTGGCCGGGGTGGACGAGACCGTGGTCGTGGAGGAGGGCGTGGCGAACTTCCTCTCGGTGACCCTGCCGCCCGGCGGGCCGAGCGCCGCACAGGTGGTGAACGAGTGCCGCGCCCACGACGTCTATCTGCGCGATCTGTCGCCCTTGTCGCCGGAGTACGAGGGACGCACCGTGCGGGTCGCGGTGCGGGACACCGCCGAGAACGCGCGCATCGTGGCCGCGTTCCAGACCGCTCTTGACGTACTGAGGCCGCGTGCGGCGACCTCGTCGCCCGCTTCCCTGCCTGAGCCCGTTCCCGCCGCCGGATCCGCCCGGTGATCACTGTTGCCTCGCTGGCGCCCTACCTCGGTGGGGCGCTGGCGCTCGGCGGAGTCGCGGTGGTGGCGTCGCGGCGCCGTGAGCTGATGGTCAGGTGGTGCGCCTGGGCGGTCGGGGTGCCGCTGGTCACCGGTGCGTTCTGGTGGGGCCACCCGGGGACAGCGGCCCTGGCCGTCGTGGTCGGGGTGATCGCGGTGCTGGAGTTCGGCGGGCTGATGCAGCTGGGCCCGGTGGACCGGCTGGTGCTGGCCGCGGCGGTGTCGGGCGTGGTGCTGGCCGCATGGCTGGCGCCCGGGCAGGTACTACGGGTGGTCGCGGTCGGGGCGCTCGCGGTGGCCGCGCCGCCACTCCTGACCGGTGACGCCGACCATGGACTGCGTCGGCTCGGCGCCGGCCTGCTCGGGCTGGCCTGGCTGAGTGTGCTGGCCGCGCTGGTGCCGCTGGGAGCGAGTGCGCTCGCGTTGTTCGTGGCCGTCTCGATCGCCGACATCGTGGCGTACTTCGCCGGCCGGAGGCTGGGCGGCCCGCGTCTGTCGCCACTGTCACCGGCCAAGCGGTGGAGCGGGACGCTGGCCGGGGCGACGGCGGGCATCGGCGTGCTCGCGGTGCTGTCGGCGCTGAGCTGGCCGATGGCGATCGCGGTGGCGGTCGGCGGCCCGGCCGGGGACCTTCTGGAGTCCATGGTCAAGCGGGGCGCCCGGGCAAAGGACGCCGGCCACTGGCTGCCGGGCTCCGGCGGCCTGCTGGACCGGATCGACTCACTGCTCATCGCCCTGGCGGTGCTGCTGGTCCTGCGCTGAGGTTCAGCGGCGTGGCGGACCGCCTTGGCGCATGCGGCCGTACGGCCTCACGATCTCGCGGACCGTCTCCCGGTCACGCGGACTTCCCGGCGCAAAGGACTGAGTCCGACGACTCGTCGGCGGTCTTTCGATGGTGCCGCTGCCGCCGACCGCGCCGTCCGGCGAAGCCGGGATCACCGCCAACAAGCCTCTTTCGCAAGCCAGTTCGATGTGTAAGTATCTCCGTGCCCACGGGGGAAGTGGGGCAAGGAGTGCCGTGCGTGACCAGTGCGGCTCGTGCTCCCTGCCCGCGTCCGGGCGCCGTTGTCTGTGTCCTCGCGTTCTCTGACGTACCGTCCTTTTTCCGACGTACGTCATTTTCTGTTGCCGCGCGATGCGTTCGCCGTTCGCCGCTTCCCCTTCTGGGCCGATCCTTCGACCTTCGACCGAGAAGACGGGAAGCAACGTGCGCAGAGCGTTACTTTTACGGGGCCGTCCCCGGAGCAGATCCATGTCCCATGGCCCGCGCAAGGGCCCGGCCGGCGTCGCACTGGCGACAGCGGTAGCCGTGCTGTCCGGCCTGGTGTACGCCGTACCGGCCGGCGCCACCCCCGAGCCGCTGCCGGACACCGGCGGCACCCGGATCTCCTTCGGCCAGGACCTCCGTGCCAACCGCTGCGAGGCCGGCTTCGGACTGCACATCGGCGGGCCGGTGCTGAAGGCCGCCGCGTCGAAGGCCCTCAACGGCACCGACACCGAGCTGGCCGCGGCCCTGTACCGCCGGGCCAACATCTACCCCAGCGTCCTGGACGACGCCGTGACCGACGACGTCGCCGGGATCTCCGACTACGTCACCGCCTCCAACGCGAGCACCGCCCGCTGGGAGGCAGCCAACCGCGCGTACGCCACCTCGTACTACGGCGGTGACGGCGGCGTCACGCTGCACGCACCCGAGTTCGACGCGACCATCCGCGCCTTCACCATCGGCCCGCAGAAACAGCTGTACGACCGCTTCGGGGAGGACGGCCGCAGCGTTCCCGGTGCGGCCGCCATCGCCAGCGCCAAGAAGCTCAACGCCGTGATCACCGGCAAGGATCCGCAGGGCGACGACCGGATCGCGGATCTGATGCTGTCCAACGGCAGCCTCACCGCCCCCTACAACGGCACCACCTCGACCGACATCGCCCGCTATCTGCGACAGGGCGGCTTCCCCCGGCAGGCACCGGCGGAGGACAGCGCCGAGTACCGCATGGAGGTGGAACAGCTCAAGATCGCCTGGGGCAACTGCGACAGCTGGAACCCCATCGACCCGCGCCGGGTGCTCGCCTCCGTAACGGCCACCGCCTACGCGGAGTGGGAGGCGGAGTACGCGTCCCAGGCCAAGCCCCGGGCCGACATCATGGCCGCCGAGGTGACCGCCGCCGCGCAGGTGCACAAGGCGACGGACGCGATGATCGAGGGGATCGCACAGGCCTGGCTCGCCGAACAGATCCTGGTCTGGCAGAAGTACTGGGCCGGGCAGCCCAAGGACGACCCCCTGCGCCCCAAGGCCGCCGTCTTCACGCAGGCCACCACCGACCTGGCCAACGCCCGCACCCGGGTCTCCGCCCAGCTCACCCTGGCCAACCAGGCCGTGACCGCCGCCAAGACCGCCGCCGACAAGGCGGTCGCCGCCCAGAGCAGTGCGTACGCCATCGCGGACTCGGCCAAGACGCCCCGTGGGCGCGGTCTGCTGTACGCCCAGCAGTCGGCGCAGGTCGTGAAAGCCTCGTACGCGGCAGCCCAGGCAGCCGCCAAGGCCACCCAGACCGCGGTGAACGCCGCCAAGGCCACCGTCGCCGATGCGAAGGCGCAGTTCGCTCTGGCGCAGACCCAGGCGCACGCGCTCAACACCGAGTTCCGTCGGGCCGCCGCCGAGGAGGCCGCCGCCCAGGCGAAGGCCGCGGCGACGGCAGCGGACGTACAGGCCAAGGAGGCCGCCGCCAACGCCACCAAGGCGAAGGCCGCGCAGGCCACCGCCGAGGCTGCCGAGAAGACCGCGCGGACCGGCGCCGCCACGGCCGCCGCCCGGCGCGCCGACGCCGAGGCCGCCCGCGACGTGGCGAAGGCCGAACACGCCACCGCCAGCCGTGAACGCGCCAAGGCCCAGGACGCGGAGACCCGCGCCAAGGCGGACGCGGAGACGGCGGCCACCGCGCGGGGGGCCGCCGAGACGGCGGGAGCGACCGCCTCGACCCGCTTTGAGGCGACCGTCGAAGCGCAGCAAGAGGCCTACGAGGCACGGGACCGGGCAAAGGCGGCGCAGGAGACCGAGCAGGCCGCGCTGTCCCGGGCCGCCGCGCTCGAAGCGGCAGCGGCGGCAGCCGTCGGTACGGCGACAGCAGCCGAGACCCGGGCCGCCGCGACCGAGGCCAGGGCCGCCGCGAACACCGCGACGGCGGCAGCGGCCAGTGCGCGGCAGAACGCCGCGACCGCCACGACCGCCGCCCTCAACGCCCGCGCCGCCGCCACCCGGGCGGACGCGGCAGCCGGTACGGCACAGTCGGCGGCGGACGGCGCCGCCGCCGCGGCACTCACCACCCATGCCGCGGCCGTCACCGCGCACGCTGCCGCCGCCACGGCGATCAGCGCCTCCGCAGCCGCGCAGAAGAACGCCGAGAACGCGGAGGTCGAGGCCAAGAAGGCGGCCGCGGCCGCCGTCACCGCCCGGCAACAGGCCACGGCCGCCCGCGAAGAGGCCCTGAAGACGGCCAATTGGGCGGCGGTCACCGCCGGCCAGGCCTACGCGGCGAGCGAGGCCGCGAGCGCGGCGCGCGACTCGGCCGCCGAGGTGATCAGGCCCGCCAACGACGCCATCAACATCGGCACCCCTTATAAGGAGACCGACTCCGCCGCCGCCTACGCCGTCCTCACCGGTCAGACCTCGCTGACCCTCGCCGAGCAGCAGGCAGCGGCGGCCAAGGCCAAGGCCGACGACGCGGCGAAGGCCGCCGCAGCCGCGAAGGCGCTGGCCGACAAGGCAGCCGCCGACGCCAAGGCGGCTGCCACGGCCGCGGCGAACGCAGCCGCCGACGCCGCGAAGGCCGCCACATCGGTGGCAGCGGCCCGTGCCTCCGCCGCCGAAGCCGCCAAGGCGGCGGAGGCGGCCAAGAAGGCCGACATCAACGCCCAGGCGTACGACGCGCAGGCGAGTTCGGACGCCGCCTACGCCCAGACCGCGGCCTACACCGCCAAGAGCGAGGCCACCGCCGCGAACAACGAGGCCACCGAGGCCGAGCGCGACGCGGCCGGTGCCCACCAGGCTGCCGACGCGGCCACCGCCGACGCCGCGAGTGCCCGCGACACCGCGGCCCAGTCGGAGAGTTACGCCACCGCGGCGGAGGCTGCCGCGAAGAACGCGGACGGCGCCGCCAAGGACGCCGACGCCTCCGCCACCAAGGCTGAGGAGGAGTACGAGAAGCGGGTCCAGGCGGAGCGCGCCGCCAATGCGACCGGCGCTCCCGACAGCGGCCCCGGACTGTCCGCCGACGACGAGGCGCTGCTGCTCGCCCAGTGTGGCCAGAGCTGCGTCGACGACTACCGGGCGGCCAAGGCGCTCGCGTCCCTGGATGTCATCGACTGGGTCAAGCAGAACGGCGCCGAGATCCTGCTCGAAGTCATCGGCGTCAACAACGTCAAGCGCTGCTTCGGTACGGGTGACGTCGAGAGCTGCCTGTGGTCGCTGGTCGACGTGGGCAGCCTGGTCCTGGCGGTCGGCAAGCTCCCCGCGGTCACCAAGGCGATCGTCAAGGTGTCCAGTGGCATCGCCAAGTTCCTCGACGACGTGGCTCAGGCGAAACACACCCTGGACCGGCTCCGGAAACTGCTGGAGAAACTGCGCAAGGGCAGCACGCCGGTCAAGTGCCTGCTGAGCCTCGCCGACGACGTCCTCGGAGCGGCAGCCCTCGCTCCTGCTGGGGGCACGCGTACGGCACTGGCGGCGACGCCCGCCGTGGCACCCGTCGGCCTGGCTGCCGCGCCCGCCCCCAAGAACTGCATGTCCTCGTCGATCGGCAAGGACAAGGTCCTCTCCGAATTGGCGCGCGAAGCGGGGAAGAACCGGCAGGTCCAGGCCGACTTCGACCATCTCTTCGAGCAGTTGAGCATGGACAACATGAAGGCGGGCATCGGCACCTCCTACCACAAGGCGACCGGCATAAGCTACGCCCGCGGCCGGAACGGCGGTCGGTTGTTCTTCCGCAAGGAGGGCAACTCGATCGAGATCATGGCCAAGGCGGACAAGGACAACGAACAGAAGGTCTTCAACAGGTTGAAGAAGCTGTATGGAAAGAAATGACGACCCCTACTGGACCGTCCGGACCGCGAAGCTGTCCCTCCGCTTCCTCATCGGCGATGGTGACTCCCCGGAGACCGTCGACAACGTGGACGCCGTGATCACCGGCCCCGACGGGACGCGGTGGAGCGCGACACTGCTCACCCGGTCTGCGATCGACTCGGTCATGGGCCGCTGGGCGACCACCGGTGAGTGCCTGGGCGGTCAGTACTTCCAGGTTCAAGACCTTGTCATCGTTCGAGAACCCGGAGTGGACGCCATGGTCCGGGCGCTGGAGGACATCTTCGACGAGTACGGCCTGGACACGGACGTACTCCCGAAGCTCGGCCCCCTCGACGACGAGGACGACGACGAGGACCGGGACGAGGAGGACGAGGAAGAAGACGGCTGACGTCGGACAGTCGGCACAACACGGCCCGGCACCCACCAGGGTGCCGGGCCGTCCCACTCCCCGTCCCCCTCCCCGTCGCTCAGCCCCGCCGTCCCCTGCCCGTGCGCTTCGCCCCGTCCGGCCAGAACCGAGCCCCCCTCTTGGCGGCCACGTCCTCGACCCAGCCCAGAGTCAGGATCGTCAGGCCGATCAAGGGCCAGACCAGGACGAACATCCACAGGTTGTACGTCGTGTCCAGCGCGGACACCATTCCGTCGGTCATGAACGGGAGTTCGTACAGGCGGTCGATCAGTGGCACCGTCGCCATGATCAGCAGGTTGTGCCACAGATAGATCGTGACGGCCCTGTTGTTGGAGAGCGTGACCAGCCTGTCCCACTTCGCCAGGCGGCCCGGCAGCTCCTGCCACGACGGGGAGTACTGGAGCAGGATCACCACGAACCCGAACGACCACATCGCCTGGGCCAGCGGGATGTCGTTCAGGTCCCAGCCGTCGGGGCCCTTGTGGCCCGAGGCCCACCAGATGCCGAAGGCCATGAGCAGGGCCGCGCAGGACACGGAGACATAGCGCGGGATCTCCTTCAGCAGGCCCTCGTGATGGGCGAAGCCCAGCACCCAGCAACCGCCGTACACCGCGAAGTCGGTCACCGCGTTGCCCGTCTCACCGGGGATGGTGACAACTCCCGTACCGACGACCGCCGTCAGGGCCAGCGGCGCGAGCAGCGTCGCCCACGGGACCCGGCGGAACGCCCACAGCAGCAGCGGCGAGGCGACCACGAACCACAGATATGCCCGCAGGTACCAGAGCGGGCCCGCGGCCTGCACCGCCCACGTGTTCTCCAGCAAGCCCGACTTGGAGCCGATGCTCCAGGGGAACGGCGGGGCGCCCACCGGGATGACGTAGTTGAGGAGTTCGACCAGGCCGAAGGTGCCGCTGTGGTCGGGATCCTTGGCCGGGTCCCAGCCGCCGAGGAACATCAGTGTCAGCGCCACGACGCTGAACACCCACAGCGGGGGCAGCAGGCGCCGGATCCGGCCCCGGATCACCCCGAGTGCGGGGCGTTTCAGGGAACGGGCCATCAGCGAACCCGCGAGCGCGAACATCACGCCCATGGACGGGAACACGACCGTCAGCCATGCCCAGCCGAACAGGTGGTAGACCACGACCCTGACCAGGGCGATGCTGCGGAGCAGGTCGAGGTAGCGGTCACGGCCCGGCTTCGCCCCTTTGGGCGCCTCGACCACGGAGGGCGGCTCGTCGGTGGTCGGTTGCCGTGGAACCTCGTACGCCTGTGTGGTCGTCGGTTCGTCGGTCGGCGTCGTGGCCGACGTGGGGTGCTGGGTCATGCCACCGGCCTCCTGTCGCCGCCGCTCGTCCGGGCGGCCGGTACGGCTTCCGGTGCCGAGCCGACGACCCCGGTGCGCCGGAGCTTCTGCCAGCGCAGCCGGCCGCCGGTGAGCGCGGTGATCCAGGACTGCAGCAGCACGACGTACATGAGCTGGCGGTAGAGGATCTGTTGCAGGGGCAGCGAGATCAGGTGGGTCATCTTCTCCCGGTCGAGGCGGAACGCGTAGGCCGCGCAGATCAGTTGGATGGCGAGTACGCCCAGCCAGGCGAGGACGGTCTTCCCGGTCGGGCCGAACACCAGCCCGTAGAGCAGGAACACGTCGATCAGGGGGGCGAGGAGCGGTGCCACCACCATGAACAGCGACACGAAGGGCAGGCCCACCCGGCCGAAGCGGCCCGACGGGCCCCGTTCGACGACGGAACGGCGGTGCTTCCAGATCGCCTGCATGGTGCCGTACGACCAGCGGTAGCGCTGGGACCACAGCTGCTGGACGGACTCCGGAGCCTCGGTCCAGGCGCGCGCGTTCTCCGCGTACACGACCCGCCAGCCGTCGCGGTGCAGGGCCATCGTGATGTCCGTGTCCTCGGCGAGCGTGTCGTCGCTCATCCCGCCCACCCGCTTCAGGGCGGAGCGCCGGAACGCGCCGACCGCGCCGGGGATGGTGGGCATGCAGCCCAGGACGTCGTACATCCGGCGGTCCAGGTTGAAGCCCATCACGTACTCGATGTGCTGCCAGGCGCCGATCAGGGAGTCCTTGTTGCCGACCTTGGCGTTGCCGGCGACGGCGCCCACGCGCGGGTCACCGAAGGGCTGGACGAGTTCGCGGACGGTACCGGGCTCGAAGACCGTGTCGCCGTCCATCATCACGATCAGGTTGTAACGGGCGTTCGCCACACCCCTGTTGAGGGCGGCGGGCTTGCCCGCGTTGAGCTGGCGCACGACGCGTACGTTCGGCAGGCCCATGTTCTCGACGATGCGGGCCGTGCCGTCGCTGGACCCGTCGTCGATGACGATCACCTCGATGGGATGCTCGCTGCGCATCAGTGAACGCACGGTGGCCTCGATGCACTTGGCCTCGTTGTACGCCGGCACCAGCACCGACACCGGTTCGGTGATCGGCGGGCCCCAGCTGAAGTCGGGTCGGCGGGTGCGGCGGGCGTGCAGGACCGAGAGCAGCAGCATCAGGCCGAACCGGGTGAACACCAGCACACCGATGATCGCGAGACCGACGACCAGCGCGCCGGTGATCTCGTCGGAGGCCTGCACCAGGAATGTCCACGCCTTGCCCTTGGCCAGCTCGACGCCGGCGACCGGCGTGTGCGCGCTGGGCGCGTCGAGGGCCTCGGTGAGGTTGCGGAACGCGTACCCCTTCTTCTTCATGTCGGGCAGGAAGCGGTCGAGGGCCTCGACGGTCTGGTGGCGGTCGCCGCCGGAGTCGTGCATGAGGACGATCGCGCCCTTGCCCCCCTTGGGGGTGGCCTCGCGGATGATCGCGTCGACGCCGGGCTTGCGCCAGTCCTCGCTGTCCGTGTTGTTGACGACGGTGATGTAGCCGCGCTTGCCGATGTACTCCGTGACCGGCCACGACTCGTTGTCCATGGCGTCGGCGAAGGAGGAGTACGGCGGCCGGAACAGCGAGGTACGGATGCCCGCCGCACCGGCGAGCGCCAGCTGGTTCTGCGACAGCTCCCAGTCGATTCGTTTCTTCGACTGGAAGGAGAGATCGGGGTGGTTGAAGGTGTGCAGCCCCACCTCGTGGCCCTCTTCGACCATGCGCTGTACGAGATCCGGGTAGCGCGAGGCCATGGTCCCGGTGACGAAGAAGACCGCGTGCGCGTGGTGCTTCTTGAGGACGTCGAGGACCTTGGGGGTCCACTCGGGGTCCGGGCCGTCGTCGAACGTGAGGACGAGCCGGTGGTCGGGGACGTTCAGGCTGGTGGTCCGGCCGCTTCTGGTGTCGATGACCGGGCCGCCCTCCAGGATCTTCTCCGGTACCCGGTCGGCGGAGGCCTCGGGCTGGATGCGGTGGTCGGCGAGGATTTCGCTGTGCACGTACCCGCGCAGCATCAGCATCGCCATCAGGGCGAGCAGGATGAGCGAGGGGAGCAGCAGACGCATGGGCAGCCGTCGGCGCCGGACGGCGCCCCCGGCGCCGTTCGAGGCGCCGTGGCGGCGGGAGCGGGATGCCATCAGAGGTTGTTCTCCGGGGACGAGGAGATCAGAACGGGGTCGACAGTCGGCAGTCGCGAGTGGAGAGTTGCGAGTCGAGTAGGGAGTCGACAGAGACAGACGGTGATCTGCTCGGCGTTCTGCTGGATGTGGTTCTGCTGGGCGGAACGAGCGGGTCGGCCTCGGCCTGCGCTCGTCGGGCGCCCGCTAAGCCGTCACGGTCGCCGTCGTTGGCGAAGTTGCCGACGTCGGTGAGGCGGCCGGGTCGTCGTCGCCGTAGCCGTCACCGCTCGCGAGCGTGGCGCTCGGTTCGGCCGGGCTCTCGGCGATCGGGGTCGGGTCGCTGGGACCGCCGGCGACCGTGCCGCCGTCCCCGGCCGGGGACACCGAGGGAGACGGCTCGGACGAGGGAGCGGTGCTCTCCGAAGGGCTCGGCTCCGGCGAACTGGACACCGACACGGACGGTTCGGGTTCCGGCTCGGGCGTGGTGGTCCCCGGCTCCGGCTTGCTGGCGCTGACCGAGGGCTGGGGCTCGACGGACGTACCCGGGTTCGAGGCGCTGGGCGACATGCCCGGCGTGGCGGCGGCAGCGGCAGGAGTCCCCTTCGACGAAGGAGTGGCCCCCGCGCTCACCGAGGCCTCCGGGGCCCCCGGCGTGGCCTCGGCCGTGTCCGTCGGCTCGGCCGACTCGGCGGGCAGCGGGCTCGTCTCGACCTGGCCGGCGGGCTGCTCGTCCTGCTGGCCGGGGACAGGCAGCCAGGGCGCGTCCGAGTTGCCGGAGAGGAGGGTGGCGACGATGACGACGGCGTACACGGCGCAGGAGATGCCCACGACGATGCCAATCCTGCGGTACCGGCGGCTACGGCGGCCGGTCTCGTCGACGAAGACGGGGCCGTCACCGGCACCCACGCCGTCGGCGTCCTGGCCCTCCTTGGCCTGCCGGACGAGGAGTTCGTCCAGCTGCCGGCCCACTCCGTCGAGCTGGACCGTCACCTCGTGCGGGTCGTGGGTGTGACCGGCCTCCGCCTCGTTCTCCCAAGGGGCACTGGGCGACGGCCCGGCTCCGCCTCTGCTGGAGCGCGGCTGGGCGTGGGCTCCTCTGCCTCCGGGGCGGGCCGGTGCCCCGGCATGACGCTGCCGGGGTACCGGTCCGGTGCTACCCGGGGTTACTCCTGGCAGCTGCTGGGTTCCGGACACGGCCCCGACTTCGGAACCGCCGCCGTTACCACTGTCGGACCACTCCGGCTGGGCGTCTTCTCGCCACTTTTTCACTCGCACGCACATCCCCCCACGGGAACCTTTCGGGCGCGCGTACGATTCCGGGATTTTCGTACTACCGATGTTCGAATCGGACCCCCATCCGATCCGAGCGCCCCCATTTGTCATACTGCACCCGGGAAGTCGAATGTAGCGCACGTGAAGGTCCAGTGTTTGCCATGTGTTACTTGTGAGCTTGAATGATGTTGTGCTCAGCGGCTGGAATCCACCCCTCGACAGGCCTCCGCAGCCACCCTTCCGCGTCCGCGAGTTGGGCCGCGGCCCGTCGAAGAGCGTCGAATCCCGGGTGGACCAGACCCTTCCGCCACACCAACGACACGAGGGACAGCGGAACCGGGTCGACCAGCGGTCGAACCACCGTTCCGGGCAGGGCGGGGAAGTCCACGACAGCGAGGACCGGGGTCCGCGTCCTGGCCATGATCCTTTGGAACTCCTCGTCGCCCACAGCGAGCGGCGCGGGTGGCGCGATCTCGATCCCCCGCCCGTGGAAAAGCCGACGCGCGAGATCGGTCCACTCGGGGGTACGAGGGTTTCCGGCCCCCGCGTACACGGTCTCCCCCGCGAGCGCGGCCAACGGCACCTCGGTCAGCGCGGCCAAGCGGTGGTCCTCGGGCAGGACGACCGCCATGGGCTCGTAGCGCACGGGCTGTTGGTCCAGCTGTGCCCGTAGCACCGGGTCCAGGCCCGCGAACCGTCCGAACGACGCGTCAAGCCGGCCCCCGAGCAACTCGCCCGCCGCGTAGGTGAGTCCGCTCTCGAACCGGGCCATCAGCTCGTGGTCGGGGGCGAGTTCACGCGCCCGGTGCAGCACCCGCCGCCCGGTCGTCAGCCCCGGCGAGTTGAGGTCCACCAGCAGCGGCCGGGCCTCCCCGAACGCGGCAAGCAACTCGTCGTGGGCCGCCAACACCCGCCGGGCGTACGGCAGCAGGCGCTCACCTTCGGCCGACAGGGCCACCCGCCGGGTCGACCGTACGAAGAGGTCGGCGCCCAACTCCCGTTCCAGCCGCCGGATGTCACGGCTCAGCGCCTGCTGGGCCACATAGAGACGGGCGGCGGCCCGGGTGAAGTGCAGTTCCTCGGCGACGGCGACGAAGGCGCGCAGCAGACGGGGGTCGAGGTGATTCGGGGCAGACATCCGGCGAACTTACAACCAGGATGCGTCAATCGGCACGGATCAGGTGTTGGACCTGGTGATCGACCCCGGGCGACGGTGGACGCATGCCGCAGCCACCACGCCGAGCGGGCTCCCAGCCATTGTCCGCCGTCACCCAGGACACCCTGGTCATCGCCGACTTCAGCCCCCGCACCCGCGCCCGCAGGCGCATCCCGGCCGACCCCCACCCACCCGGCCCCAACCACCGCCTCTTCACGCTCCCCCGAACCCGCAGGCGCATCCCCGCCAACCGTCACCCACCCGGCCCCTACCGCCACCTCTTCGCCCACCCCGGCGCCCGCGCCTTCACCGTCGGGAACCTGATCGCCCGGCTCCCCATGGGTATGTTCAGCGTGAGCGCGGTCATCATGATCGCCGGGTCGCGCGGCTCGTACGCCCTGGCCGGTGCCGTCACCGCGACCGGCCTCGCCGCGACAGCCGTGGTCGCGCCCTGGACCGCACGGCTCGTGGACCGGCACGGCCAGGCCCGAATCGCCGTACCGGCCACGGCACTTGCCGCCCTCGGCTCCCTCGCCCTGCTGCTCTGCGCGCGGTACGGCGCCCCCGACTGGACCCTCTTCGCCGCCTACGCCGCCACCGCCACGACCCCCAACACGGGCGGCATGTCACGCGCCCGCTGGGCCCATCTCCTGGACGGCGACGAGAAGGCACTCCACACCGCCAACTCCTTCGAACAGGCCGCCGACGAGCTCTGTTTCATGCTGGGCCCGGTACTCGCGTCCTTCCTGTGCGGGGCGTTGTTCCCGGAGGCGGGCACGCTCGTCGGGGTCGTCCTGCTGGTGACCGGCGTTCTCCTCTTCACCGCCCAGCGCTCGACCGAGCCGCCCGCCCGCCCCCGCGTCGAAGGGCTTCACACGCGGGGTACGTCGTTGCCGCGCGCCCCCGGCATGCGTCCGCTGCTCGCCGTATGTCTGGCCACGGGCGCCGTGTTCGGGTCGATGGAGGTCGTCACGATCGCCTTCGCCGACGAGCGGGGGCACCGGGCCGCCGCCGGTGCCGTACTCGCCCTCCAGGCGGCCGGATCCTGTGCGGCCGGTCTGCTGTACGGGGCGCTGCGCCCGGCCGGGTCCGCCGAGCGGCGCCATCCCTGGTGCCTGGCCGCGATGACGGTCCTGATGTCACTGCCCCTGCTCGCCGCCGCCCTGACCGGCTCACTCCTCGTTCTCGCGGGAGCCCTGCTGATCGCCGGGACGGCCACCGCGCCCACGATGATCACGAACATGACGCTGGTCCAGCAGCGGACTCCTGAGGGCCGTCTCAACGAGGGCATGACCCTCGCGGTGACCGGCCTCCTGGGCGGCATAGCCGCCGGTTCGGCGGCCGGCGGCTGGGTGACGGAACGGGTGTCGGCCACGGCGGGGTACGGCGTCCCGCTCGCGGCGGCGGCGAGCGCGCTGCTGCTGTCGCTCACCGCGGCCCGGCGGGCCAATTCACGCACGCCCCATTGACTGGTTCACACACCACACATACCTTCGCCCGTCGAAGCGCTTCGACGACCCGCGTCGAACCGTTCGACGACCCCGGCGCGCGACCGGTGACCGAGATCCATCCGACTCCCCCGGAGGCACTGGATGTTGACGGCAAGAAGGTATGGCAGGCGTAGGACGAAGACGGCGACAGCCCTGGTGGGGGCCCTGACCGGGGCCCTGCTCGTGGCCTCCTGCGGAGGCTCGGACAGTGGGACGTCCGACGGGAAGACCCTGCGCCTGTGGCACTACGAGGGCCCCGACAGTGCGATGGGGCAGGCCTGGAAGGCGGCCGTCGAGGAGTTCAAGGCGACGCATCCGGGCGTCACGGTGGAGTTCGAGGAGAAGGGCTTCGAACAGATCCAGAAGACCGCCCCGATGGTCCTCAACTCCTCCGACGCGCCCGACCTGATGGAGTACAACAAGGGCAATGCGACGGCCGGCCTGCTCTCCACCCAGGGCCTGCTCACCGACCTGACCGCCGAGGTGACGAAGCGCGGCTGGGACAAGAAGATCGGCGCGGGTGTCCGCACCACCAGCCAGTACGACACCAACGGCGTGATGGGTTCCGGCAGTTGGTACGGCGTGCCCAACTACGCCGAGTACACGATGGTGTTCTACAACAAGGACCTCTTCAAGAAGCACGGGATCGCCGAGCCGACCTCGTTCGCCGAACTCACCGCCACGATGGACAAGTTCGTCGCCGACGGCATCACCCCGCTGGCCGACGCGGGCGCCGAGTACCCGGCCCAGCAGTACC
Source organism: Streptomyces sp. ME02-8801-2C (assembly GCF_033793965.1). Classification (NCBI taxonomy): domain Bacteria; kingdom Bacillati; phylum Actinomycetota; class Actinomycetes; order Kitasatosporales; family Streptomycetaceae; genus Streptomyces; species Streptomyces sp. ME02-8801-2C. Next base: position 198,258 of record NZ_JARAXP010000006.1, on the reverse strand, counting down.
TGTACCAGCTCGCCCTGTCGAAGGCGGACCGCGCCTGGGTCGACAAGTACGAGCTGTACAAGGGGAAGACGGACTTCCACGATGCCGCCTGGACCTACGGTGCCGAGACCTTCGCCGACTGGGTGAAGAAGGGGTACTTCGGCAAGAACTCCAGCGGTCTGAAGGCGGAGGACGCGGGCGTCTCCTTCATCCAGGGCAAGAGCCCGATCCTGTTCTCCGGCAGCTGGTGGTACGGCCGCTTCAAGAGCGAGGCGAAGTTCGACTGGGGCACGTTCCTGTGGCCCGACAGCGGCCTCACACTCGGCTCCGGCGGCAACCTGTGGGTCGTGCCCAAGGGCGCCAAGAACAAGGAACTCGCCTACGACTTCATCGACATCACCATGTCGGAGAAGATCCAGAACCTGCTCGGCAACAAGGGCGGGGTCCCGGTGGCCGCCGACCCGGCCGCCATCACCGACCCGCAGGCCAAGTCGCTGATCGCCGACTTCAACACCCTCTCCGGCAGGGACGGCCTCGCCTTCTACCCCGACTGGCCGGCCCCCGGCTTCTACGACGTCCTCGTCTCCGAGGTCCAGAAGCTGATCACGGGCAGCGAGAAGCCGGACGCGGTCCTCGACGCGTTGCAGGAGGCCTACGACAAGGGCGTACCGAAGACATGACGGCCACCGCCGAGCGAGCCGGAAGGCACGGCCGGGTCGCCGACTCCGCACGGAAACAGGGAAGTTCGGGGCGCCGGGCCAAGGACTCGTATGCCCTCTTCCTCCTCCCCGGGGTGCTCGCCTTCCTGGCCGTGATCGTCGTGCCGTTCCTGATGAACACCGGGGTGAGCTTCACCGACTGGCGGGGCGTGGGCTCCCCGGAATGGGCGGGGCTCGCCAACTACCGTGACCTGCTGGACGATTCGGAGTTCTGGGCGTCGTTCCGGCACAGCCTGTTCATGGTGGTGGCGATGGCGGCCGTACCCACCGTGCTCGGACTGGTCCTGGCCGCCGCCCTGTTCGACTTCGTCGGCAAGCACTTCGGGAGTCGCTGGGCGGCGGTGCTGCGTGCCTGCTTCTATCTCCCGCAGGTGCTGCCGATCGCGATCGCGGGCATCGTCTGGAGCTGGATCCTCGCGCCCGACAACGGCTCGCTCAACGAGCTGCTGAAGGCCGTCGGCCTCGGCTCCTGGCAGCAGGACTGGCTCGGCGACCCGGACATCGCGCTCTACAGCGTGATGGGCGTGATGGTCTGGGTACAGCTCGGCTTCCCACTGGTCGTCTTCATGGCGGGACTGCAACGCGTCGACCCGCAGCTCTACGAGGCCGCCGAACTGGACGGCGCCGGCTGGTGGCGCCGCTTCCGGCACATCACGCTCCCGCAGATCCGCCCCGAGACCTACGTGGTCCTCACCTGGTGCACGATCGCCGCGCTGAAGGTGTTCGGCGCGGTGTACGTCCTGACGAAGGGCGGCCCGGGCGGCGCGACCAACGTGCCGTCGTACTTCTCCTTCACCACGTTCTTCGAGAAGACCCAGGTCGGCTACGGCGCCGCCGTCTCCACCGTCCTCACGGTGATCATCCTCGCCGTCTCACTCGTCGGCCTGAAGCTCCAGACCCGGGCCGAGGACGCCGAGGACTCTCCGAAGGGGGTACGGGCATGACGACCGCCCTGCGCCGCTCCCCGGTGCTCGTCGCCCTCGTCCTCGCGGCCCTGTTCATGGTCGTACCGTTCCTGATCGTCGCCGTCAACGCCGTGAAGTCACCCGCCGAGTACTCCGCGAACGGCCCGCTCAGCCTCCCCGAGGGCCTCTACCTGGACGGCGTCAAGGACTTCTGGGAGCGGGTGGACTTCGGGCGGAAACTCGTCAACTCCCTGCTGATCAGCGGGTCGGTGGCGGTCCTCGCGGCCGTCCTGTCCGTACTGAACGCGTACGCGATCGGCATCGGCCGGATCAGGGGTCGCACCTGGGTGCTGGCCTTCTTCGTCCTCGCGAACATGCTGCCGCAGGAGGCGCTGGTCTACCCGGTGTACTACCTGAGCAAGGAAGTCGGCCTGTACGACACCCGGTTGAGCGTGATCATCGTCTTCACGGTGATCCAGGCGGCCTTCGGCACGTATCTCCTCTCCTCGGTGCTCGGCCAGTTCCCACGGGAGATCATCGAGGCCGCGCGCATCGACGGCGCGAACAAGTGGCAGGTGCTGTGGCGGATCGTCGTCCCGGTCAGCCGCCCGACTCTCGGTGTGCTCCTCGTCTTCTTCTTCATCTGGACCTGGAACGAGTTCCTGCTCCCCCTGGTGATGCTGATCTCCAATGACAACCAGACGGTGTCGGTGGCCCTCGGTGTCCTCCAGGGCCAGCGACTGATGGACGCCACGATGACCAACGCGGCTGCCCTGCTCGGTGTGTTGCCCGCCCTCGTCTTCTTCCTCGTCTTCCAGCGAACTCTCACTCGCGGCATCGCCGTGGGTGCCGTCAAGTAAGGACCCCCCACGTGAAGTTCACCGACGGCTACTGGCTGCTGCGCGAGGGCGTCACCGCCGCCCACCCGGTCGCGGCGCTCGATGTGACGGACGTCGACGGCACGTTGGACATCCACGCGCCGACCCAGCCCATCCGCCACCGCGGCGACCTGCTGAAGGGACCGGTCGTGACGATCAGCGCCCACGCCCCGATGCCCGACGTCATCGGCGTCACGTTCACGCACTTCCAGGGCGAGCAGCCGCAGAGCCCCCAGTTCGAGGTGCGCAAGGAGGACCTGACGGCCCATACCGAGTACGACGATGAGTACGCCACCCTCACCTCCGGCACCCTCTCCGTCCGGTTCGGCCGCACCAGCCCCTGGCACGTCGACTTCCTCGCCCACGGCCGTGTCCTCACCAGCAGCGGCCCCAAGGGCATGGGCATCATGCGGGACGCGACGACCGGCGCCCACTATCTGCGCGAGCAGCTCGGTCTTGGCGTGGGGACGAGCGTGTACGGTCTCGGCGAGCGCTTCGGCCCGCTCGTCAAGAACGGCCAGGTCGTCGACATGTGGAACGCCGACGGCGGCACGGCCACCGAACAGGCCTACAAGAACGTCCCGTTCTACCTCACGGACGCGGGCTACGGCGTCTTCGTCGACCACCCCGGCCGGGTGTCCTTCGAGGTCGGCTCGGAGGCGGTGTCCCGGGTCCAGTTCAGCGCCGAGACACAGCAGTTGACGTACTACGTCATCCACGGCCCGACCCCCAAGGACATCCTCCGCAAGTACACGGCCCTGACCGGCCGCCCGGCGCTCCCACCGCCCTGGTCGTTCGGCCTGTGGCTGTCCACCTCCTTCACCACCTCCTACGACGAGGAGACGGTGACGTCGTTCATCGAGGGCATGCGCGAGCGCCAACTGCCGCTCTCCGTCTTCCACTTCGACTGCTTCTGGATGCGCGAGTTCAACTGGTGCGACTTCCAGTGGGACCCGCGGGTGTTCCCCGACCCCGAAGGCATGCTCCAGCGGCTGAAGGCGAAGGGCCTGCACATCAGCGTCTGGATCAACCCGTACATAGCCCAGCGCTCGCCGCTCTTCGCAGAGGGCAAGGCACTCGGCCATCTGCTGCGCAGGCCCGACGGCAGCGTCTGGCAGTGGGACCTGTGGCAGCCGGGCATGGCGCTGGTCGACTTCACCAGCCCGGCCGCCCGCGACTGGTACGCGTCGAAACTCGAGGCGCTGCTCGCCCAGGGCGTCGACTGCTTCAAGACCGACTTCGGTGAACGGGTCCCGCTGGACGTGGAGTTCGCCGACGGCTCGGACCCGGAGCGGATGCACAACTACTACACGTACCTCTACAACAGGACCGTCTTCGACGTGCTGCGCAAGCACCGCGGCGAAGGCGAGGCGGTGGTGTTCGCGCGGTCGGCGACGGCCGGCAGCCAGCAGTTCCCGGTCCACTGGGGCGGCGACTGCGAGGCCACGTACGAGTCGATGGCGGAGTCGCTGCGCGGCGGACTGTCCCTGGGGCTCTCCGGGTTCGGCTACTGGAGCCACGACATCGGCGGCTTCGAGGGCACCCCGAGCCCGGCCCTCTTCAAACGGTGGATCGCCTTCGGCCTCCTCTCCTCCCACAGCCGTCTGCACGGCAGTTCCAGCTACCGGGTGCCATGGCTGTTCGACGAGGAGGCCGTCGACGTACTGCGGCTCTTCACCCGCCTGAAGCTCCGCCTCATGCCCTACCTCTACGAGGCCGCCCGCACCGCCCACACCGAGGGCGTCCCGATGATGCGCGCGATGGTCCTGGAGTTCCCGGACGACCCCGGATGCGCCCATCTGGAACGGCAGTTCATGCTCGGCCCGGACCTGCTGGTCGCGCCCGTGTTCAGCGACGAGGGCGAGGTCTCCTACTACATCCCCGAGGGCGAGTGGACCCACTTCCTGACCGGCCGCACGGTGACCGGCCCCCGCTGGACACGCGAGCGCCACGGCTTCGACAGCGTGCCGCTGCTGGTGCGCCCCGGGTCGGTGATCCCGGTGGGCGCGGTGGACGACCGCCCCGACTACGCGTACGCCGACGATGTCACCCTGCACGCGTACGGCATGGAGCGCGGCGCCCAAGTGACCGTACCGGTAGGCGAGTTGACGTTCACGGTCGTCCGCGAGGGCGACACACTGCGGGCGTCGTGCAGCGATCCGTCGGCGCCGTGGGGACTGGCGGCGGGCAACCGCGAGGTGCGCGCGAAGGCGGGCACCGGGTTCCTGACGCTGGAACTGGGATCGAAGGAGTCGGGGTCATCCCTCGAGTCGGGAGGCGAGTGATGGTGAAGATCACCGATGTGGCACGACATGCCGGGGTCTCCCCGAGCACGGTCTCGTACGCCCTCAGCGGCAAGCGCCCGATCTCCGAGGAGACCCGGCAGCGCATCGAACGCTCCATCAAGGAACTCGGCTACCGCCCGCACGCGGGCGCGCGGGCCCTGGCCAGCCACAGAGCCAACGTACTGGCACTGGTCATCCCGTTGCGGACCGGCATCCACGTCCCGGTCGCGATGCAGTTCGCGGTGTCGGTGGTGACGGCCGCGCGCCGGCACGACCACGACGTCCTGCTCCTCACCCAGGAGGAGGGCGAGGCCGGCCTGCACCGGGTGGCGGACACCGCTCTCGTGGACGCGCTGATCGTGATGGACGTCCAACTCGAGGACCCCCGGCTGCCGTTGCTGCGCTCACTGGACCTGCCGTCGGTCCTGATCGGCTTTCCCTCGGACCCGGCCGGCCTGACCTGTATCGACCTGGACTTCAAGGCGGCGGGCGAGCTGTGCGTGGAACGGCTGGCGGGCCTGGGCCACCGGGTGATCGCCCTGGTCGGCTCACCGCCCGAGGTGTACGTACGCCGGACCGCGTTCGCCCAGCGCGTGGTCCAGGGGTTCACGGCGGCGGCGGACCGGGGCGGCCTGTCGTCCTCGGTCCACCCGTGCGAGGCATCACCGGCCGCGGCCCGGGTGGTCGCGGAGCAACTCCTGCGCGAGCACCCGGCGTTGACGGGGGTCGTCGTCCACAACGAAGCGATCCTGGAGCCGCTGATCGACGCCTTCGAACAACTCGGCCTGCGCGTCCCCGGCGACCTCTCCATCGCCGCGATCTGCCCGGACGACGTGGCCGAGGCCCTGCCCGTCCCCGTCACCTCGGTCGCCATCCCGTCGGCGGAGGTGGGAACACGAGCCGTGGACCTCCTGATGAGAAAACTGAACAACACGACCCAGCCCCCGGAGTCGACACTGCTGTCCCCCCGCCTGACAGAAAGGGCGAGCACAATGGCACGAGCGGCCCCATGACCCGTGGACTCCGGTCACTTACCAACTCCCCGCACCCCATCACCCTCAGGGGCGCGGGGAACTGCGCGACCAGCCCCCACCGACCCGCACCCGTCCACCCACCGCCCCCCTACTCCACCGTCACAGACTTCGCCAGATTCCGAGGCTGATCCACCTCATTACCCCGCGCCGTCGCCAACTCACAGGCAAACACCTGCAACGGCACGGTAGCGACAAGCGGCTGCAGCAAGGTCGGCGTGGCAGGAATGCGGATCAGATGATCCGCGTACGGCACCACCGCCTCATCCCCCTCCTCCGCGACAACGATCGTCCGCGCCCCCCGAGCCCGGATCTCCTGGATGTTGGACACGATCTTGTCGTGGAGGACGGACCGCCCCCGCGCCGACGGCACAACCACCACCACCGGCACATCGTCCTCGATCAACGCGATCGGCCCATGCTTCAGCTCGCCGGCGGCGAACCCCTCGGCGTGCATGTAAGCAAGCTCCTTCAGCTTGAGCGCGCCCTCCAACGCCACCGGATACCCCACGTGCCGCCCCAGGAACAGCACGGTGTTCTTGTCGGCGAGCGACCGTGCCAGCTCACGCACGGGCTCCATGGTCTCCAGCACCCGTTCGACCTCACCGGAGATCTCCGCCAGGTCCCGGACGACGGCCCGGATCTCGTCGCCCCCCTTCGTGCCGCGCACCTGCCCCAGATACAGCGCGACCAGATAACAGGCCACCAACTGCGTAAGAAACGCCTTGGTCGAGGCGACGGCGACCTCGGGCCCCGCATGCGTGTACAGCACCGCGTCCGACTCACGCGGGATCGTCGAGCCGTTGGTGTTGCAGACGGCCAGCACCTTGGCACCCTGTTCGCGGGCGTGCCGCAGCGCCATCAGGGTGTCCATGGTCTCGCCGGACTGGGAGATGGCGATGACGAGGGTCCGCGAGTCGAGGATCGGATCCCGGTACCGGAACTCGCTCGCCAACTCCACCTCGCACGGAACGCGAGTCCAGTGCTCGATGGCGTACTTGGCGATCAACCCGGCATGGAAGGCCGTACCGCAGGCAACAACGACAACCTTCTCGACCTCCCGCAACGCACCCGCAGGGATCCGCACCTCGTCCAGCGTCAGTGAGCCGGCCGCGTCGATTCGCCCCAGCAGGGTATCGGCGACAGCCTTGGGCTGCTCGGCGATCTCCTTGAGCATGAAGTAGTCATAGCCCCCCTTTTCCGCGGCCGACACATCCCAGTCGACGTGATACGCCCGCGCGTCCCCCGCACCGCCGTCGAAGCCCGTCACCGTGACCCCGTCCCGGCGCAGCTCCACCACCTCGTCCTGACCCAGCTCGATCGCCGACCGCGTGTGGGCGATGAACGCGGCGACGTCCGAGGCGAGAAAGGCCTCGCCCTCTCCAACGCCCACCACCAGCGGTGAGTTCCGCCGCGCGCCGACCACCACGTCCGGCTCGTCGGCGTGCACCGCGACCAGCGTGAACGCGCCCTCCAGCCGCCGGCACACCAGCCGCATGGCCTCGGCCAGGTCGGCGCAGGAGGAGAACTCCTCGGCGAGCAGATGGGCGACGACCTCGGTGTCGGTCTCGGAGGCGAGTTCATGCCCGCGCTCGGCCAACTCCGCCCGCAGACAGGCGAAGTTCTCGATGATCCCGTTGTGGACGACGGCCACGCGCCCGGCGTTGTCGAGATGCGGATGGGCGTTGGCGTCGGTCGGCGCGCCGTGCGTGGCCCAGCGGGTGTGCCCGATGCCCGTACCCCCCGTGGGCAACGGCCGCTCCACGAGCTCCTTCTCCAGGTTGACCAGCTTCCCGGCCTTCTTGGCGCCGGCCAGCCCACCGTCCGCCAGCACAGCCACACCGGCCGAGTCGTACCCCCGGTACTCCAGCCGCTTCAGCCCTGCCATCACGACATCCAGAGCCGACTGCGGCCCCACGTAACCCACGATTCCGCACATAGCGCGCAGCCTACGATCGAACACGCGCCGCAACCCCGCAGCGCGTGCCCGATATCGGAAATTCCCGCCGGTGGCGGGAGCCGCTCAGCCGAGCTTGGTGAGCTGCGCCTCGACGATCTCCGTGGGGTAGGCGTAGTCCTTGCCGGTGGATATCGAGGCGATGTTGACGACGGGGGCGAAGAGGACGGTGGAGCCCTTGCGGACGACGACGGACTTCATCGGCGCCTTCCGGCCCGCGTCCACGATCAGCGTCACGGCCAGCGCCTCGTCCGCGCCCTCGGGTGCCGCGGTCTTCGTCACCTTCAGGGCGTTGTTCTTCTCACCGGTCACGTTGAAGGCGAACCCGGCGGCGCACTTGTCGACGGAGTTGTTCAGGTCCTTCATGACCTGCTCGGCGCCGCCGTCCTCGTAGCTGGCCAGCGTGAGAATGGCCTGCGGCACGTTCAGCCTGGCGAGGAACTGGTCCTCGTCCTTCGCCCCGGCGGCGGGCTTCGGGGCGTCGCCCTTCCACAGGCGCTTCACGGTGGCCGCCGGCTTGCCGACGTGGGTTCCGGACTGGAGGTAGGCAAGCGGCGCGCACTCCGCCTTGTCCGAGGTCACCTTTTCCTGTGCGAGGTTGTCCTTGGCCGGCACCTTCTCGTCGAGGGTCCCGCTCTTGACGTCCGCCTGCGTGAGGGCGGCCTTCTCCAGCTCGGCGGCGGTGAGCGCCTTGACGGCGGTCTTCTCCTCGCCGCTCGTACCGGAGGACTTGTCACCACCGTCGCCGGCAGACTTGGCGGGTTCGGGAGAGCTGCCGCAGGCGGTGCCGAGAAGGGCGAGCGCGGCGACGGATGCGGCGAGTGCGGTACGGCGAACGACGGTGTTCCTCAAGGGGGAAAGCTCTTTCTCTTCAGGGCTCTTTGGATCTTCGCGATGCCTGCTTTGCACGCACTTTACGTAGGGACCCCACAGGAAAATCCTCGAACCCGCATTCGACACCCACTCGTGACATGACGCTCCACGGCACGGGCGTGACGCACTCCACCCCCCACCCCGTCCACACTGCCGTAACAATGGACTGTGATCTCTCCGGTCTCCTCGATGCCCCGGAGCGCCCACCGGCAGCGGCCGGAGGCGACTCCCTACGTCGACCTCACCCGTTCCGAGTGGAGCGCGCTGCGCGACAAGACGCCGCTGCCCCTCACCGCCGAGGAGGTCGAGAAGCTGCGCGGCCTGGGCGATGTCATCGACCTGGACGAGGTGCGGGACATCTACCTCCCGCTCTCCCGCCTCCTCAACCTCTACATCGGCGCCACGGACGGGCTGAGAGGGGCCCTGAACACCTTCCTCGGCGAACAGGGCGCCCAGACCGGCACACCGTTCGTCATAGGGGTCGCCGGCTCGGTCGCCGTGGGCAAGTCGACCGTCGCCCGTCTCCTCCAGGCCCTGCTCTCCCGCTGGCCCGAACACCCACGCGTGGAACTGGTGACCACGGACGGCTTCCTGCTCCCCACCGCGGAGCTGACCTCCCGTGGCCTGATGTCGCGGAAAGGTTTCCCCGAGTCGTACGACCGCCGGGCCCTCACCCGCTTCGTGGCGGACATCAAGGCGGGCAAGGACGAGGTCACGGCCCCCGTCTACTCCCACCTCATCTACGACATCGTCCCCGGCGAGAAGCTCACGGTCCGCCGCCCCGACATCCTCATCGTCGAGGGCCTGAACGTCCTGCAGCCCGCTCTCCCCGGCAGCGACGGCCGCACCCGCGTCGGCCTCGCCGACTACTTCGACTTCAGCGTGTACGTCGACGCCCGCCCCGAGGACATCGAGCGCTGGTACCTCAACCGCTTCCGACGGCTGCGCGAGACGGCGTTCCAGAACCCGTCCTCGTACTTCCGCAAGTACACGCAGGTCTCGGAGGACGAGGCCCTCGACTACGCCCGCACCACCTGGCGCACCATCAACAAGGTGAACCTCCTGGAGAACGTGGCCCCCACCCGGGGCCGCGCCACCCTGATCATCCGCAAGGGCCCCGACCACAAGGTGCAACGGCTCAGCCTGCGCAAGCTGTAGTCGTACCCTGCTCCCATGCTCCACCTACGCCTCATCGCCCCGGCCGACAGAACCGAAGACGTGGTCCAGCTGATCGAGAAGACGGTCGGCACCACCCACCTCGTCGTCCTGCCCGGCGCCGCCCGCAACCCCGTCGGCGATGTCGTGATGTGCGACGTGGCCCGCGAGGCGGGCGACGAACTCATCGCCGGGCTGCGGCGGTTGGGCCTGGACGCGACCGGTTCGATCGCCGTGGAGAACATCGACCTGTCGCTCTCCGAGCGCGCCGACAAGGCGGAGGAGGAGGCACCCGGCGAGGGCGCGGACGCGGTCCTGTGGGAGCACCTCGCGGACGCGACACACGAGGAGTCGACGCTGTCGATCACCTACGTCGCCTTCCTCACGCTCGCCACGATGATCGCGGCCTGCGGTGTGGTCCTCGACAACGCGATCCTGATCGTGGGCGCGATGGCGGTCGGCCCGGAGTTCGGCCCCCTGGCCGGCCTCAGCACAGCCCTGGTCCAACGCCACCGAAGACTGGCGGCCCGCTCCCTGATCGCCCTGCTGGTGGGCTTCGCGGTGGCGATGCTGGTGACGGTCGGCTTCAGCTTCTTCATGGACGCCGTCGGCCTGTTCACCAAGGCCCAGTTGGAAGCGGACCGCCCCAACACCGGTTTCGTCTACGCCTACGACTGGTTCTCGTTCGTCGTGGCGGTCCTGGCGGGCGCCGCGGGCACCCTCTCCCTGACGTCGTCGAAGTCAGGCGCCCTGGTGGGCGTGGCCATCTCGGTCACAACAGTCCCGGCCGCCGCGAACGCGGCCGTGGCCCTGAGCTACGGCGACACCAACCAGACCTGGGGCTCCACAGTCCAACTACTCCTGAACCTGGCAGGCATCCTCCTGGCCGCCACCCTCACGCTACTGGCCCAGAAATGGCTGTGGAGCACCCAGAAAAAATCACGTCAAACCATCTGAGACGCACCAGCACAGACGCGCCCCACAGGGGCGCGGGGAACTGCGCGACAAGCCACAACGCACCCGCACCCCGCCACGCACAGCACCCCCCGCCCCCAACCCGCTTACCCCAACGCCGACTTCACAACATCCGCCAACCGCCCAGCCACAGACCGAGCCTGATCAATATCCGCCGCCTCAACCATCACCCGAACCAACGGCTCGGTCCCGGAAGGCCGCAACAACACCCGCCCGGTCGCCCCAAGTTCACGCTCGGCATCGGCAACAGCAGCCGCCAGCTCAGCAGATGACCCCACCCGCGTCCGATCGACATCGGGCACATTCACCAGCACCTGCGGCAACCGCTCCATCACCGCGGCAAGCTCCCGCAGCGTACGACCCGTCTGCGCCACCCGTGCCGCCAACAGCAACCCCGTCAGCGTCCCGTCACCCGTCGTCGCGTGGTCCCAGATGATCACGTGTCCGGACTGCTCGCCGCCGAGCGCGTACCCGTGCTCCTTCATCTCCTCCAGGACGTACCGGTCCCCGACCGCCGTCTGGACCAGCGACAGCCCCTCCCGCTCCATCGCCAGCTTGAAGCCCAGGTTGGACATCACGGTCGCGACGACGGTGTCGGCCCGCAGCACGCCCCGCTCCCGCATCGCCAGCGCGAGTACGGCCATGATCTGGTCGCCGTCCACCTCCGCACCGGTGTGGTCGACGGCGAGGCAGCGGTCGGCGTCGCCGTCGTGGGCGATACCGAGGTCGGCCCCGTGCTCGATGACGGCGGCCTGGAGCTTGCCGAGGTGGGTGGACCCGTAACCGTCGTTGATGTTGAGGCCGTCCGGCTCCGCGCCGATGGTGACGATCTCGGCGCCGGCCCGGGTGAACACCTCGGGCGAGACCAGGCTGGCGGCGCCGTGCGCCTCGTCCAGGACCACCTTCAGGCCGTCCAGCCGATTCGGCAGGACACCGACGAGATGGGAGACGTACTGCTCGAAGCCCTCGTCGTACGTCCGGACGCGGCCCACGCCCCGGCCGGTCGGCCGGTCCCAGGGAGCGCCGGTGCGGTGCTCCTCGTAGACGGCCTCGATCCGCTCCTCCAGCTCGTCGTCGAGTTTGTGGCCGCCGCGGGCCAGGAACTTGACGCCGTTGTCGGGCATGGCGTTGTGGCTGGCGGAGAGCATCACGCCGAGGTCGGCGCCCAGTTCCGCGGTGAGGAACGCGACGGCCGGGGTGGGCAGCACGCCGACCAGCAGGACGTCGACACCCGCACTGGCGAGGCCCGCGACCACGGCGGCCTCCAGGAACTCTCCCGACGCACGTGGGTCCCGTCCGACCACGGCGACCGGCCGGTGGCCCTCGAACGAACCCGCCTCGGCGAGTACGTGGGCCGCCGCGACGGACAGGCCGAGAGCCATTTCGGCTGTCAGGTCCGCGTTGGCGACACCGCGCACGCCGTCCGTGCCGAAGAGTCGTCCCACTGGTGTCCTCCGAAGGTGCTGGGATTGTGCGGCTCGTGCCGAGTGTCCATGCCGGACCTGGCTACGTATATCCCCTGTGCCTGTTTCCAGGCTGTAGGGAAGCGTTCCTCAAACATGTGCCGTAAGGCTGTGCTACGCAATGTCCCCGGTAAACGAACCGCCCCGGCGGCACTGAAGTGCCGCCGGGGCGATACGTACAAGACGTGCGAAACGTCCGGGAACAGCCGAGCGATTAACGCTTGCTGTACTGCGGGGCCTTGCGGGCCTTCTTGAGACCGGCCTTCTTGCGCTCGACCGCACGGTCGTCGCGACGGAGGAAGCCGGCCTTCTTGAGGGCGCCGCGGTTGTTGTCCACGTCGGCCTCGTTCAGCGCGCGGGCCACACCGAGGCGCAGGGCGCCGGCCTGGCCGGAGACACCGCCACCCGCGATGCGGGCGAGGACGTCGTAGCGGCCCTCGAGCTCGAGCACCTTGAAGGGCTCGTTGACTTCCTGCTGGTGCACCTTGTTGGGGAAGTAGTCCTCAAGGGTGCGACCGTTGATCTTCCACTTGCCGGTGCCCGGGACGATCCGGACGCGGGCGATGGCGTTCTTGCGACGGCCCAGGCCGGCCGCCGGCTGCGGGTCACCGAAGCGGCCCGCGAGCGACTCGGAGGTGTACTCGCCCTCGACGGGCACCTCGGACTCGGTGGTGTAGCTCTCGACGTCGGCGTTCTCGAACTCGACATCGGCGTTCTCGTCGAGCGGCTGCTCGACAGTGGTCTCGGCCACGATTCTCCTCAGAATTCTCTACGTCTTAGGGGGTGGCCGGAACTACTGCGCGACCTGGGTGATCTCGAACGGCACCGGCTGCTGCGCAGCGTGGGGGTGCTGGTCGCCCGAGTAGACCTTCAGCTTGGAGAGCACCTGACGGCCCAGGGTGTTCTTGGGGATCATGCCCTTGATGGCCTTCTCGACGGCCTTCTCGGGGTTCTTCGCCAGAAGCTCGTCGTAGCGGACGGAACGCAGACCACCCGGGTAGCCGGAGTGGCGGTATGCCATCTTCTGGGTCTTCTTGTTGCCGGAGAGGTGCACCTTGTCGGCGTTGATGATGATGACGAAGTCACCGGCATCGACGTGAGGCGCGAAAATCGGCTTGTGCTTGCCCCGCAGGATGTTCGCGGCAGTGGTGGCCAGACGGCCCAGGACGACATCCTGGGCGTCGATGACGTACCACTGGCGAGTGATGTCGCCGGGCTTAGGGCTGAACGTACGCACTTCGTAGCCTTCGCTTCTTCAGTGGAATGGTCCTGACACATGGCATCACTGAAGCGATCGTGCAGCTGGGGACGACAGTCGCCGGGAACCATGCCCGTATGCCGCCCACTGGTAACTGCTCCAGGGAACCTACGTAGGGGCCTCTCGCGTGAGAACGACCAAGCCGATACGCATTACAAGGGTCCAGGCTACCCGCGCCGCCCCGGACGGGTCAAAACGAGGTCGGGGAACGCCGGCTGCGGGGACGCGGGGGGACAGTCCGGGCCGGTGTGTGAGAAACCACCCTGAACCCCGACCCTGTTGTCCCCGAGGCCGGTGATACGGGCCTGAGAGGCATCGGCACACGGGTTGCACGGCGTCTAAGATGCGCCCATGAGCTTTGGGCAGGGGGGACCTCAGTGGGATCCCTGGAAACCGAATACCCCGCAGCAGCCGTGGGACGACCAGGCCGGCCGGGCTCCGCAGCAGCCGTGGGGCGGTCAGGTCGGCGGCCAGGCTCCCGACTGGGCCGCACTCGCCGAGGCGTCCGAGACCCGTAACAGACGCCGCAGACTCCTGCTGATCGTCGGGGCCGCGGTGGCCACCGTCGGCGTGGGCGCGGCCGTGGCCATGGCCATGGTCAACGCGGACGGCAGCAACGAGGCGACCAACCGGCCGACCTCCGGCCTGCCCGCAACCGCGGACATCCCCAGCGACACCTCCTCGGCGGCGCCGTCGTTCGCGCCGACCAGCGCGCCGCCGCCGCTGGACCCGAAGGACTTCATATCCGATGTGAAGAAGGACACGGCGCCACTGGCCCCGGACGACCTCTTCCCGGGTACGCAGCTGACGATGGGCGAGCGCCTCTACAAGAAGGGCCCGACCGCAGACACGACGAACTGTGGGTCGGCCGCCAAGAACAGCCTTTCGAAGATCCTCAAGGACAACAGGTGCACGCGCTTCCTGCGCGTCACCTACAGCAAGGACGGCGTCGCGGTGACGGTCGGCGTGGCCGTCTTCAACACCGAGGCACAGGCCACGAAGGTCAAGGCCACGGTGGACAAGAAGAGCATCGTCGAGTCCCTGTCCGGCGGCGGTGTCCCCACCTTCTGCCGCTCGGCGATCTGCCGCTCGACGACCAACTCCTACGGCCGCTACGCCTACTTCACGATCGCCGGTTTCACCGACGGCAAGGACGTGACGACGAAGAGCACGGCGGTCTTCACCACGGGCGACGACCTGGCCGAGTTCGCCTTCCGCCAGATCAGGCGCCGCGGCGAGGCACAGGCCTCGGCCGCCAGCCAGTAGCACAAAGCCTCCCAAATGGCCGACGATCACCGATCGTCGGCCATTTCGGCGCCATCGCACCCCAAGGCGTGAATTGGTTAAGTCTTAGGCACATGATCCTCACAACCGTTCCCTGACTCCTTCGCATATGCAAGGATCACGTTCCTTCGACTTGCGGTTCCCGATGCCCGGGGGGCCTCTGAACTTTTCTGCAGCCGAAGTCGCCAAAGACGGCGTTGGGGAAACATGGCACCCGGACCGCCCCTGACAGGGCGCTCTTCGGCGTGCCCGGCGGAGATCCGTACTGCCTCGACGCACGACCGATCTCACGGGGAGCCTTCCACGGCATGTCATCGACAACCACGCCCATCCGTAGCCGAGTTCGCAGCAGCGACCGGCCCCACGCCCCGAGCTGACCGAGCGAGGCAGTCATGCAGGAAGCCATCATCCTCGTGGGCGGCAAGGGAACACGCCTGCGCCCGCTGACCAACCACACCCCGAAGCCGCTGCTGGGCGTCGCGGGCTCCTCCTTCATCCGGCACCAGATCGCCAAGCTGATGCACGCCGGCGTGGAACACGTCGTGTTCGCCACCTCGTATCTCGCCGGCCTCTTCGAGGCGGAGTTCAAGGACTTCTCCCAGGACCTGGAGATCTCCTACGCCGTGGAGGACGTGCCGCTCGGCACCGGCGGGGCGATCCGCAACGCCGGGCGCCTCCTGCGCGGCGGCGCGCCGGACGCACCGGTCCTCGTCCTCAACGGCGACATCCTGTCCGGCGTCGACCTGCGTGCCCTCCTGGCGCACCACGAGGACCGGGCAGCGGACGTGACGCTGCACCTCACCCGGGTCACCGACCCGCGCGCCTTCGGTCTGGTCCCCACCGACGAGGCGGGAAGGGTGCTGTCCTTCCTGGAGAAGCCGAAGACGGCCGAGGAGTGCGTCACCGACCAGATCAACGCCGGCTGCTACGTCTTCCGCAGGTCGGTCCTCGACGCCATCCCGGCCGACCGTGAGGTCTCCGTCGAACAGGAGACGTTCCCGCAACTCGTCGCCGCAGGCCGGCGCGTGTTCGGCCACACCACCGCCGACTACTGGCGTGACCTCGGCACCCCGCTGGCCTTCGTCCGCGGCTCCGCCGACCTGGTCACCGGCAGGGCCACCTCTCCCCTGGTGGGTCGTCCGGCCGAAGCCCTGATCCACCCCACGGCCGAGGTCGACCCCACCGCCCGGGTCACCGGGGGCTCGACGATCGGCCCGCACGCCGTCATCGGCGCGCATGCCGTCGTCGACCACTCCATCATCGGCGGGAACGTCTCCGTGGGCGCCGGTGCCCGGATCCACGGCTCCGTGGTGGACCACGACTCCACCATCGGCGGCGAATCGACCCTGCGCGAGGTCGTGGTGGGCTGCCACACCCACATCGGCGCCCAGAACGAACTGCCCGCCCAGCTACGGCTGTCGTGCGGCCTGCGGATCCCCGCCAGGGCCGTACGCATCACCGCCACGGCCGCCGCCTGCCCGACCGTCCACTGATACGCGCACCCCCGGTTTCCCCCCGTCAGTGCACCTCGCCCCGCACCCGCCGAGCCTGCAGCTGCCGGTCGGCCAGCAGCTCGTCCGCCGGATAGGCCACCTCCTCCAAGGTCAGCCCGTACGGCCGTACGACATGCACGGCGCTGTCGCGCACCCGGGCGTCGAGGACCTTCCTCGGCCACTCCACGCCTCGATGCCCGTCCCCCACGAACAGCAGCGCGCCGACCATGGACCGCACCTGGTTGTGGCAGAAGGCATCGGCGCGGACCTCGATCTCGACGATGCCGTCCAGCCGCCTGCGCACCCCGAAGTCGAAAATCTCCCGAACCGTCGAAGCGCCCTCGCGCTTCTTCGCGTACGCGGCGAAGTCGTGCTCCCCGACCAGGGACTTGGCGGCGGCGTCCATCACGGCGACGTCCAACTCCCAGTCGTGCCAGAGCACATGGTTGCGCAGCAGCGGATCCACCCCGCCGGGCCGATCACCGACCCGGTACACATAGCGCCGCCAAAGGGCGGCGAAACGGGCGTTGAACCCGGCAGGCGCCTCGGCGACCCGCCACACCCGCACGTCCTTGCTGAGCCGCCCGGCAAGCCGCTTGAGCAGCTTCTCCTGGTGCTCCGCCCACACCCCGACCGGCAGATCGACATGGGCCACCTGCCCCCGAGCGTGCACCCCGGCATCGGTACGCCCGGCCACGGTCAGCTCGTACCTGCTCTCCCCGGACCGCGTCACCGTCCGCAGGGCGTCCTCGATCTCCCCCTGCACGGTCCGCCGTCCCCCGGCCTGCTTGGCCCACCCGGAGAACGCGGTGCCGTCATAGGAAAGGTCCAGCCGCACCCGCACGAACCCGGGCTCTACGTCATCGCTCACAGGGAGATCCTCTCAACAACACAAAAGCGGGCCCGCACCTGAAAGGAACGGACCCGCTTTTCGTAGACGCTTACGCGTCCTTGGACTCTTCGGCGGCCTCGTCGGCCGGCTTGGCGTCCTCGACAACCTCATCGGCAGCCTCGGTCTCGACCGGGGCGTCCTTCTTGAGGGTGTCTTCCTTGACGGCACGCTTGGTGGCCGCCTCGGCCTCACCGGTGGCCTGCTGGGCCACGGTCAGGGCCTCCACCAGCTCGATGACAGCCATGGGCGCGTTGTCGCCACGACGGTTACCGATCTTGGTGATACGGGTGTAACCACCCGGGCGGTTCTCGTAGCGCGGGCCGATCTCGGTGAAGAGCGTGTGGACGACGCTCTTGTCCGTGATGACCTGGAGCACCTGACGGCGGTTGTGAAGGTCGCCCTTCTTCGCCTTGGTGACCAGACGCTCGGCGTACGGACGAAGCCGGCGCGCCTTCGCCTCAGTGGTCGTGATCTTGCCGTGCTCGAAGAGCGACTTCGCGAGGTTCGCAAGAAGCAGCTTCTCGTGCGCGGCACTGCCGCCCAGACGGGCACCCTTGGCGGGCTTCGGCATGATCTTTCTCCTTGTTGTCTGCCCCGGCCGTATCAGGTACCAGAGTCAGTGTCCGAGCGGGCGATCACCCGTCGGAGATCCGGGAAGCCCCAAAAGGGGCGCCCCCGGAAGGGGCGCGGGGAACTGCGCGACAAGCCACAGCGCACCCGCACCCAAACTCAAAAAACCGCGAGCCCCGAGCTACTAGTACTGCTTAGTACTGCTCGGTCTCCACGAACCCGGCGTCAACATCATCATCGGCGCCAAAGGCGTCAGCCGCAGCGGTCGGGTCGAAGCCGGGAGGCGAGTCCTTGAGCGCAAGCCCCATCGTCGCGAGCTTGGCCTTGACCTCGTCGATCGACTTCGCACCGAAGTTGCGGATGTCGAGCAGGTCGGCCTCGGAACGAGCCACGAGCTCACCCACGGAGTGGATGCCCTCACGCTTGAGGCAGTTGTACGACCGGACGGTGAGCTCCAGCTCCTCGATCGGCAGCGCGAGGTCAGCGGCCAGCGCGGCGTCGGTCGGGGACGGGCCCATGTCGATGCCCTCGGCGTCGACGTTGAGCTCACGGGCGAGCCCGAACAGCTCGACGAGCGTCTTACCGGCGGAGGCCATGGCGTCACGGGGACGCATCGCCTGCTTGGTCTCGACGTCGACGATCAGCTTGTCGAAGTCGGTGCGCTGCTCGACACGCGTGGCCTCGACCTTGTACGTGACCTTCAGAACCGGCGAGTAGATCGAGTCGACCGGGATACGGCCGATCTCCTGGCCCACCTGCTTGTTCTGCACAGCGGAGACGTAACCGCGACCGCGCTCGACGGTCAGCTCCATCTCCAGCTTGCCCTTGCCGTTGAGCGTGGCGAGGACGAGGTCGGGGTTGTGCACCTCGACACCGGCCGGCGGCGCGATGTCAGCGGCGGTGACGAGCCCGGGGCCCTGCTTGCGCAGGTACATCACGACAGGCTCGTCGTGCTCACTGCTGACAACAAGCTGCTTGATGTTGAGGATGAGGTCGGTGACGTCTTCCTTGACACCCGGCACGGTGGTGAACTCGTGCAGAACGCCGTCGATACGGATGCTGGTGACGGCCGCACCCGGGATCGACGAGAGAAGGGTCCGGCGGAGCGAGTTACCGAGGGTGTAGCCGAATCCCGGCTCCAGCGGCTCGATGACGAACCGGGAGCGGAACTCGTCGACGACCTCTTCGGTCAACGAGGGACGCTGAGCAATCAGCATGCTGTGATCCTTCAGTCATGGGCACCCGCTATTTGATGCCCGACTAGTACTACAAGGGTACGGGCGATACGGCTCCGAAGAGCCATACCGCCCGAAAACCTCAAACCGCCAAGCGAAACCCGAACGTCAGATCAGACGCACGGCGACCGACGCGTCAGACGCGACGGCGCTTGGGCGGACGGCAACCGTTGTGCGGGGTGGGGGTGACGTCCTGGATGGAGCCAACCTCAAGACCGGTCGCCTGCAGCGAACGGATGGCCGTCTCGCGACCCGAACCCGGGCCCTTGACGAAGACGTCGACCTTGCGCATGCCGTGCTCCTGCGCGCGACGGGCAGCCGACTCGGCGGCCATCTGCGCGGCGAAGGGGGTGGACTTGCGCGAGCCCTTGAAGCCGACGTGGCCGGCGGAGGCCCAGGAGATCACGTTGCCCGCGGGGTCCGTGATCGAGACGATCGTGTTGTTGAACGTGCTCTTGATGTGAGCGTGCCCGTGAGCGACGTTCTTCTTTTCCTTGCGGCGCACCTTCTTGGCAGCGCCCTGACGACCCTTGGGGGGCATCTACTTCTCCTACGGGGAGGTGGTCGGTCCTACAGCGAAGACCGCTGATGAAGCGTTGTCCGCTGAGGACTACTTCTTGCCCGGCTTCTTCTTGCCGGCGATGGCGCGACGCGGGCCCTTGCGGGTACGAGCGTTCGTGCTGGTGCGCTGACCGTGGACGGGCAGGCCACGGCGGTGGCGAATACCCTGGTAGCAGCCGATCTCGATCTTGCGGCGAATGTCGCCCTGGATCTCGCGACGGAGGTCACCCTCGGTCTTGATGTTGGCGTCCACGTACTCGCGGATCGCGACGAGCTGCTCCTCGGAGAGGTCCCGAACACGGGTGTTCGGGTCCACGCCAGTCTCCGCCAGCGTCAGCTGGGAGAGGGTCCGGCCGATGCCGAACACGTAGGTGAGGGCGACCTCCACACGCTTTTCACGCGGGATGTCAACACCGGAAACGCGTGCCATTCAATGGCTCCAGTTGTCGTTCGGAGGTCTTCCACAAAGCCGCTTCCCAGCCCGCCGTACGAGGTACGAACCGGGTCCCCGGCCTCCGACCGGGGGTATCAGGTCCTCGGGAAC
Source organism: Streptomyces sp. ME02-8801-2C (assembly GCF_033793965.1). NCBI lineage: Bacteria > Bacillati > Actinomycetota > Actinomycetes > Kitasatosporales > Streptomycetaceae > Streptomyces > Streptomyces sp. ME02-8801-2C. Next base: position 178,201 of record NZ_JARAXP010000006.1, on the reverse strand, counting down.
TCCAGACCTGGGCTCTGCGTATGAACATGTACTACTGCTCGCGTCGCGCGAAGTTCTGCGGGTGCAGAAGGGAGGTCGTGCGTCAGCCCTGGCGCTGCTTGTGGCGCGGGTTCTCGCAGATGACCATGACCCGACCGTGACGGCGGATCACCCTGCACTTGTCGCAGATCTTCTTGACGCTCGGCTTGACCTTCATGGGGTGAGGTTCTCCGGGTCAGTGCCCCACGCCAGGTGCAGACGGAGGGCGAGAATAAAGATCTACTTGTATCGTTGGAGTTCTCTTCCCGACTGATCAGAAAGACTCTCCCCTGGATCGCTCCGGGGAGTTTGACAGGTGAGACCTGTCCGGCGACGACCCTCCCGGCCGTCGAGGCAAGTACGGGACTCGCCCAAGCTCACTTGTACCGGTAGACGATCCGGCCACGAGTCAGGTCGTACGGAGACAGCTCCACCACGACCCGGTCGTCAGGGAGGATGCGGATGTAGTGCATACGCATCTTGCCGCTGATGTGTGCCAGGACCTGGTGGCCGTTCTGGAGCTCAACCTTGAACATGGCGTTCGGAAGAGACTCGACGACAGTGCCCTCGATCTCGATGGCACCTTGCTTCTTGGCCACGCTTCGCCCTTCGAATCGACTACCTTGATCGACTCCCTTGCGTTCCCCAGAGGGGCGCATGCGGACATGCGGGTGCACGAGAGCCGACGAGTCAGTCTACGACAGCACACCCGGAAAGACGAATCGAGAAAGAGTGCCCCACAGAGCTGATCCTTAACCGGCCGGCCGGTCTCCCAGCCCGCCCGGCGTGCGCCTTTCAGCCCGTCCGGCGTTTGAGGACGAGGCCGTCCAGGCCGAAGGGGGGTCCAGGGGGCACAGCCCCCTGGGGATGGGACGGGTAGGGGCGGCGGGGGCGAGAAAACGCTCTACGCGAGCGGATCGGGCGCCGCAGCAACCCCGAGCTCCGCCAACTTGGCCGCCCCCCCGTCGGGAGACGTAAGCACGAGCGGCCCATCCTCCGTCAACGCCACAGAATGCTCCCAGTGCGACGACCAGGTCCCATCCGTGGTGATGACCGTCCAGTCGTCAGCGAGAACCTCGGTCTTCGGCGTACCCAACGACACCATGGGCTCGATCGCCAGACAGAACCCGGGAACCAGCTTCGGCCCCTTCCCCCGCCTGCGCTCGACGTAGTTCAGCAGATGCGGGTCCATGTGCATCTCGGTCCCGATACCGTGCCCGCCGTAGTCCTCGATGATCCCGTACCGCCCGCCCCCCGCCTTGGGCTGGCGCCGGATGTACGTCTCGATCGCCCGCGAGACATCAACCAGCCGGTTCCCCAGCTTCATCGCGGCGATCCCGGCCCACATCGACTCCTCCGTCACCCGCGACAGCTCGATCAGCTCCGGCGCGTGCCCGGACCCCACGAACGCCGTGTACGCCGCGTCCCCGTGCCAGCCGTCGACGATCGCGCCGCAGTCGATGGAGATCATGTCCCCGTCCTTCAGCACGACCTCGTCGGACGGGATGCCGTGGACGACGACCTCGTTGACGGAGGTGCAGATGGTGGAGGGGAAGCCGCCGTACCCGAGGAAGTTCGGCTTCGCGTTGTGCTCCGCGAGCACCTTCCGCGCGACCTGGTCCAGATCATTCGTACTGGCGCCCGGCACGGCCGCCTCACGGGTGGCCGCGTGGATGGCGGCGACGACAAGCCCCGCCTCACGCATCTTGGCGATCTGCTCGGGGGTCTTGATCTGCACCATGGGGACAACGGCCTTTCGTGGACCGACCGGACCGACCGGACTGGCTGAACGCGGGTAACGGGTCAACGATACGGGGCCCGGCACGCACGCAGCAGCCGCGGTCCCCTGACGGGAACCGCGGCTGTCCGACGTACAAACAAAGGGACCGGGAGGGACCGGAAGGAACTACTCGCCCTCGCCCTCACCCTTCAGCGCGGCCATCGCCTTGCCGGTGACGTCCTCCACCTTGCCGAGCGCCGAGATCGTCACCACGAGGCCCTGGGCCTTGTAGTAGTCGATGATCGGCTCGGTCTGGGTGTGGTAGACCTCCAGCCGCTTGCGGACCGTCTCCTCGGAGTCGTCGTCCCGCTGGTACAGCTCGCCGCCGCAGGTGTCACAGACACCCTCGGCCTTCGACGGCTGGTACGTCACGTGGAAGACGTGCGCCGAGTCGTTACGGCAGATGCGGCGGCCGGCGATGCGCTTGACCACCTCGTCCTCGGGGACCTCCAGGTCGAGGACCGCGTCCAGCTTCATGGACTCGGCCTTGAGCATCTCGTCCAGCGCCTCGGCCTGCGAGACGTTCCGCGGGAAGCCGTCGAGCAGAAAGCCGTTCACGGCGTCGGACTGCTCCATGCGGTCCTTGGCCATCGCGATCGTGACCTCGTCCGGCACCAGGTTGCCCGCGTCCATGTAGGACTTCGCGAGTTTCCCGAGTTCCGTCTGCTTGCTGATGTTGGCCCGGAAGAGGTCGCCCGTGGAGATGTGCGGGATCGACAGGTTCTTTGCCAGGAACGCGGCCTGCGTTCCCTTCCCGGCACCAGGCGGCCCGACGAGGACGATTCGCATCAGCGGAGGAACCCTTCGTAATTGCGCTGCTGGAGCTGGCTCTCAATCTGCTTCACGGTCTCAAGACCGACACCCACGATGATGAGGATGCTGGTCCCACCGAACGGGAAGTTCTGGTTTGCATTGAAACCAACCAACGCCATCGTTGGTACGAGAGCGATCAGACCCAGGTACAGCGAACCCGGCCAGGTGATCCGGTTGAGTACGTAGCTCAGGTACTCAGCAGTCGGCCGACCAGCCCGGATGCCCGGGATGAAGCCACCATACTTCTTCATGTTGTCGGCTACTTCTTCGGGGTTGAAGGAGATGGCGACATAGAAGAACGCGAAGAAAACGATCAGCGTGAAGTACGTGGCGATGTAAATCGGGTGGTCACCCTTGGTCAGGTTCTGCTCGATCCACGTCTTCCACCCGGAGTTTCCACCGGAGAACTGCGCGATCAACGCCGGAATGTAGAGCAACGAGGAGGCAAAGATCACAGGGATGATGCCGGCCTGGTTGACCTTGAGCGGAATGTACGTCGAAGTACCGCCGTAGGAGCGACGGCCGATCATGCGCTTCGCGTACTGGACCGGGATACGGCGCTGAGCCTGCTCGACGAAGACCACCAGCGCGACCATGACGAGCCCGACCGCGATGACCGTGCCGAACTCGATCCAGCCGCCCGCCAGGTCGCCCTGGGTCTTGATGGCCCACAGCGCGGACGGGAAGGTGGCCGCGATCGAGATGAACATCAGGATGGACATGCCGTTGCCGATACCGCGGTCGGTGATGAGCTCACCGAGCCACATGACGACGGCCGTACCGGCGGTCATGGTGATGACCATGGTGATGGTCACGAAGATCGACTGGTCCGGGACGATCTCGCTGGCGACCTGGCAACCGCTGAAGAGCGCACCGCTGCGCGCGGTGGCGACCAGACCGGTGCCCTGGAGGATGGCGAGAGCCACTGTCAGGTAACGGGTGTACTGCGTGATCTTCGCTGTGCCCGCCTGGCCCTCCTTCTTGAGGGCTTCCAGACGCGGGATCACCACCGTCAGCAGCTGCAGGATGATGCTCGCCGTGATGTACGGCATGATGCCCAGCGCGAAGATCGTGATCTGCAGCAGCGCCCCGCCGCTGAACATGTTGACCAGACCGAACAGGCCCTGGCTTCCGCCCTTCGCGACGTCGATACACGTCTGGACGTTCTGATAGTCGACACCGGGGATCGGGATGTGCGTACCCACCCGATAGACCACGATGATGCCGAGCGTGAAGAGCAGCTTCTTGCGCAGGTCGGGCGTCTTGAACGCCCGGGCGAACGCGGTAAGCACGGTGCCTCCTGCGACCCCCGCGCTACTGCGTCAGAGGTGACGGTCTTGAGGTTCGACGAATACGTTGACAGATAACTAACAGCCAAGAGGGGTCCGGAGTTCCTCATCAGCACACCGGACTCAGGTTGACAGTGCCTGGCCACCTTACCGGCGACCATGCCTCCCTAGGAACGACCAACCGGGGATACCCCATTTGTGGGGTATCCCCGGCAGGGATCGCTCAAGTCATCGAGACGCCTGTGGTGTTCAGACGAGCTCGGTGACGGTACCGCCGGCGGCGGTGATCTTCTCCTTGGCGGAGCCGGAGACGGCGTCGACCGTCACCTGCAGCGCCACGGAGATCTCGCCCTGGCCGAGGACCTTGACGAGGCTGTTCTTGCGAACGGCACCCTTGGAGACGAGACCCTCGACGGTGACCTCGCCACCCTCCGGGTACAGCGCGCCCAGCTTGTCGAGGTTCACGACCTGGTACTCGGTCTTGAACGGGTTCTTGAAGCCCTTGAGCTTCGGGAGACGCATGTGGAGGGGCATCTGCCCACCCTCGAAGCGCTCCGGAACCTGGTAACGGGCCTTAGTGCCCTTGGTACCACGACCAGCCGTCTTACCCTTCGACGCCTCACCACGACCCACACGGGTCTTGGCGGTCTTGGCGCCCGGGGCGGGACGGAGGTTGTGGATCTTGAGCGGGTTGTTCTCCGCCATGATCAGTCGACCTCCTCAACCGTCACGAGGTGGCGGACGGTGTGCACCATTCCGCGGAACTCGGGGCGGTCCTCCTTGACGACCACGGTGTTGATCCCCTTGAGACCAAGGGACCGCAGAGTGTCACGGTGGTTCTGCTTGCTGCCGATGTACGACTTCGTCTGCGTGACCTTGAGGCGAGCCATTACGCACCCGCTCCCGCACGCGCACGGAGCAGAGCCGCGGGGGCGACGTCCTCGAGGGGCAGACCACGGCGAGCCGCGATCTCCTCGGGACGCTGCAGGCCCTTGAGGGCCGCCACGGTCGCGTGCACGATGTTGATCGCGTTGGACGAGCCGAGCGACTTCGACAGGATGTCGTGAACGCCGGCGCACTCCAGGACAGCACGCACCGGGCCACCGGCGATAACGCCGGTACCGGGGGAAGCAGGCTTGAGCAGGACGACGCCCGCGGCCTTCTCGCCCGTGATCGGGTGCGGGATGGTGCCCTGGATACGGGGGACCTTGAAGAAGTGCTTCTTGGCCTCTTCAACACCCTTGGCGATCGCGGCCGGCACCTCCTTGGCCTTGCCGTAACCGACACCTACGGTGCCATCGCCATCGCCCACCACGACCAGCGCGGTGAAGCTGAAGCGACGACCACCCTTCACAACCTTGGCGACGCGGTTGATCGCGACAACGCGCTCAACGTACGCGGTCTTCTCGGCGGCAGCAGCGCCGCCGTCACGGCCCTTCCGGTCCCGCCGCTCGCCGCCACCGGCACCGCTTCCGCGGCGCTGGGGTCCAGCCATTGGATTACCTCTCTCTTTTTCCGCTAGCTACGCTGCGCCGCGGCACAAGGCCGCAAGCGCGACGGGCGGCTCAGAACTTGAGCCCGGCTTCGCGGGCGGCGTCGGCCAGGGCGGCGATGCGACCGGCGTACCGGCTGCCACCACGGTCGAACACGACGGCCTCGACACCTGCGGCCTTGGCACGCTCGGCGACCAGTGCGCCGACCTTGCCGGCCTGCGCCGACTTGTCATCGCCCTCGGCACCGCGGATCGAAGCGTCCAGGGTCGACGCCGACGCCAGGGTGTGACCCTGGATGTCGTCGATGACCTGGGCCACGATGTGGCGGTTCGAGCGGGTCACAACCAGGCGGGGACGCTCAGCCGTTCCGTTGACCTTCTTACGGATGCGGATGTGACGCCGCTTGATGGCAGCACGCTTGTAAGCGTCGCCCTTAGCGATCTTCGTACCGTATGCCATGGCTTACTTACCCGCCTTTCCGACCTTGCGGCGGATGACTTCGCCCTCGTACTTGACGCCCTTGGCCTTGTACGGGTCGGGCTTGCGCAGCTTGCGGATGTTGGCCGCAACCTCGCCGACCTTCTGCTTGTCGATTCCCTCGACAGAGAAGCGGGTCGGGTTCTCGACCTTGAACGAGATGCCCTCGGGCGCCTCGACGGTGATCGAGTGGCTGTAGCCGAGCGCGAACTCGAGGCTCGTGCCCTTCGCCGCCACGCGGTAACCGACACCGCTGATCTCGAGCTTCTTCACGTAACCCGCGGTCACGCCGGTGATCATGTTCGCCACCAGCGTGCGGGACAGGCCGTGCAGGGCCTTGTTCTGACGCTCGTCGTTGGGGCGGGTGACGTTGAGAACGCCGTCCTCACCCTTGGCGATGTCGATCGGCGCAGCGACGGTGTGGGAGAGAGTGCCCTTGGGGCCCTTCACCTGGACCGTACGGCCGTCGATGGTGACGTCCACGCCGGCGGGAACCGTGATGGGGAGCTTGCCAATACGCGACATAGCTGTTTCCTCCGTTCCCTTCTACCAGACGTAGGCGAGGACTTCTCCGCCTACGCCCTTCTTGCCGGCCTGCTTGTCGGTGAGGAGACCGTGCGACGTGGAGATGATCGCCACGCCCAGGCCGCCGAGCACCTTCGGCAGGTTGGTGGACTTCGCGTACACCCGGAGACCGGGCTTGGAGATCCGCTTGATGCCCGCGATGGAGCGCTCACGGTTCGGGCCGAACTTCAGCTCGAGAACGAGGTTCTTGCCGACCTCGGCGTCCTCGACCTTCCAGCCCGTGATGAAGCCCTCCTGCTGGAGGATCTCCGCGATGTGCGACTTGATCTTGCTGTGCGGCATACCCACGCTGTCGTGGTATGCCGAGTTCGCGTTACGCAGACGAGTCAGCATGTCCGCGATCGGATCAGTCATGGTCATGAATTGGCCTTCGGCCTCTCTCGCCGGGGTTTCCTGAATGCGCCATCCCTCTCCCCACTCACTCAGTGGCGGGACGGGTGCGGTGCGGGGGACCTACGGCGTAGTAAGTCGTACGGGCGTCAAGCGCCCAACCCTCCCAGCCTAAGCCATGGAGGGGTGGGCACCTGACCAACCCATTGCTTACCGAGAGCTTCGGGAATCCCTAGAAAACGGGATTACCAGGAGCTCTTGGTCACGCCCGGCAGCTCGCCACGGTGAGCCATCTCACGAAGGCACACGCGGCACAGGCCGAACTTGCGGTACACGGAGTGCGGACGGCCGCAGCGCTGGCAGCGCGTGTAGCCACGTACGCCGAACTTGGGCTTACGAGCAGCCTTGGCAATCAGAGCCTTCTTCGCCATCTCGCTCACGCCTCCTTGAAGGGGAAGCCGAGGTGACGGAGGAGCGCACGGCCCTCAGCGTCGTTGGTCGCCGTGGTCACCACGGTGATGTCCATACCCCGGGTGCGGTCGATCTTGTCCTGGTCGATCTCGTGGAACATGACCTGCTCGGTGAGACCGAAGGTGTAGTTGCCACGGCCGTCGAACTGCTTGGGGGACAGACCACGGAAGTCGCGGATGCGCGGCAGCGCGAGCGACAGGGTGCGGTCCAGGAACTCCCACATGCGGTCGCCACGGAGCGTGACGTGGGCACCGATCGGCTGACCCTCACGCAGCTTGAACTGCGCGATGGACTTGCGGGCCTTGGTGACGGCCGGCTTCTGACCGGTGATCGTGGTGAGGTCGCGGATGGCGCCCTCGATCAGCTTGGAGTCGCGGGCGGCGTCGCCCACACCCATGTTGACCACGATCTTGACGAGGCCGGGGATCTGCATGACGTTCTCGTAGGAGAACTCCTCACGCAGCTTGCCCGCGATGTCCTCGCGGTACTTCGTCTTGAGACGCGGAGTGGTGGTGGTAGCCATCAGATGTCCTCACCCGTCCGCTTGGCAACGCGGATCTTGTTGCCCTCGTCGTCGAAGCGGTAACCGACACGCGTGACAACCTTGTTGCCGTCCTTCTCAACGACCAGCTGGACGTTGGAGACGTGGACGGGCGCCTCGGTCGTGACGATGCCGCCGGCCTGCGAACCGCGAGCGGTCGGGCCGGCCTTGGTGTGCTTCTTGACCCGGTTGACACCCTCGACCAGGACGCGGTCCTCGCGGGGGAAGGCCGCGATGACCTTGCCCTGCTTGCCCTTGTCCTTACCGGTGATGACCTGAACCAGGTCGCCCTTCTTGATCTTCATGCTTACAGCACCTCCGGCGCGAGCGAGATGATCTTCATGAACTTCTTCTCGCGCAGCTCCCGGCCGACCGGGCCGAAGATACGGGTGCCACGAGGGTCGCCGTCGTTCTTCAGAACGACAGCGGCGTTCTCGTCGAAGCGGATGTACGAGCCGTCGGGACGGCGGCGCTCCTTGACGGTGCGAACGATGACCGCCTTGATGACGTCACCCTTCTTCACGTTGCCGCCGGGGATCGCGTCCTTGACGGTGGCGACGATGACGTCACCGATGCCCGCGTAGCGGCGACCGGAGCCACCGAGGACACGGATGCAAAGGATTTCCTTCGCACCAGTGTTGTCGGCGACACGCAGTCGCGACTCCTGCTGGATCACGTCTATCTCCTGATTGTCTGCCGGTTCCCGGCGGGGGACTCGTATCTCTTACGAGTACGAGGCCCCCACCGAGCCTGGCGGAACTGTCCTGCGGGGGTGCCCGCAGGAGGTATTACTTGGCCTTCTCGAGGATCTCGACGATGCGCCACCGCTTCGTGGCGGACAGCGGCCGGGTCTCCATGAGGAGGACACGGTCGCCGACGCCGGCGGCGTTCTGCTCGTCGTGAGCCTTGAGCTTGCTGGTACGGCGGATGACCTTGCCGTACAGCGCGTGCTTCACGCGGTCCTCGACGGCGACGACGACGGTCTTGTCCATCTTGTCGCTGACGACGAGACCCTCACGGGTCTTGCGGAAGCCGCGGGCTTCGGTCTGCTCAGTCACGTTGCTCTCGCTCATCAGGCGCTCTCCACCGTCTCGATGCCCAGCTCGCGCTCACGCATCAGGGTGTAGATCCGCGCGATGTCCTTGCGGACGGCCTTGAGCCGACCGTGGTTCTCGAGCTGACCGGTCGCCGCCTGGAAGCGGAGGTTGAACAGCTCTTCCTTGGCTTCGCGGAGCTTCGCGAGAAGCTCCTCGTCACCCAGTTCGCGCAGCTCGGACGCCTTGGTACCGGCCGACATCACGCTTCACCTGCCTCGCGCTTGACGATCCGGCACTTCATCGGCAGCTTGTGGGCTGCGCGAGTGAGGGCCTCACGGGCGATCTTCTCGTTGGGGTAGGACAGCTCGAACATGACCCGACCGGGGTGCACGTTCGCGATCCACCACTCGGGGGAACCCTTACCGGAACCCATGCGGGTCTCGGCAGGCTTCTTGGTGAGGGGGCGGTCCGGGTAGATGTTGATCCAGACCTTGCCGCCACGCTTGATGTGGCGGGTCATCGCGATACGGGCCGCCTCGATCTGGCGGTTGGTCACGTACGCCGGCGTGACGGCCTGAATGCCGTACTCGCCGAACGCGACCGTCGTACCACCCTTGGACATGCCACGACGCTTCGGGTGGTGCTGCTTGCGGTGCTTGACCCTACGGGGGATCAGCATTTCGGTCAGGCCTCCGTTCCGGTGCTCTCAGCCGGAGCGGCAGCCGCCGGGGCCTCGGCCTTGGGGGCCTCGGCAGCGGGAGCCTGCTGCGGCTTGCGGCCGCGGCCGCCACGCTCGCCACCACGGCCACCACCACGGGCCGGACGGTCGCTGCCGCCACCGGCACCGCCGCGGGCCGGGCGGTTACCCGCACGGGCAGCAGCGTTCTCGGCGCGGACCTCGGCGATGTTCTTGACGTCGCCCTTGTAGATCCAGACCTTCACACCGATACGGCCGAAGGTCGTCTTGGCCTCGAAGAAGCCGTAGTCGACGTTCGCACGGAGGGTGTGCAGGGGCACACGGCCCTCGCGGTAGAACTCCGAGCGGGACATCTCGGCGCCGCCGAGACGGCCACCGCACTGGATCTTGATGCCCTTGGCGCCGGCCTTCATGGCGGACTGCATGCTCTTGCGCATGGCCCGACGGAAGGAGACGCGGGAGGAGAGCTGCTCGGCGACGGCCTGGGCCACCAGCTGAGCGTCCGTCTCCGGGTTCTTGACCTCGAGGATGTTGAGCTGAACCTGCTTCTTGGTCAGCTTCTCCAGGTCGCCACGGATACGGTCGGCCTCGGCGCCGCGGCGGCCGATGACGATGCCCGGACGCGCGGTGTGGATGTCGACGCGGACGCGGTCGCGGGTGCGCTCGATCTCAACCTTCGAGATACCGGCGCGCTCCATGCCGGACGTCATCATCCGACGGATGGCGACGTCTTCTCCGACGTAGTCCTTGTACAGCTTGTCGGCGTACCAACGCGACTTGAAGTCGGTGGTGATGCCGAGTCGGAACCCGTGCGGGTTTACCTTCTGGCCCATTACCGGGAACCTTCCTTGCTGCTGACGACCACGGTGATGTGGCTGGTCCGCTTGCGGATCCGGTAGGCGCGGCCCTGGGCACGCGGACGGAACCGCTTCAGGGTCGGGCCCTCGTCGACGAACGCCTCGGAGATGAAAAGGCTGTCGGCGTCGGTGTGGTCGTAGTTGTGCGCGGCGTTGGCAATGGCGCTGTCAAGCACCTTGCCGACCGGCACGCTCGCGGCCTGCGGGGCGAAACGCAGGACCGCCTGAGCCTCCGTGGCATCCATGCCACGGATAAGGTCCACCACGCGGCGGGCCTTCATGGGCGTAACGCGGATGTACCGCGCCTGGGCCCTGGCTTCCATGGTTGTCCTTCCAGTGTCTGTCATGGTCGATTCCACCCCGCGTTAGCGGCGCTTCGACTTCCGGTCGTCCTTGACGTGACCCCGGAAGGTGCGCGTCGGCGAGAACTCGCCGAGCTTGTGGCCGACCATCGACTCGGTGACAAACACCGGAATGTGGGTCTTGCCGTTGTGCACCGCGATCGTGTGGCCGAGCATGGCCGGGATGATCATCGAGCGACGGGACCAGGTCTTGATGACGTTCTTGGAACCGGCTTCGTTCTGTGCGTCCACCTTCTTGATCAGGTGGTCGTCGACGAAGGGCCCCTTCTTGAGACTGCGCGGCATCTAAACCCGCTCCTAGCGCTTCTTGTTCGTCTTGCGGCGGCGGACGATGTACTTGTTCGAAGCCTTCTTCGGCGAACGAGTACGACCCTCCTTCTGACCCCACGGCGAGACCGGGTGACGACCACCGGAGGTCTTGCCTTCACCACCACCGTGCGGGTGGTCAACCGGGTTCATCGCCACACCGCGGACGGTCGGGCGGACGCCCAGCCAGCGCTTGCGGCCGGCCTTGCCCCAGTTGATGTTGCTCTGCTCGGCGTTGCCGACCTCGCCGACCGTGGCGCGGCAGCGCTGGTCGACCAGGCGGATCTCACCGGAGGGCATACGAAGGTGGGCCATCGTGCCCTCCTTCGCCAGCAGCTGCACCGAGGCACCGGCGGAGCGGGCGAACTTGGCGCCGCCACCGGGACGGATCTCGATCGCGTGGATCGTGGTACCGACCGGGATGTTGCGGAGCGCCAGGTTGTTGCCCGGCTTGATGTCGGCCCCGGGACCGTTCTCGACGCGGTCACCCTGCGACAGGTTGCGGGGGGCGAGGATGTAGCGCTTCTCGCCGTCCGCGTAGTGCAGCAGCGCGATGCGCGCGGTGCGGTTGGGGTCGTACTCGATGTGCGCGACCTTCGCCGGCACGCCGTCCTTGTCGTGACGACGGAAGTCGATCACGCGGTAGGCGCGCTTGTGTCCGCCACCCTGGTGGCGAACGGTCACACGACCGGAATTGTTACGGCCGCCCTTGCTGTGCAGGGGGCGAACCAGCGACTTCTCCGGCGTGGACCGCGTGACCTCGACGAAGTCGGCGACGCTGGAGCCACGGCGGCCCGGCGTAGTCGGCTTGTACTTGCGGATTCCCATTTCTCAGTCCTCGTCCGATATCGGACGATCCGACCCGCTTACGCGGCCGGACCGCCGAAGATGTCGATACGGTCGCCCTCGGCGAGGGTCACGATCGCGCGCTTGGTGTCAGCGCGCTTACCGAAACCGCTCTTGGTGCGCTTGCGCTTGCCGATGCGGTTGATCGTGTTGACCCCGGTGACCTTGACCGAGAAGACCGCCTGGACGGCCTGCTTGATCTGGGTCTTGTTGCTGCCGGGAGCGACGATGAACGTGTACTTGTTCTCGTCGATGAGCGCGTAGCTCTTCTCGGACACGACGGGCTTCAGCAGGACGTCACGGGGGTCCGTGTACGACTTGCTGGCCGGCGTGACGACGGTGTTCTTGCCCTCGGCCTCGTGGCGCTTCGCCTTGGCGACGCGCGCGGCCTTGGCGGCCTTGGCCGCCTTGGAGGCAATGGCGGGGTGACGGATCGCCATCAGACCTCGCTCCCTTCGGTGTCAGTGGCCTTGGGGCCGGACACGAAGGACTCGAAAGCGGCCTGGGTGAAGACCACGTCGTCCGAGACGAGAACGTCGTACGTGTTCAGCTGGCCCGGGTCCAGGATGTGCACCTGGGGCAGGTTGCGGGCCGAAAGCAGCCCGGCCTCGTCGGAGCGCTCGATGACCAGCAGCACGTTCTTGCGCTCACTGATCTTGGCGAGCAGGCTCTTCGCGGCCTTGGTGGAGGGGTTGTCGCCCTCGATCACGCCGGTGACGACGTGGATGCGAGCGTTGCGGGCCCGGTCGGTGAGGGCGTGGCGCAGGGCCGCGGCCTTCATCTTCTTCGGGGTCCGCTGCGAGTAGTCACGCGGCACGGGACCGTGCACGACGCCACCACCGGCGAACTGCGGCGCACGGGTCGAACCCTGGCGCGCGCGGCCGGTGCCCTTCTGGCGGTACGGCTTGCGGCCACCACCACGGACCTCGGCGCGGGTCTTGGTCTTGTGCGTGCCCTGACGGGCAGCGGCCAGCTGTGCGACGACGACCTGGTGAAGCAGCGGGATGCTGATCTTCTCTACGTCGAAGATCTCCGCGGGGAGCTCGACGCTACCGGTCTTCTCGCCAGCGGGCGAAAGGATGTCAACAGTGCTCATCGGTACCTCAGGCCCCCTTGGCCGCGGTGCGGACCAGGACGAGGCCGCCGTTCGGACCAGGGATAGCGCCCTTGATGAGCAGCAGACCCTTCTCCGCGTCAACGGCGTGGACGGTCAGGTTCTGGGTGGTGACCCGCTCGTTGCCCATGCGGCCCGCCATGCGGACGCCCTTGAACACACGGCCGGGGGTGGCGCAGCCACCGATCGAGCCGGGGGAGCGGTGCTTGCGCTGGACACCGTGGCCGGCGCCGAGGCCCTTGAAGTTGTGACGCTTCATGACACCGGCGAAGCCCTTGCCCTTGCTCTTGCCGGTCACGTCCACCTTGACGCCGGCCTCGAAGGTCTCGGCGGTGATCTCCTGGCCGAGGGTGTACTCGCTGGCGTCAGCGGTACGGATCTCGACGAGGTGGCGGCGGGGGGTGACGTCAGCCTTGGCGAAGTGACCCTTGAGGGGCTTGTTCACCTTGCGAGGGTCGATCTCGCCGAAGGCGATCTGGACCGACTCGTAGCCGTCGGAGTCATTCGTACGGACCTGGGTCACGACGTTCGGGCCGGCCTTGACGACGGTGACCGGAACAACGCGGTTGTTCTCGTCCCACACCTGCGTCATGCCGAGCTTCTCGCCCAGGATGCCCTTGATCTGCTTAGCCATTCTCAGATCACCGTCCCCTAGAGCTTGATCTCGATGTCGACACCGGCCGGGAGGTCGAGTCGCATCAGAGAGTCAACGGTCTTGGGCGTCGGGTCGAGGATGTCGATCAGGCGCTTGTGCGTGCGCATCTCGAAGTGCTCGCGCGAGTCCTTGTACTTGTGCGGCGACTTGATGACGCAGTACACGTTCTTCTCAGTGGGCAGCGGCACCGGGCCCGCGACCGACGCACCAGTGCGAGTCACCGTCTCGACGATCTTCTTCGCCGAGGAGTCGATGACCTCGTGGTCGTAGGCCTTGAGCCGGATGCGGATCTTCTGTCCCGCCATGGCTACTCAGTAGTCCTGTCTCTTCGTACGCTCTGGAACCCGGTGTCCCGTACTGCTTCGCCGCCCTGCTTCTCCGACCCACGCGGTCGGGTGTGTCGCGCTCTCACCGACATGGATGTCCCATCCGAGACGTCCCTGCACGGGGTGACACAACACGGCCCTTCCGGAACCGCAGGCCGAGGGCGACTGCGCCAGACGTTCCTGACGCGGACCCACCGGGTGCCTGGCCGGCGCCGCACTGACACTTCCCGAAAGATTCCCGTACGTCCGCCCCAGCGCTGCCTTACGACAGATAGGGCGACGAGTACTGTGGGACTCGCTTTCGGTCCTCCCGGCGGGAGGCGCGCAGCATCAACACTCGACCGAGCAACTCGGACAGTCTGCCATACGGGGCAGGGGCTCCGCCAATCGAGCCGGAGAGAATACCCGCAGGGTGACGAAGGTCAAACCCGGGCGGGGCTTGTCCCCCACCCGGGCGCATCGACCATGATTCCGATGTGACATATGACATGGACCTGAACAGCGCCGCGATCCGCCTGGAATCGCACATACATGCCTGGCGGGCGGAGGGCCTACAGGTCGCGGACGGCCTGTGGTCGGCGGACCTGGCCGCGCTGGACCTACGGATCGCCTCTCCGTCCTGGCAGGTCCAGCTCGTCGTCCAGCTGTTCGGGGCCGGCCGGGCGCATGTCTTCTTCCTGGGACGGGCCGACTCCGTCGGGGAAGGCCACCGGGTCTCGTCCCTCGACGCGTGGAGCACGCTGCTGACGGAGTCGGTGGCCCGCGCCTCCCGTGTACGCCTGGTACAGGCCCGCCTGCTGACCAGTACCTGTACGACCGGCTGGCTGGACTGGATCCACGGCGAACTGTGGCTGCTTCCCGAGGGTCTGCTGCGCATCCGCAGCGGGTTGATGCAGACGGTGGCCAACTCCCACGGCTCCGGCCTGACGGCCCGGGAACCCTACCGACTCATTGCCCACGACCCGACGACGGTCCTGGCCGCTCACCCCACGAACAAACTGATCCCGTTCTCGGGGATTGCCACAGCCCGCCTGCACGGCGGGCTGACCACCTCCGGCCTGGAGGTGGTCATGACGGACGGCACCCGCCACAAACTCCTGTGGGCGAACTGGGACCCGGCCCGCCGACTCCTCCGGGAGCGGCTGCTGCCGCTGTTGGGTGGACGCCTCACGCACTGACCGGATGTCCTGTACACCCCCGACGACGCCGTACGACGCTCAGCGCACGTCGATGTAGTCCTGGGCGCTGGTGGCGGTGCCCGTCGTCGAGTTGCCGTAGTACACCCACCGGAAGAAGCCGTCGGCGGAGGCGGTGACCGTGGTGCGCAGGGCACCGGCGCTGTTGGTCGTCACCTTCTTGAGTGTCTTGAAGGTGGTGGCGTTGTTCGCGCGGAACTGGAGGCTGACCGTACTGGCGGCGTAGGGACCGTTCCTGAAGGTGGTCCAGTTCGCACGGGTGAGCTTGCCCTTGAGGGTGAGCTTCTTGCCCTTGGCGACCGGCTCCGGGGTGGCGTCGGCGACGGCGAGCTTCGCGGCCCGCCTCAGGGAGACACTTCCGGGCCTCGTCTCGTACTCCTGAGCGACCACAGGGCCGTCGCCGGCCGGGTAGAGACGGAGGGACACGCCGATCTTCCACGTGGTGGCGTCGTCGTTGGAGTCGATCTCGTCGCGCGCCGCGGGGTCGATGTACATCGCGCCCTCGCATCGGGCCCTGTGGGCGTCGAGCTCGTAACAGATGTATCCGCCCGGCCCCAGGTAGTTGTCTCCGCTGTCGGCCGCGTGCGTGATGTTTCCCCGGTAGAGGAAGGGGTGCGCGTCATAGCGGGACGGGTTGTCCGTGCTGTACCCGGCGGGCAGGGTGATGTTGAAGCGGGTGGGCGGTTCCACCACCCGCGACGTGCCGATCACGATCGGCTTGCCGTTGTTGATGACCAGGTCCGACAGGACGATGCCCGTGTCCTTGGCCTGCGCTGCCGGGGCGTTGAGCACCGAGAGCGCGAGGACTCCAGCTGTCGCGATCACGGCGGCGGTACGTCTTCGGCCCCGTATACCTGCGTTCATGCGCACCTTCTTCCGGTAGCTGCTCGATCAACTGCCGGAAGCGTACGAGATCCCGCAGTTCCCTCGCAGCTGAGGAACTCGACTTGCTGGTACGCCTGTTGCTGGAGCAGCCCGCGCATACGTGAGGACGCCCCCCGGCTCGTCTGTCCGTCCGCCGCGCCTCGGCGTCGCTCAGTGGCCTGAGTAGGAGATCCGCTCCGCACAACTCGCCTCCGCCACCTCCGACCTTCCAGCCGAAGGGCATGCGCCGCCCGTCCGGCATCCACTCCAGAACTGCGACGACTGTGAGCGGGCCTTCCGCGGTCCGAAGCCCGGCAGATGCGGCGAAGGCCGTCAACTCGACGGCGGACCGGCTCTCGGAGTCAGCCACCCGTCAGGGTGAACATCACCAACTTGGCTGCTGCCAGCCCCTGTTGGACTCCTACGCTCA
The DNA here is from genome assembly GCF_033793965.1 of Streptomyces sp. ME02-8801-2C. Classification (NCBI taxonomy): domain Bacteria; kingdom Bacillati; phylum Actinomycetota; class Actinomycetes; order Kitasatosporales; family Streptomycetaceae; genus Streptomyces; species Streptomyces sp. ME02-8801-2C. Next base: position 161,714 of record NZ_JARAXP010000006.1, on the reverse strand, counting down.
CAGCCAGATCCACCTCGGAACATGCCAAAGGCAATTTCTCAACGCATGGCTCGTACGACCTCACACTCCCAGGAACCCTTATGGTCAGCGCGCCCCACGAGGCGATGCACCGCATCTTCCAGCACGATCCACGCCTCTTCAGCCGCCTCTCCGACGTGCTCGGCTTCTCGCTCCCCACCCCGGTGGAAGTCACCGTCATGCCCACCGACCTCACCGAGACCGAGCCTGTCGAACGCCGCGTGGACACCCTCCTACGGCTGAAGAGCGCCGAGCACGGCTCCTACCTCCTGGCCATCGAGTCGCAGCGGACGAAGAACCCGGCCAAGCCCGCGAGCTGGGCGTACTACACGTCGTACTTGTGGACCACGTACAAGCTGCCCACCGCGCTCATGGTCGTGTGCCAGGACCACGCCGTGGCCAAATGGGCCCAGCAACCGGTGACCAGCGGCCCGCCCGGACTGCCCACGCTCACTCTCACGCCCCTCGTGGTGGGCCCGCACAACACCCCCGTCATCACCGACCCGGCCGAGGCCCGCGCTGACCTGGCACTGGCCGCCCTGTCCGCCATCACGCACGCGACCGATCCGGACATCTTTGCCATACTGAAAGCACTGTCCACAGCTCTGCAGGGCGAGCCCGAGGACATCGCCGACCCGATCATCGAATTCACCGCACAAGGCATGGGCGACCGCCCGGCCAGGCAGTACTGGAGGAAACTGGTGGCCGTGGACCTCTCCTTCTACAAGTCGTACATCGCGGAAGAGATCCGCGACGAAGGCCGAGCACAGGGCCGAGCACAGGGCCAGGCCGAAGGCCAGGCCACCGCCATACTGCTCGTCCTGGAGCAGCGCGGCGTCGACGTGACCGATGAGATCCGTGACCGGATCACCGGCTGCGACGACACTGAGACACTGCGCACCTGGCTCACCCGCGCCCTCACCGCCACTTCCGCTGCGGACCTCTTCGCGGACCAGTAACCGAAGTCCCGCCGACCGCAGCGCGCCGTCTGTCGGAGCCGCACACACATGGCGCGGCTTCGACAGACGGTTCATCCAGCTGGTCGGTCGTTGGTTCAGCGCACGTCGATGTAGTCCTGGCCGCTGGTCGCGGTGCCGGTGGTCGTGTTCCCGAGGTACACCCACCGGAAGAACCCGTCGGTGGAGGCCGTGACCGTGGTGCGAAGGGCACCCGCGCTGTTGGTGGTGACCTTCTTGAGCGTCTTGAAGGTCGTGGCGTTCTTGGCGCGGAACTGGAGAGCGACCGTGCTGCCGGCGTAGGGGCCGTTCTTGTGGGTGGTCCAGTTCGCCCGGGTGAGCTTGCCGGCGAGGGTGACCTTCTTGCCCTTGGCGACCGGCTCCGGGGTGGCGTCGGCGACGGCGAGCTTGGCGGCGCGCCTCAGGGAGACGCCACCGGGCCTTGTCTCGAACTCCTGGGCGACGAGAGTCACCTCGTCCGCCTTGAACAGACGCAGCGACACAGCAATCCGCCAGTTGGTGGCGTCGCTGTTGGAGTCGACCTGCTCACGCGACGGATGGGGATCGATGTAGAGGGTGCCCTCGCAACGAGCTTTCTTGGCGCTGACGTCATAACAGGTGTATCCGCCCAGCCCTATGTAGCTGTCCCCAGTGTCAGCCGCCTGCGTCAGACTTCCCCGATACAGAAAGGGATCCGTGGAGTAGCGGAACGGGTCGTCAGTGCCGTACCCGGGAGGCAGAGCGATATTGAAGGTGACGGGCGGTTCCACCACCCTCGAGGTGCCGACCACGATCGGCTTTCCGTTGTTGATGACCAGGTCCGACACGACGATGCCCGTGTCCTTGGCCTGCGCTGCCGGGGCGTTGAGCACCGAGAGCGCGAGGGCCCCGGCTGTCGCGATCACGGCGGCGCTACGTCTTCGGTTCATTCAGGCCTCTCCGATGTGTAAAGGAATCGGAAAGGCTACACCGGTGTGATCAACTGCCGGACGCGTACGGGATGAACTCCGCCCAGGCGGTGGGGGCGAGAGCGAGACGGGGGCCCTGGGGGGATTTGGAGTCGCGGATGTGGATGAGGGTGGGGGTGGTGGCTATTTCGACGCAGTCGCTGGGATTGCTGCTGTCGCTGTAGCTGCTCTTGAACCAGTTGAGTTCCGTGGCGCTCATAGTGCTCCCAGCGCTTGCTCGATGAAGGCCAGCGACTCCCCCGGGGAGAGCGCCTGAGTTCGGATGATGCCATACCGCAGTTCGAGGATCTGGAGCTGCCTCGGGCTGGAGACCGGCCGTCCGCCGAACTCGTCGTCGGTGCGCCCCGCTCCCGTACCGTCCCCGAATTTCAGCACCTGGATGCGACCGCCTGTTCCCGGGTGATCCGCGCGTGCGGTCGGCATCACCTGGAACTCGACGTTCGGCAACTGGGCGACCTCCAGCAGGTGTTCCAGCTGTTGCCGCAGCACCATTGTCCCGCCGATGGGACGTTCGAGAGTCACCTGTTCCTGGACAAAACTGAGCTCCGCAGCAGGCTCCCGCTGGAACACGGTCTGCCGCGCCATGCGCCCAGCGACCGCCCCGTCCAGATCCTGCGTCGAGAGCTTGGGCCGCCATGTCCCGAGCAGCGCCTGCGCGAACTCCCGTGTCTGCAACAGGCCGTGGATGTTGTGGTTGCTGTACAGCAACATCTCGACGGCCCGGTCCTCCATCTTCTTCAGCTCGCGCACCTTCTTCGGGTACTGAGCCTTCTCCACGTCCTCCTTGAAGGACCTCAGATGCCCGTGCGCGTTCAGAACATCGTCAGCACGATCCAGGAACTCCACCCTTGGAATCCGTGCCCCACGCTCGATCTTGCGGATCATGTCCTCGCCGTACCCCATGGCTTGGGCGAAGTCGGCCACCCGCATCCCGGCCTGCTCCCGGCAGAACTTGACGAGTCGCCCAAGCCCCTCCATCAAGGGCGCACTTTCGTCTCCGGGCTCGATGTCCCAGCCAGCCTCGTCCATACCTTCGTTGCTCATGCCCACCCACCTCCAACGCGCACCCGTACCCGCACGTCATCCGAGACAGCCGAGACAGGGCGAGACAAGAACCGGACAGCACGGATACGCACCGGCGTCACCGCACGTCAAGGCAAGCATGTTCGGCCACGCTGAGTGACATGAACCAAGAAACCGTCGATCACCGGACCCAACTCATCGGCAACACCAACAACTTCAGCGCCCTCCTGCCGCCCACGCCCTGTGGAGCCCGGCAGGCTCGTCAGCTGGCGGTACAGCAACTGCGCGAATGGAGGCTCCCGTTGGACCCCGCCGAACATCTCGTCGCCGAACTCGCGGCGAATGTCGTGACCCACGGCCGCGTACCCGGCCGCGATTTCCGGCTCGCGCTGTACGTCATGGGCGCCACCTTGCGCATCGAGGTGACGGACACCCGGGACGACGTGATGCCGGGGGTACGGGAGGTGGGGCCGGACAGCGAGTCGGGGCGGGGACTGGTGATCGTGGAGGCGTTGGCGGAGCGGTGGGGGGTGAAACTGGGGCCGCGGCCTCGGAAGACGGTTTGGGCGGAGTGTGGGGTGGGGTGAGGGGGGTGCCCTACAGGTCGCCTGGTTCCGGCTGCGCCGGCTCGCCCTTGTCGTCCATCGTCGTCCAGGTCACCTCGAAAAGATCCTTGTCGGCCTTGGAAGGAATGCAGGCTTCCAGGAGGACGATTCCGCTGGTGAGCCTGACGTATGTCGGCGGCAGCGGGGTATTCCGGAAATTGGCCATGAAACGGGCCGCCCGCTGACGCTGTGCCTCGGTCAGGGCGCTCTCCGGCACTGCCTGTGCGCTTCCGCTGAGCAGCCCAACGAGCCGTTCGGCATTTTTCGGATTTCCGGTGAAGAGGCGAATCCAGGACTGATCGGCAAACGTCAGGCGCAGATCCGCGCCGACCTTGCTGTACTCCATTTGCCGGGCCCCGGAGATGGATTCCCGCGGAAATTCCGCCAGGACGCCGACTTCGTCCAGGAAGAGCAGTCGTCGACTGGTCAGCACGAGATCAGTGACGTACCCCTCCGGGCGGCGCCCGGGATCAAGCTCCCACGGCACCGCACGGGCGAGCGTGCCGGGGGCGGCCCACATCACGGGGAAGTCGTCGACCTCGTTCTCCGGTTCCTCCGGCTTGCCCGATCCAAGACCACTGCCAAAGGGTGAGCCGCCGGCTCCGCCGATGTTGGCGATGATGTTCGCGATCACGGGGATCGCGGAGAGGAAGCCACGTCCGACACGACGCGCAGTCTGATCGCCCGCCGTACGCGGAGTGAAAACGGGGCCCGCAGGCCATCCGGTCAGTTCACCCTGGATGTCGTTGCGCTCGAGGTCCCGGAACCATCTACTGCCGGAGACCGCAGGAGCCACACCGGTCGCGAATTTGACGGTAATTCGGTAGAGCTGGTCTTCGTCGGCGGCGGGATTCCAGTCCATCAGTACGTCATCTCTCCTGAGCTGGGGAATTCCAGCGATCCGACGATTCCGGCAATGGCGTGCGTGAACTCGTCCCACTGTTCCACAGAGGCCGTGTCCAAGGTGATCACGACGGTGTAAGGACCTGTCGAGAAGGGGATGTGTACCTGGATCTGCCCCATCGTCAGTTCCTCGTCATCGCCGCTCTTCGTGTACTGGCCGTCCACCACGAGCTTACGGAAGGAGATCACCGACACCGCTGGCCCGCAAGGTAGGTCCAACCAGGTCACGTCACGAAGGGGATCGGGGCCAAGCGTCGCGAAGACGCCCTGGGCGACGACGTCCGGATCCGCTTTCCCGGACTCGAACACCGCCACCGTGAGCGAGCAGTGCGCCACACCGCCGCCGTCCCCGATGTCGTACAGCCCGATACCGAAGAACGAGACGCCGCCCGACGACATCTCCTGTGCTGTGGTGCTGTACAGGGCGCTCATCGCCTCCCACAGGGGCTCCTCGCCCCGTGGGTAGATGTCCCGGACCAGCTTCCTTACGGCTTCGGTCCGTTCGGTCTCGTCGAGGGAGACCTCGATCGCATGCATTCCCTCGGGAAGGCGGATGGTCATGGGCGGCAGCGTCACGCCTTCCACGACCGGCATCCGAAGTTCTTCGGAGTTGTCCATACGGCGGTGCTCAGTTCCCGTAGTCGTTGGTGGCGATGGTGTGCGCCTTATTGCCGGTGAGTGCGCCCTTGATGGTGGCGTCCAGGGCGCGGCCCGCGTTGCTCATCGGCGCGATGATGTCTTCGGCGCTCTTGATGAACGGCAGCTTGGACGCGACCAGGTTGATGCCCTGAGTTCCGAGCAACTGTCCCTTGCGTACGTTCTGCAGTCCGCTCTCGACAGCGAGGGCCATACGGCTTCCGCCGGCCTCGAGCTTGATGACCGGGATGGTCTTCGCAGGGCCGAAGAGAACGAACAACTTGCTTTCTGCCTCCGCCGCGCGAAACCCCGAGCCGAGTTTGAGAGCGCGTGCACCGGCGTTAGCGCCCTTGGCCAGTTCGGCAGTCCCCGTGAGCCCCTTGACCCCCGGCAGAATCCCCAGCGCGTCGAACCCGATGTCCGCCCAGCTCACATCCGCCCCGGCCGCCTTGGCCACCACATGGGTCAGTAGCGCGGCACCGCTCGTGATCATCGCCGCGGCGGCGAAGATCGCCCCGATCGGCTCGAAGGGGGCGGTGATGATGGCAAGGACACCCAGGGCGCTGCTGACCAGGCTCAGTACGTCGCCGATCTCCTTGATCAGATCCGCGTGCTCCTTGAGCCAGTCCCCCGTGGCACCCCACGCATCCGCGATCCCCGTGCCGAGCTTGTCCCAGAAGCCGGGCTCGTCCGGGGCGATGTCGGCGGCCTTGTCCAGCTCCTTGCTGATGTGACCGGCGGCCCTCCGGTAACGCTCCTCCAGTTCGTGGACCTTCTGGATGACCCCGTTGACGTCACCGGAGGCCTTGCCGTACTCATCAGTGCCCTCCTTGGCCGTCGACTTGGCGTCGAGCTTCTCCTTGGCGGACTTGTCCAGGCGGTCCGTCTCCTCCTGGAATTCCTGGAGTTCGCCCGCCCAGCGATGCAGCGCACGCGAGGCCTTGTCGAAGGAGTCATGGCTCTTGCGGATGAGCGGGGTGACGTCCTCGCCTATGTACTCCGTGAACGCGATCGCGGTCTTGCCCTTCCAGGCGCCGCACTCGATCCGCTCCAACTCCCCCAGCGCCGTGCCCAGTTCGGTCGCCAGCTTGCCGAGCCGCCTGGCGAGTTCCCGGGTGTCCTCGACGTCTCCCGGGGTGGGGTCCCAACCTATGCTCGGCGGGACGATCCGCTGACCCGCCACGTCACTTGCCCTTCTTCGAGGCCTTGGCGGCCTTGAGGGACTCGGCCAGCTCCAGGTCGAGCCCGTCGAAGGTCTCGGCGATCTTGTTGATCATCTTCACCGCGCCCTGGGTGTGCTTGCCGAGCTGCTTGATGCCGTAGCCCCAGTCGTCGGCGAAGTCCTGCACGTCCTCGACCAGCCCGCTCTCACCGACGCACGAGGCATCCGCGCTGCGCAGACTGCGCCGGGTCGCCTCCATGCGGTCGCTTATCGAGGAGAAGGTCTTCTTCAGGTCCGCGAATATGGTGTCGTCGAGACGCAGGTCACTCATATGCGGCATCCGCGGCGCTTCACAGTTGCTCCCCCGTAAGACATCAGTGCGATCAAGAGAACGAAGGTACCGATGGGATCGGTGCGGCCGCCACTCCGAACCTGATCCGCGAGCAGGGAGTTTGTGAATTTTTGTCGGTACTTTTGTAGACGCTCGCCTCTGACGGACTCAGGGCAGCTCCGCCCAGGTCCCCATGGTCGCCTCCAGCGTCCAGATGCGGACCTCCGCCCGCACCCTGGCCGCGTACAGGTCCCGCTCCGCCACGATGCTCAGGTCCCCTGTGCCCAGCTGCTGGCGCGCGGCATGCTCGGTGAGGTTCATGCCCGTACTGCCGCCGTCGCACAGGGCGCCCAGGAACGCGCCGTCCCAGGTTCGCTCGTGCAGGACCCACGGGGCCTCGCCCAGCGCAGTCCTGCGCAGTAGCGCCATGAACACGCCCGCGCAGCGCCGACGTGCTTCCCCCTCCTTGACCTGGAAGACGTGGTTGCCGGTCTCCACCACCGTGGCCGTCGGCAGAACGAAACGCACGCCGGCCTTCAGCCTGGCGTCCATCTCCGTCAGGACCTCGGCGCGGTGATCGTTCATGAAGGGCACGTCGAGGATCTCCACGAAGACCGACGTGTCCAGGAAATCGACGACCGGGAGCCGGAGGCCGGGTCGACGCGGCGGCTTGCTCACGCTCACGTGCTCACAGGCTCCTCAGGAAGTCCTCGACACCGACCACTTCCGTGTCCCGGGGGCGCACGGCGTCGGGCAGACGGCCCTTGCTCACCGCGTCCCCCAGATCGCCGGCCGCGAGCAGGTCGACGTATCCGGGCAGCTCCGTGAGCCGGGTCAGGCGGCTCTCGCCCGACTCCGGGTCCCTGCTGCACACGATGACACCCGAATGATCCTGTGCGGTGAGGGAGTTGAGGAGGGCCGGGCTGTGGGTGGTGAACAGCACGTCGATACGGCGGCGGGCCGACTCCTCCTTCATCAGCCGCAGTACTCGCGCGGCCTGGGTCGGATACAGGCCGTTCTCGATCTCCTCGACCACCAAGTGCCGCTGCGATGCGGCGCCGTGATCATCACCGCCGTCGACTACGGGAGCGCTCAGCAACGCCGTGCCGCAGGCCAGGAAGCGCAGCATTCCGTCGCTGAGGAGCCGGGCCGGTACGTCGTGTTCGGTGCCGTGGTAGCCCGCCTCACGCAGTACCAACTGCACGTCACCCAGCGCCGTACCGACGCTGCTGATCCGACGGATCGGGTACTCGGGCATGCCCGCCACCAGTTCGGTGAGCCGGTCGAACGCGAGAGGGTCGGTCGTACGCAGGCTCGCCACCGCCGCGCTCAGGTTGTCGGCGTTGCGCCTCAGCTCGGTGTCGCGGGCATTGACGTACTGCCTCATGAGGTGCGGAACCGGGTCCAGCAGGAACATCTCGCGCAGAGCCGTGAGGACGGTCTGCGCACCCCGGTGCACCAGCCTCCCCGCCTCTGTGGTCGTGGGCACCGCGACCGGAACCTGGCTGGTCAACAGCCTGTCAGGGTAGGCCGCACCACCCAGCACCGGTGCCGTCCGCCCAGCGAAGTAGCGCACGCCTCGGTACTTGTGGTCACGGGTCACAAGGGTGCGACCGTCCATCTTCCGGTTGGCGTAACTCACTCCGGTCACGGCTGTCAGCCGTTCGTTCGCGATACGGACCTCGGGAGCGACCTCGATCTGTACGTCGAGGTCGAAGACCTTCTCCCCCGACCGGATCCGGCACCCCAGGAAAAACGTGTCCTCCCCCAGCGGAGCGCACCCTTCCGCCCCGCCCCGGATCGGCTCCTCGCCCCCGCCCCGGGGCCCGTCCAGCGCGTCCCGAACCGACTCGCCCGACGCCAGCCGGGACAACACAAGCAGCGCGTCCAGGGCGTTGGACTTGCCGCTGCCGTTGCGCCCGATGAGGATCGTGAGGTTCTGCAGGGGAAGGACCTGGTTGGTGAAGCTCTTGAAGGAGTGCAGGCGTACCTCCTCCAGTCGGGGAGTCTCCACCGGGCACCTCTCTCACTCGCGTCGCTGACTCGGACAGGCCGGGCACTGTCCTCCCACCAGCTAAGCAGCAGCCCACGCGACCCGTCCAACGGCACCCGCCCGCGCCCCACGATCACTCGTACGGACCCCCAGCGCTCAGCACCTTGTCAGTCCCCCGCCCCCAACCCCTCCCCCACCGCCGCGAACGCCGGCTTGCGTCCGTACCCCTCGTCCATCAGTGTCGCCGCGCCCTGTCCGCCGAAGACGCCCGGCACCCACGAGTACTTGTCGCTGAACCCCCATACCGTGAACGAGGTGCACCGGCGCGCGTGGACGCACGCGTCCAGCAGGCCCCGGAAGTACGTCGCCTGCGTCGCCAGTTTCTCCTCGGTCACCGGCAGGATCATCCGTACGTCCACCTCCGTGAACGCCGTCTGCATGCCCAGCTTCTCGAAGCGGGCGAGGTTCTCGGCGACCTGGCCCGGGAAGCCGTACTGGATGGCCAGGTGGCCCTGGATGCCGAAGCCCTGGACCGGGACCCCGGCCGCGCGGAGGCGTTTCGCCAGGTCGTAGTAGGCCGTCGACTTCACGTTGACGCCCTCCACGTTGTAGTCGTTCAGGAACAGCTTGGCCTTCGGGTCGGCCGCGTGGGCCCAGCGGAAGGCGTCCTCGATGTAGGTCGGGCCCAGTTCGCGCAGCCAGATCGTGTCGCGCAGCGAACCGTCCTCCTCGAAGACCTCGTTCACCACGTCCCACTGGTAGATCCGGCCCTTGTACCGCTTCACCTCCTTGGTGATGTGGTCCCGCAGGATTCCTCGGAGCTCCCGCGCCCCTATCGAGCCGTCGGCGACCCCCGTCGTCAGCCATCCCGGCAGCTGGTTGTGCCACACCAGCGTGTGCCCCCGTACCGCCTGCCCGTGCGCCCGCGCGAAGCGGACCAGGTCGTCCGCCGGCCGCCAGTCGTACGTCCCCCGCGCCGGCTCCACCGACTCCCACTTCATGACGTTCTCGGCGGTCACCGAGTTGAACTCCCGGGCCGTCGTCCTCCGGTACGTCGTGTCGTCGGCCAGTGCCGCCATGTCCACGGCCGTGCCGATGCGTACGCCGGTGCCGGCCGCCAGCGCCCTCAGCGGGACGGGGTCCGGGTGCGCGGAGGCCGGCTGCGCACCCGCGCCGGTGATCGCCAGCGTCGCACCCAGCACCGCCACGGAAACAGGCATGCGGAAGACGTTCATTTACGGGTCCCCTCACTACTTCTCATATGGGTGTACTGCCTGCCTCTTGGCTCAGCGGACGCGGTGGCTCTCCAGCGGTCCCAGATACGTCGGTGTCAGCCCGCCCGTGTCGATCACCAGCCGCTGCACCACCACCGTCGGGTCGACCGCCCAGAACTTCAGCCGGTGGACGCCCGGCGCCGTCACCGCGTGCCTGGTCGCCGTCACGTTCACGTTGTCGGAGGTGTGGCGGGCCCACTGCTTGTTCATGAGGCCGTCGTCCGCACCCGTCACCGCGTGGATGTCGGCCTGCTGGGGCTCGGCCTCGTCGAACGAGACCGCATAGCGCAGCCCGCCGGTCGCGAGCGTCGGGTTGCGCGGCGAGAGGTAGGCCCACACCGTCACCTCGCCCGCCGACAGCAGGCTGACGTCGTACTCCAGCCGTGCCGACGCCCCGCCCGGGGTCCGGCGCGAAGCCGTCACCGGCCATGGCGTCATCCCCGCGCCCGTACGGCCGATACGCTCCAGTCGCCGCCACGTCCCCTTCGCACGCGAGTAGTTGTCGGCGTCGATCGCCACATAACCCCCGGCCTCCACGAACCCCCGCAGCCCCCGACGCTCCCTCCGCGACGGCTTCTGGGTCACGCAAGCGACCGTCACCGACGCCCCCGCACCCGACACCGTCAGCGAGGCATCCGTACGACCGTCCGGCACCCGGGCCCAGTCCACCGACACCCGCAACCGCACCTGCTGCTCGACCCGCCCCCTCGACCGGTCCACCACCAGCCACGGCACCGACGACTCCACCCGGTACTCGAACGGCGTACGCCCCCGGTTGAACACCTCGATGTACTGGTCGGGGCGTGTCTGGTACGGGCTGAAGACCGGGAGCACGGCCGGAGCCGAGGAACCCCCCGGCCACCACTCCCCCGAGTCCTCGGACCCGTCGACGGAAACCCCCAACTCACCACCCAGCGGCAGCTCCACGCGCCGCACCGCAGGGAACAGCACGTCCGGGAGCGCCACGTTGTTCTTCTCGGGCTGCTGCCAGGGCGCGTTGGGCCCGTACCGTTCGATGTCCCCGTAGTCGATGTGCGGTTGTGTCTGGAAGCCCTCCCACTTGCCGTCCGCCACCTGGTGGTTGAAGCGGGCGGCGAGTGCGAAGTCCCGTTCCAGGCCGGCTTCCGCCTCCGCCGCGCGGTCGTTCGTCGCCGCGCGGCCCTGGGCCGCGTACAGCAAGTTCTTGAACTCCGCCTCGCGCAGGTCGTACAGGTTGACGGACGCCTCCACCGCGTACCCGACGAGCTCGTACCACGCGTCCTGGAGCCGGGCGGGCAGGCGCCTGCGTACCCGCTCGGCCTCCTTCCCCAGCCGCCGCCAGTCCTCCGTCGCGCGCTCCAACTCCCGGTGCCCGAAGGCGAACGGGGTCTCCTGGTCGTCGTACACGATCGCCGACTCGTCCTTCGTCGGGTCCTTCTCCGGGTTCAGGGTGATCCGGCGGTTCAGCAGCTCCGGCTTGCGGCGGGCCTGGAGCTGCCCGTACTCGGCGAGGACGGAAGCGATCGCCCCCGCGTGCTCCGCGCCGAAGTTCTGGCGGGCGTACCGGCGTTCCCACTCCTCCAGGTCGGACAGGTCCCAACGAGTCGGGTTCCAGGCGTAGTTGAGGAAGAACTCGGTGGGGAGTTCGTTGCCCTTCAGATCGCCGACGTTGGCCACCCACAGGCCGTGGTTGCCGTAGGCGTGGGCCTGGTGGAGCTGGTCCCAGAGGTTGTGGAGGTTGGTGGTGTCCACCCACTTGTAGTTGCGGCCGACGCCCACGTAGTCGAAGTGGTAGTAGAGGCCGTAGCCGCCGCTCCTCGCCGGTTCCGCCGGGTTCGGGTGCTTGCGGATGTTGCCCCAGTTGTCGTCCGTCAGGACGACGGTGACATCGTCGGGGACGCGTAGCCCGCGGTCCCAGTAGCGCTGGACCTCCTTGTACAGGGTCCACACCTGCGGGGTCTCCCCCACGGGCTTCCCGGTCACCTCGGCGATGATCCCGCGCTGTGTCTCGATGATCTCCCGCATCAGCTCGATGCCGTCGCCGTCCGGCAGGCTCGTGTCGCCGTTGCCGCGCATGCCCAGGGTGACGACGCCCTCGAAGTCCTGGTCGACCATCCGCTGGATGCCGTCGCGCCAGTACGCCCGCACGGCCGCCGCGTTCCGCCGGTACGACCACTCCCCGGTGCCCCCGTAGGGGTCGCGGCCCGGCGTCACGATGTTCCCCGCGCTGTCGCGTACGGCGGGTACCGCGTGCCGGTTCCACTCCTCGATGCCCCGCATCATCGGCGCCTCGTGGGAGGTGCCCATGACGATGCCGTACGCCTTCGCGCGGGCGTGGTTCTCCGGGTCGTCCTCGGCGAACGCCCGGCCCCAGACGGCCGGCCAGAGGTAGTTCGCCTTGAGGCGCAGCAGCACCTCGAAGACCCGCTCGAAGAAGGCCGCGTTGAAGCCTCCGGGGTGGCCGGGGGCCTTTCCGGGGCCGAAGAAGCGCGGGGCCCAGGTCCCGAGCGCCGGGTTCTCGTCGTTGATGAAGATCCCGCGGTACTTCACGGCGGGGGTGCCCTGTGTGTGCCTGCCCGGCAGGACGTACACCGCGTCCCGGTGGACCGGCGGCACGTCGTCCCACCAGTACCAGGGCGAGACCCCGATGCCGTACGAGACGTCGTACGCGCCGAAGATCGTGCCGCGCGGGTCGCTGCCCGCGATGACGAAGGCCCGGTCGACGCCGGGCATCGGGCGCTCCACGACCGTCTGCAGCGAGGTCTCCCAGCGGCCGGCGATGCCTGTGACGTCGAGCTTGCCGGAGCGGATCAGACCGTCGATCAGCGGGCTGCGGCCGATCGTGCCGACGAGGATCACCTCGCGGGCGACGGTCTCGCCCGGACGTACACCCGTGACGCGTTCGATGTCGTCCCGCAGGTCACCGGCGGCCCGTACGACTCCGGGGTGGTCCTCGGCGCTGACGACGACCGGCGCCCCGACGACCGCGAACGCACCGCCGGTGAACGAGATGTACGCACCGGAGTCCGTGCGCCGAGCCGCACCCTCCCCGGCCCGCGCGACCCCCGACAGCACCGGCACCGCCGCGAGACCGGCACCGACACCGAGCACAGCCCTGCGGCTGACGGACCCAGACATGAACGTACCCACCCCTCCGCCGAATTTGGTCAGTGACATGACAAATAGTGAAGGGAGTGACCAGCGGGGGGAACGGGTCGTGCGCGCCGAATAGTTTCGTAACAGCAAAGAGGCCCGCACGACCGAAGTCGTACGGGCCTCCTCTGGAAGCTCGCGAGAGCTACCGGGGTCAGGCTGTCAAGCCAACAAGTGATTACTTGTTGATCTTGATGACCTGGCCGGCGCCCACGGTCCGGCCACCCTCACGGATGGCGAACTTCAGGCCCTCTTCCATGGCGATGGGCTGGATGAGCTCGACGCTCATCTCGGTGTTGTCGCCCGGCATGACCATCTCGGTGCCCTCGGGGAGGGTCACGACGCCGGTCACGTCCGTGGTGCGGAAGTAGAACTGGGGGCGGTAGTTGTTGAAGAACGGCGTGTGACGGCCGCCCTCGTCCTTGGACAGGATGTAGGCCTGCGCCTCGAACGAGGTGTGCGGGGTGACCGAGCCCGGCTTGATGATGACCTGGCCGCGCTCGACGTCCTCGCGCTTGATGCCACGGAGGAGCAGACCGACGTTCTCACCGGCCTGGCCCTCGTCGAGCAGCTTGCGGAACATCTCGATGCCGGTGACCGTGGTGGTGGTCTTCTCCTGCTTGATGCCGATGATGTCAACGGTCTCGTTGACCTTCAGGACACCACGCTCGATACGGCCGGTGACGACCGTACCGCGACCGGTGATCGTGAAGACGTCCTCGACGGGCATGAGGAACGGCTTGTCGACGTCACGCTCGGGGGTCGGGATCGCCTCGTCGACGGCAGCCATGAGGTCGAGAACCGACTGACCCCACTCGGCGTCGCCCTCGAGCGCCTTGAGCGCCGAGACCTTGACGACCGGCAGGTCGTCGCCCGGGAACTCGTACTCGGAGAGGAGCTCACGGACCTCGAGCTCGACGAGCTCCAGGATCTCCTCGTCGTCCACCATGTCGGCCTTGTTCAGGGCGACGACGATGTACGGCACGCCGACCTGGCGGGCCAGGAGCACGTGCTCCTTGGTCTGCGGCATCGGGCCGTCGGTGGCGGCCACGACCAGGATCGCGCCGTCCATCTGGGCGGCACCGGTGATCATGTTCTTGATGTAGTCCGCGTGACCCGGGCAGTCGACGTGGGCGTAGTGACGACCCTCCGTCTGGTACTCGACGTGCGCGATGGAGATGGTGATACCGCGCTGACGCTCTTCAGGAGCCTTGTCGATCTGGTCGAAGGCCGAGGCCTCGTTCAGGTCGGGGTACTTGTCGTGCAGCACCTTGGTAATGGCGGCCGTGAGGGTCGTCTTACCGTGGTCGATGTGACCGATGGTGCCGATGTTGACGTGCGGCTTAGTCCGCTCGAACTTTGCCTTCGCCACTGGGGTCCTCCTGCGGAGTGGTTCTGGTACGCCTTACTCATCGGCGCCAGGTGATCTTTGCTGGGATGCCGCCCGCCGGGGTTTTCCCTCCCGGGTTTCCCCCGGCGGTCGGTGTCAAGCCTAAAGCGTGTAAACGGGGTGTGTTACTCGCCCTTGGCCTTCGCGATGATCTCCTCGGCGACGTTCCGGGGAACCTCGGCGTAGGAGTCGAACTGCATCGAGTAGCTTGCGCGACCCGAGGTCTTGCTGCGGAGGTCACCGACGTAGCCGAACATCTCCGAGAGGGGCACGAGGCCCTTCACGACGCGGGCGCCGCTGCGCTCCTCCATGGCCTGGATCTGGCCACGGCGGGAGTTGAGGTCGCCGATGACATCACCCATCGACTCCTCGGGCGTGGTGACCTCGACGGCCATCATCGGCTCGAGGAGCACGGGGGACGCCTTGCGGGCGGCCTCCTTGAAGGCCTGCGAGCCAGCGATCTTGAACGCCAGTTCGGAGGAGTCGACCTCGTGGTAGGCACCGTCGAGAAGCGTGACGCGGACGCCCGTCATCTCGTAGCCCGCGAGGATGCCGAACTGCATGGCCTCCTGCGCACCGGCGTCCACCGACGGGATGTACTCCCGCGGGATACGGCCACCGGTCACCTTGTTGACGAACTCGTACGCCGGGCCGTCGGACTCGGTGATGGGCTCGATCGCGATCTGCACCTTGGCGAACTGACCGGTACCACCGGTCTGCTTCTTGTGGGTGTAGTCCACGCGCTCGACGACCTTACGGATCGTCTCACGGTAGGCGACCTGCGGCTTGCCGACGTTGGCCTCGACGCGGAACTCGCGCTTCATACGGTCGACCAGCACCTCGAGGTGCAGCTCGCCCATACCGCCGAGGATGGTCTGGCCGGTCTCCTCGTCCGAGTGAACGTGGAAGGAGGGGTCCTCCTCCGCGAGACGCTGGATGGCTACACCCAGCTTCTCCTGGTCACCCTTGGACTTGGGCTCGATGGCGACCTGGATGACCGGCGCCGGGAAGTCCATGGACTCCAGGATCACCGGGTTCTTGTCGTCACAGAGGGTCTCACCGGTCGTGGTCTGCTTCAGACCCATCACGGCGACGATGTCGCCGGCGCCCACCGCGTCGATCTCCTCACGCTTGTTCGCGTGCATGCGGTAGATCTTGCCGATGCGCTCCTTCTTGCCCTTGACGGAGTTCAGCACCGCGGTGCCGGTCTCCAGGCGGCCCGAGTAAACCCGGACGAAGGTGAGCTTGCCGAGGTGCGGGTCGCTCATGATCTTGAACGCCAGCGCGGACAGCGGCTCGTCCTCGGACGGCTTGCGCTTGACGACGACCTCGGGGTCCTTGACGTCGTGGCCCTCGATGGCCTCGACGTCGAGCGGGGTCGGCAGGTAGCGCACGACCGCGTCGAGCAGGGGCTGGACGCCCTTGTTCTTGAACGCGGTGCCACAGAACACCGGGGTGACCGTGACGCCGTCGGACTTGCCGGACGCAATGGTGACACGACGGATCGCGGCGTACAGCTGCTCCTCGGTGGGCTCCTGGCCCTCCAGGAACAGCTCCATGATCTCGTCGTCGTTCTCCGCGACGGTCTCGACCAGCTTGCCGCGGTACTCCTCGGCAGCCTCGACGTGCGTGGCGGGGATGTCGACGACGTCGTACATCTCGCCCTTCGCCGCCTCGGCGGACCACACGAGCGCCTTCATGCGGACCAGGTCCACTACGCCCTTGAAGTCCATCTCGGCGCCGATCGGCAGCTGCATGATGATCGGAACCGCGCCGAGGCGGTCCTTGATCATGTCCACGCAGCGGTGGAACTCCGCGCCGGTCCGGTCGAGCTTGTTGACGAAGCAGATGCGCGGCACGCCGTAACGGTCGGCCTGACGCCACACCGTCTCGGACTGCGGCTCGACACCCGCGACACCGTCGAACACCGTGACGGCGCCGTCGAGGACGCGGAGCGAACGCTCCACCTCGACGGTGAAGTCGACGTGCCCGGGGGTGTCGATGATGTTGATCGTGTGGTCGACGTCCTCCAGCGGCCAGTGACAGGTGGTCGCAGCAGAGGTGATCGTGATGCCACGCTCCTGCTCCTGCTCCATCCAGTCCATGGTCGCGGCGCCGTCGTGGACCTCACCGATCTTGTAGCTGACGCCGGTGTAGAAGAGGATCCGCTCGGTGGTGGTCGTCTTGCCCGCGTCGATGTGGGCCATGATCCCGATGTTGCGGACCCTGGCCAGGTCAAGTGAAGTGGTAGCCATAAGGCTTCGGTCTTCTCTCGGTCTCGATGGGGGTAGCGACTACCAGCGGTAGTGCGCGAAGGCCTTGTTGGACTCGGCCATCTTGTGGGTGTCCTCGCGCTTCTTCACGGCCGCACCGAGGCCGTTCGAAGCGTCGAGAAGCTCGTTGAGCAGACGCTCGGTCATGGTCTTCTCGCGACGGGCGCGGGAGTAACCGACCAGCCAGCGCAGCGCGAGCGTGTTGGCGCGACCGGGCTTGACCTCGATCGGAACCTGGTACGTCGCACCACCGACACGGCGGGACTTGACCTCGAGGGTCGGCTTGATGTTCTCCAGCGCGCGCTTCAGCGTGATGACCGGGTCGTTGCTGGTCTTCTCGCGCAGGCCCTCCATGGCGCCGTACACGATGCGCTCGGCGGTGGAGCGCTTGCCGTTCAGCAGCACCTTGTTGATCAGCGACGTGACAAGAGGAGAACCGTAGACCGGGTCGATGATGACCGGGCGCTTCGGGGCGGGGCCCTTACGAGGCATTCTTACTTCTCCTTCTTGGCGCCGTAGCGGCTGCGGGCCTGCTTGCGGTTCTTGACACCCTGGGTGTCAAGCGAGCCGCGGATGATCTTGTAGCGAACACCGGGCAGGTCCTTCACACGGCCACCACGCACGAGCACGATGGAGTGCTCCTGCAGGTTGTGTCCCTCACCCGGAATGTAAGCGGTGACTTCGATCCCGCTGGTCAGACGCACACGCGCGACCTTACGCAGGGCCGAGTTCGGCTTCTTCGGGGTGGTCGTGAACACACGCGTGCAGACACCACGGCGCTGGGGAGAACCCTCGAGCGCGGGCGTCTTGTTCTTCTCGACCTTGTCCTGCCGGCCCTTCCGGACCAGCTGCTGGATCGTAGGCACTACTTCTCCGGTTTCTGTGTGCCGATGGTGAAGCTAACCTGGAACGTCGCCGACCCACGCGGTCGGGTGTGTCGGATACTGCGGATTCCCGCCGTGAGGCGGGAAGGGCGCAGATCGCGGTGGCCGCTTACGGCTCCCCGTGCGGTTCGAAGGCACGCACGAGGGCCAGGGCACACCCCAGGCACAAGGTCTGAGCGTACCTACCTCAACGACTTCGGTCAAAACAAATGAAGGCCGCTACGACACGCCCAGCCCCAGGCCACTTCCGAACCCTCCTTTGACTGCTTGTGGCAGCTTGCGCCTACTTTTGGCCGCTTGCGAGCCAAGGTGGCTGAATCGCGCCCTTTACAGCTCCGGGGACCTGCCCGTTCAGTACCTTGATCCGTCCGCTGCGACGATTCGGGGGCAGAGCGTGATGAGGACGGCCGCGTACTCACTGGACGACGGGGGCCTGGACGACCGGGTGCCCTTCCTCGCCCGCCTCGAACAGCACGACCGCACAGCCCTCCTGTCCCTGGGCCGCGAGCTGAATTTCGCCACCCGGGTCGCCCTGATCCACCAGAGTGAGCCCTCCTCCCACGTCCTCTTCCTCGTCCAGGGCTGGACGAAGGTGACCGCGTCCGCCGCCAACGGCTACGAGGCCCTCCTTTCGCTGCGCGGCCCCGGCGACATAGTCGGCGAGTCGGCGGCGCTCACCGGCCGCCCCCGCTCGGCCACCGTCACCGCCCTGGAGGCGGTCCGCGCGGTAGCGGTCGAACACGAACGCTTCAAGGACTTCCTGAGCCGTTCACCTGCTGTTTCGTTCGCCCTCCTGGGCCTCACGGCCGACCGCACCCGGGCCGCGGACCGCCGCCGCCTGGAGTTCGCGTCCATGAACGTCCGAGAACGTTTCGCGATCCTCCTCCTCGACCTGGCCCGCACCCACGGCCGCCGCACCCCCGAGGGCATCGAACTCTCCGTCCCCCTGAGCAAGCAGGAACTGGCGGGTTCGGTGGGCGCGTCACGGGAGATGGTCCAGCGTCTGCTGAAGGAACTGCGCGAGAAGGAGGCGGTGGAGACGGGAAGACGGGCGCTCCTGATACGCAGACCGGACATCCTGCGAGAGATCGCCGCGGCGGAGGGGTGAGAAGGGGTGAGCCGGGATACGACGGCCACGCTTCCATGCGGCGCATTTCCGTTCGGGGGCTTCCGCGCGGCGCACGTCCGTGCGGGGCTGCACGCCGTGGCGTCCCTGCGGCGCACGTCCGGGCGGGGCTGCGTGCCGTGGCGTCCCTGCGGCGCACCTCCGTGCGGGGCTGCGTGCCGTGGCTTCCGTCCGGGGGCTCGCGCGGCGCACCTCCGTGCGGCACCTCCGTGCGGCGGCTGCGTGCGGCGGCGTCCCAGCGGGGCACCTCCGTGCGGGGCTGCATGCCGTGGCTTCCGCTCGGGGGCTTCCGCGCCGTGGCTTCCGTGCGGGGGGGCTTCCGCGCGGCGCACCTCCGTACGGGGGCTGCGTGCCGTGGCTTCCGTCCGGGGGCTCGCGCGGCGCACCTCCGTGCGGCGACTGCGTGCGGCGGCGTCCCAGCGGGGCACCTCCGTGCGGGGCTGCATGCCGTGGCTTCCGCTCGGGGGCTTCCGCGCCGTGGCTTCCGTGCGGGGGGGGGCTTCCGCGCGGCGCACCTCCGTACGGGGGCTGCGTGCCGTGGCTTCCGTCCGGTGGCTTCCGCGCGGCGCACTCCGTGCGGCGACTGCGTGCGGCGGCGTCCCTGCGGCGCACCTCCGTGCGGGGCTGCGTGCCGTGGCTTCCCGTGCGGTGGCTGCGTGCGGTGGTGTCCGTGCGGTGGCTGCGTGCGGTGGTGTCCGCGCGGTGGCTGCGTGCGGTGGTGTCCGCGCGGTGGCTTCCGCGGACGGCTGCTTTCTTGACGCCGGTCCAGGCAACTCAGCCCGTCCGGCGATTGAGGACAAGGCCCGTTCAGGGCCGGAGCGGGGGCCTGGGGGCGGCAGCCCCCAGATCGACGCCCGCACCAACTCCCCCACCCCGCGGAGCGTATGTGCACACCGTCACACTCCGACTGCGTCATCCGCCCTCACACCTCACCACCCCCACCCACCACGCTGCTGCAAGCACCCCGCACATTGTCGAAGGGCGACCATGACCGACCCCGTGAGCCGCACGATCCTGCTGCTGGACATCGAGAGGTTCAGCGACCGGGACGACGTCGAGCAGGCGTACCTGCGGCGCATGCTGTACGACATCACCGACCGCGCGCTGGAGAGCGCCGGTATCGACGAGACCCGCCGTCTGCGCGCCGACCGCGGCGACTCCGTGATGGAGCTGATCGACGCGAACGCCCCGGTCACCGCCCTGCTCCGGGCCCTCCTCGTGGACGTCCCGGCACAGTTGAAGGTCGTCAACCGGATGGCGTCCAGCTCGGCCCAGATCCGGCTGCGCGGGGTCGTGGCCACCGGTTACGTGGCCGTGGACGACCACGACGGCTGGGTCGGCACCGACCTGAACGACGCCTGCCGGCTGCTGGACGCCCAGCTGCTGCGGGCGGCGCTGCGCGAACGCCCCGACGACCTCGCCCTGATCGTCTCGGACGCCCTGTACACCGGCGTCGTACGGCACGACCATCCCGGCATCCCGGCCGGCGAGTTCCACGCGGTCGGGGTGGAAACCAAGAACGGCCCGATGAAGGCGTGGCTGCACGGCCCGCCGCCCAGCGGCCACCAGGCGGCGCCGGACAGTACGGCCGACCAGGACCACCGTGACACGGGGGCGGGGGAGGCGCCGGGCGGTTCGGGGGACCGCCCGGCGCCGCAGACACCGCAGACACCGCAGACACCGCGGACAGCGCAGACGCCACAGGCGCCGGATGCGACGGAGTCACCCAGGGTCCCCGCGCAGGGCACCTCCCCGGCGCCGGAGAGCCGCCCCGCGCCGGGCGCCGTCTTCAACTTCAACGGCGCCGTGAACGTCGGCGGCAGTGTGGTGGCCGGCGACCAGCACGGCGTCAGCGGCGGTCAGGTCACCGGGGACGTCAACATGGGCGGCAGCAACGGGGGTGACGCCTCATGAGCACCCCGGACGCGCCGTCCCCCGCCCGCTCCGGGCCCGAGGACCCGCCCGCCGCCGACGACGGCAAGGACGGCAAGGACGGCAGAGAGGGCGCCGCCAAGGACGCGAAGGAGTCCGAGGGCGCCGAGGGCTCGGAGGAACAGGAGCGGCCCCAGACCGCCTGGTCGGCCCGGCGTGACCTGATCCACCACAGCCCCCGGAGCATGAACGTCGGCGACCGTGCCCGCTTCGGCGGCAGCCTGGTCGGCGGCGACCAGCACGGTGTCAGCGGGGGCCGGGTCACCGGTGACGTGATCATGGGCACCAAGACGGAGATCCACCAGTGGTCGATGCCCGGGTTCTCCGCGCCGTCCACCGCCTCCGGCGAGGTCCCGCAGTCCACGCTCGACCGGCTCGCCGCCTCGTTCGTCGCCGCCGAGGCGACCGTCGAGGACCTGCTCGCCCGGCTGCGCCGCGACCGCGTCCTCGTCCTGTCCGGCGCCCGCTTCACCGGCAGACGCACGGCAGCCCTGACCCTTCTGCACCGGCTCGGGGCAGCCCCCGTACACACGATCGACCGCGACACGAACCCGAGCGCGCTGGCGGACAGGTTCACCGCGCCGAAGGAGACCGCTGAGGAACCCGGGAACCGGACCCGCGGCTATGTCCTCGCCGACCTCGCCACCCGCCGTGACCGCCCCCTCCGGGAGCACCATCTCCTCGCCGCCCGCGACCGGCTGGCCGCGCAGGACGCGTACCTCGTCGTCACCGTCGGCCACACCGCCGTACTGGAGGACGTACCGGTCGTCGAATGGCGGTCGCCGCCTCCGGCCGAGGTGCTCGCCGCACATCTGCGCAGCCGCGTCGACGACCAGGAGACGGCGGCGAAACTGCTCGAACTCCCTTACGTCACCGAGTTCCTCGGCCGCAGTCACCAGCTCCGCGAGGTCGCCGCCTTCGCACAGCTGCTCGGCCGGTTCGCGGCCGGCGAGGTCACCGAGGACGCCGTCGGCCAGTTCTCCCTGATCTCGCTGGAGAACCAGGTCCAGGAGTGGTTCGAGGAGGACGAGGGGTCGGTCCATCTGCGCGACAAGGCGTTCCTGGTCGCGCTGGCCTCGTTCGACGGCGGTCCGTACGCCCTCACCGCCGAGCTCAGCGACCTGCTCTACCGCTTCCTCCAGCAGACCCAGTCCCCGGCCACGCATGCCGACGTCCCCGTGTTCGGCACCCACGTAGGCAAGCGCCTCCAACTGGCCCGCGCCAGGCTGTACGAGGAGGACGAGAACACCGAGTGGGGCCCGGTCACCCAGCGGAAGGCCGCGTTCGTCGACGACCGCGCCTCTCTCGTACTCCTGCGCGAGGTCTGGACGGGCCACCCCTCCGCGCGTCCCGCGCTGATCGACTGGCTGCGCCGGCTGGCCGACGACGGCCGCCCTCTCGTACGTACCCGGGCCGCGTCCACCGTGGCCGTCCTGGCCCGCACGGATCTGCCCTCGGCCATGGCCCTGGTGATCGAACCCTGGGCGATCTCCAACCGCTTCCGGCACCGCCTGGTGGCCGTCAACGCGCTCACCCTCGCCCATCTCATCGACACGCCGAACATCCCGCGCATCCTCGACGAGTGGTCCAAGGGCGAGGACCGGCGGCTGCGCTGGGTGGCCGTACGGGCGTACGCGCTGATCGGCGCCGAACGCCCCGAACAGGCCCTGGCCGCCCTGCGCGCCGCGGCCCGCAGCCTGCACCGGGGGCTGGCCGACCAGGACGCCTTCGACCGCGAGATGGCCCGCGAACTCGCCGAGGCGGTCGCCCTGCTGCTCCTCTCCGAGGCCGGCGACCGCGTCCTCGCCGAACTGCGCACGCACCTCGCCGACGACCGCCCGGTACACGACCTGACCATCGACGGCTTCGTCAGCGCCTGCCGTCACACGCAGGACGACGAGCGGTACGGCCATCCGCTGGTCCTCGACTGGTACGCGCGGTCGGCCACCGAGGGCTCGGCCGCCGCCCACGGCATCCCGTTCCTGTGGCGGGCGGCGTTGGGCGACCCGAACGCGACCCGGCATGCCCTGGACGTGCTGCGCGAGTGGGTCCTCATCGCCGACCGCTCCACGACCACGGAATGGGCCCTGGCGGCCCTTCTCCCGACCCTGGTCACCACCCCGGCGGAGTACCAGCGTCTGGGCCACCTCCTGCGGACGATGCCGGGCGAGGACGGCGCGGCCCCGCCCGCGGTGGCGGCCCGCCTGATCACGACGCTCCCCGTCCGCCAGTAAGTCACGTCCCCGCTCACCGAGGAGCAACGCACGATGCCCGCCTTCAACCGCCCGCCCGAGTGGCAGCAGACCGCGGACCGGCACACCCAGCTGATCGACCCGGTCCTCACCGTGCGGCAGCTGTCGCGCTTCGAACTCTCCCTGAAGTCGACGGTCCGGATCGACCACGCGCTCGTCTTCGCGACCGCCAAGGGCGGCTACGAGTCCTACCTCCCGCCCCGCCGCCCGACCCGCAGCGAGATCGCCGCCCGCCACTACACGGCGGTGTACGAGATCGACATGGGCGTGCACCCGTTCTCCGGCACGCTGACCCTCCCCAGTGACAACGACGCGTTCGAGTTCTCGGCCGAGATCGACATGTCCTGGCAGGTCGTCGACCCGGCCCGGTTCGTGGAGAGCGGGCACCGGGACGTGCCCGGCCTGCTCATCGGTGAGCTCCAGCGCGCCGCACGCCCGGTGAGCCGGCGCTTTCCGATCGCGGACAGCGCGGCGGCCGAGGGGGAGCTCCTCCAGGCGATCAACGTCCTGGGCCCGCTGGGCGCCCCCGCCGGCCTCCAGGCGACCTGGACCCTGCGGCTGCGCCGCGACCAGGAGAACATCGACCACCAGCGCCGCCTCCAGGCGATCGACCACTCGGCGACCGAGCAGGTACGGGCGGCCCAGCGCGGCTCCGAGATCGATGTGGAGGTGGACCGCCGCAACCGTCAGCAGGACGCCCTCCAGATCGAGCGCTCGATGTCGTACGGCGCCCAGCAGCAGCACCTGGCCCTCCAGCAGCAGCGCTGGGACTACGAACAGGCGGCCCTGCAGAGCAGCCAGCAGCATCAGCTCTCCATCCAACAGGGCCACCAGGAACTGGAGTTGCAGCAGATAGAGGCACAGAAGATCGCCTTCTACCAGTGGCACCTGCAACAGGGCGGAGTCCAGGCCTGGGCCCTCCACCTCGCCCAGCACCCCGAGGACTCCCGCATGGTCATGACGAGCATGCGCGACGACCAGCTCCGCATGATCCAGGCCCAGATGGACCTGGTGAAGGACCTGCTGCACGGCGACAACGCGGAGAAGTTCGAACTGGAGGGCCCGAAGCAGCTGGCTCTGCGCACGGTGAGCGACATCCTGAACCAACGCCTCCCGGGCGTCCCCCAGACCCCTCCACCACTGGCGGGCCCGGAGACGCCGGAGACGCCGTACGGGCAGGGGGTTCCTGGGGCCGCCGGGGTCCCTGGGCCCCCCGGGGTTCCTTGGTCCCCCGGGACCCCTGGGAGCCCTGGGACCCCTGGGTTCTCTGGGCCCGCCGGGGCCCCTGGGTTCTCTGGGCCCGCCGGGGCCCCCGGATTCCCTGGAACCACCGGGGCCCCCGGATTCCCTGGGCCCCCTGAGTTCTCTGGGGCCCCCGGGGCCCCTGGGTTCCCGGCACACCCGGGCTTCACCAAGGACCAGCCGGGAATCACCCCGGGCCAGCCGGTCATCCCCCAGGGCCAGCCAGGCTTCGCCTCGGGCCAGCCGGGAGTCGCCCCGGGCCAGCCAGGCTTCGCTCCGAGCCAGCCGGGAGTCACCCCGGGCAGGCCCGTC
The DNA here is from genome assembly GCF_033793965.1 of Streptomyces sp. ME02-8801-2C. NCBI lineage: Bacteria > Bacillati > Actinomycetota > Actinomycetes > Kitasatosporales > Streptomycetaceae > Streptomyces > Streptomyces sp. ME02-8801-2C. The sequence continues at coordinate 137,302 of NZ_JARAXP010000006.1, read as the reverse complement.
CCCGGTGGCCTCGACTCCTCGCGCGCTCACCCCGACAACACCCCCGGCCATTCGGACCCCTCGCAGGCCCACCCCGGCCACTCCTTCGGCCGGTCCGGCCCCGAGCCCTCCGATCAGCTCCAGGGCGCCGCTCCCCAGGCCCAGTCGGCCCAGCCCCCGGCGCCGCCGGCTGCCGCTCCCGGTCAGCCGCCGGCCACCGCCCCCACCTGGGGCACCCAGCCCCCGGCCCAGCCTGCGACACCTCCGGGCACCCCCGCCCCCGGCACCGCCGCGCCCTACGGAGCAGCCCCCGCGTACGGCACCCCGGGCCCCGGCAGCAGCTTCCCCGGCGCCCCCACGATCCCCGCCTACACCCCGCCCACTCCCCCGCCGTACCAGCAGCCGTACACCCCGCCCGCTCCCCATACCCCCGGCGCCGCCGCCCCCGCCTGGCAGCCGCCCCCGGGCTACGGCAGCACCCCGACCCTCCCCGAGCAGCAGATCGCACCGCCGGACGGGCCGGCCGAAGGCGCCGATGCCGGTTCGAAGGCGGAGGAAGACAGGGCGGGCAGCGGCAGGTGACGCTCGACCCCGCTCCCACCACCCCGGCCCAGCCCCCGCCAGGAACTCCCGCCGGCCCCGCCGACCGCATCCAGCTCTGCGAGCGCCTCCTCGTGGACCTCCGTACCGAGATCGCCCGAGCCGACAGCAAGGCATCCGTCCTGGTGGCCGCGCTCGGCATGACCGCCGGGGTGTTCAGCGGACTGCTCGCCGGGCGGAACTGGAACCCGGCCGCGCTGACCACGTTCGGCACCGTCGTCTGGAGCGCCGGGGCCGCGTCCCTGGTGCTGTCCCTGTTCTCGCTGCTCCTTGCCGTCCTGCCCCGCTACCGCTCCGAACCCTGGACGCCGGGCCAGCCCCTCTCCTACTTCGGCGACATCCAACAGGCCGTACGGCTGGGCCAGTTGGAGACAGCGCTCGCCGACACGCAGCGCGATCCCACGGCCGCGCTCACCTCGGCGCTCACCGAGACGAGCCGTATCGCCGCGCGCAAGCACCAGTGGATCCGTACCGGCCTGATCTCGTTCTGCGCCGGCACGCTCCTCCTCCCCGCCTCGCTGCTCATCGGCTGAACAGGTTCGGACCGCTCAGCCACCACCCCGGCACCTGAAGGAAGACCATGACCCACCCACCGTCGTCCCCATCGGAACACCCCGAGCCCTCCGAGCAGCCGCTGTACCCGCCGCCCTACCCTGACCTGGCAGTACCCCAGCAGCAGTCCGCGCCGCCCTACCCCGGCCAACCCACGCCCACGAACCCCCAGGCCGCGCACCAAGCACCCCGGTACCCGGACTCGACCCAGCCACCCGAGTACCCGACCACCACCCAGCCACCGTCGTACCCGACCCAGGCCCACCAGCCCTCGAGCCAGGACCCGCCCCGGCCACCCTCATATCCGGACCCGACCCGACCCCCGTCGTACCCGGGCTTCGCCGAGCCCCCGACCTACCCGAGCTCCACCCAGGCACCCCAGTACCCGGGGGCCACCCAACCGGAGACCAACCCGGGCGCCGACCAGGCGCCCCAGTACCCCGGCATGACCCAACCCTCGAAGTACCCGGGGTCGCCCCACCCCGAGACCGACCCGGGCAGGACCCAGCCACCCCAGTACCCGGAACCTGCCCAGCCAGCCCAGCACCCCGGCATGACACAACCCCCGACGTACCCGGGGCCGCCCCACCCCGAGACCGACCCGGGCAGGACCCAGCCACCCCAGTACCCGGGCGCCGACCAGGCACCCCAGTACCCCGGCACGGCCCAACCCCCGACGTACCCGCGCTCGCCCCACCCCGAGACCGACCCGGGCAGGACCCAGCCACCCCAGTACCCGGAACCTGCCCAGCCTCCGGCCTACCCGGGCTCCGCCCAACCCGAGACCAACCCGGACACCACCCAGGGCGGGGCCATCCCAGGCACGCCCCAGCCACCCCAGTACCCGGGCACCGCCGAACCCCCGACCTACCCGGGCACCCCCCAGCCCCCCACCTACCCGGGCGCGACCTCGCCCACCGACGCCCGCACCCACCCGGGCGCCACCCCTACCCCGGGCCAACCCCCCGCCTACCCGGGTGCCACCCCCGCCCAGCCCCCGCCCTACCCCCAGGCCACCGCCCAGCCCATCCCCCCGCAGTACACGCCCCCTCCGCAGCCCCCGGCAGCCCCCGCGACACCCAGCGCGTCCGACGCCGGCCCCACCGAGCACCCCCACCACATCTCCACCGACCGTGGCCGCGTCCACATCGCCGCCCACCAGCGGCGTACCGACGCCACCGCCGTGGGCAACCTCCTCCTCTACCTGCCGAACTTCCTCTGCAGCCTCCTCGTCGTCAGCATGTTCTCCCTCTTCTTCGGCGACCTCGCCTTCCTCGTGATCATCGCCTGGATCCTGAGCGGCGCACTCGTCTTCCACAAGCCCACCGAAAGCGCCCTCGCGCGCCGTCTGCTCCACCTGCGCCACCCCACGCCGCAAGAACGAGCCAAACTCGAGCCGGTCTGGCGCGAGGTCACCGCCCGCGCGGGCGTCGAGGGCCGCAACTACGAACTCTGGGTCGAGGACAGCGACGGCCTGAACGCGGTCGCCGCCGCCGGCCACATCGTCGGCGTCACCCGCTTCGCCATGAACGAGCTGCCCAACGGCGAACTCGCCGCCGTCATGGCCCACGAGCTGGGCCACCACGTCGGCGGCCACGCCTGGTCGGGGCTCCTCGGCTACTGGTACGCGCAGCCGGGCCGTATCGCCTGGCGGTTCCTGCGCGCCTTCTCCGTGTTCGTCTTCCAGGTGTCCCGCGCCTTCTCCTGCTTCGGCGTCGGCTTCGTCGTACTCGTCCTCGGCGGCATCGCCATGGCGACCATAAGCACCCTGTACGGCCTGCCCCTGCTGATCCTCGGCGTTCCGTACGCGCTCGCAGCCGTCGGCCGCCGCGCCGAACTCCGCGCCGACGAGCACGCCGCCGCCCTCGGCTTCGCCCCGATGCTGGCCTCCGTACTCGGCAAGCTCCACCAGGAGGAGCAGCGGCAGACGGCAGCGCTCGCCGCGCTCAACAACGGCGTGGCCCCGGAGGAGAGCCCGCTGAGCAAGCTGCTCTCCTCACACCCGGACTACTACACCCGGCTGCACCACCTGCAGCCCTACCTGCAGCAGCAACAGCGCTGAGCCGAAGCGTCACCGGCCCCCTCGAAGGGGGGTCACCCCGCGTCCGGGTGGCCGCCCTTCAGCGTCCTCGGCGACTTCAGCGTCCTCGGGGACTTCAGCGTTCCCGTGACCGCCTGGCCGCCGCACGCGTCGCGCGTTCCGCGGCGAACACGTCCTCCAGGCGGAAGAGCAGGGCACGGCCGGCCCGGCCCGCAGCGGTGAGACGACCCAGCTGAACCCATTTGCGAATGGTGGCAGGTGCCACGCCGATCTCGCGGGCCGCCAGTTCACCGGTGATCAGGGTCGCCGAACCGTCCCACGAAGCGCTCGTCCGCGTGTTCGTCGGCGGGTTCACCGGCTGCTCCCCACGAACGAGCCCGCGGTGGCGATCCGTTCCTCCCACTCCCCTTCCGGCCACCTGTGCCGATGGCCGGGATCGTGGTGGCAGCCGCAGTCGGTATCGGTGCAGCGGCACGCGGGGTTGATGCAGAGAACCGCCCGGCGGTCGGGGAAGGCCCGCAGGGAGACCGAGTCGCACCAGGGGCAGCGACCGGACACCCGTACGACGATCTCGCTGTCGCCCAACGCCCGGGCGCAGCGGCGGGCCATCCGGCGGGTCTCGTCGCGCACATGCGCGGCCAGCTCGGGGTCCGTGGCGATCTCGTCGAGCAGGGCACCGATACGGCACAACCGTTCCGGCACGGGAGCACGGTCCGACCGGGCCAGCCCGAGCCGGTCGCGTACGGCCTCCTCCAGTTCGATCACGCCGTCCGCGATGTCACGGATGGCGTCGGATATGTGCAGGCGCAGCGGAGCCGTTCCGGGCCCGGGGGCCGCCAGACCGTGGTGCTGCTGGAGCAACAGGGCCTCCTCGCGTTCCCGGCGGAGGCGAGCGCCGAGTTCCGCCGAGGGCTCGGGTGCCGTACGGCCCCGGTTACCGGGCGGGCGGCCCCGGCCGGGAGCCAACTCCTCGGCGAGTTCGGGGAACTGCTGCACCAGGACGCCGATCCACAGCGCGGCGTGCGCGGTCGGGCAGTCAGCCATCGGAACCTCCGAGGCAGGGGTCGGCCGCGATCCCCGACACCGAGAAGTTCTGAGCGCCCAAGCCATGAACGCTATGAATGGCGCTCTCGCGCCGTCCGTCCAACGAACCCCACATGCCCCCGGACCTTTCCCCCGTGCCCTTGCGCCACAGTGGCCGCACGCTCGTAATTCCGCGCGCGCAAGCAAGCTAAACTCTCGACACCCCCGAAGAAAGCGAGTAGCGCCAATGACCACCCCCGAGCTTGACGTGTTCGCGGCATGGGTCGAAGGGTTGATGCGCGGGCGCGGCTACGACATCGACAGCCCACGCGGCGGCGGGAAGTCACGCATCGCGGACGAGGCGGGCGTACACCGGGCCGCCGTGACGCGGCTACTGCACCGGCAGAGCATGCCGGACCTGGAGACCACCCGTCGGCTCGCCCGCGTGCTGGACGTGTCCGTCCGCGAGATGCTCATCCGCTCCGGCCGGCTGACCGCCGAGGAACTGACCGAACCCCGCGCGCACCTGCCCGCCCCGCTTCCGGCCTCCACCCCGATGCGCCGACTGACCGTCGACGAGGCGGCAGAGCTCCTCGGGGTGCCGGCGGACCGGCGCGCGCGATTCGCCAGAGCCGTGGAGCCGTTCCTGCCGGCCGCCGGCGCGGGGACGCCACTCGCCTCGCACTGAGCAAGTTGCGCGCGAGCGCGCAATCTGTCACAGTTGGCGCCAGCAGCAGAGCTGTGTCCGCTCACCAGGGGTTCCTGACATTTCAGGAACCCCTTTTTCGTGCGCCCGCCCTGCTCGCCCCAGCCGCCCAGCCGCCCGAGGTGATCCGGCATGACCTCACCCATACCTCCCCCCGAGACCTTTCTCGAAGTCGAAGCCCTGATCGTGGACATCCTCGAAGCCGACCCGGCCCTCTCCACCGCGCTCGTCGCGGTCGAGCCGCCCAGCGACTTCGACGGCACCGAATCCGCCGTCCTCGTCAACCGGCGCGGTGGCGCCTGGATCGGCGATCTGCACGTCGACGAACCGCTCATCGAGCTGGAGGTGTACGGGCCGACCAAGGCCGCCGCCCACACCCTGGCCAACGCGGGCCGTCGCGCCGTACTCGCCGCGGCCGGACATACGTACGGCACGAATCTGATCACCGACGTCGTGGAGGAGGACGGCCCCCGCTGGCTGCCCGACTACCTCTACAGGGCGGCCAACCGTTACGTGTGCGTCCTCAAGGTGTCCGTGAACGTCTATTGACCCCTTAGTTCTGTCCACGAGTTGAGGAGAACCAGCCATGGCAGGTAGCAACACCTCAGAGATCCGCATCGCGGGAAGCGGCCGCCTCTACGTCGCCGTCGCCGGCACGGCCGTACCGACAGCCTTCTCCGACACCCCGGCCGCCGACTGGGGCGCCGCCTGGAAGAACCTGGGCTACACCTCCGGCGAGGGGGTCACCTTCAGCAAGAAGGACAAGCTGGAGGCCGTCGACAGCTGGCAGACAATCAGCCCGGTGCACTTCGTGTACTCCGACCGGGACCTGACGCTGAAGTTCTCGCTGCTCCAGTTCAACGAGGACACGCTGCCGTTCTTCATGGGCGGCGGCTCGGTGAAGCCCGTCGAGGGCTCCGCGGGCGGCTCGGGTGTCTTCGAGTACGAGATCGCCGACCGGGCGTACGCCGACGTCCGCGCACTCGGTCTCGAGTTCACGGACGTGCGGGCGAGTGACGGCTCGGTCGTGACGTACCGCTTCGGCATCCCGCGCGGCCAGGTCACGGCGTCCGACGACATCAAGCTGGGCCGCAAGGCCCCGGCCCAGCTCGGCATCACCTTCCAGGCCCTCGCCTCCGCGGAGGGCGAATCCCTGGGCGGCTTCGTCATGAAGGACGCGGCGTACGCGGTCTGACCCGCTCCACCCGCCGGACACCGGGAGCGGCCACCGGGGGCGGCCCCTACGCAGCCGGTGTCCGGCCCCAACCGCCCCGAACCGCCCCACACCACTGCCTCTGACAAGGAGTACGACCGAGATGTCCTCTTTCGACGTCAACGCCGCCCGCGCCCAACGCCTCGAAGCCCTTGGACGCACCTGGTCGTTCAACCTGGACGGCGACACCTTCACCCTGCCGACCGAGCTGTCCCGCGCCACCGCCAAGGCCCTGCGCAAGCTCGACGACAACGACGTGGACGGGCTGCTCGAGCTGCTCATGGGCGAGGAGCAGTTCGCTCGCTTCGAACGGCACGAGGTCACCATGCAGGACATCGCCGCGATCCTCGAGGCATACGGCAAGGAGACGGGGCTCGGCCTGGGGGAAGGCTGAGCCTCGGCGTGTTCGTCGACGAACACGCCGAGGCACTGGAGGCGGACCTGCTCCGCTTCTACGGCATCGACCTGCTCGACTGGCATCGCGGCCGGCTCTCCTCCCGACGGCTCGCGGTGCTCGTCAAGCATCTGCCGCGCGACTGCGCCCTGAACCGGGAACTGCACGGCGAGGCCGCCGAGTGGTCGATCGCCGACCATCTGCTGGCCGCGACCGTGGACCATCTGGCCGCCGCCAACTGGATGTTCGCGTCCGTCAACAGGGACGAGGACGCGGATCCACCAGAGCTGCCGACGCCGGTACCGCGGCCGGAGGACGGGAGGGTGGGGAGAGCGGGCGAGGACCGGTACGGATCCAAGGACGGGTTCCCGTACTACGGGGACGATACCGACGGCACGGAAGCGACACCACCGCCTTCGTCGCCGACGTCGACGACAGCGACTCCGTCCCAGGTGGCTCGCTTCTTCGGGTAGCGCCGGTGCCGCGAGAGATTCCGGCGATCCGGGTCGCCGTCAGGCAGGCTCGGGCGGGTCCGGGGGCTCCGCCGGGGGCGCCTCCTGCTCCTGTCCGCGAGACGCCCCGGCCGCGCGCCGCTCCCGTACCTCACGGGCCGAGAGCAGGAGATCGGGCTGGGGGCCGGGGGGCGCATCCGACCCGGAAGCCGGCCCGGACCCCACCACTGCCCCGGGCTCACGGTTGGCCACGGCCCGCTCCCGTTCCCCTCGCCGCTCCACTCCGGTCACGGCGGGCGGAGGTTCGAGCAGCTGGACGTACGGCAGCGGAATGACCTCGCCGTCGCGCTCACCCTCGGGCCTCTTCGAGGGTCCCGTCCGGCGGGGCCGGCGCCCGATCCGTGCGTCCTCCTGGCCCTGGAGGTAGGCGGCGGTGATCCGGACCTCGTATTCGTGCCGTATCCCGGGCAGCTGCTCCGAGACGACGTCGGCCCAGCCCGCGCTGTAGGCGGTGAGTTCACGCCGGTCGAGCTCGGCGCGGGGCATGACGACGAGGTCTTCGGGTTCGTAGCCCTGCCGGAGGACCAGTTCGGACACTCGGGCGATCAAATGGGCCAGGTCCTTGGACTGGTCGAGCCAGTCGATCACATGGTCGTGCCGAAACCTGCTCGCTTCCCCGTCCACCGCATCGGCCTTGCTCTCGTGCGTCAAGTCCCGTCAGTCACACGGTAGTTCACCGACCACTCGGCTGCGGCGGTTCGCAGCAGGATCGTGACACGAAATCCCGGCGGTTCTTTCACCGCGCCACCACAACGGGCAAGGAAGGTTGTCGAAAGTGGCCAACCACACAACTGATGAGGTATACGACAAAACAACCTCGATCGAGACGAGCATCAATGACCTGCGCAATCAGCTGGTCAGCACGAAGCTGCTCGACGAGAAAATAACCGATCTCAAGAGGGCCATCGCAGCCGGGCCGGCAGACAAGCCCACGGACGCTGTGGCCGCCGGCTCCAACATTCCCGTCGTCAAGGAAATCCTCCAGGCCCTCAAAGCCGCGAACTTCGGCGCCATATCGGTTCTGATCGTCTCCCTGATCTTGTCGGCCGCCACCCTCCTTGTCCTGTTCGACGACACCAAGAAGATCATCAAGGAATGGTTCAAAAAAGGAAAGGAGCCCCCGAAGCCCGAGACGCCCACGACACCCGAAAAACCGGGTTCCGCCAAGTCGGGCACGCCACAACCCACCGGCCCCGCGCTGAGCTCCCCCAAGCCGGCGGATCTGGCGAAAACCGCCGGCGCGGTCAACACGCTGAAGAACGCCTTCGCAGGCCTTGCCCGCACCATCACCACACTCGTCGCCCCACTGACCGGCGCCAACAATTTCCTGGGCAACTACAACACGAACGCGAACAGCGCCGCGACGGCCACAAGCAAGCTCGGCACCGCTGAGCAGAAGACCGCGGGCCAGATCAAATCAAACACGGCGGCGACCCAAGGTGCGGTGACCGCCGCGAACTCCGTGCGGAGCGCCACGGACCAGGCCGAGAAGTCTCTGACCAAAACAGGCAAGGCAGGCCAGACCGCCGGCACCGGCATCTCGAAATACGAGGCCGGGTCGAACAAAGCGGCCAAGGGCCAGGACAAGATGAACAAGTCGATGAAGGGCAACCTGTTCGGCATGCTCATGAGCCTGCTGGCTCCGCTCATTCAGAAGGTCGTCGACATGGCGACCCAGTCGAAAACCATGCAGAAGATCCTCAAGACGGCTTTCGAGGTCATCCAGTCGGTCATCGGAAGAGTCATGAAGGCCATCGGGCCCATCATGAGAACCGCCGCCGACCTGATCAAGAAGATCTGGGAAGGGATCAGAACGGCCATCTCCACCGTTGTGCAGGCCGTGGCCACGGTCATCCGGACGTACTTCAACATCTGGAAGACCATCATCACCACCGTCCTCAACGCGATCAAAAGCGTCGTCAGCGGCGTGTGGAACGGCATCAAGGCCGTGATCACCCCCGTGATCAACTGGGTGAAGTCCGCCATCCCGAACGCTTTCCAGGCCGTCAAGGACAGACTCACCAGCGCCTGGAACGGGCTCAAGGACATCGCGGGCCGTGCCTTCGACGGAATCAAGAACGCCGTGAGAACACCGATCAACGCGGTCATCGGGCTCATCAACTCCGCGATCGGCAAGCTCAACAGCATCAGGGTGTCGATCCCGGGCTGGGTGCCGTTCGTCGGCGGCAAGACCTTCGGGCTGAACCTGCCGAGGATCCCCACCCTCGCCACCGGCGGTGTCGTACTGCCCCGCTCCGGCGGCGTACCGGCGATCCTCGCCGAGGCCGGAGAAGCGGAAGCCGTGCTGCCGCTGAGCAAGCTGGACCGGATGCTCAGGAACGCGGCGGCGCAGGGCCGCATCGGCACCGACGGAGCCACCGGCGGGGGCGGTGCCCTGCACATCGAGAACTACTACGCGGCCACCTCCAGTGACCCGCAGCGCACCGCCGACGCGCTGATGTTCCTGGCCAAGGCACGGGGGTGGCGGGGATGAGTGCCGCAGCGGCGGCAGCAGGCCCGGCAGGCGCCGACCCGTTCGCCCCCGTCCTGCCCGTGCTGAACGCCTTCCGGACGCAGGCGGCGCGGAGCGCGAGCGCCCTGCGCGGGCTCACCGGCCGGATCCGGAACGCCGCCACGGCCACCGGCGGCATCCGCGCCTCCGTCTCCCGGAGCGGCCAGGCGGTGAGCCGGGTCAAGTCCGGGGCCGACGCCGCCGCCCGTTCGGTGACCAGGCTCGGTCAGTCGGCCGCGACGGCCGGCACGGGCATGAAGTCGTTCGGCGACCGGACCAGGAGCGCCGCGCGCTCCGCCGGCCTGCTCAGGGCCGGGCTCGCCACGGTGGCCACGCTCCTCGCCGGGTTCGCCGGCACCATGGGCGTCGTGGGCGACCTGATGGGTGCCTTCGGCCTCGCCATGACCATCGGCGCCGGCGTGATGATGGTCATCAACCTCCTCACCCGCGCCAACCCGATCGGCTTCGTCGCAGGCCTGCTCCTGCCCGTCGCCGGCTGGCTCATCGACCTCGCCGTGAACTCCGAGGCCGGGCAACGGATCATCGAGCAGCTCGCGACGATCGTGCTCAAGTACGTCGAGGGGTATCTCGCCGTCATCACCCCGGTCCTGGAGACCATCGCGACCTTGGTGAGCACGTACTTCGGCGCGCTCCTCACCATCGTCTCGACCGTCCTTTCCGTGGTCGGCGTGGTCGTCGGCACCGGCTTCGCCGTTCTGCAGGCGCTCACCACCGGGAACACGCAGGCGCTGCGCGAGAAGGTCGACTCCGTGTGGCGTGGCTTCCAGGGCGTCCTGGAGTCCGCCGTCAACTGGATCACTCATTCCATCCCGGACATGTTCCAGCGGATCAAGAACGCCATGTCGAGCACGCTCGGCGGCATCGGGAGGTTCCTCGGTACGGGGGTCGAGATGGTCGCCGGCCTGGTCAAGGCCCCGATCAACGGCCTGATCGCCTTCGCCAACTGGATCATCGACGGCCTCAACTCGCTGAGCGTCAACATCCTCGGCAAGACGTTCGGCATCAACATTCCCAAGATCCCGATGCTCGCCGAGGGCGGTGTCGCGGTACCCGGAATCGCCCACCGCGCGGGCAAGGTGCTGCCGCTCACGGCCCTGGAACAGCAGCGGGCCCTCGCGAGCAGGAGGCGGGCCCCGTCGTCCTCGCCGTACCGGATGGCCGAGTTCCGCGAGGCGGACGGCGCCGGATCCCGGGCCACCGCCGAGGACCTGCTCTTCCTCGCCTCGGCCCACGCGCATCCCTGAAGGCCCCCGCAGGTCCCGCAGATCCCTGACAAGGCCCATGACAGTGAGGTGACGGCCCCATGGCCGAGGCACTTGCCGAGACGACCGCGTACCCCGACTCCACCCCGGACCCGGATCCGGACCCGCCCCCTGGCTCACTCATCACCCGCGAAGGGCAGATCCAGTGGGCCGGGCTGCTGATGGGCCCCGGTACGGCGTACGAGATCGACCGCGGCGGGCTCACCGGCTGGGAGGACCTGCCGGACTTCGACACCGGCGACGCCGACCACCCCACCGCCCACGGCGCCTGGGCAGGCGCCCGCTATGCCAAGCCCCGCCGGATCGGCGCCACCGTGTGGACCCTGCCGGAGACGACGAGCAGCCCCCGGTCCGCGCTGGCCGCGACCCGCGTCCTGCGCCGGGCCCTGCTGCTCGGCGACGAGGAGCGCTGGCTGGCGGTACGGCTGCACGGCGAGATCCTGGCCGTCCGTGCCCGGGTCAGCCAGCGCGTCCTGGCCGCCGACCGCGTGTACGCGACCCAGGGCGTCTCCAAGGCGGCCGTCCAGTGGTACGCCACCGATCCGCGCCGCTACCTGGTCGCCGAACAGAGTGCGGTCACCGGGCCCCCGCAGCCGGAGAGCGGACTGAGCTGGCCGCTGACCTGGCCGCTGTACTGGGGCCAGACCGTCTCCACCGGCGATGTCATGGCCGAGAACGACGGCTCCGCGCCCACCCACCCGGTGATCACCTTCAGCGGCCCCTGCGTCAACCCCACGGTGACCGACCGCAATACCGGCCGCCGACTGCGCTACACCATCCGGCTCGCCGCCGGCGACCAGCTCGTCGTGGACACCGGCGCCGGGACGGTCACCCTCAACGGCACCGCCTCCCGCCGGTACACCGCCGCCCCGGACAGCGGCCCGGAGGAACTGTTCGCGCTCGCCCCGGGCCGCGCCCAACTGGCCTTCCGCCCCGACGACTTCGGCTCCGGCGCGCAGATGTCGGTGCGCTGGCGCAGCGCGGAGTGGTGACGGCACGCACTCCCCGGTTCCCGGAACTCTCCCTCTCCCACAGAAGGGCTCGGCATGAACGCACGCTCCGCCTGGCTGTCCCCGAACGGCCAGACTCGCGAGGACACCCGCGTCGCCCAGACCGGCGTCACCCCCGCCACCGGCATCCGAGGCCGCTCCGGCATCTTCCCGGGCTCCCCTGGCGGGGACTTCCGCCTCACGGGCTTCGCGCTGACCGGCACCTCCGGCGGCATGACCGCCACCGTGGGAGTCGGCCGGGCCGTCGTACAGGCCGAGGACGACCGGGGCGCCTACCCGGTCGCCGTCACCGACCCGATCAGACTCACGTTCGGCGACGGTCAGGAGTACGCCCGCAAGGACCTCGTCGTCCTACGGATCTACGACGACCAGTACGACTCCTCGGGCCGCACCGAAGCCGTGGTCGAGATCGTCAAGGGCACCGCCTCCGCCACCGACCCCGCCCCGCCCGCGACTCCCGCCGCCGCGCTGCCCCTGTACACCGTCACGGTCCTGGCGAACTCCAGCGCCGGCAACGGAGGCATCACCTGGGCCTCCGCCTCCACCGTCACCGACCTGCGCACCAGTGTCGTAGCCGTCGGCGGCATCCTCCCGACGGACAACGACTCCCGCACCGGCGCCTACCCCGGCCAGTACCGCGACACCGGCAGCTCCCTGCAACGCTGGAACGGTACTGCCTGGGTCTCCTACCCCGGCGCCATCGGCGGCATCGCCCCCAACGGCGCTCTCAGCACCGGCAGTTACGGCGGCCAGTACCGCGACGGCCCGAACGGCCTGCTCCAGCGCTGGAACGGCAGCACCTGGGTCTCCTACCAGCAGGTCCCCACCTGGCAGAACTACACGCCCGTCTGGTCGGCCAGCTCCGGCGTCGCCCCGGTCGTCGGCAACGGCGCCCTGAACGCCAACTACGCCAAGATCGGCACGGTCGTCCATCTCCGGCTCCGCCTGGCGATCGGGACGACGACCAACATCGCGGCCCAGGACGCCGCCGCCACGTGGTCCTTCTCCCTGCCCGCTCCCCCGGCCCTCGGCTGGATGACCGACATCGTGCTGAACGTGGTCGGCTTCAACGCCGACGGCTTCAAGTTCTTCCAGGGCACCTGCCAGCTGGCCACCACCGCCGACGGCATCGGCGTCGCGACCCGGTTCACCACCACGCTGGGCACCGCCACCGCCGCGTGGAACAAGGCCAACCCCTTCCCCTGGATCGCCAACTCCGTCCTGTCGATCTCCGGCACCTACCAATCCGCGTCCTGAGCCCCGTTCCCCGTTCAGGACGCGACACAGGAGTTGACCGCCGTATGGCAACCGTCACCACCCCGTACCGCGCGATCTTCTGCGACCTGCGCACCGACCGCACCATCGACATCCTGCCCGTACGGGACGTCACCGTCGACGACTACATCGGCAGGGCCGGATCGTTCTCCGGCACCATCCCCGTCCCCACCGCGGCCCTCGCCGCCCGGGTCCGCCGTATCGAGGAGGGCCGCACAGCGGTCTATCTGGAGCGCGGCAGCGACCTGTGGTGGGGCGGCATCATCTGGACCAGCACCCTGCAGAGCGACGAACGCGGTGTGCTCACCCTCGGCCTCCAGGCGGCGACCTTCGACTCGTACGCGGGCCGCCGCCGTATCCGCGCCAACCTCAGCTACCCGGACACCGAGCAGCTGGACCTGGCGCGGAACCTGTGGCGGCACATGCAGACCTCGCTCCCCGGCGGCGACATCCTCGTCACCTACGGCACCGAGACCTCCTCGGCGACCCGGACCGTCTCGTACCGCGACGGCGACGAGATCGTCTACTCCGAGGCACTCGACGCGCTGGCCGCCATGGACAACGGCTTCGAGCACCACATCGCCGTATACCGCGACCCGGCCACCGGCGCCCGCATCCGCAGACTGCGCCTGGGCAGTCCGACGATCCGCACCGGGACGACCGATCTGGTGATGGACCGTCCGGGCACGATCCTGTCGTACTCCTTCCCGCGCGACGCCACCCGCGGCGGCACCACCGCCCGCGCCCGCGGCGCCTCGGTCAACGACAACCAGGCCGAGGACTCCCGTCCGCTGTACGCCGACGCCCCGCCGGCCACCGCCCTGATCAACGCCGGCTACCCGCTCATCGACCTGACCTCGGACCACAACACGGTCGCCGACACCGACACGCTCCGCTCCCTGGCCACCGCCGAACTGGCCTCGGCCGCCGGCGCGGTGGTGGTCCCCGAGATCAGCGTCCGCCTCGACGACATGGTGCCGCCCGCGCTGCTCGGCCGGACGGTCCGTATCCGCATCACCGACGAGTGGTGGCCCGAGGGCCTGGACGTCCGCTACCGGATCATCGGCGTCAAGGTCAGCCCGGCGCAGCGCGGCCGCCCCGACACCGCGGAGCTCTATCTGGAGGAACCCTGATGCCCCAGCTGCCCGAGGACATCATCGACCGGCTCACCGCCATGGAACGCCGTATCCAGCAGCTGTCCACGGCCGTCAACTCACGGCCCGCGCTCAACAGGGTGGCCGGCGGCGGCGTGGAGATCACCGACGGGGGCTGGCTCCACGTACTGCCGGCGTCGGGTGACTCGGCCGTCTTCTCCGTCGGTGCCGGGGGCCTGGCCCGGCCCTGGCTGGCGATGCTGCCCCCGCAGGACACCACGGTGACCCGCTGGCCGCAGACCACCGCGACCGCCTGGACGACGATCGCGGTGTCGCACAACCCGCTGTGGCAGCCGAGCATGCGTCTTCGCGTGCAGTCCGGTGCCAGCTCGGGCGCCACCGGTTCGGTCCGGGTGCTCGTGGGCGGCGCCCAGTGGGGCGACACGGTCGCGGCGGGCTCGGACTTCGACCGCACGGCGGCCGTCACCGACGACCTGGCCGCGTCCCTCGGCAGTCTGCTCAGGGTCGAGATCCAGGCGCAGGTCACGAGCACCTCCGGCACGGTCTACGCCCAGCCGCAGCTGATGTACGGCTGCGGGGCCTGAAAGCCGAAGGGCGGCCACCCCGTACGAAACGGAGTGGCCGCCCTTCAGTGCTTCAGACGTACGCCTTACTGGTTGTACGGACCGTAGTCGTAGTCCTCCAGCGGAACGGCCTGGCCGGAGCCCGTGCCGAACGGCGAGTAGTCGATGTCGTCGTAGCCGACGGCCGAGTACATCGCGGCCTTCGCTTCCTCGGTCGGCTCGACCCGGATGTTGCGGTAGCGGGACAGACCCGTACCGGCCGGGATGAGCTTACCGATGATGACGTTCTCCTTGAGGCCGATGAGGCTGTCGGACTTGGCGTTGATCGCCGCGTCCGTCAGCACTCGGGTCGTCTCCTGGAAGGAGGCGGCCGACAGCCAGGACTCCGTCGCCAGCGAGGCCTTGGTGATACCCATCAGCTGCGGACGGCCGGAGGCCGGGTGGCCGCCTTCCTGGACCACACGACGGTTCTCGGTCTCGAACTTGCCACGCTCGACCAGCTCACCGGGCAGCAGCTCGGCGTCGCCGGACTCGATGATCGTCACACGGCGGAGCATCTGCCGGATGATGATCTCGATGTGCTTGTCGTGGATCGACACACCCTGCGAGTTGTAGACCTTCTGGACCTCGCCGACCAGGTGGACCTGGACCGCGCGCTGACCGAGGATCCGCAGCACGTCGTGCGGGTTGGTGGCACCGAAGGTGAGCTTCTGGCCCACCTCGACGTGGTCACCCTCACGCACCATGACCTTGGCGCGCTTCGAGATCGGGAACGCCGTCTCGTCGCTGCCGTCGTCCGGGGTGATGACGATCTTCTTGGTCTTCTCGGTCTCCTCGATACGGACGCGGCCGGCCGCCTCCGAGATCGGGGCGACACCCTTGGGCGTACGAGCCTCGAAGAGCTCGACGACACGGGGCAGACCCTGGGTGATGTCGTCACCGGCCACACCACCGGTGTGGAAGGTACGCATCGTCAGCTGGGTACCGGGCTCACCGATGGACTGGGCGGCGATGATGCCGACCGCCTCACCGATGTCGACCAGCTTGCCGGTGGCCAGCGAACGGCCGTAGCACATGGCGCAGGTGCCGACGGCGGACTCGCAGGTCAGGACCGAGCGGGTCTTGACCTCCTCGACGCCGTGCTTGACGAGCTCGTCGATGAGGACGTCACCGAGGTCGGTGTTGGCCGGGGCCAGCACACGTCCGTCGAGGGTGATGTCCTCGGCCAGCGCACGTGCGTACACCGACGTCTCGACGTTCTCGGTCTTGCGCAGCACACCGTCCTCGCCGCGCTCGGCGATGGCCAGCTTGAGGCCGCGGTCGGTGCCGCAGTCCTCCTCGCGGATGATGACGTCCTGCGAGACGTCCACCAGACGACGGGTGAGGTAACCCGAGTCGGCGGTACGCAGGGCGGTGTCGGCGAGACCCTTACGGGCACCGTGGGTGGAGATGAAGTACTCCAGCACGGACAGGCCCTCGCGGAACGACGCCTTGATGGGACGCGGAATCGTCTCGTTCTTGGCGTTCGACACCAGACCACGCATACCGGCGATCTGCCGCATCTGCATCATGTTTCCTCGGGCACCCGAGTCAACCATCATGAAGATGGGGTTCGTCTTGGGGAAGTTCGCGTTCATCGCCTCGGCGACCTCGTTGGTCGCCTTGGTCCAGATCGCGATGAGCTCCTGCGTGCGCTCGTCCTTGGTGATCAGACCGCGCTCGTACTGCTTCTGGACCTTCTCGTCCTGCGCCTCGTAGCCCGCGACGATGGCCTTCTTGGCCTCGGGCACGACGACGTCGGAGATGGCCACGGTGACACCGGAGCGGGTACCCCAGTAGAAGCCGGCCGACTTCAGGTTGTCGAGCGTCGCCGCCACGATGACCTTGGGGTAGCGCTCGGCGAGGTCGTTGACGATCTCACCCAGCTGCTTCTTGCCCACCGAGTAGTCGACGAACGGGTAGTCCTCGGGCAGCAGCTCGTTGAAGAGCGCGCGGCCCAGGGTGGTGCGCAGGCGGAAGGTGTCCCCCTGCTGCCACTCGGGCTCGTTCTCCTCGCGGGCCGGCGGGGTCCAGCCGCGCGGCGGGATGGTGCCCACCGGGAAGCGGATGTCGATCGCCGACTGCAGCGCGAGCTCACCGGCGTCGAACGCCATGATCGCCTCGGCCGTGGAGCCGAACGCGCGGCCCTCGCCCTTGACGTCACGCAGTTCACCGTCGGTGGTGAGGAAGAACAGACCGAGGACCATGTCCTGGGTCGGCATCGTCACCGGACGGCCGTCGGCGGGCTTGAGGATGTTGTTCGAGGACAGCATCAGGATGCGGGCCTCGGCCTGCGCCTCCGCGGAGAGCGGCAGGTGGACGGCCATCTGGTCACCGTCGAAGTCCGCGTTGAACGCGGTGCAGACGAGCGGGTGGATCTGGATGGCCTTGCCCTCGACGAGCTGCGGCTCGAAGGCCTGGATGCCGAGGCGGTGCAGAGTGGGCGCACGGTTCAGGAGAACCGGGTGCTCCGCGATGACCTCTTCCAGAACGTCGTACACGACGGTCCGGCCGCGCTCGACCATCCTCTTCGCGCTCTTGATGTTCTGCGCGTGGTTCAGGTCGACCAGGCGCTTCATCACGAACGGCTTGAAGAGCTCCAGCGCCATCGCCTTCGGCAGACCGCACTGGTGCAGCTTCAGCTGCGGACCGACGACGATCACGGAACGCGCGGAGTAGTCCACACGCTTGCCGAGCAGGTTCTGACGGAATCGACCCTGCTTGCCCTTGAGCATGTCGCTCAGGGACTTCAGCGGGCGGTTACCGGGACCGGTGACCGGACGGCCACGACGACCGTTGTCGAACAGCGCGTCCACGGCCTCCTGGAGCATGCGCTTCTCGTTGTTCACGATGATCTCGGGCGCGCCGAGGTCGAGAAGCCGCTTCAGTCGGTTGTTGCGGTTGATCACACGGCGGTACAGGTCGTTCAGGTCGGAGGTCGCGAAGCGGCCACCGTCCAGCTGCACCATCGGGCGAAGGTCCGGCGGGATGACCGGGACGCAGTCGAGGACCATGCCCTTGGGGCTGTTGGAGGTCTGCAGGAACGCAGACACGACCTTCAGCCGCTTCAGGGCGCGGGTCTTCTTCTGGCCCTTGCCGGTACGGATGATCTCGCGGAGACGCTCGGCCTCCTCCTCGAGGTCGAAGGACTCCAGGCGCTTCTGCAGCGCCGCGGCACCCATCGAACCGTCGAAGTAGGTCCCGAAGCGGTCGCGCAGCTCGCGGTAGAGCAGCTCGTCGCCCTCCAGGTCCTGGACCTTGAGGTTCTTGAACCGGGTCCACACCTCGTCGAGGCGGTCGATCTCGCGCTGCGAACGGTCGCGCAGCTGCTTCATCTCCCGCTCGGCACCTTCGCGCACCTTGCGGCGTACGTCGGCCTTGGCGCCCTCGGCCTCCAGCTCGCCCAGGTCGCTCTCGAGCTTCTTGGCGCGGGCCTCGAGGTCGGCGTCACGCCGGTTCTCGATCTGCTGCCGCTCGACGGAGACGTGCGCCTCCAGGGAGGGCAGGTCACGCGTACGACGCTCGTCGTCGACGTACGTGATCATGTACGCCGCGAAGTAGATGACCTTCTCGAGGTCCTTCGGGGCGAGGTCGAGCAGGTAGCCAAGACGCGACGGAACGCCCTTGAAGTACCAGATGTGGGTGACGGGAGCGGCCAGCTCGATGTGGCCCATCCGCTCACGGCGCACCTTGGCGCGAGTGACCTCGACGCCACAGCGCTCACAGATGATGCCCTTGAAGCGGACGCGCTTGTACTTGCCGCAGTAGCACTCCCAGTCCCGGGTCGGACCGAAGATCTTCTCGCAGAAGAGTCCGTCCTTTTCGGGCTTGAGCGTGCGGTAGTTGATCGTCTCGGGCTTCTTGACCTCGCCGTGGCTCCACTGACGGATGTCGTCCGCCGTAGCCAGGCCGATCCGGAGCTCGTCGAAGAAGTTGACGTCGAGCACTATGCGTCAATCCCTCTCAGGGTTGTAAGTCATGGGGTCTGATACGGGGGTCCTGGGGCCGGCAGGCCTTGATCGCTCAAGGCCTGCCGAACTCCCGTCAGACCTCTTCGACGCTGCTCGGCTCACGCCTGGACAGGTCGATGCCGAGCTCCTCCGCCGCGCGGAAGACGTCCTCGTCGGTGTCACGCATTTCGATGGACATACCGTCACTGGACAGCACCTCCACGTTGAGGCAGAGAGACTGCATCTCCTTGATGAGCACCTTGAAGGACTCGGGGATGCCGGGCTCGGGGATGTTCTCGCCCTTGACGATGGCCTCGTAGACCTTCACGCGGCCGGTCACGTCGTCGGACTTGATGGTCAGCAGCTCCTGGAGGGCGTACGCGGCGCCGTATGCCTCCAGCGCCCACACCTCCATCTCACCGAATCGCTGGCCACCGAACTGGGCCTTACCACCCAGCGGCTGCTGGGTGATCATCGAGTACGGACCGGTCGAACGGGCGTGCAGCTTGTCGTCGACCAGGTGGTGGAGCTTGAGGATGTACATGTAGCCGACCGAGACCGGCTCCGGGAACGGCTCGCCGGAGCGGCCGTCGAACAGGGGCGCCTTACCTGTCGGGAGCACCATGCGCGAACCGTCGCGGTTCGGGATGGTGTGGTTCAGCAGACCCGCCAGCTCGTCCTCACGCGCACCGTCGAAGACGGGGGTGGCGACGTTGGTACCGGGAGCGACCACGTCGGCCTCGATGGCCTGGAGGCGCTGCGCCCAGTCCTCCGCGAGGCCGGAGACGTCCCAGCCGCGACTGGCGAGCCAGCCGAGGTGGATCTCCAGTACCTGTCCCGGGTTCATTCGGGACGGCACACCGAGCGGGTTGAGGATGATGTCGACCGGAGTTCCGTCCTCGAGGAACGGCATGTCCTCGATCGGAAGGATCTTCGAGATAACACCCTTGTTGCCGTGGCGGCCGGCGAGCTTGTCACCGTCCGTGATCTTGCGCTTCTGCGCCACGTAGACCCGAACCAGCTGGTTCACGCCCGGCGGCAGCTCGTCGCCCTCCTCACGGTCGAAGACGCGGACGCCGATGACCTTGCCGATCTCGCCGTGCGGCACCTTCAGCGATGTGTCGCGCACCTCGCGCGCCTTCTCACCGAAGATCGCGCGGAGCAGGCGCTCCTCGGGGGTCAGCTCGGTCTCACCCTTGGGCGTGACCTTGCCGACGAGGATGTCACCGGCGACGACCTCGGCACCGATGCGGATGATGCCGCGCTCGTCGAGGTCGGCGAGGACCTCCTCGGAGACGTTCGGGATGTCCCGGGTGATCTCCTCGGGGCCGAGCTTGGTGTCACGGGCGTCGACCTCGTGCTCCTCGATGTGGATCGAGGAGAGGACGTCGTCCTGCACGAGGCGCTGCGACAGGATGATCGCGTCCTCGTAGTTGTGACCCTCCCAGGGCATGAAGGCGACGAGCAGGTTCTTGCCCAGCGCCATCTCGCCTTCCTGGGTGGCCGGACCGTCGGCGAGAACCTGGTTCTCGACGACCCGGTCGCCCTCGTTGACGACGACCTTCTGGTTGACCGAGGTGCCCTGGTTGGAGCGCGAGAACTTCGCGACGCGGTACGTGGTGTACGTGCCGTCGTCGTTGGCGACGGTGACGTAGTCCGCGGAGACCTCCTGGACCACACCCGCCTTCTCGGCCTTGATGACGTCGCCGGCGTCGACGGCGCAGCGGTACTCCATGCCCGTACCGACGAGGGGGGCCTCGGCGGTGATCAGCGGCACGGCCTGGCGCATCATGTTCGCGCCCATGAGGGCACGGTTGGCGTCGTCGTGCTCCAGGAAGGGGATCATCGCGGTCGCGACGGACACCATCTGGCGCGGGGAGACGTCCATGTAGTCGACGTCGTCGCCGGGGATGTAGTCGATCTCGCCGCCACGGCGGCGGACGAGAACGCGGGACTCCTCGAAGCGCATGTCCTCGGAGAGGGTCGCGTTCGCCTGGGCGATCACGAACCGGTCTTCCTCGTCGGCGGTCAGGTAGTCGACGTCGTCGGTGACGACACCCTCGACGACCTTGCGGTACGGGGTCTCGACGAACCCGAACGCGTTGACCCGGCCGTAGGAGGCGAGCGAGCCGATCAGACCGATGTTCGGGCCTTCAGGGGTCTCGATCGGGCACATGCGGCCGTAGTGCGAGGGGTGCACGTCACGGACCTCGAAGCCGGCCCGCTCACGGGAGAGACCACCCGGGCCAAGAGCCGACAGACGGCGCTTGTGGGTGAGACCCGACAGCGGGTTGTTCTGGTCCATGAACTGCGACAGCTGGCTGGTGCCGAAGAACTCCTTGATGGAGGCGACGACCGGCCGGATGTTGATCAGGGTCTGCGGCGTGATCGCCTCGACGTCCTGAGTCGTCATGCGCTCGCGGACGACTCGCTCCATACGCGCCAGACCCGTACGGACCTGGTTCTGGATGAGCTCGCCGACGTTGCGCAGACGACGGTTGCCGAAGTGGTCGATGTCGTCGGTCTCGACGACGATCGTCGTGCCGTTGTCGCCAACGGTCTCGGTCTCACCGGCGTGCAGCTTCACCAGGTACTTGATCGTCGAGATGATGTCCTCGACGGTCAGCACACCGGCGTCCAGCGGGGCCTCGCCGCCCAGCTTCTTGTTGACCTTGTAACGGCCGACCTTGGCGAGGTCGTAGCGCTTCGGGTTGAAGTACAGGTTCTCCAGAAGCGTCTGCGCGGCCTCACGGGTCGGCGGCTCGCCCGGACGGAGCTTGCGGTAGATGTCGAGCAGCGCGTCGTCCTGGCCCTGGGTGTGGTCCTTCTCCAGGGTCGCGCGCATGGACTCGTACTCGCCGAACTCCTCGAGGATCTGCTCGGTGGTCCAGCCGAGAGCCTTCAGGAGGACGGTGACGGACTGCTTGCGCTTGCGGTCGATGCGGACACCGACCATGTCGCGCTTGTCGATCTCCATCTCCAGCCAGGCGCCCCGGGAGGGGATCACCTTGGAGGAGAAGATGTCCTTGTCGGACGTCTTGTCGATGGAGGAGTCGAAGTAGACACCCGGCGAACGGACCAGCTGCGACACGACGACACGCTCGGTGCCGTTGATGACGAAGGTGCCCTTGTTGGTCATGAGCGGGAAGTCGCCCATGAAGACCGTCTGGGACTTGATCTCGCCGGTCTCGTTGTTGGTGAACTCGGCCGTGACGAAAAGGGGCGCGGAGTACGTGAAGTCGCGCTCCTTGCACTCGTCGATCGAGTTCTTCGGAGGCTCGAAGCGGTGGTCGCGGAACGTCAGGGACATCGACCCGGAGAAGTCCTCGATCGGGGAGATCTCCTCGAAGATCTCCTCCAGACCGGACTTGGTGGGGACGTCCTGTCCGCTGTCCAGAGCCGCCTCGACACGAGCCTTCCACGCGGCGTTACCGAGCAGCCAGTCGAAGCTCTCGGTTTGCAGCGCAAGGAGGTTCGGAACCTCGAGGGGCTCCTTGATCTTTGCAAAAGAGATGCGCAGCGGGGCAGTGCTGGCGCCGTGGTTCGTATTCGCGGAGGCAGTGCGCGAGGCGGCCAAGAGGGGGTCCTTCCGAGGGCTCGGACTCACTACGCGCGTACCGGCCCCTCACCGGGGCACAGAGACGGGCGCTCCACGACCAGCCGGAAAGGCCAGGTCGGAGAAGGTCCGATCGTCGGTGCTCAAGCGAGGGCATGCCCCTGGTGACGGGCAGGAGGCAGCTAACAGGCAGCGCAAAGGGTCAGTGTAGCCACTTGGCCCACTGATGTCCAGTGCGGGTTTTTGAAGACCCTCGTTGCTCTCAACCCCTGCTGCAAGCCACGCCCTCGATGCACATCGATACTGCCCTCTTCGCCACCGATCCATGCCTCGGATTCGGATCGATGTGACGACGCGTCCTGAGAATTGCGCGCTACGTGCGGTTCGTCAAGGCCTCCATGCCCCAAACCCGGTGCTGCCATCGTCACGTACGGCATGTCATCAGGGGCGTTCGGAGGCAGGACGAAGATCACCTTACTCGCCGTCAACGAGCCTGCAAGGCAGCCACGACCCGACCCCTCGAACGCCGAAGAGCGACCACCCAGATGGATGATCGCTCTTCACTGCGTCAGCGTTACAGGGCTACGGACAGCCCTGTGTCAGCCGCAAGTCGAGTTACTTGACCTCGACCGAGGCGCCGGCGGCCTTGAGGGACTCGGCAGCCTTCTCGGCGGCCTCCTTGGCGACCTTCTCGAGAACGGGCTTCGGGGCGCCGTCCACGAGGTCCTTGGCCTCCTTCAGACCCAGGGAGGTCAGCTCACGCACGACCTTGATGACCTGGATCTTCTTCTCGCCGGCGCCGGTGAGGACGACGTCGAACTCGTCCTGCTCCTCAGCGGCCTCGGCCGGGGCGGCCGGGCCGGCCGGGCCGGCAACGGCGACGGCCGCGGCGGCGGTGACGTCGAACTTCTCCTCGAACGCCTTCACGAACTCGGAGAGCTCGATGAGGGTGAGGGACTCGAACTGCTCGAGCAGCTCTTCCTGGGACAGCTTCGTCGCCATGTTGGGCGATCCTTCCAGTCAATTCGGCAGGTGCCGGATGTACATGTCGGCGGGCGTACGTTCGGCCCGCGTCGACCACCGCGTCAGGCGGCGGTCAGAGTGCGAGCCGAATTACTCGGCACCGCCCTGCTCGGCGAGCTTGACGCGAAGCGCCTCCGCGGTGCGGACGAACTTCGACGGCAGCGCCTGGAAGAGCGAGGCAGCCTGGGACTGCTTGCCCTTGAAAGCACCGGCCAGCTTGCTGAGCAGAACCTCGCGGGACTCGAGGTCCGCAAGCTTCTTGATCTCGTCGGCGGACAGCGCCTTGCCGTCAAGGACACCGCCCTTGATGACGAGGTTCGGGTTGTCCTTGGCGAAGTCACGAAGACCCTTCGCCGACACCACCGGGTCACCGGTGATGAAGGCAACCGCCGTCGGACCGTTGAACAGGTCGTCGAGCGTGGAGATCCCGGCCTCGTTGGCCGCGATCTTGGTCAGCGTGTTCTTCACCACGGCGTACTGGGCGTCTTCACCGAGCGAACGACGCAGCGTCTTGAGCTGCGCCACGGTGAGACCCCGGTACTCGGTCAGCACAGCGGCGTTCGAGCTGCGGAACTGGTCCGCGAGCTCGGCTACCGCGGCAGCCTTGTCGGGCCTTGCCATAAGCGTGGCCTCCTTCCGGGTGATGAGGACCGCTCGGAAGGAGACTGGGAAAACGAAACGCCCCGGCGCAGGCGCACGGGGCGTGAGCTCGACCAAACGAATTCCGTGAGCGGAGTCCGTCCGGGAGCACTTCCACAGTCACCTGCGCGGGTCGTCCGCAGTTCAGCGGATCCTTCGGCCACCAAGTCCTCTTACGAGCACAAGGCAACGACCAGCGGTCTTTGGCTTCTCAAGGAGAGTACGTGAGGGTATCCGCACCAAGCAAATCGCGCCCCGCAAGGGGCGCGCCTAGGGGCGCGGGGAACTGCGCGACCAGCCCCCACCGCCCCGCAGCGAACACAGGCCAAAAGACCCTCAGCCCTGCGCACCCTTCATCATCTCGGCGAGGTCCGCGACGTCCTTGGCGGGCGGCGCGGCGATGTTCACCGGCACGTTGAAGCCGTCGAAGGTGACCATCATGTCGAGGGGCCCCTTGTCGGCGGCGCCACGCATCCGGAACTGCTTGGGCCGCTGGTCCTTGCCGATCCACATGTCCATCGTGAACTTGTCGATGCCGAGCTTCTCGTACTGCTCGAGGCTCTTCTCGCGCTGCTCGCGGGTCACCTTGCTCTGGGACTTGAGGTGCTCGCGGAACTGGTCGAGGGTGACCGTGCCCTGGTAGTGCGTGGTCTTCACCCCGTCCACGGTCTCGGTGCCGACCTCCTTCACGTCCTTGGAACCCGTGAGGAAGGTGGACTCCTGGGCGGGGTTCTTGTCGGCCTGCCCGGCGGCCCCGAGCGAACCGCCCGCGCCGGCCGCGCCGAGTGCGGCCATGTCGAACTTGATCCAGCTCTTGCCGTCCATCTCCTTGGCCGCAGCCGCGCCGCCGCCTATGAACATCGCCTTGTCGACGAGACGGATCTCGGCGGTGCCGTCGGCGCCCTTGTCGAGAGCCGTGATCTTCATGCTCATCGCCAGGTCGGGCTTGAGACGCATCTTGGCCTCGGCCTTGACGCGGCCCTCCTCGGGCATCTTGCCGGTCATCCGGTAGCTGAAGGAGGTGATGGACTCCACGTTCTTGGCCGCCGTGGCGACGGCCGCCGCCGGCGTCATCTTCGGCGACTCCTCCGAGGCGCCCTTGGAACAGGCGACAGCGCCCGTACCGAGAAGCAGCACAGCGAGGCCTACACGTCCTGCACGCACAGAAGAAGCACCCATGATTCCCCCCAAGGAACGATGAACAAAGAACACTGTGAACACACGGTCGATTCACAGAAACGACCGTGAGCCTAACCCGGCGGGACCGACGAGGCTCCCGAATTCCCCAGCAGCTCCTTGAAATCGGCCGTGTCCCCGCCCTCCGGCGCGGTCACCGCCGCCTTCACGCCGTACGTGCTGTAGTACGCCGTCGACGACATCGGCCCGCTCGTCAGTTCGCCCCGCTCGACCTTCTTGACCAGCAGATTCCGGTCATTGACCCAGATGTCGACGGTCTCGGTGGTGACACCGGCCTGGACGAGCTGCTCCTTGAGCGCGGAGTCGGCGAGAGCCGCTACCGCCACCGTGCCCGAGTAGTGCGTCGTACGTTCCCCGCGCACCGTCTCCGTCCCGGCCCTGCGGACGTCACCGGAGGCCAGCAGCAGCTTGACCGGCTGGACGGGGGCGGTGTTGTGCAGCTGGTCCTTGAGATACGTCCCCGATCCGCCCGGCAGGTCCGCCAGGTCGTCGTAGTCGTACCTGATCCAGTGCTTGCCGTGCATCTGGGCGGCGAACTTGTCACCGACCTTGGCGTAGTAGGCGTCGGGCAGCAGCCTGGCCTCCATGGAGGAGCTGTTGAGCGCCCGCATGGACTGAGCCAGCTCACCGCCGGTGTACGTGATGCTGAGTTTGCCGACCGGCTCGCCGGCCCAGCCGAGGACGCCGGCCGTCCGCAGGGAGAGCAGGTCCCCCATGACGGACGATGAGCTGACCCGCGCGGAACCGGCCTCGTCGGTGGCCTTCTCCACAGCGCGCAGCGCGGCGGCCGTACGGGCGTCGATGCGATCCGCGCCCCGGGTCGGCTCGGCGCCCTCGTCGTCGGCTCCACCGGAGAAGCTGCACGCCGACATCACCACGAGCGCGGCGGTCACCGCGACCGGCCGGACCCCTCGCCGCAGGCCCCGTACACCCCGTACGCCGCTGTCCCTCATCCGGTCCCCAACCCCCCTCGTTCACCCCGTGATCTTCACGCTAACCCCTCGGTACGACAACGGGCCCCGCACCTCGAAAGGTTGCGGGGCCCGTCGTAGAACGCGAACGCGCGGCTACCGGGGTGAGCGGGAGGCTCAGACGGCGGCCGGGTCCTCCTCGACGAGGAGGTTGCGGGTGCGGTTGGGGTCGACCGGGATGCCGGGGCCGATCGTCGTGCTGACGGCGGCCTTCTTGATGTAGCGACCCTTGGCGGCGGACGGCTTCAGACGGAGGATCTCCTCCAGCGCGGCGCCGTAGTTCTCCACCAGCTTGGCGTCCTCGAAGGACGTCTTGCCGATGATGAAGTGCAGGTTCGAGTGCTTGTCGACGCGGAACTCGATCTTGCCGCCCTTGATCTCGGTCACGGCCTTGGCCACGTCCGGGGTCACGGTGCCCGTCTTCGGGTTCGGCATCAGACCACGCGGGCCGAGGACACGGCCGAGGCGGCCGACCTTGCCCATGAGGTCCGGGGTGGCGACGACGGCGTCGAAGTCCAGACGGCCCTTCGCCACCTCGTCGATCAGTTCGTCGGAGCCGACGATGTCGGCGCCCGCGGCGGTCGCGGCCTCGGCACGGTCACCGGTCGCGAAGACCAGGACCCGGGCGGTCTTACCGGTGCCGTGCGGGAGGTTCACGGTGCCACGGACCATCTGGTCGGCCTTGCGCGGGTCGACACCCAGGCGGAAGGCGACCTCGACGGTGCCGTCGAACTTGCTCGTGGAGGTCTCCTTGGCGAGACGGACGGCCTCGAGCGGGGCGTAGAGCTTGTCCCGGTCGACCTTGGCGTCCGCAGCGCGGAGAGACTTGCTGCGCTTGCTCACTACTGCTCCTGTGTGTTCTGAGGAGTCGTGGTACGGGCCGAGCAGGCCCTGCCACGTACTACAAGACTGACAAAGCTGGGGCTCAGCCCTCGACCGTGATGCCCATCGAACGGGCGGTGCCGGCGATGATCTTCGCGGCGGCGTCCAGGTCGTTGGCGTTCAGGTCGGGAAGCTTGGTCGTGGCGATCTCGCGGACCTGCGCCTCGGTGATCTTGGCGACCTTGGTCTTGTGCGGTACGCCAGAGCCCTTCTCGACACCCGCGGCCTTGAGGATCATCTTCGCGGCCGGCGGCGTCTTGGTGATGAAGGTGAAGGAACGGTCCTCGTAGACCGTGATCTCCACCGGGATCACCCAGCCACGCTGCGACTCGGTCGCGGCGTTGTACGCCTTGCAGAACTCCATGATGTTGACGCCGTGCTGACCGAGCGCGGGGCCGACCGGCGGGGCCGGGTTGGCCGCACCGGCGTTGATCTGGAGCTTGATAAGCCCCGTGACCTTCTTCTTCTTGGGAGGCATTGCTCTCTCCGGGTCCTAGTGAGAGTTTCCAGCCCCCTTTCCGGATCATCCGGATGGAGGCATACCGCACAACGATAACGGGTATCCTTGCGCGGCCAAAAACCGAGCAGGTCAGACTGGCTGCGAGAGCCTGTCTGACCTGGTCGGAGGCATCTGTTCCAGAAGTGCTAGTTCTTCTGGATCTGGTCGAACGAAAGCTCGACCGGGGTCTCGCGGCCGAAGATCTCGACGAGGCCCTTGACCTTCTTCGAGTCGGCGTTGATCTCGTTGATGGTGGCCTGCAGCGTCGCGAAGGGACCGTCGGTGACGGTGACCGAGTCGCCGACCTCGAAGTCCAGCACCTGGACCTCGAGCTTGCGGGCCGGAGCCGGCCTGCCCTCGGCCTCGGCGGCCTCACGGGCGGCCTTCTCCTCGGCCTCCGGCGCGAGCATCTTGACGATCTCGTCCAGGGTCAGCGGGTACGGGTCGTACGCGTTGCCCACGAAGCCGGTGACGCCGGGGGTGTTGCGGACGACGCCCCAGGACTCGTTCGTCAGGTCCATGCGGACGAGAACGTAACCGGGAAGCTTGTTCTGGCGGACCGTCTTGCGCTCGCCGTTCTTGATCTGGGCGACCTCTTCCTGCGGCACCTCGGCCTGGAAGATGAAGTCCTC
This sequence comes from Streptomyces sp. ME02-8801-2C, assembly GCF_033793965.1. Lineage (NCBI taxonomy): Bacteria > Bacillati > Actinomycetota > Actinomycetes > Kitasatosporales > Streptomycetaceae > Streptomyces > Streptomyces sp. ME02-8801-2C. The sequence goes on along the minus strand of NZ_JARAXP010000006.1, from coordinate 109,136 downwards.
GACGTTGAGCGAAACGGCACGCTGTTCGAGGTTGGTCTTCACACGGTTCTCGTAACCGGCGTACGTGTGGATGACGTACCACTCGCCGGGAAGCGTGCGCAGTTCCTCGCGGAGGGCCTCGACGGGGTCGACGGGCTCGGCCTCTTCTTCGGCTTCCTCAGCCGCGGCGTCGTCCTCGGACTCGTCGGTCTCGTCCTCGTCCTCGTCCTCGTCGTCCTCGATGTGGACGGCGTCTTCCTCGGCAGGCTCCCCCACGGCGGCGTCCGCAGCGTCGACCTCGTCCTCGACCTCGTCAACGCCCTCGACGATGTCGAGCTCGTCATCCACGGACTCGTCCGGCACGATGGCGTCGTTCAGGTTCGGGTCAGACACGGTGGCTGCTTCTTCCTGGATACATGTGGGTGGAACATGCGAAAGGGGCGCCGCACCCGGCGCCCTTCGCTCTTGGCTCAGCCGAAGACGTACTTGGCGGCTTTGTTGAGTCCAAAGTCAATCACAGTCACCAGGCCGATCATGACGATCACAAAGACGATCACCACGGTCGTGTACGTCGTCAGCTGGTTACGCGTCGGCCAGACGACCTTGCGGAGCTCCGCGACGATCTGACGGTAGAAAACCGCGAGACGCTTCAGCGGGCCCTTCTTGGCGCGCTTACCGCCCTTACGAGTCTTCTTGTCCGACTCGGGCGCCTCATCCTGGGCATCAGGCATATCGATGGAGCCCACGGCGTCCGCCATTCGTCCTCACCTGTTCCCGGGTCGTGGCCGTGCCGCGCCCGGTCTGAGCCGCACGGCGATGCATTGCAGTACGTACATCCGCACACAGCCTGGTGACAGGCGTGTGTAGCAGGGCCGGAGGGACTTGAACCCCCAACCGCTGGTTTTGGAGACCAGTGCTCTACCAATTGAGCTACGACCCTTTGTGGTTACTCCAACGTACCGTACTCATCCGGATGCTCGGTGTGCACCGGACAAGCGCGGACCGCTGAAGGCCAACGAGGTGAGAGTGTACGTGCTTCGGAGCCGGTCGTCGAACAGAAAGCGCCCGCTGGGCGGTCGCGAGCGGAAGATCGCCCAGTCCAGGCCCCGGATCCGGACGCTTGTTCAGCCATCCGCCCGGCCACGCGCACGTCGGACGGGCCGCCGACGTCCGGGCTGACCAATAGGTGAAACCCGTGTGCCGGGGAGGTTTCCGGTCTGAAACGATGGGCACTATGAGCGCTGCAACCCCTCCCACCGAGCGCCGGGTCTCCGCCCGAGTCGGCGCGATCTCCGAGTCCGCCACCCTCGCCGTGGACGCCAAGGCCAAGGCCCTGAAGGCCGCCGGGCGCCCGGTGATCGGCTTCGGCGCCGGCGAGCCGGACTTCCCGACCCCGGACTACATCGTCCAGGCCGCCATCGAGGCCTGCTCGAACCCTAAGTACCACCGCTACACGCCGGCCGGCGGTCTGCCCGAGCTGAAGGCCGCGATCGTCGCCAAGACGCTCCGCGACTCGAACTACGAGGTGGACGCCTCCCAGGTCCTGGTGACCAACGGCGGCAAGCAGGCCATCTACGAGGCGTTCGCCGCGATCCTCGACCCGGGCGACGAGGTCATCGTCCCGGCCCCGTACTGGACGACGTACCCGGAGTCGATCCGTCTCGCGGGCGGTGTCCCGGTCGAGGTCGTCGCGGACGAGACCACCGGCTACCGGGTCAGCGTGGAGCAGCTGGAGGCGGCCCGCACCGAGCGGACGAAGGTCGTCCTGTTCGTCTCGCCCTCCAACCCGACCGGCGCGGTCTACAGCGCCGAGGACACCGAGGCGATCGGCCGCTGGGCCGTGGAGCACGGTCTGTGGGTGCTGACGGACGAGATCTACGAGCACCTCGTCTACGGCGACGCGACGTTCACCTCGCTCCCCGCGATCCTCCCCGAGCTGCGCGACAAGTGCATCGTGGTCAACGGCGTCGCCAAGACGTATGCCATGACGGGCTGGCGGGTCGGCTGGATCATCGGCCCGAAGGACGTCGTCAAGGCCGCGACGAACCTGCAGTCGCACGCCACGTCCAACGTGTCGAACGTGGCCCAGATCGCCGCCCTCGCCGCCGTCTCCGGGAACCTGGACGCCGTCGCGGAGATGCGCGTGGCCTTCGACCGCCGCCGCCACACCATCGTGCGCATGCTCAACGAGATCGACGGCGTGGTCTGCCCGGAGCCCGAGGGCGCCTTCTACGTCTACCCGTCGGTGAAGGCCCTCCTGGGCAAGGAGATCCGCGGCAAGCGCCCGCAGGACTCGGTGGAGCTGGCAGCGCTGATCCTGGACGAGGTCGAGGTGGCCGTCGTACCCGGTGAGGCGTTCGGCACACCCGGCTACCTGCGTCTGTCGTACGCGCTGGGTGACGAGGACCTCGTCGAGGGCATCAGCCGCGTACAGAAGCTGCTGGCCGAGGCGACGGACTGAATCCCGTTCCGCACCTCGTGATGCGAGAAGGCCGCTTCCTCTCGGAAGCGGCCTTCTCTCGTCTCTCAGTGCGAGCAAGACCACGTTCAGGGAAAGCGCTACCGATACGAGCCGGACGTACGGCAGGATCCGAGAATGGAGCACGTACGTGATGTCTCTGAACTGCCGAAAGCCCATCTGCACCTGCACTTCACCGGGTCCATGCGGTCGGCGACCCTGCTGGAACTGGCCGACAAGTACGGTGTGCGGCTGCCCGAGGCGCTGACCGAGGCCCTCGTCAGCGGCGAGCCGCCGAGGCTACGGGCGACCGACGAGCGGGGCTGGTTCCGCTTCCAGCGCCTGTACGACGCGGCCCGGTCCTGTCTGCGCGAGCCCGAGGACATCCAGCGGCTGGTGCGCGAGGCGGCCGAGGAGGACGCGCGGGACGGTTCGGGCTGGCTGGAGATCCAGGTCGACCCGACGTCGTACGCCCCTCGTCTGGGCGGTCTCATCCCGGCGCTGGAGATCATCCTGGACGCGGTGGAGACGGCGGGGCGGGAGACGGGGATCGGGATGCGGGTCCTGGTGGCCGCAAACCGGATGAAGCACCCCCTGGACGCGCGCACGCTGGCCCGCCTCGCCGTGCGGTACGCGGACCGGGGTGTCGTGGGCTTCGGGCTCTCGAACGACGAGCGGCGGGGCATGGCCCGGGACTTCGACCGGGCGTTCGCCATCGCGCGTGAGGGCGGTCTGCTGTCGGCCCCGCACGGCGGCGAGCTGACGGGCCCGTCGTCGGTCCGCGACTGCCTGGACGATCTGCACGCGTCCCGGATCGGCCATGGTGTGCGGGCCGCGGAGGACCCGCGTCTGCTGAAGCGCCTCGCGGACCGGCAGATCACGTGCGAGGTGTGCCCGGCGTCGAACGTCGCCCTGGGGGTGTACGAGAAGCCCGAGGACGTGCCGTTGCGCAAGCTCTTCGAAGCGGGCGTCCCGCTGGCGCTGGGCGCCGACGACCCGCTCCTCTTCGGTTCCCGGCTGGCCGCCCAGTACGAGATCGCCCGCCAGTACCACGCCTTCACGGACGCGGAACTGGCCGAACTGGCCCGCCAGTCGGTACGGGGTTCGGCGGCGCCGGAGGACGTACGGGCGAAGCTGCTGTCGGGGATCGACGACTGGCTGGTCTCGTAGCCCCCTCGGAGCCCCTAGAGGCTGACGCCGACCGTCACCGGTTCGTTGACGAGGGTGACCCCGAAGGCGTCCTGGACACCGGCGACGACCTCGCGGGCGAGGGCGAGCAGGTCCTCCGTGGTGGCCCGGCCGCGGTTGGTGAGGGCCAGGGTGTGCTTGGTGGAGATACGGGCGGGCCCGGTGCCGTATCCCTTGGTGAAGCCGGCCTTGTCGATCAGCCAGGCCGCCGAGGTCTTGGTGCGGCCCTCCCCGGCCGGGTAGGCGGGCGGTACCGCGTCGGGGCCGAGCCGCTCCGCCACGCGCGCGTGGAACGCGGCGAACTCGGTGTCGGCGAGGATCGGGTTGGTGAAGAAGGACCCGGCGGACCAGGTGTCGTGGTCCTCGGGGTCGAGCACCATGCCCTTGCCCGCGCGCAGCTTGAGGACCGTGTCGCGGGCCGCGTCCAGCGGCACCCGCTCGCCGGGCTCGACGCCCAGGGCGCGGGCCGTCTCGGCGTACCTCAGGGGCGCCGACAGCCCGTCCGCGTCCTCCAGGGCGAGGCGGACGCGCAAGACGACATGGCGCTCGGGGTCGGCCTTGAAGCGGCTGTGGCGGTACGAGAAGTCGCAGTCGGGGCCCGAGAGGGTGACGGTCTCGCGGGTGACCCGGTCGTAGGCGACGACCTCGGTGATCGTCGAGGACACCTCCTGCCCGTACGCACCCACGTTCTGGATGGGCGTCGCACCCGCGGAACCGGGGATCCCGGCGAGGCACTCGATCCCGGCGAGGCCGGCCTCGACGGTGCGTGCGACGGCGTCGGTCCACACCTCACCTGCGGCCAGTTCCAGGCGCGTGCCGTCGAGGTCGACCCCGGTCGTGGCGATCCGCAGAGCCGTCCCCGCGAAGCCCTTGTCGCCGATGACCAGGTTCGAGCCGCCGCCGATGACCAACAACGGGGTCCCGGAGTCGTCGGCCTCGCGGACGGCGGCGATCACCTCGGCGTCGGTCGTCGCCGTGATCAGCCGGTCCGCGGGACCGCCGAGCCGGAAGGTGGTCAGCGGGGCGAGGGGCGCGTCGTGGATTTCCTGCACCCGCCAAGACTACGAGACCGCACTGACAGCCCCGGCCGACAAGCACTCACGCGCGCGTACGGCCCCGCCGGCGAGCCTCGGGGCCGTACGCGCGCGTGCCGCGGTCCTGCGTTCGTTCAGTGGGCGGCCGTCTCCAGCACCGGAGCCGGCTCGGCGGACTCCGTCGCCGGCGCGGCGCGGCGGGCGGCCGGGATGAGCAGGGCCGCGACGCCGGCGAGGGCGACCACCGCGGAGCCGACCACCAGGGCGGGCCGGAGACCGTCGACGAAGGTCTGGCCGGTCTCGTAGCCGCCCTGGGCCGCGAAGATCGATCCCATGACGGCGATTCCGAGGGCGCCGCCCACCTCCCGCAGGGCGTTGTTGGCGCCGGAGGCGATGCCCTGCTCGCTCGGTCGGACGCTGGACATCACCAGGTTGGCGGCCGGGGCGAAGAACAGGGCCATGCCGATACCACTGATGATCAGGCCGGGCAGCTGGACGGCGTAGGAGGCGTCCGCTGTGACCACCGAGGCCATGTATCCGAGGCCGACGGCTTGGAGGAACAGACCGGTGGCGACGACCGGTCGGCCGCCGATCCGGTCGGAGAGGATCCCGGCGATCGGGGCCACGAGCATCGGCATACCGGTCCAGGGCAGCATCCGCAGGCCCGCCTCGGTGGGCGAGTAGCCGAGCACGCCCTGCATGTACTGGCTGAGCAGGAAGATCGACCCGAACATGCCGAGGAACATCAGCAGGGAGGCCGCGTTGATCCCGGCGAAGGCGCGAGAGCGGAAGAGCCGCATGGGCAGCATCGGGTTCTTCGCGCGGACGCCGTGGACGACGAAGGCGACCAGGAGCGCGCCGCCGGCGACCAGTCCGGTCAGGACGTAGGAGCTGGTCCAGCCGTCGGCCGGGCCGCGTACCAGGCCGTAGACGATGCCGAAGAGGCCGCCGCTGGCGAGCAGGGTGCCGACGACGTCGAGCGGGGCACCGGTGCCGTGCGACTCGGCGAGGCGCAGCCGGGCGAGCGGCAGCAGGGCAAGGCCCAGCGGAACGTTCAGCCAGAAGATCCAGTGCCAGGAGATGTGCTCGGTGAGGCTGCCTCCGATGAGGGGCCCGGAGGCCACCGCGAGCCCGTTGACGGCACCCCAGATGCCGAACGCCATCCCGCGTTTGGCGGCCGGAACGGCCGCGGTGAGCAGGGTCAGCGTCAACGGCATCATGATGGCCGCGCCGACGCCCTGGACCGCGCGGGCGGCGATCAGCGAGTCGATGCCGGGTGCCATGGCCGCGGCGGCGGAGGCGCCGGTGAAGACGGTGATCCCGGCGAGGAAGAGCCGGCGCCGGCCGAAGCGGTCGCCGAGGGCCGCGCCGAACATCAGCAGCACGGCGAAGGTGAGCGTGTAGGCGCTCACGGTCCATTCCAGGTCGTCCAGCGCTCCCCCGAGGTCCCTGCGGATGGAGGGCAGTGCGGTGGTGACGACGAGGTTGTCGAGGGCCGCCATGAACCCGGCGACGGAGGTGATGACGAGGGCCCAGACGACCCCGCCGCGTGGTGCGTCGGTCCTGCTCTGTTCGCGTTGCTTGCTCTCCTGTGGTGACATAGTTCCCCCTGTGAATAGTTATTGATCACTAACTTCGACGGGCAAAAAAACACGCTGCACCCGTGCGCACGCCGTTCAGCTTTCGACCTGACCCTTGATCCGCGCCGAGGGATACATGTCCCGCCAGACCCGGTGTCCAGGCGGAAACCCCATGGCCGCGAGAGTGTTGACGAGCATTCCGTACGCCATGAACGTCGTCGTCTCGTCCCCGAGGGGCACCTGGACGATGTCCCAGAGCTTCATCCAGCCGTCCCGCACGGCCTCGCCGAACTCGTGGTCACCCTCGGCCTCGGCAGCGGCGACGGTGATGTGTACCTGCATCTGCATCTGCAGTCGCTCGGGGTGTTCGGTGATCATCCGCGTGTACGCGTTGGCCATGGAGTGCAGGGCCTCTTCGCCCTCCAGCCCTTCGGCGGCCTCCGCGAACACCCGGCACACATCGTTCAGACACTGCCGCGAGGCGGCGGCGAAGATGGCCTTCTTGTCCGGGAAGAGCCGAAAGAGGTACGGCTGCGAGACACCTACCCGCTTGGCGATCACCTCGGTGGAAGTGCCGTAGAAGCCCTTCTGGGCGAACTCGGCGATCGCCGCGCGAACGACGCTCTCACGCCGCTCTTCCGCGCTCATCCTGACCATGCGAGTAAGTTAGTACTCAATCACTAACTACGTCAAGGGGTGCTGCAGCGAAACGAATGAGTAAGGGGCGCCCACCCATGGCGAACGCCCCTTACCGAAGCCGGGAATCCCCGAACTGCCGTGCTCAGCCCAGCCGTACGACGGCCCGCGACATGCCCAGCACCTTCTGGCCGGCGCACATGGCGACGAGGTCGACGCGGACCTTGTTGTCGTCGAGCTTGGCGCCGACCTTGGCGCTGACCTCGATGGTGGCGCCCTGGTCGTCGTTGGGGACGACGACCGGCTTGGTGAAGCGGACGCCGTACTCGACGACCGCTCCCGGGTCGCCGACCCAGTCGGTGACGACGCGGATCGCCTCGGCCATCGTGAACATGCCGTGCGCGATGACGTCGGGCAGACCGACCTCGACCGCGAACTTCTCGTTCCAGTGAATGGGGTTGAAGTCCCCGGAGGCGCCCGCGTACTGGACGAGGGTGGCGCGGGTCACGGGAAACGCCTGGGCGGGCAGCTCGGTGCCGACCTCTACGTCGGCGTAGGAGACCCTCGCGGAGTCGTGCGCGAAGCCGTGCGCGGAATTGGCCGTCATGGGTCAGCCCTTCTCGGCCGCGCGGGCGACGAGCTTGGTCCAGGCGGTCACGACATGCTCGCCCGACTCGTCGTGGACCTCGCCGCGGATGTCGATGATCTCGTTGCCCGCCATGGACTTGATGGTCTCGATGGTCGAGGTGACGGTGAGCCGGTCGCCCGCGCGGACGGGACGGACGTACGCGAACTTCTGGTCGCCGTGCACCACCCGGCTGTAGTCCAGGCCGAGCCGCGGGTCCGCCACGACGTCTCCCGCCGCCTTGAATGTGATCGCGAACACAAAGGTCGGCGGGGCGATCACGTCGGCGTGACCGAGGGCCTTGGCGGCCTCGGGATCCGTGTACGCGGGATTGCTGTCTCCCACGGCCTCGGCGAACTCGCGGATCTTCTCCCGGCCGACCTCATAGGGCTCGGTGGGCGGATAGGACCGCCCCACGAAGGACTGGTCGAGCGCCATGGACTCGGCACCTCCTGATGTAACGACGCGAGGCCGCCCCCCAACCAACAGGGGACGGCCTCGACGTACGAGCCTGATTTATCGCGTTTCGCGGTGCGCGGTGTGCGCATTGCAACGCGGGCAGTGCTTCTTCATCTCCAGTCGGTCCGGGTTGTTACGCCGGTTCTTCTTGGTGATGTAGTTCCGCTCCTTGCACTCCACGCAGGCCAGCGTGATCTTCGGGCGGACGTCGGTGGCAGCCACAGGAGTGCTCCTTGACGAACGGATGGGACGATGAACGCATAAAAGAGTAGCCGATCGAAGGACCGACCCCGCAATCGGCTACTGTCAGTAGCGGTGACCGGACTTGAACCGGTGACACAGCGATTATGAGCCGCTTGCTCTACCGACTGAGCTACACCGCTGTGATGCGATCGGACCCCGTCTTGCGACGGGGACCTTTCACACCAGAGCCCCAATGCGGAATCGAACCGCAGACCTTCTCCTTACCATGGAGACGCTCTACCGACTGAGCTATTGGGGCGAGCGATGAAGACATTACACGCTCGGCTGCCGTTCACCCAAATCCGTTTCGCGGCACCCGCCCCGCCCTGTTCAGGCCCCCGTTCCGGGCTCTGCCGCCCCCTCCATCCGCGCTCCTCGGGGCACTTCATCGCTGCCCTGAAAACCCCTCCCCCAACAGCCCCTGAGCCCCCTCCCGCAACCCCCTCCCACACCCCCCGCCAGGGATCTCTCCCGTCCGCCGGACCACACCGGTACGACTATTTCGCTCCTCCGCAACAGGGGCGGACGCCCGCCCTAGGCTCGACTCACTCTGCGTGATCTTGTGTCCCAGCTTGCGCAGCCGCCCCCGAGCACAGGAGCGCGATGCCCGACAGCCAACCGCAGCCGCACCACTCCTCGTCCTCGTCCCCCGCCCCCTCCGGGGACCCGGCCGCCCTCCTGCTGTGCGGGGCGCGGCTCACCGACGGCCGGACCGTGGACGTACGGCTGGGTGGCGGTCGTATCGAGGCGGTCGGCACGGTCGGGAGCCTCAGGGCGTACGCCACGCGCGTGGACCTCAGCGGCTACCTCCTCCTGCCGGCCCCCGCCGAACCGCACGCCCATGGCGACACGTCCCTGTCCGCCGACGCCGACGGCCCGGTCTCCTACGACCCGCAAGACGTCCAGCGCCGGGCCACGGAGGCCGCTCTGCTCCAACTCGGCCATGGGGCGACCGCGTTGCGCTCACACGTCCGTATCGGCGACGTATCGGGGTTGGGGGCCCTGGCCGCCGTACTGCTGGCGCGGCGGGCGCTGAGCGGCCTCACAGAGCTGACGACGGTGGCGATGCCGCGCGTGTTGACCGGCGCCGCCGGGGCGGACGGTCTGGCGATGTTGCGGGACGCGGTGAAGATGGGCGCGTCGGTGGTGGGCGGCTGCCCCGACCGCGACCCCGATCCGACGGGCTATGTGGAGGCGGTCCTGGAACTCGCCTCGGAACACGGCTGCCCGGTCGACCTGCACACGGACGGCGACGATCCGGCCCGGCTGGCCCGTCTCGCGGCGATGGCGGGCGGCCTGCGCCCCGGTGTGACCATCGGCCCCTGCGGGGGCCTGGGCCGGCTGCCCGCCGAGGCGGCCTCGCGGGCCGCGGACCAACTCGCCGCGGCGGGCGTGACGGTGGTGTGCCTCCCGCAGGGCGGCTGCGGGGGCGCGGAACGCCGCGCCACGGCTCCGGTACGGCTGTTGCGGGCGGCCGGGGTGCGGGTGGCGGCGGGCAGCGGCGCGCTGCGCGACGTGTCGAACCCGGTGGGCCGCGGGGACCCCCTGGAGGCCGCTTATCTGCTCGCCTCCCGGCACGGCCTGCGCCCTGAGGAGGCGTACGACGCCGTGAGCGCGTCGGCGCGGGCGGCGCTCGGTCTGCCGGACGTGCGCGTGGAGGCGGGATTCCCGGCGGAACTGCTGGCGGTACGCGGCGACCGCCTGGCCGGCGCGCTGTCCCTCGCCTACAGCCGGATCGTGGTGCACCGGGGGCGCGTTGTGGCGCGCACCAGCGCGGTACGGGAGTACTGCAACACGCCCGTGGTGGCGGCGCTGGACCTGCCGCGGCAGGGGCGTACGGAGCCGTCGTGAGGTGAGGAGAGTGTGAGGCTTCGGCAGGGTGGGCGGACGTCGGACGGGCTGTGCGGCGGACGGGTTCGTCGGGGCGTACGGTCGAAGGCATGCGCATTGTCATCGCTGGAGGACATGGTCAGATCGCGCTGCGGCTGGAGCGTCTGCTCGCCGCGCGCGGTGACGAGGCAGCGGGCATCATCCGCCGCCCCGAACAGGGCGACGATCTGCGGGCCGTCGGCGCGGAACCGGTTGTGTGCGACCTGGAGTCGGCTTCGGTCGAGGAGGTCGCGGCGCTGCTGCGGGGCGCCGATGCGGCGGTCTTCGCGGCGGGCGCGGGCCCGGGCAGCGGGACGGACCGCAAGGACACCGTGGACCGGGGCGCGGCGGTGCTGTTCGCGGACGCGGCGGTCCTGGCGGGGGTACGCAGGCACCTGGTCGTATCCTCGATGGGCGCGGATCCGGCCCACCGGGGCGACGACGTCTTCGACGTCTACCAGCGCGCGAAGGGCGAGGCGGACGCGTACGTCAGCGGCCTGGACGCGCTCGACTGGACGATCCTGCGCCCCGGCGCCCTGACGAACGACGCGGGCACGGGCCGAGTCCGCCTGGAGGCCGAGACGGGGCGCGGCGCGGTCCCCCGCGACGACGTGGCCGCCGTCATCACGGAACTGCTGGACACTCCGGCGACGGCGGGCCTGACGCTGGAGCTGATCGGCGGATCGACACCGATTCCGGTGGCGGTGAAGTCGGTGGCGGGCAACTGAGGGCGAGCGGCCGTCCCGGGCTGGAGCTAGAAGAGGGGCAGCTGGCCAGGGAATTCAGGTTGGACGTACCCGTCCAACGACGGCTGGGCCGCCCCGACTTCCGCCTGCCGCCGCGACCCCGGACACGAGACGAGCTCACCACTCCCCCGGGCCCCCGCCGGATCGTGCCGCGCGAACCTCCCGGCGACGACAGCGATCTCCCGCCGGCACTCGGGACAGCTCCGGCGACGGGCCGACGACGCGAACGACGGTCGTGAGATCGATGACATGGGGTCACTCTCCCTCATGGCCTCAGCATGCGCCCATAACGAAAAGACCCTCTTCATCTCTGCGTACTCGCAGAGATGAAGAGGGTCTCCCCAATGTGGCGGCGCGTGGATTCGAACCACGGAAGGCGAAGCCGGCAGATTTACAGTCTGCTCCCTTTGGCCGCTCGGGCACACCGCCAGGGTTTGCTGCCCTTCGAACCGCCTTTCGGCGGTGCTCCTTGGCAACGACGTAAACGATACCTGATGCACAGGGGTGCTTCGCCACCCGATTGAGCGGCGCTCGGAGGGAAGGGGGTGGCTAGGCTTATGCGGATGCGGCCCCGGACGTACGCCGGGCTCGGCTGCTGCCGCCACGCATGCCGGTACGCACCCCGCAGACCCCGATAAGCACCCGATACAAGGAGCCACAGGACATGGCCGACTCCAGTTTCGACATCGTCTCGAAGGTCGAGCGGCAGGAGGTCGACAACGCCCTCAACCAGGCCGCCAAGGAGATCTCCCAGCGCTACGACTTCAAGGGCGTGGGTGCCTCGATCTCGTGGTCCGGCGAGAAGATCCTCATGGAGGCGAACTCCGAGGAACGCGTCAAGGCGGTCCTCGATGTGTTCGAGACCAAGTTGATCAAGCGCGGCATCTCGCTGAAGTCCCTGGACGCCGGTGAGCCCCAGCTCTCCGGCAAGGAGTACAAGCTCTTCGCCTCGATCGAGGAGGGCATCTCCCAGGAGAACGCGAAGAAGGTCGCGAAGATCATCCGGGACGAGGGCCCGAAGGGCGTGAAGGCTCAGGTCCAGGGTGAGGAGCTGCGCGTCAGCTCGAAGAACCGGGACGACCTTCAGGCCGTCATCGCCCTCCTCAAGGGCAAGGACTTCGATTTCGCACTGCAGTTCGTGAACTACCGGTAGTCCAAGAGCGGTTCAGGAGTGGCCGGAGAAGGGTGGGCACCCTGCGGTGCCCACCCCACGGCCTTCCGTCGGTGCGGAGCAGGTGCGGGCTCAGTCGCGCGAGTTGCCGAAGAGAATGCGGTACGCGATCAGCAACACCAGCGAGCCGCCGATCGCCGCCGCCCAGGTGGTGCCGTCGTAGAACTGTTTGCTGACGGGGTAGTCGAAGAAACGCGCCGAGATCCAGCCGCCGATGAACGCTCCCGCGACGCCGATGACCGTCGTGCCGATGAAACCGCCCGGGTCGCGTCCCGGCAGCAGGAACTTGGCGATGGCTCCGGCCAACAGCCCCAGGATGATCCAGCCGATGATGCTCATGCCCTGAACCTGCCCCTCTGTGCTGTGCTCGAACTGTCCCGGCACTGTGACGTGCGGCGTCGGTACGTTCTGGTTGGTGCGTTGTTCCCGTTGTGTTGCCGTGTACGACGTCGGCGCTGCACTTGGCGGTTGCAGCGGTCAGTAGGGTGCGGCGCATGACACAGCCCGGTGTGGATTCCTCCGCTGAACTGCGACGCACCCTTGGCGTTGGGGACGCCGTGGTCATCGGACTCGGTTCGATGGTCGGCGCCGGCGTCTTCGCAGCCCTGGGACCCGCGGCACGCGTGGCCGGGTCCGGGCTGCTGCTCGGGCTCGGTGTGGCGGCCGTGGTCGCCTACTGCAACGCCATGTCGTCCGCCCGGCTGGCCGCCCTCTATCCCGCATCCGGCGGCACCTACGTGTACGGGCGTGAGCGCCTCGGCGCCTTCTGGGGCTACCTGGCGGGCTGGTCGTTCGTCGTCGGGAAAACGGCCTCCTGTGCGGCGATGGCGCTCACCGTGGGCACGTACCTCTGGCCTGGGCAGGCGCACGCGGTGGCGGTCGTGGCCGTGGTCGCGCTGACCGCGGTGAACTACGGCGGTGTCCAGAAGTCCGCCTGGCTGACGCGGGCGATCGTGGCAGTGGTCCTGGCTGTCCTCGCTTCCGTGGTGGTGGTGTCCCTGGGTTCCGACGCCGCTGACGCCGGACGGCTGGAGATCGGCGCCTCCGACGGTGTCGGCGGTGTCCTTCAGGCGGCCGGGCTGCTGTTCTTCGCCTTTGCCGGGTACGCCCGGATCGCGACCCTCGGCGAAGAGGTACGGGATCCCGCGCGCACCATTCCGCGCGCGATCCCCTCAGCCCTGGGCATCGCTCTGGGCGTGTACGCGGCGGTGGCCGTGGCCGTCCTCTCCGTGCTGGGGTCGGGTGGACTCGGGCACGCGACCGCCCCGCTGGTCGACGCCGTCCGGGCTGCGGGCGTGCCCGGGCTGGTGCCGGTTGTCCGGGCCGGTGCGGCCGTGGCCGCGCTCGGCTCGCTGCTCGCCCTGATCCTGGGCGTCTCACGAACGACGCTGGCCATGGCACGGGACCGCCATCTGCCCGGCGCCCTGGCCGCCGTGCATCCGCGCTTCCAGGTGCCGCACCGGGCCGAGCTGGCCGTGGGCGCGGTGGTCGCGGTGCTCGCCGCGACAGTGGATGTCCGGGGTGCTATCGGCTTCTCCTCCTTCGGGGTTCTGGCGTACTACGCGGTGGCCAACGCCTCCGCCTGGACGCTGAGTTCAGCTGTGATGTCCCGGGTGGTACCGGCGGTGGGGCTCGCCGGCTGTGTGACGCTGGCGTTCGCGCTTCCGTGGGTGTCGGTGGTCGTGGGCGCGGGCGTGCTGGGGCTGGGGGCTGTCGCGTACGGCGTACGACGGTGGTGGTCGGCTTCGCGGTCGTCGGCCTGACCTCAGCGCTGACGGACCGGCGTCGGCTACTGCGACTGGGACGGCGGCGTCGCGGTAGCCGTACGTATGCGGAATTCGGGCCAGGGTTCCAGGTCCGTGTCGTCGTTGGACTCCTCGTACCAGCCGGTGCCGTCGAGCCAGGTGTGCAGCCACTCCGCGAGGCCAGGGGCGTCGGTGTACCAGGCGTGGTCGGCGTCGTCGGCGTTCGGCTCGAAGAGCAGGACCGTGCCCTGTGGAGTGCTGCAGTCCACGCAGGCGTACATCCCGCAGCCCCAGTGGGATATCGGCAGGATGCCCTCGGGCCAGGGCCACTCCGGGTCCTTGCGGGCCTCCGCGCGTTTGGCGAGGTACTGGGCGACCGCGGGCGGCTCGCCCGCGGGCGGGCTGTCGAGCAGGGGCACCAGACCGTAGGACGGGCCGAATCCGCCGTCTCCTATCCGGAGGTAGAGCGCGGCGAGGAGCGGGGGCAGGGAGAAGCCGAGAGCGGCCTCGGCGCGGTCGAGCGTGGCCGGGTCCACGGGAGCGGGGAGTGAAGGCCACCCCCACGGACGGGTGTTGCGGGCTTCGGCCGCCACCCGTGTCAGCAACTGCTCGATCTCGGTCATGGGTTCATCATGCAGGCCGCCACTGACAATCGAGCCGGCCTGTGGATAACCCGCGGGCGGGGGTGCGATCCCATCGCCCGGCTGTGGATAAATGGTCGGGCGGGGACGGTGGCGCCCCGCCCGGCCGTGCTACCAGCGCGAGCTGAACGGCTGGTCCGTCGGCACGATTTCGCGGCCCAGCGGCAGCAGTGAGACGGGAATGAGCTTGAAGTTGGCGATGCCGAACGGGATGCCGATGATCGTGACGCACAGGAGAACGCCGGTGACGACGTGGGCCAGTGCCAGCCACCAGCCCGCGAGGACCAGCCACAGGACGTTGCCGACGCAGGAGGGGGCGCCCGCGTCGCGACGCTCAATCGTCGTACGCCCGAAGGGCCACAGGGCGTACGCACCGATACGGAAAGAGGCGATGCCGAACGGAATGCCGATCACGGTGATGCACAGCAGCAAGCCGGCGCCCAGATAGGCGAGGAACAGCCAGAAGCCGCTCAGGACGAGCCAAATGACGTTGAGGATTGTCTTCACTGGTGGCGACCTGCCATCTTTTCGAGCCGGGCGATGCGCTCCGCCATCGGCGGGTGCGTAGAGAACATCTTGGAGAGTCCCTGGCCCGGGCGGAAGGGGTTCGCGATCATCATGTGGCTCGCGGTCTCGATGCGCGGCTCGGGTGGCAGCGGGAGTTGCTTCGTGCCCGCTTCCAGTTTGCGCAGGGCGCTGGCGAGGGCCAGGGGGTCACCGGTGAGCTGTGCGCCCGACGCGTCGGCCTCGTACTCTCTGGAGCGGCTGATGGCCAGTTGGATGAGGGTGGCCGCAAGCGGACCCAGGATCAGGATCATGATCATGCCGAGGATGCCGGGGCCGTCGTCGTCGTTCGAGCGGCCGATCGGGATCAGCCAGGCGAAGTTGACCAGGAACATGATCACGGAGGCCAGTGCGCCGGCGACCGACGAGATGAGGATGTCGCGGTTGTAGACATGACTCAGCTCATGGCCGATGACGCCGCGCAGTTCGCGCTCGTCCAGGATGTGCAGGATGCCGTCGGTGCAGCAGACGGCCGCGTTGCGCGGATTGCGTCCCGTCGCGAACGCGTTGGGTGCTTCGGTCGGTGAGATGTACAGGCGCGGCATGGGCTGGCGGGCCTGCGTGGAGAGGTCCCGGACCATGCGGTACAGGGCCGGGGCCTCGAATTCGCTCACCGGGCGGGCGCGCATCGCGCGTAGAGCCAGTTTGTCGCTGTTCCAGTACGCGTACGCGTTCGTGCCGATCGCGACGAAGAGCGCGATCACCAGGCCTGCACGGCCGAAGAAGCTGCCGATGACGATGATGAGTGCGGACAGTCCCCCGAGGAGAAGGGCTGTCCTGAGCCCGTTGTGCCGGCGGTGCACGGTACGCCCTCCAAGTAGTGCGGCAGGGGAACCCTGGTGTCAGGTCCAGTGGACCCTTCTGTACTGGTCAACGCCAGGCGGGGATGCACAGTTCCCTTGCGTGCGCTCAGGCGCGCGTGGCCCGTTCGGGTGAGGTCCACGCGCGCGGGCGGCCCGCGGGGGTCAGAACAGGCCGGCGTCGGCGAACCGCAGTACCAGTTGGGGGGCGCCGGAGAGGGCGATGCCGAGAACGGCGGTCAGGGCGATCGCCGCCGTGAGGGGAGCCGGGGCGCGGTGGTGTTCCTCGTCTCCTTCGGGGGCGCGGAAGAGCAGGGCCGTCCACTGGAGGTAGTAGAAGAGGGCGATCACCACGTTGACGGCCATGATGACGGCCAGCCAGCCGAGTCCGGCGTCGACGGCCGCGGAGAAGACGGTGACCTTCGCGAAGAGGCCGATGATGCCCGGCGGCAGTCCGGCGAGGCACAGCAGGAAGAAGCCCAGGACGAGCGCCGGCAAGGGGCGGGTGGCGTACAGGCCTCGGTAGTCGTTGAGGCGGTTCAGGGGCTTCGTACGGGCCACCAGGGCCGCGACCGCGAAGGCGCCGAGGTTCACGGCGGCGTACATGAGGGCGTACGCGACGGTGGAGCCGATCGACTTCTGGGCGTCGTCGGAGTACGCGGCGGCGGCGATCGGGACCAGGAGGTAGCCGGCCTGGCCGACGGAGGACCAGGCGAGCAGGCGTACGGCGCTGTACGCGCGCGTGGACTGCTGGCGCAGCGCGCCGACGTTGCCGACGGTCATGGTGAGCGCGGCGAGGGCTGCCAGCGCCGGGCCCCAGACGTCGGCGTACGAGGGAAAGGCGACGACGGTGACGAGGATCAGGCCGGAGAAGCCGACGGCCTTGCCGACGACGGACAGATAGGCGGCGATCGGCAGGGGCGCCCCCACGTACGTGTCGGGGACCCAGAAGTGGAAGGGTACGGCGGCCGTTTTGAAGGCGAAGCCGATGAGGGTGAGGACGACGCCTGCCTGGGCGAGGGTGTGGAGCTGCGGGTCGACGTGCTGGATCCGGTCGGCGATCTCGGTGAGGTAGAGGGTGCCGGTGGCCGCGTACACGAAGCTGATGCCCATGAGGCTGACCGCGGTCGCCGTCACGGACGACAGGAAGAACTTCAGGGCAGCTTCGGAGGACTTGCGGTCGCCGTGCCGGATGCCGACGAGGGCGAATGCGGGCAGGGAGGCGACCTCCAGGGCGACGATCAGCGTCGCGAGGTCGCGCGAGGCGGGCAGCAGGGCCGCTCCGGCTGCGGAGGACAGCAGCAGGAACCAGTACTCCCCTTCGGGGAGTACTCGGTCGGCGTCCTTGAGGGCGGTGACCGAGATGAGCGCGGCGAGCAGTGCGCCGCCGAGCACCAGGAACTGGATGACGAGGGTGAAGCGGTCGGCCGTGTAGCTGCACACGTCCGTGCCGCCGGTGAGGCAGAAGGTGGAGCGGTCGCCGTCCAGCAGCGGCAGCAGCAGGAGGGCGGAGACGACCAGGCCGGCGACCGAGATCCAGCCGAGGAGTGCCTTTCTGCTGTCGCCGAGGAACAGGTCCATGACCAGCACGGCGAGTCCCACGAGGGCGGCGACGGTGGGCGGTGCGACGGCGAGCCAGTCGACGGACTGGACGACGGACTGGGCCAGGGAGCTCATCGGGGGCCTCCTGAGAGGAGCTGCTGGACGGCCGGGTCGGTCAGGCCGAGGAGGGCCTTCGGCCACAGTCCGGCGACGACGGTGAGGGCGACGAGCGGGGCCCAGGCGGCGAATTCGTACGTCTGCACGTCGGCGAGCCGGGGGGCGTCCGGCTGTGGGGCGGCTCCCATGCAGACGCGGCGTACGACGACGAGCATGTACGCGGCGGTGAGCAGGGTCCCGAACGCGGCGATCGCCGTGAAGGTGAGGAAGGCGGGGCGGCTGAGGTCGTCGGCGGGGTTGAAGGCGCCGAACAGGGCCAGCATCTCGCCCCAGAACCCGGCGAGGCCGGGCAGTCCGAGCGAGGCGACAGCGGCGAAGGCCAGAAGGCCGCCGAGGCGCGGGGCCCGGCCGTAGAGGGCGGCGCCGGTGCGGTCGGCGAGGGTGTCGAGGTCGGTGGTGCCCGTGCGGTCCTTCAGCGCGCCGACCAGGAAGAAGAGGAGGCCGGTGATGAGGCCGTGGGCGATGTTGGCGAAGAGCGCGCCGTTCACGCCGGTCGGGGTCATGGTGGCGATGCCGAGCAGGACGAAGCCCATGTGGCCGACGGAGGAGTAGGCGATGAGCCGTTTGAGGTCGCCCTTCGCGCCCCGTCGGGCGAGGGCCAGGCAGGCCAGGGAGCCGTAGATGATCCCGACGACGGCGAAGGCGGCGAGGTAGGGCGCGAAGGTCCGGAATCCGTCGGGCGCGACCGGCAGCAGGATGCGCACGAACCCGTACGTGCCCATCTTCAGCAGCACTCCCGCCAGCAGGACCGAGCCGACGGTCGGGGCGGCGGTGTGGGCGTCAGGCAGCCAGCTGTGCAGCGGCCACATCGGGGTCTTGACCGCGAGCCCGATTCCGATCGCCAAAACGGCGGTGACCTGCACTGATGTGGTCAGGCCTGAGCCGTTGTCAGTGGCGAGTGCCATGATGTCGAACGTGCCCGCTTTGGTCCCGATCAGGAGCAGGCCCAACAACATGACCACGGATCCGAGCAGGGTGTAGAGGATGAACTTCCAGGCCGCCCGGGTCCGTTGCTCACCGCCCCAGCGGGCGATGAGGAAGTACATCGGGATGAGCACCATCTCGAAGGCAAGGAAGAACAGCAGCAGGTCGAGGACGGCGAAGGTGGCGAGGGTGCCGGACTCAAGGACGAGAAGGAGTGCGACGAAGGCCTTCGGGGAGGGGCCGGAGGGCAGCTTGAAGTAGGAGTAGAGCGCGCAGAGGAAGGTGAGGAGCGCGCTCAGGACAAGAAGGGGGAGGGAAATGCCGTCGACGCCGAGGTGGATCCGCACGTCGAGTGCGGGGATCCAGCTGATGTCGGTCGTGGCCTGCATCTTCGACGGGTGGTCGTGGTCGAAGCCGAGCGCCAGGGCGATCGCGGCGATGAGCACCACGCCGGTGACGGTCACCCCGTGCCGCAGCACGGCCTGCTCCGGCGACTTCCCCTTCAGCCCGGGCGGGGCCGGCAGGAGAGCGGCGACGGCTCCGATCAGCGGGCCCACGACGAGGAATGCCAGAAGGAACTGCATCACTGACTCGTTGATATCGATCACGCCTGCTCACGCTCCCGTGGCGACGAGGAGGACGGCGACCACCAGGACGACGGTGCCGGCGAGCAGCGCGCTCACATAGGTCTGGACGTTGCCGGTCTGGGCGCGCCGTACGGCGGTACCCAGCAGGCGGGGCACGGCACTGGCACCGCGTACGTAGGTTTCGACGACCTCACGGTCGAGGAACCGGACGAGGGTCGCGCCGGCCTGGACCGGGCGGACGAACAGCGCCGTGTACAGCGCGTCCAGGTGGAAGCCGAAGGCCGCGTGGCGGTGCAGCGGGCCGAGCAGGAGGCGGCCGGGGTCCGCCGGGTCGGGTGCGCTGGCCACGTCTCCGTAGGCGGGGGTATGGGCGGCGATGGCCTCGGCCTCGACCAGGCCGCCGTCGGCGTCCGGGTGGGCGGCGACCGCGCCCAGGGGGACGCGGGCCGCCGACGCGGTGGTGTGGCGCCAGGCTCCGTAGGTGAGGATGCCGCCGATCAGGGCCACTCCCGTGCCGAGGACGGAAGTGGTGAGGGTCGGGTTCAGGTCGTGGCCGTCGAACCAGTCGGGCAGCCTGCCGTAGGCGAACCCGCCCAGGGCGAGGGACGGGACCGCGAGCACCCAGAGCACCGCGGTCATCGCGACGGGCTGCCTGCCGTGGTCGGGGGCGTCGGGGCCGCGGCCACGGAAGGCGAGCAGCCACAGGCGGGTGGCGTAGGCGGCGGTGAGCAGGGCCGAGACCAGGCCGGCGACGAGGACGATCCAGCCGGCGGCCTCGGGGATGCCCTCGGCGTGGCCGGCGGTCACGTGTTCGGCGGCGCCGAGGACGGACTCCTTGGAGAAGAAGCCGCTGAAGGGCGGGATCGCGGCGAGGGCGAGAAGCGCCACGGTCATCGTCCAGTAGGCGTCGGGGACGCGGTCGCGCAGGTGGCCCATGCGGGACATGGCGGCCAGCGAGTTGGTGCCGGCGGCGTGGATGATCACGCCGGCGGCGAGGAAGAGCAGCGCCTTGAAGGCGCCGTGGGTGAGGAGGTGGAAGACGGCGGCGCCGCGGTCGCCGACAGCGAGGGCGCCGGTCATGTAGCCGAGCTGGCCGATCGTCGAGTAGGCGAGGACGCGCTTGATGTCGTCCTGGGCGAGGGCCGCGAGGGCGGAGCCGGCCATCGTGACGGCGGCCATGACGGCAAGGACGACCAGTGCGGCCGAGGAGGCCGCGAAGACCGGGAGGAGGCGGGCGATGAAGTAGACACCGGCGGCGACCATCGTCGCGGCGTGGATCAGCGCGGAGACGGGAGTGGGGCCCGCCATCGCGTCGGGGAGCCAGGTGTGCAGCGGGAACTGCGCCGACTTGCCCGCCACGCCGGCCAGGAGCAGCAGGGCGACCAGCGTCGGGTGGTCGAGTCCACCGGTCGCGACGGTGGCGAGGATCTTCGTGATCCGGAAGGACCCGGCGTCGGTGGCGAGCGCGAACAGGCCGATCAGGAAGGGGACATCACCGAGTTTGGTGACGAGGAAGGCCTTGAGGGAGGCTGCGCGGGCTTCCGGCGTCTCCCAGTAGTGCCCGACCAGGAAGTACGAGCAGATGCCCATGATCTCCCAGCCGACCAGCAGCACCATCAGGTCGCCGGAGTAGACGACGAGCAGCATCGCGGAGGTGAAGAGGGAGACGAGAGCGGCGTACGAGGGGTAGCGCGGGTCGTCGCGCAGGTAGCCCGTGGAGTAGATCTGCACGCAGGTCGCGACGAGGGCGACGAGGACGGCGACGAGAACAGCGAAGCCGTCGATGTGCAGGGCCAGTTCGACGGGGACCGAGCCGGTGGGGGTGAGTTCGGTGGTGGCGTCGACGGCCCGGTCGCCGCCCTGGCGTGCGGCGACGATCACGGCGAGGGCGAGTGCCGTGAGGGGCGGCAGTACGGCGAGGGGGCGTACGAAGCCGGGGGCGGTGCGGCCCAGGAGCAGGCCGGCCGCGGCGCCCAGGAACGGGAGGAGGGGGACGAGGACGGCGAGGGTGGTCGTGGTCACGCGGTGGCCTCAGCCTTCTCGTCTTCCGTGAGGGCGGCTTCGTCGGGGCCGTGCGGCTCGGCGGTGTCGCGGAGCTTGTCGATGTCCGCGGTGCCGCGGCCCCGGTGGACGGCGAGGACGATCGCCAGGCCGATGCCGATCTCGGCGGCGGCGATGGCGATGGTGAACAGGGTGAGTGCCTGCCCGGAGTGCAGGGTCTCCCGGGTGGTCCTGCTGAGCCAGACGTCGAATGCGACGAGGTTGAGGTTGACGGCGTTGAGCATCAGCTCGACGGACATCAGGACCAGGATCGCGTTGCGGCGGGCCAGGACGCCGTAGAGGCCGGTGCAGAAGAGGAGGGCGGAGAGAACGGCGGGATAGGCGAGGTGCATCAGCGGGCACCTTCCTGCTCGGCCGGGTCGGTTCGCTCGATCGGGTGATTCCGGGAGTCCGGGACAGATGGGGAACCATCGGTCGCGGCCCGGGAGTTCACAGGGGGAGAGCTCGACTCCGCCTTCGACTTGCGGGACAGGACGATCGCCCCGACCAGGGCCGCGAGGAGAAGGACGGAGAGGGCCTCGAAGGGGAGGACCCAGTTCTGGAAGAGGCTCGCGCCGGTGACGGCGGTGGAGCCGGCGGGGGCGCCGTCCAGGTCGATCCACGTCGTGCGGAAGGCGTCGACGACCACCCAGACCAGTGCGGCGGCGGAGGCGAGGGCCACGGCGAGGGCGGCCCACCTGTTGCCGGAGTCGGCGTCCGGGGAGCGGCCGATGGGGGCCTTGGTGAGCATCAGACCGAAGAGGAGGAGAACGACGATGGAACCGACGTAGATGAGGACCTGTACCCAGGCGATGAACTCGGCCGTGAGGAGGAGGTATTCGACGGCGAGGCCGCCGAGGGCCACTACCAGCCACAGGGCGGCGTGCACGAGCTGCCGGGTGGTGACGGTGACGAGCGCGGCGCCGAAGGTGACGAGGCCGACGAGCAGGAAAGCGATCTCGACGCCGGTCGGGGAGAGGAAGCCGTGGGTCTCGGAGGCGGCGGTCGTGGCGTGCGCCGCGGTGGCGGTGGCTGCGGTGAGGGTCACGAGTCTCCTCCCTGGGGATCAGCGGGCTCGGCCGACTCGGCCTGCGTCGCGGCGGCCAGCTTCTCCGCCGTCTTCCGGGCGGCGGCAATCTCCTTCGGTTCCTCGGCGGCGGGGTCGAGGGCGGGTGGGGCCGGGACCGTCCACATCCACTCGCGGAGCTTGTCGCGTTCGTGGGTGAGTTCGTGGATGTCGGTCTCGGCGTACTCGAACTCCGGGGACCAGAAGAGGGCGTCGAAGGGGCACACCTCGATGCAGATACCGCAGTACATGCAGAGGGAGAAGTCGATGGCGAAACGGTCGAGGACGTTGCGGCTGCGCTCGCGGCCACCGGGGGCGGCGGCCGGGACCGTCTCCTTGTGGGAGTCGATGTAGATGCACCAGTCCGGGCACTCACGAGCGCACAGCATGCAGACCGTGCAGTTCTCCTCGAAGAGGCCGATGACTCCGCGCGAGCGGGGCGGGAGGTCGGGCTGGGCGTCCGGGTACTGCGCGGTGACGGTCTTCTTCGTCATCGTGCGGAGGGTGACGGCCAGGCCCTTGGCCAGGCCGAGGCCGGGGATGCGGGACCCGGTGGGCGGGAGAGGTTCAGCCATGGTTACGAGATCACCACCTTCACGATGCCGGTGAGGGCGATCTGGGCTAGGGAGAGGGGAACGAGGAGGGTCCAGGAGAGCTTTTGCAACTGGTCCTCGCGCAGGCGGGGGTAGGTGACGCGCAGCCAGATCACGACGAAGGCCAGCACTGCCGTCTTCAGGAGGGTCCAGACCCAGCCCAGGCCGTCGGCGGCCCAGGGGCCGTGCCAGCCGCCCAGGAAGAGGACGGTGGTCAGACCGCACAGGACGACGATTCCGGCGTATTCGGCGAGGAGGAAGAGGGCGAAGCGAAGGCCGGTGTACTCGGTGTAGGCGCCGAAGATGATCTCCGAGTCGGCCACCGGCATGTCGAAGGGGGGCCGCTGGAGTTCGGCGAGGCCGGCCACGAAGAAGACGATCGCGCCGACGATCTGCCAGGGCAGCCACCACCACTGGAAGGCGTCGAGGATGCCGGGGATCGAGACGGTTCCGGCGGCCATCGCGACCGAGGCCGCGGTGAGCAGCATCGGGAGTTCGTAGGCGAGGAGTTGGGCCGCGGTGCGCAGGCCGCCCAGGAGGGAGAACTTGTTGGCCGACGCCCAGCCGGCCATGAGCGAGCCGAGGACGCCGACGCCCATGACGGCGAGGACGAAGAAGATGCCCGCGTCGACGACCTCGCCCACGGCGCCGTCACCCGGGCCGATCGGGATGGCGAGGAGGACGAGGAGGTACGGAAGGAGAGCGACGGCGGGGGCGAGCTGGAAGACACGGCGGTCGGCATCGGCCGGGACAACATCTTCCTTCTGCGCGAACTTGACGCCGTCCGCGACGAGTTGGGCCCAGCCGTGGAAGCCGCCGGCGTACATCGGGCCGAGGCGGCCCTGCATGTGGGCCATCACCTTGTGTTCGGTCTGACCGACGATCAGGGGGAAGGTGAGGAAGACGACGAAGACGATCAGGAGTCGCAGGGCGACGTCGAGCACGTCGTTCACTGCGAGCCTCCTGAGGGGTTCTCGGGGGTGGGGTTCTCGGGGGTGGCCTCTTCAGGGGCGGGGGATTCGGCCGGGTCCGTGGTCTTCGGGGTGGGCTCGTCGAAGGCGGGGCGGGCGTGGTGCCAAGGGGCGTCGGCCGTGGGTGGTGTCTCGGGGGCCTCGGTCGCCGGTGTCCGCACGCGCTGGGATGCCGATCCCTGGCTCGCGCTGCGCGCTCGACGGGGTGCGGTGGGTGAGGCTGGAGGGGCTGACGGGGTCTCTGGGGGCGTGCCTGTCGTGGGTGTGCCTTCCGCAGGTGCACCCTCCGTCGCCGGGGGCCGGGCTTCCTGGGGCTGGGCTGTCGGCGTCTGACTTGCCGGGGTCTGGGTTGCCGAGCCGTCTGAGGCTGTTCGGGTGCGGCGTACCGGGCGGTCGCCTGTGGCTCGGGCGGTGGCGGCGCGGGCCGGGCGGGTCGGGGCCGGGGGGAGCTGGCCCTTCAGGGGGCCCCACTCGTTGGGGTCGGGGACGCCGGGCGGGAGCATCTGGCGGCGCTTGGGTCCACCGTGTTCCGACTCCCCCGGTTCCTTCGCGCCCGGCCAGGCCTTCGCGACGCGGGCCGCGAGGACGAAGTCCTTGCGGAGAGGGTGCCCCTCGAAGTTCTCGGGGAGGAGGAGGTGGTCCAGGCCGGGGTGGCCCTCGAAACGTACGCCGAACATCTCGTGGGTCTCGCGTTCGTGCCAGGCGGCGCCCGCGTAGACGTTCACGAGGGAGGGGAGCACAGGGGACTCGTGCGGGACTGTAGTCCGTACAAGGAGGCGGCGGACCGGGGTGAGGGCGACGACGTGGGCGGCAATGCGGAAGCCGGTGCCCGGTTCGTCGACCGCGCTGAGCCAGTCGAAGTAGGTGCAGGAGAGGAGGTCGCGTGCTGTCAGCAGGGCCGAGGTCCAGGATGCCGGGGGGACGTCGACGGTCAGGACGTCGTAGGACTCCTCGGCCGTGGCCTCCGTACCGAAGAGTTCCTCGGTGGGGGCGGGCAGCCAGCCGGTGGTCGTCATCTGCCGGCCTCCCCCGCGGCTGGCGGCTTCACGAGGGGGCTCTGGAGCGCGGCCGGGGACGGGCGCGCCGCCGTTCCGGACGCGTACCGCTCGCCCAGGGACTCGCGGGCGATCTTCTCCTGGAGTTTGAGGATGCCCTGGAGCAGCGCCTCGGGGCGGGGCGGGCAGCCGGGGACGTACACGTCGACCGGGATGATCTGGTCGACGCCCTTCGTCACGGAGTAGGAGTCCCAGTACGGGCCGCCGCAGTTGCTGCAAGCGCCGAAGGAGATGACGTATTTGGGTTCGGGCATCTGTTCGTACAGGCGTCGTACAGCCGGGGCCATCTTGTCCGTGACCGTGCCGGAGACCACCATCAGGTCGGCCTGGCGCGGTCCGGGGGCGAAGGGGATCACGCCGAGGCGGATGAAGTCGTGACGGGCCATGGACGCTGCGATGAACTCGATCGCGCAGCAGGCGAGGCCGAAGTTGAAGACCCAGAGCGAATAGCGGCGGCCCCAGTTCAGGACCACCTTCATCGGCTCCGGGGCCAGGCGGGCGAGGGCGCCCAGGCGCTTCGGCTCCGGCAGAAGCACGGGCACTGGCACGGGCGCGGGCTTCGGGGGGTTCGTTTCTGGCGTCACGTCCATGTCAGGACGCCCTTCTTGTATGCGTAGAGCAGGCCCACGGCCAGGAAGCCGAGGAAGACGAACATCTCGACGAGGGTGGCCGCGCCGTAGCCGGGGGCCGCGAAGACGGTCGCCCAGGGGAACAGGAAGATCGAGTCGACGGCGAAGATGACGTAGAGGAAGGCGTAGACGTAGTAGCGGACCTGGGTGTGGGCCCAGCCCTCGCCGACGGGGTCGACACCGCACTCGTACGTGAGGAGTTTCTCGGGGGTCGGGACCACGGGGCGCAGCAGTCGGCCGGCCCCGAAGGCGACCGCGACGAAGAGCACGCCGACGGCGGCGAGCAGTCCTACGACGGAGTAGGAGTGGAAGTACTCCGACGCTGCGATGTGTTCCGGGTACTCCGTGTACCCCGTCGTGGCTGCGGCGGTCGGTACCGGCATGTCCGTCCCTCGCTCCCTGGCCTCGTGAGATCTGTCGGAGATCCGTACGGACGGGAGTCTAGGGCCTGCTAAAGAGACCGTAAGCAGCCCGTCACACATGGCCATGCCCGAGATCGCGCACAAGGTGGGGTTTCCCCCCGGGTCGCGGGGCGGACCGCCTCATGGCGCCGTCGCGCGGCGGCGGGCAGGCTGACGGTCATGACCGCACGTATGACCGCCACCAGCGCGGAAACCGAGGGCGACCGACTGCCCCCTGTCCGTTTCGCCCTCGACCCGCGCACGTGGAAGGAGATCGTTCACCTCCTGGCCAATCTGCCGATGGCGTTGTTCGGCTTTGTCTACGTGGTGACCGTGGTGAGTGTGGGTTCCTTCCTCACCCTCACGGTGATCGGTCTTCCGATGCTCGCCGCCGGGCTGCTGGGCGCTCGTCTGCTGGGCCGGTTCGAGCGGGCGCGGGCCAGGGCGTTGCTCGGGGTTCAGGTGGACGAGCCGAGTCCGCTGCCGCTGGGGCGCGGGCGGGGTGCCCGGGGCCGGAAGCTCGGGTTCTTCGGGCGGTTGATGCTCGCGCTGAAGGACCCGGTCGGCTGGCGCACCATGCTGTACGACTTCGTCCGGTTGCCGTGGGGCGTTTTCACCTTCTCCCTCGTGCTCGTGTCGCTCTTCGTGCTGTGGCCGGTGCTGCCGTTCCTGGCCCGGGGGCTCACGAACGTGGACCGGGCGATGGTGCGCGGGCTGCTGTCCCCCTCCGACGAGCTGGAACGCCGTATCGCCGAACTGGAGTCCGACCGGGGGGTCGTCGTCGATACCGCCGCCGCCGATCTGCGGCGTATCGAGCGCGATCTGCACGACGGGGCGCAGGCGCGGCTGGTGAACCTCGCGATGGGGCTCGGGCTGGCCAAGGAGAAGCTGCTCGAGGGGCAGGCCGACGAACATGTGGCCGCGATGGTCGAGGAGGCGCACGGCGAGGTGAAGCTCGCGCTTCAGGAGCTGCGGGATCTGGCGCGCGGGATCCATCCGGCCGTACTGACCGACCGTGGGCTGGACGCGGCGCTGTCCTCGGTTGCCTCGCGGTGCACCGTGCCGGTGCAGGTGACCGCCGATCTGCCGGCCAGGCCGGCCGCCGCCATCGAGGGGATCGCCTATTTCACGGTCTCCGAGCTGCTCCAGAACATCAGCAAGCACAGCGGTGCGCGGAACGCGTCTGTCGACGTCTGGCGTACCGACGACCGGCTGCTGATCCAGGTCTGGGACGACGGGCGCGGTGGGGCTCGGCTGGACGGCGGTACGGGGATGGCGGGGCTCGCGGAGCGGCTGGGCGCGGTGGACGGGCTGTTCGTCATCGAGTCGCCCGAGGGCGGGCCCACGACGGTCACGGCCGAGCTGCCGTGGCGGGAACGGATCGAGGCGTAGGCGTCCAGCGCGCAGATATCCGACACACAGGTGTCCGGGCGTAGGTAGGGAAAACCCCCGGGGGAAGACGCCTACGTGCTCCATGGTCCGTGGGGCTCGGTGCGAGCAGGCTGATGGCAGACGAGCCGATCAGACGATCAGATGAATCTCACCAGACGACCAGCGGAACGGACGGGGACCATGACCATGGAGTACGGGCAGGGGTACGGGCAGCGGGGCGGCCCCGGGGCCGGATTCCACGGGGCGGCCGACGGGGGCGCCGGGCAGGGGCGGCGGCCTCGGTTGCCGGCCGCCCTGCGGGCGCCCGTCGAGGCGCGGAGTTGGCGTGAGCTCGGGTACGTGCTGCTGAGCCTGCCGGTCAGCGTGCTGATGTTCTCCTACGCCTTCACCTTTGCGCTCACCGGTTCGATTCTCCTCATCACCTTCCTCGGGATTCCGGTGCTGGCCGTGGGTCTGGCCGGATGCCGGGGGTTCGGTGTGCTGGAGCGGAAGATGGCGCGCGGGCTGCTCGGACTCGAGATGCCGGAACCGGAGCCGGTGCGCGCACGCAAGGCCGGGGCGGCGGGCTGGATGGGGGCCGTCCTCAAGAGCGGTACCTCGTGGCGGCATCTGCTGTACTCGGTGCTGCATCTGCCGTGGGCGATGTTCTCGTTCGTGGTCGCGGTGATGTTCTGGGTGTACGGCTGGGCGCTGCTCACGTACCCGCTGTGGTTCTGGCTGTTCCCGATGTACGGCGGACAGGACGGTCTCCAGCTGTACGGCGACGAGACCCACAGCATCCACCTCGACAACCCGTTCGAGATCACGGTGACCGCGCTGGTCGGGCTGCTGTTCACCATGGCCACGCCCTGGATAGTGCGGGCGCTGACCGTCGTGGACCGGCTGATGGTGCAGGGGCTGCTCGGGCCGTCGCGGCTGGCGAAGCGGGTGGTCGAGCTGGAGTCCGGCCGGGGGGTCGTCGTCGACACCGCCGCCGCTGATCTGCGGCGTATCGAGCGGGATCTGCACGACGGGGCGCAGGCCCGGCTGGTGGCCCTGGCGATGGATCTGGGGCTCGCGAAGGAGAAGCTCACGGAGGATCCGCGGGCCGCGGCGCGCATGGTGGACGAGGCGCACGGTGAGGTGAAGACGGCGCTGCAGGAGCTGCGGGACCTGGCGCGCGGGATCCATCCGGCGGTGCTGACCGACCGTGGGCTGGACGCGGCGCTGTCCGCGGTGGCTTCCCGGTGTGCGGTGCCGGTGCGGGTGGAAGTGGATCTGGCGGAGCGGCCGGCGGCGGCGATCGAGGGGATCGCGTACTTCACGGTGTCGGAGCTGCTGCAGAACGTGAGCAAGCACGCGCGGGCGTCGGGGGCGTCGGTGGATGTGTGGCGGGTGGAGAACCGGCTGATGCTGCAGGTGGTGGATGACGGGGTGGGGGGCGCGGATGCCTCCGGCGGGTCCGGGTTGGCGGGACTGGCGGGGCGGCTCGACGCGGTGGACGGGATTCTGGTGGTGGATTCACCGGTCGGTGGGCCTACTCGGGTAACGGCGGAGCTGCCGTGGAGGGGATGAGCCAGTTGTTGGGGGATCACCCCAAGACCCCCCATTCGCGCTGAACGCGCTCGTTCTCGAACGCCGGACGCCGAACAGGTCGGCAGTGCGATGCTGGTGCCTGGTGTTCGGACGGGGTATGGGGGGCCGGGATCGTGGAGGACAGGGTGCGGGTGGTCATCGCCGAGGATTCGGTGCTGCTCAGGGAGGGCCTGACCAGGTTGTTGACCGACCGCGGGCATGATGTCGTCGCCGGGGTGGGTGACGGGGCCGCGTTGATCAAGACCATCACCGAGCTCGCCGCGCAGGGCGAGCTCCCGGACGTGGTCGTGGCGGATGTGCGGATGCCGCCCACCCATACGGACGAAGGGGTCCGGGCCGCCGTACAGCTGCGGAAATCGCATCCGGAGCTCGGGGTGCTCGTGCTGTCGCAGTACGTGGAGGAGCGGTACGCGACCGAGTTGCTCGCCGGGTCCAGTCGGGGCGTGGGGTATCTGCTGAAGGACCGGGTCGCCGAGGTGCGGGAGTTCGTGGACGCGGTGGTGCGGGTCGCCCAGGGGGGTACCGCGCTCGATCCGGAGGTCGTGGCCCAGTTGCTGGGCCGCAGCCGTAAGCAGGACGTACTCGCCGGGCTCACCCCCCGGGAGCGCGAGGTACTGGGGCTCATGGCCGAGGGCCGGACCAATTCGGCCGTCGCACGGCAGCTCGTCGTCAGTGACGGTGCCGTCGAGAAGCACGTCAGCAACATCTTCCTGAAGCTGGGGCTGTCCCCGAGCGACGGCGATCACCGGCGTGTCCTGGCCGTTCTGACCTACCTCAACTCATGATCACCTGACACCGTGTCAGCGTCGGGGCGGCACATCATGACAACTCGGGGCGCCCAACCGTCTCAAACAGGCGTCCATCATGCGATCGTCAAGGGAAGGTCGCCCTTACCGACGTACTGTTGATCCTGGGAGGGTCCGCGGGAGGACCGCTCCCAGGCCGCCGCCTCGAAGGAGGTCCAGTTCAGTGACCAGCCAGGTCAGCAGTCCAGCGGACAGTTCAGCGGAGAAGGCCGGCTCAGACGTCGGAGCCGTCGTGGGAGAACAGCGCAACGCGGCGGGCGTCAAGACCGTACGCCGCCTCGATCGGGTGATTATTCGGTTCGCGGGGGACTCCGGGGACGGTATGCAGCTCACGGGGGACCGCTTCACCTCCGAGACCGCGTCCTTCGGGAACGATCTGTCCACTCTGCCGAACTTCCCGGCCGAGATCCGAGCGCCCGCAGGGACCCTGCCGGGCGTTTCGTCTTTCCAGCTGCATTTCGCCGACCACGACATCCTCACGCCCGGGGACGCGCCGAACGTGCTCGTGGCGATGAATCCGGCCGCGCTGAAGGCGAACCTCGCAGATGTGCCGCGCGGCGCGGAGATCATCGTCAACACGGACGAGTTCACCAAGCGGGCCATGCAGAAGGTGGGGTACGCGGCCAGTCCGCTGGAGGACGGTTCGCTCGACGGGTACAGCCTGCATCCGGTGCCGCTGACCACCCTCACGGTGGAGGCGCTCAAGGAGTTCGCGCTCTCCCGCAAGGAGGCCGAGCGCAGCAAGAACATGTTCGCGCTGGGGCTGTTGTCGTGGATGTACCACCGGCCGACCGAGGGCACCGAGAAGTTCCTGGCCGCCAAGTTCGCCAAGAAGCCCGAGATCGCGGCCGCCAACCTCGCCGCGTTCAGGGCCGGCTGGAACTTCGGGGAGACGACCGAGGACTTCGCCGTCAGTTACGAGGTCGCTCCGGCCTCGACCGCGTTCCCCACCGGCACGTATCGCAACATCTCGGGGAACCTGGCCCTGTCGTACGGGCTCATCGCGGCCGGTCAGCAGGCTGATCTGCCCCTCTACCTGGGTTCTTATCCGATCACGCCGGCCTCGGACATCCTGCACGAGCTGAGCAGACACAAGAACTTCGGGGTCCGCACCTTCCAGGCGGAGGACGAGATCGCCGGTATCGGGGCCGCGTTGGGCGCCGCCTTCGGCGGGTCGCTGGCCGTCACCACCACCTCCGGGCCGGGTGTGGCGCTGAAGTCCGAGACCATCGGGCTCGCGGTGTCGCTGGAACTGCCCTTGCTGGTCATCGACATCCAGCGGGGCGGGCCCTCCACCGGGCTGCCGACCAAGACCGAGCAGGCCGATCTCCTTCAGGCCATGTTCGGCCGCAACGGCGAGGCGCCGGTTCCGATCGTGGCTCCGCGCACACCCGCCGACTGCTTCGACGCCGCCATCGAGGCCGCCCGTATCGCCCTCACCTACCGCACCCCCGTGTTCCTGCTCTCCGACGGATACCTCGCCAACGGCTCCGAGCCCTGGCGCATCCCCGAGGTCGACGAACTCCCCGATCTGCGGGTGCGGTTCGCGCAGGGGCCCAACCACACCCTCGAGGACGGCACCGAGGTCTTCTGGCCCTACAAGCGGGACCCGCAGACTCTCGCCCGCCCATGGGCCATCCCCGGCACCCCCGGGCTCGAACACCGTATCGGCGGCATCGAGAAGCAGGACGGCACGGGCAACATCTCGTACGACCCGGCCAACCACGACCTGATGGTCCGTACCCGGCAGGCCAAGATCGACGGCATCGACGTACCGGATTTGACGGTCGACGACCCGTCCGCCGCGGCCGACACCCTGGTGCTGGGCTGGGGTTCCACCTACGGGCCGATCACGGCGGCGGTACGCCGGCTGCGGACGGCCGGAGAGGCGATCGCGCAGGCCCATCTGCGCCACCTCAATCCGTTCCCGCGCAATCTCGGCGAGGTGCTCAGGCGCTACGACAAGGTCGTGGTCCCCGAGATGAACCTCGGCCAGCTCGCCACGCTGATCCGGGCGAAGTACCTGGTGGACGCCCACTCGTACAACCAGGTCAACGGTATGCCGTTCAAGGCCGAACAGCTCGCCACGGCTCTCAAGGAGGCCATCGATGGCTGAGACGTCAACGGAAGGCGCCGCCAACGGCTCGATCGAGGCACTCACTCTGGTGCCCAAGGCCGAGGCCAGGCAGTCCATGAAGGACTTCAAGTCCGACCAGGAAGTGCGCTGGTGCCCCGGCTGCGGGGACTACGCGGTCCTCGCCGCCGTCCAGGGTTTCATGCCCGAACTGGGGCTGGCGAAGGAGAACATCGTCTTCGTGTCCGGGATCGGGTGCTCCTCCCGCTTCCCGTACTACATGAACACCTACGGGATGCACTCCATCCACGGCCGCGCTCCCGCCATCGCCACCGGGCTCGCCTCCAGCCGCCGCGACCTGTCCGTCTGGGTGGTCACCGGTGACGGCGACGCGCTCTCCATCGGCGGCAACCACCTGATCCACGCCCTGCGGCGCAACGTCAACCTGAAGATCCTGCTCTTCAACAACCGGATCTACGGGCTGACCAAGGGCCAGTACTCGCCCACCAGCGAGGTCGGCAAGATCACCAAGTCGACGCCCATGGGGTCGCTGGACGCGCCCTTCAACCCGGTGTCGCTGGCGATCGGCGCGGAGGCGTCCTTCGTCGCCCGTACCGTCGACTCCGACCGCAAGCACCTCACCGGCGTGCTGCGCGAGGCAGCCGCCCACCCCGGTACGGCGCTCGTCGAGATCTACCAGAACTGCAACATCTTCAACGACGGCGCCTTCGAGATCCTCAAGGACAAGCAGCAGGCCGAGGAGGCGGTGATCCGGCTGGAGCACGGGCAGCCGATCCGGTTCGGGGCCGACGGCGCCAAGGGTGTCGTACGGGACCGGGCGACCGGCGATCTGAAGGTCGTCGCCGTCACCGCCGAGAACGAGGGCGAGGTGCTCGTGCACGACGCGCACACCGCGTCCCCGACCACCGCGTTCGCGCTCTCCCGGCTCGCCGACCCGGACACCCTGCACCACACGCCCATCGGCGTCTTCCGCTCCGTCGACCGGCCGGTGTACGACACGCAGATGGCCGAGCAGCTCGACACGGCGATCGTCCAGAACGGCAAGGGCGACCTCGGAGCACTGCTCGCCGGCGGGGACACCTGGACCGTCGTCGGATAAGCAGACCTGTCAGACGGTATGCGGATCGGTTTGCGCAGACGGTACGCAGTACGCGCGACTACTCGGCCCGGGCCCTTTCGGCCCGGGCCTCGTCGTATGCCCGGCGGGCCGCCTCGACGTCCGGCATACGCTGCGCCGTCCAGCCGGCCAGGGCCTTGACCTGGGCGGCGGCCTCGCGGCCGAGGTTGGTGAGCGAGTAGTCGACGCGGGGCGGGATGACCGGCTTCGCGTCCCGGTGGACCAGACCGTCGCGCTCCAGCGTCTGGAGGGTCTGCGTGAGCATCTTCTCGCTGACCCTGCCGATGGCCCGGCGCAGCTCGCTGAAGCGGTACGGGCGCTCCAGCAGCTCCAGGAGGACGAGCACACCCCAGCGGCTGGTGACGTGCTCCAGGACGACGCGGTGCGGGCACATGCCCTCGACCTCGCCGCCCGCCACCACCCTTCCTGCTCCTGCTGTCGAATTCACCGGCGTGATCACTGCTGCACTTACTCCCATGTGAGTACCTTACTTCAAAGTGGGTACTTTCCAAGAGTTAGCGCTTCTCCTAAGGTTAGTGCCAGTCCTCACCCGCACAAGGAGAAACGCCATGAGCATCGTCGTCACCGGAGCCACCGGCCAACTCGGTCGCCACGTAGTCGAGCAGCTGCTGGAGACGGTTCCGGCCGACCAGATCACCGCCGTCGTGCGCGACGCCGAGAAGGCCTCCGGCTTCGCCGCCCGCGGTGTGAAGATCGCGGTCGCCGACTACAACCAGCCGGAGACCTTCGACGGTGTCATAGCCGCCGGCGACAAGGTGCTGCTCATCTCGGGCAACGAGTTCGACAAGGGCCGCGTCGGTCAGCACAAGGTCGTCATCGAGGCCGCCAAGGCCGCGGGCGCCGCGCTGCTCGCGTACACCAGCGCCCCGGGCGCCCTGACGGCCGCGCTCGCCGACGACCACCGCGGCACCGAAGCGGCGATCTTCGAGTCCGGCGTCCCGTACTCCCTGCTGCGCAACGGCTGGTACAACGAGAACTACACCGAGCAGCTCGCCGTCGCCCTCGAGCACGGTGTCACCCAGGCCGCCGGCGAGGGCCGGGTCGCCTCCGCCGCGCGCGCCGACTACGCCGGTGCCGCTGTCGCGGTGCTGACCGGCGAGGGCCACGAGAACTCGACGTACGAGCTGAGCGGCGACACCGCGTGGAGCTTCGCCGAGTACGCCGCCGAGGTGTCCAAGCAGTCCGGCAAGGACGTCGCCTACAACGCCGTCTCCGCCGAGGTCCTGACCGGCATCCTCGTCGGCGTCGGCCTGCCCGAGGGCCTCGCCGCGACCCTCGCGGGCGTGGACGTCGCCATCGAGCAGGGCCAGCTGGCCGGCACCCCGGGCGACCTTTCCCGCCTGACCGGCCGTCCGACCACGCCGATCGCCGAGTCGATCGCCGCCGCGCTCAAGGCCTGACCCCGGTACCCCTCGGGGGCGCGCACTCCCCCGTCACGCCCCCGAGGACGCTCAGGAAGCCGACCCCCGGCTGTCATGACCGTATGCCGATACGAACATGACAGCCGGGGGCGCTCGGCGTTACCGTCGTGAGCGCAGATCCATATGGTCATGCGCTGATACGAGGGGAGATGCCGGTGGTCGGCAAGCCGACGGGTGAGCAGCGCACGGGTCTGCTGAACGGCTTCGCCGCATACGGCATGTGGGGCCTCGTCCCGCTCTTCTGGCCGCTGCTGAAGCCGGCCGGGGCGGCCGAGATCCTGGCCCACCGGATGGTGTGGTCCCTCGCGGTCGTGGGCGTCGCGCTGCTGGTGCTGCGCCGCTGGGCCTGGGCCGGCGAGTTGCTGCGGCAACCGCGCCGGCTGGCGCTGATCACGGTCGCGGCGGCGCTCATCACGGTCAACTGGGGCGTCTACATCTGGGCCGTGAACGCCGGGCACGTGGTCGAGGCCTCCCTCGGCTACTTCATCAACCCGCTCGTGACCATCGCCATGGGTGTGCTCCTGCTGAAAGAACGGCTGCGGCCGGCGCAGTGGACGGCGGTCGGCGTCTGTCTGGCCGCCGTGCTCGTACTGACGATCGGATACGGCCGGCCGCCCTGGGTCTCCCTGTGCCTGGCCTTCTCCTTCGCCACGTACGGCCTGGTGAAGAAGAAGGTCAACCTGGGCGGGCTCGAGTCGCTGACCGCGGAGACCGCGGTCCAGTTCCTGCCCGCGCTGGCGTATCTGCTGTGGCTGGGCGGACAGGGCGATTCGACCTTCGGCACGGAGGGCGCCGGGCACGCGGCCCTGCTCGCGGCGACCGGCGTCGTGACCGCGCTCCCGCTGGTCTGCTTCGGCGCGGCGGCGATACGGGTGCCGTTGTCGACGCTGGGGCTGCTCCAGTACCTGGCCCCCGTCTTCCAGTTCCTCCTCGGCGTCTTCTACTTCCACGAGGCCATGCCGCCGGAGCGCTGGGCCGGGTTCGCACTGGTGTGGCTGGCCCTGATCCTGCTGACGTGGGACGCGCTGCGGACAGCTCGGCGGGGGGCGCGGGCGCTCAGGGCGGAGGCCGACTCGACGGTTCTGGCGCCGCCGGTGGCGGAGGTCGCGGTGGAGGTCGCGGTGGAGGCGGCGCCGCAAGACGTACGCCGCTGACGGCGGGCCGTTGTCAGTAGGCCGCGCTATAAGTTCTCCTCATGACGGACACCCCCGCACAACCCCCCGCCCCCTCCACCGACCCCACCCCCACCCCCGCCCCCGTTCACTGGAAACTGGTCGTCGACTGCGCCGATCCGCACGCGCAGGCCGACTTCTGGGGCGGGGCGCTCGCGTACACGGTCGAGGACCACAGCGCGCTGGTCGAACGCCTGCTGGGCCTCGGGGCCGTACCGGCCGAGCTGACCGTCGAGTCGCACGGCCGACGCGTCTGGCGGGACCTGGCCGCCGTACGGCATCCCGGTGACCCGTACCAGGAGGACAGCGGGACCGGGCTCGGGCGACGGCTGCTGTTCCAGCGCGTCCCGGAGCCGAAGACGAGCAAAAACCGGCTCCATCTCGATCTGCATCCAGGGCCGGACCGGCGCACGGCGGAGG
Source organism: Streptomyces sp. ME02-8801-2C (assembly GCF_033793965.1). NCBI lineage: Bacteria > Bacillati > Actinomycetota > Actinomycetes > Kitasatosporales > Streptomycetaceae > Streptomyces > Streptomyces sp. ME02-8801-2C. The sequence continues at coordinate 73,394 of NZ_JARAXP010000006.1, read as the reverse complement.
TCGAGCGGCTGACCGGGCTGGGTGCGGCTGTGCTGCGGGAGGTCCGTGAGGCGGGTGGGGAGTGGGTGGTGATGACCGATCCGGAGGGAAACGAATTCTGCGTGCACTAGTCATGGCTGCATTAGCCATGGCGGCGGCATCAGCCATGCAGCATCGGTCATGCCCATGACCATTTCTACCCCGATCCCGCTGTCCAGACGCATATCCGCATCCGTCCGATATGCGAAACCCCTGTCCAGATAGCGCTCTTGACGAACTGTTAGCCAGAGCTTCACCATCCAGGCACCTATCCACTGTGGAATCCCTGGGATTCCCAAGGAATTCGGAGCCCCCCACATGAAGCTCTCGGTTCCCGGACGTGTCACAGCCACCGCTGTGGCCGCCACCCTCCTCGCCGGCACCGCGCTCCTCACCACGGGTACAGCAGCCGGCGCCGTCTCCGCACCGGACGTCAGGCTGGCCGCCGCGCCCGACCTGCCCGTGGCCAACGTCAAGGCGCATCTGACCCAGTTGCAGTCCATAGCCACCGCCAACGGCGGCAACCGGGCACACGGAAGAACCGGCTACCGCGCCTCGCTCGACTATGTGAAGGCCAAACTGGACGCGGCCGGATTCACCACGACCATCCAGCAGTTCACCGCGTCGAGCCGTACCGGCTACAACCTGATCGCCGACTGGCCCGGCGGCGACACCAACCAGGTGATCATGGCGGGCTCGCACCTCGACAGCGTCTCCGCCGGCGCCGGCATCAACGACAACGGCAGTGGCTCCGCCGCCGTCCTGGAGATCGCGCTCGCTGTCTCCCGCGCGCAGTACCAGCCGACGAAACACCTGCGCTTCGCCTGGTGGGGAGCGGAGGAGCTGGGCATGGTCGGCTCCAAGTACTACGTCAACAACCTCTCCTCGGCCAACCGTGCGCGCGTCAAGGGCTATCTGAACTTCGACATGATCGGCTCGCCGAACCCCGGTTACTTCGTCTACGACGACGACCCGACCATCGAGCGGACCTTCAAGGACTACTACGCCGGTATCGGCGTCGCGACGGAGATCGAGACCGAGGGCGACGGCCGCTCCGACCACGCGCCCTTCAAGAACGTGGGCATCCCCGTCGGCGGTCTGTTCAGCGGCGCCGACTACATCAAGACGGCCGCGCAGGCGGCCAAGTGGGGTGGTACGTCGGGCCGGGCGTTCGACCGCTGCTACCACTCGTCCTGCGACACGACGGCCAACATCGACGACACCGCCCTCGACCGCAACAGTGACGCTGCCGCGTACGCCGTGTGGGAGTTGTCGAAGTAACCCGCACAGTTCATGGTCCAACTCCCCCGTACCGCGCTGACGATGGCATCGTACGGATGCCAAGATCGGTACCGCTGTACATCAGTACGCCGGTACGTCAGTACGCCGGTACGTCAGTACGCCGGTACGTCAGTACGTTGCGGCACGGGGGAAGGAACGTCAATGCGCAGGGCTGGTACGAGAGTTACGAGAGTGATGGCGGCCGTCGTCGCGGGGTTGGTTCTCGCTGGATGCGGTGGCGGAGGGGCGCAGCCCGAGAAGGCCGAGCGGGCCGCCGACGCCGGTGATCCCAAGGCGGACGGTCAACCCGGCGGTTCGCTCGCCGAGTTGACCGTCCCCGCCGCCTACGCCGCCGACCGCGGCTGGGACCAGGAGCTGCCCTGGGTGCGCAAGGGTGCCGAAACCGCGCCCGTCGCGGTCGCGCCCGGGTCGGGGACCGTCGCGTACGTGGTCGCCGACCAGGCCGAGATGTACGTGCAGGTGCGCAAGGCCACGACGGGCAAGGTGCTGTGGACCAGCGCCCCCTGGACCCCTCCGGGGTCTCTGGACGACTCCGCGGGCAACGACCCCGCCGCCACCGCGCCCGGTTCGGTGACCGCCGTGAGCGCGGGCGGGCGCGAGTACTTCGTCGCGTGGGCGCACGGGCTGGCCGGCAAGGACGAGCTGCACGACGGCAAGGAGATCGTTCAGGCGGTGGTGTACGCGGCCGACGCCGGCGGCGGCTCCAAGGACGCGGTCGCGCCGCTGCGCACCATCGACGTCCCCGTGGCGGCCAACAACGGCACCGCCCAGGGCGAGGCGTCCGTCCGTGACGGCGGCGCGGGCCAGGCCCTCGTCAGCTGGGTCGACGGGTTCGACGCCCACGCGGCGGCCATCGACGTCACGAGCGGCAAGGTCACCACCTGGGGCGACGGCACGGGCGCGGTCGTCGGGACCAGTGGTCGGGGGCCCCTCATGAACGGCTCCGGCGGCGGATTCGGCGTATCCGGCGGCTGGTCCAGCTCGGACGTGACACCCGAGGGCGTCGCCGCCGAGCAGTCCGCCGGCTTCGGCCCCGACCTGGCCAACGGGACCGCCCAGACGATCGCCGACGGCAAGGTCGTCGCCTCCTGGACCACCTCGAAGGCCCCCAACGCGGACGGTTCCGAGGAGACCGTGCGGACCGTGCACGACGCCGCGACCGGCAAGGTCCTGCTGCGCGCCGAGTGCCGCGACCGCACGCTCACGCAGACGTTCGACAGCGACGACACCGTCCTCGGCGACAGCGTCCTGACGTCCGTCTCACCGAACGGCCGCTATCTCGCGTACGGCTGGATGCTGTTCGACCTCCAGAAGGGCACCGCGGTCTGCCTCGCCGCGGGCGCGGACGGGGACGAGGGCCGCAAGGACATGCTGATCGACTCCGTACGCGACGACGGCACGGCGTACGGAATCGTGCCGGGCTCGAGCCCGCGCGTCGCCGTCGAGATCCCCGCCTCGACAGGCGCCCCGAAGGCCCTGCCCACCGGCACGGAGGTGCCCGCGTACACGCCGGCCGGCGCCGGCATCTTCCTCACCTGGATCGAGGGCGGCGGGATCCTGCTCTCCGGGCGCGCGGAGAGTTGAGCCGGGCCGGGGGGCGTTTCGCGGATCTCACGGTCGACGAGATCGCCGCCGCCGTACGGGCGCGGGAGGTGACCGCCGTCGAGGTCGTCACCGACGCGCTCGCGCGGATCGCCTTCGTGGAGCCGCAGTTGTGCGCGTTCGCGGAGGTGTGGGGCGAGGCGGCGGTGCGTCGAGCGCGCGAGGTGGACGCACGGGTGGCCGCGGGCGAGCGGTTGCCGCTCGCGGGCGTTCCGATCGCGGTCAAGGGGCGGTACGGGGAGCGCGCGGCGGACGCGGTGCGGTTGGCTGCCGCGGGGTGCGTGTTGGTGGGGGCGACCTCCGTACCAGGGGCGGGGTCCGGTTCCGGTTCCGAACCCGTATCCGGGTCGGGGTCCGGGTCCGGGTCCGTAGCAGGGGCCGGGTCCGAGTCAGGTTCGGGGCCGGAGTCCAGGTCCGGGTCCGTAGCAGGGGCCAGGTCCGAGTCAGGTTCGGGGCCGGAGTCCAGGTCCGGGTCCGTATCAGAGGCCAGGTCCGAGTCAGGGCCGGAGCCGGAGTCCAGGTCCGGGTCCGTAGCAGGGGCCAGGTCCGAGTCAGGTTCGGAGCCGGAGTCCAGGTCCGGGTCCGTAGCAGGGGCCAGGTCCGAGTCAGGGCCGGGGCCGGAGTCAGGGCCGGAGTCCAGGTCCGGGTCCGTATCAGAGGCCGGGGCAGGGTCAGGGGCCGTGGCAGGGGCAGGGTCAGGGGCCGTGGCAGGGGCGGGGGCAGGGGCAGGGGCCGGGTCCGAGTCAGGTGTCGGGGCGGGGTCCGGGGCCTCCTGGCAGACGTGGGGGCTCGGGGCCGGTGGGCGGACCGTCAATCCGTGGCGGGCGGACCGGGTGCCAGGCGGTTCGTCGGCCGGGGCCGCGGCGGCCGTGGCGGCGGGCCTGGTCCCTCTCGCCACCGGCGCGGACGGGGCGGGGTCCATCCGTATCCCGGCCGCCTGGTGCGGGGTGTTCGGCCTCAAGTCGACGAACGGGCGCCTTCCGCATCCCGACCGGACGGGGCTGAGCGCGGTCGGCGCGGTTGCCCGGCGGGCGGCTGACCTGGTGGCGTACTGGCGGTGCGTGGCCGGGGGCTCCGGGGGCGCAGTGGAGGGTGCGGGCAGCTCGGCAGGTGCTGTGGGTGCGGTACGGGAGGCGGGTGGCCGCGACCAGCAGGACGCGCCGCGCCCTCTCATCGCCCTCTGGTCCGACTCCCTCGGTTTCGCCCTCGCCGATCCCGGGCCCGCCCTCGTGGCGCACGGCGCCGCGCTGCGGCTCGACGGTGCCGGGGTCGTACGGCTGCTGCCACCCGACGATTTCCCCGTGCGCCTCGACGACCCCGGGCCGGCCTGGCTGGCGCTGCGCGCAGCGGGCTCGGACATGGACGCGCGTACGGATACCGATACGGGTGGCGGTACGGCATCCCCGCCGCGCACGGTCAACGACCAACGACTGGCGGAGCTGTTCAGCCGGGCCGACCTGATCCTGACCCCCACCACCCCGAACCCGCCGCACGGTCACGAGGGCCCCGGAGACCGGTACTCGACCGCGCTCACCTGGGCGTTCAACCTCAGCGGCCACCCGGCGGCGAGCATCCCCGCGGGCTTCGGGCCGGACGGCTGCCCGGTCGGCCTCCAGGTGGTGGCCCGGCACGGCGAGGAGGAGGTGCTGCTGCGGGTCATGGCGGAGGCGGAGACACGGGCGGGCCTACGGGCGCCCCGGCCACGAACCCGGTGACATACGTACTCACGTACTCGCGGTACGTACTCGGAGTTCAGGCCGTGATGTCCTTCGTCGTGAACCGTGCCCAGGCCGCCGAGCCGAACACCGCCGCGTACACGGCCTGAAGGCCCAGGTTCTTCACCAGGTCGTCCCAGTAGACCGGTTCGCGCATCAGGTCGGCGAAGGACAACCAGTAGTGGGAGAAGAAGTACGGCTGGAGCGCGTGAAGTTGGGGTATCTGGTCGAGGATCTGGATGGTGATGAGCAGCCCTACGGTCGTCGCCATCGCCGCGATGCCGCTGCTCGTCAGGGTGGAGACGAACAGGCCGAGCGCCGCCACCCCGATCAGTGACGCGGCGACAACCAGTGCGATCAGCAACGCCCGCCCGAGACCCTCCGTGAAGCTGATGTTCGTACCGGAGATGGTCATCAGGTCGCCGAGCGGAAAGAGGAACGCGCCGATCGTGAGCGCCGATATCGCCACCACCAGCGTCGCGACCAGGCAGAACGTCAGTGTGGTCGCGTATTTGGTGAGCAGCAAACGGGTACGGCCGGCCGGGGCGACCAGCAGATAGCGGAGCGTGCCCGCGCTCGACTCGCCGGCGATCGCGTCGCCCGCGATGACGCCGATGGCCATCGGGAGGAAGAACGGGAGGGTCGCGGCCAGTGCCGTGAACACCAGGAACAGACCGTTGTTGCTGATCTGCGAGATGAACGCCGGCCCCCCGCCGCCCTCGGGACCGCCACCCACCGCTGACGAACCGTCGCTCGTCTCGATCTTCACGGCGATACCGAGGACGATCGGTACGGCGGCGAGCACGGCGAGCAGTGCGAGGGTCCGCCAGCGCCGGAAGGTGGTGACGAGCTCGCTGCGGAAAAGGCTCAGGCTCCAGAGGGGGCTGGGGGTGCGGGGAGTTCGCGTAGCCCGGACGGTGTCCGTACGCGGGGTAGGAGAGGGAGGAGAGGAAGGAGAGGTAGCAGACGTATTGGTGGTCTCAGCCCGCGACATCGAAGCCCTCCCCTGTCAGCGCCACGAACGCGTCCTCCAGGGACGCCCGTTCGATGCCGAAGCCCCGGACGCGGACGCCCGCGCCGACCAACGCGGCGTTCAGATCGGCGAGTTCACGATCGCCTTCCGGCACCTCGCCGGTCACCCGATCCTCGGTCGCGATCACGTCGCCCACGCCCTGTTCCTTGAGTACGCGGGCCGCGTCCGCCGCGTCGGGCGTCGTCACGACCAGCCGACCCCGGGCTCCGGCGGCCAGCTCGGCCACCGCGCCCTGGGTGATCAGCCGCCCCTGCGCCATCACGGCGGCGTGCGTACAGACCTGCTCGATCTCGTCGAGGAGGTGGGAGGAGAGGAAGACGGTGGTGCCGTCTGACGCCAACTCCCGTACCAGGGAGCGGATTTCACGCATCCCCTGCGGATCGAGCCCGTTGGTCGGCTCGTCGAGGACGAGCAGCCGCCGCGGCTGGAGCAGCGCCGCCGCGAGACCGAGCCGCTGCTTCATACCCAGCGAGTACGCCTTCGCCTTCTTGCCTGCGGCGGCCGTCAGACCCACCCGGTCCAGCGCCGCGCCGACGCGCGCACGCCGGGTGCGCGGATCGGCGGTCGGGTCGGCGGAGTCGTACCGTACGAGGTTGTCGCGGCCCGAGAGGAAGCCGTACAGCGCGGGCCCCTCGATGAGCGCGCCGACCTGCGGCAGGACGGCGCGGGTGGCGCGGGGCATCGGTCGCCCCAGCACCCGCGCCGCGCCCGATGTCGGCTCGATCAGGCCCATCAGCATGCGGATCGTCGTGGTCTTGCCCGAGCCGTTGGGCCCGAGGAAGCCGAAGACGCTGCCCGCCGGGACGGTGAGGTCGAGAGCGTCGACGGCGAGCTGTCCGCCGCGGTAGCGCTTGGTGAGGGCGCGGGTGACGATGACCGCGTCGTCGTCCCGGTGCGCCTCTTCCGGCTCCGCGGCGGACGGTTCCTCCATGGGCTCCCTCAATCGTCGTGCCTCTACTCGGTTCCCCTACGGCGGTTCCCCTAAGGGAGTTACTTGGCCGCGTTCGCCGCCTTGACCAGGGCGTCCTTCGTGACCGCGCCGACGTAGACCTTGCCGTCGTCCGTCATCAGGGCGTTGACCAGGCGGGTCTTGAAGACCGTGCCGGAGCCGAAGTCGCCGGAGACCTTGTCGCCGAAGGAGCCGAGGAAGCCGCCGAACATCCCGGCGTCGGACGAGGCGTCGCCCGACGGCATGCCGCCTTCGGCACCGGAGTCGAACACGGCGATGGAGTTCCAGCCCTCGCCGATGACCTTGCCGCCCTCGCCGGCGCCGTCACGTTCGGAGCCGTTCGCCCACCCGTGACCGTCAGGCCCCATGAGGCCCTCGTCGAACTCCTCACCGAATTCCTTGCCGAAGTCCTTCCCGAAGTCCTTGCCCGGCGCCTCGTCGGCCTTGCCCGGGCCGCCCTCCTCCGTGACCTTGGTCCCCTTGGGCGGGGTGAAGTCGAAGGTGGAGGCGGCGGGCTTGGCGAAGTCGACATCGACGAACCCGGCGTCCAAGACGGCGGCCCCGCCGCTCGCCGGGGTGAGCGTGAACTTCAGCGGCGTCCCGGTCTTCGAGTCGACGGCGACACTGATCGCCCCGACCGTGGAGCCGGACTCCTTCGGCTTGATGACCAGCTTGTACGCGTCCCGGCCGGCGACGTGGGCCGTCCCGTCGACGGTCACTGAGGTCGTGTCGTCGACCGCCTTCAGGGCCTCCTCGGCGAGCCGACCGGGCGTGGCGGGCACGTCGTCGCCGGGCAGAACCCGGTCCTTGCCCTCGCCCTCACCCTTCTCGTGCTTGCCCGCGGATTCGGGGGCCGTCGCGTGGAACGCCTCGTTCGACGCGCTGTCGTACGCCCACACCTCGTCACCGTTGTGGATCACGCTGTACTCGGCGGCCTTCTCCAGCAGAGAGATCTTCTGCTTGTCGGGTCCGTCCAGGGCGACGCGTACGGTGTGCGTGCCGGAGGCCAGTTCGAGAAGCTTGGCGCTCGGATCGGCGGCCGAACCCGAGCCGTCGGAATCCCCGCCGAGACCACCGCCCGACAGCAGCCCGCTCTCCAGACCGCCGAGGTCGGGCAGCCCCAGATCCGTACTGATCTTCACCGTGCCGGACAGCTGCTGTACGTCCGAGGCGGCGATCTTCTCGATGAGTTCCTGCGCGCTGATCTTCGGCAGATCGGGGTCACCGGAGCCGGCGAACGCCGGTACCAGCCCGATCGTCGCGACCGTCAGACCGATCACCACGGCCGGGGCGGCGTAACGCGCGGCCTTGCGGCGCCGGGACGGCACGTCCTCGGCCTCGATCCCGGCCACGGTGTCGGCCTCGATCCGGTTCCCCGCCTTGGCCTCTTCGTACGGTGCCATGTGTGCCTTACCTCCGTCGTCGGCGGCGGCTGTCCGTCCCACACTCTGTCCACCCTGAGCCGCCATTCTCACCCGAACCGGTGAGGAGTGGTGGTTTCCATCTCACCAAATCGGAGGTGGGGAATCGTCAGACCTTGGGCTCAACTCCACGTACTGCCACGGGATGACATGGGGGCACCTCGCGTCCCCTGACCCGTAGGGGACACCCGCATTTCCAGCCCGTCCGGCGCTTGAGGACGAGCGCGTTCAGCGCGGAGAGGGGTCTGGGGGCGCAGCCCCCAGGGACAGGATGGGACGGGTAAGGGCGGCGGGGGCGAACCCTCACCCGGCCCGATGCACCACCGCGTCGCACATCTCCAGCAGCGCGGCCTTCGCATCGCACTCCACCAACGGCGCCAACGCCGCCCGCGCGTCCTCCGCATACCGCACCGTGTCCCGCCGAGCCTGCTCCAGCGCCGGATGCACCCGCAGCCGGGCCAGGGCCTCCGCGTGCCGCGCGTCGTCACTCAGGTCGGAGTCCAGCAGCTCACACAGCGCGATGTCCTCGGCCAGCCCCAGTCGAGCCACCCGCTCCCGCAATCGCAGCACAGGCATCGTGGGAATGCCCTCGCGCAGATCCGTCCCGGGCGTCTTCCCCGACTCGTGGGAGTCGGACGCGATGTCCAGCACGTCGTCCGCGAGCTGGAAGGCGACCCCGAGCCGCTCCCCGTACTGGGTGAGCACATCCACGACACTGTCGTCGGCACCGGACATCATCGCCCCGAACCGGCAGGCCACCGCCACCAGCGATCCGGTCTTGCCGCCGAGCACGTCCAGATAGTGCTCGACGGGGTCCCGCCCGTCCGACGGCCCCGCGGTCTCCAGGATCTGCCCGGTCACCAGCCGCTCGAACGCCTCCGCCTGCACCCGGACCGCCTCGGGCCCGAGGTCGGCGAGGATGTGCGAGGCGCGCGCGAACAGGAAGTCCCCGGTGAGGACCGCGACGGAGTTCCCCCAGCGCGTGTTGGCGCTGGGCACCCCGCGCCGCACCTCGGCCTCGTCCATGACGTCGTCGTGATACAGCGTCGCGAGGTGGGTCAGCTCCACCACCACCGCGGACGGCACGATCCCCGGCGCGTGCCGGTCCCCGAACTGCGCCGCGAGCATCACGAGCAGCGGCCTGAACCGCTTACCGCCCGCCCGTACGAGATGCTGCGCGGCCTCCGTGATGAAGGGGACCTCGCTCTTGGTGGCTTCGAGCAAACCTTCCTCGACAGCCGCCAATCCGGCCTGGACATCGGCTTCGAGAGCCTGGTCCCGCACGCTCAGCCCGAACGGCCCGACGACGGTCACGAGGGATCTCCTGTCTGCTGTGTCTACTGGCGGTCACACGGTGTGTCGATAGGTCGCTGCCCTCACTCGAGTCAGCGTATCCGGTCACGTTTCGATCACCGCGAGCGCCCGCCCGTCCAGGCCGGGCGGTATCGGATCACGACCGGAATGTTTTTGATCAGTCCAAAGCATGGACATTTATAAGCACACCGCGCCCCACACTCCACACCTCGCTGCCGCGATCCTCACCGGAACAACGCACGACCCCTTCCGGCGACCGACACATACCCCAAAACCCTCGAAACACCCCAAACCCACCACTCGCCCCATCATCACCACATCTACCCCCCACCCGTGATTCGAGTCACGTCGCCAATCAGCCCACACCCCCTCCTCCCCGCAAACTTCCCGTTCACAAAGGCAAGTTACTCCCTCACTCGCCCTTTACTATTTGCCCGTTTTATCCCCAACGGGCGGACGATATGAGTAAGTCCTGCATTTCCGCCCCTTGTTCCACCCGTGTGCTCTCGCATACGTTTCGCGCCACACCGGGCGGATCGCCGAATCCTGCCGCCGCCCGTAGAGCAGCAACCACCCACCCACATGTGACTCACGCAGGCAGGAGCGGGGGACCCAGGTAAGCCGCCGGTCCGGACATCGACACCGGAGCGGCTAGGGGTGAAGCCGCGCGCCGCAACGCGCCCGGCCGGGCATCTCCCGCCCGAACCCGACAGCTCACCTCGTAGGCGCCGGAGAGGACTCACCATGCCCGCACGAGGTCAGCACAACCGCGCGAGAACCCTTCGCCGCCCGCTCGCACTCACGCGCACACTCGCCATCACCGCGACGGCCGCCGCAGCCCTGGCCATCCCCTTCCTGACCGCGACGACGGCCTCGGCCGCCCCGTCGGCCGCGTCGTCGGCCGCGTCGTCGGCCGCGTCGTCGGCCGCGTCGTCGGCCGCGTCGTCGACGACGTACTACGCGAACAACCTGGACGGCTGGATCCGCGAATCGCTCGACATCATGGCGCAGAAGGGAATCCCCGGGACGTACGACGGCCTCTACCGCAACATCATGCGCGAGTCGTCGGGCAACCCCTACGCCATCAACAACTGGGACTCGAACGCGGCAGCCGGCACCCCCTCCAAGGGGCTCCTCCAGGTCATCGACCCGACCTTCGCCGCGTACCACGTCGCCGGAACCTCGTTCGACCCCTACGACCCGATCGCCAACATCACCGCCGCCTGCAACTACGCGGCCGCGCGATACGGATCGATAGACAACGTGTACGGGGCCTACTAGGCCGACCGTCCCTGCCCGGGTGGGGCGGGCGTCCCCTGGGCCAGACCCACGACGCCCGCCCCACCCGGGCCCATTGCCGCCTACCCGGGCCTACTGCCGGCCGACCCGTGTCGCTGCCGAGGCCGATGCTGGTGCCACTGCAGGTGCCGACCCTGGTACCGGCGCCTCCCAGTCCCCCCAGCCCTTCCCCCGCCCGAACAACCGCTCCAGCACCACCGCGATCCCGTCGTCCTCGTTCGAGAGGGTGACCTCGTCCGCAACCGCCTTGAGCTCGGGATGGGCGTTGGCCATGGCGACACCGTGGGCCGCCCAGTCGAACATCGGGATGTCATTGGGCATGTCGCCGAAGGCGATGGTGGCGGACGAGGACAGCCCGAGATACTCGGCGGCCAACGCGAGCCCCGTCGCCTTGGTGATGCCGCATGGCTGGAGTTCGACGGTGCCGGGCCCCGACATGGTGACGGTCGCGAGCGAACCCACCGCTCCACGCGCCGCCGACGCCAACTCGTCGTCGGACAGCGACGGGTGGCGAAGCAGCACCTTGCTGATGGGCGCGGCCCACAGATCGTCCCGGCACGGCACCTGTACGGCGGGCAGCGTCGGGTGCGGCATCAGGTACCCGGGTTCGATCAGCGTGAGCCCGTCGACCCCGTCCTGATCGACGGCGGCGTACAACTGCCCGACCTCGGCCTCGATCTTGCCGAGCGCGGTCTCCGCCAGCTCCCGGTCCAGGGTCACCGACCACAGCAGCCGGTCCGCGCCGGCGTCGTACAACTGCGCTCCCTGCCCACACACCGCGAGCCCCCCGGCACCGAGGTCGTCGAGCAGCGGCCGGACTCTCGGCGCGGGGCGACCCGTCACGACCAGATGACGGGCACCGGCGGCCGTGGCGCGCGCCAGGGCGGTCCGTGACCGGTCGGAGAGCGTGTCGTCGGCGCGCAGGAGCGTTCCGTCAAGATCCGTGGCGATAAGTGCGTATGAGGTGGGAGCGGGCATGATCCAGAGAATACGGATCGTTCGACCCCTCGGCCGCCGCCCGAACCGGACGAGGTTCGCCGTCCCGGCAGCAACAGCCCCGGCGCGTGGGCCAGTTCCTGCCGCGGACACCGCCCCGGGAGGCCACGATCAGCACGACAACTCGATGCGGTGAACCCCTGGTTCACAAGATCGAGCGAGGGCCCAGCCCCCACACACATATCCGGCACCGACCCTCGGCGTTGCCCGGCTCACCGCCAGCTCCGTGCGCAGCTCGTGCCCGAGGAAGTCCATCGCGGCGCTGTCGACGCGCTAGCCGGTCGCGGCTATGACATGGTCGGCCGACAACTCCCGCGTACGACCGCCGAGTTCGCGTACGGTCAACACCGGCCGGCCCCCGACGAAGCTCACTCCGCTGCCCGAACGGCCCACCTCCAGCGCTCCCTTGGCCTCCGTACCCCCGGTTGCTCCCGCCCGGACGATCCGCGCGACCTCGCTCACCTCCACCTTCCCCTCGAACCGGTCGCGCAGCCGCCACGCCCCGAGGGGTCCGAGGACGCGCCGCACGAGGTAGTGACGGGCCCGGGCGGGGAGGTAGCGGTAGGGATGCGGATGGTAGGTGAGGGCCCACAGCGACCAGGCGTTGCCGGAATCAGTAGCTCCAGACGACACCCATCAGGACATTACGAACTCTTTAGACACTGGGGACACTGCCCTGAGCCCGCAGCTCACCCGTAACCTGTGGCGCGACCACATGACCACACGACACGACCCCCAGCCCGCGGCCGCGGACGGATCCGCGCCGCACCAGCCATCCAGACGGCCACGACAACGGCCGTGCCCGACAACTGGCTTCGACTGACGACACACGAGAGCGAGGCAGTACCCCATGCCCCCCTTCGATGTCCCCGAGGGCGACCTCTTCGGCCCGCACAACCTGCCGTACGGCGTGTTCTCCCCGGCCGGCTCCACGGACCGCCGGGTCGGCGTCCGTCTCGGCGACCACGTCCTGGACGCCGGTGCGGCAGCCGCCGCGCTCGGCTCCCCCTATGTCTCCGTCCTGGCCCGTCCGACCCTCAACCCGCTTCTCGCCGCGGGCCGCACGACCTGGTCCGACATCCGGCGCGCCCTCACCGCCTGGGTCACCGTCCCGTCCCACCAGGAGACGGTCGCCCCGCTCCTGCACCCCCTGTCCTCCGTGACGCTGCACCTCCCCTTCGAGGTCGCGGACTACGTCGACTTCTACGCGTCCGAGAACCACGCCCGGAACGTCGGCCAGATGTTCCGCCCCGATGCCGCCGACTCGCTGACTCCCAACTGGAAGCACCTGCCGATCGGTTACCACGGCCGCTCGGGCACGGTCGTGGTCTCCGGCACGGAGGTCGTACGCCCCTCGGGCCAGCGCAAGGCCCCCACCGATCCGGTGCCGCTCTTCGGCCCGTCGGTCCGCCTGGACATCGAGGCGGAGGTCGGCTTCGTGGTGGGCACACCGTCGCCCATGGGCAGCCCCGTGGCCCTGTCCGACTTCCGCGACCACGTCTTCGGCCTCTGCCTCCTGAACGACTGGTCCGCCCGCGACCTCCAGGCCTGGGAGTACGTCCCGCTGGGCCCGTTCCTCGGCAAGTCCTTCGCCACGTCCGTCTCGGCCTGGATCACCCCGCTGGACGCCCTGGACGATGCCCGGGTTCCGCCGCCCGCCCGGACCCACCCCCTGCTTCCCTACCTCGACGACGCCGAGGAGGAACCCGGCGGCTTCGACCTGCGTATCTCCGTCGCCGTGAACGGCCACACCATCTCCGAGCCCCCTTTCTCCAGCATGTACTGGACGGCCGCGCAGCAACTCGCCCACATGACCGTCAACGGCGCCTCCCTGCGCACCGGTGACCTCTACGGCTCCGGCACGGTCAGCGGCCCCACCGAACGAGAACGCGGCTCCCTCCTCGAACTCACCTGGAACGGCAGCGACCCCATCGACCTCCCCACCGGCAAGCGCACCTTCCTGGAGGACGGCGACGAGGTCACCCTCACCGCCTGCGCCCCGGGTCCGGGCGGCACCCGCGTGGGCCTGGGCGAGGTGACGGGCACCATCACCGCGTCAAGCTGAGGGACGTGGCCGGGGGGGGCGGGCCGGGGCGGCAAACGCTCCGGCGCCCCTCAGACAATCCGGCGAGTCCCGGCCCTGCCTGGCCGCAGCGCGCTCCCCTCGTCCCCTGCCCCGCGTCGCCGCCCCGCGCTCCCCCTCGCCTCCCTACTGCAGGGCCTCCTCCCTCGACTTCCGCAACTTCCTCAACTCCCTCTACATCCAGTCCTCCTGCTCGGGCTCCATCTCCATCTCGGGCCAGTCGTCCGGCCCTCGCTGGTCGGACTCCGGCCCGGGGCCCGTACCGCCGCCGTCGCTGCCCGTGGGGCCGGGCCCTTCTTCCGCCCCGGACACCGGCGCCCCGCCCAGCGCCGCCAGCGTCTTCAGCACGCCCTCCCCGTATGTGGCGAGCTTCTTCTCGCCCACTCCGCTGATTCCGCCCAGCTCCGCCACCGAGCCGGGCCAGACGCTGACGATCTCCCTGAGCGTGGCGTCATGGAAGATGACGTACGCCGGAACTCCCTGCTCACGGGCCTGTTCACCGCGCCAGGCGCGCAGTGCCTCGAACGCCGGCAGCAGTTCGGCCGGCAACTCGACCGCCGCCGCCTTCGCCTTGCGCTCACCCCGGCCGCCGCCACCGGCCGACCGTGAGGTCGCGGCCTTCTTCGGTTCCTTCCGCATCGGCACGTCCCGCTCGCGCCGCAGCACCGATCCGCTCGCCTCGGTCAGCACCAGCGTCCCGTACTCCCCCTCGACCGCGAGGAGGCCCTGGGCCAGCATCTGCCGTACGACACCGCGCCATTCGCCCTCGGCGAGCTCCTCCCCGATGCCGAAGACGGAGAGCTGGTCGTGGTCGAACTGGATCACCTTCGCGGTCCGCCGGCCCAGCAGAATGTCCACAATCTGCACCGCGCCGAACTTCTGCCGCCGTTCGCGCTCCAGCCGCCACACCGTCGACAGCACCTTCTGCGCGGCGACCGTGCCGTCCCAGGTCTCGGGCGGCGCCAGGCAGGTGTCGCAGTTGCCGCAGCCACCCGGCTCCGGGTCCTGTCCGAAGTAGGCGAGCAGTTGGCTGCGTCGGCACTGCACCGTCTCGCACAGTGCCAGCATCGCGTCCAGGTGCGCGGCGGACCGGCGCCGGTGGGCCTCGTCGCCCTCGGAGCCCTGGATCAGTTTCCGTTGCTGTATGACGTCGTTCAGCCCGTACGCCATCCAGGCAGTGGACGGCAGACCGTCGCGCCCCGCGCGGCCCGTCTCCTGGTAGTAGCCCTCGACCGACTTGGGCAGGTCGAAGTGGGCGACGAACCGGACGTCGGGCTTGTCGATGCCCATCCCGAAGGCGATGGTCGCCACGACGACCAGGCCGTCCTCCCGTAGGAAGCGCGACTGGTGCGCCGCACGCGTGCCCGCGTCCAGCCCCGCGTGGTACGGCACCGCCTCCACGCCGTTGGCGGAGAGGAACTCCGCCGTGCGTTCGACGGAGTTGCGCGAGAGGCAGTAGACGATGCCGGCGTCGCCCGCGTGCTCCTCCTTGAGGAAGGACAGCAGCTGCTTCTTGGGGTCGGCCTTGGGCACGATCCGGTACTGGATGTTGGGCCGGTCGAAGCTCGCCACGAAGTGACGGGCGTCGGGCATGCCCAGCCGCTGGGTGATCTCCTGGTGCGTCGCGTGCGTGGCCGTGGCCGTGAGTGCGATCCGGGGGACCTCGGGCCAGCGCTCGCCCAGCAGCGACAGCGCCAGGTAGTCGGGCCGGAAGTCGTGTCCCCATTGCGAGACGCAGTGCGCCTCGTCGATGGCGAAGACAGCGATCTTCCCGCGTGAGAGCAGGTCCAGGGTCGACTCCAGGCGCAGCCGCTCCGGAGCCAGGTAGAGCAGGTCCAGCTCACCGGCGAGGAACTCGGCCTCCACCGCCCGCCGCTCGTCGAAATCCTGCGTGGAGTTCACGAACCCGGCCCGCACACCGAGCGCCCGCAGCGCGTCCACCTGGTCCTGCATCAACGCGATGAGCGGCGAGACGACGATCCCCGTACCAGGTCTGACCAGGGACGGAATCTGGTAGCAGAGCGACTTTCCGCCACCGGTCGGCATGAGGACAACGGCGTCACCGCCCGCCACCACATGGTCGATGACCGCCGCCTGCTCACCGCGGAAGGAGTCGTATCCGAAGACCCGGTGCAGCGTGGCCAGCGCCTCGCCGTCCACTGCCCCGGCCGGTCCGGCCACCGCAGTCGCGCCCGGCTCCTCACCCGCTGCCGTCATCACACCCGACCCGCCCATCACGCTCATCGTCGTGTCCCCCGTACGTCGCGCCTCGACCACTGCGTCCACCATAGGGGCCAGCACCGACAGTCCCGGAGTTATCCACAGGCCACCCCGCCACACCGCCCGCTCGCGTCACCGGGTTCCTCCACCGGACCGGGCCTCCAGCCCGAGTGGGCTCCTTCGCGCGGCGGCCACCGTCGCGTCCCTCTCCCTGGCCGACGCCGTGGACACGTGCCGGGCCCCGGTCCCAAAAGGGGACCGGGGCCCGGCGCGATCCGCGAAACCCGCTGCTCAGCGCACGAAAACGCCCGCCTGGTTCGCCAGATCGAGGAAGTACTGCGGCGCCACACCCAGCACCACGGTGACCGCGACCCCCACCCCGATCGTCGTCATGGTCAACGGCGACGGCACGGCGACGGTGGGCCCGTCGGCCCGAGGCTCGCTGAAGAACATCAGCACGATCACCCGGATGTAGAAGAACGCGGCGATCGCCGACGAGATCACACCGACCACGACCAGCGCCCCGGCACCGCCCTCGGCGGCCGCCTTGAAAACGGCGAACTTCCCGGCGAACCCGGAGGTCAGCGGGATGCCGGCGAAGGCGAGGAGGAACACCGCGAACACCGCGGCCACCAGCGGGGAGCGGCGCCCGAGTCCCGCCCACTTGGACAGGTGGGTCGCCTCCCCTCCGGCATCCCGCACCAGGGTGACCACGGCGAACGCCCCGATCGTCACGAACGAGTACGCGCCCAGATAGAACAGGACGGACGAGACCCCGTCCGGTGTCATCGCGATGACACCGGCGAGGATGAACCCGGCGTGCGCGATGGACGAGTACGCCAGCAACCGCTTGATGTCGGTCTGGGTGATCGCGACGATGGCGCCGCCCAGCATGGTCACGACCGCGACGCCCCACATGACCGGCCGCCAGTCCCAGCGCAGGCCCGGCAGCACGACGTACAGCAGTCGCAGCAGCGCGCCGAACGCCGCCACCTTCGTCGCCGCGGCCATGAAGCCCGTCACCGGGGTGGGTGCTCCCTGGTACACGTCCGGCGTCCACATGTGGAACGGGACGGCGCCGACCTTGAAGAGCAGGCCCATGACGATCATCGCGGCGCCGATGAGCAGCAGCACGTCGTTGCCCATGGTGTCGGCGAGTGCCGGGTCGACGTTCTTGACGGTGCCGTCGACGACCTGGGCGATCGTCCCGTACGACACCGAGCCCGCGTAGCCGTACAGCAGTGCGATGCCGAACAGGGTGAACGCGGAGGCGAAGGCGCCCAGCAGGAAGTACTTGACCGCGGCCTCCTGCGACATGAGCCGCTTGCGGCGGGCCAGGGCGCACAGCAGGTACAGCGGGAGTGAGAAGACTTCCAGGGCCACGAACAGGGTCAGCAGGTCGTTGGCCGAGGGGAAGATCAGCATGCCGCCGATCGCGAAGAGCAGCAGCGGGAACACCTCGGTGGTGGTGAACCCGGCCTTGACCGCGGCCTTCTCGCTGTCGCTGCCCGGCACGGACGCGGCCTGCGCGGCGAACGAGTCGACGCGGTTGCCGTGCGCCTCGGGGTCGAGGCGCCGTTCGGCGAAGGTGAACAGTCCGACCAGGCCCGCCAGCAGGATCGTGCCCTGCAGGAACAGCGCGGGTCCGTCGACGGCGATCGCGCCCATCGCCGCGATACCGGCCTTGGTGGTGCCGTACCCGCCCGCCGCGAGCCCCACGACCGCGGCGAAGGCGGCGGTGAGGGCGACGACGGAAACGAACAGTTGCACGTAGTAGCGGGATTTGCGGGGCACGAACGCCTCGACCAGGATCCCCACGATCGCCGCGCCGATGACGATCAGGGTGGGCGACAATTGCCCGTATTCGATCTTCGGCGCGTCGATCTTGGAGATCGGATCGGCCGCCGTTGTCCACAGGCTGTGGACGGCTGATGCGCTCACTTGGCCGCCTCCACCTCGGGCTTGGGGTCCTTCTTATGGACGTCGGACATGGTCTGCTTGACCGCCGGGTTGACGATGTCCGTCAACGGCTTCGGATAGACACCCAGGAAGATCAGCAGCACGATCAGCGGCGTCACGACCACGAGTTCACGCATCCTGAGGTCCGGCATCCTGGCGACCTCCGCCTTCACCGGGCCCGTCATCGTCCGCTGGTAGAGGACGAGGGTGTAGAGCGCGGCGAGGACGATGCCGAAGGTGGCGATGATGCCGACCACCGGGTAGCGCGCGAACGTACCCACCAGCACCAGGAACTCACTCACGAAGGGCGCGAGGCCCGGGAGCGACAGGGTGGCGAGCCCGCCGATCAGGAACGTGCCCGCGAGCACCGGGGCGACCTTCTGGACGCCTCCGTAGTCGGCGATGAGCCGCGAGCCGCGCCGCGAGATCAGGAAGCCTGCCACCAGCATCAGCGCCGCCGTGGAGATGCCGTGGTTGACCATGTACAGCGTCGCGCCCGACTGGCCCTGGCTGGTCATCGCGAAGATGCCCAGGATGATGAACCCGAAGTGCGAGATCGACGCGTACGCGACCAGCCGCTTGATGTCCCGCTGGCCGACCGCGAGCAGCGCCCCGTAGATGATGCTGACCAGCGCCAGTACGAGGATGACGGGCGTCGCCCACTTGGACGCCTCCGGGAACAGCTGGAGGCAGAAGCGGAGCATCGCGAAGGTGCCCACCTTGTCGACGACCGCCGTGATGAGCACGGCGACCGGCGTGGTGGCCTCCCCCATGGCGTTGGGCAGCCAGGTGTGCAGCGGCCACAGGGGCGCTTTCACGGCGAAGGCGAAGAAGAAGCCCAGGAACAGCCAGCGTTCGGTGTTCGTGGCCATGTCCAGCGAGCCGTTGGCCCGCGCCGCGGCGATCTCCGTCAGCGAGAAGTTCCCGGCCACCACGTAGAGGCCGATCACGGCCGCCAGCATGATCAGGCCGCCGACGAGGTTGTAGAGGAGGAACTTCACCGCCGCGTACGAGCGTTGGGTGGAGGCCGTCTCCTCGCCGTGCTCGTGGGCACGGTCCCCGAAGCCGCCGATGAGGAAGTACATCGGGATGAGCATGGCTTCGAAGAAGATGTAGAAGAGGAAGACGTCGGTGGCCTCGAAGGAGATGATCACCATCGCCTCGACGGCCAGGATCAGCGCGAAGAAGCCCTGGGTGGGCCGCCACCGGGTGTTCCCCGTCTCCAGGGGGTCGGCGTCGTGCCAGCCGGCCAGGATCACGAACGGGATCAGCAGCGCGGTCAGTGCGATGAGCGCCACGGCGATGCCGTCCACGCCCAGTTCGTACCGCACCCCGAAGTCCTTGATCCAGGCGCGTGATTCGGTGAGCTGGTAGCGGTCGCCGCCCGGGTCGAAGCGGACCAGGATGATCGCGGCGAGCGCCAGGGTGGCGAGCGAGACGAGCAGCGCCAGCCACTTGGCGGCGGTGCGCCGCGCGGCCGGGACGGCCGCCGTGGCGATCGCCCCGAGGGCCGGGAGCGCCGCCGTCGCTGTCAGGAGGGGAAAGGACATCGGTATCAGACCGCCCTCATCAGCAGGGTCGCGGCGATGAGGATCGCCGCACCGCCGAACATCGAGACCGCGTACGACCGCGCGTAGCCGTTCTGCAGCTTGCGGAGCCGTCCGGAGAGGCCGCCCATGGAGGCCGCCGTACCGTTGACGACCCCGTCGACCAGGGTGTGGTCGACGTAGACCAGGGAGCGGGTGAGGTGCTCTCCGCCGCGGACGAGGACGACGTGGTTGAAGTCGTCCTGGAGGAGGTCGCGCCGGGCAGCCCGGGTGAGCAGCGACCCGCGCGGGGCGACGACCGGGATCGGACGGCGCCCGTACTGGGCGTACGCGGCCCCGACGCCGATGACGAGCACGACCATGGTGGACAGCGTGACCGTGAGAGCGCTGACCGGCGGGTTCCCGTGCGAGTGCTCGGTGACGGGCTCCAGCCAGTGCACGAAGCGGTCGCCGAGGCTGAAGAACGCGCCCGCGAAGACCGACCCGAAGGCGAGGACGATCATGGGGATCGTCATCGACTTGGGCGACTCGTGCGGGTGCGGCTCCGCGTGCTCGCCGTGGTGCTCGGCGGCGGGCTCCACGCTCGGTTCGGCCGGAGAGGCGGTCGGCTGGTTGCGCCAGCGCTCCTCGCCGAAGAACGTCATCAGCATCACGCGCGTCATGTAGTACGCGGTGATGGCCGCGCCGAGCAGAGCGACGCTGCCGAGGATCCAGCCCTCGGTGCCGCCCTTGGCGAACGCCGCCTCGATGATCTTGTCCTTGGAGAAGAAGCCGGACAGACCCGGGAAGCCGATGATGGCGAGGTAACCGAGCCCGAAGGTCACGAAGGTGACGGGCATGTACTTGCGGAGGCCGCCGTACTTGCGCATGTCGACCTCGTCGTTCATGCCGTGCATGACCGAGCCGGCCCCGAGGAACAGTCCGGCCTTGAAGAAGCCGTGGGTCACCAGGTGCATGATCGCGAAGACGTAGCCGATGGGGCCGAGGCCGGCCGCGAGGATCATGTAGCCGATCTGCGACATGGTCGAGCCGGCCAGCGCCTTCTTGATGTCGTCCTTCGCGCAACCGACGATCGCACCGAAGAGGAGCGTGACGGCGCCGACCACGGTGACCACCAACTGGGCGTCGGGCGCCGCGTTGAAGATCTCGCCTGAGCGGACGATGAGGTAGACACCGGCGGTCACCATCGTCGCCGCGTGGATGAGGGCCGAGACCGGGGTCGGGCCCTCCATCGCGTCCCCGAGCCAGGACTGCAGCGGCACCTGGGCGGACTTGCCGCAGGCCGCGAGCAGCAGCATCAGGGCGATCGCGGTGAGCTTGCCCTCACTCGTCTCACCGGTGGCTTCGAGGACCGGCCCGAAGGCGAAGGTCCCGAAGGTGGTGAACATCAGCATGATGGCGATCGACAGACCCATGTCGCCGACGCGGTTGACCAGGAAGGCCTTCTTCGCGGCGGTCGCGGCGCTGGGCTTGTGCTGCCAGAAGCCGATCAGGAGGTACGAGGCGAGGCCGACGCCCTCCCAGCCGACGTACAGCAGCAGGTAGTTGTCGGCGAGGACGAGCAGCAGCATCGCCGCGAGGAACAGATTCAGATAGCCGAAGAAGCGGCGGCGCCGCTCGTCGTGCTCCATGTACCCGATCGAGTACACATGGATCAGCGAGCCGACGCCGGAGATCAGCAGGACGAACGTCATCGACAGCTGGTCGAGCTGGAAGGCGACGTCGGCCTGGAAGCCCTCGACGGGGATCCAGCTGAACAGGTGCTGCATCAGGGTGCGGTGCTCGGCGTTCTTGCCCAGCATGTCGGCGAAGAGGATCACGCCGATCACGAAGGAGGAGGCCGCGAGGGCCGTGCCGATCCAGTGGCCGACGGCGTCGAGCCGCCGGCCGCCGCACAGCAGCACGACCGCTCCGAGCAGGGGCGCCGCCACCAGCAGCGCAATCAGGTTCTCCACGATTCAGCGACCCCTTACAGCTTCATCAGGCTGGCGTCGTCGACCGAGGCCGAGTGGCGGGAACGGAACAGCGACACGATGATCGCGAGCCCGACGACGACTTCCGCGGCGGCGACGACCATCGTGAAGAAGGCGATGACCTGGCCGTCGAGATTGCCGTGCATCCGGGAGAAGGCGACGAACGCGAGGTTGCAGGCGTTGAGCATCAGCTCGACGCACATGAACACGACGATCGCGTTGCGCCTGATCAGGACACCGGTGGCGCCGATCGTGAACAACAGGGCGGCGAGATAGAGGTAGTTGACCGGGTTCACTTCGACGCCTCCCCACTGTTCGAGCCGCCGGCCGAACCACCGGCCGGGCCGCTGTTGGTGCGCTCCAGGCGGTCCTCGGCGCGCTGCTCCAGGGCCTTGAGGTCGCTGATGGCCTCGGCGGACACATCACGGATCTGGCCGCGCTGACGCAGTGTCTGCATGACCGACAGCTCGGCCGGGGTGCCGTCGGGCAGCAGGCCCGCGACATCCACCGCGTTGTGCCGGGCGTACACACCGGGTGCGGGCAGCGGCGGCAGGTGCTTGCCGTCCCGTACGCGCTGTTCGGCCAGCTCGCGCTGGGTCTTGGCGCGCTCGGTGCGCTCGCGGTGCGTGAGCACCATGGCGCCGACGGCCGCGGTGATCAGCAGGGCGCCGGTGATCTCGAAGGCGAACACGTACTTCGTGAAGATGAGGGCGGCCAGGCCCTCCACGTTGCCGTTCGCGTTGGCCTGGCCGAGGCCGGCGAACTCCTTCAGGGAGGCGTTTCCGACGCCCGCGACCAGGAGGATGCCGAAGCCGAGGCCGCACAGCAGGGCCAGCCAGCGCTGGCCCTTGATGGTCTCCTTGAGGGAGTCCGCAGCGGTGACACCGACGAGCATGACCACAAAGAGGAACAGCATCATGATCGCGCCGGTGTAGACGACGATCTGGACGACGCCCAGGAAGTAGGCGCCGTTGGCCAGGTAGAACACCGCCAGGATGATCATGGTTCCGGCGAGGCAGAGCGCGCTGTGCACGGCCCTCTTCATGAAGACGGTGCACAGGGCTCCGGCGACGGCGACGGTACCGAGCACCCAGAACTGGAACGCCTCACCCGTGGAGGTGGAGTAGGCGGCGAGCGCACTCATGTTCCTACCCCCTCTTCCTCGGGCTTCTCTCCCCTGGAGACGGCCACTTGACGGACCGTGCCGGGCGCGGCCTCGGTGACCAGCCCCCGGTAGTAGTCCTGTTCGTCGGTGCCCGGGAAGATCGAGTGGGGCGAGTCGACCATGCCCTCTTCGAGTCCGGCGAGCAGCTGTTCCTTGGTGTAGATGAGGTTGGCGCGGCTGCTGTCGGCCAGCTCGAACTCGTTGGTCATCGTCAACGCGCGCGTGGGGCACGCCTCGATGCACAGGCCGCACAGGATGCAGCGGGCGTAGTTGATCTGGTAGACGGCGCCGTACCGCTCGCCCGGCGAGTAGCGTTCCTCGTCGGTGTTGTCGGCGCCCTCCACATAGATGGCGTCTGCGGGGCAGGCCCAGGCGCACAGTTCGCAGCCGACGCACTTCTCGAGGCCGTCGGGATGGCGGTTGAGCTGGTGCCGTCCGTGGAACCGGGGAGCGGTGGTCTTCTGCTGCTCGGGGTACTGCTCGGTCAGCCGCTTCTTGAACATGGCCTTGAAGGTCACGCCGAAGCCGGCCACGGGGTTCTGGAAGCCGGGCTTCGTCTGCCCGGTCTCCTTAGGCTCCTCAGCCATCGGACGCCTCCTTTCCATCCAGAGATCCGTCACTGCCAGTATCCGACCCACCACTGACAATCAACTCGCGCTCCCGGCGCGGGCGCCTGCGCGGCACCGCCGGCGACTCCTGTCCCGGCAGCGGCGGTACGGGGAATCCACCGGCCATCGGGTCGAAGGCGCGGGGCTCGGCGTCGGCCGGCTGCTCGGCCTTGGCCCGGTCGCGGAACATGTCGGCGACGAAGGAGAGCAGGAGCAGGGTGATGACGCCGCCGCCGACGTAGAGGGCGATGTCGGCGAAGTCGTAGTTCTCGTTGCGCAGGGTCCGTACGGTCGCGACGAGCATCAGCCAGACCAGCGAGACCGGGATGAGGACCTTCCAGCCGAGTTTCATCAGCTGGTCGTAGCGGACCCGCGGGAGCGTGCCGCGCAGCCAGATGAAGAAGAACAGCAGCAGCTGCACCTTGAGGACGAACCAGGCCATCGGCCACCAGCCGTGGTTGGCGCCCTCCCAGAAGGTGCTGACGGGCCAGGGGGCCCGCCAGCCGCCCAGGAAGAGCGTCACCGACACGGCCGAGACGGTCACCATGTTGACGTACTCGGCGAGCATGAACATCGCGAACTTGATGGACGAGTACTCGGTGTTGAAGCCGCCGACCAGGTCGCCCTCGGACTCAGGCATGTCGAAGGGGGCGCGGTTGGTCTCGCCGACCATCGTCACGATGTAGATCACGAAGGAGACCGGCAGCAGGACGATGTACCAGCGGTCGTGCTGCTGTTCGACGATCGTCGAGGTCGACATCGACCCGGAGTAGAGGAACACCGAGGCGAAGGCGGCGCCCATGGCGATCTCGTACGAGATCATCTGCGCGCAGGACCGCAGACCGCCCAGCAGCGGGTAGGTGGAGCCGGAACTCCAGCCCGCGAGCACGATGCCGTAGATACCGACCGAGGCGACCGCGAGGACGTAGAGCATCGCGATCGGCAGGTCGGTGAGCTGCATCGTCGTACGGTGGCCGAAGATCGAGACCTCGTTGCCCGCCGGCCCGAAGGGGATGACCGCGATCGCCATGAAGGCCGGGATGGCCGCGACGATCGGCGCGAGGATGTAGACGACCTTGTCCGCGCGCTTGACGACCAGGTCTTCCTTGAGCATCAGCTTGATGCCGTCGGCGAGCGACTGGAGCATGCCCCAGGGGCCGTGCCGGTTGGGACCGATGCGCAGCTGCATCCAGGCGACGACCTTGCGTTCCCACACGATGGAGAACAGCACGGTGATCATCAGGAAGGCGAAGCAGAAGACGGCCTTGACGACGACCAGCCACCACGGGTCGGTGCCGAACATGGAGAGGTCTTCAGCGGCGAGGTACGGGCTCATGCCTCCACCTCCTTGGGGGCCTCGGAGGCGAGGGTCGCCGGGCCGATGCGGACGAGTGCGCCGGGCAGCGCCCCGGTGTCGGAGGCGACGCCACCTCCGGTGGAGTTCAGCGGCAGCCAGACCACCCGGTCGGGCATCTCGGTTACTGTGAGGGGGAGTTCGACCGTGCCGGTGGCACCGGTGACGGCGAGCAGGTCTCCGTCCTTGACTCCGGCTTCGGCGGCCGTGGCGGCCGACACGCGCGCGTGTGCGGCGTGCCGGGTCCCGGCGAGCGCGTCGTCGCCCTCCTGCAGACGTCCCTGGTCCAGGAGCAACCGGTGCCCGGCGAGCACCGCCTCGCCGGCGGCCGGCCGCGGCAACTGGGCGCCGATCTCCAGCGGGTTGGCGGCCCGCGCCCCGTCCCACGACCCGAGCCGGTCCAGTTCCGCCCGCGCGGTCCGCAGGTCGGGCAGCCCCAGGTGTACGTCCATGGCGTCGGCCAGCATCTGGAGCACGCGTCCGTCGGACGGCGCCAGGCGCCGCGTCATCTGGTCGGGCTTGAGCGCGGCCTCGAAGGGGCGGCCCCGGCCCTCCCAGTTGAGGAAGGTGCCCGCCTTCTCGGCGACTGCGGCGACCGGGAGTACGACGTCGGCGTGCTCGGTGACCTCGCTGGGCCGCAGTTCCAGCGACACCAGGAAGCCCACCTCGTGAAGGGCTTCACGCGCGCGTGCCGGATCGGGCAGGTCGGCGACCTCGACGCCGGCGACCACCAGGGCCCGCAGCTCTCCCCCGGCGGCCGCTTCGACGATCTGGCCGGTGTCGCGGCCGAAGCGGTGCGGCAGTTCGGCCACGCCCCAGGCGGCGGCGACCTCGTCCCGCGCGCGCGGGTCGGTCGCCGGACGTCCGCCCGGCAGCAGCGACGGCAGCGCGCCCGCCTCGACGGCGCCGCGCTCGCCGGCCCGGCGCGGGATCCACACCAGCTGGGCGCCGGTCGTGGAAGCGGCCCGTACGGCGGCGGTGAGCCCGCCCGCCACGGCGGCCAGCCGCTCACCGACGACGATCACCGCACCCTCGGTGCGCAGCGCCTCGGCTGCCTTCGTCCCGTTCTCCTCCAGCCCGAATCCGCTGCCGAGCGCGTCCAGCCACTCGGTCTCGGTGCCGGGGGCGGCGGGCAGCAGCGTGCCGCCGGCCTTCTCCAGGCCGCGTGTCGCGTGCGTGGCGAGCGCGAAGACCTTCTGTCCGTGCCCCCGCCAGGCCTTGCGCAGCCGCAGGAAGACGCCGGGCGCCTCCTCTTCGGACTCGAACCCGACCAGCAGGACCGCGGGCGCCTTCTCCAGCGACGTGTACGTGACACCCGTACCGTCGAGGTCGCGTCCGCGTCCGCCGACCCGGGCGGCCAGGAAGTCGGCCTCCTCGGCGCTGTGCACACGCGCGCGGAAGTCGATGTCGTTGGTGTCGAGGGCCACGCGCGCGAACTTGCTGTACGCGTAGGCGTCCTCGACGGTGAGCCGGCCACCGGTGAGAACGCCCGTGCGACCGCGGGCCGTGAGGAGTCCCTGGGCCGCCGCTTCCAGCGCCTCGGGCCAGGAAGCGGGCTCAAGGACACCTGCGGCATTGCGTACCAGGGGCGTCTGGAGCCGGTCCGGCTTCTGCGCGTACCGGAAGCCGAAGCGCCCCTTGTCGCAGATCCACTCCTCGTTGACCTCGGCGTCGGGTGCGGCCAGGCGCCGCATGACCTTTCCGCGCCGGTGGTCGGTGCGGGTGGCGCAGCCGCCGGAGCAGTGCTCGCACACCGACGGTGAGGAGACAAGGTCGAAGGGGCGGGAGCGGAAGCGATACGCCGCCGAGGTCAGCGCGCCGACCGGGCAGATCTGGATCGTGTTCCCGGAGAAGTACGACTCGAAGGGGTCGCCCTCACCAATGCCGACCTGCTGGAGCGCGCCGCGCTCGATCAGCTCGATCATCGGGTCGCCCGCGATCTGGTTGGAGAAGCGGGTGCAGCGGGCGCACAGCACGCACCGTTCGCGGTCGAGCAGGACCTGTGTGGAGATCGGCACGGGCTTCTCGTAGGTCCGCTTCTTGCCCTCGAAGCGGGACTCCGCCTGGCCGTGCGACATGGCCTGGTTCTGCAGGGGGCACTCGCCGCCCTTGTCGCAGACCGGGCAGTCCAGCGGGTGGTTGATGAGCAGCAGCTCCATCACACCGTGCTGGGCCTTCTCGGCCACCGGCGAGGTGAGATGAGTCTTGACGACCATCCCGTCCGTACAGGTGATCGTGCAGGACGCCATGGGCTTGCGCTGGCCCTCGACCTCGACGATGCACTGGCGGCAGGCGCCGGCCGGGTCGAGGAGGGGGTGGTCGCAGAAGCGCGGGATCTCGATACCGAGCTGTTCGGCGGCGCGGATCACCAGGGTGCCCTTGGGCACGCTGATGTCGATACCGTCGATCTTCAGCGAGACGAGATCTTCCGGCGGGACCGCCGCGTCGCCCCCTCCGGAGGGAGCGCTCGTGGTCACCGTCATGCGTTCACCTCCGTGCGGTCGGCCCAGGCCGTGGACTTGGCCGGGTCGAAGGGGCAGCCCCGGCCCGTGATGTGGTCCTCGTACTCCTCGCGGAAGTACTTGAGGGAGGAGAAGATCGGCGAGGCGGCGCCGTCGCCGAGGGCGCAGAAGGACTTGCCGTTGATGTTGTCGGCGATGTCGTTCAGCTTGTCGAGGTCGGACATGACGCCCTTGCCGGCCTCGATGTCGCGCAGCAACTGCACGAGCCAGTACGTTCCTTCACGGCAGGGCGTGCACTTGCCGCAGGACTCGTGGGCGTAGAACTCGGTCCAGCGGGTGACGGCCCGGACGACGCAGGTGGTCTCGTCGAAGCACTGGAGTGCTTTTGTGCCGAGCATGGAACCCGCGGCGCCCACTCCTTCGTAGTCAAGAGGGACGTCGAGGTGCTCGTCGGTGAACATCGGCGTCGAGGAGCCGCCCGGCGTCCAGAACTTCAGCCGGTGGCCGGAGCGCATCCCGCCGCTCATGTCGAGGAGCTGGCGGAGCGTGATGCCGAGCGGGGCCTCGTACTGGCCCGGATTGGTGACATGGCCGCTGAGCGAGTAGAGCGTGAAGCCCGGGGACTTCTCGCTGCCCATCGACCGGAACCATTCTTTGCCCTTTTGCAGAATCGCGGGAACCGACGCGATCGACTCGACGTTATTCACAACAGTCGGGCACGCATAGAGCCCTGCGACAGCAGGAAAGGGGGGACGGAGCCGCGGTTGACCCCGGCGGCCTTCGAGCGAGTCGAGCAGTGCGGTCTCTTCACCACAGATGTACGCGCCCGCGCCCGCGTGCACGGTGAGTTCGAGGTCGAGTCCGCTGCCGAGGACGTTCTTGCCGAGGTAGCCCGCCGCGTAGGCCTCACGTACGGCCTCGTGCAACCGCCGCAGCACTGGTACGACTTCACCGCGCAGATAGATGAAGGCATGCGAAGACCTGATGGCATAACACGCGATCACAATGCCCTCGATGAGGCTATGCGGGTTCGCGAAGAGGAGCGGGATGTCCTTGCAGGTTCCCGGCTCCGATTCGTCGGCGTTGACAACTAGATAGTGTGGTTTTCCATCACCCTGAGGAATGAACTGCCATTTCATTCCCGTGGGGAATCCCGCACCGCCGCGGCCACGCAGACCGGACTCCTTGACGTACGCGATGAGGTCGTCCGGGGTCATCGCGAGGGCCTTGCGGAGACCCTCGTACCCTTCGTGCCTCCGGTAGACGTCCAGGCTCCAGGACCTGTCCTCGTCCCAGAAGGCCGACAGCACGGGTGCGAGCAGCTTCTCGGGGCTGGTCTCGTTGATCTCGGGTGCCAATGTCATCACTCCCCCTCCTCGGTGACGGGCCCCGCCGGGTGGGAGGGGTCTGAAGCCGCCGTGTCCTGCGGCGCGTCGTGTGAGCTGAGGTGCTCGGCGGGCGACGGCTCGTGCGGCTGTGCGCTCCTGGGGGAGCCGTCCCTGGGGTGCACCACGCGCGCGGGGCTCTCGCCCTTGGCCAGCCTGAGCCCGGTCAGCGAGGCGGGACCGGCGCTGCCGCTCGCCTCGACGGCCCCGTCCCGGGTGTCGGGGAAGCCGGCCAGGATGCGGGCGGTGTCCTTGAACGTGCACAAGGGGGCACCACGCGTGGGGTGGACCTCCGCGCCTGCGCGCAGGTCGTCGACGAGGCGCTTGGCGCTGGCCGGGGTCTGGTTGTCGAAGAACTCCCAGTTGACCATCACGACGGGTGCGAAGTCGCAGGCCGCGTTGCACTCGATGTGCTCCAGGGTGACCTTGCCGTCCTCGGTCGTCCCGCCGTTGGCGACTCCGAGGTGCTCCTGGAGGCTCTCGAAGATGGCGTCGCCGCCCATCACCGCGCACAGGGTGTTGGTGCAGACACCCACCTGGTAGTCACCGGAGGGGCCCCGGCGGTACATGGAGTAGAAGGTGGCGACCGCGGTGACCTCGGCCGTGGTCAGGCCCAGCATGTCCGCGCAGAACTGCATGCCGGTGCGCGTGACATGGCCCTCCTCCGACTGCACGAGATGCAGCAACGGCAGGAGGGCGGACCGGGAGTCCGGGTAGCGGGCGATGACCTCGCGGGAGTCCGCTTCGAGCCGGGCTCGAACGTCGTCCGGGTAAGCGGGCGCGGGCAGTTGGGGCATGCCCAGGCTGACGCCCTCGGGGGTGGTGGTCACCGGTCGACGCCTCCCATCACGGGGTCGATGGACGCGACGGCGACGATGACGTCGGCGACCTGGCCGCCCTCGCACATCGCCGCCATGGCCTGCAGGTTGGTGAAGGAGGGGTCCCTGAAGTGGACCCGGAAGGGCCGGGTGCCTCCGTCGGAAACGGCGTGCACCCCGAGTTCGCCCTTGGGTGACTCGACGGCCGCGTACGCCTGTCCCGGCGGGACGCGGAAACCCTCGGTCACCAGCTTGAAGTGGTGGATCAGGGCCTCCATGGAGGTGCCCATGATCTTCTTGATGTGGTCCAGGGAGTTACCCAGGCCGTCCGGCCCCAGGGCGAGCTGCGCGGGCCAGGCGATCTTCTTGTCGGTGACCATGACCGGTCCGGGCTGCAGCCGGTCCAGGCACTGCTCGACGATCCTGAGCGACTGGCGCATCTCCTCCAGGCGGATCAGGAAGCGGCCGTAGGAGTCGCAGGAGTCGGCGGTGGGGACGTCGAAGTCGAACGTCTCGTAGCCGCAGTAGGGCTGGCTCTTGCGCAGGTCGTGCGGGAGGCCGGTGGAGCGCAGGATCGGGCCGGTGGCGCCCAGAGCCATGCAGCCGGCCAGGTCGAGGTAGCCGACGTCCTGCATACGGGCCTTGAAGATGGGGTTCCCGGTGGCGAGCTTGTCGTACTCGGGAAGGTTCTTCTTCATCTTCTTCACGAACTCGCGGATGTGGTCCACCGCGCCGGGCGGCAGGTCCTGGGCGAGTCCGCCGGGGCGGATGTACGCGTGGTTCATCCGCAGGCCCGTGATGAGCTCGTAGATGTCGAGAATCATTTCACGATCACGGAATCCGTAGATCATGATCGTGGTGGCGCCGAGCTCCATACCGCCGGTGGCGATGCACACCAGGTGCGAGGACAGCCGGTTGAGCTCCATGAGGAGCACGCGGATCAGGGTGGCGCGGTCGGGGATCTGGTCCTCGATGCCGAGGAGCTTCTCGACGGCGAGACAGTAGGCGGTCTCGTTGAAGAAGGAGGTCAGGTAGTCCATGCGCGTGACGAAGGTGGTGCCCTGCGTCCACGTGCGGAACTCGAGGTTCTTCTCGATGCCGGTGTGCAGATAGCCGATGCCGCAGCGGGCCTCGGTGACCGTCTCGCCGTCGATCTCCAGGATCAGGCGGAGCACGCCGTGCGTGGAGGGGTGCTGCGGGCCCATGTTGACGACGATGCGTTCGTCGTCGGCGCGGGCCGCGGACTGGACGACCTCGTCCCAGTCGCCACCGGTGACCGTGTAGACGGTCCCCTCGGTGGTCTCGCGCGGAGTTGCGTGCTGCGTGCTCATGAGTACGACCTCCGCTGGTCCGGAGCCGGGATCTGGGCGCCCTTGTACTCGACGGGGATGCCGCCGAGGGGGTAGTCCTTGCGCTGCGGGTGGCCCTGCCAGTCGTCCGGCATCATGATCCGCGTCAGGGCCGGGTGACCGTCGAAGACGATCCCGAAGAAGTCGTACGTCTCGCGTTCGTGCCAGTCGTTCGTCGGATAGACGGAGACCAGGGACGGGACGTGCGGGTCGCTGTCCGGGGCGCTGACCTCGAGGCGGATCAGCCGGTTGTGGGTGATCGAGCGCAGGTGGTAGACGGCGTGCAGCTCGCGGCCCTTGTCCTGCGGGTAGTGGACTCCGCTCACGCCCGTGCAGAGTTCGAAGCGCAGGGCGGGGTCGTCGCGCAGGGTCTGGGCGACGGCGAGCAGGTACGCGCGTTCGACGTGGAACGTCAGCTCGCCGCGGTCGACGACCGTCTTCTCGATCACGTTCTCGGGGACCAGGCCCTGTTCCTCCAAGGCGCCCTCGAGCTCGTCGGCGACCTCGTCGAACCAGCCCCCGTAGGGCCTCGCCGAGGCGCCGGGGAGGCGGACGGAGCGGACCAGACCGCCGTAGCCGGAGGTGTCGCCGCCGTTGTTGGCGCCGAACATGCCGCGCTGGACGCGGATCTCCTCGCCGCCGTCGCCGCGCTGGCCGGGGAGGTTGGAGGCGGCGAGGTCCTTCTCGGGGTTGACCCCCTCGGCGGGCCTGTCCGCTCCGGTGCCGTTCGCGTCGCTCATCGCAGCAGCCCCTTCATCTCGATCGTGGGGAGTGCCTTGAGCGCGGCCTCCTCGGCCTCGCGGGCCGCCTCCTCGGCGTTCACGCCGAGCTTGGAGGTCTGGATCTTCTGGTGGAGCTTGAGGATGGCGTCGATCAGCATCTCGGGCCGCGGCGGGCAGCCGGGCAGATAGATGTCGACCGGGACGATGTGGTCGACACCCTGCACGATGGCGTAGTTGTTGAACATGCCGCCCGAGGAGGCGCAGACCCCCATGGAGATCACCCACTTGGGGTTGGGCATCTGGTCGTAGACCTGCCGCAGCACCGGCGCCATCTTCTGGCTGACCCGGCCGGCCACGATCATCAGGTCCGCCTGGCGGGGTGAGCCGCGGAAGACCTCCATGCCGAAGCGGGCGAGGTCGTAGCGGCCCGCGCCGGTGGTCATCATCTCGATGGCGCAGCAGGCGAGTCCGAACGTGGCGGGGAAGACGGACGCCTTGCGCACCCAGCCCGCGGCCTGCTCGACGGTGGTCAGCAGGAATCCGCTCGGCAGCTTTTCTTCGAGTCCCATGCTTAGAGGCCCCTCAGTCCCATTCCAGGCCGCCGCGCCGCCATACGTACGCGTACGCCACGAAGACGGTGAGCACGAAGAGCAACATCTCCACGAGCCCGAAAACACCCAGGGCGTCGAAGGTGACGGCCCAGGGGTAGAGGAAGACGATCTCGATGTCGAAGACGATGAACAGCATCGCCGTCAGGTAGTACTTGATGGGGAACCGCCCACCGCCGGCCGGCGTGGGTGTCGGCTCGATCCCGCATTCATAGGCTTCGAGTTTGGCCCGGTTGTACCGCTTCGGGCCGATCAGCGAAGCCATGATCACGGAGAAGATCGCAAAGCCTGCCCCGAGGGCTCCCAGTACGAGGATGGGCGCATACGCGTTCACCGCTCCTCGCTCCTCTCAGTCGGCACTGACTGCTGGCGATTGCATCGGGTCCGCGCCACCTCGTCCGCCCCGCGAACTCCGCCCGTCCCGGCGAAGATCGAGAACATGTGAAGCAGGTCACAAGCCCAACTGCCACGCATCCTATGCCCGGCGGTCTGTGATCTGCGACACGGGGTATTGCCGAACCTTTGTGATCTCCACCACCTGACGAAGGATCATGAAGTCGGATGAGCGGTGATCTTCACACGCGAAGCGTCCACGTGATCACCAGAGGTGACATTTTCTCCCGTTACCGCTGGTCAGAAGCGGCGTCTCCATATCAAGAGACTTCTCTTGCATGCAAATTGGAGATGGACAGGGCCGCTTGATAGTGAACCGCGTTCACACATCGGCGGAGGTGGGTGGCGAATGTGGACGCCCCACATATGCGTGCACGCGTTCACGAGCGACGGCGATCGCGGATTCCCGCGCGAGACGCAGCCCGGACAGTGACCGTTCCGTGACCTGTGCCACATCGGTGAAGGGCTGTGAAGATCGGGGGTTGGCCACGGACCGCAACCGATGGTAAGCAGCGGGCAATTCGGGCGTACCGACGAAAGTGCATGATCACAGCCATGATCACCGATGTCCGCAATGCCCGTTACGGCGTCAATAAAGAGTGACGCACAGGGAATTTGGGGGCTCCGTTGAACAACTGTGGCGCACCACACGTTTCTTGAAGGTATGGAGGAGCCCCTGGTACCGCTAGTACCCATGTCCCACACCGCTACCGCTCACATACGAAGCCACCGGAAGCCCCGGCGTGCCGGCAGCTCGTCGCTGGCCATGCGCGCAGGAGTCGCCGGTGGCGTTCTCAGCACCCTGGCAGTGGCGGGTGCGTCCAGTGCGGCGAACGCCGCCGAGTCCGTGACGCAGACACTCGAACTGCCCACCCTTACGGCCGACCTGTCCGCCCAGATCGCCGAGTCCGCGGACGCCACGCAGCAGGCCGCCGCGAACTACGAGCTCCGGGCCGAGCGCGACGCCGCAGCCGCCAAGGCGGCCCAGGAGGCCAAGAAGGACCTCGCGGAGGCGAAGGAGAAGGCGGAGGCCAAGGAGAAGGCCGAGGCCGCCCGCAAGGCCGCTGCAGAGGCCGCTGTCTCTCGCTCCGCCGAGCGCGCGACGCTGAGTGCGTCCAGCTCCGAATCGAGCTCCGCCTCGAGTTCGCAGACGTCGCAGGTGGCCGCCCCCGCGAGCGGCAGCGTCGCGACCGTCATCGCCTTCCTCAACGAGCAGCTGGGCGACGCCTACGTCATGGGCGCCACGGGCCCCAACGCGTGGGACTGCTCCTCTTTGGTGCAGGCCGCGTTCAAGCAGGTCGGCGTGGACCTCCCCCGGGTCTCGCAGGACCAGTCGACGGTCGGCACCGAGGTCTCGCTCTCCAACCTGGAGGTCGGGGACATCCTGTACTGGGGTACGAAGGGTTCGGCGTACCACGTGGCGGTTTACGTGGGGAACGGCCAGTACCTGGACGCGGCCAACCCGTCCAAGGGCGTTGTCGTCCAGGACCTGTCCGGCTACCCGGCGTCGGGTGCGGTGCGCGTTCTCTGAGCGGACTGCCGAGAATCCACGGGTGAGGGTCGCTGCCACTGATCGGCAGCGACCCTTCTCCGTCCCCTGAGGGGGGTGGCTGTGTGAGGCTGAGGTCTCGGCACTTCTCAGCACTCACACAGCAGAAGGAGAGACAGCGATGCCTCGTGTCTTCGTACAGGGCAGGCCCGTCGACTCGTACCCGCGGCTCACGCCCGAGTCACGACGTGGGGCCGTTCGGCGGATCACCGAAGTGGGCGAAGAGGTCCTGCACAAGCCGTGCCGGGACGTGACCGAGTTCGGGCCCGAACTCGCCGCTCTCATCGACGACATGTTCCTGACGATGTACGTGGCCGACGGAGCCGGGCTCGCGGCCAACCAGGTCGGCGTCGGACTGCGGCTGTTCGTCTACGACTGCCTGGACGACGAAGGTGTCCGGCATGTCGGGCACATCGTCAACCCGGTACTGGAGCCGCTCGACGCCGACGACCGGCGCCTCCTCGACGAGGGCGAGGGGTGCCTGTCCGTGCCGGGGGCCGTGATGGACGTACCGCGCCCCGATCGCGCTGTCGTGCGCGGGCTCGATCAGGACGGGAACCCTCTGGTTGTCGAGGGGACGGGGTATTTCGCCCGGTGTCTGGAGCACGAGACGGACCATGTGAACGGACGCGTGTATCTGGACCGGCTCTCCCGGCGGGAGCGGAAGGACGCGCTGCGGCAGGTGGCGGACCGTCGCGAGGCGGTGTTCGCGCGACGGTCAGCCAAGCAGCAGGCCCTCAGCTCCTGATCACGCCTTCGGGGCCACCTTGCTCAGGCCGTTGATGATGCGGTCCATCGCGTCGCCGCCCGTCGGGTCGGTCAGGTTGGCCAGCATCTTCAGGGTGAACTTCATCAACAGGGGGTGGGTCAGGCCGCGTTCGGCCGCGATCTTCATGATCTTCGGGTTGCCGATGAGCTTCACGAAGGCGCGGCCCAGCGTGTAGTAGCCGCCGTAGGTGTCCTTGAGCACGCGCGGGTAGCGCTGGAGGGCGATCTCCCGCTGGGCCGGGGTGGCCCGCGCATGGGCCTGGACGATGACGTCGGCGGCGATCTGGCCGGATTCCATTGCGTAGGCGATGCCCTCGCCGTTGAAGGGGTTCACCAGGCCGCCCGCGTCGCCGACGAGCAACAAGCCCTTCGTGTAGTGGGGCTGGCGGTTGAAGGCCATGGGGAGGGCTGCGCCGCGGATCGGGCCGGTCATGTTGTCGGGGGTGTAGCCCCAGTCCTCCGGCATCGACGCGCACCAGGCCTTCAGCACCTCGCGCCAGTCCAGCTCCTTGAAGGAGTCGGAGGTGTTGAGCACGCCGAGGCCCACGTTGGACGTACCGTCGCCCATGCCGAAGATCCAGCCGTAGCCCGGGAGCAGGCGGTCCTCGTCCCCTCGTCGGTCCCAGAGTTCCAGCCAGGACTCCAGGTAGTCGTCCTCGTGGCGGGGCGAGGTGAAGTACGTGCGGACCGCGACGCCCATCGGGCGGTCCTCACGGCGGTGCAGGCCCATCGCCAGGGACAGGCGGGTGGAGTTGCCGTCGGCCGCGACCACCAGCGGGGCGTGGAAGGTGACCTCGCGCTTGTCCTCGCCGAGTTTCGCGTGTACGCCGGTGATGCGGCCGGTGCGGGCGTCGGTGATCGGAGCACCCACGTTGCAGCGCTCGTGCAGGCGCGCGCCCGCCTTCTGGGCCTGGCGGGCGAGCTGTTCGTCGAAGTCGTCGCGCTTGCGGACGAGGCCGTAGTCGGGGAAGGAGGCGAGTTCCGGCCAGTCGAGCTGGAGGCGGACGCCACCGCCGATGATGCGGAGGCCCTTGTTCCGCAGCCAGCCGGCCTCCTCGGAGATGTCGATCCCCATCGCGACGAGCTGCTTGGTCGCCCGGGGCGTGAGACCGTCGCCGCACACCTTCTCGCGCGGGAAGCTGGTCTTTTCCAGCAGCAGCACGTCCAGTCCGGCCTTCGCCAGGTAGTACGCGGTCGTGGAACCGGCTGGCCCGGCTCCGACGACGATCACATCGGCGGTGTTTTCGGAGAGGGGCTCGGTCACGACGGGTTCTCCCCAAGACTCGGAAATCTACGTGCCGACCGGCACTGGACATGGGCAGTCTATTCAGCAGTACTGATCACCCGGCTGAAGGGCTGCCCCGTGGACCGAGCGCTCCCCGCAGTACGTCTCCGCGTTCCGACCGACGAGGACGCCTTCGCCTGGCATCGCGTCTTCGACGACCCCGATGTCATGGAGTTCCACGGGGGCAGGTCGGCGGAACTGTCCCACTACGAGGAACTCACCGCCCGCCAGCGCCGACACGACGCCGAGTACGGATTCTGCTTCTGGACCATGCTCGACGAGTCGGACCAGGTCATCGGCTTCACGGGCGCCCAGCCATGGCCGCGGGAGTGGGGCCCCAAGGGGGAGATCGAGATCGGCTGGCGGCTCGGACGGGCCCACTGGGGCCAGGGGTACGCCACCGCCGCGGCCGAGTTGACCCTGGAGAGGGTGCGCTCGGCGGGCGTGTCCAGCGTGGTCGCGATGGTCCTCGCCCGCAACGAACGGTCCATCGCGGTCACCCGGCGGCTGGGCATGCGGCTCACGGAGGTGTTCGTCACACCGACGCTGGGCCAGGAGGGGCACTGTTACCGGCTCGACCTGTGATCGCGGGCGGAGAAGAGCCGGCGGCTACGGCTGCTTGAAGCCCCGGTGCAGGGCCACGACGCCACCCGTGAGGTTGCGCCAGGCCACCTTCGACCAGCCCGCGTCGCCCAGCAGTTCGGCCAGGGCGGGCTGGTCGGGCCAGGCACGGATGGACTCGGCGAGGTAGACGTACGCGTCCGGGTTCGAGGAGACCGTGCGGGCGACCGGGGGCAGGGCCCGCATCAGGTACTCCGTGTACACCGTGCGGAAGGGCGCCCAGGTCGGGTGCGAGAACTCGCAGATCACGACCCGTCCGCCGGGGCGCGTGACCCGGTACAGCTCGCGCAGGGCGGCGCCCGTGTCCTGGACGTTGCGCAGCCCGAAGGAGATCGTCACCGCGTCGAAGGTGTCGTCCTGGAAGGGCAGCTTGGTGGCGTCGCCCGCCGTGAAGGGCAGCCACGGGTGGTTCCGCTTGCCGACCCTGAGCATCCCCAGGGAGAAGTCGCAGGGGACGACGTACGCGCCCGTGCGGGCGAAGGGCAGGGAGGACGTGGCCGTACCGGCGGCCAGGTCGAGGATCTTCTGTGCCGGGCGGGCGTCGACCGCCTTCGCGACCTCCTTGCGCCACACACGGTCCTGGCCGAGCGACAGCACGTCGTTCGTGAGGTCGTACCGTTCCGCCACGTCGTCGAACATCGAGGCGACTTCGTGCGGCTGCTTGTTCAGGGATGCGCGGGTCACGGGCCCATTGTGGCAGTACGTACCGCACAGCCTCCCGGCGG
The DNA here is from genome assembly GCF_033793965.1 of Streptomyces sp. ME02-8801-2C. NCBI lineage: Bacteria > Bacillati > Actinomycetota > Actinomycetes > Kitasatosporales > Streptomycetaceae > Streptomyces > Streptomyces sp. ME02-8801-2C. The sequence continues at coordinate 36,151 of NZ_JARAXP010000006.1, read as the reverse complement.
CACGGGCATGGGGCGGGGTGAGGTCGGTCGGTTGCCGGGTGCGGGTGGGTGGGGGCTTTGCGCGCGGTTCCCCGGGCCCCTGAGAGACAGGTCCGTTTCGCCGCCACCCGATGGAGGAGCAGCTCTCTAAGCGCGTCGGTGCACCAAGCGGCCCGCGCAGACCGTGGCCACGCACGTGCCCCCGTCGAACACGGCCAGGTCCGCCCGCTCGCCCTCCACGAGTGCCGGAGTCCGCGTGGACGCGAGTACGGCGACCTCGTTGCGCTCGGCGGCCGAGCGGAGGTCGGGTGAGGTGACGTACGCCTCCAGCACCGCCACCGCACCCCCCTTCAGCACGGCGTGTACGCGTTCGCGCGGCGTCGGGGCGTCCGGGAGCGGGCCCTCGTGGACGAGCCCGGGGCCCAGCACGCCCGGCCAGCGGCGCACCCGCGCGCCCGGGAACCGCTCGGCCACCTCGGAGAGCGGGCCCACAGCGGCGACCCGGTTGCCGTCGACCGCGACGGCACCCTCCTCGAGGGGCTCCATGTCCCAGCCGACCCGGACCTCGTCGGCGGCGTGGATCGTCAGCACGGGCACGCCTGTTGGCCGGTCGGCATCGGGTCGGTCGGCGTCCGGGCAGCGTGCATCGGATCGGTCGGGGGCATCCGGTCGGTCAGTTGGAAGCCAGCAGCTTCAGTTCGGGGTGGGCCGTGCCGCCCTCGATCGCGGTGGACGAGATGTGGGACATGACGCGCTCGTCGACCGGGTCGTTCGCCGGGTCCTCGTGGACGACGATGTGCTCGTACGTCGTGGTCCGCTGGGCGGGGACGCGGCCCGCCTTGCGGATCAGGTCGATGATCTCCATCCGGTTGGAGCGGTGCTTGGCACCGGCGCTGGAGACGACGTTCTCCTCCAGCATGATCGAACCGAGGTCGTCCGCGCCGTAGTGCAGGGACAGTTGGCCGGCCTCCTTGCCCGTGGTGAGCCACGAGCCCTGGATGTGGGCGATGTTGTCCATGAACAGACGGGCGATGGCGATCATGCGCAGGTACTCGAAGATCGTGGCCTGCGTACGGCCCTTGAGGTGGTTGTTCTCGGGCTGGTAGGTGTACGGGATGAAGGCGCGGAAGCCGCCCGTCCGGTCCTGTACGTCACGGATCATCCGCAGGTGCTCGATGCGCTCGGCGTTGGTCTCGCCGGTGCCCATGAGCATGGTGGACGTCGATTCGACGCCCAGCCCGTGCGCGGTCTCCATGATCTCCAGCCAGCGTTCGCCGGACTCCTTGAGGGGCGCGATGGCCTTGCGGGGGCGCGCGGGAAGGAGTTCCGCGCCGGCGCCGGCGAAGGAGTCGAGGCCGGCCGCGTGGATACGGGTGATGGCCTCCTCGACCGACACCTTCGAGATCCGGGCCATGTGCTCGACCTCGCTCGCCCCCAGGCTGTGGATGACGAGCTGCGGGAACTCGGCCTTGATCGCGGCGAAGTGCTTCTCGTAGTACTCGACGCCGTAGTCCGGGTGGTGGCCGCCCTGGAACATGATCTGCGTACCGCCGAGTTCGACGGTCTCCGCGCAGCGGCGCAGGATGTCGTCGAGGTCGCGGCTCCAGCCCTTGGCCGTGTCCTTGGGGGCGGCGTAGAAGGCGCAGAACTTGCACGCCGTGACGCACACGTTCGTGTAGTTGATGTTGCGCTCGATGATGTACGTCGCGATGTGCTCCGTACCCGCGTAACGACGGCGGCGTACGGTGTCGGCGGCCGAGCCGAGGGCGTGCAGCGGGGCGTCGCGGTAGAGGACGAGCGCCTCTTCGGGGGTGATCCGCCCGCCTGCGGCGGCACGGTCGAGGACGGCTGTGACATCAAACGACTTATGGTCGGCGTTCTCGGTCACCGGGCGTCCCTTCGGATGGCGTGGGGCGGACCGTTCCAGCCTACGTCAGTGCCCTGCCGCGCCTCACGTCAGGCCGTATACGCGCCGATCAGCAGCCCGACGAACGCTCCCGCGATCAGGAACGGGCCGAAGGGGATGGACGTCTTGCGGCCCGCGCGCCGGGCGACGACCAGGGCGAGCCCGTACAGCCCGCCGAACAGGAATCCGGCGAAGGTGCCGAGCACGACACTCCCCCAGCCGTACCAGCCCAGGACAGCCCCCAGCCCGAGGGCGAGTTTCACATCGCCGAAGCCCATGCCGCCCGGGCTGATGAGGAAGAGCACGAAGTACGCGCCGCCGAGCAGCAGAGCGCCCAGCAGCGAGGTCGGCCAGTCACCGGCGTGCTCGGGCAGCAGCGCGGCCACGCCGAGCAGGACGAGGGCGGCGGCGGCCAGCGGGAGGGTGAGCAGGTCGGGCAGCCGCTGCACCCGGAAGTCCACGACCGCGAGCAGCACCCCGACGGGCGCGAGCAGCAACCAGGCCCCGAGTTCGGGCCGGGTACCGGTCGCGGCGGCGAGCGCGGCACACACGAGCGCGGTGGCGAGGGCGAGGAGGGGGGTGCTGGGCCCGTACGACGCACTCGTACGGCCGCCGCTCTCGTCGTACGCCGGGCCGGTCGCACCGGTCGTGACGTGCCCGGCGTCCCCGGCATCCTTCTGGCCCCTGCCGGGGACCGCGGCGGCGCAGCTCGCGCACCGGGCCGGGCCCAGCCAGCCGCTTCCCAGTCCGCCGCCCAGGGGGTGGCCCTGTGGGCAGCGGTCCCGCCAGGTCTCCTCGGGCGGGACGGAGAAGCGGTAGGCGGCGCGCGGGACGAGCGTTCCGGCCGCCGCGCCCCAGAGGGCGGCGGCGACCACGATCAGCTGGTCGACGCTCATCCCACGGCCGTCGTGCCGTCGCGCCAGGTCGGCAGCAGCTCGTCGAGGAGTGCCTCGGTGCGCGGCGGCAGGCCGCGGGCGCCGCTGCGGCGGATCAGGTCGGCGGCGACCTGCTGCAGCTTGCCCGTGTCGCCGGTGGAGTGGGTGGCGCGCAGGAGTTCGTGCCACAGCCGCTCGTCGCCGGGGGCGGAGTTGAGGGCCGCGTCGAGCGCCTCGATGGCCCTCTCGGCGCGGTTCTTCACCAGGTGGAACTCGGCGAGCGCGAGCCCGATGTCCGCGACCAGGAGCGGGAGTTGGGCGTCGATGATCTCGTGCGTGAGCCAGCCATAACGTCCCTCGGGACGGTCGGCGAGCAGCGGCCCGCGCACCAGCGCGAGCGCGTCGGTGAGCAGCCGTCCGCGTACGACGCGGCTGTCGACGCCCTTGCCCTGCGTGGCCTCGTGGTAGAGCGAGCGCAGGACGTCGAGGTCGGACACGACCGACTTGGCCAGCGTGAGCCGCCCGTTGGAATCCGTGGCCAGGCGGGGGGTGCCGTCGGGGTCGGTGCCGAGCCAGACGCGCAGCCGCTCGAGAAGCGCCTCGCGTACGTCGTCGGTGACACCGCGCGGCCAGAGCGCCGAGGCGAGGACACGCGGGTGCACGCCCTCGCGGTGCAGCAACAGCAGTGCGAGCGCCTCGTGTTGGAGGGGGCTGCGCTCCCCGTCCGGGGTGTCTAGGCCGATGATCTCGTACGGGCCCACGAGCCGCGCGTACACCGCCGGCCGTCCCTGCTCGCTGATGTCGACGAGGAAGGGGGGCGTGGTCGTCGGTCCGTCCGGGGTGTTGTCGGGGTCGGCGTTGACGAACAGCTCGACGATCGCCCGCTGTTGGGCAACGGGCAGTACCTGGGCGTCGAGTTCAAGGCCGAGGAGGGGCGCGAGGAGCTTGCCCTCGCCGGTGATCTCCATCTCCCAGGCGGCGCCGGGCAGGTCACCGCCCTCGGTGCCGACGAGGTAGCCGATGCCCAACCGGCTTGCGTCGGCGGCGAGTTCGGCGAGCTTGACGGCGTCGTCGGCGGAGGGTTCGGCGGCGAGGAGCACGAGGTGCGGGGCCCAACGGGTGTGCTGGGCCGGGCCGGTGCGACCGGTGAGCACGGAGTCGTGCCCGGCCGCGCCCAGCGCCCCGCGCCGCTGCCTGGTCTCGGCCTCCATCGTCTCGACGAGGGCCTCGATGCCGTCGAGGTGGCGCAGCCGGTTGGGGGCGAGGGGGGTGAGGTCCTCGCCGAATCCGACGAGGGTGATGGTCATGCGGTCCGACCATCCGTTGGTGGCCAACTCGGCTGCCACGGAGGCGAATACGGCGGCCCGGTCGGACTCGCTGCCGCTCAGGGAGACGATGCCGGGCACCGACTCGAGGTTGAGCAGCAGGCGTGAGTCGTCCATCGTGCCGAGGCTGACGAGGCCCGGGTAGGGAGCGGCGGTGTCGACATCCTCGTACCGCTCGGCGTCGGTCCGGGACAGCAGCCAGAAGGTCTGGTCCTGGCCGAGCTGCCAGGGGGCCGGGGGCTTCCCGGCGGGCTGGGCGAGCTGGAGGTGCAGGTCACCGTTGCTGAGCCAGGCCGCGTAGACGGTGGGCAGCGGCCGGGACTCGCCGGCGAGGGAGGCGGCGAGTCCGCGCAGCGAGCGGTCGAGCAGGCGTACGCCTTCGGGGTCGGCGCCGATGAGGAGCGCGTCCTGGGCGTCGGCGGCGGCACCGGTGGGCGTGGGCGGCTCCATACCGCGCCGCCCGCCGACCGCACCGAGCGCCGACTGCCACAGGGCCTGCCGGCGCCGGCGGCCGAGCGCGCCGAGGAGACCGGCGGCGAGGAGGGGCGCGCCGACGAGGGCTTCGGGGAGGCCGAAGGAGAAACCGGCGTCGGATTCGGCGGAGGTGGTCTCAGTGGTGGTGGCGGTGGCTTCTTCGGCCGGGGTCGCGGTGCGCTGCTCGTGCAGAACAGCAGGGTTCGCGTGCGTACCGCCGGTCTCGGGGCGCTGTTGGGGGAGGCTGATACGGGTGGTGTTGGTATCGAGGGAGGTGGTGCCGCCCTGCTGGCCGCCGCCGGTTCCCTGCGCGTGGTCGCCGGTCTGGGCGTACTGGTTGATCTGCTGCGCGACGTGCGGGGAAACGGTGGAACCGGCGTCGGGAGCGGTAGTTGAAGCGGTGGCGCCGGTGCTGGGCATCTCGACGAGGTCGCCGCCGCGGGCGTCGCCGGGCATCTCCATGATCCAGCCGGGGCGGATCAGACTGGCCTCGGAGAGCCGCGAACCGTCCGGCTGCACACGGTCCTTGTTGAGCTGGTAGATCTCGCCGTACCGGCGTCCGTCACCGAGGTGGCGCTGCGCTATCTCCCAGAGCGAGTCGTGATGACGGCCCTCGGGCGGCTGGATCCGGTAGAACTTCGTGGCGCCGGCCTTGACCGACGGCCCCCCGACCTCCGCGTGACTGGCCGCGTCGGCGGCCTGCTGGCCGAGCGCGGCGGCGGTACTGGCCGCCTGTTCCTGCTGCTGCGCGAACATCCCGCTCAGCGAACCGCCGGGCGTGGCCTGCGCGGAGGCGACGGTGCCCTGCTGGTTGCCCTCGATGCTGTGGCCGAGCTGCGAGAGGCCCGGCGTGAAGGAGGCGGCCGTGGCACCCACGAGCAGCAGCGCGGCGACGAGTTGCCGCGCGAGCAGCTGACTCGGCCCGGCGCCGGGCACCCGCCCCGGCATCCCGACCCCGGACAGCGCGGCCTTCACCTCGACGAGCACGCACGCGGTGAACTGGGCCCAGGCGATCCAGACGATGACGCCGAGGATGTTCTGGAACGTCCTGACCGTGATCTCTTCCTGCAGCCAGTCCAGGGAGGGCGCCCCGTCCGGGAACGGCCACCCGATGACCACGGCGAGCGCGTAGGGCACCCCGACGAGCAGGCCTGCGAGGGCGACGAACGCGAGAAACGCCTTGACGAAGTCCCCGAAACTGCGCCGCCGCCTGGGGAGGGGCTGGGGGGTGCGGTTCCTCGGCGTCGACGAACCCCCCGCCCCCGGACCGTTCCCTGAACCCGGGGCGTTACCCGGACCCGGCGAGCCTCCCGTCCGGCTGCCCGTGGGGCTTCCCGTCCGGCTTGAAGTGCTGCGTCGCGGCATGGCGGGTGTCCTGGGTTCGTGTCGTGTGGGGCGGAATGGAAGCGAGACGTGGGGGTGTGCTGAGCCTATCGGGATCTTATTTCGGACGTGGGTGTCGGTCGACATCAGGACCGTTCGCAACCGCCACGACACACTCCTCACGGTCCCCACACAACCCCCTGGCGGCACACAAATGCCCTCTACGCACCACTGATAGCTTCGTTCTCTGCCGTACACACGCCAGTCCGACCCCGGGGGAGATCAACCGTGGCCCGCCGCGCCCTGTCCGTCACCGTCACCACGCTCACCGCAACGACGGCTCTTCTGCTCACCGGATGCGGCGGGGGCGAGAAGTCCTCGCCGGACGACATCAAGGGGGCGGATTCGGGGGCGAGTAGTCCTTCGGGTTCGGCTTCGGTGTCGGATCCGGGGGGTGCGGGGGCACCGGACATGAGCGTGCCGAAAGACGTGAATCTGGTCTTCGACTTCGATACACCGTCCGATGCGAAGTCAGCGGCCGCGCTCGCCAACGCGGAGAACTACATGCGGGCATTGACCCACGGCATGGCTCAACAGGACCCCGAAGACCCGGCGTACAAGTACTACTCCGATGGTCTTGCCGCCAAGTACGCCAAGACCCAGATCCAGACCATGGTGAAGGGCGGCTGGACCGTCACCGGGACCGACGAGTACTACAACGCGAAAGCGACCGCGCTGAGCAACAAGAACATCGTCGTCACTTTCTGCCGAAATCAGGGCAAGTTCTTCGGAAAAGAAATCAAGACGGGCAAGATCCTCCGAACGGAGGAAAGCCTGGCAAGCTACGAGAAATACACCTTGCTCATGAATCCACCCACCTCTTCCTCCAAGCCCTGGAAGGCCATGGTCATCGAGGTCGTGGGCAAGTCCCAGGAGTGCAGGGCAGCATGAGGGCGTCCTCTCAGTCGCTGCGCCTGATGCCGGTTTTGGCTGCCGCCCTCTTGCTGTGGACCAGCGGCGTCGCACACGCGGACCTCCCCGGGGACCACTCAACAACCCCACCCCCCGCCACGCCCCCCACAGGCGGCGCCGACGGCAACGAACTGTACGCGTCCGCCAGTTACTCCAACATCAAGGTCACCCAGGTCAGCGGTCCCACCGGCGGCAAGCGCGGTGCCCTCGCGGCGGTGAACACCACATGGACACCGCCCCCTTGCTGGTACGAGCCGGGCTTCACGCCCGAGCAGCTCAAGACCTTCTCGGAGACTGTGGCCGCCGGCAACATCAGCACACGCATCGGCTGGTACGGGTCGAAACTGTGGACGGACTTCTTCCGGGACGGCAAGTCGACGTTCAACTATTACGACACCACCGACGGAAGTGGGGGAACCGTCAAAGGCTTCGATGACTACAACGTCGGCAAGAAGGGCTACTTCTGGCGTGGCGTAGCGGCGGATACCACCGACCCCTTCTCCTGGGACTGCAACCGCATCATGTTCTGGGAGCCGGCCGGGGTGATCCCCAAGATCGCCCATGCCCCCACCCCAAAGACCCTGGCGGAGTACGCCTACGACAAGATCGAGGTCCCCAGCACCGAGATCGAACTCCGGCCGACGGCCAAGTCGACGGTCAACCTGCCCACTTGGGTCTGGCTAGACAAGGGCACCTTCCAGGACATCAAGGTCCGCGCCGAGCTTCCCAACACCGGCCTGTGGGCGGAGACGACGGCCAAGCCGGTCGCCCTCCACCTGGACCCGGGTACAGCCGACGCCGCCACCTACCCGCCGTCGGGCGACTGCACGATCAACGAGGACGGCTCGATCGGTACGCCGTACACGGCAGCCAAGGCATCTGAGGCCCCGCCGTGCGGAATCACGTACCTCCGCGCAACCGACGGCACCCCCTACCAACTGAAGGCCTCTGTCACCTGGGAGATCACCTGGCAGGGCAGCGACGGCACCGGCGACAGACTCCCGAACGGCACGTTCGAGACGACGCAGGACATCGCCGTCCAGGAGATCCAGTCGGTCAACCGCTGAGGGCCGAGTGCCGACGGCCGGGGCGGATCAGACCGTGTCTCCCGCGAACAGGTCCTCCGCGGTCGTCGCACTGACCGCTCGCTGGGCCCAGATGTCGAGCTGGCCCAGGTCTGAGCAGGCCTCCACCCGGCCACGGACGGAGTCGGGAACCGAGATGCCGCGCCATTCGAGGATCCGGAGGACCATCGATGCGCGTTCCTTCTCGATGCCCTCTTCCCGGCCCTCTTCCCGGACCTTCTCGGCGACCTCGTGCCGGAAGAAGTAGTTGACCGGCATCATCAGTTCCTTCCAGATCTGCTTGGCCTGGGCATCACCCAGACATGACTCCACGAACTGCGCGAGCATTCCCGCGCCTTCGGTGTCGGTGGCCTCCAGGGCTGCCGCCAGCGGTTTCAGTATGTCAGCGGCGCCCGGGCCTTTACCATGCGTCATCGCCGAGAACGCCGCGAGGAACACATCCCGTTTAGCCTCTGCCTCATCGGCGATGAGCGGCACGTTCTCCGGACTCAGCACGAGCGGCCGTACGGTGAGCGAGTGCCAGCCGGGCAGGCCCAGACGGATCGGCTGGGCCGCCCATCGGGCCGTGGACCTGCTCTGGGTCAGGACGATCAGCACCGGCTCCCAGCGGTACTTCGCGTACAGGTAGCTGAGGTAGTACGCCCAACTGCTCCGCTTCTCCTTGTCCTGCTCTCCCTGTGACTCGACGACCAACAGGTACGTACCCTCGTCGGTCTCCGCTCTGAGCAACGTGTCCACGCGTCGCTCGATCGGCTCAATCTCCGTCAGGTCCGCGTTGAGGACCGCGAACTCACGCGGCTCGGGAATGGGGATATGCAGCACACGTTGCAGGGTGCGCGTGAAGCCCGCCGGGTCCTTCTGACAGATCCGGTGCAGGCCTTCGTGCGGCGAGCCGACCATCCGCTCTCCTTTCCATCTGCTGTTCGGTTCGATCAACGAGCTATGCCGCGACGAGGTCACCCCACACGTACTTCCCTCGCCTGCCATCCCTGCTCAGCGGCTGCCAGCCCCACAGGTCGGCACACGAGCCGACCAGAGCCAGCCCCCGCCCCTCCTCCATGTGCGTGAGCTGCGTCAACGCCTCTACCGAGGGCGGCGGTTCGGGTGGCTCGGGGTCGGCGTCCCATGCTCCGACGCGCAGTACGCCGGCCCTCATCCGCAGGCGCAGGGCGACAGGACCCTTGGTGTGACGTACGGCGTTGCTGACCAGCTCCGTCGCGAGGAGCTCGGCGACGTCGGTGAGGCGGATCAGGCCGTGCATCGTGAGGACCAGGCGGACAGTGCGGCGGCAGACGGTGACGGCGCGGAGGTCGTGCGGGATGTGGAGGACGTACTCCCAGGGTTCGTTCGCGGTGAGGGCGATTCCTTCGGTTGCGGGCATGCCGTGACTCCGTTACTGGGGAGGGGAGTTGATTGATCGGTCGCTGGGGGTGCGGGCGGCGGCTGTGCCGCAGCCGTCGGGGCAGGACGGGGCGGTGCGATTCCGGGGTCCCAGTGATTCCGCAGCGTGTGCGTCGCAGCACCGACGGTAAGGCAGTAATTTCTGCCCATGCAACCCTTTGCCGTAGCCTGACACCCGAACGAGGCATTTCTTCGCGGCTGTTGAAATTGGGAGAGTGCGTGGCACCAAGGAGCCACCCCACCGCACGACAGGTGCGTCTGGGGACGGAACTGCGCAGGCTGCGCGAGGCCGCCGGGTTGAAAGCCCGTGAAGTGGCAGCGTTCCTCAACTCGACTTCAGCCCAGATAAGCCAGATGGAAGCCGGCATCGCGGGCGTCAGCGCGGACCGCATCCGCCAGTTGGCGGCCCACTACGGCTGCACGGACACCGCGTTGATCGACGCTCTGACGGGAATGACGGGCGACCGCGCGCGTGGCTGGTGGGACAAGTACCGAGGAGTTCTACCCCAGGTGAACTTGGACGTGTCGGAGGCCGAGCACCACGCGACCTTCCTGCGCGAGATCGTCATCACGCAGGTTCCCGGGCTCCTCCAGACCCCGGACTACGCCCGCGCGGTCTTCGGTTACATGCGCCCGGAGCTACCGGAGAGCGAGTTGGCGCCTCGGGTCGAACACCGCATGAGGCGCCGCACTGTCGTACAGGGAGACGCCCCGACCCCGTACGAGACGATCGTCCACGAGTTCGCACTGCGCATCCGGGTGGCCGACCGCCAGGTCTCCCGCGCTCAACTCGGGCAGATCCTGGACCAGATCGAGCAGGGGCACGTCACCGTGCGCGTTATCCCCACCGACCAGGACGGCTTCGGTGGCGCTGGCGCCTCGATGATGTACATGGGTGGGCGGGTACCCCAACTCGACACCGGGTTCCGGGACGGTGCAGCCGACACCGCGTTCATCGACGTAGAGCCCCAACTGAGTACGCTCCGAACCCTTTTCCGTAAGGTGGAGGGGGCAACGCTGGATCCCACGGCGTCCCGGGAATTCATCCACCGGCTGTCCAAGGAACTGTGAGGCGCGTCCCATGACCCAGTCCCTGAACTGGCGGAAGTCCAGCTTCTCCGGCGGCGCCGAAGGCAACACCTGCGTGGAGATAGCCGACTTGCGTACCCGGATCGCGATACGCGACTCCAAAGAACCCGCCCGCGGCACCCTTTCCTTCCCCACCCGCAGCTTCACCACGTTCATCAGCAGCCTCACAGCGGACGTGCGATAGATTCACACGCGCGTACGGATATAAGCGTTGCAGGTGCTACGGGGGCGGGATACGCGTGTCTCACAGGCCGGCGGACTGGCACATACTCGACCTGGACCAGGACCCCACTCCGGGCGACCCCCAACGCATCCGCAAACTCGCCGGCACGCTGCACGACTTCGCCGAGGACGTCTCCGAGGCGCTGCGCAGCATCAAGGGCCTGGCCACGGAGGACGAGATCCTCTCGTGGGCCGGTAAGACGGCGGAGGTGTTCGCGGAGGAGTTCGCTGACACGCCGAAGAGACTCCGCAAGCTCAAGAAGTCGTACGACCTCGCCGGTGACGCCCTCGCCTCCTTCTGGCCGGACCTGGAAGTCGCCCAGGAGAAGGCGGACAAGGCCCTCCGTGACGGACGCACGGCACAGGCGGATCTCACCTCGGCGCAGTCGGCCCTCTCCGGCGCGAACGACTGGGTACGCACGGCCACCGAGAAGACGGATTCTTACGACCCTGCCAAGAGCCCGAGCAAGGACGTCCCGAAGCCCGACGAGGCCGAGGTCCGCCGGGCTACGCGCAACGCCCAGCACGCCAAGGAGAAGCAGGCCTCCGCCGAGCGGGATGTCGCGAGCGCGCAAAGCGCCCTGGACGCGGCGAAGAAACTCGCCAATCAGGCGCGGGGGCTGCGAGAAGAGGCCGCCCGCCGCACGGTGAAGAAGCTGGAGGAGGCCTCCGACGCCGGTATCCCCAACCGTCACTGGTGGGAGGAGATCGGCGACTGGGTCACCGACAACTGGGACGAGATCGTCACGGTCTGCAAATGGGTCGTGACCGTCGTCGGCATCATCGTGATGATCATCGGCGGGCCGTTGGGGTGGCTTGTGTTCGCCGCCGCACTCGTGGTTCTGGCAGACACGGTACGAAAAGTACTCAACGGGACTGCGGGCTGGGGGGACTTGGCATGGGCTGTACTGGACTGCATACCTGCCACAAAAGGTTTCACCAGCCTTGCCAAGATCGGGAAGCTGTGGAAGATCGGCGGCCTCAAAGCCCTGGGTGTCGGATTCATGGGTGGTATCGGCGGCGGTCTGAAGAACCTCGCGAACAGCATTCGCGGGCTACGAGACGTCCGCTTCTCGACCTTCAGCATGATGGGCAAGAGGGAATGGTGGAAAGCCGACTCACCACATGTAGGCCCACCGGGCAGAGCTGCCGATGACGCACTCCCTTCCGACATCCCGATCTATCGCAAGGATGGTGCAGTCGCCATTGGATACGACCCCGCAACTCTCAGGAATTTTGATGTCGCAAAAAGACTACCCGGATATCAAGACGTCATCATTCACGGAACGACGGACGGACGCATGGTTGCCGGTCAGGCGAACCGTGCAGGATTGAGGGCGGGCGGCCACGCTGTTCACCCGAACCATATCCTTGATACCATCCGACAAACACCCGGCTACAACGGCGAACCCGTCAGGATGCTCACCTGCCATTCGGGAGTAGCCCAACCCCATATCGTCCAAGGCATGGCGAACTCCCTGGGTGTGCCCGTCAAGGCTCCGACGAACGCGGTGGGTGTGCCTAGCATCGGCGAAGGTCCGTTCACACCTCACATCAAGGACGGGGGAGTATGGCTTACATTCCTCCCGATGGCCTGAACAATGGGCAGTGGCACGATCGAGGAGTTCTCATGATTCGCCCCGCAGGCTTTTTTATCGAACTCTCCCCCGGCTGGGGGCTTCCTCTGTCTGGATCGATCAAGGACGCCGTAAACTCGACCGGTGAGCCAGACGAAAAGAATTTCGTCACTTACCTCAGAAACGGCACAGGGATCTGGAGTGAAATGAGCGCAGGACACGACGTCTTGGACCCTGAAGCCCCCATCCTTACCGGCATCGGGTCGCTTTACACGGATGGTGATTGGATCTGGCGCGAGGACCTGGCACACTACGTGACCAAGTATCACGTGTCCCTTCCAGCCGAATTCGTAACACACATTAGGGCGCTTAATTATAGGACCCCAGACGTTCCCGAAACAAAGCTTATCGAGATCCTGACACAGGATCTCGGAATCACCATGGACTAGCCGGAAAGAAAATGAGTTCCTAATGCCCAGTTTCTCTCTAGCAGTTCCCGATTCCTGGTGGGAGTTCGACGTCCGCCCCGAGGGCAGGGAGGCAACCGTTCGTGCTCTGGTCGACGAACGGGTTCGTGGAGTCCCCGAACTGGCCCCCTACCGTTCCGACTTGACGGCAATGCTCCGCAAGATGGCCAAGGACGCCCATGAGTCAGGTGCCCTATATCTGGGCTGTATGGCGGAGAACTTCGACGGCGTCCCGCTCTCCGCGACCGTGACTGTCTCCGTACTCGGCGCCAAGAACACGCAGGGCGTCGCCCTGTCCACCGACCCCCGCGCCATCGCCGACAGCCTCCGCACCATCACACCTCGCCGAGAGGGTGATGCCTGGCGTACGGTCACCACCGTCGATATACCGGAAGTCGGCGTCGCCGCCCGGACATTCGGCGTCGAGGACGTACCTGTCGCGCAGGGCGACAGCCGTACCCTCCGGATGGTGCTGACCCAGACGTATTTCCCGGTCCCGGGAACCACCGATCAGGTCGTCCTAGTCTCCGGGGCCAGCCCTGTGCTGGACCTGGCGGAGGCGTTCCACGACATCTTCGACGCCGTCACCGGAACGTTCCGGTTCATCTGAGCAGCAATGTACTTCTTCCGGTTGACCCTCATGCAAGAGCTTTCGTCTTCCACCTTCCTCTACAAAGCCGAGGTCGACGGCACCCACGAGTTGTTCCTGACCCTCGATGAGGATGAGGCAGTCGACTCGATCCGGCCTACGGACGCCAACGGCAATCCCGTCGCAGCGGTTCGCATGAGTCTCAGCGACGGGAACATCTCGGGGGACGGGAGGACCGGCGACGACCTGGACATACTCAAAGGGTTTCCGCTGATGGCCGGCCACTTGTTGGCTCAGTGGAAGAGAGACGACCGCCCTCCGCAGGAGATACTGAAGTTCTTCGCCTGACCAGTGAGCGAAAGCGTGCCGAGTACTCCAGATCAGGGAGTGGTCCTCAGTACGTCCTCCAGCATCTCGTCGTACGCCCGGAAGCCTGCCTTTCCGCTCTCCGGCGCGTCCGACTCGGGGCGAAGGATGCCCGGCAGATGGGCGACGCGCCACATCCTGAAGACGTCCAACGGCGTACTGCCACCCTTGTCATCCGCCAAGTCCGCTGCGACGCCGAGGATCTCGACAATTCCGGCCGCCCCCTGCCGGACTTCCGTTCCTGCCGCGACGGCTGCTGTGACCAAGGCCTGCAAGAAGTACGTCAGTTGCAGATCCGCAGCCATACGGCACATGCGTCGCACCACGGCAGGTTCCGCAAGTTCCTCAAGAGGCTGCGGAACTCCTGTGACCCCCGCTGACCACAGGAGCAGGAACGCCGCTGGCACTTCATGGTCGCGGAACCGGCCCAGCTCGTCGGTGACAGCCATCGCCGCATCGCTGAATCGGCAGACCGACCGAATGCCGTAGAGCAATCGCTCCACGTCGCCCGGTCTGCACGCCAGAAAATCACCCACCGAGACGTCGGCGAGTTCCCAGGTGCCGGTGGAGTTCACCGCGCCGACTTCGATCACGCCACCAAGTGGACCGAACACCGCACGCGCAAGCCTTGGTTCCGAGATGCGGATGATCTGCTCGGACATTCCGTTCAGCCTCGTTTCTCCTCTGGGTCTACTTCGGGAGATCGTCCGGGAACGGCTCGGCATGCTCTCCCCATTGGAAGCCGTAGCTTCCCCTCTCCGAGTCGAAGAACGCCCGTAGCCCACGATCGGGCAGGTCGAATTCTTGCCGTATCCAACCGTCCATGGCCAGGGCCGCCACTTCCGACCGGAAGTGCGCGAGCGGGAAATCAACCGATGTGACTCGGACCAGCATGCCTTGAGGGTTCCGGGAGATCAGATCGGGCGCATGAACCGTCAGACCGAAGGCCAGCCAGGACGCGTCCCGCCAATAGACGCCCTGGGGCAGCGACAGACGCACGTATCGAGCAACCTGTAGGAAGAATTCCTCACCAGTGCCAGGAGGGACGCATTCTGCCGTCAGGTCGGCAGCGAGACCACCCATTGGGCTCTGGAAACGGTAGTTGAAGGTTCTGCTCATCCTGACTCGATCCTGTGTTGTTCGAGAGGTCGATGACGCCGGGGACGCCAACCACTCCCTGATCGTCCAGACATGCGAGTTCCTGGAGGGAGCCGGCCGCACCTCCCATGCGGAGAGGTTCTCGTCAGGCGCGCCGTATGGCAACTGTCCGCCGACTGGCTGGAAGTAGAGACCGTAAGCCCAGTACTCCGGCGTCTCATGACACATGAGGTCGGGGTACGGATCGATCCGGGCACCCTTGTACTTCGAGTTGATCCTGGCCACGGCTTCGGCTCGGGAGATTCCGAACCGGCTGACCATCTCCTCGGCGATCTGCCGGAAGTAGTCGAGCATTCCCTCGTCGAGTTCGACAAGGAACTCCGCATTTCTCAATCTGAATTCACTTTCCGTACGTCAAACGCGTGTCACAGCCGCGCGATGGCGAACTCGACGAGTTCATCGAGGCCGGTTTCCCTTGGTGTGCCGTTCTGGGTGTTCCACTCGGCGACGAACCACGCGCCATGCCATTCGGCACGCCACACATCGCCGTGCCGGTTCTCGAACTCGACGAAGCTCCCGGTTCCACCGTCCATCAGTCGCAGCTCCTCCACAAGCCGCGTCGGCTCGGTGAGGCCCCGCCCCGGGTTCGTGCTCCTGCCCCGGGTCCGCGTGTTGGCGTATCTCATCTTGAGGTAAGGGAGCGGCTCCCGGTCAAGATGGTTCAGGCGCAGCATGCGGTACCGGGTGATGGCTTCGTCGAGAGTTTCTTCGCCGGAGAACTCGCAGGCATACGCCGGGAAGGTCAGCCGGACGTGCGGGGTCAGGTCCGGATTCTCTACGCCGTAGAAGCGGTGGACCTCGGGCGCGATGCCCACGACCGCGTCGAAACGACGTCCGGCGGGCGGTTCGAAGCCGCCGAGGGCGCCCAGGAAGGGGTTGCGGGCGAAGATCGCGTCCTCGCGATCCCGGGCGAAGCGGAGGGTGCTGACGACGAGGTCCTGGTCGTAGGAGTTACGGCCGCTCAGTTGGAGCAGCCGTTTCCCGTCGGCGGACAGCGCCCCCGCGAAGTCGATGCCGGGCGCCGGCGACCAGTGCCAGCTGTCGGGCAAGCCGGGGAGAGGCTCCGCGCCACGAAAGCCGGTCACTACGGCACGAATGTCCATGGCCCTTCACGACCTCCTGATCCCTCGATCAACCCAATCCCTCGGTCCTCCAAGTGACACCAGGCTGCCTATACCCGCCCAGCATCTCGTCCTCGTCGAACCCGAGCTCATCCTCAATGCCCAGTTCCTCCGCCGCGTGCCACCTCAGCGGGGCCGGCCATGCGCTCGGCTCGCTCGTGGCGATGCCCTTCAGGAACCGGTTCGCCTCAGGGGTACCGATCTCTCCGAGCGACTGGATTCCCTTGACACACAGGGCGTACATGGGCCCGTCGGAGTCTTTCCTCCCCTGCACGAGGGAACTGATCGCCTCCACCGCTTCGGGGGCCCGCAGTTCACCGAGCATGTCGACCAGGTCCTCCGCGGTCACGCCCCGCGCGCCTGAGGCGAGCACCGACGTGAGGATCGGGGCAAGCCCGTCCGGATGCAGGTGGACCGCCACTCCCGCGAGCCGTTCGAACCTTCGCCAGTCGCCGTCGCCATCGCCGGACAGGTTCCGCAGCCAGTCGAGAATTCGGGTGCTCGACTCGGGCACCGCCGCCGCCACTTCAGCGGCTCTCTCCCGGCCCACGTATCCACGGCCGGCGACGACACCGTCCGCCCGCACCATCAGTGCGTCGTCGGCCACTGCGTCACCCGGCGCGGCTATTGGACCCGCCCGCTCAGGAACGGCGTCCACGCAGCGCCCGCCAGGCGTCCTCAGCCGCGTACGTAAACTCCAGCCGCCAGGTCTCCAGCTTGTCATGCACCTTTGACACGACCGTCCACCACTTGAACCACAGTGGCAGCTGCCGGAACGGCACGTAGTCGAGAGTGTCGTCGATGGCGTTCCCGGCGATGCTCTTGCGGCCGGGGCCCTCCGCCCGCAGCGCGGCGTACAGCTCTGGTGTCAACTCACCATTGAGTCGGGCCACGACACCCGCCGCGGTGAACGCGAACCCCCGCTGGCCGACGTCCGGCAACTGCATCGCCCTGATGATGCGCGGCGAGGCCTCGGCCAAAGAGCAGTTGAAGGCCAGCCCGATCGCGGCGGACCCCAGTGAGTCCTCGCCCCGTTCGTACGCCTTGTCCCACTCAGTGGGATCGTCGAAACGCAGCACGCTCTCGTCGCCGTCCCAGTTCCACCCGGACACCTTGTTCGCCTCCTCCCGAGGTCAGCTACGTCGGCGCAGGGCCTGCCATGCCTCTTCGACCGTTTCCCCGGACCGCAGCCACCAACTCTCCAACTTGTCGCGCACTCCAGTCCACAGCTTTCGCCACTTGAGCCACGGCGGCAGCCTGCGGAACGGTACGAAGGCCAGCGTGTCGTCGATGGCGTACTCGGCGAGGCCTCCGTGCCCCTCCGCGCGCAGTGCCTCGTACAACTCCGGCGTCAGCCTGCCGTTGAGCCGTGCCGCGGCACCGGCCGCGGTGAACGCGAACCCGCGCTGAGCGATGTCCGGCAACTGCGTCGCCCGGAGGATCCGAGGCAACGCCTCCTCCAGCGAACAATTGAAGGCCAACCCGATCACCGCCGAACCCAGTGGCCACTCACCCCTTTCGAAGGCGGCGTCAACCTCGGCGGGGTCGTCGATATGCGACACGCCCTCGCCGGTGTCCCAGTCCCAGTCCCAATTGGGCGCCACAGCCGACTTTCCTTCCATCGAAATCAGTCGCATGGTGGCGGGAGCACCTTCTGCTTCGGCCATTCGATGTGAAGCAGCTACTCGGCGAACCGGAACGTCGAGGTGATCGCGTCGAAGATGTCGAAGAACGACTCCGCCAGGTCCAGCACCTGGCTGCTGCCCGCCACCAGTGCCACCTTGCCCTCCTGGCCCGGGACCGGGATGAACGTCTGCATCAGCACAGCGCGGATGGTGCGGCCGAGTTCGTCGCCCGGTACGGCGATGTCCTCGATGCCGTGGGTACGCGCCGCCGGGCCGACGCCGGGGATGTCGACGGTCGTCGCCTTCCGCCAGCTGTCCCCTTCCCGCTTCGCCTCCTTGACCGCCAACTGGCCCGCGATGACCGCCGGGTCGGTCGAGAGCGGCGTACCGTCCTGCGCGCGGCCGCCGACCATCGAGACCGTCACCGAGCCGGTGATCGGGGTGTCGCCGCCGAAGCTCTCAGCCATGCAACCGCAGTACAGCGCGCCCGACTTCCACGCGTCCACCGCCGCCTTCTGGAGGAACGTCGTGTACGTGTCGCGGTGCTGAGCCAACTCCGGGCGCTGCCGCATCCGTTCGTCGACCATGCGGCGGATGGAGTCGTCGCGTGACTCGGGGCGTACGTCGAACTCCCACCACGACTCCGGGACCTTGATCCGGAAGCCGCCTCGCTCGACCGTCTGCGCTTCGCTGTAGCGGGCCATGTCCTCTGCTCCACCCCGTTCGCTCGATCTGCCGTGCCGGCCCCGTTCCGTTGTACGGTGCCGGTCGGACGTCGGTCAGACGCCGATCAGACTACGAGGCGGTCCAGGGGGACTCACACATGGGCAAGGGCAAGTCCGACCTCACGCTTCCGCTGAGCGAGCTGGAGGACTACGGCAGCCGGCTGCGTTCCATCAAGACGCGGCTGAACCACACCAAGAAGCTCTTCGCGTCCTACAAGGACGACATCGGCGACGGCAGCGTGAACGACGCGCTGGAGGACTTCGAGTCCAACTGGGAGGACGGCCGCGAGGACATCACCCAGCAGCTCGACGCCCTCGCCGACATGTCGGACGCCGTCGTACGCGAGTTCAAGAAACTGGACGACGAACTCGCCAAGCAGGTCAACGAAAAGATGACCACCAAGGACACCAGGCAGGGCAGTGGGGGCACTGGCGGCAACGGCAACAAGTGAGTTGAGCCGTCCTCACCCCACCTCGTTCTCCGCCACCGCCTCGCCCCGTACCGTCACATCCCCGCCGTAGAACAGGCCTGTGAACACCGGCGAGTACGTCAACTGCACCTCTACCTGCACCTCGTTGGCGTTCGCCACCACGCAATGGGACGCGCCCGTGTCCGCGGCCGACATGCCCATCTCCTGGGCGAAGGCCTTCACGCGTGCGTCGCAGTTCTGGAAGTTGATCGGGGCGCCGCCCGCCGCGTTGGCGTAGAGGGCGTCGAGGTCTATGTCCTGGGCGGCGTAACGCGCCGCCTGCTCCGCGATGTCCGCCGCCCGTTCCCGCTTCGAGATGGACATGCCGCCGTCGATCACGAAGGCGGAGAGGGAGAGGAAGAGGAGGGCGAAGATGATCACGGCACCGGCGCCCGAGCCGCGGTCGTCCATACGGGAGCACCGACGTCCGGACCAGTCACGTACGGCAGAGGGCATCCTCGGTCTCAGCGTCACGCCGTCCTCCGGAACGGGTCCAGCGGTGAGCTGAAGCTCGCCGTCAGCGTCGTGGGGATGTCCAGGCCCAGCATCGCCAGACCCCGCACCTCACAGCTCACCTCGACCGTGAAAATGGTGTCGGGCTCGAAGCCGGCGCTTGTCTGGGTCACCGTGACGGGGCCCGAGCAGATATCCGTGAGGTCCGCCTCCGCCGCCTGCCTGGCCTCGGCCATCGCCGTGACGTGATCCTTCTGGATCGACCCGGCACGGGCCGCGTCGCGCGCCGCTCCGTCCACTGCCCCGCGCCCGTCGACCAGTTGGCCGAAGGCCACCAGCACCAGGATGAACATGATCATCACCGGGGCGAGGATCACCACCTCGACGGTGGACAGACCCCGGTCACCCAGATCACTTGGGTCACGCCGGTCCCACCGGTCCCGCAGGGAGGAGAAGTAGCCCATCAGTTCCCCCCGTCCCGCACAAACCGCTCCACCGGACCCACCGACTGCGCGTGCACCGTCAGATCGAACCCCGGGAACACCGTGGGCACCCGTGCCGTGATCTCCACGCCCACCGTGTTCTGCTCCGGCTGGAGCATCGTCACGTTCGGTGCCAGGACCAGGCTCGGGCCCAGCTGCTGGATGTAGCTGTCCACCACGTCCTGCGCCTCGCCCCGCCAGACACCCGGCTGGTCGTGCGCCATGGCGCGGGCCTTGCGGGCGCCGGCCTGGGCCGCCGCCTGGGCGACGTGGTCCGCGAAGAAGTACAGCGCGAACTGCACGGTCGCGAAGATCATGAAGAAGAGTACGGGCGTCAGCAGCACGAACTCGATCGCGGTCATGCCGGAGTCGGACGTGCGGGGAGAGCCGGACGTACGAGGAGAGCCGGGCGTGCGGGAACCGGAGGCGCCGGAGCCGGAGTCCCGGCTCCCGCCCGTGCCGGCGTCACCGCGGGCGGACGCCCACTTGCGTGCGGCCTCCACCCTGCGGCGTACCCATCTGTCTGCGCCACCCACGAGCAACAACCCCGTCAACTCGGCCCCGTACACCCCGTTTTCGTACGCGCGATCAGCAGGTGCCGCTCGCCTTGGCGCCCTTGATGCAGTCGCCGACCTTGTTGGCGCCGTCGCTCAGCGCGGTGTTGATGATCGCGGCGACCACGCCGACGATCGCCACGACGACCGCGGAGATGATGACCCACTCGACCGCGGACGCACCGCGGTCCAGCTCGCCGGAGCGAGCGCGCTCCACGCGGGCCTGGAAGAAGGTGACCAGGAAGTCCATCGCCGGGATACCGGTGCTGAAGTTCCGTCCGTTCAATCCGTTCATGGTGAGTTGTCCTCTCAGGGAAGAGCAGAAGCTGAAGTTGAAGGAAGCTGTCGTGGGGGGCAGTTGTGGGGGCAGTTCTGTGTGGCGGGCTCAGACCTGGAACACGCGCATCGCCGCCGGATAGATCAGGAACACCAGGAACCCCGCACACAGCAGCAGCTGCGCCACGAGCATCGACTGTGACTTCTCGCCCGCGCTGCCCTCGATCTCCGCCAGTTCGCGGTGCCGCATGGTCTCCGCGCGGGAGGCGAGCGACTCGCGCACCTTCGCGCCGTCGTCCGCGACCAGGGCGAGGGAGGCGGAGAGGTCCTTGAGTTCCTCGACGCCCAGTTCCTCGCCCAGTGATCCGAGCGCCTGCCACTGACTGGTACCGGTGATACGGGCGTCCGCGAGGGCGTTGCGGATGCGCTGGGTCGCCCAGCCGTCCGACACCTCCGCCGCCGCCATCAGCGCCTCGGGCAGACCCCGGCCGCCGGCCAGGCTCATCGACACCAGGTCGAGATACGCCCCGATCACCCGCCGCAGGTCGCGTCGCTTCTCGGCCGCGTCCCGCCGTACCTCCAGGTCGGGCAGGAAGAAGAAGACCAGCGCGAAGAGCAGCGCCAGCCAGACCGGGATGGCCGGGCTGCTGGCCATGCTCAGCGTGTAGACGATGACGAAGAGAAACGGGCCGAAGAACAGACCGGCCGCGCCCAGCAGCACCTTCGTCGCGAGGAAGTTCTCCCAACTCCGGTCCAGGACAG
This sequence comes from Streptomyces sp. ME02-8801-2C, assembly GCF_033793965.1. Lineage (NCBI taxonomy): Bacteria > Bacillati > Actinomycetota > Actinomycetes > Kitasatosporales > Streptomycetaceae > Streptomyces > Streptomyces sp. ME02-8801-2C. The sequence goes on along the minus strand of NZ_JARAXP010000006.1, from coordinate 14,875 downwards.
CCAGGTCGGCCCGCAGGGAGCGCTGCTCCCAGCCCTGCTGGAAGTAGAAGTCCGAGACACGGGCGCCCACTTGGGCCCGGAACGAGCCGATCCGGCCGGCGTCCTGCGTGCGATGGGCCGACTCGTACGCCGCTCCCCGTGCCCGCATCGCGTCGATGCGCGCGACCTGCGAGACCGCACTCCGCTTCGACGGCATCAACGCCCGTACGAGGACGTAGATCCCGAGGCCCAGAGTGGCGCCGACCAGCACGGGCATGGTCAGGTCGTTCATCGACGTACCCCCTCTTCAGCACCGGCGGCCCCGGCCCCGAACGGGGGCTGCCCCGGCGCGGCCTGGGCAGGTGTCCTGGGCCGCACGAACTGCACCGACGCGTCGTCCCGTACCAGGAAGCGCTCCGGCGTCTCGATGGTCGACAGCTTGCGCAGCCACCAGAAGCCGAGCGCGAACAGACCGCAGACGCACGCGAGTACGACCTGCCCGATCGGCGTCCCGTACGGCTCGACGAACTCCCGGTTGAAGATGGCGAGTCCGAGGACGAAGCCGACCGACACCACGACAACGATCTGTACGGACCGACGAGTTGACGACCGCTGCGCCATGACGCGCTGCCGCATGTCGACCTCCTCGCGCGCCGACTTGGCGAGTGCGCCCAGGACTTGACGCAGACCGGGGCCGCGCAGCCGCGCGTTGAGGATGAGCGCCGCCACGATGATGTCGGCGGACGCGTCGTTGATCTCGTCCGCGAGCTGCTGGAGCGCGTCGGGGAGCGGGGTACGGGAGCGGAGCCGGTCGACCATCGCATCCAGGTGCGGACGCAGTACCGGGGCCGCCGCGCGGGCCGACGCCGGGATCGCCTGTTCCAGACCGACCGCGCCGGCGATGGTGTCGCGCAGCGACTCCGTCCAGGAGGCGAGGGCCTCGACGCGCCGCATTCCGGCCCGTTCTTCCGCCGCGCCACCGAAGAGGCGGTCCCAGAAGAAGACGAGGACGCCGGCCGCGATACCGGCCACCGCCCACCGGGTGAGCACCAGTACGGCGAGTCCGACGAGCGCGGCGAGCGAACCGCGTTGCCCCGCGAACCGGATGAGCTCGTTGGCCCGTTCGCTGGCCTTCTGCTTCTCGTGCTCGGGCTTTGCGGGCAGCCCGCGGATCGCGATCGCGAGCAGCGCGAGCCCGCCGCCGACGGCGATGCCGGCCACGAGCGCGTACAGGACCTCCATGGAGAACAGTCCGCCCATGGAGCCGAGCGAGCCGACCGCCACCGAGTACGTGTCCCCGTACGCGTAGGCCGACGCGTACGCCGACGCATTACCGCTGTGTGTCGTCATGATCATGGTCATGGTCACCCCCAGTTCCCGCCGGGCAGCCGGTACCCGTGCGCGACCAGTTCGTCGAGGCAGGAGATGGGCGCGTGCGGCACGATGCGGCCGTCCGGGGTCTCGGCGAAGACCTCGCTGGACAGCACGCGGCCGTCCACGCCGTTGACCTCGCGGACCGACGTCACCATGCGCTGGAGCCGGCCGCCCGTCTGGTAGTTGTTGCGCCGCTGGATGAAGACGACGAAGTTCACGGCGCCCGCGACGAGCATCTGGCTGGCCTCGATGGGCAGCCGCTCGCGCGCCTGGAGCGCGTACGTGGAGATACGGTTGAAGACCTCGTGCGAGCTGTTGGCGTGGATCGTGGAGAGCGAGCCGTCGTTGCCCTGCGACATCGCGTTGAGCATCGTCACGATCTCGTCGCCGAGCACCTCACCGACGATGACGCGGGACGGGTTCATACGCAGCGACCGCCGCACCAGCTCGGCCATCGAAATCATGCCCTGGCCCTCGGAGTTGGGCAGCCGCTCCTCGAACGCGACGACGTTGGGGTGGAGTTCGGGAAACTGGTCGAGGCCGAGCTCCAGCGCACGTTCGACGGTGATGAGTCGCTCGTGCGGCGGGATCTCGTTGGCGAGGGCGCGCAACAGCGTGGTCTTACCCGCGTTCGTAGCACCCGCGATCATGATGTTCTTCCGGGCGCGCACGGCACAGGCCATGAAGTGCGCGACCTCCGGAGTGACGGTGCCGTTCCCGACGAGGTCGGAGATGAAGACCTTGCCCATCCGCGCACGACGGATGGAGAGCGCCGGCCGCCGGGTCACATCCATGACGGCCGACAGACGGGACCCGTCCGGCAGCCGCAGGTCGAGCTGCGGATTCGCGGAGTCGAAGGGACGGGAGGAGAGTCCGGAGTAGGCGCCGAGCACCTGGATCAGCTCGATGAGCTCCTCGTCGGACTCGGCCACCGGGTCACCGGCGACCTCACGCCCGTCGGAATACCCGACGAAGACCTGGTCGTACCCGTTGATGTCGATGTTCTCGACGTCGACGTTGTCGAGCAGCGGCTGCAGCCGCCCGACGCCGAACAGCGCGGCGTGCACGGCAGCCGCGTACTGCTCCTCGGTCTCGGCATCCAGCGGCGTACGCCCGGCATTGATCTCGGTGCGGGCGTAGTCCTCGAGGATCTGGGCTATGACGGCCCGCGCGTACTGCCGCTCGTCCTCGCCGGACATCGGCGTGACATTGGAGGCCTGGTCGAGCCGACGCTGCTCGGCGATCCGGTCACCGGCGTCCTGCCGGAACCGTTTGACCAACGAGTGGTCGACAGCGGTCATCGCCCGGCTCCGGCATGACCGGAGTACCCGGTCTGCTGCCCCGGCTGCTGGCCATGCTGCTGGCCCTGTTGCTGGCCGGGCAGGTGACCGCCGGCCTGCTGCTGGACCTGACTGGGTACGGACCACGCCGCGCCGTACTGCTGATACAGATCCGAAGTCACCTTGCGGGCCGACCGGATGAGCATCGACTTGTCGAGCCGCCCGCGCTTGCGCCCGGCCAACTGCTCGGCCCCGGCCGGGTCTTCGGCGAGCGTGCCGACGACACGGGCACCTGTCTGCGCGTGTACGAGCATGTCGTTGACCTGGTTGACCAACTTGCCCGAGTTGTTCGGGTCGGCGACGAGGATGACCCCGATGAGAGGGGTGGCGAGGCTGGCGGCGCCGCGCGGACCGCCGTGCAGCTTGGTGGAGAGGGCGGCGGCACGGTCGCGCACACGCGCGATGGCTTCCGGTTCGGTCCGCGAGATGAGCAGCACGAGCGCGGCATGCGGGAACAGCTCGACGACAGGGGTGTCCCCGCTGATGCGTCCGCAGTCGGCGATGACGTCGGCGGGCGCGTTCGGGGAGTCGGCGAGCTGCGCGAAGGCACTGCCGAGAGTGGGCCAGAGCCCGGCGAGCCCGGCGGCCTGTTCAGCAATTCCCAGCCCGACGAGCACTTCGAGCCCGCCGCTCAACGGCTGTACGTGGTCCCAGAGTTGATCGGGGACGAGGCCGCGCCGCGCGGTCGCGGCGATGGACAGCATGCCGGTGTTCGGGTTGAGCATCCCGCCGTGCGCGGCGGCACTGCGGTAGACGAGGTCGCCGCCGGCCGGGTCGGTCTCGGCGAGCAGGGCCCGCCGAGGCCAGACCGCCGCGAGCGCGACGGCCGCGGTGGTCACACCGGGTGAGCCCTTGTCGGCGGCAAGAACGATGAGCGCCATGGTTCCGGGGCCGCCTTCAGCTGCTGGGGATGAGCACGAGGGCCACTTGGCCGGTGGCGGCGGCCTGGGCGAGGTCGGCGGCTTTGGTGGCGTCGACTGTGAGGGTGACGGGGAGGTTGGTGCTGCTTATCACTTCACTGTCATCGGCGTTCTTCACTTCGGTGACCTTCGCCTTGTCCACGATCAAACTGGTGCCGGCGCCGGTCGAGGAGGAACTGCTGGAACCCGTACTGGAGCCCGTACCGGTGCCGTTGGAGGTGACACGGTAGGCGGCGACGAGGTCTCCCTGCTTGATGCTGCTCGGGTACTGCCCCTCCTTGAGGGAGAGCCCCACGAGGGCCTGACCGGCGACGAGGCCGGTCTCGCCGGTGAACATCTGCCCGACGGGAACGACTCCCGCAGGGATCGCGCTGACGGCCTTCAGCTTCATCAGGCCGGTCAACTGCTCCCACGGGATGTAGTCGATGCCTTTGTCGGCCGCCACCAGGACGGACGCCGTGTTGGCCTTGCTGACGGAGCCTCCGGCCGGAATCGGCTTGGTCACCTTGACGACCTCGATCCGGTCCCCCGCCCGCAGCACCAGCATCGTCGCGCCCAGCGCACCGACCAGGATCAGAAGGACCGCAAGAGCGGCAAGAGCCGGTTTGCGCTCGCGAGGCGGCGTCGGGAGCCGCTCACCGGACATCGGCTGAGCGGGCACCGAGGAACGGCCGCCGCCCGCACCCGTACGCTCTTGGATCTTCACGCAACAGCTCCCCGTACACCCAAGAAAAATTCTGCCAATTCAATCGCCAAATAGGACACTTCACCCGCGATACGCGTGATCCACGCGATCCGCCCTCGCTGGGACGTACCGGCCGACCCGGCCAATCAGCCAGCGCTGGAGTGAGTGTCAAGCGATGGCACCGTATCAGCCGCACATAAGCCCCTCAAGGCGCGTTCTGGATCGTGAACAGCGAGGAGCACAACGTTATTCACGTGCAACTACGGCCGTACGGTTCCCCGTTGGGCACAGCGATCCGGTTACCGCCCCCGCTGTGCACGCGCGAATCTGTTGCCGACCCGACATCCGCAGGTCAGCAAACCGCGGCCACCGCGCCCACCTTCGCCACGGGTCACTCATGAGGCCTGCACGATTCGCTCACGCGACGGGGGTGGACCGGTTCCGTCCTACGAGGAACTTCACTACTGGCCCGTGCCCTCCTGCAGCGCCACTTCGAAGAGTTCCAAGACCTCGTCCAGACTCAGCTCACGCCGCTCCGGCCCTCCCGGCACCTCTCCCGACACAGTCCAGCCACCGTCCCACTCCACTCGCCAGACCTTGCCCAAGCGGTTCTCGAACTCCACGAACCCGCCGGAGGAGTTCGCCAACTCGGGGATCTCCTGGCGGACGATCCGCGGGTACGTCAACGCTCGCCCGGGATTGGTACTCCCGCCACCGGTACGGTGGTTGTCGAAGCTCATCTTCACGAACGGCACCGACTCGCGCCCGATTTCTGCGGGATGGAGCATTTTTGTGTACCGGGCCTCCGTCTCGGCGAGGGTCTCTCCACCGGAGAACTCGCAGGCGTACGCGGGAAAGACGATGTAGGTCACCGAGGTGAGGTCGGGATTCTGGGCCTTGTGATGCCCGTGCACCTCGGGGACGGCCACCGCGACGGCGTCGAACTCGTAGCCGGGGACCCGCAGGCCCTCCATGAAGCCGAGGAAACGCCCCGCCCCCAGCAGTTCCTGCTCATGGGCGCGGGCGAAGGACAGCACCTCACAAGCGAGGTTCTCATCGTGCTTGCCGCGCTGGTTGGTCTGGAGGAGCCGCTTTCCGTCGTCGGTCAGAGCGCCGGCGAAGTGCAGTACGGGGTTGAGACTCCACCGCCATGCCCCGTCCAGGCCGTCGAGGGGGGCGACGTTGGGGAAAGCGGCGATGGTGGTCTGTAGATCCATGGTTCCCTCCAGGGGTGGGGAGCGGGGAGGCGGGAGAACCGGGAGGTGGGTACCGGTCAGGAGCACGAGTAGTTGGGGCCTGTCTCCTGGCTGTATCTGGCGTTCATCATGGCTCCTACTCGCGAGTTCTTGCTCTTCTCCATGGCCTCCATGTTGTCCGGGTTCCAGTGGTCCGCCACCGCTTCCCGGTGCTCATAGGTGCAGGCCCTGGACAACCTGGACACCATTCCCCGCACTGGCCGCACTGGCCGCCTCGCCGCGAGATCATCCTCGCCGAGACGGGTGGCGACATGAGCCAGTTCGGCACCGCGCACCACCTCGCCTCCTGGATCGGAGTCTGCCCCGGCCAGAACGAATCCGCCGGTGTCAGCAAGTCCGGACGCACTCGCGTCGGCAACAGCAACCTCAAGCGTCTGCCGGGTGTCGCCGCCATGACCGCCCGCCATGACCGCCATGACCACCATCCGGAACAAAAACTCCTACCTGCGCGACTACTACTACCGGCCGGCGGCCAGGCGAGGAGGTAAGCGGGCGCTGGTCGCCGTCATGCACAAGCTCGCCATCGCGATCTGGCATGTCATGAAGGATCGCGACCCCTAACGCGAACTCGGCGCCGAATACCTCAGCAGGTGAGCGACCGGAATCGCCCTCAGTCCTCGAAACGATGAGTCTCGCGCTTGTAGGGCTGGAGCACGAAGGGGATCCGGTGGGGTCGCCAGAGGTCGTCGTTCTCGCTCAGAATCAGCTCGCCGTTCTTCCGAAGCAGCCAGATCGACTCGTACTGGAAGTGAAGTACGGCCTCACCGTCGATCTGCTCCAGCAAAGGAAGCACCAGGCGGAGCATGTCGTCCTGCTGGACGCCGACCTCGACGCCCTTGGCCATGCGGAACGCTGCGGAGACCGTCGGCGTGAAGTTCAGATCGGCGACAACGGGGTGCCAGGGGTGCGGTGTTCGCTCCTGGGTCACCCGGATCGAGGTGCCGTGCCGGGTGTTCACGCCCGGGTCCAGGAGCAGGTCGGGAGTGACCGTGGCATCGAATACACCGATGCCCTTACCGATCTCAGCCAGCCGAGCCGCGACCTCGGTCGCCGACGACTCCGTCGCGTACTCGAGGTCGTAAGAGATTGCCATGCTGATCCTACGGATAGAGGTGAACTACATTGCCGGCACGGTCGATGACCACGACCTCTTTCAGCCCGTCCATGGGCCAGTCCTGGAACTGCGACTGCAATGCTCCGAGGTCGGCGTCGCTGTCTCCCAGATTTAGGACCACCCGGTCCGTCTGGCCTGCGTCCACTTTCTTCTGAACGGCGGACCAGATAGAACGGGGATTCTTGGCGGTCGGAGCGTAGTTGTCGAATACCTGGCCTTCGATACGGAAATCAGGATTCTTCCCGTTGATCGTACCCGGCGTCTGTTCCACGTCGTAGCCCTGTTTTGCCAGGGTATCGGCGGAATGCACCTCCCGGCCTTTCGCCCGTACCGTCTCGGCGTCATCGTTCCTGCTGAGCGATTCCGGCCTCCCACGTGGCCGGGCCGCCGGATCAGGCTCACCCGACGGCTTCGTACGACCCGCCTCCGCCGATGCGTCCCAGTCACCGTCTCCTCCGCCTCCCCCACCGTTCCCGTCGGACGTCATGTCCACCCGGTCCGGCCCCGCCGCGTCCTGCATGATGTTCGCCATCCCGGCTCCTGCCAGGGACAGCCCCACACCGATCTGCGCGGCGGCGGCGACGTTGATGGGGATGCCGATGGCCGCCCCGAAGCCCGTGGCGTCCAACAGCCCACCGCCGACCTCCTCGCCGGCACCGAGGGCGGCGAGGCCGAGGCCCCCGAGAACCGTCATCGTGGAGCCGAGGTCGTCCACCATGGCATTACCGATGGACGCGAGATCCGATACGACGACCTCGCCCACGTCCTCCAGGGCGTCCCCCATGTCACCGAGCAGATCACCGGCCTTGTCCCACCCGGAGTCGTGCATCCCGTCGTGGGTGATGGCGCGCTGGATCACACCGGCGGCCTTCTTCGCGGCGCTGTCCCGCACGTTCTTCGCGTGCTGGAGCGCTGTCTGCGCGGCCGTGAGGTCGTCGGCGGCCCGGTCCCGCTTCTCCTTCAGCCGGGCAAGTTCGGGGTCGTCGTCAGGGGTGCCGTCCGGCAGCTTGTCGATGGCCGCCTTGGCCGACTCGTGGTCATCGTGGGCGGTATGGCCGTCCCGCAGCGCCCGGTCGGCCAGGTGCTGGGCGTGTTCCAGGGCGGAGGCCCAGTCGGCGGTGCTGTCGTCCCGGACACGCGTGCCCATGGCCTGCGCGGCCTTGTCGTAGCGGTGGTACGCCTTACGCAGTGGCCCCAACGTGTCCTTCGCGGTGTCGCGAAAAGTGTCGGCGGCCTTGGACTTCCACGACTCGACAGCGGACAGCGCCTCCACGTCGCCGGCCTCGCCCCGGATGTCGTCGGCGACGTCACGCAGCGACTGGCCAAGCAGCGCGATGGCGTCAGGGTCACCAGGGACCGGGTCACCGTCCTCCCCCAACACGGACCACTCATGGACGGGGGGACGCCTCACTTCCCCGCCTTGGCGTCCTGTCGGCGCAGGGCCGCGGCCAGCTCCGAGTCGATCGCGTCGTAACTCTTCGCGGCGTCCCAGGTGATGGTGCCCAGCGTCCTGATCTGCTCGGCGAGATCCTTGCGGTGGATCTTCCAGTTGTCGGCGAAGTCCTGGAAGGCGTCGGCGACGAGCTGGTTGCCGAGTTCGGCGGTCGCGAACTCCTCGGCGGGGTTCGCACGGTTGGTGAAGGCGTCGTAGATCCGCTGGAGCGCACGCGAGCACTCCTTGATCCGCTTGGTGTCCGCCTTGATGTCACTCATAGATCTTGATGTCACTCATTGATGTCACGCATCGCCCGAGACTGTCCGACAAGCCGCTCCACCCTCACCGTGCCCCCCATGGGCATGCCAACGGGGGACTTTAGCGAGCTCGCTTAAGAGCGAGACAAGACAAGCATCAAGGGCGAGCAAAGGATCTTCGCGAGCCCGCCTCCGGGGCCATCACCTGCTCGGGCAAGATCAGGAAACGACTGACACCCGCAAGAGCCTTGTACTGCTGTCGGAACCCCACGCCTCCGGCTACACACCCACGCTCGAGACCCCGAAGGGGGAGCCGGTCAGTTTCACTCTGGCCACCGGTGAACGCGTGAAGGTCGATACCAGCACCTTCCCGACGCGGGACGCGTAAAAGGTCGGGAGCCGGATCGCGTCCTGTGCTCCGGTGGGGCATACGCGCGCCGGACAGCTACCGCTCGAACCGACAAACGACTTACCGTCGGCGGTCTCTGAACCTGGGTTCTGGATCACTTTCAGCGCCAGGGCCACGGAGGGTCACCGAAACCGCGATCATGAACGGCCTCGTGCGGTGAGGAGGACGTGTCACCGCTTGCGCGTCCCGTCAGCGTTCAAACCGAAGCGCGCGGCAACATCCGCATGGGACACCCAGCGCCTGACGCCGGTCTTGCTCTCCTCCGCGGCCGCGAGATCACGCTCGTCTTCGAGTTGCTGGAAGTAGTCGAGCAGCTCTATCGGAATCACAGCCGCGACGGGGAGTGCCGTGATCCGTGATCTCCACAGTCCTACCGCCATGCCGCACTTCATTGACGACCTTGCCCAGGTTGTTCCGGGCATCCGTAAGCATGTAAGAGGCATCTATGGAGCAAATCCTACATTTTGCAGGATACCGGTGAAGTGAACACGTGCAGGGCGGCCAGAGCGGGCCGGCCTCGATACGCAGATCGAGGCACCGCCACGCCGAAGGACCCGGCTCCGTCCAGCCATACTGCTCTCAGGAGGTGAGCTGCCATGACTGTCATGAGCGATCTGATCGAGCGAGGCGGTATCCCCGAGGGATACAAGGTCGAGATCTTCGACGGAAGGGTGATCATGACCCCGCAGAGCCCCGAGCAGGACTGGACCGTGTCTGACGTCAAGGACGCCGTCAAAGCCGCGGGCATCGCTCGGGAACGCGTCTTCGGTGACGTCCTGGTCACCTTCCCTGGCGAGAACGACGCGGCGCCGGATCTGACGATCGTCGACTTCGACGCCGAGCGCCGGAAGAACAGCTACTCCTGTCTTGACGTGTTGGCCGTCGTCGAAGTCCCGTCCGAGCCGGACGACGAGAAGGACTACGTCCGGAACGTACAGAAGTACGGGCGGTTCGGCATCGACTTTTACATGATCGCCGACCCCTTCAGCAGGACGGTCACTCTGCTGTCGGAACCGCACTCCTCCGGCTACGGACGGACGGTCGAGACCCCGTACGGAGAGCCGGTCAGTTTCACTCTGGCCACAGGTGAACGCGTGAAGGTCGATACCAGCACCTTCCCGACGCGGGACGCGTAAGCGGCAGCCGGATCGTGTCCTGTGGTCCGGCGGAGGCATACACGCCCGGCAGAAAACTCCCGCGAAACGAACAAGACGGCTCGCCGTCGTACGCTGCCCAATCGTTCGGGGATGAGCACGCTTCTGGGTGAACACGATCAGGACACAGGACGCATCTAATTCGCCCCGATAGATTCACAAAGGCCCCCACTGTGAAGCCGGTTCAGCGTGGCAGGCGCACAGACCCCCCAGATAACGTCAGGGCTCTCAGTTGTATCGACATCTCACGGGGAGCCCACCTTGAAGCGCCGAGCCTTGCCCGTTGCTGCCGCGCTCACCGCGACCGCAGCCCTGCTGCTGACGGCCTGCGGCAGTGGAGACGACAAGTCCACCGCCAACGACAAGATCGCCGGCGCCGAACAGAGCACGCCGACCCCGACGAAGTCGGCGGAGCCTTCGGCAACAGCGGCAGCGGAGGCGGAGGACAAGCCGGACGGTGTGGACGTGTCTGTGCCCAAGGACATGAACCTGGTCTTCGACTGGACCAAGCCGACGAACAAGAACGAGGCGGCGGCGATGGTTGACGCCGCGAACTTCCTCCGCGCCATCTATCGGGGCGTCGACAAGCGCACAACGAAGGACGCAGCCCTGTCCACCTACGCCACAGGCGACGGACTCCACTACGGGCAAGTGCAGATCAACGAATGGATCAAGGGCGGCTGGACCGCCACCGGCACCCGCCGTCACTACGACGCCACTACACGGTCCGCCCCGAACGGGAACTCCGTCGAGGTCGCGTTCTGCGCGGACACCGGGAAGTTCTACGGCAAGGATGTCAAGACGGGGAAGGTCCTGGAGGCCAAGCCCAGCCTCAAGGACTTCGCCTATTACAAGATCATCATGGTCAAGTTCCCTACGGATACAGGCCTGTGGCAGGCGTCCAAGGTGTACATCGAGACTGCGGCCGCGAAGTGCCAGTGAACACATCAGGGCGTACGACCCTCAGCGCCGGCGCCGCAGCACTCGCCCTCGCCTTCAGCGCTCTCGCCATTGCAGCGCCCAACGCCTTTGCGGAACCAGTGAATACGGGCTCGGGAGGCACAGAAGAGAAGGGCGGCAGCGACAGCACCGGCATCTACGCAGCTGCCCAAATCCAGTACTCCGGCTCCGTCGCCAAAGGCGGCGGCACCGGCAACGTAACGTCGACTGACGTCAACTGGACGCCCCCAGCCTGCTGGTACGCCCCCTACCTCGGCGCCAAGGACTTCAAGGCGAAGATGTCCAAAAGCATCGAGGACCAGCTGAACACACCCGGCATGGGCGGCACCGCCGGCTCGGCCCTCGGTCAGGCGAAGAGCCACTACGAGGACGGGTTCGGCTGGACCGACACCCCCGGCTACAAGGACTACAACGTCGACAAGGACGGCAAGGGGATGTTCTGGGCCGGGGTCGAGAACCCCAACGAGCCCGACGTCCTCAAGCGGAGCGCGTGCAGCGACCTCCCCTTCTGGGTCGACAACGGCGAAGCCCCACCGCCCCAGTACGAACAGGCCATCCGCCCGGAAATACTCGCAGGCCTCGCCTACCAGCACATGCAGCTCCCCGACACCAAGGTCACCCTCGCCCCCGCAGCCAACACCAAGGTGAACCTGCCGACTTGGGCATGGCTCGACAAAGCCGTCTTCAACGAGGTCCAGGCAACCGCCGCCCTCAACGCCCCCGGCCTCAACATCCAGGCCACGACCACCGCCAAGCCGGTCTCCCTCAAGCTGGAGCCGGGCACCGAGGACGCCCAGGTCTACCCCGCCTCCGGCGAGTGCGCCATCAACGCCGACGACTCCATCGGCGAGCCCTACGCCCAGGGCAAGGCCAGCCAGACCCCGCCATGTGGGATCAAGTACCTCCGCTCCTCGGGAGAGGGGACGTACCAGCTGAGGGCGACCATCACCTGGCACATCACCTGGACCGGCACCGGCGTCCCGGGCGGCAACCTGCCCGACGGGACGTTCGGCAGCGAACAGGCGATCACTGTCCAGGAGATCCAGGCCGTCAACCGCTGAACGAAAACACACGAGTCGCGGCCGGTTCAACTCTCTGAGCCGGCCGCGGGATCCCTTCGCCCACCACCTCAAACGACCGCCGCCGCACGGATACGCCCAGCACTTCTTGAGGGTGCATCCGTCCCACGGGGAGCCCACTGTGAAGCGCCGCACTCTGTCCGTCACCGCCGCACTCACCGCGACCACAGCCCTGCTGCTGACGGCTTGCGGCAGCGAAGAAAGCAAGTCCACCGACAGCGGCAGGATCGCCAGTCCCGAACAGAGCACAACGACAGCGCCGAAATCGGCGGCTCCCTCAGCCGCAGCGGCGAAGCTCAACCCGGACGGCGTGGACGTGTCTCTCCCCAAGGACATGAACCTCGTCTTCGACTGGACCAAACCGACAAACAAGAATGAAGCGGCCGCGATGGACGACGCCGCCAACTACATCCGCGCCATCTACCAGGGCGTCGACAAACGCACGAGCGACAACGCCGCCGTGATCGCTTATTCCACGGGCGACGGGTTGCACTACGCGAAGACGCAGATCGCCAGCAGGGTGGACGGCGGCTGGACAGCCACCGGCACTCGGCGCCACTACAAGGCGACGGCCCGGTCCGCCTCGAACGGCAATTCCGTAGAGGTGGCGTTCTGCGTCGACTCGAGCGAGTTCTACAGCAAGGAAGTCAAGACCGGGAAGGTTCTGATGACCAAGCCAAGCATCGCGGACTTCGGCTACTTTAAGATCATCATGGTCAAGTACCCCACAACTGAGGGGTTGTGGCAGGCATCCAAGGTCTTCGTCGAGACCAAGGCGGAGAAATGCCGGTGAGTTGAACGCGCCGTAGGGACAGATGTCGCGGCGGGTTAACAGAGTCAGCTCGGACGACCTCGGCAGACACAAGCTTCCTGCCGGGCGGCGGACGGCCAAGTCATCAGACTGCCATCAGACCGCTCCGATCGCGCTGCGCACAGGCCTGATGATCTCGCCGGCGAGCCATCGGGCGGCTTGTGAGGGATAGGGGCTCCGCAGGCTCAGTACGATGTGCGTCACGCCCGCGGCGATGAGTTCGCTGATGACCTTGCGGTCGGTGGCCGGGTCGTCGTACGAGACGATGTACTGCACGGAGCGGGTGATGGTCCGCGGATCACGGCCGATGGCGGCGCAGTGGTCGTCCAGAACGGCGCTGCGCTCAATGATGTGGTCCACGGTGTTGTGCGGCGGCCCGGGGATGTTCCAGATGTCGGCCTGCTCGGCGACCAGGCGGAGCGTCCTGTTTCCCCAACCGCCGATCAGCAGGGGTGGGCCCGGCCGCTGAACGGGTTTCGGTTCATTGTGGTTGCCGGTCAGGGTGTAGTAGCGCCCGTCGAAGTCGAAGACGTCCCGCGTCCACATGCCGCGGAGGATCGCGATGGTTTCCTCCAGGCGGGCGATGCCCTCGGCGGGCGGGACGAGCGTGAGGCCGTACGCTGCGTACTCCGCGACGGCCGGGTTGTCACCGGCGATACCGCCCGCGTCGGGTGGCTGCACGGTGCCGCCCACGCCGAGGCCCATGATCAGGCGGCCTCCGGAGATCACGTCGACTGTGGTCGCGATTTTTCCGAGGACGGCGGGCGGGCGGATCCGGTTGCTCGTCACGAGCAGACCCAGGCGCAGCCGCTGGGTTTTGGCGGCCAGGGCGCTCAGCAGCGTCCATCCTTCGAGGATCTGTCCATCCTTGGGGCCGGCGATCGGCATGAGGTGGTCCCACAGCCAGGCGTCCGCGATCTCGGGCAGCTCGTCGGCCTCCTGCCACGCACGGAGGATGTCCTGGTACGGGACCCGCATCGGGGTGGTCTTGATTCCGAATATCACCGAGGGGAGATGTTGGTCGGACATGGTCTGCCACTGCCCTTCGAGTCGACGCGCCGCCGTTGACGACGGCATCATCACCGTAGCGGATCATCAGTCGAGCTGACTATCAGTCGTTGGATACGCTTCGGCCATGACTCGCGACGCACCGCCCGAGGTCCTCACCTCGCGCCTCGGTTATCTGTTCAAGCACGCGCACCTACGGCTGGCCGAGGAGTCCGCGCGGGCCTTGGCGCCGCACGGGATCGACGGCCGTGAACTGGCGGTTCTCGCCGTCCTCGACGCGCATGACGAGCTGTCCCAACTGGAAGCAGCGGGCAAGTTGGGCATCGACCGCACCACGATGGTGGCCCTCATCGACACTTTGGAGGGCAAGGAGCTCGTCGAGCGGCGCCGCAGTCCCAGTGACCGGCGCAAGAACATCGTGCAGTTGACGGCGGCCGGACGGGAGCGCCTTCGCGGCGCCGAACTGGCCCGCCAGGAGATGGAACGCCGGTTCCTCGCCCCGCTCTCCAGCACAGACGCCACGCGCTTGGTCCGCAGCTTGCAGGCACTGGTCGGGGCCCCGGCGAGTACCGGCCATGCGCCCGACTCTGTATGACGGACGTCTGACTGCGGCCCGCCTCTGAGCGGGCCGCAATCGAGCCGATCCACAGGATCTTGCCGGGCAGCACCTGGCACTCACTGGCCGTGGAGTTGGTTCGCAGTGGCGAAACCTCCGACAAGACCGCTACGGTCAGGGCCCTTGACTGCGTTTTTGCCTTACAGGGGGCCCGACTTGAAGCGCCGCTGTCTGCCCATGGGCGTCGCGCTTGCCTTGACCGCAGCCCTGATCCTGACGGCATGTGACAGCGAGGGCGACAAGATCGCCAAGGTCGCCCGACCCGATGTGGAGACGGAGGCGGTGACACAAGGACGCCGTCCTCGCCGAACGCCGCCCTCACGGACACCCGGTCTTCCGGGGCCGCCTTCAGTCGGGCAATCAAAGCGCTCAGCAAACTCGGTTCTGGCACAGATCTTGGGGCGCCGTCGCGGAGCGTTACCTCGATGTTCGATCGTGAGGAGTCGAGTTCGCGTGAGATCGCGTACGCCGTGTCGTC
>NZ_JARAXP010000005.1:410245-636901 GCF_033793965.1 Streptomyces sp. ME02-8801-2C | reverse complement strand
CCATCTCGCCGACCCACTCACCCATCGCCACATGACGAGTCTGGCCCTGCCGCTGACGCGGCAGGACCAGAACCCCAAGATCTTCATGAGTCTTCTAGGCCGGTGCACGGTGACCTCAACGGCCCGACCGGTCTTCGTGTAACCGGTGTGCGTGATCTGAAGCAGGTTGCTGCCGATCTCGACACCGAACGCGTCCGATTCAACCGAGGTCGCCGCGTACAGCGTGATCTCCTCGATAGCTTCGGTCTGCTCGAATCCCGCGTCACGCATCCGGCTGATGATGCCGCCGAGTCCTGGGTCCGGGTTTTCGATGCCTGCGGCATCTGCGACGTCCACGGGGACGTACGAGTCAGCGAGCTGGACGAGGCGCTCACCGTCGTACATATGCCGGGCACGGATCACGGTCTGATCAGCGGTCGCGATGCCGAGAAGCTCAGCGACGTGAGAGGGCGCGGTGTGCAGCGGCCGGTGTGCCCCCGCTGCCGCTGCGGGCGGGGAAGGTCCCGTTCGGGAACTGCCGCACCTGCGCGAAGAACGCGTGCGGCGGACGGCCCAACATGAAGACCCCCGGCCACTGCCACTGCCCCGGCATCTGCCACGCATGGGCCGCCGCCACCACCAACCCGCACGTCCTCAACTCGCCCGCGTGGGTGCGGGCATGGCGCGATGCGGCAGCGGTGGCCTACCACCCCGGCGGCGCCGGCCTCACCGTTGTCGACCTCGACAACGAGGCGGCCATCGCGTGGGCCCGCACGAGCCTGCCCGCCACCCGTACCGTACGCACGACGCGGGGCGAGCACTGGATCTACCAGGGCGTCATGCGCTCCGTGAATGCGGTCAGGCCCGGTGTGGACATCAAGTCCCTTATGGCGTACGCCCGTTGGCTCGGATGGGGCAGCGGCGCCATGGCCGCCCTCCCGGGCGCTGTTAGTGCTCTGGCACTAACGGACCCCCCTCCCGCCTGTAGGGCGCCAGAGACCCTCTCAGCGCCCTACAGGGGTGGACAGGAGGAGTGCAGGCACCGCGCGCCCGCCTATCTGGACCGGGGCATCGCCATGGCCGAGCAGCGCATCACTGGCGCCCGCGACCAGGTGCACGCCACCGTGTACCGGACGTTCCTCGCGGTGTTGTCGACGCACGGTCGGTGCGGGTGCCTCACCGACACCCACATCACGCGGCTGTTCACTGCAGCGCAGACCAAGGGCGAAAGCCCCCGGCACTGCACCGACGCGTGGGCCAACGCCCGCACCACGTTGGGACTGTAGCCATGGCCGAGGACGAGAAGAACCCCGCCCGCGCGATCATCACCGACTACGCGCAAGCGCACTTCCGCTACTTCCGCACCGGCGACGGAACCGTATACGCGCAGAAGAACGGCCACCCCGTCGCCCGCCCCATCCGCTCCCAGGGCACCACCGGCAGCCACCGCCAGGAACTCATGGTCGGCCTGTTCAGGGACGGGATCGGGGTGTTCAACGGGACCGCGCTCAAGGAGGCGTTGGACTTGATCGAAGCACTCGCGCTCACCGAGAACGTGCAACCCGTCCACATCCGCGTCGCCCCCGGATACGACGGCGCCACATGGCTGGACCTGGGCCGCGATGACGGACAGTCCGTCCGTATCCACCCCACCGGCTGGGACATCCTCACCCCCGACCCGCAAGAGGTCTGCTGGCGGCGCACCCAGCTCACCGGCGAACTCCCCCTGCCCACCAAGGACACCAACGGCAAAGGCATCGACCTCCTGATGCGGCTGTGCAACTTCGCCAATGCCGAGACCGAGTGCCTGGCCATCGCGTGGTTGATCGGCTGCCTCGGACCGTCCGTGCCCGTCCCCGCGCCGTTCCTCACCGGCCCCCAGGGCGCCGGCAAGTCCACCGGCGGACGCATGCTCGTACGGATCATCGAGGGCATGAGCGGCGACCTGCGCCGCGCCCCCAAGGACGAGGAGAACCTGATCGCGGCCGTCGCCGCTGGTTGGGTCACCGCCCTCGACAACCTCTCCCACATGACCCCGGACCTGTCCGATGCCATGTGCTGCATCGTCACCGGTGCCGAGAGCGTCAAGCGGGCCCTGTTCACCGACGGGGACGTGTTCCGCGTCGGCTACCGCCGCCCCCTGCTCCTGACCGGCATCGATGTGGGAGTCATCCGGCCCGACCTCGCCGAACGGCTCCTGCCCCTGCGGTTGGAGCGGCCCCGTGTGCGGCGCACCGAGGCGGAACTGTGGGCGGAGTACGGGGAGGTGCTGCCCGTCGTGCTCGGCTCGCTCCTGGACCTCACGGTCAAGGTCCGCGCGGTGGATGCGGAGACCCCGACCGACCTGCGGATGGCGGACTTCGCCCACCTGTGCGCGCAGTTCGACGCGGCCACCGGGCTGGGGGCTCTCGCCGCGTACCGGGCCAGCCTGGACGACCTCAACGACGACGTCATTGAGGGCGACCTGTTGGCGCAGACCGTCATCGAGCACGCGGCGGTCATGGAGGCGGGCGCGGAGGAGCGGATGACGTCCACACAGTGGCTGCACTGCCTCAGCCGCCTCTACGCGGGCGAGGAACTGCGCGCCCTGCCCAAGGGGTGGCCGACCACGGGCAAAGTCCTCTCCGACCGTCTCAAGCGGCTCCAGCCCACCCTCGCCGCCCGGGGCGTGATCATCGACTCCGGCCGCACCAAAGAGGGCCGCTACATCGAGATCACCCGGCTCGCCCCGCCCTCGCACGAGCAGGAACGGGCGTTCTGACCGGCGCCACCCCACCGCACACAAGCAAGAGGAGCACCCCCGGCGCGGGGCGTGCTCCTCTTGCTGTTCGCCGCCGCGCGGCGCCCCAAGGACGTGCCGCGAAGCGGCCCCTTCTTTCGCTCCCTGAGATGCACCACATCACCACAGACAGCCCCTCTTTTTTTCCTAAGTAGGGGAACGCTGCGTCACCTGCGTCACCCGACCCCACAAAACAGTGGGTGACCTGCGCAGACAGGGGTGACGCAGACGGCATGTCTCTGCGTCATCCTGCGTCACCTGCGTCATCGGTGACGGACGCCTGCGTCACCGATGACGCACGCCCGACCCTCTGCGTCACCCCGAAACCGCAGGTCAGGGGCGCGCGTGACGCAGATGACGCGGGTGACGCAGAAATCCCCACCTCGGACACACACGAGGCCCGAAAGGGACCCACACCCCAACACGGCACTTCTCCAAGGAGTTTCGCCATGGCCCGCCCCAAGATGCTCAAGCTCCCCGAAGTTCTGGAAGAGATCGAGATGAGCCGCGCCGCCTTCTACCGGATGCGCGCTCGCGGCAAGGCACCGAAGCTCATCAAGCTCCCCAACGGTCAAATCCGTTGCCGCCGTGGTGACTTGGACGCGTGGTGGGCCAAGCACGAAATGGCCGCCTGACCCAACCCCGCACATCAACCAAGGGCCCGCCGAACGGCGGGCCCTTCTCCATGGGAGCCCCATGCTCACGTACGACGTAGACATCTGGTCAATCCGCAAGCGATCCGGACGCCCGAAGCCCTTTGAGCTGCGGTGGCGCGTCGGTCGCCGTCCTCACTCCCGGAGTTTCAAGCTCAAGACGCAGGCCGATGGACGCCGTTCCGAACTCATGACCGCGCTGCGGGAACGCGAGCAGTTCGACGAGGAGACCGGCCTGCCCGCGCGCGAGTTGGCGGCGCTCAACTCGCCCACCTGGTACGAGCACGCCACCACGTACGTGCTGATGAAGTGGCCGCGCGCCGCCGCTAAGCACCGGGCCAGCATCGCCGAATCGCTCGCCGTCGTGATCCCCGCTCTCGTCACGACGAACCGGGGTGCCCCGAAGGCGGAGACGCTGCGGGCGGCGCTCTATCAGTGGGCGTTCCGCGCGGTACCGGGCCTTGATGGTGAGCTGGTCGCTCGCCACGTTGCCGACGAACCCCCGGAGGACATCCGCGCGGCCCTGTCGTGGCTCTCCGAGCACTCCGTGCAGGTGAGTGCCGGAGAACCCGGAGTTGCTCCGGCCCGCTCTGGACGCGCTCTCCCGACGGTTGGACGGTCGCAAGGCGGCTGAGAACACCTTGCGGCGAAAGCTCATGGTCCTGAGCAACTTCCTCAAGTACACCGTGGAGGAGAAGGGGCTTCTGTCCACCAACCCCCTTCACCGCGTCGACTGGACGGCCCGGAGAGGGACGACGAAATCGACTTCCGGTATGTCCCCGGACCCGCGCAGGCTCGCGCGCTCATCGACGCCGTACGCAATGCCGGACCTCGCGGCGAGCACCTGGCAGCGTTCTTCGGTTGCCTGTACTACGCCGCGATGCGCCCCGGGGAGATCGCGTCGTTGAAGCGGTCAGACTGCACGCTCCCCCCGGACACCGAGGAAGCTGCGGATCAGTGGGGGGAGCTGCTGCTCGGGGAGAGTCGCCCCGAGGTCGCCGGCGGCTGGACGGATGACGGAACGTCGTACGAGTCACGAGGGCTCAAGCGTCGGGCGCGCGGGGCGACTCGGTCCGTGCCGATTCCGCCGGCACTGGTCAAGATGCTCCGGGACCACATCGCCGCGTACGGCACCGCGCCGGATGGTCGGCTCTTCCGTGCGGCGAGAGGCAGTCGCGTTCGTTCCACCGAGTACTGCGATCTGTGGAGCGCTGCCAGGGTCAAGGCTCTGTCGGAGCACGAGGTGGCGTCGCGGCTCGCCGATGTGCCGTACTCGCTGCGGCACGCCGGCGTCTCCCTGTGGATCAAATCGGGGGTGGACCCGGCGGAGGTCGCAGCGCGGGCAGGGCACAGCATCGCGGTGCTCTACCGGTTCTACGCCAAGATCTTGAAGGGGGATCAGGGGCGGTCCAACCAACTGATCGCCCGAGGTCTGGCCGATGACGAGTAGGCCCGATTCCTGGCCCACAGATGGCCCATACGTACTGGTCAAAGGTGGGATACAGGCGAGTCAGGGTGAGACAGTCTGAACGTAGATGGGGTGTCTCTCAGCGAGAGACACCCCATCTGACCTGCGAAACCTCTGACCTGCGCGGTGGGTGTGGGATTTGAACCCACGGTGACATCGCTGCCACGACGGTTTTCAAGACCGTTCCCTTAGGCCGCTCGGGCAACCCACCTCGGGCGCGCCGGCGATCAGTTCGGCGCGGGGACCAGAGTAACGGGTCCCCGCGCGCGTGTGTGCGTCAGTTGTCGCCGACGCGGGAGCCCAGGGTCAGTTCGACCGTCTTTGCCTTGCCGTCGCGTTCGTAGGTGATCTGGACCTTGTCGCCGGGCTTGTGCGTCCAGATCTCGCCGATCAGGGTCGGGCCGCTGTCGATCACGTGGTCGTCGAGCTTGGTGATGACGTCGCCGGGCTTCAGACCGGCCGCGGCCGCCGGGCCGCCCGCCTCGACGGGGTCGGAGGCGTCCGCGGACTTCTGGCTGATCTGCGCGCCGCCCGTGCCCTCGGTCAGGGTGACCGAGGCGCCGATCTTCGCGTAGACCGGCTTGCCGGTCTTGATCAGCTGCTGGGCGACGTACTTCGCCTGGTTGATCGGGATGGCGAAGCCCAGGCCGATCGAGCCTGACTGGCCGGTGCCCAGGCCGCCGCTGCTGGAGGACTGGATCGCCGAGTTGATGCCGATGACGTTGCCCGCCGCGTCGAGCAGCGGACCGCCGGAGTTGCCCGGGTTGATCGACGCGTCGGTCTGCAGGGCGCTCATGTACGACGCCTTGGTGTTGGTGCTGCCGTCGCTGGAGGCTACCGGACGGTTCTTGGCGCTGATGATGCCCGTGGTCACCGTGTTGGAGAGGCCGAAGGGGGCGCCGATCGCGATCGTCGAATCGCCCACGGCCACCTTGTCGGAGTCGCCGAGAGTGAGCGGCTTGAGGTCCGACGGGGCGTTCTTGAGCTTGATGACCGCCACGTCGTAACCCTGCGCGTGGCCGACGACCTCCGCGTCGTACTTCCTGCCGTCGGGGAAGGTCGCCGTCAGCTTGCCGCCGTCGACCGCGTCCGCGACGACGTGGTTGTTGGTGACGATGTGGCCCTGGGTGTCGAAGACGAACCCCGTTCCGGTGCCACCCTCGCCGCTGGAGCTCTCGGCCTCGATGGTGACCGTGCTCGGCAGCGCCGAGGCGGCCACGCCCGCGACCGTGCCCGCGTCGCGCTTGAGGTCGCCGCCGGTCTGCTGCGCGGCGGAGACCGTCGTCGACGTGGAGTCGTCGTTGTCCTTGGCCAGTGTGTAGCCGAGGCCGCCGCCCAGGCCGCCCGCGACCAGCGCGGCCACGAGCACCGCGGCGAACAGCCCGCCGCGCCCGGACTTCGGCTTGGGCTGCTGGTCGTAGGAGGCACCCCAGGGGGTGTTCGCGTCCCCGCCGCCTCCGCCGTCCATGTACGACGGCGTGGCCGGCGGCTGGGGCGGCGGCCAGGCGGCCGCCCCTGAGCCGGGAACGGCGTCATGGGCCGAACCGGGCGCTCCTGCCGACACGTACGCCGGTACCTGGCCCGCGTGCGCCAGCTGCGGCTCCGGTGCGCCCGGGGTGCTCGGCGGCACCGGCGGGAGCGGAGTCGTCGGGGCCTCGTGCGCGGTGGCCTGCGGGGAGGCAGCAGGAGTTTCCACCGGCACGGGAGGTGCGGACGGGGCCGGGGGTACGGCAGTGCCCTCGTTCTCGGTGCTCACAGCTCTTTCTCCTCGATCCACGGCTGTCCTTCTCGGTCGCACTCGGTCGCGTCCGATCACATGCGTGTACCCGTTTACACGGGTACACGGTCGGTACGTTTCAGCTTGTGCGTGCCCTTGTTGTATGCCGTCAGCTTTTCCCACAGGCCGTCAGGGCACCATAAGCGGTGCCTGTGGGTCCGGGACCATCCTTTATATCTGACAAATCACACAACCATGAGTATCGGTTACGCGCGCGGGATGCCCACGACGTCACAGCCGCCCTCCGACGGTGACACCATGACGCGGTGACCCACGCACGACAGCACCCGATCCAGGTCGTCGCCCACCGCGGAGCCTCCGAAGAGGCACCCGAGCACACGCTGGCCGCCTACAAGAAGGCGATCGAGGCCGGCGCCGACGCTCTGGAGTGCGATGTACGGCTGACCGCCGACGGCCATCTCGTCTGTGTCCACGACCGTCGCGTCAACCGTACGTCGAACGGGCGCGGCGCCGTCTCGGCCCTGGAGCTCGCCGACCTCGCCGCCCTGGACTTCGGTTCCTGGAAGACCGGCGACGAGGCGCCCGACTGGGAGCACCGCCCGGAGGACCGCGAGGACACGTCCGTACTCACCCTGGAGCGGCTGCTCGAACTCGTGGCCGACGCCGGGCGGCCGGTGGAGCTGGCCATCGAGACCAAGCACCCCACGCGCTGGGCGGGCCAGGTCGAGGAGCGGCTGCTGTTCCTGCTCAAGCGGTTCGGCCTGGACAGCCCCGAGTCGCCGGACGATTCCCGGGTACGGGTCATGAGCTTCTCGGCGCGTTCACTGCACCGCGTGCGGGCGGCCTCGCCGACCCTGCCGACGGTCTATCTCAACCAGTTCCTCTCACCCCGGCTGCGCGACGGGCGGCTGCCCAGGGGCGTCGGGATCGCCGGCCCCTCGATCCGGATCGTGCGCAGTCACCCGGCGTACATCGAGCGGCTGAAACACGCCGGTCACCAGGTGCACGTCTGGACCGTGAACGAACCCGAGGACGTCAGCCTCTGTGTCGACCTCGGCATCGACGCCATCATCACCAACCGGCCGGGCGCGGTTCTGCGGCAACTGGGTCGCTGACCAGCCGCGCTCTCGGAGCCCCGGCACGCCTTGCCCGCGAGCCCCCCCTCTTACCCGACTCCGACCGCGGTTCCCTCCCGGCCTCTTGACCTGGCGGTCCGGGTGAGGAAACCTCCACTCTCGGCCATACCGTCGAAATCCGGCCACTTGATTACAGGGAGTGCACCGGCGCGTTCGGTCCGTATTCGATCATTGCGAGTGCGTCACCGAAGGCGGAAGGGACGGTTTCCGGTACAGGCCAATGGGGCATTCACACCGTGGCGTGGGGCAAAGGAGGTCTCGGGGGTGGCGTTGGTGGTGGCACAGGAGGTGCCCACGTCGTCGAGCATGGCCGTTCCCCATGGCCCTGCGGGCGTGGGTGAGGCAAGGCACCGGATGCGCGATCAGCTGCGCACGGGCGGTGTCGCGGAATCGGTCATCGACGACGCTGTGTTGATCCTGTCCGAACTCTTGAGCAATGCGTGCAAACACGGTCGGCCCCTGGGTGAGGCCCTGGCCGGTGACGGCGACGTCCGGGCCGCGTGGCGCCTCGACTCCGGCGGCAGACTCGTCGTGGAGGTGACGGACGGCGGCGGCCCGACCCGCCCGGCTCCGTCGACCCCCTCGGTCACGGCGCACGGCGGTCGCGGGCTGAACATCATCACGGCGCTGGCCAACGACTGGGGCGTTAGGGACGACACGCGCGGGGAGGTCACCGTGTGGGCCGTGGTCAACGACAACGGCCACGACCCTGGCGCGAGCCATCGGCGTACGGACTTCGCCACCCGCATCACGGCCCGCTCGATGTCCGCGATACCCGAGCTGGACTTCGCCGACGCGTTCGACGACATGGACTGACAGAACCGGCAGATCCACAGAGGGAAGTCGACCGAACCCGGCAACTCCGGTGACGGACGTTGTCCACAGGGTCCCGTCGGCCGTCGTACGAGCGGCTAGGCTCGCGCGGGTACGAGACGAGCCGTAACCGGGAGACACCCACGATGGCCAAGAAGCGACCCCAGACGAAGGCCTCGCGGCCGCAGCTCGCCACGGGAGAGATCCCGGTTGTGGGCGCCCGTGAGCCCTGCCCCTGCAACAGCGGGCGGCGCTACAAGGCCTGTCACGGCCGGGCCGCCGCGCACGCGGTGACCGAACTGGTGCACCGGCCCTTCGAGGGCCTGTCCGGCGAGGGCGACTGGGTGGCCCTGCGCGAGCTGGTCCCCGCCGCCACGGTGGAGCTGACCCTGAAGGACGGCCTCCCCGAGGGCGTTCCCTCCGTCACACTCGCGACGGTTCTGCCGATGGCGTGGCCCGCCCTGCGTCGCGACGACGGCTCGGTCCTGCTCGGGCTGCAGAACGACACCGCGTCCGGAGACATCAGCCGCGACCTCGCCGACACCCTGCAGCGCGCGCTCACCGCGGAGCCCGGGACACCCGTCCAGGGCCGCCGCGCCCCGGCCGAGGGCCCGCGACTGCAGGACCTCCTCGACCCCGAGGGCGCGTTCGAGCCAGTTGTGCACACGGGCTTCGAGTTCTGGGTCCCGGATGCGGAGAACGCCACCGCGGACGTCACCGCCTCCTTGGAGCGGGCGAACGACGCGGCCATCCCGACCGTGAAGCTGACGGGCGTCGACGCCGCGTACTGGTGCGAGACGCCTGACAAGAACCACCTGCGCTGGGTGATGCCGCACGGTGAGGAACAGCTGCTCGACGCCCTCGCGCGTCTCCACGCGGCCGGCCGGTCCAGCCTGGGCGAGGGCACCCGTCTGGTGGGTTCCTTCCGCGCGCACGGCCTCACCGTCCCGGTCTGGGACCTGCCGACCGGCGTCACCGCGGACGACGTGGAGAAGCCGGCCGCCGAGTTCGCCGAGCGTCTTGCCACCGCCCTGGCCTCGGACGCCCCGCTCACTCCGGAGGAGCGCCGCGCCCGCGGCGGCCTGACCAACCGGCAGGTCACGCTCAGCTGACGCACAGGTTCGTCCATGGACTCCAAGACCCGTGACTCCGGTCACAACTCCCCTTGGGAACAGTGGAATTGGTGTCCGAATAGCCGAGATCGAATTTGCGAACCGCCGATCTCTTGTTAGCGTTGCAGTAGCCCGGTTGCTGGTGCATCCCCCGTCGCCAGCAACCGGGTCTTTCTGTGCCCGGACTTTCCGTACGAACGTGAGCCGCGCTCAACTCCAGTCCGGCGCCCCGGAGTTGCTCCCCGACCGCAGTAGAAGCGGTCCCTGTCCGGCCGCTCCGGCGAACTCCGCGACCGCCGTGTACGCCTCCGGCTCGCCCGTCGTGTGTTCCCTGGGCGTCTCGCACATCCCCGGCTCGTCCTCGGCGCCCACCGCGCACCGCAGCTGCACGGTACGGGCCTCGGGCCCCATGAGGCTCAGCATGGCCGTGAGTCCGTGGCCGGTCACATTGCGGTAGTAGGTGCGCGCCCAGGTCTCCTCGCCCTGCGACAGAACACAGGTCTGCGCCTCGATGCCGTCGGGGGAGGTGACTTCGGGACCGCAGCGGGCGGCCGTGGCGAGTCCCAGGCCCAGCAGCGGCGGGGAGTCGTTGGGCTCAACGGCATCGGCGGAGGGGTCTGCGGGGGGATCGGCGGCTTCTCGCGCCTTGCCGTCCCCAGGGCCCTCCTGGGGGACTTCGTCCGGCGTCAGGGAGAGGAGGGCGTCGCGGTCCGCGTCGCCCACGGGCCCCGCGGACGCCACGGCCAGCGGCAGCGCGACCGTGAGCGCCACGACGCCCGAGAGCGCGAGCAGACGGAGGTTCATGGAGGTGAAGATAACGACAGGGGACGGGCGCCCGGTTGCCCGCGCGCCCGACACCCCTACAACTCGGGTGCGCTCACACCCGTACGAGTGAGAGCCTCGACCACGGCGTCCACCACGGCCTCGACATCGGGCACCCAGGGCGAGGCCGAGCCGGGCAGCGGTGCGCGCTCCCAGCGGATCTGGCCCTGGCCGGTCTCGGACGGGGGCAGAGCGATGTAACCGCCCTCGCTGTGGAAGCGGAGGGAACCGGGCACGAAGTCCTTCGCGTACAGCAGTTCGCCGAGCTGTTCCATGGTGTACGGCTTCACGAGCAGCGACCAGCGGGTGGGTGCCGCGACGACGGGACCCAGGCGCATGCCCTTGCGGTCCAGGGCGTCGAGCGCGCGGGCCGCGGCCGGGGCCGGCAGGCTGACCGCGCACGGGGCCGTGCCGCCGGTGGCGAGGATGATGGGGGCCGTCGGCCGGTTGGTCCACCACCAGCGCACCATGCGCTCGTCGGTGGTGGCCGCGAGCAGACCGGGGTCGAACGGGTGAGCGCCGGGAACCGTGCACTCCGGATCGGGGCAGCCGCAGCGGGCGCGCCCCTGTGGATCCGGTGCCACGCCCGGGAGTACGGGCCACTGCCATCCGGTCGCGAACGTCAGAGCCGCGCCGAGCACCTCAGGCCTCCCGCCGTCACGCCGGGACAGGAGCCTGCGTCGCCTTCCGAGCCTTCCGAGGATCTCGCGCATGAGCGCTCGTTCCTTTCCGTTGCACGCCTGGCAACACCGTGGGCCACATCACATCATGTGTAGATCACTTCACTGTGCGTACCTTCTGGCGCTCCCACCCCGTGGGAGGCAAGGGGCAACTCCCCTGTGCGCCGAGCGCCGAGCATTGGCTGTGTCCGCGTCCATACTGCGTTCATCAAAAGCATGGGCATGGCGCGGGGTGGCGGAGTCTGGCGTTTTGCCGTCCCGCTGTTTCTCTCCGCCTCCACCAAGGGAGGATGGGGCACGGTCGTCGGTGGTTAAGACGCCCGGGTCCGTCGCCAGGTTCCGGGCGGTCGCACAACCACCCCTGGCCTTCACCGAGTACGTACCCATCAAGACCGCTGTGACGCTCTGTCGAACCAGGCCAGTCGACCTCAATAACCCGCTACCCGAGTCAGTTTTAGGCCAACTTCGGCTTTTCGCAAGGGGACCCCGGGAAACCCACGGACACCAGGAATCCCGGCAGGACAATGCTGGACATCCCCTCACGAGTGCGTGTACATGTGGAGACACTGCTAGCGACGCAGAATCACATGGGGGTTTGCGATGCTATTGAGCAATAAGCGCCGGTCGGAAGGCCGGGCGCCATGAACGCCCCTCACCTCCCGAAAGTGGCTGGAATCGATTCAACGGTTCCCTCACCCGCCCACACTGTCGCGCCTGCGCCCGTATCCCCGGGTGCCCCTGCGGACACAACCGCGCTGACCTGCCCGAACGGCCCCGGCGCCCTCCTCCAGGACCGCCTCGCCGGCTGGGTGTCCGACCTCACAACGCTGCATGAACTCACCGAGCGGCTCGCGCGCACGGCGACACTCGCCGACGCCCTCCAGGAACTGCTGCGCGCCGGAGCCGCTCTCGTGGGCGCCAGGCGCGGTCTCCTCGTCCTGGAACCGGACGACGGCCTCGGCCCCGACACCACCATTGGCCTGGGACTTGCCCGCGCCGACCTCGGTCACATCGAAACGATCCCGCGCGGCGCGATGCCGTACGGACAGCTCCTCGACACGGCCGCCGGGCTGCCCGGCGGCGAGAGCGAAATCACACACCCGGACCTCCTCGCCGAGGATGGTCTGAACCCCCGCCACCGCGAGGTGGCCGCCCGCCTCGGCTACGCGGCGAGCTACGCGCTCCCCCTGTCCACCGAGTCCGCCGGCCGCCTCGGCGCGGCCGTCTGGCTGTACGACGAGCCCGCGGAGCCGGTCGAGCGGCAGCGCCACCTCGTCGGCCTGTACGCGCGGTACGCGACCGAGCACCTGGCCCGGCTGGTCGAGGTGGAACGCACGCACGCGTGCGTGGAGACGATCTCCGCGGAGCTGCTGCCCACCCGGCTGCCCCGGACGGCCGGTGTCCAGCTCGCCGCCCGGCACCGCACCGGCCCGCGCGGCGGCGGCGACTGGTACGACGCGCTGCCGCTCCCGGACGCCGCCCTCGGCCTGGCCGTGGGCGCGGTGACCGGCTCCGGGCCCAGCGCGATCGCCGCGATGGGCCGGCTGCGGGCCTCCCTGCGCGCGTACGCCGTGATGGAGGGCGAAGACCCGGTGGCGGTCCTGTCCGACCTGGAGCTGCTTCTGCGGCTCACCGAGCCCGCCCGTTGCGCCACCGCCCTGTTCGCGTACTGCGAGCCCGCGCTGCGCAAGGTCACGCTGGCCGGCGCCGGGCACTGCCCGCCCCTGGTGATCGGCGAGCGGCGCACGGAGTTCGTGGAGACCACCGTGTCGGCACCCCTAGGGATGCTCGCCTGCTGGGAGGCGCCCAGCGTGGAGTTCCGGACCGAGCCCGGAGAGACGGTTCTGCTCTACACCGACGGGCTGCTGCACCGTACCGGCGACCCCGTGGACCGGGCCTTCTCCCGGCTGCACGCGGCGGCGGCGAGCGTCCCCAGGCAGCTGCGCGACGATCCGGGCGCGATCGCGGACCACGTCCTGCGGAGCATGCTGCCGGACGAGCTGGACGCGTCGGACGGTCAGGAGGACGTCGTACTGCTGTCGGCGCGGTTCGAGTGAACGGCCGGTCGTCTCTCACTCCTCTGGGCCCCGTTCCGTACGACCGTACGATGGACGGGGTCCAGTGCCGTATCTAGGAGGATGACCGTGGCGGACGAGCTCAATCCGGTGACCCCGGAGACTGGGTCCGAGCCCGAAGAGCCCATCAAGCAGCGGAAGAACGGCCTGTACCCGGGCGTTTCCGACGAGCTTGCCGAGAGCATGAAGTCCGGCTGGGCCGACACCGAGCTGACGGGCCTCGAGCCCATCGCGCAGGCCGGGCAGACCGCCGCCCGCCGCGCCGCGCTCTCCGCGCGCTTCCCGGGCGAGCGCCTGGTGATCCCCGCGGGCAATCTGAAGACGCGTTCGAACGACACGGAGTACCCGTTCCGGGCCTCGGTCGAGTACGCGTATCTGACCGGCAACCAGACGGAGGACGGCGTCCTCGTCCTGGAGCCGACGCCCGAGGGCCACAAGGAGACGATCTATCTCCTTCCTCGCTCCGACCGCGAGAACGGCGAGTTCTGGCTCTCGGGGCAGGGCGAGCTGTGGGTCGGCCGCCGCCATTCACTCGCCGAAGCCGAACAGGTGTACGGCATTCCCGCCTCGGACGTGCGCGAGCTGGCCGCCGCACTGACGGAGGCCACCGGGCCGGTCCGGGTCGTACGTGGGTTCGACGCCGGTATCGAGGCAGCACTGACCGACAAGGTCACCGCCGAGCGCGACGAGGAACTGCGCGTGTTCCTCTCCGAGGCGCGGCTGGTCAAGGACGAGTTCGAGATCGGTGAGCTGCAGAAGGCCGTCGACTCGACGGTGCGCGGCTTCGAGGACGTGGTGAAGGTCCTCGACAAGGCCGAGGCGACCAGCGAGCGGTACATCGAGGGGACGTTCTTCCTCCGCGCGCGCGTGGAGGGCAACGACGTCGGCTACGGCTCCATCTGCGCCGCCGGCCCGCACGCCTGCACGCTGCACTGGGTGCGCAACGACGGGGCCGTGCGCCCCGGTGAGCTGCTGCTGCTGGACGCGGGCGTCGAGACGCACACGTACTACACGGCCGACGTCACGCGCACGCTGCCGATCAACGGCACGTACACCACGATCCAGAAGAAGATCTACGACGCGGTGTACGACGCCCAGGAGGCAGGCATCGCGGCCGTCGTGCCCGGGGGCAAGTACCGGGACTTCCACGATGCGGCGCAGCGGGTGCTGGCCGAGCGGATCGTGGAGTGGGGGCTTGTCGAGGGGCCCGTGGAGCGGGTGCTGGAGCTGGGGTTGCAGCGGAGGTGGACGCTGCATGGCACCGGGCACATGCTCGGTATGGACGTTCACGACTGTGCGGCGGCGCGGGTGGAGTCCTATGTGGACGGGACGTTGGAGCCAGGGATGGTGCTGACGGTCGAGCCCGGGCTGTACTTCCAGGCCGATGATCTGACTGTGCCTGTGGAGTATCGGGGTATCGGAGTGCGGATCGAGGACGACATTCTCGTGACCGAGGAGGGGAATCGGAATCTCTCGGCCGGATTGCCTCGACGATCTGATGAAGTTGAGGCATGGATGGCTTCCCTGAAGAGCTGATCTTTCGGCTGCGGGTGGTTCGTGGCTGGTCGCGCAGTTCCCCGCGCCCCTCGGGGGGTTGGTGTGGACCTGCATCTTGAGTTCGCCGTCGGTGAAGGGCGCCGTGACGGGCTCGAGCGTGCTCTTCGGGATGCCGTGCGGGACGGGCGGCTGGCGCCCGGGGTTTCGTTGCCTGCCACCCGGCGGCTCGCCGAGGAGTTGGGGGTGTCGCGGGGGACCGTGAAGGCGGCCTATGACCAGCTGGTTGCCGAGGGGTATCTCACGGCTCGGCAAGGGGCCGGTACGCAGGTCGCCGCGCTGCCCTCGGTGGACGCGGATCCGCCGGAGGCACACGCACGCGCGCGTGTGCCCCGGTTCGATCTGCGGCCCGGGAGTCCGGACGTGGGGACGTTCCCGGCGGACGCCTGGTTGCGGGCGCTGCGCCGGGCCGTCGCCACGGCGCCCTCACCGGCGTACGACTACGGCGATCCGCGCGGCCGGATCGAGCTGCGGACGGCGCTGTCGGACTATCTGGGGCGGGCCCGCGGGGTGCTCGCGCCGCCCGAGCGGATCGTGATCACCTCCGGGTATGTGCAAGCGCTTTCGCTCGTCACGCGCGTGCTGGACGGCGCCTCGATCGCCATGGAGGACCCGGGGCTGCCCTTCCACCGTGAAGTCGTCCGACGGGCCGGCGGACGGGTGGTGCCGGTGGGGGTCGACGAACGGGGCGCCCGCGTCGAGGAGTTGACGGACCGGCACGAGGTGTCGGCGGTCGTCGTCACGCCCGCCCATCAGTACCCGATCGGGGTGACACTGCACCCGGAGAGGCGTAGGGCGCTCACCGACTGGGCACGCGCGCGTGACGGGCTGATCGTCGAGGACGACTACGACGGGGAGTTCCGGTACGACCGGCAGCCCGTCGGCGCTCTTCAGGGCATGGCGCCGGGACAGGTCGTCTATGTCGGCACCGCCTCCAAGACGCTCGGGCCCGCCCTGCGCCTCGGCTGGATGGTGCTGCCGCCCCACCTCGTCGACGCGGTCGCCGACGCCAAGCTGCACAGCGACTTCCACACCGAGACCATCGGCCAGCTGGCCCTCGCCGAACTGATCACGAGCCATGCGTACGACCGTCACGTGCGCGCGTGCCGCCTGCGTTACCGGCGCCGCCGGGACCGGCTCGTCGAGCTGCTCGGCGCGCGTCGCACCGTACGCGGGATCGCGGCGGGGCTGCACGCCCTGGTGGAGGTGGCCGACGAGGCGGAGATCCTGACACGGGCCGGGGAGGCCGGGCTCGCGGTCGGGCATCTCGGGGAGCACTGGCACGAGCCGGGCGCGGGGGCGCCGGCCGGGCGGATGACGCAGGGGCTGGTCGTGGGGTACGGGACGCCTCGGGAGCCGGTTTTCGAGGAGGCGTTGGCGGTGCTCGGGCGGGTTCTGGAGGGTCGCTGAGAGGTGGACCCATGCGGGCCCACTCGGCGGAATTGGGCCACTTAAAGGCACGACTATTGGGCCTGCCCATCGGTCCACCCGGGTCCTAACGTCGTCCGTATGACCAACAACCTCGTCCCGCCCGCAGGCCCGCAGCGCGTGCTCGCCCTGGCCCAGCTGACCAACTCGGTCGGCGACGGGGCGTACTACGTCACCTCCGCCCTCTACTTCACCCATGTCGTCGGGCTCGCCCCCGCGCGCGTGGGGCTCGGCCTGACGCTCGCGTGGGCGATCGGCTCGTTGGTCGGGGTGCCGCTGGGGCGGCTCGCCGACCGGCGCGGGGCGCGCGGGACCGCCGTACTGCTGGCGCTCGCCACGGGGACCGCGGTGGCGTCCTTCCTCGTCGTGCGGGGGTTCGTGCCGTTCGTGATCGCGGCCTGTGCCTACGCGTCCGCGCAGTCGGGGCTCGCGGCGGCCCGGCAGGCGCTGCTCGCGGGGCTGGTGTCCGCCGGGGACCGGACGCGGCTGCTCGCCCACCTCCAGTCGACGCTGAACGCCGGTCTCGCGGTGGGTGCCGGGCTCGGCGGGCTCGCGCTGAACGCCGGGACACGGGCGGCGTATCTCGGGGTGTTCGCGCTGGACGCGGTGAGTTTCCTGGTGTGCGCGGGGCTGCTGCTGCGGCTGCCGTCGGTGGCGCCCGTCGCCTCGGCGAAGTCGCACGGGCTCAGCGTGCTGCGCGACCGGCCGTACGTCGTCGTGACGCTGCTGAACACCGTGCTGCTGCTGCGCATGCCGTTGCTGAGCCTCGGCATCCCGCTGTGGATCACCGAGCGGACGGACGCTCCGGCGTGGGTCGTGTCCGCACTGTTCGTGCTCAACACCGGGGCGGTGATGGTGTTCCAGGTGCGGATGGCGCGCGGGGTGAGCGGCATCGCGTCGGCCACGCGCGCGGTACGGCGCTCCGGGTGGGTCATGCTCGCGGCGTGCGCGGTGTTCGCCCTGTCGGCGGGGCTGAGCCCCTGGGGCGCCGTCGGTGTCCTGGTGGCCGGAGCGGTGCTGCAGGTCGTCGCCGAGATGGGGCAGTCGGCGGGATCCTGGCAGCTGTCCTTCGAACTGGCCCCGGCCGACCGGGTCGGTGAGTACCAGGGCTTCTTCGGAACCGGCGTGACCGTGGCCCGTACCGCCGGCCCCCTGGTCCTCACCACGCTGCTGGTGGGCTGGGGGACGCCGGGCTGGCTGCTGCTGGGCGGGGCCACACTGATCGCGTCGTACGCGATGGGCCCGGCGGCACGGAGGGCTGCCGCCGGCCCGGTGGAGGCGGCGTCCAGGCAGCCCGTGGCGGTGGGCTGACCGGCAGGGAGGCCGGAAGGCCGGAAGGCCGGAAGGCCGGAAGGCCGGAAGGCCGGAAGGCCGGAAGGCCGGAAGGCCGGAAGGCCGGAAGGCCGGAAGGCCGGAAGGCCGGAAACGGTCGGCACTGCCGCTCATAGGTGATGGGACCGGCCGCACGAAGAGCCGGCCCCGGCCCGCTGCGCGCGGCTGCCAGGCGGCCCGTGTCAGCGAGCTGACCGGCAGGGCATCCGGGCGGCCAGGAATCGGGCGCCCCCCGAACGGTCGGCACTGTACTCATACGCGATGAGACCGGCCCACGAAGAACCCCCGCCGACCCGGTGGACGCCGCTGCCAGGCATCCTCTGTCGGTCCTGACCGGCAGGGCATAACGGGCGTCCGGGAAGGGCGCCGCGAACGGCCAGCGCCGCCGTATACTCGATGGACCCGCCGCACGAAGAGCTCGCCCCCAGCCCAGTGGACGCGGCTGCCAGCCAGCCCGTGCCGGTCAGCTGACCAGCAGGGCCTCCGGGCATTCGGGCATCCGGGCAGCAGGCGCCCCTGAATGACTGACGCCGCCGCTCACACGCGAGGGACCAGCCGCCCGAAGAGCCCGGTGACGCCGCTGCCGGGCAACCCGTGCCGGTCGGCTGACCGGCAGGGCATCCGGGCGTCCGCGCGGGCGGTGTTGCCGGGCGGGGTCCACGCGCGCGTGTGCGGAGGTCGACGTCGCAGGCGGACGGTGCGGGGGCGCGCGGCTGGGCGTGGTGAAGGTCGTGCGGGGCCGCCGCGACCAGTAGGCCTCGCGAACACGGGTGCGGGAGGAGTCAGTCGGCTGTGGGGCGCCAGCGGGCGGCGGCTCGGCTTGCCGTTCTGCCGCCCAGGACGCCGATCAGCACGGACAGCAGCGCGCAGACGGCCACCGCGGACCAGAACACAACCCAGGAGACGGTTCCGCCCTCCTCCGTTGCGGTGAAGAACAGCGACTGCCAGGCGGTGACGACCGCCGCGACGACGGTGGCGATCAGCAGCGGGACCGTCAGATGCCAGAAGGCGACCGACCGGTGGATCCGGTTGCTGCCGGTCAGGACTGCCAGCGGCGCCAGCGCCGACCGCACCCGGACGAACTCCGCCGCCGCGCCGAGACTGCCCGTCAGCAGCAGGAGGGCGAGGCCCGTCGAGCCGAACAGCAGGACCCAGTTGCCCAGCCGGGCCTTGTCGGCGGCGCCGACGGTCCAGTTCTCGCCCAGGGTCTCCACGGTGATGCCGGGCACGAGCGCGTACGCCGCCTGCTCCACCGCCGCCTGGAGCCCGGGCTTCGGGTGCTCGGTGACGACGAGAAGCGTCCCCTGGAAGGCGTCCGGGCCGAGCTTCGCCGGATCGGCGACCTGGGCGTGCGGGTTGCGGCCGAACCAGTTGGCGATCTCCGCGACCCGCGGATCGACGGCGCGTACCGCCTCCGGTGCGGCTGGGCAGGGGAGGGCGAGTGTGCGCAGGGTGGCGCAGGAGCCCTGGATGAGCACCGACTCGGTCCGCTGGTCGGTCTGGAGGGAGACGAGGTGCGAGTCCGCCGGGAGCGCGCGGGCGAGGCCATCGATCGCCGGGGGCGTGAGATACCGGCTCTGGACACTGAGCACGCCGGCGCCGACACGCGCCTGGGAGACCTGCGCCGCTGCGGCCTGGTCACCGAGTCGACTGTTGCCCGCCTCGAGCTGGCAGACCAGCCCCAGACCGATGATCATGGCCGCCGAGATCCGGACCACGACACCGGGGTGCGCGGCCGTCCAGCGTCCGCCGATCAGCTGTCCGGCGCGGCCCGCGTGAAACCCTCGTACGGCGAACTTCTCGCCCATGGCACGGCTCGCCACGGCGGCCACGGAGGGCAGCATCACCCACATCAGGACCGTGCCGACCGTGAAGACGGTGACATCGGCGGGCTCGCCCGCGTACTGACTGAGCGCGATGGCGGCGACGCCCACCCCGCATCCGACGAGCCGCCAGCGCGGCACCCGTGACGAGAACGAACGGGGCCGGGTGGCGGTTCCGTCCCGGCCCACCCGGTGCAGCAGGATCACGGCGAGCAGACAGCCGACGAAGGACAGCAGCAGCGCGAGCGCGAAACCGGGCCAGGCCGTGCGCAGGTCGCCGCTGTCGAGGAGGTAGCCGGTCGGGGGCAGTCGTACGTCGGTGACGAGTGCCGGCAGCAGCACCAGCACTGCCAGCGCCGTGCCGGCCGCCAGCGGCAGCACCGCCTCGCCGATGTCGACGAGCGCGCGGTGCCGCCAGGTCCCGCCGAGCGCCTGGAGCAGCCCGGCGCGCCGGTCCCGGGTACGTGAGCCGACCCGCGCGGCGACGACGAGCAGCGCCAGCGCCGGTACGCCGGTCAGCGCGCCCAGGGGGCGCAGTACATCGGCGAGAGTGCGGCCGTTGAGGGTCTCGCCCATCGGGTAGCTCTGCCCGAACCCGCTGACGGGCCACCAGGAGTCGCTTCCCTCACCGGGCTGGCCCTGCGTCACCCCGACGTAGGCCAGCCGCTCTGAGGGAGAGACGAGGCCGGACCTGCCGATCGTGCCCGCGAAGCGGCCGTACCGGGTTTTGATCCCCTCGTCCTGGCCGTCGCGGAGCAGCTCCGCAGAGAGCATCGCCTCGCCGGGGGCCGGCCAGCGGGACAGGCCCGGCGGGGGCGGGGCGTCGGCCTTGAGCCGCTCGACGTAGATCACGCTGTGCTGGACCTCGCCGACGACGTCGAACGCCTCGCGCCACAGCGCCACGGCGTGCTGCCGGTCGGAGAGCAGTGGGCCGCGCGCGGTGTTCCGCGCCTCGCGGCCGTCGTGGGTGGCGACGGCGGCGACGACCGCCAGCGCGACGACGGCGACGGCCAGGGCGGCGGCGCACAGCGACCAGAAGCGCAGCCGGTCACCGGGGGTGCCGCGGCCGGCCGCGAACCCCATCCGGACGAGTTGGAGGGAGAGCCGCCCGCCGGTCCGGCCCGGAGTCGTCACGGGAGTCACTGGAGTCACGGGCGTCGCGGGGGTCACAGGGCTCGCGGGGCTCGTGTGAGTCGTAGGGGGCGTGAGGGGTGTGGGGCTCGTGGGGGTTGTGGGGGTTGTGGGAGTCGTGGAGATGGGTTGCGCATGAATATGCGACTGCGACGAGGTTTGCTCCCGCTCAGGGATTTCGGTGCCGGGTACGGAGTTCTGCGCGTCCGTACTCACGCGCCCACCCCGGTTTCCCGCAGTCGGCCGGACTCCAGGCGCAGGGTGCGGTCGGCGCGGGCGGCCACCGAAAGGTCGTGGGTGACGACGAGCAGGGCGCAGCCCCGGTCGCGGGAGACCTCGAACAGCAGGTCGGCCACGGTCTCCCGGGCCTGCGGGTCGAGGGCGCCGGTCGGTTCGTCGGCGAGCAGGACGTCCGGGTCGGTGATCAGGGCCCTGGCGACAGCGGCGCGTTGACGTTCGCCGCCGGAGAGCATGCCGGTCGGCGTACCGTCGTGCGGCACTCCCAGTTCGGCCAGGAGTTCGGCGGCGCGCCGGTACGCGGCCCGGTGGTCGCCGCCGTCCAGGAGGACGGGCAGTGCCACGTTCTCCACCGGGGTGAGTTCGGGCAGCAGTTCGCCGAACTGGAAGACGACGCCCAGATGTTGCCGACGCAGCCGCGCCAACTCCCGCCCCGACAGCCCGGTCAGCTTCCGGCCGTTGACGGTCACCGTGCCCTCGTCCGGTGCGATCAGGCCCAGTACGCAGGTCAGCAGGGTCGACTTGCCGGAGCCGCTCGGTCCGGTGATCGCGGCCGAGCGGCCGGGGCCGACCTCCAGATCGACCCCGGCCAGCAGGACGCGGTCCCCGAGCCGGTGGCGCAGACCCTCCACCTGGAGTCCGGCGCCGGTTCTCGCGGTGTCGCCGGTGCTGGTCGGGGCTCCGGCTGCCATCGTGGTTCGCTCGTTCATGCCCTTACACCTTCGTTCCCCCGTGCCGATGGTCGGTCGGCCCGGCACTTCGATGCCTCGATGCTCGATACGACAGAACGCGACCCGCCGGGCCGGCCGAGGAACGGCCGGCCCGGCGGGCGGAACCCGAATCAGCCGTTACGGAGCGACCCAGCCGGAGCAGTCGTCCGAGCTGCCGGAACCGTTCTCGTCGCAGGCCTTGAACTTGATGATGGACGAGCCGTCGCCCGAGACAGCGGTCGTCCGGGGACCGCTGTGGTTCCAGAGGGTGCGCTTGGTGCCCGCACTGTCGTGGCGGTAGTACTCCGCCTTGCCCGGGTCACCGTCGTTGCTGCCGTCGTAGACGGAGATCTTCCCGGCGTCGCCGTTGTACGGGGCGGTGGCGGTCACGCCGCCGCCGGTGACACTCCGGGCCACAGCGGTCGTGGTCGGAAGCGCGATGCTGGTGGCGAGGAGTGCCACAGCGACGACCTTCATTCGGTTCATTTTTTCCCCCTTGCGTCCGACGGCCGGTCATTGCCGTCAACTGACTTGCTAACAGCCGGAGTTGGGACGCGAAACGGCGCCTGTACCGCGGCCCGACCGGCGGCCCCAACCATCACACAGGCACCACACAGCCCGACAGGTACTTGATTCCTCACGGAACAGAACCGGGCAACCTGTCAAAGGGTCCGTCCGGAGAGCGCGCGCTCGGCATGATCGGGAGGGCCGGGCAAGAGTCGGAGACAAGCGGAACTCGCGGTCGGCGGGGACGCTATTGGTGATCACGGTCGCCGCCCGCCCGACCGATTCGAAACGGAATCGAATGCGCCGCCCGCTCACGATTGCGAACACCCAGAGGGTTCGCGGTCGCGAGCAACGTATGACTACCGGCCGGGAATGACCGAAAACCGTCGGCGCGGTGAACCGGATCCGGCCGAACGCGACAAGTACCTGCCCGCGTCACACCGCCATCAGCGGAGCGTCCTTCTGCCACTTGAGCATCTTGTCGAAACTGACCACCGCACCGCCCCGGCCCGGCTTGTTGCCGATGGTGACGTGATCGGCGAGTTCCTCGATCAGCGACAGACCCCGGCCGCTCTCGGCGTCGTAGGGGACCGCGGCCACCGGCACCGGGCGGCGCGGAGCCTCCGCCGCCGGGGAGCCGGCCGTTCCGGCGGCGGGAAAGCCGGGACCCGAGTCGGCGACCTCGATGCGGCACTTCTCCCCGTCGAGGTACGCGGTGACGCGATAGGCCCCGCGGGAGTCGCCGTGTCCGGTGTCCCCGCCGTGTTCGACGGCGTTCGCACAGGCCTCGCTGAGCGCGACGGAGAGGTCGTAGGAGATGTCGGGGTCGACGCCCGCCGTCTCCATGGTGCCCAGCAACAGGCGTCTGGCGAGCGGAACGCTCGCAGCCTCTCGCCGAAGATGGAGTGACCACCAGATGCTCATGCTCCAGCCTCCAGGCCGCGGCTCGACATACCTGTACGTATTGCCGCGAGTGGCGGTGTGTAAGCACGTAGTTGACGTGATGCCGCCCATAAGGGGGATGCGCCGAGAGCCCCAATCGGTGTATGTAGTGCATCAACTGGCAGAAGTGACCTTCCGGTTTTACATCTTTTTACCCCTTCTTATATGGCGGTACCCGGCCGCACGTCACCTTGTGGACCTGCCGTATGGGTGCCGTGGGGCCAGTGCGATGATGAGCCCGCCATGACTGCCCGCCGCAGGCGCACAGCGCCCTCCGGAAGCGCCATCCGGATGCTGAGGGCCGCGGTGTTCGCCGCGGTCTGTGTCGTGCTGGCCGGAGCAGGTCACACGTTCGCCTCCTGCGCCTCCGTTCCGCTGTGGACCCTGGGTGCCGGTTTCCTCGGGGTCCTCGTGTGCGCGGCACCGCTCGCCGGGCGGACCCGCTCGCTGCCGGGCATCGTCGCTCTGCTGGCCGTCGGCCAGACAGTCCTGCACATCCTGTTCGGACTCGGGCAGCACGCCATGGCGTCCACGGGGGCCGTCACGGCCGCCACTACGGACACCGCCTTGGTCGCCCGGGCCGCCCGCCTGCTGTGCGGGGTGCCGCTCGCGACGATCAGCCCGGCCCAGGCCCAGCGGATCCTCGCCGACGCGCGGATCGGTGCGGGCGGTACCGGGACGGCCGGTTCGGGGACCGGCGCGGGCATGGACATGGCGTCCATGAACCACCCGGCCGACGCCCTCGCCTCCCCCGAATCGTTCACCACCCTGCTGCCGACGCTGCCCATGCTGCTCGGTCACGTCCTCGCGGCCGTCGCCACCGGCTGGCTGCTGCGCCGGGGAGACCTCGCCCTGTTGCGCCTGATGCGGCTGTCCGCGCACGGCGTGGCCGAGGGGGCGCTCGTACGGTCCCTGCGCGGGGCGCTCGCGCTGGCGCGCGCACTCCGTACGGGCCTTCCGGGTACGCCCGGCACGGCACCGCCCGCCCCGCGCGCGTGGACCCTCGTTCCCCTCGGGCCGTCCGACACCCAGCTCCAGCACACGGTGATCCGGCGCGGGCCGCCGACCGCCCCGCTCGTACTCGCCGCCTGACACGACGCGACCGCTCGCCGTCGGCTCACAGGGGTTTCACATCCCGGGGTCCGAGGGTCGGAGAGAGGCCGCTGTCGTGCGGCACGCGCGCGCGTGTGCACCGTTTCGCACCCGCGTCCCTCTTCCTTTCCGACCAGTCGCACTCTCCGACCCGCCGCACAGTCCGAAACGTCGGACTCTTCGGCCCGTCGGACCTCACCCGAAGTGGAGCGCCTTCCGACATGAAGGTTTCCCGTATCGCCGCCACCGCCGCCGTCGCCGGTGCCACCGTCCTCGCCCTGTCCGGCCCCGCCTTCGCACACGTCACCGTGTCGGCCGAGGGCACCGCCGCCAAGGGCGGCTACGCGACCGTCAACTTCAAGGTGCCGAACGAGCGCGACAACGCCTCGACCACCAAGCTCGAGGTCAGCTTCCCGACCGACCACCCGCTCGCCTCGGTGATGCCGCAGCCGATCGACGGCTGGACCGTCAAGGTCACCAAGTCCAAGCTGGCCAAGCCCCTCGAGCTGCACGGCGAGAAGATCTCCGAGGCCGTCTCCAAGGTCACCTGGACCGCCACCGGCAAGGGCGTCGAGCCCGGCTACTTCCAGAAGTTCCCGCTCTCCATGGGCCAGCTGCCCGAGGACACCGACGAACTAGTCTTCAAGGCGCTGCAGACGTACTCCAACAAGGAGGTCGTCCGCTGGATCGAGGTCGAGAAGGACGGCGCCGAGGAGCCCGACAACCCCGCTCCGGTGCTCGCGCTGTCCGCCGCCACCGGCGGCCACCACGGCGCCTCCTCGACCGCTGAGGAGTCCGCCGCGGCCTCCGCGGAGCCCGCCGAGCAGGCCGCCGCGAAGACCACGACCACCGCCGCCGAGCCCGCCGACAGCAGCGACACCACCGCGCGCGTGCTGGGCGTCGTCGGCATTGTCGTCGGTGTCGCGGGCGTCGCGTTCGGCGTGCTGGCCGGCCGCCGCCGCACCACCGTCTGACCCCCGCTCACCTCCGGTGCGCGCCGGGGGCGTGCGGTTGTCCCGCACGCCCCCGGTTGTCCCGTACACCCCCTCGGGTGTTCGCCGGACCTCCCACGAACCACACCTCCGGGAAACCTCCTTATGCGCAAGAAGCTGTTCGCCGCGTCCGCCCTGCTCGTCGCGGCCACCCTGTCCCTCTCCGCCTGCGGCAGCGGCGACGACGACTCCAAGTCCGTCGCCGATGTGTCCGTCGAGGCCGGCTCGGACAAGGCGGCCACGATCCTCGACCAGCCGTTCGAGAAGCCCGACCTGGTGCTCACCGACACCCACGGCAAGCCGTACGACCTCCGCGCGGAGACCAAGGGCCGGCCCACACTCATCTACTTCGGCTACACCAACTGCCCCGACGTCTGCCCCCTGACGATGAGCAACATCGCCGTCGCCAAGAAGCAGCTTCCCCCTGCCGAGCAGGACAAGCTCCGCATCGTGTTCGTCACCACCGACCCGAAGCGGGACACCCCGGCCGCGCTCGGCAAGTGGCTCAAGGGGATCGACCCCCAGGTGATCGGCCTGACCGGCGACTTCGCCACCATCCAGGCCGGCGCCCGCACCCTCGGCATCTCCATCGAGCCCACGTCGAAGGACAAGAACGGCAAGACGATCTCGATGCACGGCACCCAGGTCATCGCCTTCTCCCCGAAGACCGACGGCGGCTACGTCCTGTACGGCGAGGACGCCACCGTCGACGACTACACCAAGGGCCTCCCCAAGATCATCAAGGGGCAGAACCCGTGAGGCCTGCGAAGTCAGCGAGGTCCGTGAGATCCGTGAGGTCCGTGAGGCGTCTCTCCGTCGCTACGGCCGCCGCGCTCGCCGGGGCGCTCGCCCTCGCCGGATGCGGGAGTTCGGACTCCGGAGGCTCCTCGGACACGGCCGGCCTGGCCGTCGGCGCCGCCTACATGCCCCAGCCGGTCTCCGACTCCATGGCGGCCGGATTCCTCGTCATCACCAACAAGGGCGCCGCCGGTGACGTGCTCACCCGCGTCACCAGCGAGGTCGCGGGCGACGTCACCATGCACAAGACCGTCGGGCAGACCATGGAGGAGGCCCAGCGCCTCGACATCCCGGCCCACGGCGAACTCGTCCTGGAGAGCGGCGGAGACCATCTGATGTTCGAGCAGCTCAAGCGCAAGCCGCGCGAGGGCGAGAAGGTCTCCGTGCAGCTGCACTTTGCCAAAACCTCGCCGATCACCATCGAGATGCCGGTGAAGTCGGCGACGTACAACCCGAAGACCGGACACTGAGACCGAGGGAGGGATCACCGTGACACAGACCATCGCACCCCGCGTACGGCCCCTGGTGCTGCTGTTCCTCGCGGTCGCCGCCGCGCTGCTCGCCGGGCTGGCCGGCGCCGCGCCGGTCTCCGCACACGCCGCGCTCACCGGCAGCGCCCCGCAGCAGGGTGTGGTGGTCGACAAGGCCCCGACCCAGGTGACGCTGACCTTCTCCGAGAAGGTCGCGTTCTCCGACGGAGCGTTCCGCGTGCTCGACCCCAAGGGCAAGCGCGTCGACACCGGCAAGGCGACCGAGCTGGGCGGCACGACGTACGGCGTCCCGCTCCACGCCGGACTGCCCGACGGCACGTACACCGTCGCCTACCAGGTCGTCTCGGCGGACAGCCATCCCGTCGCCGGCGCCTTCACCTTCTCCGTCGGCGCCCCCTCCGTCACCTCCGTCTCGGTCTCCGACCAGACGGCGGGCGGCGGAGTCGTCGGCGCCCTGTACGGCTTCGGCCGGTACGTCTCGTACGCCGGCTTCATCGTCATGGTCGGCGGCGCCGCCTTCGTCCTCGCCTGCTGGCCGCGCGGCTCCGGCGTACGGGCAGTGCAGCGGCTCGTCGTCTCCGGGTGGCTCGCGATGACCGCGGCCACGCTCGCGCTGCTGCTGATGCGCGGCTCATACACCGGGTCCGGCAAGGTCGGCGACATCTTCGACCTGGGGCTCCTCGGGGACGTCCTCCAGACCAAGACGGGCGCCGCCCTTGTCTCCCGGCTGCTGCTCCTCGCGGCCGGCGCGCTGTTCATCGCGGTCCTCTTCGGCGCGTACGCCCGGCCCGGGACGGACGAGAGCGAGGACGGGGAGGAGCCGGACGAGAGTTCCGCGCGCCGGGATCTCACCTTCGGGCTCGGCATCGGCGGCGGTGTCGTGGCGATCGGCCTCGCCGCCACCTGGGCACTGGCCGAACACGCCTCGACCGGCCTCCAGCCCAACATCGCGATGCCTGTCGACGTACTGCACCTGGTGGCCGTCGCCCTCTGGCTCGGCGGCCTCGCCGCACTCCTGGTCGCGCTGTTCCGGGCACCGGCGGACACCCCGATCGAGGGTTCGGCCGTACGACGCTTCTCGCGCGTCGCCTTCGGCAGCGTGCTGGCGCTGGTCGCGACCGGCATCTACCAGTCGTGGCGCCAGCTCGGCTCCTGGTCGGCGTTCACCGACACCTGGTACGGACAGCTGCTGCTCATCAAGATCGGTCTGGTCGTCGTCCTCGTCGGCATCGCCTACATCTCCCGCCGCTGGACCTCGCAGCTGCCGGAGACCGCCGCGACCGAGGCGGCACAGCCCGCGGAGGTCGAGACGGCCGACCCCGAGAAGGAGACGGTCGCCGCGGGGGCGACCGGCGGCTCGGACGCCAAGCGCGCCGCCCAGCTCGCCCGGCAGCAGGCGGCCGTCGACACCGCGCGACTCAAGCGGCTGCGC
This sequence comes from Streptomyces sp. ME02-8801-2C, assembly GCF_033793965.1. NCBI lineage: Bacteria > Bacillati > Actinomycetota > Actinomycetes > Kitasatosporales > Streptomycetaceae > Streptomyces > Streptomyces sp. ME02-8801-2C. The sequence continues at coordinate 609,177 of NZ_JARAXP010000005.1, read as the reverse complement.
AACGCCGACCCGCTGCGTTCGGGGCTGCGCCGCTCGGTGCTCGCCGAGACGGGCGTCGCCGTCGTCCTGCTCGCCGTGACGACCGTACTGACGTCCACCGAACCGGGCCGGACGGAACAGGAGGCCAAGGCCGCCACCTCGGCATCCTCCTCGTCGTCGTCCTCTTCCTCCTCGGACACGGACGGGACGGGCGCGCTGACCCTGGACATGCCCTTCGACACCGGCGGCCAGGACGGCAAGGGCCTCGTACGGCTCGACATCAACCCCGCGCGTGTAGGCGGCAACGTCATGCATGTGTACGTGGAGCGGCCCAACGGCAGGGCGTTCGACGTCCCCGAGGTCAAGGTCGCCTTCACCCTCACCGCCAAGAACATCGGGCCACTGCCCGTGAACCCGGACCGCATCGCCACGGGCCACTGGACGGCGAACGAGGTCCAGATCCCCATGGCCGGCGACTGGAAGATCGCCGTGACCGTGCGGACCTCCGACATCGACCAAGTGACCGTCGACAAGAACGCGCAGATCGGCTGAACCGCACCATGGCTGACCAGTCCTCCAACCAGACCACAAGGGAAAACAGCAGGAAAGGCAGTACGGAAGGCGACGGCGTGAGCGCTGCGGGAAGCCTCGTGGAGAGCGCCGACGGGAACGCCGAAGGAGACGGCGCAGGGCACGGCGAGCAGGGCATCTCGCGGCGGCGGCTGCTCGGTTCCGCCGGTGCCACCGGGCTCGTGCTCGGTGCGGCGGGCGGGGCCACCGGCTATGCCGTCGGCTCCGCAGACGCCGACTCCTCCGGCTCCCCCGGCCAGTCCCCGGCGCTCACTTCGGTGGGCGCGGACATGGCGAAGTTTCACGTGAAACATCAGGCCGGCATCACCGATGCCGTCCAGGCCTGCGGCCACCTCGTCGCCTTCGACCTGGCGGCGGGCGCCGGCCGCAAGGAGGCCGCCGCGCTGCTGCGCCGCTGGTCCGACACCGCCCGGCGGCTCATGTCCGGCGAGGCCGCCGCGCACGACGACACGGATGTCGCCCGGGACGCGGGCCCGTCGTCCCTGACGGTCACCTTCGGCTTCGGATACGGCTTCTTCGCCCGCACCGGGCTGGAGAAGCAGCGCCCGGTGGCGCTCGACCCGCTCCCCGACTTCTCCTCCGACCACCTCGACAAGACCCGCAGCAACGGCGATCTGTGGGTCCAGATCGGCGCGAACGACGCCCTGGTGGCCTTCCACGCCCTGCGCGCGATCCAGAAGGACGCGGGCAGCGCGGCCCGCGTCCGCTGGCAGATGAACGGCTTCAACCGGTCGCCGGGCGCCACCGCGCAACCGATGACCGCCCGGAACCTGATGGGCCAGATCGACGGCACCCGCAACCCGAAGCCGTCCGAGCACGACTTCGACAAGCGCATCTTCGTGCCCGCGTCGGGCGAACCGTCCTGGATGGCCAACGGCTCTTACGCCGTCGTACGCCGGATCCGCATGCTCCTCGACAACTGGGAGAACCTGTCGGTCAAGCAGCAGGAGGACGTCATCGGGCGGCGGAAGGCGAACGGGGCGCCGCTCAGCGGGGGCACCGAGACGACCCCGATGGACCTGGAGAAGGTCGACGCCAACGGCGATCTGGTGGTCCCCATCAACGCCCACGCCCGGATCACCCGCCCCGACGAGAACGGGGGCGCGGCCATCCTTCGGCGCCCCTTCTCCTTCCACGACGGGATCGGCGCGGACGGGACGCCCGACGCGGGGCTCCTCTTCGTCTGCTGGCAGGCCGATCCGCTGCGCGGCTTCGTCCCCGTGCAGCGCAAGCTCGACCGGGGCGACGCGCTGTCGACGTTCATCAGACACGAGTCCAGCGGCCTGTTCGCGGTGCCGGGCGGGGCGGCCGAGGGGGAGTACGTGGGGCAGCGACTGCTGGAGGGGTGAGGTGCGGGGGGCGGGGCTGGACCCCCTCCCCGCACCTCGGGGGCAGCGGGCCCGGGCCCCGGTCAGCCGCCGCAGCGGCTGCTGGAGGGGTGATGCCGAGGTGCGGGCTGGGCCTCTTCCGGCACCTCCGGGCAGCAGACTCGGACCCCGCTCACCCGCCGGGGCAGCGGCTGCTGGAGAGGGTGACACCGGGGTGGCCGGCTGGGCCCCGTTACCTCCAGGCAGCAGGCCCGGACCCCGGTCACCCGCCGGAGCAGCCGCGCGGACCCCGATCGCCCGCCATGGCAGCGGCCCGGGCCCGGTCGCCCGCAGGGCAGCGGCTCCTGGAGGGGGCGACACCAGGGTGGCCGGCTGGGCCCCGTCGCCTCCAGGCAGCAGACCCGGACCCCGGTCACCCACCGAGGCATCGCCTGCAGGAGGTGGCGACACCAGGGTGGCCGGCTGGGCCCCGGCACCTCCGGGCAGCAGGCACGGGCCTGTCACCTGCCGGGGCAGCCGCACGGACTCCGGTCGCACGCCGGGAAGCGGCCCGGAGCCCGGTCGCCCGGCCGGTCGGTGGATCTTGGACGCGTGCGCCGGGTTCGGTAAGGGCCATTAGGGTGAGGGCATGCCAGCCAGCTACGCGTATCTCGGTCCCGAAGGCACCTTCACCGAGGTTGCCCTGCGCACGCTTCCGGAGACGGCCACCCGAGAGCTGATCCCGATGGTGTCGGTGCCGGCCACGCTCGACGCGGTACGCAGCGGTGAGGTCGAGGCCGCGTTCGTGCCGATCGAGAACTCCGTCGAGGGCGGTATCACCACCACGCTCGACGAGCTGGTGGCGGGCTCCCCGCTGATGATCTACCGCGAGGTACTGCTGTCGATCACCTTCGCGCTGCTGGTCAGACCGGGCACCAAGTTGTCGGAGATCAAGACCGTCACCGCCCATCCCGCCGCGCAGTCGCAGATCCGCAACTGGATGAAGATCAACCTCCCGGACGTGACGTGGGAGTCGTCGGCCTCGAACGCGGACGGAGCCCGGCTGGTGCAGGAGGGCCGCTACGACGCCGCCTTCGCGGGTGAGTTCGCCGCCGCCCGGTACGGGTTGGAAGCCCTGGAGACCGGCATCCACGACGCCGAGAACGCGCAGACCCGGTTCGTCCTGGTCGGCAGGCCGGCCCGGCCCGCTGCGCCGACCGGCGCGGACAAGACGTCCGTCGTCATCTGGCAGCGCGACGACCACCCCGGTGGACTGCGTGATCTGCTGGGCGAGTTCGCCGTCCGGGGGGTCAACCTGATGCTGCTCCAGTCCCGGCCGACCGGGCAGGGCATCGGCAACTACTGCTTCGCCATTGACGCCGAGGGTCACATCTCGGACCGGAAGGTCGCCGAGGCGATGATGGGGCTCAAGCGGATCTGTCTCAAGGTGCGGTACCTGGGTTCGTACCCGCGTGCGGACATCGGCCTGGAGGATGTCCGCGCTCCACTGCCGGGGACGTCGGACGAGGAGTTCGTGACGGCCGCCGACTGGGTGGCGCGCTGCCAGGACGGCCGCTTCTAGCCGGTCTTCGGCCGCCCGAGCCAGTCCTACCAGCCGATTTCCGTTATCCACAGAAGTTATCCACAGAAGTTATCCACAGGCTTGCTTCTCGACCTGGGGACAAGTCGACAACAGAATGCTGCTCTGTCGACAAGTCGCCCTATAGGCCGCCACCCCGTCCACAGCCCGGCATCCCACCCTTCGTCCACCCGTTTCCCTGGCGTAACCCCCCGGGGTTACGCATTACCACCCGAAAGTGGGCGCGAGGGTGGTTTGCTTCGGGAATTGGTCATCTCGAGGGCAACTTTCGAAACGATCACTCCCGTAATCCACAGATCTTTCGCACAGCCTGTGGATAACTCAACGCGGGTGTGGATTACCGAGGACGGCCCCGCCCTCAAGCCCCCTCCGCCGCAAGGGATTCGGGTCAACCGAGCGCCACCGCCCTCCCCTCTCCACGGAATCCCGGCCCACCCCTTGACGCCCCCGAATAGATCGACATTTCGGGCAAATAGCAACACGGGGTGTGCGGGGAAATACCGAGTCGTGAGTGCCGACCCCGCACCGGTAGCCTTGGAGGGTGATTGACCTTCGCCTGCTCCGTGAGGACCCCGACCGTGTGCGCGCTTCGCAGCGTGCCCGTGGAGAGGACGTCGCGCTCGTCGACGCTCTCCTGTCCGCCGACGAGCGGCGCAGGGCGTCCGGCGTCCGCTTCGACGAGCTGCGCTCCGAGCAAAAGAGCATCGGCAAACTCATCTCCAAGGCCTCCGCCGAGGAGAAGGCCGAGCTGCTCAAGAAGACGGGCCAGCTCGCCGCCGACGTCAAGGCGGCCGACGCCGAGCAGCACGAGGCCGACGAGGAGGCCAAGAAGCTCCTCCTCCAGCTGGGCAACCTGGTCCACCCGGACGTCCCGGTCGGCGGCGAGGAGGACTTCGTCGTCCTGGAGACGCACGGCACGATCCGCGACTTCGGCGCCGAGGGCTTCGAGCCCAAGGACCACCTGGAGCTGGGCGAGGCGCTGGGCGCCATCGACGTCGAGCGGGGGGCCAAGGTGTCCGGCTCGCGCTTCTACTACCTCACCGGCGTCGGCGCGCTCCTCGAACTCGCCCTCGTCAACGCGGCGATCGCGCAGGCCACGGAGGCCGGCTTCACGCCGATGCTGACCCCGGCGCTGGTCCGCCCGCGCGCGATGGAGGGCACCGGCTTCCTCGGCCAGGCCGCGGAGAACGTGTACCACCTGGAGAAGGACGACTACTACCTGGTCGGAACCTCCGAGGTTCCCCTCGCGGCGTACCACATGGACGAGATCCTCGACGCCGACAAGCTGCCGCTGCGCTACGCCGGCTTCTCGCCGTGCTTCCGCCGCGAGGCCGGTACGTACGGCAAGGACACGCGAGGCATCTTCCGCGTGCACCAGTTCGACAAGGTCGAGATGTTCTCGTACGTCGACCCGGCGGACGCGGAGAACGAGCACCAGCGTCTCCTGGAATGGGAGAAGCAGTGGCTGACCGGCCTGGAGCTGCCCTTCCAGGTCATCGACGTGGCCTCGGGCGACCTGGGCGCCTCCGCCTCGCGCAAGTTCGACTGCGAGGCGTGGATCCCGACCCAGGGCAAGTACCGCGAGCTGACCTCGGCCTCCAACTGCGACGGTTTCCAGGCCCGGCGCCTGTCCGTGCGGATGCGCGACACCAGCGACGGCAAGAACAGGGTCCAGCCGCTGGCGACGCTCAACGGCACGCTGTGCGCCGTACCTCGCACGATCGTGGCGATCCTGGAGAACCACCAGCTGGCCGACGGCTCGGTGCGCGTGCCCGAGGTGCTGCGCCCGTACCTGGGCGGCCGTGAGCTGCTGGAGCCGGTCGCCAAGTGACCGGTGACGCTGAGCCGTTCCCCTACCGGCTCGTCGCGACCGACCTCGACGGAACGCTTCTGCGCTCCGACGACTCGGTCTCGGCGCGCACCCGTGAGGCTCTCGCCGCGGCCACCGCGGCGGGCGCCGCGCACATCGTCGTCACCGGCCGAGGGGTGCGCTGGACCCGGCACATCCTCGACGAACTGGGCTACGAGGGCCTCGCGGTCTGCGGCCAGGGCGCACAGGTGTACGACGCCGGGGCGCATCGGCTGCTGACGTCGATCACCCTGGACCGGCAGCTGGCCTCGCTCGCGCTGGCGAAGATCGAGGCGGAGGTCGGGCCACTGTTCCTGGCGGCGAGCCGGGCGGGCCTCGACGGCGAGGTGCTGGTCGGGCCGGGCTACGCGGGCGTGGGCGCGCTGCCCTTCGTACCGCTGACGGATCCCTCGGACCTCTGGACCGAGCCGCTGGGCAAGATCTACATCCAGCATCCGACTCTGTCCAGCGACGAGCTCACCGAGGTCGCCGCCCGGACGGCGGGTGGTTTCGTCACGGTCACCATGGCCGGCGAGGGGATAGTGGAACTCCTCCCCCTGGGCCTGTCCAAGGCGAGGGGCCTGTCCCTGGCGGCCCGCCGACTGGGCCTGAAGCCGGCGGACACGATCGCCTTCGGCGACATGCCCAACGACATCCCGATGTTCACCTGGGCGGCATACGGCGTGGCAATGGCCAACGCCCACACCGAACTGCGCGCGATGGCGGACGAGGTGACGTCATCGAACGACGAGGACGGCATCGCGGTGGTGCTGGAGCGATTCCTGACGTAGTCCGCTGCCCGCCACGACCGGGGGCCGTGGGACCGGGACGGGGCCGCGGGATCGCGGCGGCCGCCGGGTAGCGGAGGCGGGAGTCGCGGCGGGTGGCAGGCAGAGACCGGGGGCCGGAGGCTGAGCGCCGAGGGCCCTGGACCGGAGGCCGAGCACCGGGCGCCGGAGGCCGTTGGTCGAGGGCCGAGGGCCGGGCCGGGGGCCGGCGCCGAGGACCGGCGGCCGAGCGCCGGGCGCCGGGCGCCGGAGGCCCTTGGTCGGGGGCCGAGCGCCGAGGGCCGTGCGAGCGCCGGGGACCGGCGGCTGAGCGCCAGGGACCGGGGACTGGAGGCCGAAGGCTGAGCGCCCGGGGGCCGGGGACCGGGGACCGGCAGCTGAGCGCAGGGGGCCGGCGGCAGAGCGCAGGGGGCCGGGACCGGAGGCCGAGCACCGGGCGTCGAGGGCCGAGCGCCGAGGGCCGGGCGAGCGCCGGGGACCGGCGGCTGAGCGCCAGGGACCGGGGACTGGAGGCCGAAGGCTGAGCGCCCGGGGGCCGGCGGCCGAGCGCCAGGGGCCCGGGACCGGAGGCCGAGAACCGGGCGCCGGGCGCCGGGCCGAGCGGCCGGGGACCGGCGGCTGAGCCCCGGGGACGGAGGCCGGGCGCCGGAGGCCGCGGCCGTTAGTCGAGGGCCGTTGCTCGAGGGCCGGCGGACAGGGCCGGAGGCCGTGGCCATGGGTCGGGGCCCGCATCGGCGGCGGGACCGGTGAGCTGGAGGCCTGAACCGGTGGCTGCGACCGTGAGCCCGAGGTCGGTCGTGAGTGATGGCCGGAAGTCGGCCGTGAGTCGGCGGAGGTCGATGGTGTGAGCCGGTGGGTGGGGGGCCTGGGAGGGCGGCCCGCGCGAAGTGGATCGCGCGCTCGAAGTGGCCGCCCCGGGCAGCTCCCCCTGCTGAGCGGGCCCGCCGGAGGCAGTGACGCTCCGGAGCCCGCCGCGGGCTGCCCTGAAGGAAGCCGCACCGACCGCCGTGCATCGGCGTCGCGCGGCTCCGCTCCCAGAACCCGACCCCAGAACCCCGGACAGATCCGGCGTACTGGACACAACTACTGTGCCCGTAGGGCGAGTCGGATGCCACCGAATAAAACTGGTGACCGAGCCCCAGGGTGGGTCAAGGCCCTTACTTCCGGCGCCACCTGCGGCGACGCACCTTGCTGAAGAACCAGCCTGCCGGGGGCTTGTCGGACCGCCAGGGCTGCGGCTCCGGCGCCTCCTCGCGCCACCGCGCCGCGAGCATCCGGGCGCGGGCGGACGGTTCGGCGGTTTCGGCGGAACGTATGAAGTCCTCATCCAGGACCAACTCGTCCCAGGTGTCCCTGTCCCCTGCCATCCCCGTTCCTCCTCGCCCCGCGTCCCCGTTTGTCCAGTGTGCCCGGACCTGCGTGAAGTCCCCGTCAAGAGAGCGTGCCGGGCCCAGGCCCGGCCTACTCCTCACCGGTCGGGGTCAGCGTGCGCAGCTTCTGGCCGGCGTACCAGGTGGCGAGGGCCGTGACCCCGATCAGCAGGACCGTCGCCGTGGGCAGGCCGACGTCCGAGGTGACCAGATCGCCGCCCGTGACCTTGTGACCGATGGCCAGCGCCCACTGCTGGACGCTCAGCGTGCGCGCCCCGGGCACCAGGGAGCCGAACAGGGCCTCCCAGACCAGGGCGTAGACGAGCCCGAAGACCACCGCGTGCCGTGACACCGTGCCGAGCAGCAGGAAGAGCGCGGCGTAGGCGATGGAGGCGACCAGCGCGGCGACCGTGTAGGCAACGGCGACCTGCTGGCCGTTGCCGTTGAGGATGAGACCGGCGATGAACGTCGGCACCGCCGAGAACGCCATGGTGACGCCGATCGCGACGATCAGCTTGGTGTAGATGATCTTGGGACGCTTGAGCGGCTTGGAGAGCAGGTACACCACGGAACCGTCGTCGATCTCCGGCCCGATCGCGCCGGTGCCCGCGATGACGCCGATGATCGGCACCATTGTGGCGAGCGCGAGTCCGCCCAGTACGTCCGCCGCCGTCTGGTCGTCGGCGCCGACGAGGGCCCGTACGGCGACGGCGATCACGATGAGCAGCAGGGGCAGCGCGCCGAGGATGAGGGCCCGGCGGCGGCCGAGCAGGGCCCGGTAGGTGAGCCGGGCGACTGTGGGGTCGTACATTTTCGGCCTCCTACGCGGCGACGAGATACGAGAACACGGATTCGAGGGACTCGTCGGACGGCGAGACCGTGAGCAGCCGGATGCCGTGATCCTTGGCAACGCGGGGCAGCAGCGCGGTGAAGCGGCCGAAGTCGACGGCCTGGATGCGCAGCGCGCCCTCCGCGAGGTCCACCTCGATGCCGGAGGTCGACGGGTCCGCGATCAGCGCGGCGGCGAGGGCTCGGTCGTCGCTGGAGCGTACGAGGTAGCGGTGCGGTCGATCGGTCATCAGGCGGCGGATGCGGCGGAAGTCGCCGCTGGCCGCGTGCCGTCCGGCGACGACGACCTCGATATGGGCGGCCAGTTGTTCGACCTCTTCGAGGATGTGCGAGGAGAACAGGACTGTGCGGCCCTCGGCGCCCATCCGGCGCAGCAGGTCCATGAGTTGCATGCGCTGACGCGGGTCCATGCCGTTGAAGGGCTCGTCGAGCAGCAGGAGCGAAGGGTCGTGCACAAGGGCGCTCGCCATCTTCACGCGCTGGCGCATGCCCTTGGAGTACGTCGAGATCTTGCGGTCCTGCGCGTACTCCATCTCGACCGTGGCGAGCGCCCGCCCGGCCGCCTTGGCGCCGAGTCCGTGGAGCTCGGCGTTGGCGACGACGAACTCACGGCCGGTCAGGAAGTCGTACATCGCCTCGCGTTCGGGGACGATGCCGATGTGCTTGTAGATCTGCTCGTTGCGCCACACGGGCTGTCCGTCGAGGGTGACGGTGCCGGTGGAGGGGGCCAGGAAGCCGCCCATCATGTTGATGAGGGTTGATTTTCCGGCGCCATTTGGGCCGAGGAGGCCGGTGACGCCGGGGCCGATCGTCATCGTGATGTCGTTGACCGCCACCACGTTGCCGAACCAGCGCGAGACATGGTCGATGTTGAGCGTGGTCACAGTCCGACCTTTCGGTAGCGGCGCAGCAGAAGGCCGTAGCTGCCGGCGATGAGCCCCAGGACGGCGAGGAGGAAGACGACACCTTCTCCGGTGCCGGGGCCCGTCCCGCCGGGGTAGGCGGACGTCGCGCCCAGGAAGGCCGTCTGCACCCCGTCGATGAGCGTGATGGGCGAGAACAGGCCGATCCAGGGGACGGCACTGGTGCTGCCCTGCGCGTCGGCGATGGCCTGGAGCGTGGACACCGCCCCGTAGGAGATGGTCAGTACGGCGATGACGGCCGCGATGCCGAAGCCGCGGCGCGGGGTGACCGCCGAGATGACGAGGCCGATACCGGCGAACAGCAGGGAGAGCAGTGCCACGGAGACGAGCCCCTGAAGGAATCCCGCCGTCTGGTCGGCGAAGTCGAGTTTGGCCAGCAGGGCGCCCGCGTAGAGCACGACCAGCGGCACCGCGGTGATGAGGAACAGGGCCGAGGCCAGCGCCGCGAACTTCGCCCGTACGTAGTCCGCCGTCTCGATCGGCCGCGAGAAGTACAGCGGTACGGTCTTGAAGCGCAGGTCGCGGGAGACTGCCTGGGGGGCCTGCGAGGCGACGTACAGGCCGATGACCGCCTGCATGACGACCGCGTAGTTCGTGTACTCGACCGGCAGCTTGGTGGCCTTGGTGGCGACCGTGACGGCCACCATGATGGCCGCCGGGACGCACATCACCGCGAAGAGCACCATCGGCAGCACCTTGGACTTCACCGAGCGGCCGAGGCCGTAGGCGCCGCGCAGGGACTGCGAGTAGAGCGAACGGCGGGCGTACGCGCGGCCCAGACGCGGACCGTCGTACGAGCGGTAGCCGATGTTGTGGATGCGGGACTGGGCGCCCGCCTGTGCCGGGGTCTGCTCAACCGCCATGGCCGACCGCCTCCTTTCCCGCGCTGTGCTGTGCGGTGCTCTGTGGTGTGGCGCTCTGCTGTTCGTCGCTGTCGGTGAAGACCTCGGAGATGTGGTGCCTGCGCTGTTCCATGCGCACCAGCCCGAGGCCCAGGTCGGCGACCGTGTCCCGGACGAGGTCGTAGGTGTCCTCGCCCTGCGCGGTGAGCAGGAGGATGTGCCCGGCGCCGGGCAGGCCACTGCCGTCGTGGGTGGCCACCCCGCGCGCGTGGAGCGCGTCGCGCACCGCGGCGGTGCCGTCCGGGTGCTCGTCGGTGTCGGTCACCTCGATGGCGAGAATGGCCGTGGACTGCGTGAAGTCCGTGGTGGAGCTGGACCGCAGCAGCTTGCCCCCGTCGACGACCACGACGTGGTCGCAGGTGCGCTCCAGCTCGCCGAGGAGGTGCGAGGTGACCAGCACCGAGATACCGAAGTCGGTGTGGATACGGCGGATCAGCCCGAGCATCTCGTCGCGGCCGACCGGGTCCAGGCCGTTGGTCGGCTCGTCGAGGAACACCAGCTGCGGGTCGTGGACCAGGGCCTGGGCGAGCTTGACGCGCTGCTTCATGCCGGTCGAGTAGCCGCCGATGGGGCGGTAGCGCTCCTCGTACAGGCCGACATGGCGCAGGGTGTCCGCGGTGCGCTCGCGGGCGGCGGCCGGCGGGAGCCCGGACATGCGCGCCATGTGCACGACGAACTCGGTGGCCGAGACGTCGGGAGGCAGGCAGTCGTGCTCGGGCATGTAGCCGACGCGCTCACGGATGGCACCGCCCTCGGTGGCGACGTCGAGGCCGAGCACGCTGGCGCGGCCCTCCGTGGCGGGAGACAGACCCAGCAGGATCTTGATCAGGGTGGATTTGCCGGCGCCGTTGGCGCCGACGAGTCCGGTCACACCGGGTCCGATGTCCATGGAGAGCCGGTCGAGCGCGGTCACCCGGGGGAACCGCTTGCTCAGGCTTTCGGTCGCGATCACAGTCACATCCTCGACGGTAGTGGCGCACACCACACCGGTCGTCAACCCGGAGAGCTGTCTCCGTATCCACCTCCAGTCGTACGGGCCCGTAGGGGTCCCCCTCAGGTCGAACAACCGGCGAGGGTTATCCACAGACAGGCGTTCGACTGTTGACGCACGCTCTAACAAGTGCCAGATTCGCGAGGTCAAATTACGGACACGTAGCGCGGTCGATGGGGACGGTGGACGGCGGCAATGGCGACGGCGGAGACAGACGGACTCACCGGCGGGCCGGCCGGGGAACTGGCCGGGTTCCGGTGGGTGCAACGGCTGGCGTACGAGTGTGCGGAGGCCGTGGCGGCGCGGCTCGAGCCGGGGATCACCGAGCGCGAGGCGGCCCGGATGCAGCGGGAGTGGCTGCGCGAGCGGGGTGTGCTCGACTGGTTCCATCTGCCCTTCGCCTGGTTCGGCGACCGTACGGCGTTCGTGAACTTCCGCCTCCCGTTCCAGTTCTTCCCGACCAGCCGCCGGCTGGAGCCCGGGATGCCGTTCATCCTGGACCTGGCCCCGATCCACCGGGGTTTCGCGGCGGACATCGGCTACTCCGGCTCGCTGGGCGCCAACCCGGTGCAGGAGCGGCTGATGGCCGACCTCGAGGCGCATCGCGAGCTGATCCTGCGCGAGGTGCGCGAGCGGCGACCGCTGCGCGAGATCTACGAGGACGTGGACCGTCTCATGGTCCGCCAGGGCTATGCCAACCGGCATCGCGCGTATCCCTTCGGGGTGATCGCGCACAAGGTCGACCGGGTGCGTGAACGGGCCTGGTCACCCCGGCTGTTCGGGTTCGGTACGCAGTCCCTGAAGGGTCTGGCGGGCGACGCGCTGCGCGGGCACCGCGAGGGCTGGTCGCCACTGTGGTCGCCGTACCGCTTCTCCGACCACCCGCCACAGCCGGGCCTGTGGGCGGTCGAACCGCATCTCGGATTCCGGGGCACGGGGGCGAAGTTCGAGGAGATCCTGGTCGTCACGGACTCCGCGGACCCGCTGGAGAGCGCGTTCTGGCTGGACGACGAATTGCCGCACGTGCGGCGCTGGACGGAGGCGAAGTGACGGTCGACGGTGCGCGTGAGCGCCGGGTACGGACGGGCGGAATCGAGCTGTGCGTCGCCGAGTTGGGGGACCCGGCGGACCCCACGGTGATCCTCGTGCACGGCTATCCGGACAGCATGGAGGTGTGGTCGGAGGTCGCCGCGCGCCTCGCCGACCGCTTCCACGTCGTGCTGTACGACGTGCGGGGCCACGGCCGTTCGACCGCGCCGCGTCCACTGCGCGGCGGCTTCACCCTGGAGAAGCTGACCGACGACTTCCTGGCCGTCGCCGACGCGGTCAGCCCGGACCGGCCGGTGCACCTGGTGGGGCACGACTGGGGATCGGTGCAGGCCTGGGAGTTCGTCACCGTCGAACGCGCCAAGGGCCGGATCGCGTCCTTCACCTCGATGTCCGGGCCGTCCCTCGACCACATCGGCCACTGGACGAAGGGACACCTGAAACGGCCCACCCCACGTGCGGTCGCCCAACTCCTGGGCCAGGGACGCAGGTCCTGGTACGTGTACGCGCTGCACACACCCGTGCTGCCCGAACTCGCCTGGCGCGGCCCGCTCGGCAGACGCTGGCCGAAGATGCTGGCCCGCCACGAAGAGGTCTCCGGCGACGGATACCCGACCGCTTCTCTGCCCTCGGACGCGGCCAACGGCGCCTGGCTGTACCGGGACAACGTCCGGTCCCGGCTGCGCAGACCGCGCGCGGACGCGTACGCGCACGCGCCCGTGCAGCTCATCACGCCCCTGGGGGACGCGTTTCTCTCCGAGCGGCTGTACGACGGACTGGAGCGGTGGGCCCCCCGGTTGGTGCGCCGCACGCTCGACGCCAAACACTGGCTGCCGCGCACGCGGCCCGACCAGGTGGCCGCCTGGATCGGGGAGTTCGTGACCGCCAACGAGGCCGGACGGCTCCCGGCGACACCAACGGGCAGATACGCGGAGCGTTTCGGCGGCCGGCTCGTCCTGGTCACGGGGGCGGGCAGCGGCATCGGTCGGGCCACGGCCTTCGCGTTCGCCGAGGCGGGCGCCCGCGTGGTGGCCGTCGACCGGGATGCCGAAAGCGCCACCCGCACGGCCGAGTTGGCCCGTCTGCTCGGCGCCCCGGAGGTGTGGGCGGAGCAGGTCGACGTCTCGGACGAACAGGCGATGGAGAAGCTCGCCGAGAAGGTCGTCACCGAGTACGGCGTCGTGGACGTGCTGGTGAACAACGCGGGGATCGGGCTCTCCGGGTCCTTCTTCGACACCACTGCCGAGGACTGGAAGAAGGTCCTGGACGTCAACTTGTGGGGTGTGATCCACGGTTGCCGGCTCTTCGGGAAGCAGATGGCCGAGCGCGGGCAGGGCGGGCACATCGTGAACATCGCGTCGGCCGCCGCCTATCTGCCGTCCAAGGCGCTGCCCGCTTACAGCACTTCGAAGGCCGCTGTGCTGATGCTCAGCGAGTGCCTGCGTGCCGAGCTCGCGGACCAGGGCATCGGTGTCTCGGCGATCTGCCCGGGGTTCATCAACACGAACATCACAACGACCGCGCGTTTCGCGGGAGTCGACGCGGAGGAGCAGTCCCGTCGGCAGAAGCGGACGGCGCGGCTGTACGGGCTGCGCAACTACCCTCCGGAGAAGGTCGCTTCGGCCATCCTGCGCGCGGTGGTACGCAACGAGGCGTTCACGCCGGTGACGCCGGAGGCAAGAGGTGGGCGTCTCATGTCCCGTTTCATGCCGGGGACGTTGAGGGCCATCGCGCGCCTGGACCCGCCTCTGTGAACCGGTAGCGCCAAGAAGGGTCGAACATACTCAAGTTGACCAAAGGGTGCGAAGTGTCGGCCGGTTGTCCACAGTTTCCTCAATTCCCCTGTGGATAACTCGACTTGGCTGTGGATCAAACCTGCCGGACAAAATTCAGGTGCGTGATCGCCGTCTCGCCGCTCACCCTTGCACGATGGACGAAAGACGCACCGTGAAGGTGTCGAAGTACCTGTCGAAACATCTGCGGCACCAGCCGGAACGGATCGGGCTCACGCTCGACGAGGCCGGCTGGGTCGAGATCGACACACTGATCGCGGCCGCCGCGGCGCACAACTTCCGCTTCACCCGGGAGGAACTGGACCACGTGGTCGCCTCCAACGACAAGAAGCGCTTCGCGATCGACAGCAACCGGATCCGCGCCAGCCAGGGCCACAGCGTCGACGTCGACCTCGGGCTGCCTCCGGCGACCCCGCCGCCGTACCTCTACCACGGGACGGTGGACCGCTTCCTGGACGCGATCCGGGCCGAGGGGCTGCGGCCCATGAACCGGCATGCCGTGCACCTCTCGCCCGACCGCGAGACCGCGACCCGGGTCGGCGCCCGTCGGGGCAGGCCGGTCGTGCTCCCGGTGGACGCGGCCGCGATGCACCGCGACGGCCACCTCTTCCACGTCAGCGAGAACGGCGTGTGGCTCACGGAGAGCGTGCCGTCGCGCTATCTGCGGTTCCCCGGGCCGCACTGACGACGCCGGGCTCCATGTTTCACGTGAAACATGGACCGCCCCTAGGCTCTGAAGCATGAGTCTGCACCTGAGCACCGTGATCCTGCCGTACCGCCGCTGGCACGAGGGCGGCCGTTCGAGCTGGCAGCGCGCGGAAGAGCTCGGGTTCCACACTGCGTTCACCTACGACCATCTGTCCTGGCGCACCTTCCGGGACGGCCCGTGGTTCGGTGCCGTCCCCACCCTCACGGCCGCCGCCGCTGTCACCGACCGACTGCGTCTGGGCACCCTGGTGACCTCGCCCAACTTCCGGCACCCGGTGACGCTGGCCAAGGAACTCATCACCCTCGACGACGTGTCGAACGGGCGGATCACCCTGGGCGTCGGCGCGGGCGGCAACGGCTTCGACGCCACCGCGCTGGGCCAGGAACCGTGGACACCCCGAGAGCGCGCCGACCGGTTCGGAGAGTTCGTCACACTCCTCGACAGGCTGCTGACCGAGGACGGCAAGGACGGCGTCTCCTACCAGGGCGACTTCTACTCGGCGCACGAGGTGCGCAACATCCCAGGCTGCGTACAGCGCCCCCGGCTGCCCTTCGCGGTGGCCGCCACCGGTCCGCGCGGGCTGAAGCTCGCCGCCCGGCACGGGCAGGCGTGGGTGACCACCGGCGACCCGCGGCTGTTCAAGAACGGTACGCCCGAGCAGTCGGTCCAGGCCCTGCGCGGACAGGCCGAGAAGCTGGCCGACGCCTGCGCGGCGATCGGCCGGGACGTCCGGGAGCTCGACCGGATCCTACTCACCGGGTTCACCCCGGACCGGGGACGCCCGCTGGAGTCCGTGGACGCGTTCGTCGACTTCGCGGGCCGGCATCAGGAGCTGGGGTTCACCGAGATCGTGATCCACTGGCCCATCCCCGACTCCGACTTCGCGGCCGACGAGCGGGTCTTCGAGCGCATCGCCACCGAGGCGCCGGCGCAGCTGCGCTGACCCCGGACCGGCCAGGGCGGCCACTCACCTGTGCGGGCTCCCGCACGGCCGTGCACGCGCATACGGGAGAATGGCCGGGTGACCTCAGCGACCCGAGAGCCCGAGACCCCCGCCGCCGCCCTTCCCGTCCGGCTGATCGCCACCGACCTCGACGGCACACTGCTGCGCGACGACAAGTCGGTGTCCCCGCGCACGGTCGCCGCGCTGGCCGCCGCCGAGGCCGCGGGCGTCGAGGTCTTCTTCGTCACGGGCCGCCCGGCCCGCTGGATGGACGTCGTGAGCGAGCACGTCCACGGTCACGGTCTGGCGATCTGCGGCAACGGCGCCGCCGTGGTGGACCTGCACGGCGGCGCGGGTGCCCACCGCTTCGTGAAGGTGCGGGAGCTGGCCAGGGAGAACGCGCTGGACGCCGTACGGCTGCTGCGCGACGCCGCGCCGGGGACCGTGTACGCCGTGGAGCAGACGTACGGCTTCCACCAGGAGCCGGAGTATCCGAAGCTACACATGGAGGTGCCGGACAATCTGGCGCCCGCCGAGAAGCTGCTGGCTCCGGGCGGTCCGAGCGACGGTGAGCCCGTGCTCAAGATCCTCGCCTACCACCGCACGATCGACCCCGACGCGTTCCTCACCACCGCCCGGATCGCGATCGGCGACCGCGCCACCGTCACCCGCTCCAGCCCCAGCGCCCTGCTGGAGATCAGCGGCCCCGGTGTCTCCAAGGCGAGCACGCTGGCCCTGTCCTGTGCCGAGCGGGGCATCTCGGCCGAGGAGGTCGTCGCCTTCGGGGACATGCCGAACGACATCGAGATGCTGACCTGGGCGGGCCGGTCCTACGCCATGGGCAACGCGCATCCCGCCGTCCTCGCGGCGGCCTCGGGCCGGACGGCGCCCAACAACGAGGACGGCGTGGCCGTGGTGATCGAGCGACTGCTCGCGGAACGCCTCTGAGGATGCCGCCGTACGGGGGCAACTCCTGGCCGGGCCCTACAACTGCACCCCCCGCGCCGTCAGCCATGCGGCCGGGTCCACTCCCGACCCGAGTTCCGGTGTGACGCGTACCTCGAAGTGCAGATGCGGGCCCGTCGAGTTGCCGGTCGTGCCGGTCTGCCCGATCCACTGGCCCGGGGTCACCCGCTGCCCCTGGTCGACGGTGACGGCGGCGAGGTGCGCGTACTGCGTGTAGTAGCCCCCGGGGTGCTCGATCACGATCTCGATGCCGAAGGCGCCCCCGCACGACACCGACACCACGGTGCCGGCACCGACCGCCCGCACGGGGGTGCCGATCGGCACCGCGAAGTCCTGCCCGGTGTGCCCGTTCGCCCACCGGTCGCCGCCGCTGCCGAAACTCGCGGACAGTTCGTATGTCTCCACGGGAGTGACGTACTCCGGCAGGGTCCCCGGGTCCGGCTGGTCGAGCCGGACGGCTCCCCGGCAGGAGCCCGCCGCGACCGAGGCGTCGGCCCGGCCCTGGAGCGTCCAGCGGGCCTCTTCGAGCTTCGCCTCGATCGTCCGCTTCAGCTCGGCGATCTCCCTCTTGCGCCGCTCCAGCTTCTGCCGCTGCGCCGCCGCCTTCGCCTCGTCGGCGGCGAGCCGGGCCTCCGCGCGCCGGCTCTTGTCGATCGCGTTGTTGACGGCCAGGTCCGCCTGCCAGACAGCACGCTGACCGCGCATCAGCTCCTCGGGATTGTCCGCGAGCAGCATCTGCGCGGTCAGCGGCAGTCCGCCGCCGCTGCGGTACTGGCCGCGGGCGATGCGGCCCAGATCCTCGTGCAGGACGGCGATGTCACGCCGTTCGCGGGCGAGGAGCTCCTCGTACCGCCGGGCCCTGGCGCCCTCCACCTCGGACTCGCGCCGCACGGCCTCGTACTGCTGCGTCACCACGGCGGCATCGGCGTACAGCCTGGTGACCTCGGCGCTGAGGCCCGAGTCCGTTCCGGCGTCCGGTCCGGGGTCCGCGTCCTCGCCCAGGGCCGCCGTGGGCCGGGCGACCAGCATCGCGAGCGCGCACAGCAGCGCCGGAACGAACAGCGGATGACGGCGATGTGAGCCCATGTCAGCGATCGTGTACCGCAAACCGGAACCGGTGCCTGTTCAAGTCGTACGCCTGGGGGACCCGTTGCCACGAACGGCGCAGCAACCGGATGTGCGGCAGGCTCAGTACGGCGCCTGCCACACCACCGTCGTACCGCCGCCGTCGGGCCCGCTGCCGGGTCCGTGCCCGCTGTCGCCGCCCAGCGACTCGGCGCGGCGCTTCAGGTTTCTGAGGCCGCTGCGCCGACCGCCCTCGGGGATGCCCACACCGTCGTCGGCCACGGTCAGCCGTACCCCCGGCCGGCCGTCGGGCAGGGTCGCGTTCGCGTCGACGACGACATCGATCCGGGACGCGCCGGCGTGGCGGAAGGCGTTGGACAGCCCCTCGCGGAGGGCGGCGACAAGATTCCTGCCGGTCGGGTCGCCGACGGCGGTGTCGACCGGGCCGACCATCCGGAGCGAGGGCTCGAATCCGAGCGCCACGGCGGCCATGTGGATCTCCCGCTCCACCCGCGCGGACAGCTCGGACGGGACTTCGCCGGGGTCGTCCTGGAGCGCGAAGATCGCGGTGCGGATCTCCTGGATGGTGATGTCGAGTTCGTCGACGGCCCTGCCGACCCCGCTCCGGACCTCGGGGGCCACGGACCCGCGCTGGGCGCTTTCCAGCATCATCCCGGTGGCGAACAGCCGTTGGATGACTAGATCGTGCAGGTCACGGGCGATCCGGTCGCGGTCCTCGTACACGGCGAGCCGTTCCCGGTCGCGCTGTGCCTCGGCCATCATCAGCGCGAGCGCGGCCTGCGCGGCGAACTGGACGGCGAGCGCGCGCTCCGTCTCCGTGAACGCGCGCTCTCCCCGTGCGCGGGGCATGACGAGGCTCCCGACCACGCGGCCGTCGCTCTGCAGGGGCAGCAGCATGGTGGGCCCGTAGTCGCCCGTGAGGCCGGTGTGCGGTGCGAGCCGGGGGTCGGTGGCCGCGTCCGCGACGAACACCGGCTCGCCGTCGAGGAGTTCGGCGACCACCTCGCTGTCCGGCGGGACGATCGCGCCGAGCGCGTCGAAGGGTGGTTCCGCGTCCACGGCGACGATCTCCAGGCCGCCCTCGTCGGCGGACAGCAGCACGATCCCGGCCGCGGCCCCGGCGAGCCGGCGGGCCTGTTCGGCGACGATCCGGAGGGAGTCGCCGATGTCGCCGCCCAAGAGGAGCGCGGTGGTCACGGCCACGGACCCGTCGATCCAGCGGTCGCGCTGCCGGGCGGCCTCGTACAGGCGGGCGTTGCCGATGGCGATGCCCGCCTCGGTGGCCAGCACGCGGATCAGGGTCAGGTCGTGCTCGGTGAACGGACCGCCGCCGTGCCTTTCCCCCAGATAGAGGTTTCCCAGGACCTCGCCGTGCACCCGGATCGGCTCGACCCACCGCACGGTCTCCTCGTCGACGCCGTGGTGCACGAAGTCGGCGAAGCCGGTGCCGTCCTCGGCGAGGACGCCGATGGCCACGCGTCGGGCGTCCACCAGGGCGGTGGCCGTCGCACAGATCCGCTCCAGAGTGGCATGCGGCCCGAGCCCGCTCCCGACGGCCCGCATGGCTTCCAGCAGCTGCGGCACGCACGGCTCGGGACGGGGCGGTTGGTCGGGCATCCCACGAGCCTAGTTAGTACTCTTTGTCCCCGAAAGTCGAGTTGGCGGGACCCCCTGACGGCAGGAGATCAACTCACCGACGCCACCGACGCCAACCGCTCGGACTCCGCCTCCCGCTCCGCCATCCTCCGCAGCGGCCCTTCGACGGCGACCAGCTCCGCGTACGTCCCGCGCTGCACGACCCGCCCCCTGTCCAGCACGATCACCTCGTCCACGGCGTCGAGACCGGCCAGCCGGTGGGTGATGAGCAGCATCGTATGGCCCTCGGTCGCGGCCATCAGATCCGCGGTGAGGGCGTCGGCGGTCGGCAGGTCGAGGTGTTCGGCGGGTTCGTCGAGCACGAGCACCGGGAAGTCCGCGAGCAACGCCCGCGCGAGCGCCAGCCGCTGCCGCTGCCCGCCGGACAGGCGAGCCCCGTGCTCGCCGACCAGTGTGTCGAGTCCGTCCGGCAGCGACTCGGCCCAGTCCAGCAGCCGCGCCCGCGCGAGGGCACCGCGCAGGTCGCCCTCGCTCGCGTCCTTCTTCGCCAGCAGCAGGTTCTCGCGTACCGAACTGTCGAAGAGGTGCGCGTCCTGGGCACACAGCCCGACCAGCCGCCGTACGTCGTCGCCGTCCAGCGCGTACGCGTCCACGCCGCCCAGCGTGTAGCTGCCGGCGTCGGCGTCAAGGAACCGCAGGAGCACCTGCGCGAGGGTCGTCTTGCCCGACCCGGAGGGACCGACGACGGCGATCCGGCGCCCTTCGTGCAGGGTGAGGTCGAGGCCGGAAAGCGCGTCCCGGCCCTGTCCTGCGTGGCGGGCGGACAGCTCCCTGACGACGACCGGAAACGGCGACAGCGGCGCGGGGAGCGGCACTTCGGGTTCGCGTACGGGCTCAGGAGCGTCCAGGACCTCGTACACGCGCTCCGCGCTCCTGCGCACCCGCTGCCGGTAGCGCACGGCGAGCGGCAGCCCGAGGACGGCTTCGAAGGCGGCCAGGGGAGTGAGGACGACCACGGCCGTCACCACTCCGTCGAGTCGCCCGTCGGCGACGCCCTGGGCAGCCACGAGGGCGGCGCCCGCCACGGTCAGCCCGGACAGCAGCGCGGTGAGCCCGTCGCCGAGCGCGGTGGCCGTGGCGCCGCGCGAGGCGATCCGGGTGAGCGCGGAGTCGGCCCGCCGCACCTGCTCGGTACGTGCCTTCAGGGCGCCCGCGACCGTCGACTCGGCGGTTCCGGTCAGCAGGTCGGTGACCTGCGTGGCGAGTGCCCCGCGGGCCGGGGCGAGCCGGCGTTCCGCGTGCCGTGCCACGGCACTGGTCACGAGGGGGACACCAACGCCGGCCGCGAGCAGCCCGGCGGCCAGGACGGCTCCGGCCTCGGGCAGCAGCCACGCCGTGAACCCGACGGAGGCGGCGGAGACGACAAGGGCGGCCCCGGCGGGCAGCAGCCAGCGCAGCCAGTAGTCCTGGAGTGCGTCCACATCGGCGACGAGCCGCGACAGCAGGTCGCCTCGCCGGGTCGTGCGCAGTCCCGCGGGCGCCAGCCGCTCCAGCCTCCGGTAGACAGCCACCCGGGTGTCGGCGAGCATCCGCAGCACGGCGTCGTGCGACACCAGCCTCTCGGCGTACCGGAAGACGGCCCGCCCGATCCCGAAGGCCCGGGTGGCCGTCACCGCGACCATCAGATACAGCACAGGGGGCTGCTGCGAGGCCCGTGAGATGAGCCACCCCGAGGTGGCCATGAGCCCGACGGCACTCCCGAGGGCGAGACTCCCGAGCAGCAGCGCAAGTCCGAGCCGCCCTCGCCGGGCCCCGGACATGGCACGCACCCGGGCGAGCACCCCGAGTCGCCCTGCGGGAGCGCCGGGTACGAGTTCTTCCTCGTCGAGCACGGGCAGCCGTACACCCTGCGAACCGTCCACAAGGAGCCCGTCGCCGCCGGAGGAACCGTCGGCCTGCGCAGAACCGGAGAGGTGCGCAGGGGGAACAGCCTCCTCCAACCGCACCACCCGGTCCGCCACCGCCAGCAGCGCCGGCCGATGCACGACCAGCAGGACCGTCCGTCCGACGGCCAGGCGCCGTACGGCGGCCACGACCTCGGCCTCGGTCCCCCCGTCCAGCGCGGCCGTCGGCTCGTCGAGCAGCAGCACAGGCCGGTCCGCGAGGAACGCCCGGGCCAGCGCCAGCCGTTGCCGCTGCCCGGCGGACAGCCCGGCCCCGTCCTCACCGAGCTTCGCGTGGACACCCTCGGGCAGCGCGTCCACGAACTCCAGCGCACCGGCGTCGGCCAGCGCCCCGCGTACGGCGGTGTCGTCGGCGTCGGGCCGGGCCAGCCGTATGTTCTCGGCGATCGACCCGGCGAACAGATGCGGCCGCTGCGGCACCCAGGCCACCCGCGCACGCCACTGCTCCAGATCGAGGCCGGCGAGGTCGGCGCCCCCGACCGACACCCGCCCGTTTGTCGGCCGCACGAACCCGAGCAGCACGTGCAGCAGCGTCGACTTGCCCGCGCCGCTCGGTCCGACGAGCGCGACCGTCTCGCCGGCCTCGACAGCGAAGGACACGTCCGCCACCGCGTCCACCGACCGCCCGGGATACCGGACCGTCACGCCGTCGAGGACCACCCCGCCCTCCGGGGCCACCCCGGTCCCGGACTCGGGGACCGGGGTCTCCAGCACGGCGAAGATCTCCTCGGCCGCGGCCAGCCCCTCGGCCGCCGCGTGGAACTGGGCGCCCACCTGTCGCAGCGGGAGATACGCCTCGGGAGCGAGGATGAGAATGACCAGCCCGATGTACAGGTCCATCTCGCCGTGCACGAGCCGCATACCAATGGTCACCGCGACGAGCGCCACGGACAGAGTCGCCAGCAGTTCCAGCGCGAAGGACGAGATGAAGGCGATACGCAGGGTCCGCATCGTCGCCTGCCGGTACTCACCGGTGATCCGCCGGATCGACTCGGCCTGCGCCTTGGCCCGGCCGAACACCTTCAGCGTCGGCAGCCCGGCGACGACATCGAGGAAGTGGCCCGCCAGCCTGGACAGCAACCGCCACTGACGGTCCATGTGGGACTGCGTGGCCCAGCCGATCAGCACCATGAAGGCCGGAATGAGCGGCAGGGTACCGACGATGATCGCGGCCGACACCCAGTCCTCGGTGACGATCCGGGCCAGCACGGCCACGGGCACGACGACCGCGAGCCCCAACTGAGGCAGATAGCGCGAGAAGTAGTCGTCGAGCGCGTCGACTCCCCGGGTCGCGAGGGCCACCAGCGACCCGGTCCGCTGCCCGCCGAGCCATTCGGGGCCGAGTGCGACGGACCGCTCCAGCAACCGCCCGCGCAGCTCCGACTTCACCGCCGCACTCGTACGGTGCGCGGCCAGCTCGGTGAGCCAGGAGACCACCGCACGACCACCGGCGACGGCCACCAGCAGCAAAAGGGGCGTACGGAGTTCGGAGACCGACAGTCCGTGCTGGAAGGCGCCGACCACCACTTCGGCGATGAGCATGGCCTGCGCGACGACCAGCCCCGCGCCGACAGCACCGAGGCCGACGACCGCCAGCAGGAAACGGCGTGTGGCACCGGCGTACCGGAGGAGCCGGGGATCGATTGGTTTCACGTGAAACATGCCCTTCGGTCCAGGGAGTCGGGTTCGCGATGTTTCACGTGAAACATCGCGAGCCCGTCTGCCGTAGACAGAGACGACTCAGTGCGTGGCCTCGGCGAGGTGCTGCGTGCCGATCCGCTTGCGGAACACCCAGTACGTCCAGCCCTGGTAGAGCAGGACCATCGGGGTGGCGATCCCGGCACACCACGTCATGATCTTCAGCGTGTACGGGCTCGATGACGCGTTGGTGACCGTGAGGTTCCAGTCGGCGTTGAGCGACGACGGCATGACGTTCGGGAAGAGCGTCAGGAACAGCGTCGCGACAGCGGCCACGATGGTGACACCGGAGAACGCGAACGCCCAGCCCTCACGCCCCTTTCGGGCCGCCCCCAGGGCGAGGACAAGGGCCAGCACGGCCACGACCGACGCGGCCAGGGAGCCGCCGTCACCCTTGTCCGCCTGGGTCCAGCTCAGGAAAGCGAGGGCGACGACCGCGGCCAAAAGGCCGACACGGACCGCCAGTTTCCGGGCCCGTTCCCGGATGTCCCCGACCGTCTTGAGACCGACGAACACCGTGCCGTGGAAGGTGAACAGCGACAGGGTGACCAGGCCGCCGAGCAGCGCGTACGGGTTGAGCAGGTCGGCGAGGCTGCCGACGTACTCGAAGTGCTTGTCGATCTTCACCCCGCGCACGATGTTGGCGAAGGCCACGCCCCAGAGGAACGCCGGGAGGAGGGAGGTCCAGAAGATCGCGGTCTCCCAGTTGCGCTGCCAGTTCTCCTCGGGCCGCTTCACGCGGTACTCGAAGGCGACACCCCGCACGATCAGGCACACCAGGATGAGCAGCAGAGGCAGATAGAAGCCGGAGAAGAGGGTGGCGTACCACTCGGGGAAGGCGGCGAAGGTCGCACCGCCCGCCGAGAGCAGCCACACCTCGTTGCCGTCCCAGACGGGCCCGATGGTGTTGATGAGGACCCGCTTCTCGGCCCGGTTACGGGCGAGCAGTTTGGTGAGGACACCGACCCCGAAGTCGAAGCCCTCCAGGAAGAAGTAGCCGATCCACAGGACGGCTATGAGGACGAACCAGACGTCGTGAAGTTCCATGGCGATTCCAGCTCCCTGGGCCTAGTAGGAGAAGGCCATCGGCTTGTCGGCGTCCTGCGGGTCGCCGCCGATCTTCTTGGGCGGGTTGAGGTCGGCCTCGGTCAGTTCGGGCGGTCCGGCCTTGACGTACTTCACGAGGAGCTTGACCTCGATGACGGCGAGAATCGCGTAGAGCGAGGTGAAGACGGTCATCGAGGTGAGGATCTCCCACTGCGAGACCCCGGGGGAGACGGCGTCCCGGGTCTGGAAGATGCCGTACACGACCCACGGCTGCCGGCCCATCTCGGTGAAGATCCAGCCCCAGGAACTGGCGATCAGCGGGAAGCCCAGGGTGAGGATCGCGATGCGCCAGTACCACTTGGTGAGCGTCGGGCCCAGTGCCTTCCCGGGCAGCAGCGAGAGGTGGGGCACCTCGTCGTCACCGACCCGCAGATGCCGCGGCAGCATGAACTTCTTGCGGGTCAGCCAGAGTCCGGCCAGCCCGATCGCGAAGGAGGTCATGCCGAAGCCGATCATCCAGCGGAAGCCCCAGTAGGCCACCGGGATGTTGGGCCGGTAGTCGCCGGGCCCGAACTTCTCCTGCTCGGCCTTGTTGACGTCGTTGATGCCCGGGACGTACGAGCTGAAGTCGTCGTTGGCCAGGAAGGACAGCAGGCCCGGGATCTCGACGGCGACCTTGTTGTGGCCGGCGTCGACATCGCCGTAGGCGAAGACCGAGAAGGGCGCGGGCGCCTCGCCGTCCCAGAGGGCCTCGGCGGCGGCCATCTTCATCGGCTGCTGCTTGAACATGACCTTGCCGAGGAAGTCCCCGCTGACCGCGGTGAGCAGACCGCCGATGACGACGGTGACCAGGCCGAGCCGCAGCGAGGTCTTCATCACCTCGATGTGCTTCTTGCGCGTCAGATGGAAGGCGGCGATGCCGACCATGAAGGCGCCACCCGTGAGGAAGGCCGCGGAGAGGGTGTGGAAGACCTGGGTCAGCGCGGTGTTCTGCGTGAGGACCAGCCAGAAGTCGGTGAGTTCGGCACGGCCCTTCTGCTCGTTGATCCGGTAGCCGACGGGGTGCTGCATCCAGGAATTGGCCGCGAGGATGAAGTACGCCGACAGTATCGTGCCGATCGAGACCATCCAGATGCAGGCCAGATGGATCCTCTTCGGCAGCTTGTCCCAGCCGAAGATCCACAGCCCGATGAAGGTGGACTCGAAGAAGAAGGCGATCAGCGCCTCGAAGGCGAGCGGGGCACCGAAGACATCGCCGACGAAGCGCGAGTAGTCGGACCAGTTCATACCGAACTGGAACTCCTGGACGATGCCTGTGACGACACCCATGGCGATGTTGATCAGGAAGAGCTTGCCCCAGAACTTGGTGGCCCTGAGGTACTTCTCCTTCTCCGTGCGCACCCAGGCGGTCTGCAGACCGGCGGTGAGCGCGGCGAGGGAGATCGTCAGAGGGACGAACAGGAAGTGGTAGACGGTGGTGATGCCGAACTGCCATCGCGCCAGAGTCTCCGGTGCCAGAGCGATCTCCACATCTCCTCCTTACGAGCCGTGATCATTGCGGCGGTCCGTCCCGGTCGCCGACCCGCACGAGAGGGACAAACGAGACGCGCTTGTGAACGCGTTCACATTCACAAGCAATTATGGCGCATGCCAGTTCGACCAGGGAGACGAGGGGGGCAGAAACAGTCCCCGACCACCCCGGAGTGCGTGATTCAGGGCTGCCGGGACAGCAAAACGGCACGTCACCCGTGGTGAGTGACGTGCCGCACATGGCCGCCGAAGCTGCTCCGAGAGGCCTCAGAACTCCTTGCGGAACATCTCCGCGGTCTTCAGGAAGATGTCGTTCGCCTCGGTCTCGCCGACCGTCACCCGGACTCCCTCGCCAGGGAACGGCCGGACGACCACACCGGCCCGCTCGCACACCGCCGCGAAGTCCACCGTGCGCTCCCCCAGCCGCAGCCACACGAAGTTCGCCTGGCTGTCGGGCACCGTCCAGCCCTGGCCACGCAGACCGTCGACCACCCGCGTGCGCTCCACCACCAGCGAACCGACGCGGCCCAGCAGCGCGTCCTCGGCCCGCAGCGAGGCCACCGCCGCGTCCTGGGCGAGCTGGCTCACACCGAACGGCACCGCCGTCTTGCGCAGCGCCGCCGCCACCGGCTCGTGCGCGATGGCGAAACCGACCCTGAGCCCGGCGAGACCGTACGCCTTGGAGAACGTCCGAAGCACACAGACGTTCGGCCGGTCGCGGTAGAGCGTGACCCCGTCCGGCACCTCGACGTCGCGCACGAACTCCTTGTACGCCTCGTCCAGCACCACCAGAACGTCGCTGGGCACCCGGTCCAGGAACCGCTCCAGCTCGGTCCGCCGGACGGCCGTTCCGGTCGGGTTGTTGGGGTTGCAGACGAAGATCAGCCGGGTCCGGTCGGTGATCGCGTCCGCCATCGCGTCGAGGTCGTGCACATCCCCTGGCGTCAACGGGACCTTGACCGACGTGGCACCACTGATCTGAGTGATGATCGGATAGGCCTCGAAGGACCGCCAGGCGTAGATCACCTCGTCACCGGGCCCACTGGTCGACTGGACCAGCTGCTGTGCGACACCGACCGAGCCGGTACCGGTGGCGACATGGGAGGCCGGCACGGCGAAACGTTCGGCCAGCTCGCTCATGAGCTCCGTACAGGCCATGTCCGGGTAGCGGTTGAAGGTCCCCGCCGCCGCCGTCACGGTCTCCAGCACGCCGGGCAGCGGCGGATAGGGGTTCTCGTTGGAGGACAGCTTGTAGGCCACCGGACCGTCGGCCGCGGCCGGCCTGCCCGGCTTGTAGGTGGGGATACCCTCCAGCTCGGCGCGCAGCCTGGGGCTTGTCTCGCTCACCACAGTCCTCCTCGTGACCACCACCGGCTCGACACGGCCACCCGCTGCCGGTTACCGGGTACCAATGCTTCTCACCTTATGAGGATTCGGCGTCGGCGCGTACGGGTCGGTCGTCTCCGAGACGAGTCCGACGAAGGTGTGCCCGCCTCCCCCGTCCCGCCGGTCCCTCACGCATCGGGGGTATCGCTGTACAAAGTTGTACGAATCAGGGGGCGCATTGTGTGTTTCGGCACGCGCCGGTGGCTCACGCCGTGGCGCGCATCCCTCGTAGAGGTGAGTTGAGACCTCTTCGAGACATCGGCCACTTGGCAGGCCTTTGCGCGCCGACAAGTCACGTAGGTCAGTAATATCGTTCAACTACCTTTCTTTCTAAGCCAGTTGACCGCAATTGACCTTGCAGAAACGTGCCTGCCAACGGCTGCATATGCGTCCGCACTACCCCACCGCATGAGCCCTACTATCGGCTCGCCATGACAGCAGCAGGGAAGCACCAGGTGAGCCGCGCGGAGACAACCCGACGAGCCAGCCGGCCGGGCCGGGCGGGCATCAGAGACGTGGCCGCCGCCGCCGGCGTCTCGATCACGACCGTCTCCGACGCCCTCAACGGAAAGGGCCGGCTCCCGGACGCCACCCGACGCCATGTCCGCGAGGTCGCCGACCGGCTGGGCTACCGCCCGTCGGCCGCGGCCCGAACCCTCCGTACCGGCAAGTCCGGACTGATCGGTCTGACCGTGACGACATACGGGGATGAACCTTTCACCTTCACCGAGTTCGCGTACTTCGCGGAGATGGCGAGGGCCGCCACCTCCGCCGCGCTCGCCCGGGGCTACGCCCTGGTCATCCTCCCCGCGACCTCCCGCCACGACGTGTGGTCGAACGTCGCGCTGGACGGCACCGTCGTCATCGACCCGTCCGACCAGGACCCGGTGGTCAGCGAACTCGTCCGACAGGGGCTGCCCGTGGTCTCCGACGGCCGCCCGGCCGGCTCGCTCCCGGTGACCGCGTGGGTCGACAACGATCACGAGGCGGCCGTCCTGGGCATCCTCGACCACCTGGCCGCCGCCGGCGCCCGCCGCATCGGCCTCCTCACGGGGACCTCCACCGACACCTACACCCACCTCTCCACCACCGCGTACCTGCGCTGGTGCGAGCGGGTCGGCCAGGACCCCGTGTACGAGTCCTACCCGGCCCACGACCCGTGCGCCGGCGCCGTGGCCGCCGACCGGCTGCTGGCCCGCCCGGACCGCCCTGACGCCGTCTACGGCCTCTTCGACCCGAACGGCACGGACCTGCTCGCCGCGGCCCGCCGCTACGGCCTGCGCGTCCCGGAGGACCTCCTGTTGGTCTGCTGCAGCGAGTCCACGGTGTACGCCAACACGGAGCCGCCGATCACCACACTCTCCCTGAAGCCGCGGCGTATCGGCACGGCGGTGATCCAACTCCTGATCGACGCCATCGAGAACGTCGACTCGGACCTCCCCGTCGAGCAGGTGATACCGACCGAGCTGATCGTGCGGACGTCCTCGCAGCGCCGTCCGCCGCGTACGACGGTCAGTCCACCGCGGTCGCCCGAGAAAGGGTGATCCGGGGGCCGTGGTGAGGGGCGGGGACCGTGGGCTTGCGCGGGGCCGGCTCCCGAGGAGCGGGGCCGTACGAGGGGTCGGCCCCGTCGGGGAACGGGAGCCCGGCCCCGTTCAGGCACACGGGCTCCCCAGAGCCGCCACGGCCGACAGGCGCCGGTGTCATGATCGTACGAAGCGTCGATGTCCGAGGCACGAAGCGGGGAAGTGCAGGCCGGGCCCGTACGGGAAAGCCCCTCCGAATCGGGGCGAAAGCCGCGGTGAACTGGGCTCCTTCGCCGATTCACCACCCCTGGGTCATCACATGGCGCGATCCGCATTCCTATGATGGGCCCACGACACCGCGGGCCGCTGCGACCAGGCAGTCCGATGCGGTGCAGATGCGGCGCGATGGTGGAGGGGTCGATGACTCAGGGGGCCGGTCAGGGACCCGAGGTGACGCGGACGGCGACGTCACGCGACTTCCGGGTGCCCGCGTACGTCCATGAGACCGGTCCGTACGCCGATGGCACGGCGGCCGGCGACATCACCGCCGGGGCGGCCGACACCGAGGTCCCGGAGATTCCGGCGGGCACGCAAACCCCGGATGACCTGGAGGAATACCCGGACGGGTACACACCCACCCAGCGCGACCTCCCGATCATCAACCGCGGCGACACGCTTCAGGTGACCGTCGACCCCGCGGCTTCGGCAGCCGAGGGCGCGGGACCGCTGTTCGTCGTCGGGGACGTCCACGGCTACCTCGACGAACTGGTGAGCGCCCTTCAGGAACAGGGCCTCATCGACAGTGCGGGCAACTGGTCCGCGGGCACCGCCCGGCTCTGGTTCCTCGGCGACTTCACCGACCGCGGTCCGGACGGCATCGGCGTCATCGACCTCGTCATGCGGCTGTCCGCCGAGGCAGCCGCGGCCGGCGGCTACTGCAAGGCGCTCATGGGCAACCACGAGCTGCTGCTGCTGGGCGCCAAGCGGTTCGGTGACCTCCCCGTCAACTCGGGCGCGGGCACTGCCACCTTCCAGGCGGCCTGGCTGCTGAACGGCGGCCAGAAGACCGACATGGACCGACTTCAGGACCACCACCTCCAGTGGATGGCCCGTCTCGACGCGATCGAGGAGGTCGACGGCCACCTGCTCGTGCACTCGGACACCACCGCCTACCTCGACTACGGCGACTCGATCGAGGCGGTCAACGACACCGTCCGCGAGACGATCACGCGCAACGACGCGGACGAGGTGTGGGATCTGTTCCGCAAGTTCACCAAGCGCTTCTCCTTCCGCGACGAGGGCGGTGCCGAGGCCGTACGCTCCCTCCTCGACACGTACGGCGGCACCCGCATCGTGCACGGTCACAGCCCCATCCCGTATCTGGTGGGCGATGTCGGCACCGAGGACGACGGTGAGGACAGTTCCGGCCCGAACATCGAACATCCGCACGTCTACGCCGACGGACTCGCCATCGCGATGGACGGCGGAGTGACCATGGCCGGAAAACTGCTGGTCCAGGAGCTTCCGCTCGAACTCTGATGCCTGCCCGGGCGTTCCCTGGACAGACGTGCTTCGACGACCTACCGCACCGGACGGGGGACAGTCGGACGGCAATTTCTTCAAATCCCCTGTCACCGCGCGCCGTCGCCGCTCTACCATCGGCTTATCCGTAGCAGGCTCCCCTCCGTTTCTGCCCGACGGCTCGTCAGCATGCCGAGCCCCAAGCCCTACGGAGCATCGGGGGATGCACATGAACAGCGTTCCGCAGCACCTGCTGAACGAGGACCGCCAGGAATACGAGCGGATCCTCGATGAGGCGCTGCGCTCCGCCCCACACCGCCCGGAACTGGCCGCCGTCGGTGAGCGGCTGAACCCCGAACAACTGCGCACCATGGCACTCAACGCCACTGCTCTCATCACGGTCGCGGCGGCGAGCGAATACCAGCACTACGTGAAGGTCCGCGACGAACTGCGCCACCCGGCGCCGTCCACCCCGACGTCCGTCCACGAAACCGGCTCCACCGAGTCGAGCGCGGGCACGTTGGGGCTCGCCACCACGCTGGGCGAGGCCGCCGAGACCGCCGGGGCGGGTGCCGTCGCCGTCGTCGCGGTCCTGGCTCCTGTCCTCGCCGGCACGGCGGCGGCGATCTTCCTGCTCGTGGGCTACATCCTCAAGATGCTCAACCCCGAGCCGGCGTTCGCCCAGACCATGCTCACGACCGGATGGGTGTTCGGTGCGGTGACCGCAGTGGCGATACTCGTCGCCGCGGTCGGCCTTCTCATCACCGCCCTGCGCAACAGCCCAGAAGCGGAGGAGGACGGAGCCTACGGCGAACTGACCGAGGAGGTGGCGCTGGCCAGGGAAGCCTGGCGCGAGGCCCTGTTGGAGCGCGGCATCCTGCCGTTCCTCCGCGAGGCCCTCGCCGACCCCGGTACCGCGGCGATGAAGCGCAAGCCGGCCCCGCAACCCACCACCGGCCGTATGCCCCAACTCGGCTACAACCGGCCCGGCTTCACCAGCCCCGACGGCGGCCCGACGACGAGCCACCACCGCCCCAGCTTCACGAGCCCGGACTTCACCAGCCCGGACTTCGGAGGCCCGGACCACCCGCCGGAGTGACCGGCGGGTCTCCGGATACGAGGCACGGAACTCTGGGCTGTGGGCGAACCCAGGACTCAGCTGGAGAGGGCGGCCGCTGACGCCGCCTCACCATCCGGGCTGCCCGTCGAACCCACGGCCTGCGGACAGGCCGCGGGTTCGACCGAGTACTGATCCGCTCAGTCCGCCAGCGGCAGGTACACCCGGTTTCCGCTTGCCGCAAACTCCTTCGATTTCTGAAGCATCCCCTCGGCGACCTCCTCAGCCGTCGCCCCCGCAGCCGCGGTACCACCGAACTGCTCGGTGATGCTCTGGCTGATCTTCATGCTGCAGAACTTCGGTCCGCACATCGAACAGAAGTGGGCCGTCTTGGCGGGTTCCGCCGGCAGGGTCTCGTCGTGGAACTCGCGTGCCGTGTCCGGGTCGAGCGCCAGGTTGAACTGGTCCTCCCACCGGAACTCGAAGCGGGCGTCGGACAGCGCGTCATCCCATTCCTGCGCACCTGGGTGCCCTTTGGCGAGGTCGGCTGCGTGGGCGGCGATCTTGTAGGTGATGACACCCGTCTTGACGTCGTCACGATTGGGCAGACCCAAGTGCTCCTTGGGTGTGACATAGCAGAGCATGGCCGTGCCCCACCAAGCGATCATCGCGGCACCGATACCGGAAGTGATGTGGTCGTACGCCGGCGCGACGTCCGTCGTCAGCGGGCCGAGCGTATAGAACGGTGCTTCATCACAGATCTCCTGCTGGAGGTCGATGTTCTCCTTGATCTTGTGCATCGGGACGTGGCCCGGGCCTTCGATCATCGTCTGTACGTGAAAACGCTTCGCGATCCTGTTGAGTTCCCCGAGCGTCCGCAACTCCGCGAACTGTGCCTGGTCGTTGGCGTCGGCGATCGATCCGGGCCGCAGTCCGTCGCCGAGTGAGTACGTGACGTCGTACGCGGCGAGAATCTCGCACAGTTCTTCGAAATTCTCGTACAGGAACGACTCCTTGTGGTGCGCGAGACACCAGGCCGCCATGATCGAGCCACCGCGCGAGACGATGCCGGTCTTGCGGTTGGCGGTGAGCGGTACGTACGCCAGGCGGACGCCCGCGTGGACGGTCATGTAGTCCACGCCCTGTTCGGCCTGTTCGATGACCGTGTCCTTGTAGATCTCCCAGGTGAGTTCCTCGGCCCGGCCGTCCACCTTCTCCAACGCCTGGTAGAGCGGCACTGTGCCGATGGGAACAGGAGAGTTGCGCAGCACCCATTCACGGGTGGTGTGGATATTGCGGCCGGTCGACAGGTCCATGACCGTGTCGGCGCCCCAGCGCGTCGCCCAGGTCATCTTCTCGACCTCTTCCTCGATGGAGGAGGTGACCGCGGAGTTGCCGATGTTGGCGTTGACCTTCACCAGAAATCGTTTGCCGATGATCATCGGCTCGATCTCCGGATGGTTGACGTTCGCGGGCAGCACGGCACGCCCGGCTGCGATCTCCTCACGGACCACCTCGGGGTCGACGTTCTCCCGGACGGCCACGAACTCCATCTCGGGCGTTGTCTCCCCGCGGCGGGCGTACGCGAGTTGCGTCACCGCCTGACCGCTCCGGCTCCGGCGCGGCTGCCGGGGCCGTCCCGGGAACACCGCGTCGAGGTTCCTGAGCCCT
Source organism: Streptomyces sp. ME02-8801-2C (assembly GCF_033793965.1). NCBI lineage: Bacteria > Bacillati > Actinomycetota > Actinomycetes > Kitasatosporales > Streptomycetaceae > Streptomyces > Streptomyces sp. ME02-8801-2C. The sequence goes on along the minus strand of NZ_JARAXP010000005.1, from coordinate 576,488 downwards.
CCGCGCGGCGAGGTGTGTTTGATCCCGTCGTCCTCCGGACGGACGGGACGGCCCGCGTACTCCTCGGTGTCGCCACGGGCGATGATCCAGTTGTCGCGCAGCGGAGCCAGTCCCCGGCGGACGTCGGTGTCGACCAGCGGATCGGTGTACGGACCGGAAGTGTCGTACAGAGTGACCGACTTCCCGTTGGTGAGATGCACCTGTCGGACTGGCACCCGAAGGTCGGGGCGGGAGCCCTCGACATACCCTTTGTGCCAGCCGATGGACTTCCCGGCCCCCTGGGACTCATTGCCCTCAACGGGCTGTTCGTCCTGGACGGAGGCAGGCGTGCGTGTGTCCTTGATGGTCATGAGACCTACTCCCTACGCCGGCATTACCCGGTAACAGGTTCAGCGGTCGACGCAGCGGATCCCGTCTGCCGATGTTTCATGTGAAACATCACTCGTTCCACGATGTTCCACGTGAAACATTGCTAAGACGGAGGTCAGCGCCCTCTCAGCCCGGTGCTCCGAGCTCCCGCGTGTGCAAAGGTGCCTCCACGCTAGCGTTAATTTGGGCGAGGTGAACAGAGGGCCCCTGCCGTTCTTGCGATGATCGGGCGGTGACCACGACGCAAGGACCCCCGTACCCGTCCTCCGAGCCCCCGCGCGGAAGCGGTGCCCAGCGCGGCTCCGGACCGGGCAGCGCAGACGGCGGCACCGGCGGAGCGACCGGTTCGAGAGGCGGTCCCGGATACGGTCCCGGCCGGACGTTCGACCGCGGCTACGGGCCGGCAGCGCGCACGGGTCAAGGCGGCCGTAGGAGCCCCGATGGCCGTCAGGGCCCGGATTTCGGGGCTGAGGGGCCGGGGACCGGTCAGTTCGACCCCTTTCCCGTTTCCGACGGCGGTCGAGGTCCTGGTCCGGGAGCAGGCGGTGGACACGATCACGGAACCGGCCGGGGACAGAGCGCCGACCCTGGGCACTATGCGCACCACGGCCACGGGCAGGGGGACGGAGACCGTGGCGGGCCTGGCGGCAGTTCCGGTGGCGGGCACGGTCCCGGTCCGGGTGACTCGCACGGGGGAGGAGGGCCCGGGCACGGTGGCGGCCCCGGACCCGACGACCATCACGACGGCCACTCGCACGGCCACAGTCACAGTCATGGCCCGGCCGCCCCTGTGTCCATCCACTTGCGGAAGATCATCGGGGCGATTCTGATCCCCTTCGCCGCGGCGGTCGTGGTCGGGCTGGCGGTGTTGTGGCCCGGGGGTGCCCCGGCACACGAGCGCACCGGCGTGGGATTCGACCGGCAGACCCAGGAGGCCACGGTCACCGAGGTCGTCGCAGTCGACTGCAAGTCCGTCAACGCCTCGGGGGACACCCCGACCGGCGGCACGTCCACCGCCGAGGGCTCCTACGCACAGCAGCAGGCGACCGGCGAGTGCAAGCGGGCGACGATCCGGGTCGACACCGGCAACGACAAGGGCCGTACGTTCACGGAGATCGTCCAGCCGGACCAGTCACGGCAGTTGCACGAGGGCGAGAAGGTCGTGGTGGCCTACGAGCCCTCGGCGCCGAAGGACCTCCAGTACTCGGTGGCCGACGTGAACCGCCGCTTCCCCATGGCCCTGCTGGCCGGGATCTTCGCGCTCGCCGTCGTGGTCGTCGGACGCATGCGCGGTGTGATGGCGCTGGTCGCGCTGGCCGTCAGCTTCATGGTGCTGACCTTCTTCATCCTGCCGGCGATTCTGCAGGGCTCGAACCCGCTGATCGTGGCGGTCGTCGGGGCCAGCGCCATCATGCTCATCGCGCTCTACATGTGCCATGGCCTCTCGGCCCGTACGTCGGTGGCAGTGCTCGGGACCCTGATCTCGCTGGTACTGATCGGCATCCTGGGCTCGATGTTCATCGGCTGGGCCGCGCTGACCGGCAACACGGACGACAACACGGGCCTGATCCATGGCCTGTATCCGTCCATCGACATGAGCGGTCTGCTGCTGGCCGGCGTCATCATCGGTTCGCTCGGCGTCCTGGACGATGTGACGGTCACGCAGACATCGGCGGTCTGGGAGCTTCACGAGGCCAACCCGACGATGGGGTGGCGCGGGCTGTACCGCGCCGGTATCCGTATCGGCCGCGACCACATCGCGTCCGTCGTCAACACCCTCGTCCTCGCCTACGCGGGCGCCGCGTTGCCGCTGCTGCTGCTCTTCTCCATCGCCCAGAGCAGCGTCGGGGCGGTCGCCAACAGTGAACTCGTCGCGGAGGAGATCGTACGGACCCTGGTGGGCTCGATCGGCCTGGTCGCGTCCGTACCGGTGACCACCCTCCTGGCTGCGCTGATGGTCTCGGCCGACCGCCCGGGTACGGAACCGCTCGCCGCCACAGCGGGGGCAGGGGGAACGGGACTCGGAGGAGGGCCCGCAGCCGGGGCTGAAGCGGGCGCGGGAGCCGCGGCCCAGGCCCGCGCCGGGAAGGGCCGTCGCCGCAAGCACTGACTGAGCCGTAGGGCACACAGACCGCGCGCCTGGACTACGGCCGCGCGCTTCTCCTGCCTCCGAGGAGAAGCGTTACACCACCGTCGGGAGCTCTCCCGGGACCCGGTTCAGCCCGCGCTCTGTTCCTCCGCCAGAATGCGGTCCAGCGCCTCGTCGAGGTGGGCGTCGAAGTCGGCGAGGGAACGCTCCTGCCCCAGCGGCACAAGCTTGTCCGTACGGTCGAGGAACGCCACCAGCGGCGCCGCACCCGAGCGGAACAGCGCCTGGTCACCGCCGACCTGAAGCCGGATCAGCACCTCGCCCAGGACCTCGCTGTCGGCGGGCGAGATCCGCACATCCCCGTCCCCGCACGGTCGCCCCACGCCATCGATCAGCAGCTCGCGCCCGAAGGCCCAGGTCACAGGAGCGTCGCCGGGCAGATGGAAGGTCAGCCGGACGGCATAGGGATCACAGGTCTCGTAACGCAGCTCCACCGGAATACGGAAGGAGAGCTCCTCCGAGACAAGAAAGCTCATCATGACTTCTGCCTGCACCGACTCGCGCATCGCCTATCCCTGTCACTTGCCGCGGACTGGCCTGGAATCATCGCTCTGATACTGCTCGAATCTTGCTGAAAGTACACGATGAATCACAAGGAGTGAGTTTTCAGATACTGATAGAGATCGCGAGCGATCCGAGCAGTCTTCCGACCTCTGTCTGCAGCTGCTGTGCCGCGACTAGCAGTCGATCGGTCTGCTGTGAAGGAAGAGAAATGGCCAAAGTGGCGGCCGTGTCACCGATAGTGATCGGAATCGCCGCGCAGACCGTCCCCAGCGCGTACTCCTGACGCTCCACGACAAGCTCCATGCGTCGCATCCGGTCCAGGCGGCGCAGCAGTGAGTGGCTGTCCCGGACGGTGTAGGGGGTGACCGCCTGTACGGGGTGCCGGTCGAGATGGTCCCGGCGGTCCTGCTCGTCCAGCTGGGAGAGCAGACACTGTCCGACGGCGTGTGCGTGCCCGGTCTCGCGGAAGTCCGCCCATTCCTCGACCGCCGGGTTGCTGGGCGTGTCCGAGACGCACATGACTTCGATCTCGCCGTCGCGGTACACCGCGTAGTACACGGGTACGCCGATCGTGTCCCGCCAATGGGCGAGCGCGTCCACCACCGTGCTGCGACGTTTCTGCCTCGCCCCGCTGCTGCCCAGCCGCTCGGCTGCCTCACCGAGGAAGAACAGCCCTTTCTCGCGCCGGAGATAGCCCTCGAAGACGAGCGTTCGCAGCAGGTGGTACGCGGTCGGCAGCGCGAGGCCGGTCTCCCGGGCCAGCTGCTTGGCGGGGGCTCCGTGCTCGTGCGCGGCAACGGACTCCAGCAGATGCATCGCGCGCTGTACGGAGCCGATGAGAGTCGCCGTGGGGTGTGGCTCGGCGGGCGGTACGAGCGCGGGAACAGGCGGTGGGACCTGTTCGGGTGCGCGGGCCGACACGGGTCTCTCGGCGGCCCGGACGCGCGTCCCCGGCAAGGGCGCGCTCCGCTGCTTCGGCCGGCGCTGTACGGGTGGAGCCTGTGGTTCCGCGGATGCGATGTCGACCATGGCGAGGGTCACTCTCGAAGGCGAGGGGGCTGCCCGTGCCGAAGGACACGGGAGGAGGGGGTACGCCGTCCGCGAGGGTCGTCCCCGCGTCGAATTCCGGACTCTAACGGCCTGTCACCGCGCACAGACCGCCCGTACGGGAAACTTCCCCCGCCCGAGGGAACCGGTGATTTCTGTTACCGGCGCCCGCGACGCCTCGCCCGGCGACTCCCGTGTCCCCGCCGCCCCACCGCTCTCACCAGTCGCTGCGCGACGACGAACTCGCCGTGAACTTCCGTACGACGTAGATGAGCCCGCCGACCAGGGCGACGAAGACCAGCGCCTTGAAGAGCAGCCCGATGACGAAGCCGACGACGGTCGCTATCAACCCGCCGAACACGACGAGGGCGATGACCGGCACCGCGACCCACTTCACCCACCACGGCATTCCCGCGAAGATCTCTCGCATCGCCCTTTTCCTTACGTCTTTTGCCCGTCGCATCCGCACGGGGCCTGTGCCCTTCGCTCGTGCCGGGACATTCGATGTTCCGCCTTCGATGCTAGGGCGACAGGGGGCCCGGTGGGGGCCCCGCATCCCTTGCCCTCCCCTGATCGATCCCCTAGGGAACCCTGAGGCAGGAGGTCAGCTCTCGGGCGGAGAGAAGACCACCATGACCCGCAGATCCTCGCTGATGTGATGGAACTTGTGGGCCACGCCGGCCGGCACGTACACGACGCTGCCGCGCGCCACCTGAGTCGTCTCCATCCCGACGGTGATCGCGGCCCGTCCACTCACCACGAAGTACACCTCGTCCTGCCGATGGGGCTGCTGCGGGTCCTGCTCGCCCGCGTCCAACGCGTACAGGCCGACCGACATGTTCCGTTCGCGCAGGAACTGCAGGTAGGCGCCGTCGTTGGCGGCACGTTCCGCCTCCAGTTCATCCAACCGGAATGCCTTCATCGCCCTCGCCCACACTCGTAACCGATCTCTTCTGCCACGATCAGACACATGAAGAATTTCGTAGTCAAGACGATCGCCAACGCGGGCGCCCTCGGCGTGGCCGTATGGGTACTCGACAAGATCACCCTGACCGGTGACAGCACGGGCAAGAAGGTCGGCACGCTGATCGTCGTCGCCCTCCTGTTCGGCCTGGTGAACTTCCTGGTCAAGCCGATTGTGAAGGTGCTCACCTTCCCGCTGTTCATCCTCACGCTCGGCCTGATCACCCTGGTGGTCAACGCCCTGATGCTGCTGCTCACCTCGTGGCTGGCCGACAAGTTCGACCTGAGCTTCCACGTCGAGGGCTTCTGGACGGCAGTCCTGGGCGGCCTGATCATCTCGATCGTCTCCTGGGCGCTGCACATCGTCCTGCCCGACGAGGACTGAGGACTCCGATGGCCTACCGTGTCTGTTTTGTATGCACTGGCAACATATGCCGCTCCCCGATGGCGGAGTCCGTCTTCCGCGCGGGCGTGGAGGAGGCCGGGCTGGCCGGCCTCGTCGAGGTCGACAGCGCCGGCACGGGTGGCTGGCACGAAGGTGACGGCGCCGACCCACGCACGGTCTCCGTGCTGGAGGCAGCCGGCTACGACAGCGATCACGTGGCCCGCCAGTTCCGGGCCGCGTGGTTCGCCCGCCTCGACCTCGTCATCGCCCTCGACGCAGGCCATCTGACGGCCCTGCGCCGTCTGGCGCCCACTCCGCGGGACGCGGAGAAGGTGCGCCTGTTGCGCTCGTACGATCCCGCCGCGGGCGTTGATCTCGACGTCCCGGACCCGTACTACGGGGGTATGGACGGCTTTGAGGAGTGCCTTGCGATGGTGGAGACGGCGAGTGCCGGTCTGCTCGCCGCGGTCCGGGCGGAAGTGGAGGGACAAGCGGCATGAACGATCCGGCTGCGAGCGAGAACTCGGGCACACATGCGAACTCGGGTTTGGGTGACAGCACGCGCGCGGTGCGGGCGGGACTGCCCGAGCCGGTCAAGCACGAACCGACCCTCCCCGGTCCGGTGTTCGCGGCCCACTATCATCTGCCGGGCGCCCCCACCGGTCCGTACACGTACGGCCGCGACGAGAACCCGACCTGGACCCTGCTGGAGCGCGCCATCGGCGAGCTGGAGGCACCGGACCAGGACGGCGTCGAGACACTCGTCTTCGCCTCCGGCATGGCCGCCGTGTCGTCGGTGCTCTTCTCCCAGCTGCGCACCGGGGACGCGGTCGTCCTGCCGAACGACGGCTACCAGGCGCTGCCCCTGGTGCGCGCACAGCTCGAGGCCTACGGCATCGAGGTACGTACCGCTCCGACCGGCGGCGACGCTCAGCTTGACGTTCTCGACGGCGCGCGGCTGCTGTGGATCGAGACCCCGTCGAACCCGGGGCTGGACGTGTGCGACGTACGACGGCTCGCCGAGGCGGCCCACACGCGTGGCTGTCTCGTGGCCGTCGACAACACCCTGGCGACACCGCTCGGTCAGCGCCCGCTGGAGCTCGGCGCCGACTTCTCCGTGGCCAGCGGAACCAAGCAGCTCACCGGGCACGGCGACGTACTGCTCGGTTACGTCACCGGTGCGGATCCCTCCGCGATGGCCGCCGTACGACGTTGGCGCAAGATCGCCGGGGCGATTCCCGGGCCCATGGAGGCCTGGCTCGCACACCGGTCGATCGCCACGCTTCCCCTGCGTGTCGACCGGCAGGACGCCACCGCCCTGACCCTTGCCGAGGCTCTGCGCGGGCGGCCCGAAGTGACGGGGTTGCGCTATCCGGGGCTGCCGGACGATCCATCGCACAAGATCGCTTCGCAGCAGATGCGGCGCTACGGGTGTGTCGTTTCCTTCGTCCTGCCCACGCCCGCGCGTGCCGACCGCTTTCTCGGTGCGCTGCGGCTCGTGGACGACGCGACCAGTTTCGGCGGCGTGCGGTCCACTGCCGAACGGCGCGGCAGGTGGGGCGGAGACGCCGTGCCGGAGGGGTTCATCCGTTTCTCGGTCGGCGCAGAGGACCCGGAGGACCTGGTGGCCGATGTGCTGCGCGCACTGGAGACATCGTCGGACTGACGGGAGTGGTCCGAGCCTCCCCCCTCGTGGCTCGGACCGCCGGCGCGGTTCCAGAACCTACTGGGCCTCGGTCTTCGTCGGGACCGTCTGCGAACTTCGCAATGTTTCACGTGAAACACCGCATTTCACTCATGCAGGTCACGCGCCCTCGCTTCGCAGGGAGTAGACATGTTTCACGTGGAACCAGCCGGGCCACATTTCTCCCATGACCGTCCGACCCGTGGTCAAGCGCACCGCACGCGCCATTCTGCTCGATGGCGACGACCTGATCCTGATCAAGCGGACCAAGCCGAGCGTCGATCCCTACTGGCTCACCCCGGGTGGCGGTGTCGAACCGGATGATGCGACCGTCGTCGACGCGTTGCACCGCGAAGTGCATGAAGAACTGGGCGCCAAGATCACCGACGTGGTCCCCTGCTTCGTGGACACCGTGGAGCACATCGGTGCGGACGGGGGCGCCACGGGCGTGAAGGTTCAGCACTTCTTCGTCTGCCGTCTGGCATCCATGGATCCCACGCTGCGACATGGCCCCGAGGTCGACGAGCCATGCGGCGAGTACGAGATCGTCCGCGTCCCCTTCACTCGGGTCGGCATCGCCTCCGTCCACCTTGTACCGCTGTCGCTGCGCCACTACCTGGACGGAAACATCGAGGGCGTACGGGCCATGCACGCCCCTGACCTGGGCTGACAAGGCGCGGGCGAGTCAGCTCCCGGGGGCGAGCAGTTCCTCCACCGAGTCATGACGGATCCGCTCAGCGGGAAAGCCGGCGCTACGCAACGCCTCCACACCACTGCGGATCATCCCGGGAGGGCCCGACAGATAGGCGTCGTACTCGTACCAGGGCCCGTACTCGCGTACGGCGTCGGGGAGCTGGAGGTGCGACTGCTCGTCGATGACCGCGCGCACCGTGAGCCAGGAGTGGCTCTGCTGAAGCCGCAGCATGGTGTCGATGTCGTACAGATCGAGATCCGTGCGGGCGCCGTAGAACACCTCGACCCGCCGCCGGTCACCGTGCTCGGCCACATCCTCGACCAGGGCCTTGATGGGGGCGATGCCGGTGCCGCCCCCCAGACAGAGCAGGCCGCTGCTGGTGGTGTGATCGACGGTCATCGTGCCGGCGGGAGGGCCGAGCCGGACCACGTTTCCGGGCCGCGCGCGGTGCACCAGCGCGTTGGAGACCCAGCCGGCGGGCACCGCCTTCACGTGGAACGAGAGCAGACCGTCGGACCTGGGCGCCGAGGCGAAGGAGTAGTGCCGCCAGATCCGGGGCCACCACGGCGTCTCCAGACTCGTGTACTGCCCGGCGAGGAACGGGTACGGCTGATCGGGCCGGACGGTGATGACGGCGATGTCCGGTGTCCTGAGGTCGTGCGAGACCACTTCCCCGTGCCACCAGGCCGGAGCGCGCCGTTCGTCGCCGGCCGCCGCGTCGATCATCACCTGCGACATCGTCGTGTACGCCCGTACCCAGGCCGCTTCGGTCTCCTGGTCCCATATCGCGGCGGCGTAGCGGCTCAGCGCGCCGATGAGGCACTCGCCGACCGCCGGGTAGTGCTCGGGCCGGGTGCCGTACTTGCGGTGGCCGCGGCCCAAGTTCTGCAAGTACGCGACCAGGACCTCGGTGTTGTCGATGTGCTCTGCGGCGGTGAGCAGTGCCTTCAGCAGCCGGTCCCGTTGGGTGTCCATCGCGGCTGGGAAGAGTGAGCGCAGTTCGGGATGGCGAACGAAGAGGAGCGCGTAGAAGTACGAGGTCGTCTTGTCGGCGACTGGACCTACCGCGTCCATGGTCCGGCGGATGAGCACTGCGTCCGGAGATGCATGCTCAAGCGGCTCGGAGACCGGAGCGGGCCGCTGCCGAGGCATACGCGGGTCGGAGTGCGGCGCGGGGGGAGCGGGCTCGAGTGGGCCGGCCGACTGGGCGGCGGGCGGGGGCGCGGAGGTGTAGGGCTCAGAGGCGAAAGGCGGGCGAGCCGGGGGCTCGTTGCCCGTGGGCGCGGGAGCGAAGGGCGCGGGAAGCGGCGACGCGGGAGCGGGGGGCAGGGGAGGCAGAGGCGCGGAAGTCGGAGGGGCCGCCGGGAGTTCAGGGGGCTCCGACGGGGGTATTCGTGCCTGATCCGGCGGAGGCCCGGTCACGTCCGGGCGGTCACCTGCGTCCGGAGAGGACCCCGTCGCGCCGCCTGTCGTCGGCCTTCCCACAGGACGCAGCGCGGCCAGTCGACTGCCTTCCGTCGCCTCCTGCTCGCCGCCCGGGGGCGCTTCCGGCTGCTTGCGCGGCTTGAACCAGCCGCCCCCGCCGCTACCGCCGGAAGTGCCGTTGTCGGCCGACGTTGTGGTCGGAGCGTCCATGGTCTGCCTCGCCTCAAACATCTTTCGGTCGGTATGCACGTTTCCTCGGTCGGAATGTGCCCCGTCCCCCGCTGACGGCTTACTTTTCCCCGTTCGGCCCCCGTCCGATGCGGCCGCATTCAACCCGGATCACCACTCCGTGCGGACAAGTAAGGCCAGAGTGTGACATTGCTCGCGGCGCCCCCACCGCAGCGTCCCACCGTGGACGAACACCTCCACCGTGTAACCGGAAATGCGAGTCTTCGATCTCTCCGTCCCCTTAGGCTGCATTGCCCCGCCCTCGCCCTGTGCGCGGAGATACGCACCCCCGAAGCGGACAAGAACCGGAGTCGACCATACCGGCCGTCGCCGAGCGCACAAGTCCGGCCCTTCCTCCCCACGAAAGAGCAACGGGCGAACCATCGAATCCCTCAATTACCGGGCGCCACACACCAATTCATAGGCATCCCACAAATCCCGCCCGGCGTAGGTGTGGGTCGCGAGGCCGGCCAGATGCCCGTCGGCATTGACCGCGACAGAGACCGGCACGACCCCGAAGAGTTCAGCGTCGGAGAGCGAGTCGCCGTACGCGACACAGTCGCCCCGGGTCAGCCCGAACTGCGCACAGAGTTGGTCCGCGATCTCCACCTTGGCCGTGGGCGTCAGGATTCCGGTGGGATCCAGCGGCTCCACGAAGGGCACCGCGGGGAAGCGCGAGCCATGCACCGCATGCGCGCCCCAGCCACTCAACCGTTCGACGAAGAACGACGGGGACAGAGAGACAACGGCGCAGTACTCCCCTCGACTCCTGATCTCGGCCCAGGTTTCCCTGATCCGCCGCAGCCAGGGCGCTCCCGCGAAGGCCGCGTCCACATGGGCCACAGTCAGCTCCGCCCAGAGCAGGTGCACCTGCCGGGCATACTGCGCAGGTGAGACACGGCGCGCCACGAAAGCCCTTTCCAGCTCGGCTATTTCGCGGTCGAGCCCCAGTTGCCGCGATATCTCGACGGGGGCAGCCGAGCCATAAATCAGCGTTCCGTCGAGGTCGAAGAGATGCAGTCGCGTCATGTGTGCCGAGGCTAGCGACTGTCGCCCGATGATCGATGAGCAGCGTTTCACGTGAAACATCTGTCCACGCGCTGTACGGACCGGCTCGACATGGCCAAATGAGCATGCGTTCGAGCGCAAACAGGTGGACGCCGAGGGTGTCGGTCGGACAGCCTGGCCTGCGTGCCGACTCCTTCCTCCGCTGAACTGCCCATCCGCCGTCTGACGCATCGCGATCTCACCGCCTGCGCCGACTTGTCCGAGGACCGAGGTTGGCCCCGTGAGGAGCACAAGTGGGGTCTCCTGCTGACAGCCGGGAAGGGCTACGGCATCGATGACCCCGGCGGCGGGCTCGTGGCCGCATGCGTCGTCACGGAGTACGGGCTGTACGGACACCCTGAGATGGGAGCCATCGGCATGGTGCTGGTCGCCGAGCGGCATGCTCGTCAGGGTGTCGGACGCCGGCTGATGCAGCACGTCATCACCGCGATGGGCACCACACCCCTGACACTTCACGCGACTCCGAACGGCCTCCCGCTCTACGAACAACTCGGCTTCAAGGTCACCGGCAAGGCCGAGATGGTGCGCGGACGCTTCACTCCGAACGGGCGGGCGCCCGAGGCCTGCACGCGCGCGGCCACGGCCGAGGATCTCGCCGGGATCATCCGGCTCGACGAAGAGGTGTTCGGCACCGACCGCACGCACATGATCACTCGGCTGCCCGCCTTCGCCGACCAGTTGCGCGTCGCCGAGAAGAACGGCCGGATCATCGGTTACGCGGCCGCATGGCCCAACATGGACACCCATGTCGTCGGTCCACTGATCGCTCGTGACACGGAGACGGCGCAGTCGCTCATCGCCTCACTCGCCGCCCGCAGCGACCGTCCGTTGCGTACGGACATCGATGTACGGCACGAGGAACTACTGGCCTGGGTGAAGGAACAGGGGCTGGCTCCGCTGACCTTCAACGCGGTGATGACGTATGGGATGACCGAACTGCCGGGTGACTGGACACGGCGATTCGCGCCCCTGACGGTGGCCGCGGGCTGAGAAGACTGCGCCTGTGAACTGCTCATCGACTCTCAACGGGCACAGCGCCAACGCTCCTGACCGCCAACGGACTGCCCGCATAGGCTGTGTTCATGGGAGATCTTGAGATACGTCCCGCGACGACTGCGGACGTTCCCGCGATCGTCGGCATGCTCGCCGACGACGCCCTGGGCGCGCAGTGCGAGTCACCGGACGACTTGACCCCGTACCTGACCGCGCTGGACCGTCTGACCGCCGACCCGAACCAGCACCTGGTCGTCGCGGTCCGCGAGGGTCGCGTGGTGGGCACGCTCCAGCTCACGATCATTCCCGGGTTGTCCCGCATGGGGGCGACCCGATCGATCGTCGAAGGCGTGCGGGTCCACGCCAGCGAACGCGGCAGCGGCCTGGGCACTCGGCTCATCGAATGGGCCATCGCCACGTCACGCCGAGAAAACTGCCAGCTGGTCCAGCTGACCTCGGATGCCACCCGTACGGACGCCCACCGTTTCTATGAACGGCTCGGATTCATGCCTTCGCACGTGGGCTTCAAACTCCAGGTCTGAGCCCTCAGGAAGGGTCATGTTTCACGTGAAACATGACCCTTCGCCACGGACCGGCACCTACCTGAGTCCGCGCCACCCCTGTGGATCCACCCCGCCCGGCACAGACGCGCCCTCCTCGTACGGCTGACGCACGAAGACGAACGACCCCAGGTCCAGGTGCTCCACCGCCCCATTCGGCCGCCGTACGGCCCGCAGAAGCTCGCCGGCGAAGTAACCGTCCAGGCCCGTCCAGGTGCCGTCACCGTTCGCCGTGAAGCGCGAACGACGGCCGAGGCCGGCCAAAGGCCCCAGCGTGACACCCCCATCGGCCGACAGCCGCAGGGCATAGGGGGCGGTCCCCCAGTACCACTGACCCGTCAACTCCAGTACGGACCTGTCGACTTCGGGCAACGGGCGCCACGGCTCGGGAATTCGGGGCTCTGCCTCCGCGACGATCTTCACAAGCTCGGCGGCGACCGCGGACACCAGCGGACCAGAGGTGCAATTGGCCAGGACGACTGCCGCGAGGTCGTCCGCCACGCTGATGGTGAGGCTCGCCAAAAAGCCGGGCAACGATCCACCGTGGCCCACGAGCAGACGGCCGTCCCGGTACTGGACCTGCATACCGAGGCCGTACGCCGAGCCCGCAGCCACGTCCTCCGCTTCGGCCGGAGCAGCCGGCGTACGCATCTCCGCCACGGACGCGGAGCTCAGCACCCGGTCGTCCCCACAAGCGAGAAAGGCGGCGAAGCGCGCCAAATCGCCTGACGTCGACCAGAGTTGACCGGCCGCGGCCATGCGTCCGAGGTCCTCGGTCGGCTCCGGCAGCAGTACGTCGGCCCACGGATGCACCGCCCAGCCGCCCGCGTGCGGTGCCTGCGGCTGTCCGCTCGTCCGTTGCAGCCCGAGGGGTTCCAGTACCTCGCGCCGCAGTACGTCCTCCCACGGAGCACCGCGCAGCTCCTCGACCAGCGCACCGAGGATGCTGTAGCCGGGGTTCGAGTAGTGGTGGCGTCGACCCACGGGATGCAGCAACGGCCGCTCTCCCAGCACGTCGGACAGCTCGGGCCGCAGTGATCCAGGGGTCCGTTCCCACCACGGCGCGGGCGACTCTGCCGCCAACCCACCTGTGTGCGCCAGCAGTTCAGCGATGGTGACATCCCCCACACCCGTACCCGGCAGATGCTTCTCCAGCGGGTCGACCAGATCGAGAAGCCCCTCGTCGCGCAGCCGCATCACGAGTACGGCGGTGAAGGTCTTGGTGATCGACCCGATCCGGTACTGAACGTTCGCGTCGGGCGCATGCCCGTCCACCGAGCTTCGCGCCCCCGTCCACACCGTTTCGCCGCCCCGCACCACTGCCGCGACCAACGACGGCGCCCGCCCTTCACGCTGCGCGACAGCGATCCGATGCAGCAACGCCCGCCGCGTACTGGGAAGCAGCTCGTCCTGAGGTGTTGTCATGGGGCAAGTCCATCGGTCGGGCGGCGCTGAGTCGAGCGGATTTATGCTCCGCTTCGGGCACCGCTCACGTCTGGGCCATGTCCACGAACCGCGAATAGTGACCCTGGAAGGCGACCGTGATCGTCGCCGTCGGGCCGTTTCGGTGCTTGCCGACGATGATGTCCGCCTCGCCCGCGCGCGGTGATTCCTTCTCGTACGCGTCCTCGCGGTGCAGCAGGATCACCATGTCCGCGTCCTGCTCGATGGAGCCGGACTCTCGCAGGTCGGAGACCATGGGCTTCTTGTCCGTACGCTGCTCGGGGCCACGGTTCAGCTGCGACAGTGCGATCACCGGCAGCTCCAGCTCCTTGGCCAGGAGCTTCAGGTTTCGCGACATGTCGGAGACCTCCTGCTGGCGGCTCTCGGAACGCTTGCCGCCGGACTGCATCAGCTGGAGGTAGTCGATGACCACGAGCTTCAGGTCCGCGCGCTGCTTGAGGCGGCGGCACTTGGCACGGATCTCCATCATCGACAGGTTCGGAGAGTCGTCGATGTACAGCGGGGCTGCCGAGACATCAGGCATCCGGCGGGCGAGCCGGGTCCAGTCCTCGTCGGTCATCGTGCCGGAGCGCATGTGGTGAAGGGCCACGCGTGCCTCTGCGGAGAGCAGGCGCATGGCGATCTCGTTGCGGCCCATTTCGAGGGAGAAGATCACGCTGGGCATGTTGTGCTTGATGGAGCAGGCCCTAGCGAAGTCCAGTGCCAGTGTCGACTTACCCATGGCGGGGCGCGCCGCGATGATGATCATCTGACCGGGGTGCAGACCGTTGGTGAGCTGGTCGAGGTCGGTGAACCCGGTCGGCACACCGGTCATCTCCCCGGAACGCGACCCGATCGCCTCGATCTCGTCGAGCGCACCTTCCATGATGTCGCCGAGCGGCAGATAGTCCTCCGTGGTGCGCTGCTCGGTGACCGCGTAGATCTCGGCCTGGGCGCTGTTGACGATCTCGTCCACGTCGCCGTCGGCCGCGTATCCCATCTGAGTGATGCGGGTCCCGGCCTCGACCAGGCGTCGCAGGACGGCGCGCTCGTGCACGATCTCCGCGTAGTACTCGGCGTTGGCCGCCGTCGGCACCGTCTGTACCAGCGCGTGCAGATAGGGCGCGCCGCCGACCTTGGTGATCTCGCCCCGTCTGGTGAGCTCGGCCGCGACCGTGATGGGGTCGGCCGGCTCGCCCTTCGCATAGAGATCGAGGATCGCCCCGTAGATGATCTCGTGCGCGGGCCGGTAGAAGTCGTGGCCCTTGAGCACCTCGACGACGTCGGCGATGGCGTCCTTGGACAGCAGCATGCCGCCGAGGACGGACTGCTCGGCGTCGAGGTCCTGCGGCGGTACCCGCTCGAAGGACGTGCCCTCGCTGTCCCACTCCCCGTTGTCGCGACCGCGGTCGTGCTGTTCGTCGCGGCCCCGGCCCCCTTCGCGGCGCTGCCGGGAGGGGGGCAGACGATCGCTTGGACCGCTGTCGGCCCATGGATCGTCCAAGGGCTCGGAAATACTCACCGAGCCACCTCCTCCCGTCCGCCGAGCGGACCTCGCCGTGCCCCTCTTTTCTACGGCACGACACTGACAAATAAGAGGCCCAACTCCGGTTCTGGCGCGTCGGTTTTGTGACGTTTCCGAGGCCGCGGAACAGAGTGGGCGTCGGACCACCGTAGGCCTGTCGCCACCGTCAGCCAATCTGGTTATCCACAGGCCATGTGGACGACGGCCCAGATGCTGTGGAGAACTCGGCAAAACCTGTGTACGACCCGGTGGACAGCCCTGTGAACAAGCTTTCGCGAGTTCCCATCCAGGGCCACTGACCAGCACTTATCCCGTCCACCGGCTGTGCAGAAGAAAAACTTTCCCCAACTGGCCAAGATCTCCGCGAGCGGCACGCGGAAGCACGCACCTCAACGCGGATGGTAATGGTCACATGCGGATTGCGTCACTTACCTGTGGAAGATTAGATTGGTGGTCATGACACAGGCTCCCGCTGGACTCAGGACGGCACGGCGACGGCACGACCGTGAGATCGTCGCACTGGCCGTTCCTGCCTTCGGCGCGCTTGTCGCCGAGCCCCTCTTCGTGCTCGCCGACAGTGCGATCGTCGGTCACCTGGGCACAGCTCAACTGGCCGGACTCGGCATCGCCTCCGTCCTGCTGACCACAGCCGTCAGTGTCTTCGTCTTCCTCGCGTACGCCACCACGGCCGCCGTCGCCCGGCGCGTCGGCGCGGGCGATCTCCAGGCCGCCATCCGCCAGGGAGTGGACGGCATCTGGCTCGCCCTGCTGCTCGGCGCCGTTGTCATCGCCGTCATCCTGCCCTCGGCATCCGGCCTCGTAGGCCTCCTGGGCGCCTCGGACACCGCAGCCCCGTACGCGGCCACCTATCTGCGGATCTCGGCGATCGGCATCCCGGCCATGCTCGTCGTCCTCGCCGCCACCGGCGTACTGCGCGGCCTCCAGGACACCAGGACCCCGCTGTACGTCGCCATCGCGGGCTTCGTCGCCAACGCCGTCCTGAACGCGGGCCTCGTCTACGGTGCGGACCTCGGCATCGCGGGTTCCGCCTGGGGCACCGTCATCGCCCAGTGGGGCATGGCAGCGGCCTATCTCACGGTCGTGGTTCGCGGCGCGCGTCTGCACGGCGCCTCGCTGCGCCCCGACATCGCGGGAGTACGGGCCTCCGCCCAGGCAGGCGTGCCGCTTCTTGTGCGTACGCTCTCCCTGCGCGCGATCCTGATGATCGCCACGGCCGTCGCCGCGCAGCTCGGGGACGCGGACGTCGCCGCACACCAGATCATCCTGTCCCTGTGGAGCCTGCTCGCCTTCGCCCTCGACGCGATCGCCATCGCCGGGCAGGCCATCATCGGGCGTTACCTCGGCGCGAACGACATCCGGGGAGCCAGAGAAGCCTGCCGGCGCATGGTCGAGTGGGGCATCGCCACCGGGATCGTGCTCGGCCTGCTGGTGATCGTCAGCCGTCCGTTGTTCCTGCCTCTGTTCACTGGTGACTCCGTGGTCAAGGACACCGCGCTGCCGGCCCTGTTCGTGGTCGCGTTGTCGCAACCGATCTGCGGGATCGTCTTCGTCCTCGACGGCGTACTGATGGGCGCGGGTGACGGCCCTTACCTCGCCTGGGCGATGCTCATCACCCTGGCCACGTTCGCACCGGTGGCCCTGCTGGTGCCGGCCTTCGGCGGCGGCCTGACCGCCCTCTGGGTAGCCATGGCGCTCATGATGATCGTCCGCATGCTGACTCTGTGGCTGCGGGCCCGATCGGGCCGCTGGCTGGTCACGGGCGCCGTCCGCTGAAGGCGCAGCCCGGGGACGCGCTCCACCTCGCTCTGGGTGCCCCTTGTTTCACGTGAAACATCGACCAGGTTTCCGCCGTTTCACGTGAAACATCGCCCCCACGCAGAAAGGCCGCACCCCGAAGGATGCGGCCCTGAGACTGCTTCAGCAATCGCGGCACTCAGGCAGCGACGACCTCGATGTTGACCTTGGCGGCAACCTCGGGGTGCAGACGCACCGACGTCTCGTGGGCGCCGAGCGTCTTGATCGGCGCACCGAGCTCGATGCGGCGCTTGTCGACCTCGGGGCCACCGGAAGCCTTGATCGCCGTGGCGATGTCGGCCGGGGTAACGGAACCGAAGAGACGACCGGCGTCGCCGGAGCGGACGGCCAGACGGACCTTGACGCCTTCGAGGCGGGCCTTGACGTCGTTGGCCTGCTCGATGGTCTGGATCTCGTGGATCTTGCGAGCGCGACGAATCTGCTCGACGTCCTTCTCGCCGCCCTTGGTCCAACGGATCGCGAAGTTCCGCGGGATCAGGTAGTTGCGAGCGTAGCCGTCCTTGACGTCGACGACGTCGCCCGCGGCACCGAGGCCGGTGACCTCGTGGGTGAGGATGATCTTCATTGGTCGGTCACCCTTCCCTTATCGCGCGGTGGAGGTGTAGGGCAGCAGCGCCATCTCACGGCTGTTCTTGACAGCCGTGGCGACGTCACGCTGGTGCTGCGTGCAGTTGCCGGTCACGCGGCGGGCACGGATCTTGCCGCGGTCGGAAATGAACTTCCGCAGCATGTTCGTGTCCTTGTAGTCCACGTACGTGACCTTGTCCTTGCAGAAAGCGCAGACCTTTTTCTTAGGCTTGCGCACAGGCGGCTTCGCCATGGTGTTTCTCCTGTGTGATCAAGAAGTATGGGTACGACCCGCCCTGGGCCCGAAGGCCTAGAAGGGGGGCTCGTCCGAGTAGCCGCCGCCACTGCCGCCGGAGTTTCCACCCCAGCCGCCACCGCCGCCGCCCTGGTTGCCACCGGCGGGAGCGCCGGTCGCCCAGGGGTCGTCGGCCGGAGCGCCGCCGCCCTGCGGAGCGCCGCCGGAGTTCCCACCCCAGCCGCCGCCCTGCTGGCCGCCACCGCCACCGCCGCCGTAACCGCCCTGGCCGCCTCGGCCGGCGGTCTTGGTGACCTTGGCCGTGGCGTTCTTCAAGCTGGCGCCGACTTCTTCGACGTCCAGCTCGTAGACCGTGCGCTTGACACCCTCACGGTCCTCGTAGGACCGCTGCTTCAGTCGGCCCTGCACGATGACGCGCATGCCTCGCTGGAGCGACTCCGCGACGTTCTCCGCCGCCTGACGCCAGACCGAGCAGGTCAGGAACAGGCTTTCGCCGTCCTTCCACTCGTTCGTCTGACGGTCGAAGGTGCGGGGGGTGGACGCGACACGGAACTTCGCGACCGCCGCACCGGAGGGGGTGAAGCGCAGCTCGGGGTCGTCGACAAGATTGCCGACGACCGTGATGACGGTCTCGCCTGCCATAGGGGAACCTCTCGGCGGGTTTGCTGCTGGCTGCTTTTGGTGCTGCTACTCGAAATCCCGAGATCGGCTGAGCGGGAAGCTCAGTGGGTCTCGGGGCGGAGGACCTTGGTCCGGAGGACCGACTCGTTCAGGTTCATCTGGCGGTCGAGCTCCTTGACGACCGCAGGCTCGGCCTGCAGGTCGATGACCGAGTAGATGCCCTCGGGCTTCTTCTTGATCTCGTACGAGAGACGACGACGGCCCCAGGTGTCGACCTTCTCCACCTTGCCGTTGCCCTCGCGGACGACGGAGAGGAAGTTCTCGATCAGAGGGGCGACAGCGCGCTCCTCCAGCTCGGGGTCGAGGATGACCATCACTTCGTAGTGACGCATGTGGAACCCACCTCCTTTGGACTCAGCGGCCACGGTCGTTCCGTGGCAGGAGGGTTGTTATGCGTACGCAACGGTATCGGCGACCACTGACAGTCGGAGGTTCCCCAGGGGACTCCGCGCCATGGCCTGGGCAGACACCGGTGCAGACGGTACAGCCTACCCGCACGGCGCCTTCGGGTTGTAATCCGGCCCCTGTGAGCGTCAATCTGTACACATCGGGTGTGTATGGCGCTACGATGCGCCGCCTTCCGCAGGAGGTGCCAGATGGCACAGGCATTGCGACCCAATACCGCCGGTTCTCTCTTCGCCACCGACGGCAAACCCCATCCGCTCCAGGACAGCCTGCTCGCTGTGACGCTGGTGCTCGGACTGACGGCCTTCGTCACGGCGATGTTCCACAGTCTGCATCTGCTCAGTTCCTGGACCGGCCTGGTGGGGATCCTCACCGGCGCGTACGGCCAGTTCGTCTCGGAGACGACCCGCGAACGCTTCGGACTGATCCTGGGCCTCGGCGCCGCAGCGGTCGGCTTCTTCCTCGGCATGGCACACGGCGGCCTCTTCGGTGGCGTGATCGGCTGAGCGGACCGCCTCCTGGTGCCCCGGCCCGACGCAGGGTCGGGGCACAGGTGCCATACGGCCAGTCGAGGCGCTCGCAGGGCGCAGTAGGCTTCGGCGCGAGAGCCGGAGCCCCTGTACCCATGGGGACACACCAGCCCGAGGAGCCCCCCGAATGAGCCTGACCCTGAGGACGATCAGCCGAGAGCAGCATCTGGCGTACATCCAGAGCCTGCCGTCGGCGAGCCACATGCAGGTTCCGGCCTGGGCGGACGTCAAGGCGGAGTGGCGCTCCGAGAACCTCGGGTGGTTCGACGACCGGACGGGCGAGATGGTCGGCGCGGGTCTCGTGCTGTACCGCCAGCTGCCCAAGATCAAGCGGTATCTCGCGTATCTGCCCGAAGGCCCGGTCATCAACTGGTTCGCGCCGAATCTCGACGACTGGATCCAGCCGATGCTGGCGCACCTCAAGCAGCAGGGTGCCTTCTCCGTGAAGATGGGCCCACCGGTGATCATCCGGCGCTGGGAGGCCACGTCCATCAAGGCGGGCATCCAGAGCCAGGACGTGAAGCGGCTGCGCGACATCGAGGCCGACTTCATCGAACCGCGGGCCTTCGAGGTCGCCGACAAGCTGCGCCGTATGGGCTGGCAGCAGGGCGAGGACGGCGGGGCCGGCTTCGGCGACGTACAGCCGCGCTACGTCTATCAGGTACCGCTCGCGAACCGCTCGCTGGAAGAGGTCCACAAGAACTTCAACCAGTTGTGGCGCCGCAACATCAAGAAGGCCGAGAAGGCCGGTGTCGAAGTCGTCCAGGGCGGCTACCACGACCTCGAGGAGTGGCAGCGGCTGTACGAGATCACCGCGGTGCGCGACCACTTCCGGCCCCGCCCGCTGTCGTACTTCCAGCGCATGTGGACGGCCCTCAACACCGAGGACCCCAACCGCATGCGGCTCTACTTCGCCCGCCACAACGGAGTGAACCTTTCGGCCGCGACGATGCTGATCGTCGGCGGGCACGTCTGGTACTCCTACGGTGCCTCGGACAACATCGGGCGAGAGGTCCGTCCCTCGAACGCCATGCAGTGGCGGATGCTCCGCGACGCCTATGCGCTGGGCGCCACGGTCTACGACCTGCGTGGTATCTCCGACTCCCTGGACGAGACGGATCACCTCTTCGGTCTGATCCAGTTCAAGGTGGGCACGGGTGGGCAGGCTGCCGAGTACCTCGGCGAGTGGGACTTCCCGCTCAACAAGCTGCTCCACAAGGCGCTCGACATCTACATGTCACGCCGCTGATCGACCTGCGTTTCCACTCATACCTCTGATGCACCACAGCCACGAGAAAGGTTCCAGGTCCCGGCCATGGCGCTCACGCTCTACGTCGACACCGCGCGCTGGCGTGCGCACCACAAGCACGTGTCCGAGCAGTTTCCGGGGCTCGTCCCGGTCTGCAAGGGCAACGGCTACGGCTTCGGGCACGAGCGGCTGGCGGAGGAGGCCACCCGGCTGGGCTCGGACATCCTGGCCGTCGGCACGACCTACGAGGCCGCACGGACCAAGGACTGGTTCGGCGGTGACCTGCTGGTGCTGACGCCCTTCAGACGGGGCGAGGAGCCCGTGCCGCTGCCCGACCGCGTCATCCGCTCGGTGTCGTCGGTGGACGGGGTGCACGGGCTCGTCGGTGCCCGTGTCGTCATCGAGGTCATGTCCTCCATGAAGCGTCACGGGGTGACCGAGCAGGAACTGCCCCAACTGCACGCCGCGATAGAGGACGTGCGGCTCGAAGGCTTCGCGATCCACCTGCCGCTGGACCGTACCGACGGCTCGGACGCCGTGGAGGAGGTCATCGGCTGGATGGACCGGCTGCGCGCGGCCCGGCTGCCTCTGCACACCATGTTCGTCAGCCATCTCAAGGCCGAGGACCTCGCGCGGCTTCAGCAGCAGTTCCCGCAGACCCGCTTCCGCGCCCGTATCGGCACGCGGCTTTGGCTGGGTGACCACGAGGCCACCGAGTACCGCGGCGCGGTCCTGGACGTCACGCACGTGGCCAAGGGCGACCGCTTCGGCTACCGGCAGCAGAAGGCGGCCTCCGACGGCTATCTGGTGGTCGTCGCAGGCGGTACGTCGCACGGGGTGGGCCTGGAGGCCCCCAAGGCCCTCCACGGCGTCATGCCGCGCGCCAAGGGCGTCGCCCGCGCCGGCCTCGCCACGGTCAACCGGAACCTCGCCCCGTTCGTCTGGGGCGGCAAGCAGCGCTGGTTCGCCGAGCCGCCGCACATGCAGGTCTCGATCCTCTTCGTCCCCTCGGACGCCCCGGAGCCGAAGGTCGGTGAGGAGTTGGTGGCCCATCTGCGGCACACCACCACACAGTTCGACCGGATAGTCGACCGCTGACCCGCTAGCCGACATTGCGCGAAAGGCCGTACACGGGCTCCGTGTACGGCCTTTCACATGCTCTCTCCGCAGCGTTCGCTCAGAGCGAACGCTCCTCGTCCTCCCCCACCCGTCGGCTGCCCCACTCCACCTGTGGCCCGGCGAAGGGACTGGCGTGCAGCGGCGGACGGGCCGCGGGGCCGAGTACGAAGACGTCCTGCGCACCGTCGAGCACGCCCCCGGACGGGTCGTCGTCGCCGGCCCGGTGCACCACGTCCCGCTCGGGCACGAGGATGTCCCGGACGATCACGGCGCACAGGTACAGCGTGCCCGCCAGGTGGACGGCGATGACGAACTGGTAGCCCTCGGTGGGCAGTCCCTTGTGAGCGTCACCGCTGGTCGTGTACGCGAGGTACATCCAGATCCCCAGGAAGTACGCGACCTCGCACGCCTGCCAGATCAGGAAGTCTCGCCACTTCGGGCGGGCCAGTACGGCGAGGGGGACCAACCACAGGACGTATTGGGGTGAGTAGACCTTGTTGGTGAGGATGAAGGCCGCGACGATCAGGAAGGCCAGCTGGGCGAAGCGAGGACGGCGCGGTGCTGTCAGCGTGAGTGCCGCGATACCCACGGCCGAGGCCAGCATCAGCAGCGTCGCGAAGGTGTTGACGGTCTCCGTGGTGAACGGGTAGTTGAAACGCTGGGCGATGATCAGCCAGAAGGAGCCGAAGTCGACGCCCCGCTCCTGGCTGAACGTGTAGAACTTCGACCAGCCGTCGAAGGCGAAGACCATCACCGGCAGGTTCACGGCGACCCAGGCGAGGACGGCACCGCCCAGCGCGTTGCCGAACGGCCGCCATTTGCCCGCGCGCCAGCACAGCACGAACAGCGGGCCAAGCAGCAGGAAGGGATAGAGCTTGGCGGCCGTTGCGAGCCCCAGCAGGACGCCGAACGCGAGGGACCGCCCGCGGGACCACATCAGCATCGCCGCAGCCGTCAGAGCGACAGCCAGAAGGTCCCAGTTGATGGTGGCGGTGAGCGCGAAGGCGGGCGCCAGAGCGACCAGCAGACCGTCCCAGGGACGCCGCGCCTGGGTGCGTGAGACGCATACGACGATGATCGCCGCGCACACCATCAGCATTCCGGCGTTGACGAACCAGTACCACTGCTCCTGGTGCTGGATGGTGCCGCTGCCAGGCGTGAGCCAGGCGGCCACCTCCATGAACACGCCGGTCAGCACCGGGTACTCGAGGTACTCCATGTCGCCGGAGATCTTGTCGAAGTACGGCACGAGCCCGTCGGCGAATCCGCGGCCCTGATAGAGGTGCGGAATGTCGGAGTAGCAGGCGTGCGTGTACTGCGTGCCGGCCCCGAAGAACCAGCCGCCGTTGTAGCAGGGCGCCTTCTGGACCAGGCCGAGCGCGAACATGCCGATCGCCACGAGCGCGACCACTCGTACGGGAGTCCACCAGGACGTCCCCAGCAGGGCACGTCGACCGATGGGACCGCCGATCAGCTCACTGCCGGCCACGGCGACCTCGTCGTCCTTGGTCGGCCGTACCGGATCCGGCTCGCGCACGCTCGCTTGCGTCGTCTCTGCACTGGGCATGGGCCACATCCTGCCGTACGCGCCTGGGAATACGCCGAGGGCCGCCGTACCTGGTCGGTACGACGGCCCCCATGTTTCACGTGAAACAGCGTGAATCGGGTCGATGTTTCACGTGAAACACACGCGCCGGGCGACGCTCCTGCCAACCTTTCCGTCAGCCGAAGATGCCTCCGTTACCGCCATTACCGCCGTTACCGCCATCGCCCCCGTCCACCCCGCCGTTACCGTTCGCGTTGCCACTGTCCTGCCCGTCGGTCGGCGTGGGGGATGGACTGAATGTCACTCCGCCGTCCGTAGTGCCTGCGTCTGCGCCACCCGAGTCGGCACCCCCGGCGCCTTGGCAGTTGACGTTGAACGGGCCGCAGGAATTGGTCGGCGTGGGTGTGGGAGAGGGCACGACCTCGCTCTCGGTGGGCGTCGGGCTCGGCGTGGGCGTCGATTCCTCGCTCTCGGTGACAGAGGGGGTCGGGCTGGGCAGCGGGTCCTCGTCGACGACCTCGCCGTAGGGCTCGGGAGTCGGGAAGTCCTCCACCGGCGCGCCCTGGAGCGCCTGCTCCATGTAGTCGTGCCAGATCTCCGCGGGGAACGAGGCTCCGTGGATCTTCTCCTGGCCACCCGTGCCGTACATCTCCAGGAACTCGCGGTTCTTGTTGGTCTCGTCGTCGTCCATCCGGAACATGCTGATCGCGGTGGACAGCTGCGGGGTGTACCCGACGAACCAGGCCGACTTGTTGCCGTCGGTGGTACCGGTCTTGCCGGCCACCTCCCGACCGCTCAGCTGGGCCGCCGTACCCGTTCCGTCGTCGACCACGGTCTTGAGGACATCGGTGACGTTGTCGGCGACCTGGGCGGTGAACACCTGCTTGGCCTTGGCGATCCTCTGGTGATCGAAGGTCGTGCCGGTCTTGTCGGTGACCTTCTCGACCGAGTACGGGGTGTTCTGCTTGCCGCTGGCCGCAAAGGTCGCGTAGGCACCGGCCATACGGATCGCGCTCGGGCTGGAGGTACCGATCGAGAACGACGGGAAGTCGGCACTCGCCAGGCTGCTGTCGAGAATGCCCGCGTCGGTCGCGGACTCCCTGACCTTGTCCAGACCGACGTCCATGCCGAGCTGGACGTAGGCGGAGTTGGAGGAGACCCGCATCGCCTCACGCAGGTCGATCCGGAAGCTGGGCGGGTTGTACGACTCGTCGCCGTCGTTGCGCTGCAGCCACTCCTTGTCGTCCTTGTCCTTCCAGACCGTGTTGTCGTAGTTCTTGATCTTCAGCTTGTTCTTGCCGCTGTAGATGCTTTCCGGGGAGACCTGGGTGCGCTCGTCCTGGGCCTGCTCCGCGCCCAGATCCGGATCCCGTACGCCCCACTTCATCGCGGCGGCGAGTACGAAGGCCTTGAACGTCGAACCCACCTGGGCGCCCGTCGTGTCGGCGTTGTTGGTGAAGTGCTTGGTCGCGTCCTCACCGCCGTAGATGGCCTTGATGGCGCCTGTCGTCGGATCCACGGAAGCGCCGCCGAACTGGACGAACTTGTCGGTCTTCGGCCGCTTGTCGGGCTTGATGTTCGCCTTCTCGACGGCCTTGACCGACTTCTCCAACGCCGCGACCTTCTTCTTGTCGAAGGTCGTGTAGATCGAGTAGCCGCCCTGCTGCAGTTCGTCGGCGGTGATCCCGGTCTTGTCGGTGTTGTTGATGAGGTAGCCCTTGGCCAGGTCGACGAGGTAACCGATCTGGCCGCTCAGCGCGGTGTTGGAACGCGGGTTCTGGGTCTTCGGGAAGGTCGTGTACTGGCCACGCTTGGCTGCGGTCATGCGCCCGTCCTTGACCTCCTCGTCGAGGATCCACCTCCACCGCTCCACTACCCGCTTCTTGTTGGCCTTGGGGGTGGCGTTCACGGGGTCGACGGCCACGTTGCCCGCCGGGTCGTAGTACGTGGCGCCCTTCAGGACCGCGGCCAGGAAGGCGCACTGACTGGCGTCCAGATCCTTGGCGTCCTGGTTGAAGTACGCACGGGCGGCTGCCTGCAAGCCGTAGGAGTCACGACCGAAGTAGGCGGTGTTCAGGTAGCCGGCCATGATCTCCTCCTTCGAGACGTTCGTCCCGACCTTGATGGAGATGAACAGCTCCTTGAACTTCCGCGTGAGCGTCTGCGACTGATCGTCCAGGCGGGCGTTCTTCACGTACTGCTGGGTGATGGTCGAACCACCCTGTGTCTGACCGCCCTTGGCCATGTTGAACAGGGCTCGGGCGATGCCCCTGGGGTCGACACCGCTGTCGGTCTCGAACGTCTTGTTCTCGGCGGACATCACGGCGTACCGCATCGACGCGGGGATCTGCTCGTAGCCGATGATCTGGCGGTTCGTCTCACCACCGGTCGCCACCATCTGGCTGCCGTCGGACCAGTAGTAGACGTTGTTCTGCGCGTTGGCGGCCTTCGCGACATCCGGCACGCCCACCAGGGCGTAGCCGATGCCGGCCACTGCCACCAGACTGCCGACGAAGCCGATGAACAGTCCCGTCACCTGCCGCCACGACGGCATCCAGCGCGCCGCTCCGTACTTGCCCGCGCGCGGATAGTCGATGAAGCGCTTCTGGGGTGGAGGCCCCGCCGCACGCCCTCTGCCTCGTCCGGGCCCGTTCGGGCCAGGACCGCCACGGCGTCCGCCGCCCGCGCCCTCGGCCGCTCTGCGACGCCCACCAGAACTTCTCTGGGCTGCGCGCCGGGCATCGGCCCGGCCTCCGGACTGGCGCTCGTCACCTTCTGCTCCGTAGGGACCCAACCCGTAGGAACCCGATCCATAGGAGTCGGAAGGAGACTCGGTGGCGCCTCGCGGTGCCGCGCGGCGGCCGGAGGACGAGCCGGACTGGCCGCGCCGGGTCTCGGCACGTCCGCCTCCCTGCGGCTGCGGCGGTTTGCGACGGTGCTCGCTCATCGAACGACTACTCCTTGGGCAGGCGCACCCGTGCGCGCCTGGAAACGGCGGCTGGTTTCCGGTCCCCCCAAGGTACGGATGCGGCCGTGTTCGCATTCACCCGTACCGCACCAAGCACGACGACGTCCCCAAACGTCACTCGGTTCCCGGTGGACTGCATGGCGCACAGACTACGCACCGTCAAAACCTGTCCAGCCCCGAAGTTCACCCCAAATCAGGCAACTTGCATCCTACGAATCGGTGATGTGATCCCGTTCACGACTTCCCCTCTTGTCCCATCCACAGGGCCGTTCTATCGTCTGGATGTATCGAGTCGATACATCAGCTCGGCATAAACAGTGCCGAAGGCGTCACGGTCGGACCGTGGGAGAGAGGAGGCGACGATGAGCCGGCGTTCCGGGATCCTCGAGTTCGCTGTCCTCGGCCTGCTCCGCGAGTCCCCGATGCACGGCTATGAGCTGCGCAAACGACTCAATACGTCACTGGGTGTGTTCCGCGCCTTCAGCTACGGCACGCTGTATCCCTGCCTCAAGACGCTGGTCGCGAGCGGCTGGTTGATCGAGGAGTCCGGGGGTGCGCCCGAGGACGCGCTCGCCGCTCCGCTCACCGGACGCCGCGCCAAGATCGTCTATCGGTTGACGGCGGAAGGTAAGGAGCACTTCGAGGAGCTGCTCTCGCAGACAGGTCCGGACGCGTACGAGGACGAGCACTTCGCCGCTCGTTTCGCCTTCTTCGGACAGACGTCCCGCGATGTACGCATGCGCGTGCTCGAGGGCCGCCGCGGCCGGCTGGAGGAGCGCCTGGAGAAAATGCGCGCCTCTTTGGCGCGTACGCGCGAACGCCTCGACGACTACACCCTTGAGCTCCAGCGCCACGGAATGGAGTCCGTGGAGCGCGAAGTGCGCTGGCTGAACGAGCTCATCGAGAGCGAGCGGGCCGGGCGGGACCTCAAGGGTGCCGTCTCCGGGGAACCCGACTCGCAGGACACCACATCTGGAGCGCCGGGCGGCCTGCCCCGGTCCCGGGAGGACGACTCCCGGACCGGTCCGTCCGACGACACCGCCACGTGAGGGCCGCTCAGGTCCCCACTCGTACAACACAGGGAGCAACCGAATGGGTTCCATTCGCGTAGCCGTCGTCGGCGTGGGCAACTGCGCCGCGTCGCTGGTACAGGGAGTCGAGTACTACAAGGACGCCGATCCGGCGTCCAGGGTCCCGGGTCTCATGCATGTGCAGTTCGGGGACTACCACGTCAAGGACATCGAGTTCGTCGCCGCGTTCGACGTGGACGCCAAGAAGGTCGGCCTCGACCTGGCGGACGCCATCGGCGCCTCCGAGAACAACACCATCAAGATCTGCGACGTGCCGAACACCGGTGTGAAGGTCCGGCGCGGCCACACCCTCGACGGTCTCGGCAAGTACTACCGCGAGACCATCGAGGAGTCCGAGGCCGAGCCGGTCGACGTCGTCAAGATCCTCAAGAAGAAGCAGGTCGACGTCCTCGTCTGCTACCTGCCCGTCGGTTCCGAGGCCGCGGCGAAGTTCTACGCCCAGTGCGCCATCGACGCCAAGGTCGCCTTCGTCAACGCCCTCCCGGTCTTCATCGCCGGCACCAAGGAGTGGGCGGACAAGTTCACCGAGGCGGGCGTCCCGATCGTCGGCGACGACATCAAGTCGCAGGTCGGTGCCACGATCACGCACCGCGTGATGGCGAAGCTGTTCGAGGACCGGGGAGTGGTCCTGGACCGCACGATGCAGCTGAACGTCGGCGGCAACATGGACTTCAAGAACATGCTCGAGCGTGACCGCCTGGAGTCCAAGAAGATCTCCAAGACGCAGGCCGTCACCTCCCAGATCCGGGACCGCGAGCTCGGCGCCGACAACGTCCACATCGGCCCGTCGGACTACGTGGCCTGGCTCGACGACCGCAAGTGGGCGTACGTCCGCCTCGAAGGCCGCGCGTTCGGCGACGTGCCGCTGAACCTGGAGTACAAGCTGGAGGTCTGGGACTCCCCGAACTCGGCCGGTGTCATCATCGACGCCGTGCGCGCCGCGAAGATCGCCAAGGACCGCGGTATCGGCGGCCCGATCCTTTCCGCGTCGAGCTACTTCATGAAGTCCCCGCCGGTCCAGTACTTCGACGACGAGGCACGGGAGAACGTCGAGAAGTTCATCAAGGGCGAAGTCGAGCGCTGAGAGGAGTCCAGCGCCGATCAAGCCCCAACAGGCTTGTCGCTCCTGCCCGTCGAGGGTCCCCGGGTCATCCGCCCGGGGACCTTCCTCGTATGTGAGGCTTTGCCCCATGGCTGTCGTACGTGACCTGCGGGTGCTCCTGCGTCTGAGGAACTTCCGACGCCTGCTCGCGGTACGGCTGCTCTCCCAGGGCGCCGACGGCGTCTTTCAGGTCGCGCTCGCCGCATACGTCGTCTTCTCGCCGGAGAAGCAGACCTCGCCGGCCGCGATCGCCTCCGCGATGGCGGTCCTGCTCCTGCCCTACTCCGTGGTCGGCCCCTTCGCGGGCGTCCTGCTGGACCGCTGGCGCCGCCGCCAGGTCTTCCTCTACGGCAACCTGCTGCGCGCCCTCCTGGCATGCGTGACGGCCGTCCTGATGCTGAGCCATGTCCCCGACTGGCTCTTCTACGTCTCGGCCCTCTGCGTCACCGCCGTCAACCGCTTCGTGCTGTCGGGGCTTTCGGCGTCCTTGCCGCGTGTGGTCGACGACGACCGCCTGGTGATCGCCAACTCGCTCTCCCCGACGGCCGGCACGCTCGCCGCCACGGCGGGCGGCGGACTGGCCTTCGTCGTACGGCTGGTGGCTTCCGACTCGGACGCCGCAGTGGTCCTGCTGGGCGCGGCGCTGTACCTCTGCGCGGCACTCGCCTCCCTCCGTCTCGACCCGGCGCTGCTCGGTCCCGACCCCGAGTTGATGCAGCCCCGGTTGGGGGCAGCGCTTACCGGCACCGCTCGCGGCCTGGCGGCAGGCGTACGGCATCTCACCGAGCCGCAACGCCGGGAGGCCGCCTGGTCGTTGGCGGCAATGACGCTGATGCGGTTCTGCTACGGCGCCCTGACGGTCATGGTGCTGATGCTCTGCCGGTACGCCTGGTCCGACGGCTCGGACGACGGGCTGGCCCTGCTGGGCCTCGCCGTAGGCATCTCCGGGGCGGGCTTCTTCGTCGCTGCCGTGATCACGCCGGCTGCCGCCGGACGACTCGGTCCGGGCGGTTGGATCGTGGTCTGCGCCGCGGCGGCGACGGTTCTGGTGCCGAGCCTCGGGCTGGCGTTCACCGAGGCACCCATGCTGATCGCGGCGTTCGTTCTGGGTCTCGTCACCCAGGGCTCGAAGATCGCCACGGACACGATCGTCCAGTCCTCCGTCGACGACGGCTTCCGCGGCCGGATCTTCTCCGTCTACGACGTCCTGTTCAACGTCGCCTTCGTCGGCGCGGCCGGTGTGGCGGCCCTGATGCTGCCCTCCGACGGACGATCGGTGCCTCTCTTGGTCACAATCGCCGTTATCTACGGGGCAATTGCAGCGGCTATGGCCCGCTTTGAACGTCAGTAAGTGTCACATGAAGGCCACAGAGCCTCTCTGCGGTACAGAGTTGTCAGTGGGTCCCGGTAATTTACGTGCGTCTTACTTCACACCAAGCACGCCCATACCCAGGGGGGACTCCCAAGTGACCACTCCGCCGCAGGACCAGAACCCGAACACTCCTGCTCCCGTCGACCCGACGGCGCCCCAGCAGCCGTACCCGCCGCACCAGGGGGCACCATTCCAGGGAGTTCCGGTCCCGCCGCCCGCGCCGGCCAACCGCTTCGGCAAGAAACTGCTGCGCATAGGTGTGTTCATCGTGGTCGCGATAGCCATCGCCGGCGGCAAGTGGTACTTCAGCCAGAGCGACGCGGAGACGACGTCGGTGGGTGCTTGCTTGCACAACGACGGCACGGACTCCGACGCCGACCTCAACGAGGTCGACTGCTCCTCAGGCGAGGCTCAGTACTCGGTGCTCGGGAAGTTCGACAACAGCACCGATGAGAACAAGTGCGAGACCGTCAGTGGATACACCGTTGCCTACATCCAGTCGGGTGGCGGCCACGATGTTGTCCTCTGCCTGAAGGAAACCAAGTAGGCACTCGGACACTGTTATGCACGGCGGGCGGTGTTTCACGTGAAACACCGCCCGGAGGGGGATGATCTCGGCGAAGTAGGCCGACGGGTGCGAGCCAGGGGCCCATGGGCGTGTAGGGGTGAGCAAGGTCGGTGGCCGGACACCAGGTGGTCATCTCCGGCAGGCTGGCGGGGTTGGTCACCACTGCGACCATCAGCCGGTGGGGGCTACGACCAGTCGGCCGGCGAGTCGGAGCTGGAGTCGCCGATGTCGGCATCGGCGACTCACAGGTCTGGGTCTGCCCGTCACTGAAGTGACGCTCCACAGGTGTCAAGACGCTGGCACGCTTCGCGTCCTACCAGGTCAGGACATGGGTCGCTTCGATGGTCGCGTGCGGCAGATCGGCTGGAGCCCAGGTGTCGCAGTGCGACTTGAGCGCGACCACATAGGCCAGGCCGATCTCGCATAGGGCGAGGTATCAGTCGTCGCTGGCTCCTCGCGCAGCAGCTGAAGCCTCGCTTGTTCACCAACTCGGCCTCTTGTTGCGCTCCTTCAGCACCAGCAGCCCGGTCCGGTACTCGCGGAACTCTTGCCGCTACGTCAGGCTGAAGAAAGGTCGTCGAACGGGGCCGCGTAGTCCACCCAACGGACCCGGCGCAGACCGACAAGACGGCGAGCAGTCATCTTCGGTCCCCAGAGGCAGTTGACTCCTACCACCGCCTACGACCAGCCCAACCTTCCGTCGCCCCAGCCACCACAGAATTTAGGGAACTCCCCGGAGCTCTGGAAGCTCAAATCGAGCTCAGAATTCGACGTGCGCCCCCCGCCGCGGGCGTCAACTCGATATGGCCATCACATCGCTCGCCGGAATCCTCCACCGGGAGACCTGACCAGTCTCTTTCGTAGATTCCTTTGGTCCATTTTGGGCGGCGGCCAGAAAAATCCGAGGGGAAATAGTGAAGGTAAATTCGATTCTGACCTCTGGAGTCGCGGGATTGTTCTGCGCGATTTCTCTCATGGCATCCGGTGGGGCCGCGTCTGCTGCCGAGAATCCGACATCGACGCCATCCTCCTACATGGCGTGGCTCGCAGGACAGGAATCGGAAGCACCTGGGGGCGGGGCCGCCGAAACGCTCCAGCAGTTCAAGGAACTCTCTGCTGACGATCAGGTGAAGTTTCTCCAGATCATCAGCGACCCCGAACATGCCGCAAACTTCATCAAGTTCGCGAGCCAGTCCACCACAGACGTGGCAGAGAATTTCAAGACGAAGAGCCGCAGCGTCGAAAATGTGCTGTTCGAATCTGAGAGCGGCGAGTCCAACGCGGAGACGAGCGCCGAGGGGACGGCTGCTCCCTCCGAAGCCGCCGCGTCCGACACGTGGCAGGACGGATACGGCTCCTTCGGCGCCATCCGCGCTGGGGACAGATCTTCCTGGTACGTCAAGAGCGACAAAGTCCTGGGCATTAAGGTGGCCCAGGTCAAGATTTCCATACTGTTCCACAAGACCACCACGAAGATCGACAAAATCTACAAGGCCGAGGCCGGGCACAAGAACTTCGTGCCCTTGAGTGAATTCTCGAACACCAAGCCTGACACATGGATTAATGCGGCCGGGGTGGCACACGCATCGACCGTGTGGACAGCGAAACTCAAAACGGGTTCCTCCTGGACTGCGCCCGAAGAGGTCTGGAGCAACAAGACCGGTGGAGGCGGCGGAGCTCTGAACTAACCCTAATTTCTCTCTTGACGGTCCGCCGACGAAGTCGGCGGACCGTTTCACATTGGATGGCTAAGTGTAGGCAGGCAGCCAGCTCGAGTGTCGCGTCAGATGGGGCCCGGCTCCCATTTTCCGGGGCTCCGGTTTTATCCCGGTCGTCCGATTCTTGGTTATCGGTGACGGTCGCGGCTACGGACAAAAGAAAGCCGGATGCCCGCTGCCCAGACGCGCACGAAGCAGCGTTTCTCTCTGGCCTCGTTGCTGGTCCGGCGGCGTGCGCGACAACACCGGCTGGCCACGACTCCTGACTGCGGCGACCGAATAGGGCCGCTCTGCCCGAAGGAAGCTCAGCGGCTATGGCACGGTGAAGGCCGATGTTTCACGTGAAACATCGCACCGTTTCACGCCTCAGCCCTGCTCGGCCCACCACTCCTTGAGTGCCGCCACCGCTGCCTCCCGCTCCATCGGTCCGTTCTCCAGCCGCAGCTCCAGCAGAAACTTGTACGCCTGCCCAATCGCCGGCCCCGGTCCGACGCCCAGGATCTCCATGATCTGGTTGCCGTCGAGGTCGGGGCGGATCGCGTCCAGTTCCTCCTGATCCTGGAGCTGGGCGATGCGCTCCTCCAGGCCGTCGTACGCCCGTGAGAGTGCCGTGGCCCTGCGCTTGTTCCGCGTGGTGCAGTCCGAGCGAGTCAGCTTGTGGAGGCGGTCGAGGAGGGGGCCCGCGTCCCGGACGTAACGGCGGACCGCCGAGTCCGTCCATTCGCCGGTGCCGTACCCGTGGAAGCGCAGGTGGAGTTCGACCAACCTCGAGACGTCCTTCACCAGTTCGTTGGAGTACTTGAGCGCCGTCATCCGCTTCTTGGTCATCTTCGCCCCGACCACTTCATGGTGGTGGAACGAGACTCGCCCGTCCTCCTCGAAGCGCCGAGTGCGCGGCTTGCCGATGTCGTGCAGCAGCGCGGCCAGCCTCAGAACTAGATCGGGGCCATCCGTCTCCAGCTCGATCGCCTGCTCCAGAACGATCAGCGTGTGCTCGTAGACGTCCTTGTGCCGGTGGTGCTCGTCGCGCTCCAGGCGCAGCGCGGGCAGCTCGGGCAGGACATGACCGGCCAGGCCGGTGTCCACGAGCAGTGTCAGGCCCTTGCGCGGGTGCGCGGAAAGGATCAGCTTGTTCAGCTCGTCCCGTACCCGCTCGGCCGAGACGATCTCGATGCGCCCCGCCATGTCCGTCATCGCGGCGACGACCTCGGGCGCCACCTCGAAGTCGAGCTGGGCGGCGAACCGGGCAGCCCGCATCATCCGCAGCGGGTCGTCCGAGAAGGAGTCCTCGGGCGTCCCCGGTGTGCGCAGTACCCGCCTCGCCAGGTCCTCACGTCCACCGTGCGGATCAATGAACACCTTTTCCGGAAGCGCCACAGCCATCGCGTTCACCGTGAAGTCACGCCGTACGAGGTCCTCCTCGATGGAGTCGCCGTACGACACCTCGGGCTTGCGCGAGGTCCGGTCGTACGCCTCCGACCGATAGGTCGTCACCTCGATCTGGAAGTTTCGATCAGCGTCTCCGACGCGGGCATCCTTCTGTGCCCCGACCGTGCCGAAGGCGATCCCGACGTCCCACACGGAATCCGCCCAGGGCCGGACGATCTTCAGTACGTCCTCGGGCCGGGCGTCGGTCGTGAAGTCCAGGTCGTTGCCGAGCCGGCCCAGCAGCGCGTCCCGGACGGACCCGCCGACCAGGGCGAGCGAGAACCCGGCCTCCTGGAAACGGCGGGCGAGGTCGTCAGCGACCGGAGCCACCCGCAGCAGCTCACTCACGGCTTGTTGCTGGGCCTGGCTCAGGGCGCTGGCATTGTCTTCGTTGGCGTTCGGCACAACAGAAAAGGGTACGTGGCCCGGGCGACGGCCCGCGCCTCCATAAAACGTCCACGCGCTCCGCCGGGGCTCCTCAGCGGACTCCTCCCTCAATACACGTACATAGGGGACAGTCGACCGGTGTTCCACGATCTTGTGGACCAGTCCGCGGCACTTCCCCTCAGCGCGCATCGTTACCATGCGTGGACGCACATTCCGACGACCACTGACGACTAGGGACGGGCGAACGCGTGGCCGAGGCGGCAGACTTCCCGGGGCTGACTCCCTCTCCCGCGCGCCGGTGGTTCCGGCGAGCCGGGATGCTGCTCGCGGGGGCGCCCCTCCTGGCCGGTCTGCTCCAGCTTCCCGCCGGACAGCCCGCGTATGCCGCCACCTCGGATCCAGTGGTCGTCTCCGTCGATTCGCTCACCCCCAGCGCCCCCACGGACGGGGACACCCTGACCGTGTCCGGCACGGTGCTGAACAAGGGCAAACGAGCGGTCACGGCCGCGCACGTGGACCTGCGCGTGGGACAGGTACTGACCACCCGATCGGCGATCGACGACGTCGCCGCGCGCACCGACTACCTACCCGGCGCGGACGGAACAGAGATCGGCGGCAAGTACGTCGAGAAGTTCTCGACGCTCACCCCGGGCGTCGCCCAGCCGTTCACCCTCTCCGTACCGGTCGACAAGCTGGATCTCGGCCAGGACGGCGTCTACCAGATCGGCGTCTCCCTGTCAGGCGAGACCGCCGCGGAACCGTACGAGCACGTGCTCGGGATCCAGCGGACGTTCCTGCCGTGGCAGCCCGACGAGGCGGACACGAGGACGCGGACGACGTATCTGTGGCCGCTGATCTCCACGGTGCACATGACGGCGGAGACCGGACCGGGAGAGCAGCAGACGCCTGTCTTCCTCAACGACGACCTCACCGCGGAGATCTCCCCGGGCGGACGCCTCGAGCAGATGCTCTCCCTGGGCCGGAACCTCGACGTCACCTGGGTGATCGACCCCGACCTGCTGGCCTCCGTCGACGCGATGATCGGCAGCTACGGCATCCAGAACACGGACGGCACCAACACACCCGGCACGGGGCAGGCGGTCGCCAAACAGTGGCTCGCCGAACTCCAGGACGCGGTCGCGGGCAAGGAGGTCGTCGCCCTTCCCTTCGCCGACCCCGACCTCGCCTCCATCGCGCACAACGGCAAGAACGTCACCGGCACGCTGAACCATCTCAAGAACGCCACGGACGTCGCCGCCACCACCGTCGAGACGATCCTCCACATCACACCCAGCACCGACTTCGCATGGCCGGCGAGCGGTGCCGTCGACCCGTCGATCGTCAAGATCGCCACCTCGGCGGGTGCCGACAAGGTGATCGTGCGCAGCGACAGCCTGAAGGAGACCGGCGACCTGCCTTACACGCCCTCCGCGGCCCGGCCCATCGGTGGCGGCACCACGGCGGTGGTCGCGGACATGCGACTGTCCACGGCTTTCCAGGGCGACATGACGAACGCCGGCAGTGCCACGCTCTCGGTGCAGAGGTTCCTCGCCCAGAGCCTCACGGCCACCCTCCAGTCGAACAAGCAGCGCACCGTCGTCGTTGCTCCGCAGCGCATGCCGTCCGCGAGCCAGGCCCAGACGATGGCGAAGGCGATCAGCGACCTCCAGAACTCGACCTGGTCCCAGCCCCAGGAACTCACCGCGACCGCGGACGCCAAGCCGGACCCGGGCGCCAACACCAAAGTGCCTGCCGCGTCCTCCTACCCCGCCGCACTGCGCAGGCAGCAGCTCCCTGAGTCGGCCTTCGCCCGGATCGCGGCCACGCAGGGCGAGCTCGACAAATTCAAGATCATCCTTACCGACAAGACCCGTGTGGAGACCCCCTTCGGGCGGGCCATCAACAGTGAGATGGCCACGTCCTGGCGCGGTCAGTCCGTTGCGGCCCACGATTTCCGCGAGGGTGTGGAGTCGTACCTCGACGTCCTCACCAAGCAGGTCAAGCTGATCGACAAGTCCGAGACGAAGCTGTCCGGCGGCAGCGCCACCATTCCGGTGACCGTCCAGAACAACCTCGTTCAGCCCGTCGACAACCTCGTGCTGCGGGTCACCTCGACGAACCCGACCCGACTCAAGATCGGCAACGACGACTACCAGGAGCAGTCCGTCGCGGTCTCCGGTGGGCACAGCCAGTCGGTGAAGTTCACCACGACGTCCAACGCCAACGGCCCGATCACGGTGACCGCCCAGCTGTACACGAAGGACGGTCAGAAGTACGGCGGTGAGGTGTCCTTCGAGGTGCGGGTCACCGAGTTCACGGCCATGGCGATGCTGGTGATCGGCGGCGGCTTCCTGCTGCTCGTACTCGCCGGCCTGCGCATGTACACCCAGCGCAAGCGCGCCGCCGCCCGGCGCGCCGAGGAGCACCCTGGCAACGAGGACGAGGCCAGGGTGGAGAACGCCGACGACAGCGAAACCCACGACGGCCCCGAGAGCCGTCCGCAGGGGGAATCCGACCCGGCATCACGGGCAGAAGCCCCGGAGCAGCCGAGTGACCCGACGCCGGACACCGCTGCGGAAAACACCGACTCCTCCGGGACGGGTGAGAGAGTGGACCGTTGAGCTATGTCGTGGCCGGTGGGCCCGGTGAACGATGAGGTGGGGTAACCATGAACGCGCCGTACGACGGTGACCGCGGTCAGGGCGCGGGCGACTCGGGCTACCCCGAGGGCCCGCCGCCCGAGCACGGCCAGGTGCCGGCGCAGCCCCCCACCGACATGTACCTGCAGGACGCCTACACCCAGGACCCGTACCGGGCACAGGACCTCTCCGCCCAGGACCCGGTGGCCGAGGCGCTCTACGACCGTGCCGCGCACCCCCCGCCGCCCCCCGGGTCGTATCAGCCGCAGCCTCCGCTCTACGGACAGCCCGCCCAGTCGCCGTACGCCCCCGACCCGCAGGTGTGGGCCCAGACCCCGGCCCCCGAGCCGGACGGGGCCACGCAGTACCTGCCGTACGGAGACAACCCGCGCACGACGCAGTACGTGGGGGTCGACGCCCTGGTCTCCCAGGCCGGCGAACAACGGCACGAGCCGGACGCCTTCGCCCATCTGTTCCGGGACCAGCAGCAGGGCGGCGGACAGGACCCCGTGGAGCCCCCGGCGGTGCCCGGCCCGTCCCCCTCGCCCACCCCGGGCCACGGCCCGGTCCCGCGGATCCAGCCCCCGGCGTCCGACGCCACGATGCAGCTCACCCCCACAGCAGCAGCCACGGCTGCACCGGCTGCCGCCAAGAAGGGTGGTCGGGCCGCGGGTCTGCTGAAGTCGAGCGCCGTCATGGCGGCGGGCACGATGGTCTCCCGCCTCACCGGCTTCGTCCGCTCAGCGCTGATCGTGTCCGCCCTCGGCCTGGGCATGCTGGGCGACTCCTTCCAGGTCGCCTACCAACTGCCCACCATGATCTACATCCTCACCGTGGGCGGAGGCCTCAACTCCGTCTTCGTCCCGCAGCTCGTGCGCGCCATGAAGGAGGACGACGACAACGGCGAGGCGTTCGCCAACCGCCTGCTGACCCTCGTCATGCTGGCCCTCGGCGCACTCACCGCACTCGCCGTCTTCGCGGCTCCCCTCCTTGTCCGCGCCCTGTCGGTGGAGATCGCCGACGATCCGGCGGCCAACGAGGTCGCCGTCACCTTCACCCGCTACTTCCTGCCCACGATCTTCTTCATGGGCATCCACGTCGTGATGGGCCAGATCCTCAACGCGCGCGGAAAGTTCGGCGCGATGATGTGGACGCCGGTCCTGAACAACATCGTCATCATCGTCACCCTCGGCACGTTCATCTGGGTGTACGGCAGCGCGGCGGACTCCGGGATGGAGGTCACCACCATCCCGCCGGAGGGCCAGCGGCTCCTCGGCATCGGCGTGCTGCTCGGCCTCGTCGTCCAGGCCCTCGCGATGATTCCGTATCTGCGTGAGACCGGCTTCAGGATGCGGCTGCGCTTCGACTGGAAGGGCCACGGCCTCGGCAAGGCCGCGATGCTCGCCAAGTGGACGGTCCTGTTCGTCCTCGCCAACCAGGCCGGCGCCCTCGTGGTCACCCAGCTGGCCACCGCCGCCACCGGCGAGAACCCCAAGATCAAGGGCACCGGCTTCGCGGCCTACGCCAACGCCCAGCTCGTCTGGGGCCTGCCGCAGGCCATCATCACGGTCTCCCTGATGGCCGCCCTGCTGCCGCGGCTGGCCCGCTCCGCCCACGAGGGGGACAGCGGCGCGGTCCGCGACGACATCTCCCAGGGACTGCGCACCACCGCCGTCGCGATCGTGCCCATCGCCTTCGGCTTCGTGGCGCTCGGCATCCCCATCTGCACCCTGATCTTCGGCTCCTCGGGCACCACCGGCGCCACCAACATGGGCTTCATGCTGATGGCCTTCGCCCTCGGCCTGATCCCCTACTCCGTGCAGTACGTCGTCCTGCGTGCCTTCTACGCGTACGAGGACACCCGCACCCCCTTCTACAACACGGTGATCGTGGCCGCCGTCAACGCGACGGCCTCCGCCCTCTGCTTTTTCGTGCTCCCCTCCCG
Source organism: Streptomyces sp. ME02-8801-2C (assembly GCF_033793965.1). Lineage (NCBI taxonomy): Bacteria > Bacillati > Actinomycetota > Actinomycetes > Kitasatosporales > Streptomycetaceae > Streptomyces > Streptomyces sp. ME02-8801-2C. The sequence goes on along the minus strand of NZ_JARAXP010000005.1, from coordinate 538,044 downwards.
CTGGGCCGTGGTCGGCATGGCGGCCTCCTACGGGCTCGCCTACGCGATCGGCGTGGGCGTCGCCTGGAACCGGCTGCGCAAGCGGCTGGACGGCGACCTCGACGGCACCCGCGTCCTGCGGACCTACGCCCGGCTGGGCATCGCCTCGGTACCGGCGGCATTGCTCAGCGGTGCCGCCTGCTACGGCATCGGCCACACTCTCGGCCAGGGCGTCGGCGGCTCGCTTCTCTCGCTGCTCGGCGGCGGCGCCGTCCTCCTGGTCGTCTTCTACGTCGCCGCCCGCCGTATGCGCATTGAAGAACTGAACTCGTTGGTGGGTATGGTGCGCGGGCGACTGGGACGGTGAGTCGAGGGCAAGCGCACAACCATCGTCGGCCACCGCGTGTCGTGCAGAGCGACGGAGTGTGGGCACAATTGGGTTTGGCGTCGGAGAGCTCGCACAGAATGGGGAGGCAGGAGCGACGGTGGCGGATCGGAGCACGGCTGCCGTCGACGTGGCAGCCAACAGCGGCGACGAGCCGCTGGCCGCGCAGGCGGACGAGTCCACGGCCGACGGCGCGGCCCAGAACCGGGAGCGGGACACGGAGAACGACGAGGCACAGGGGAGCGGCGGGACCGAGAGTCCCGGAAAGGCCTCACCGCCCGAACTGCACAGCGGCCACAAACTCGCCAGGCGCTACCGCCTGGAGGAGTGCGTCACCCGTCTGGACGGATTCAGCAGCTGGCGCGCGGTCGACGAGAAACTTCGTCGCGCCGTCGGCGTGCACATCCTGCCCGCGGACCACTCACGGGCACGTTCCGTGCTGGCCGCGGCCCGCTCCTCGGCGCTGCTCGGCGACCCCCGCTTCGTGCAGGTCCTCGACGCAGTCGAGGAGAACGACCTCGTGTACGTGGTCCACGAGTGGCTGCCCGACGCCACGGAGCTGACCTCGCTCCTGGCCGCCGGCCCACTGGAGCCCCACGACGCCTACCAGATGGTCAGTCAGATCGCCTCCGCCATGGCCGCCGCCCACCGTGAGGGCCTCGCACATCTGCGCCTGACCCCGGGCACCATCCTGCGGAGCTCGTCGGGCCAGTGGCGTGTGCGGGGCCTCGCGGTCAACGCGGCGCTGCGCGGCATCACTTCCGACGCCCCGCAGCGCACCGACACGGAGGCGATCGGCGCCCTGCTGTACGCCTCCCTCACCCAGCGCTGGCCCTACGAGAACGACGCGTACGGCCTGTCCGGCCTGCCCAAGGGCGTCGGTCTCATCCCGCCCGACCAGGTGCGGGCCGGGGTCCACCGCGGCCTGTCCGAGCTCGCGATGCGCGCGCTCGCCAACGACGGTGCCACCGCCTCACGCCACGAGTCCGCGTGCACGACACCCGAGGAACTGGTCAAGGCGATCGGCGAGATGCCCCGCATCCGCCCGCCCGAGCCGGTGTTCACCGCCCCGCCGGACTACCAGCGCACCACGTACCAGCAGGGCTCGTACGGCCGTCAGGCCCCCAACCCGGGCGTCACGCAGCCCTTGCCCACCCCGCCGCCCCCGCTGCAGAGCCGTACCGGCAAGGCCTTGAAGTGGGCCGTGTCGGCGTTGCTGATCGCCGCACTGGGCCTGGGGAGTTGGCAACTGGCGGACGCGCTCATGGACCGGAGCAGCAAGTCCGCGGACACCGACCAGACGCAGACGACGGACGATGGGGACAAGAGCCCGGCGAAGCCTGTCAGCAAGCCCGTCGCCATCGAAGGTGCCCACGATTTCGACCCGTTCGGTTCGGACGGTTCTGAGAACCCAGACGAAATAGACAAGGTTTACGACACCGCTCCGGGCACGTACTGGGAGACGAGCTACTACACAAGCTCCGACTTCGGACGGTTGAAATCAGGTGTCGGAGTCGTCCTCGATCTCGGCAACGTCCAGCAGGTCGGAAAGGTGACTGTCACTTTCGTCGGGAACACCTCTGTCGAACTCCGTGCCGCCTCGGGAGACACCGGTACAGAACCGACGTCTCTCGATGGTTACAACAAGGTGGCCGAAGGTTCGGGCGCGAGTGTGACACTCAAGCCCGGCAAGACCCTCAAGTCCCGCTATCTTCTGGTCTGGCTGACCGATCTGCCGAAACAGGCAGACGACGGCAAGTTCCGCGGCAGGATCGTGGACGTCAAAGTGAGCAGCTGAGAAGTGAAGGGGAAGGAGGTCCGATGGCAGATGGCAACGCATACGGTGACACAAGTGACCAGGACCTCCTTGCCCGGCATGTAGAAGGCGACCCCGACGCCTTCGGTGAGATCGTGCGTCGGCATCGGGACCGGCTCTGGGCGGTGGCCCTGCGCACGCTGGGGGACCGCGAGGAGGCCGCTGACGCCGTCCAGGACGCCCTCGTCTCCGCCTACCGGGCCGCCCATACATTCCGGGGCCAGTCGGCCGTCACGACCTGGTTGCACCGCATCACGGTGAACGCCTGCCTGGACCGCGCCCGCAAAGCCGCCTCTCGCAAGACCTCCCCGGTCGACGACACCGAACGGCTGGAGCAGCTGCTCGAGCCGCACGAGTCGGCGTCGGCCCCCGCCGAGCGCAACGATCTGCACCGCCAGCTCATCGAAGCCCTCGGCACCCTCCCACCGGACCAGCGCGCCGCCCTCGTCCTGGTGGACATGCAGGGGTACCCGGTCGCGGAGGCCGCCCGGGTCCTTGACGTGCCCACCGGGACGGTGAAGAGCCGCTGCGCCCGGGGCAGAGCCAGACTGCTGCCGCTGCTCACCCATCTGCGGCCGGAAAAAACTGGCGACGACAAGGAATCGGGCGACGGACGGAACCGGGCGGAGGGGACATCCGTCCCACCCGCAGCGGGACCAACGGATGCAGGGCCAAACGATTCAGCGGCTGTGAAGGGCGGAGGTGGGCGAACGTGACATCCACGACCGACCCGGCCGGGCACCCGGACGTCACGGAGCTCTCCGACCTCACCGAAGGCCTGCTCACACCATCCCGGACCGCAGACGTACGACGGCATCTGAACGAGTGCATTCTCTGCGCCGACGTGTATGTCTCCCTGGAGGAGATCCGCGGTCTCCTCGGCTCCGTACCGAGCCCTGTGCACATGCCCGACGACGTGGCCGACCGAATCGGCGCGGCGCTCGCCGCCGAGGCCGCGATGCCGGCCGGGGTCCCCGGCGAGATGGAGCACGTCGATGTTTCACGTGAAACATCGACGCCCGCCGACCGACATCCGAGCCGCCCCACGGGCCACGCTCACGCGGCCACCGGGCCGGGACGCAAGGACCGCGCGCAACGTGGGCGACGCCGGACCGTCGTCCTGGGCACCGTCTTCACCGCCGCTGCCCTGGGCATCGGCTCTCTGCTGGTCTCGTCACTGGGAGACGACAACAAGCAGCCCGAGGCCGCGAGCACGTTCGCCGGGCAGAAGATCGAGAGCCAGGTCGCCGAACTACTCAAGGGCACTGACGTAAAGAAGGGTCCCCGGAGCGGAAAACCGTCGGTGGGCATCGAGTCCCACACCGGCGAGCCTGGGACCAATGAACACGAGGGTCTCGTCAAGAGCCTTCCGACAGCGGTGCCCGACTGCGTCATGGAAGGCATCGGCCGGACCGACACGTCGATCATCGGCGTCAAGCAAGGCGCCTACGACGGCACGGACGCCTACCTCGTGGTCCTGCCCGCAGCGGGTGACAGCACTCGGGTCACCGCCTATGTCGTCGACTCGGCCTGTGCGAAACAGCCGTCGACCCCTCCGGGCAAGGTTCTGCTGACGCGGTCCTACGCGCGTTCCTGAGCGCGGACGCTTCGTACTCCTCCCTCCCTGGTGCCCCGTACCGAGCGGCGCCCCTGTGTGCCCGGACACAGCGGGAATGCGGGCCCCGTAGGATCCGTTGGGTGGGGTGAGAGTTCTGAGAGAGGCTCCCACCGGTCGACGAAGCCGTCCAGAAACGAGGAAACACGCCGTGAGCGACGTCCGTAACGTGATCATCATCGGCTCCGGGCCCGCCGGCTACACGGCGGCGCTCTATACCGCACGCGCGTCGCTGAAGCCGCTGGTCTTCGAAGGCGCCGTGACCGCCGGTGGCGCGCTCATGAACACCACTGACGTGGAGAACTACCCCGGCTTCCAGGACGGCATCATGGGCCCCGAGCTCATGGACAACATGCGCGCCCAGTCCGAGCGCTTCGGTGCCGAGCTCGTGGCGGACGACATCGTCGCCGTCGACCTCACGGGTGACATCAAGACCGTCACGGACACCGCGGGCATCGTGCACAAGGCGAAGGCCGTCATCGTCGCCACCGGCTCGCAGCACCGCAAGCTCGGCCTGCCGAACGAGGACGCCTTGTCCGGGCGCGGTGTCTCGTGGTGTGCGACCTGCGACGGCTTCTTCTTCAAGGACCAGGACATCGCCGTGATCGGCGGCGGCGACACCGCGATGGAGGAGGCGACCTTCCTCTCGCGCTTCGCCAAGTCCGTGACGATCGTCCACCGCCGGGACACCCTGCGCGCCTCCAAGACGATGCAGGAGCGCGCCTTCGCCGACCCGAAGATCAAGTTCGTCTGGGACAGCGAGGTCGCCGAGATCCAGGGCGACCCGAAGCTCTCCGGACTGAAGCTGCGGAACCTCAAGACCGGCGAACTGTCCGACCTGGCCGTGACGGGCCTGTTCATCGCAGTCGGCCACGACCCGCGTACCGAACTCTTCAAGGGTCAGCTGGACCTCGACGAAGAGGGCTACCTGAAGGTCGACGCGCCCTCGACCCGGACCAACCTGAGTGGCGTCTTCGGCGCCGGCGACGTGGTTGACCACACCTACCGGCAGGCGATCACCGCCTCCGGCACCGGCTGCGCCTCAGCTCTGGACGCCGAGCGCTTCCTCGCCGCCCTGGCGGACCACGAGGAGCAGGCCGAGCCCGAGAAGACCTCTGTCTGACCCCCATCCGCCCCACCGCAGCATCGAGTTAAGGAGAGCCCCTGTGGCCGGCACCCTGAAGAACGTGACCGACGATTCCTTTGACGAGGACGTCCTCAAGAACGACAAGCCCGTCCTGGTGGACTTCTGGGCCGCCTGGTGCGGACCGTGCCGCCAGATCGCCCCGTCGCTCGAGGCCATCGCCGCTGAGTACGGCGACAAGATCGAGGTCGTCAAGCTCAACATCGACGAGAACCCCGGCATCGCCGCCAAGTACGGCGTGATGTCCATCCCGACCCTGAACGTTTACCAGGGTGGCGAGGTCGCCAAGACCATCGTCGGTGCCAAGCCGAAGGCCGCGATCGTGCGTGACCTTGAGGACTTCATCGGCTAGTCGTCGCAGTGGGCGATGTTTCACGTGAAACATCGAGTGGGCCGACCCGAAAGGGCCGGCCCACTTCTCTTTCCGCACCTGGAGCGGCCCCTAGAGCGGCCGAAGAACCGGTTCCTTCTGCACGGCTCCCAGCAGCCGGTCGAGCGCCAACTCCACGTCTTCCTTCCAGGAGAGGGTCGTCCGCAACTCCAACCGCAGCCGGGGATGCACGGGATGGTGCCGCACCGTCTTGAAGCCCACGGCCAGCAGATGGTCAGCCGGCAGGAGGCAAGCCGGCTCCTTCCAGCGAGCGTCCCCAAAGGCCTCAATCGCCTTGAAGCCCCGGCGCAGCAGGTCCTTGGCGACCGTCTGCACCATCACGCGCCCCAGTCCCTGCCCCTGGTAGCCCGGCATGATGAAGCCGGTCATCAGCTGCACCGCGTCCGGCGAGACCGGGCTCGTGGGAAACGCCGTGGACCGGGGAACGTAGGCCGGAGGGGCGTAGAGCACGAACCCCACCGGATTGTCGTCGACATAGACGACCCGTCCGCAGGAACCCCAGTCGAGCAGCACGGCCGAGATCCACGCTTCCTTCTCCTGCGCGGGTGTTCCCATCTTTACCGCGGCTTCCCCGCTGACGGGGTCCAGCTCCCAGAAGACACACGCGCGACAGCGCTTGGGAAGGTCCTGAAGGTTGTCCAGCGTGAGCGGTACGAGCCGACGCCCCATGAAGGCTGTTCCTCGCTTCCTTCGCCCGCAGCGTCGCGGGCGGCTGTCAGAGCACTCCGTTCCCTGAGCAGACTGCCGACGAACCCGCCGACGGCGCCCAGTCCCAGACCCGCGCTCACCAGTCCGGTGCGGCTCACCGTTCGCATGGACCCCGCCTCCCCAACTCCGAGGTGCTGCCAGGTGGATGCGCCAATACCCAACGCATCGTATCCACGAAGCGAATGCATCGACACCGACTGACAGCAAAGAGCGGGCCGTGTTCCGGTGAGCACCGGAACACGGCCCGCTCTGGAAGCCGATCGAGCGAGAACCGCCCGGCCGACCGAGGACTCAGTCCTCCGAGTCCTCGAAGTCGTCGTCCAGAAGACTCTTCTGGAGGACCGGTCCCTCACCGGGGGCAAGGGAGCTGAGGATGCGCTCAAGGTCTTCCATCGAAGCGAACTCGACGGTGATCTTGCCTTTCTTCTGTCCCAGGTCGACCTTCACCCGCGTCTCGAAACGATCCGAGAGACGGCCGGCGAGATCGTTCAGCGCCGGAGACACCAGGGCACCGGCCCGCGGCCCCTTGGCCCTCGTAGCCGCCTTGGGCCGCGAGCCCATCAGGGTCACGATCTCCTCGACGGCCCGTACCGAAAGCCCCTCGGCCACGATCCGGTGAGCCAGCCTGTCCTGCTCCTCCGAGTCGTCCACGGAGAGAAGCGCCCTGGCGTGCCCGGCGGAGAGGACTCCCGCCGCGACACGGCGCTGCACCGCCGGCGAGAGCTTCAGCAGACGCAGGGTGTTGGAGACCTGGGGACGGGAACGGCCGATCCGGTCCGCCAGCTGATCGTGCGTGCAGTGGAAGTCCTTGAGCAGCTGGTCGTAGGCCGCCGCCTCTTCGAGCGGGTTCAGCTGAGCCCGATGGAGGTTCTCCAGCAGCGCGTCCAGGAGAAGCTTCTCGTCATCCGTGGCCCGCACGATCGCGGGAATCGCCTCCAGGCCCGCTTCACGGCAGGCCCGCCAGCGCCGCTCGCCCATGATGAGCTCGTAGCTGACCGGACCCACCTGCCGCACCACGACGGGCTGGAGGAGACCGACCTCCTTGATCGACGTGACCAGCTCCGCCAGCGCGTCCTCGTCGAACACATCACGCGGCTGTCGCGGGTTCGGCGTGATGGAGTCAAGGGGAAGCTCGGCGAAATGGGCCCCGATGGGAGGCGCCGGGGCCTCCCCGAACTCGTTCGCGTAGGGATCCTCTGTTTCACGTGAAACAGTCGGCAGCGTGGCCACCTTCGCCGCGGCCACTCCACGCTCGGCCGTGAGTACGGGAACCGCAGCCGGTGAGGTGGAGGCGCCGCCTCCCATCGCCGGTGGCGTCGGCCTGTCTCCGGTCGGTGCCGCTGGGATCAGTGCGCCGAGACCACGGCCCAACCCCCTCCGTCGCTCGCTCACTGGATACCCTCCACGATGCTCTGTTCGCTCTGTGCGCCGATAGGGGCGTGCTGCGCGTCATAGCTGACGCCGACACCCTTCAGCGCGATTTCCCGGGCCGCCTCAAGGTAGGACAGGGCCCCACTCGATCCTGGATCGTAGGTGAGCACCGTCTGTCCATAGCTCGGCGCCTCCGAGATACGGACCGAGCGCGGAATGCTCGTCCGCAGCACCTCGTCGCCGAAGTGGTTGCGCACCTCGTCCGCGACCTGGGACGCGAGGCGCGTCCGGCCGTCGTACATGGTGAGCAGGATCGTCGTCACCTGCAGGTCCCGGTTGAGGTGTGCCCGCACCAGATCGACGTTGCGCAGCAGCTGGCCGAGGCCTTCCAGCGCGTAGTACTCGCACTGGATCGGGATGAGCACCTCGGCACCGGCAACGAGCGCGTTGACCGTCAACAGACCCAGCGAGGGCGGACAGTCGATGAGGATGTAGTCCAGGGGCTGCTCGTACGCCTGGATCGCGCGCTCGAGCCGGCTCTCACGCGCCACCAGTGACACCAGCTCGATCTCCGCACCGGCGAGATCGATGGTGGCGGGTGCGCAGAAGAGGCCCTCGACGTCGGGGACCGGCTGAACGACTTCCGAGAGTGGCCTGCTGTCGATCAACACGTCATAGATGGAAGGAACATCGGCGTGATGGTCGATTCCCAGTGCCGTGGAAGCGTTGCCCTGAGGGTCGAGGTCCACGACCAGGACGCGGGCCCCGTGCAGGGCCAGCGAGGCGGCGAGGTTGACGGTTGTCGTCGTCTTCCCCACTCCGCCCTTCTGGTTGGCGACCACCATGACACGGGTCCGCTCCGGCCGTGGCAGGCCTTCGCCGGCCCGCCCCAGAGCCTCCACCGCCAGTTGGGCAGCACGACCAATGGGAGTGTCGTCCATCGGGGGCGGTGTTTCACGTGAAACATCCGCCCCGATCGACTCGGTTCGGGGACCGGGGACCGGATCGGTCATCGGTCCCGCGATGTTGGCGTTGGACCGCAAGGATTCACTCTCCTCGACTTCAGGCTCGCAATGAACAGAGCCTGCCATGTCTTCGGGGTCGTGAACCAGTGAGGCCTGGGGTTCTGTGGAGAAATCCACCTCTGTGGACAACTCCGTTACCTCTGCGGGTGAACCGAGAGGCTTTCGGTCGCGGGGTGCGGCCGCGGCCCGGCCGCGACTGATAATGCCGTGCAGCAGTGAGCGACGTTTCACGTGAAACAAGATGCCCAGCCGTGAGCTACCCGGCGGCGCGACACTCCGAGATGTGTAGGTTTGACAGCTTGTGTGGAGTACGGCTCTTCGTCAGGACGGATCAACGAACGAGACGCCATCGATGCGGACGATCAGCGCCGCCGCCGTGCCCGCCCGGTCCGGGCAGCCTTGGCCCGCTTCGCCGCGAACCGCACTCCGCCCGGACTCTCCCCCACCTCGACCCGCACGACGGTGGACAGCGGGTCCACCACGCCCTCGCCGACCTGCAGGATGGACGTCTCGACCGCCCCGAGCTTGCTCAGCGCGGTAGCCGAAGCCTTCAGCTCCTCCTCCGCCGTGTCCCCCTTGAGGGCGAGCATCTCCCCGTACGGACGCAGCAGCGGGATGCCCCAGGTGGCCAGACGGTCCAGCGGCGCCACGGCACGGGCTGTCACCACATGCACCGGCTGAAGCGACCCCATGACCTCCTCCGCACGGCCACGGACGACCGTCACATGGTTCAGGCCCAGCAGCTCCACGACCTCGCTGAGGAAATTGGTCCGGCGCAGCAGCGGTTCGAGCAGCGTGATCTTCAGGTCCTCCCGGACCAGCGCCAGCGGAATACCGGGCAGACCCGCGCCCGAGCCGACATCGCACACCGTCACGTTCTCCGGCACGACCTCGGAGAGCACCGCACAGTTCAACAGGTGCCGCTCCCACAGGCGGGGCACTTCGCGTGGGCCGATCAGACCGCGCTGCACACCCGCCTCGGCAAGCAGTTCCGCGTATCGGACCGCGTCCGCGAAGCGATCGCCGAACACCTGACGCGCCTGCTCGGGCGCCGGGGGGAGCTCCGCTGCCTCCGTCACGGGGGACCGTCCTTCCGTACCGCATGAGCGCACTGGGCGCTGATCACCAGGACTATCAGGGGACTGGAGCTGTCGAGGACCGCAGGGGGACGAACCGGGGACCAACAGCTGCCGGGAACCACAGGCTGACAAAGTTCGGCCCCGTCTGCGCTACAGACGGGGCCGAGGGACGTACGTACCGATCAGGCGGGAAGGACGACGACGAAGCGCTGGGGCTCCTCGCCCTCGGACTCGCTGCGCAGACCGGCGGCCTTGACCGCGTCGTGCACGACCTTGCGCTCGAACGGCGTCATCGGCTTCATCTTGACGGGCTCGCCGGAACTCTTGACCTCGGCCGCGGCCTTGGCACCCAGTTCCGAGAGCTCCTCGCGCTTCTTGGCGCGGTAGCCGGCGATGTCGAGCATCAGCCGGCTGCGGTCCCCGGTCTCCCGGTTCACGGCAAGGCGCGTGAGCTCCTGGAGGGCCTCCAGCACCTCGCCGTCCCGGCCGACCAGCTTCTGCAGGTCGCGGCTGCCCGCGTCGCTGATGATCGAGACAGCGGCGCGGTCGGCCTCGACATCCATGTCGATGTCACCGTCGAGGTCGGCGATGTCGAGCAGACCCTCGAGGTAGTCCGCCGCGATCTCGCCCTCCTGCTCCAGGCGAGACAGGGTGTCGACACCCTCGGCTGCGGCGGAGGTGGTGGTGCCTTCCGTCACGGGATGGGCTCCTTCTTACTTCTTGGACGGGGACTTGGGACGCTGCGGGCCCTTGCGCTGTCCGGACTGGGCCTTGCTGCGGGTGCCGGAACCGGACTTGGAGGCGGTCTGCTTGGCGGCCCCTCCGGCCGGCTTGGCGTCCTCGGGCTTGTCGGACTTGACCAGCGACGTCGTGGGCTCGTCCGGCTCGGAACCGCCCGCGGGCTTGGCACCCGACTGACGCTGGGACTTGCTCTGGCGCTTGGGCTGCTGGCGCTTGGCGGTACCGGTGACAGGCGTACCGTCCTCGGTCTCGGTGACCTCCGGGTTCACGCCCTTCGTCACCGTGCCGTCGGGCTGGGCCGCCAGGCCCGCCTTGTTCAGACCGTTGATGAACTTGCGCTCGAACTCGTTGCGGTCGCGGCCCTTGGCGACGATGGCCTTGACGATGGCGCGCTCACCGCGGCTGCGGGTCTTGCCGTGGTGCGTGACGTGCTTGTGCAGGCGCTCCAGGTAGGCGGCCTGCGCCTTGCTGCCCGGCGTCGGGTTGTTGCGGATGACGTACATCTGCTGGCCCATGGTCCACACGTTGGTGGTCAGCCAGTAGACGAGGACACCGACCGGGAAGTTGATACCGAAGACGGCGAACATGATCGGGAAGACGTACATCAGCATCTTCTGCTGCTGCATGAACGGTGTCTTCACCGTGGTGTCGACGTTCTTCGTCATCAGCTGGCGCTGCGTGTAGAACTGCGACGCCGACATCAGGACGATCATGACGGCCGTGACGACGCGGACATCGGTGATGGAGGCACCGAGCGCCTCCACCTTCGACGCGCTCTCGGTGAACTTCGAGGCCAGCGGAGCACCGAAGATGTGGGCCTTGCGCGCGCTCTCCAGCAGCTCGGTGTTGATGACGCCGATCTTGTCGCCCGACGCGATGCCGTTGAGCACGTGGTACAGGGCGAAGAAGAACGGCGACTGCGCCAGGATGGGAAGGCACGAGGAGAGCGGGTTGGTGCCCGTCTCCTTGTACAGCTTCATCATCTCTTCGGACTGGCGCTGCTTGTCGTTCTTGTAGCGCTCCTGGATCTTCTTCATCTCGGGCTGCAGCGTCTGCATGGCCCGGGTCGCCTTGATCTGCTTCACGAAGAGCGGGATCAGACAGATGCGGATCAGGATCACCAGGGACACGATGGACAAGCCCCAGGCCCACCCCGTGTCGTCGCCGAAGATCGCGCCGTACACCGTGTGGAACTGGACGATGACCCAGGAAACGGGTGTCGTGATGAAGCTGAAAATGCTGGCAATCGTGTCCACTAATCATGCTCCTTGGACATGGGACGGGGTCTCGGCGGCCGGGCTCGAAGGATTCTGCCCCTCGATGGCCGCGCCGGCGGCGGAGGTCCCGCCCTTGCGTGCACGCCAGGTGTTGCGCAGCATTTCGTGCCACCGCGGACGCTTGCGCGGCGGGACGTGGTCCACCCCGCCCAGCGACCACGGATTGCACCGCAGAATGCGCCAACCGGTGAGTGCCGTTCCCTTGACCGCACCGTGCCGGTCGATGGCCGTATAGCCGTAGTGGGAGCACGACGGGTAGTACTTGCACACAGGCCCGAGCAGCGGACTGATCGTCCACTGGTACAGCTTGATCAGAGCCAGCAGCGGGTACTTCATCGCGCGCCCCCTCCCAGCAGCCGCTGCAGAGCGGCGTCCAGGTCTCGGGCCAGCTGTGCATGGTCGGCATCGCCCGCACCGGGCAACGCTCGTACGACTACCAGGCTACCGGGGGGCAGCTCGGCGACTCGGTCCCGCATCAGATGGCGAAGCCTGCGCTTCACCTTCGTACGGACGACCGCACCGCCCACTGCCTTGCTGACGACGAAACCCGCACGCGTCGGGGGAGCGCTCTCCCCAGGCGCGTGCGGGTCCGTGGTACCGCTACGAAGATGGACGACGAGGAGCGGGCGGCCGGCCCGGCGACCCCGTCGTACCGCGGTCGCGAATTCCTCGCGCCGCCTCAGCCGATGCTCGGTAGGCAGCACGACGTCATGACCTGATCAGGATCAGGCGGACAGGCTCGCGCGACCCTTGCCACGGCGGTTCGCGAGAATCGCGCGACCGGCACGGGTACGCATCCGCAGGCGGAAGCCATGGGTCTTCGCGCGGCGACGGTTGTTCGGCTGGAAGGTGCGCTTGCTCACTCGGGGGCTCCAGAAAGAATCGGTAGGTACCGGGGTGCCGTCTTGGCTGTCACCGTGCGCCCACGAGTAGCTCGCTTACGCCCGAGTGCACCGCTACCGATCACTGGAAGGTGCCCTGGTAGGAGCACTGTCGTGATCTATGCCCATCGGAGGCAGGCGGCAGCAGCCATCGACAACTCGACCTGGTCACGGTACGCGGGGCTACGCCATCCGGTCAAACCAGCACCCAGGGCGAGACACTGTCCACAGGCTGGGGACAACAACTTGAACCGCACCCGTCGCCCTGACTACCGTGGCCGGACTCCCATCCGCCCGTTCCACCCGAAGTACATCCCGATACGTCCCAGAACCACACGTTCGTGGGACCCCGTGAGAGAGCGTGCCCTGTGGCTGACGTACCTGCCGATCTTGCCGCAGTGTGGCCACGAGTGCTGGAACATCTCCTCGGCGAAGGGCGTGGACAGGGCGTCGAGGTCAAGGACGAGCGCTGGATCAGGCGCTGCCAGCCGCTGGCCCTGGTCGCGGACACCGCACTGCTCGCCGTACCGAACGAATTTGCGAAAGGCGTGCTCGAAGGCCGCCTCGCACCGATCGTCAGCGAAACCCTCAGCCGTGAGTGCGGGCGCCCGATCCGCATCGCGATCACCGTGGACGACTCCGTCGGCGAGCCCATGCCGCCCACCCCCTCCGTCCCGCAGCAGTCGCGCTACGAGGAGCCCGACCTCCCGCCCACCCGCGACCAGTACCAGGGGTACGGCCGCCACCGCGCCGACGACCACCCCCAGCCGCGCGACGGCCAGCAGCCCTCCCACACGGACCAGCTGCCGACCGCCCGCCCCGCCTACCCCTCCGAGTACCAGCGCCCCGAACCGGGCGCCTGGCCCCGGCCGACCCAGGACGACTACGGCTGGCAGCAGCCCCGCCTCGGCTTCCCGGAGCGCGACCCGTACGCGTCGCCGTCCTCGGACTACCGCCCGCAGCCACCACGCGACCGCTCGCCGTACGAACAACAGCGTCCCGAGTACGACCAGCCGCGCTCCGAGTACGAACCGCAGCGCGGCGACTACGGACAGCAGCGCTCGGAGTACGAGCAGCGCGACGGCCGCCGCGACCTGCCGGAATCCCCGTCGGTCGGCGGCCACGCACACCGCGGCGGGCCCTCGGGCCCCGGCGGCTCCGTACGACCCGGCGGCGGCGCCCCCGGCTCGCCGGCTTCCCGGCAGACCCCGGCACCCGGGCCCGGTGAACCCACCGCACGCCTGAACCCCAAGTACCTGTTCGACACCTTTGTCATCGGGGCGTCGAACCGTTTCGCCCACGCGGCCGCCGTCGCCGTCGCCGAGGCACCCGCGAAGGCATACAACCCGCTCTTCATCTACGGGGAGTCGGGCCTCGGCAAGACCCACCTGCTGCACGCGATCGGACACTACGCGCGCAGCCTCTACCCCGGCACGCGCGTGCGATATGTGAGCTCGGAGGAGTTCACCAACGAGTTCATCAACTCCATCCGCGACGGCAAGGGCGACAGTTTCCGCAAGCGCTACCGCGAGATGGACATCCTGCTCGTCGACGACATCCAGTTCCTCGCGGACAAGGAGTCGACGCAGGAGGAGTTCTTCCACACCTTCAACACGCTCCACAACGCCAACAAGCAGATCGTGCTGTCCAGCGACCGGCCGCCGAAGCAGCTGGTCACCCTGGAGGACCGGCTGCGGAACCGTTTCGAGTGGGGTCTGATCACCGACGTCCAGCCACCCGAGCTGGAGACCCGCATCGCCATCCTCCGTAAGAAGGCGGTCCAGGAGCAGCTCAACGCCCCGCCGGAGGTCCTCGAGTTCATCGCCTCCCGCATCTCGCGCAACATCCGCGAGCTGGAGGGGGCGCTGATCCGGGTGACGGCGTTCGCGTCGCTCAACCGGCAGCCGGTGGACCTCGGCCTGACCGAGATCGTCCTCAAGGACCTGATCCCGGGCGGCGAGGACTCGACCCCCGAGATCACCGCGCCGGCCATCATGGCGGCCACGGCCGACTACTTCGGCCTCACGGTCGAGGACCTGTGCGGCAGCTCACGCGGCCGCCAGCTGGTGACGGCCCGCCAGATCGCCATGTACCTGTGCCGCGAGCTCACGGACCTCTCGCTGCCGAAGATCGGGGCGCAGTTCGGCGGCCGCGACCACACGACCGTCATGCACGCCGACCGCAAGATCCGCGCGCTGATGGCTGAGCGCCGCTCCATCTACAACCAGGTCACCGAGCTGACCAACCGCATCAAGAACGGCTGACAGCGGCCGAGTCACGGCACAGAGGGCGCCCCGGGACGAGTTCCCGAGGGCGCCTTCGCCGTTTCCGGCGCCCATCGGCCGTTGCCCGGCCGCAACCCCCTGTTCGAATGCCGTCGGGGTTACGGCCTCCCTCCACAGATTCGCTGACTTTCTCGCGTCCACACCCTGGGGACCGCGAAGTTGTCCAGACTGTGTCCACAGGCCGTGCTGGTGATAGATCATCAGACCAGGTCAACTGGCTGTGGATCGGTGGACAGAAGATCTCCACAGCCTGTGGACAAGAAATTGATCCACAGGCTGTGCACGGAGTTGTCCACCGGCGGCCCACAGGCTGGGCCCCGTTGTCCCCAACGATCACCAGCTTCTCCACAGCTCTGTCCACTGTTCGGCAACACGACGCGCCTCCTCACCGAACCGAGTGAAAGCCGTCACACCAAGCTGCCAGGTTGGGCTGTGGGAAAGATGGGTAAAGCTGGGGACGGCCCTGGGGAGAAGTACCCCTCGTCTGTGCATGGGGTGTGCAGAACTTTCTGTTCTCCACAGAGACGGTGAGTTGTCCACCGCCTCCACCCACAGGCTCTGTGCACAAAATCTCGCGCCTGAGCTGCGAAAACGGGGTTATCCACGGTATCCACAGCCCCTACTACTACTGACAACTAGAGAGAGCTGGATATCCGTTTCGAAGTGGGTCCTGTGCACAACTCGCTCTCGGGAGCCCGACCGCCCCTCGTCACGACTTGACCCCGACAGGCACCTACTGTCAGTGCCGTGCGTCAGACTGTTCCCGGTGTCCTTCCCAGCACGGGGACCGACGACACCGAGACAGACGACGAAGCCAGGCAGGCCGAGAAGCGCCGGCAACAGCAGGAGGCGGCAACAGTGAAGATCCGGGTGGAACGCGACGTACTCGCGGAGGCAGTTGCCTGGGCGGCGCGCAGCCTCCCGGCCCGTCCGCCGGCCCCTGTCCTCGCCGGACTCCTGCTGAAGGCCGAGGACGGCCAGCTGAGCCTGTCGAGCTTCGACTACGAGGTCTCCGCGCGGGTCTCGGTGGAGGCCGAGGTCGAGGAGGTGGGCACGGTCCTGGTGTCCGGCCGGCTCCTCGCCGACATCTGCCGCGCCCTGCCCAACCGCCCGGTGGAGATTTCCACAGACGGTGTACGGGCGACCGTGGTGTGCGGCTCCTCCCGCTTCACCCTGCACACACTGCCTGTGGAGGAGTACCCGGCGCTGCCGCAGATGCCGACCGCGACCGGCACGGTGCCCGGTGAGGTCTTCGCGTCCGCCGCCGCCCAGGTGGCCATCGCGGCCGGCCGTGACGACACGCTGCCCGTCCTGACCGGTGTGCGCATCGAGATCGAGGGCGACACGGTGACGCTGGCGTCAACCGACCGCTACCGCTTCGCGGTCCGCGAGTTCCTGTGGAAGCCGGAGAACCCGGACGCGTCCGCGGTGGCCCTGGTGCCCGCCAAGACGCTCCTGGACACCGCCAAGGCGCTCACGAGCGGCGACAGCGTGATCCTGGCGCTGTCCGGCTCGGGCGCGGGCGAGGGCCTCATCGGTTTCGAGGGCGCCGGCCGTCGTACGACGACGCGCCTGCTGGAGGGCGACCTCCCGAAGTACCGCTCGCTGTTCCCGACGGAGTTCAACTCCATCGCCGTGATCGAGACCGCCCCCTTCGTGGAGGCCGTCAAGCGTGTGGCCCTGGTGGCCGAGCGGAACACCCCGGTGCGGCTCAGCTTCGAGCAGGGTGTGCTGATCCTGGAGGCCGGTTCCAGCGACGACGCACAGGCTGTGGAAAGGGTGGACGCCCAGCTGGAGGGTGACGACGTCTCGATCGCCTTCAACCCGACGTTCCTGCTGGACGGCCTGAGCGCGATCGACTCCCCGGTGGCGCAGCTTTCCTTCACGACGTCCACGAAGCCCGCGCTGCTCAGCGGCAAGCCGGCCGTCGACGCCGAGGCGGACGAGGCGTACAAGTACCTGATCATGCCGGTGCGCCTCAGCGGCTGAGTGCCCGAGTGCGCCCGAGCTGTTTCGAACAGCTGATCGCCTCCGAAGGAAACGCCGCAGGTGGGGGCATACGTTTGAGCGCGTATGCCCACAGGTGTGCATGAGCGTCCGGGTTTAGGCTCGGACGTGGGCACGAGCAACAGGAGTGCCCTCATGCCACGTCGCAACCTAAGGAACAACTGATGGAGCTCGGTCTCGTCGGCCTCGGCAAGATGGGCGGCAACATGCGCGAGCGGATCCGCCGCGCAGGTCTCACCGTCATCGGATACGACCGCAACCCGGACGTCGCCGATGTCCACAGCCTCAAGGAGCTTGTGGAAGGGCTCAGCGCCCCGCGCGTCGTGTGGGTGATGGTCCCGGCCGGCGCGCCGACCCAGTCCACCGTCGACGAGCTCGCCGAGCTCCTGGAGCCCGGTGACGTCGTCGTGGACGGCGGCAACTCGCGCTGGACGGACGACGAGAAGCACGCCGAGGAGCTCGCGGCCAAGGGCATAGGTTTCGTCGACTGCGGTGTCTCGGGCGGCGTCTGGGGCCTGGAGAACGGCTATGCGCTGATGTACGGCGGCGACGCCGAGCACATCGCGAAGGTGCAGCCGGTCTTCGACGCCCTCAAGCCCAAGGGCGAGTTCGGCGCGGTGCACGCGGGCAAGGTGGGCTCGGGGCACTTCTCGAAGATGGTCCACAACGGCATCGAGTACGCGATGATGCAGGCCTACGCCGAGGGCTGGGAGCTGCTGGAGAAGGTCGACTCCGTCACCGACGTGCGCGAGGTCTTCCGGTCCTGGCAGGAGGGCACCGTCATCCGTTCCTGGCTGCTCGACCTGGCGGTGAACGCTCTCGACGAGGACGAGCACCTGGACAGGCTGCGCGGGTTCGCGGCGGACTCCGGGGAGGGCCGCTGGACGGTGGAGGCCGCGATCGACCACTCCGTTCCGCTGCCCGCGATCACCGCGTCGCTGTTCGCGCGGTTCGCGTCCCGGCAGGACGACTCCCCGCAGATGAAGATGATCGCGGCGCTGCGCAACCAGTTCGGCGGCCACGCGGTCGAGGCGAAGTAATCCACAGGGCCGCTTCCGCGGTCCACAAGTGCGGGGGAGGTCGGCGGCGACCATGCACGTCACCCATCTGTCGCTGGCCGACTTCCGCTCGTACGCCCGGGTCGAGGTTCCGCTCGAGCCGGGCGTCACCGCGTTCGTGGGGCCCAACGGGCAGGGCAAGACCAACCTGGTGGAGGCGGTCGGCTATCTCGCCACGCTGGGCAGCCACCGGGTCTCCTCGGACGCGCCCCTGGTCCGCATGGGCGCCGACCGGGCGATCATCCGGGCACAGGTCAGGCAGGGCGGGCGGCAGCAGCTGGTCGAACTGGAGCTGAACCCCGGCCGGGCCAACCGGGCCCGCATCAACAGGTCGTCGCAGGTCAGACCTCGTGACGTGCTGGGGATCGTACGGACGGTGCTGTTCGCGCCCGAGGATCTCGCCCTGGTGAAGGGCGACCCGGGTGAGCGGCGGCGGTTCCTCGACGAGTTGATCACTGCGCGCTCGCCGCGGATGGCGGGCGTGCGCTCCGACTACGACCGGGTCCTCAAGCAGCGCAACACGCTTCTGAAGTCGGCCGCGCTGGCCAGGCGGCACGGCGGGCGCACGATGGATCTGTCGACGCTCGACGTGTGGGACCAGCATCTCGCGCGCGTGGGGGCGGAGTTGCTGGCCCAGCGGCTCGACCTGATCGCGGCGATCCAGCCGCTGGCCGACAAGGCGTACGAGCAACTGGCGCCCGGCGGTGGTCCGGTGGCCCTGGAGTACAAGCCGTCGGCGCCGGGTGAGGCGCACGCGCGCGAGGAGCTGTACGAGCAGCTGATGGGGGCGCTGGCCGAGGTGCGCAAGCAGGAGATCGAGCGGGGGGTCACCCTGGTGGGGCCGCATCGGGACGATCTGCATCTCAAGCTCGGCTCGCTGCCCGCCAAGGGGTACGCGTCGCACGGTGAGTCGTGGTCGTACGCGCTGGCGTTGCGGCTGGCCTCGTACGATCTGTTGAGGGCCGAGGGGAACGAGCCGGTGCTGGTTCTCGACGATGTGTTCGCGGAACTGGACACCCGGCGCCGGGAGCGGTTGGCGGAGCTGGTGGCGCCGGGCGAGCAGGTGCTGGTGACGGCCGCGGTCGAGGACGACGTACCGCATGTCCTGGCGGGGACGCGGTATTCGGTGTCGGACGGGGCGGTGGAGTGCGCATGACGGCCGACCGGGCCGCGTCCGGGGAGAGCCCGGAGGTATCCCCGAGGCCGATCCCCGAGCCCTCCGGGGTGGATCTCGCGCGTGTGGCGCTGCGGGCGGCGAAGGACGCGGCACGCGCGCGTGGGGACGGGGCCCAGCAGAAGCGGCAGCCGCGGCGCGGGGGAGGTCCGCGCTCCTCGGGGGGCGACGGGCGTGACCCGATGGCGCTCGGTGCGGCGATCAACCGGTTGGTCACGGAGCGCGGGTGGGAGGCGCCGGCCGCGGTGGGCGGGGTGATGGGCCGGTGGCCGCAGCTCGTCGGGGACGACCTGGCCAAGCACTGTGAGCCGGAGTCGTACGACGAGGACGAGCGGGTGCTGACCGTGCGCTGCGACTCGACGGCGTGGGCGACGAATGTGCGGCTGCTCGCGCCGCAGTTGGTGGCACGGTTGAACGAGGACCTGGGGCAGGGCCGGGTGCGGTTCCTCAAGGTGCTCGGTCCGGGTGGTCCGGCCCGTCGGTTCGGCCCGTTGCGGGCGCCCGGGAGCACGGGTCCCGGGGACACCTACGGGTGAGCCGCGGCACTCCTGGTGGGTGAGGTGTGTCACATGCAAAGCGGGCCGGGGGCGGGTCGCCTACGGTGCGCGCGTTCGCGAATCCGTACGTGACTCCCCGGTAGCCAAGGGTTGACACCCGGAAGCGCTGAGTGCCTCTCCAAGCCTCTTGGAGCCCTGCTCCGCATATGGGGACTCGGGAGAGACCGGTTGAGGGCGGCACATGCGGACTCAGGTACCGGCAAACCCCCATCACTGTCGGCGCTACCGGTAGACTGGAAGCTAATCCCGCCCCATTGGAGGGGATCACCGGGAAATGGTGTGCACCGCTGACTAAGGCTTACCAACGCAACATGCCGCAGCCGCTCCGGCCACCGCCGGGAGTTCGGCTTGTGCTGTGCCAGAAAGGGCGCTTCGTGGCCGATTCCGGCAACCCCAACGAGAACATCCCGTCCACCGAGGCCCTGGCCGGTACGGCCGAGGGCTCAGCCACGGCGTACGACGCCAGCGCCATCACCGTCCTCGAGGGTCTGGACGCGGTCCGCAAGCGACCCGGCATGTACATCGGTTCGACCGGTGAGCGTGGTCTGCACCACCTGGTGCAGGAGGTCGTCGACAACTCCGTCGACGAGGCGCTGGCCGGTCACGCGGACACCATCGACGTGACGATCCTCGCCGACGGCGGTGTGCGCGTCATCGACAACGGCCGAGGCATCCCGGTGGGCATCGTCCCGTCCGAGGGCAAACCGGCCCTCGAGGTCGTGCTGACCGTGCTGCACGCGGGCGGCAAGTTCGGCGGCGGCGGCTACGCGGTCTCCGGCGGTCTGCACGGCGTCGGTGTCTCCGTCGTGAACGCCCTGTCCAGCAGGGTCGCGGTCGAGGTGAGGACCGACGGCTACCGCTGGACGCAGGACTACAAACTGGGTGTCCCGACGGCCCCGCTGGCCCAGCACGAGGCGACGGCCGAGCACGGGACGTCGGTCACCTTCTGGGCCGACGGCGACATCTTCGAGACCACCGAGTACTCCTTCGAGACGCTCTCGCGGCGCTTCCAGGAGATGGCGTTCCTCAACAAGGGCCTGACGATCAACCTCACCGACGAGCGTGAGGTGGCGAAGGCCACGATCGGCGCGGACGAGGCGGGCGCCGACGAGAAGGACGAGGTCAGGACCGTCTCGTACCACTACGAGGGCGGCATCGTCGACTATGTGACGTACCTCAACTCCCGCAAGGGGGACGTGGTGCACCCGACCGTCATCGACCTGGAGGCGGAGGACAAGGACAAGAGCCTGTCCCTCGAGGTCGCGATGCAGTGGAACAGTGGCTACACGGAGGGCGTCTACTCCTTCGCCAACATCATCCACACGCATGAGGGCGGTACGCACGAGGAGGGCTTCCGGGCGGCGCTGACCTCGCTGATCAACAAGTACGCGCGCGACAAGAAGCTGCTGCGTGAGAAGGACGACAACCTCACGGGCGACGACATCCGCGAGGGTCTGACCGCGATCATCTCGGTCAAGCTGGCCGAGCCGCAGTTCGAGGGCCAGACGAAGACCAAGCTGGGCAACACGGAGGCCAAGACCTTCGTGCAGAAGGCGGTCTACGAGCACCTCAACGACTGGCTGGACCGCAATCCGGTCGAGGCCTCGGACATCATCCGCAAGGGCATCCAGGCGGCCACCGCGCGCGTGGCGGCCCGTAAGGCGCGTGACCTCACGCGTCGCAAGGGTCTGCTGGAGACGGCGTCACTGCCGGGCAAGCTGTCCGACTGCCAGTCGAACGACCCCACCAAGTGCGAGATCTTCATCGTCGAGGGTGACTCCGCCGGTGGTTCGGCCAAGTCCGGCCGCAACCCGCAGTACCAGGCGATCCTCCCGATCCGCGGCAAGATCCTGAACGTCGAGAAGGCGCGGATCGACAAGATCCTGCAGAACCAGGAGATCCAGGCGCTGATCTCGGCCTTCGGTACCGGGGTCCACGAGGACTTCGACATCGAGAAGCTGCGCTATCACAAGATCATCCTGATGGCGGACGCCGACGTGGACGGCCAGCACATCAACACCCTGCTGCTGACCTTCCTGTTCCGCTTCATGCGCCCGCTGGTCGAGGCCGGACACGTGTTCCTGTCCCGTCCTCCGCTGTACAAGATCAAGTGGGGTCGGGACGACTTCGAGTACGCGTACTCGGACCGGGAGCGCGACGCCCTGATCGAGCTGGGCCGGCAGAACGGCAAGCGGGTCCGCGAGGACTCGATCCAGCGCTTCAAGGGCCTCGGCGAGATGAACGCCGAGGAGCTGCGTGTCACGACGATGGACCAGGAGCACCGGGTCCTCGGCCAGGTCACGCTCGACGACGCCGCGCAGGCCGACGACCTGTTCTCGGTCCTGATGGGCGAGGACGTCGAGGCACGCCGCGCGTTCATCCAGCGCAACGCCAAGGACGTCCGCTTCCTCGACATCTGAGTCGGTCTCAGCTGACCGCACCAGAAAGGATCTTCACCAGCAATGGCCGACGAAACACCTTCCCCCATGGATCCGAGCACCCCTGAAGAGGGCGAGGTCGCCCTGCGCGTCGAGCCCGTCGGGCTCGAGACCGAGATGCAGCGCTCGTACCTCGACTACGCGATGTCCGTCATCGTGTCGCGCGCGCTGCCCGACGTACGGGACGGCCTCAAGCCCGTCCACCGCCGCGTCCTGTACGCGATGTACGACGGCGGTTACCGGCCCGAGAAGGGCTTCTACAAGTGCGCCCGTGTCGTCGGTGACGTCATGGGTACCTACCACCCGCACGGCGACTCCTCGATCTACGACGCGCTGGTCCGTCTCGCGCAGCCGTGGTCGATGCGGATGCCGCTGGTGGACTCCAACGGCAACTTCGGCTCTCCCGGCAACGACCCGGCCGCCGCCATGCGGTACACCGAGTGCAAGCTGAAGCCGCTGTCCATGGAGATGGTCCGTGACATCGACGAGGAGACCGTCGACTTCACGGACAACTACGACGGCCGCAACCAGGAGCCGACGGTTCTGCCGGCCCGGTTCCCGAACCTGCTGATCAACGGCTCGGCGGGCATCGCGGTCGGTATGGCGACCAACATCCCGCCGCACAACCTCCGTGAGGTCGCGGCGGGCGCCCAGTGGTACCTGGAGAACCCCGAGGCCTCCCACGAGGAGCTGCTCGATGCCCTGATCGAGCGCATCAAGGGCCCCGACTTCCCCAGCGGTGCCCTTGTGGTGGGCCGTAAGGGCATCGAGGAGGCGTACCGCACCGGCCGCGGCTCCATCACGATGCGCGCGGTCGTCGACGTCGAGGAGATCCAGAACCGCCAGTGCCTGGTGGTCACCGAACTCCCCTACCAGGTCAACCCGGACAACCTCGCGCAGAAGATCGCCGACCTGGTGAAGGACGGCAAGATCGGCGGCATCGCGGACGTCCGCGACGAGACGTCGTCCCGTACGGGCCAGCGCCTGGTGATCGTCCTGAAGCGGGACGCGGTCGCCAAGGTCGTGCTGAACAACCTGTACAAGCACACCGACCTGCAGACCAACTTCGGCGCGAACATGCTGGCGCTGGTGGACGGCGTACCGCGGACCCTGTCCCTGGACGCGTTCATCCGGCACTGGGTGACGCACCAGATCGAGGTCATCGTCCGGCGTACGCGGTTCAGGCTGCGCAAGGCCGAGGAGCGGGCGCACATCCTGCGCGGCCTGCTGAAGGCCCTGGACGCCATCGACGAGGTCATCGCGCTGATCCGGCGCAGTGACACGGTCGAGATCGCGCGCGAGGGCCTGATGGGCCTCCTGGAGATCGACGACATCCAGGCCAACGCCATCCTGGAGATGCAGCTGCGCCGGCTGGCGGCCCTGGAGCGCCAGAAGATCGTCGCCGAGCACGACGAACTGCAGGCCAAGATCCGTGAGTACAACGCGATCCTCGCCTCGCCGGTGCGGCAGCGGGGCATCATCAGCGAGGAACTCGCCGCGATCGTCGAGAAGTTCGGCGACGACCGCCGTTCCAAGCTGGTCCCGTTCGACGGTGACATGTCCATCGAGGACCTGATCGCCGAAGAGGACATCGTCGTCACGATCTCGCGCGGTGGCTACGTCAAGCGCACCAAGACGGAGGACTACCGCTCGCAGAAGCGCGGCGGCAAGGGCGTACGCGGCACGAAGCTCAAGGAAGACGACATCGTCGACCACTTCTTCGTGTCGACCACGCACCACTGGCTGCTGTTCTTCACCAACAAGGGCCGGGTCTACCGCGCGAAGGCGTACGAGCTGCCCGACGCCGGACGTGACGCGCGTGGACAGCACGTCGCCAACCTGTTGGCCTTCCAGCCGGACGAGGCGATCGCGGAGATCCTCGCGATCCGCGACTACGAGGCGGCGCCCTACCTGGTGCTTGCCACCAAGGGCGGTCTCGTGAAGAAGACGCCTCTGAAGGATTACGATTCCCCGCGTTCGGGCGGTGTCATCGCGATCAACCTCCGTGAGACGGAGGACGGTTCCGACGACGAACTGATCGGAGCCGAACTCGTCTCGGCCGAGGACGATCTCCTGCTGATCAGCAGGAAGGCACAGTCGATCAGGTTCACGGCGACGGACGACGCACTGCGTCCGATGGGCCGGGCCACCTCGGGTGTCAAGGGCATGAGCTTCCGTGAGGGAGACCAGCTGCTCTCGATGAATGTTGTTCGACCCGGTACGTTCGTGTTCACTGCTACCGACGGCGGATACGCGAAGCGGACCGCGGTCGACGAGTACCGCGTCCAGGGGCGCGGCGGCCTCGGTATCAAGGCCGCCAAGATCGTCGAGGACCGCGGTTCTCTCGTCGGTGCGCTGGTGGTCGAGGAGACCGACGAGATCCTCGCCATCACGCTCTCCGGCGGCGTGATCCGTACACGGGTCAATGAGGTCAGGGAGACGGGCCGTGACACCATGGGCGTCCAACTGATCAACCTGGGCAAGCGCGATGCCGTTGTCGGCATCGCACGAAACGCCGAGGCGGGACGTGAGGCCGAGGAGGTCGACGGCGAGGAAGCCGTCGACGAGTCGGCCGAGGGTGCCGTGACCATCGGCACGGACGAGGGCGATCAGTCCTCGTCGGAGTAGCGCGAGGAGTGAGTCATCGTGAGCGGAGCCACGGGCGCCGGTTCTTCTGGCAGTTCGTCCGGTCCCTCGACCGGTACGGGCAATGAGGGCGGCGGTCGTGGCTCCGCCGCGCGGGCGACCGATGGGCAGGGTGCGAGGGACGCGCAGAGCGCGACAGATCCGCACACGACCAACCTGCAGGCCATCAAGCCGCGTACGACCGGCAAGCGCTCGCCCGACACACATGGATCGCAGGGATCCCAGGGGGGAACCGTGACGGACGCCAGAGGTCCGCAGACCCAGCAGTACGGGGCCGGCGCGGGCCCGGCCGCGCAGCGCGCCGCCACGCCGCCGCAGGGATCGCCGTTGCCCGGCGAGCGGCAGCCGCAGCAGCACGCGGGGCCCTACCACCCGCCGCAGGCCTACCCGGCGGCCCCCGCCGGGGGCCCCGCGGCCCCGGTGCAGGCGCCGGTCCAGGCGCAGGCGGGCAGTCCGGCGGGAGGCGCCGTAAGGCGGCCGCGCACGGGGGCGAGCACTCTGCCCCGTACGCGCAAGGCGCGTCTGCGCGTGTCCAAGGCCGATCCCTGGTCGGTGATGAAGGTCAGCTTCCTGCTGTCGATCGCGCTGGGCATCTGCACGATCGTGGCGGCGGTGGTCCTGTGGATGGTCATGGACGCGATGGGCGTCTTCTCGACGGTCGGCGGCACGATCTCGGAGGCCACCGGTTCGAACGAGTCGAACGGCTTCGACCTCCAGTCCTTCCTGTCGCTCCCCCACGTCCTGATGTTCACGTCGGTCATCGCGGTCATCGACGTCGTCCTCGCGACGGCGCTGGCGACCCTCGGCGCGTTCATCTACAACCTCTCCGCGGGCTTCGTCGGCGGCGTCGAGCTGACGCTCGCCGAGGACGAGTGAGCCGGTGACGAGCAGGTGAACCGCGGGTAGGGCGCGGGTGGGGCCCGGTCCCAAACATCGTCCGACTATCGATTTTGGGACTGGCCGCGTCGTGCGCTAATCTTCAGAGGTCAGCGCGCGGGACATACACCGCAGAGCGCGGCGGGGCTATAGCTCAGTTGGTTAGAGCGCATCCCTGATAAGGATGAGGCCACAGGTTCAAATCCTGTTAGCCCCACAGTGAAAAGGCCCCCAGCCAGTGATGGTTGGGGGTCTTTCGTCTGTCCTGGTGCTTCTCCTTGTGGCTTTGTACGCAAGTTCGCCGCTACGGGGGAGGGGAGGCGCTACAGGGTCAGGGGGGACGGATGCGGGGTCGCGCCAGAGGGTCAGGAGAGCGGCTGGGGCGCTCTCTCCGCGTCCGCGTCGGTCTCCGGGGCGGCTTCCGTGTCCGCGTCCGTGTCCGCGGGTGAGCGGTGGCGGCAGCTCGGGGAGGAGCCGTGGGCCTCGGCTCCGATGCGCTGCTTCATCGTGGGGGGCAGGGACCGGGCGTAGGACCAGGCCCAGTCGGCTGTCGGTGGCAGCGCCGGAGACGCGGTGCAGTTGCGCGCCGGCCGGCTCTCGGCTACCGCCGCGGTGGCGGTCGTCGTGATCAGGCCGAGGGTCGTGCACAGCGCCAGGAAGGCGGTGACGACGGCGGTCCACAGCTTCATGACCTTGTTCTGGGCCATGGCCCCTCACTTTCGGGTTGGGCGATTTGCGTACTTTCCTCATCATGTGTATGGCGGCCGGTAAGTGGTGGACCAACGCCCATGGCGCGTCGATCTTCTGATGAACACCACTCGGATGGGTGCAAGGGGGTCGAAAAGGGGAACCTTGGGAGCAGAAGAGATGATCTGTGCCGAAAAATCACTGAACGTGGAGATGTGATCACCCTCCGATCGGAGCGGTGTCGTCCGCTTCTACTGCGGTGCTCCCGGCGGGAGTTGGCGACCGGCGTAGGTCACCGATCGGTCTCGGCCGGAGGGTATAGTCGGGCGCCAGAGGTCCCCTACGTCAAGGAAAGACGAGGTCGCACGGTGAAGAAGCTTCTCCTGGTCGCACTGGCCGCCATCGGCGGGCTCCTCGTGTACCGCCAGATCCAGGCGGATCGCGCCGAGCAGGATCTGTGGACGGAGGCGACCGACTCCGTGCCCACGGGTTCCTGAGTATCGACAGCAGTCTGTGAACAGACCCCGGCCGCCGACGCGGTCGGGGTTTTGTGTTGTCCGGGACGGCGTGCCGGGCGGTGTCGCTCAGTGGGTGCCAGTGGTTCGCCGTCGTGAAGAGAAACCTTGCTGGGGCAAATCGGAGTGTCTCAGGGGCGCCTGTTTCGGGCGGTCGTGCGAATTGTGCGATGGCGGGGCGGTCGGCGGGGCAGGATGAGGCGGCGGTCCGGG
This sequence comes from Streptomyces sp. ME02-8801-2C, assembly GCF_033793965.1. NCBI lineage: Bacteria > Bacillati > Actinomycetota > Actinomycetes > Kitasatosporales > Streptomycetaceae > Streptomyces > Streptomyces sp. ME02-8801-2C. The sequence goes on along the minus strand of NZ_JARAXP010000005.1, from coordinate 511,176 downwards.
CACAGATCGTGCCCGGACCGGCAGGGCCTTGCGGACAGCTGGGGCGGCGAACAGGACGAGGGGGGCGCGTGATGGGGCGGCGCACGGTACGGGGCGCGGTCGTGGCGGCGGTGCTGTGCGTGGTGGTGGGTGCGGGCGTGGGCCCGGGCGCAGGCTTCGAGGCGGTCGCCGCGCCGGACGCGTACGCCTACGACTTCGCCGACGGCGCCCGCACCGTCGAGGGGGCCGCGAGCACTGCGGATGCCGTGGGCCTGGAGCCCGGCGGCGTCTACCGCAGCACCCTCCCCGTCAACGGGCAGCTCTACTTCCGCCTGGCACTGGACGCCACGTCGAACGCGTACGTCTCCGCCACCGCCGTCCCCCGGCAGGGCGCGACGGTGGCCTCGACCGACGGCGTCAAGGTGTCCGTGCAGGACACCGACGCCCGTTCCTGCTCCTACGACAGCACACGCTTCGGGCCCTCCCGCAGCCCGCACCCCGTCGCCGCCTGGGCGTCACGGGTGACCGACGGCGAGACGACGGCCTGCCAGAGCGCGGGTACGTACTACGTCGTCGTGGAGCGCATCGACTCGCCGGGCTCGTCGTCCGACGACTGGGACATCGAGCTGACGTATGTGTCGGAGCCCGGCCTTGTGAACAAGAGTTCGACAGAGGCGCCCGAGTCCCCCGGGTCCGACGAGTCCTGGGACTCCGCCTCGCCCGACCCGCTCACCGGCGACGCGGTCCGCCGCCCGGGAGGCGCCGGCTTCGCCACGGCCACGCCGGTGGGCAAGGGAGTCTGGCGGGACGACATCACGCCCGGCCGGACGCTGTTCTACCGGGTGCCGGTCGACTGGGGGCAGCACCTGTACGCGGTCGCCGAACTGGGCAGTTCCGGTGTCGGTGCCGGCGGTGGCGGTCGGCACGTCAGCTCCGCGCTCGTCATGTCGCTCTACAACCCCGCGCGTGGGTACGTCGACGACGAGAGCCTCCTCTATGACGGGCGCCAGACCTCGGCCGCGCTCGATCCGCTGCCACCGGTCGCGTACGCCAACCGCTACGGCTCGGGCGACCGCGTGAGCGGGATGCGGTTCGCCGGCTCGTACTACCTGGTCGTCCATCTCGGCGAGCAGATGACGCAACGATTCGGCCCGGGGCCGTACGGGCTGACGCTGAGGGTGCAGGTGACCGGTGCGGCGCAGGACGCGCCCGCGTACCTGGGGCAGTCCGTGCCCCGGGACACGTTCGCGGTCACGGACCGGGACCGGGAGGCGGCCGCCGGGTGGGCGGACGTCACGGGAGAGGACCAGGGCGTCGCCGCCGGCCACGGCGGGGGGAGCGGCGGGAACGGTGACGCCGCGATGCGGGTGGTCGCGGCGAGCGGGATCGGGACGGGGAGCCTGCTGGTGCTGGGGCTCGGGCTGTGGACGGTGATCGCCCGGCGCCGGGCCGGGCGCGCGTAGTTCAGATCTGGAACAGGGCCCAGAAACCCACGGCGTAGCAGGCCAGGGCAAGGAACAGGACCGGTATCGCCACCTTCGCGGACGGCCCGGGACGACGCTGGCGCCGACGTCGGGCGCGGCGCTGCGGCACTGTCTGGGGGGACTGCGGGACCTGCGGCGACCGTTCGGCGTACGAGGAAGAGCTGTACGTGTCCTGCGCCAGCGTCGGAGTGGGGGTCGCGGTCGGGGTCTGCGTCTGTGTCGGTGCCTGGGCGGCGGCCCGGTGCGTGTGGGCCGTATGGGCTGGGTGGGGCCGGAGGGTCAGCGCCGGTGTGGGCTCGAACGGCGGAGTTGCGAAGGACGGCACTTCGTAGGGCGGGGGTACGTGGGCCGCGGCGGGCGCCGGTAGCGGGACGGCTGCGGGGGGAGTGGCGGCGCCTGTGACCCGGGGAGGGGGCAGATGGAAGCTGCCCGTGTCCGACATGCCGGACGGCTGGGGCGGGACCACCGTCGGCGGGTGAGTGGGGCGCGGTGGCGCGATGTCCGGCCGGGGCGGGATGCCGTTGTGCTGGGCGGACTGTGGGGCGGGGCGGCTCACCGCAGAGTCGGCTCCGGGCCCCGTCGGGGTGGCGCCGGAGGGCTGCCACGGTTGGTCGGTGGCGGAGCCGGAGCTTGCGGGCTCGGGGTCCTTGGCGGGCCTGGAGGGTATGGCACCCGGGCCTGGTACGGGCGGTGGGGAAACGTTTCTCGGAGGCAGCGGGGGACTGGGCACAGGCTCCGGTGTCCGACCGGGCCACGGACCCGGCGCCGAACCCGGCAGCGGACTGGGCCCCGGACCCGTGTGCGTACCGCCGGTCGCGGGGCCGGTGGGCGTGCCGTCCGAGTTCGGTTCGCGGTACGGGTCGTACCGGCGGACCGATCCCGGGCCGGTGTGTGTGCCCGTGTGCGAGTCGGTGTGTGAGCCGGTGTGCATGCCGTCCGGCTCGCCGCGTCCGGCGCCCGAGGCCGGTCCGCCCGCTGCTCCCGTGCCCGTCGCCGTGCCGGCGCGCGAGCCGCTCGTGGTCACGTCGGGGGACCGTTTGAGGGGGCCGGTCGGGGCGAAGCCTCCCGGCAGGGGGCCGAGTTGGTCGAAGATCTCGATCAGCTCGTCGTCCGGACCGGGCTCGGGCAACAGTTCGGCGGCCTGGGCGAGGGCCTTGCGCGCGCCTGTGGCGGTGCGGAACCGCGCCTGTGGGTCCGGCTGCAGCAGCGTGGCCACGACCTGCCACAGCGGCTCCGGTATGCCCTGCGGGGCGCTGGGCGTGCCGTGTTCCGCGAAATACTCGATGAGAGCCTTGGAGTCCGGTTTGGCGCCCTCGAGGAGATAGAGGGCGACCAGGCCCACGGCGAACAGGTCGGACGGGAAGTCCGGGTCCGCGCCCAGCATTTGCTCGGGGGCGAAGTAACCGGGCGTGCCCACCACGTAGTCGGTCTCCGTCAGCCGGGGCTCGCCCAGCCGCATGGCGATACCGAAGTCGGACAGCCGCAGCCGCGGGCGGCCCGTGCCGGTCGCCTCGAGCAGCACGTTCGCGGGCTTGATGTCGCGGTGGACGACCCCCTCCGCGTGCACGGCGGCCAGGCCCGAGAGGAGCTGGTCGAGCAGGGTGCAGACGAACGTGGGCGGCAGCGGGCCGTAGTCGGCGATCAGATGGACGAGCGAGCCCCCGGCGACCAGATCCATGGTGAACAGGACCTTGTCGTCGTCGGCGGCCCAGCTGGCCGGGGCGAGGACATGCGGGTGGTCGATCCGCAGCGCCTGTTCGCGCACGAAGCGCAGCAGTGAGTGGGCGTCGCTCTGCTGCAGGACCTTGGCGGCCACGTACCGGCGGCGTCGGTGGTCCCAGGCGCGCCAGACGGCGCCGACTCCCCCGCGCCCGATCGGGTCGGCCAGTTCGTACCGGCCGGCGAAGACCTCACCCATGGCTCTGCGTCGATCCCCCTTCGGATCCCCGCTCGGTCGGTTCCGGAACGGCGGGTGGTACGGCTCCTCCTACCCCGCTCCGGAGCCCACTGTCACCCCGCTCATCCAGAACCTGTCTCCGTACCTGTTTTCCCCCAGGTGTTCTCCGTCTCCCCCGCCCCCCTGTGTGCTGAGCCGTAGCCCGGCCGCCGAACCCCCGGTCGGCGGCCGGGCCGGCGGCTCAGCTCTGGTGGGACTGGTAGTGCGTCACGGCGTCGGACGTGCGGCCCGCGCCGTACACCCGGAGGAACTCTGCCAGTTCCGGGTGGGTCGGGGCGAGAGTGTCAGCCGCCTCGATGATGTCCCCGGCGGCCGCCACCGAGCGCAGCAACGACTGGATCTCGCGGACCACCCGCTTGACCGTGGGCGCCCCCGAACTCGTCGTCGACTGCGCGGTGTTGCTGAGCACCGACCCCCCCTGCGACTTCTTGATCTCGTCCATCCGCTCGGTCGCCTCGGCGGCGCTGACGCTGCCGTCCGCGACCTGACCGGCCAGATCCTGCAGCAACTGCACGCGCTGCACCACTGCCGGATTGCCGATCTTGGCCCGCTGGCCACTCATCAGCTGTGACAGCATCGGCGCGGACAGACCCAGTACCCCCGCGAGACGAGCCTGGTTGAGACCAAGATCGTCGATTAGCTTACGGAAGAGCGCCCCCAGCGGCTCCCCGTACCAGTTCCGCTGAAGCTCCCGCGCTCTTGCGGTTGCTTCCTGCTGTGCGGCATCCATTGCGTCTCCCCATCGCTTCCCCAAATACCGCGGTTCGCTGTCGCGAACCACGTCGAGCATCTTACGGAGAGTGGTCGTTCACGGGGACCCCAATCCTTTTGCGAGATACCGGGGATGAACCGGTACTCTGGTCTGCGGCGCCCACCAGTACCTGGTTGTTCTGGGCGGACGCCTCCCGTTCGGGGCCTTAGCTCAGTTGGTAGAGCGCTGTCTTTGCATGGCAGATGTCAGGGGTTCGACTCCCCTAGGCTCCACCCCCGAAATGCCCTCTGAACTGCGGAAACGCAGCTCAGAGGGCATTTTTTGCAAGGGTCGGCACCCGAGTGCGCCCGTGCTCACGGCGCGTGTTGTGCCAGGCCTGATCCACGGCGCCGGCCCCTGGCGGGTCGCGAGGGCGCCGGTGGGGCCGACGGTGACGGTGAGGCTCGAGGGGAGGTCGAGGACAAGAATCAGGGCACCTCGGTCCGGGCCGTAGTGCCCTACGGCTTCTTGTGAGATGCGCTGTTTTCGGTCAACCCGGCCGGAAGACGTACGGCCACGCCCCTCCGAGGTACGGAGGGCCGTGGCCTTGAGGACGCTCTCTCTGTCGGGGGCCGGGACGGAGGTCGGGTCAGAGGTCGAACTCGTGCGGCGGCAGGTCGAGCGCGAAGCAGGCCTCCCGTACGACCGCCTGTTCGGTCTTGTCGAAGTCGCCGTCCGCGCCGCCGATGATGATGCCGATCTGGATGACGGCACGCGCCTCCGCCGGCTTCTTCTTGGCCTTGGCGACCTCCTGCAGCACGCTCACCTTGCCGAAGGCGAAGTCCGCCGTCAGCTTGCCGATGTTCTCGTCGAACCGGCGGCGCAGATCGTCGGCGGGGAAGTTCTGCAGGACCTCGTTGGTCGCGATGAGCTGGGCCACGCGCTGCCGCTCCGCCGGGTCGATCGTGCCGTCGGCCGCGGCGACCAGGGCACACATCGCCATGCTGGCGTCCCGGAACGCGCCGCTCTTCAAGTCGTTCTTCTTCGCCTCCAGTTGGGTCTGCATCGTCGATGCGGACTCCTTGATGCGGTCCCACAGGGCCATGAGAACTCCTTGTTGCTCGACGTCGGTTCCGCTGGTGTTTCTACGGTCTTGTAGAAGTTATCAGTCGCCCGTCGCCCTCCCGCTAGCCCTCATCCTCATCCTCTTCCCCTTCGTCGTCCCCTTCGAAGAAGTCGCCCACCTCGTCGACGACTTCGGCCGCCACCATCCCGCCGACGACACCGACGGCCAGCCCGGCCGCGCCCGCCGCGACGGCCGCCCCCATGCCCGGACCCGACGAACCGTGCTGCTCGTACTCGTGCCCTTGAAGGCCGTACTGCCCATAAGGGTCCCGCCGGTGCTCGACCAGTTGCCGGATCCAGCCGTCGACCAGCGCGGTCCAGTCCTGGTGGGCAGTCAGCTCGTGGGAGACGGTGAAGCGGGCCAGCGGGTCGTCGCTGTGAGAGGTGTGAGAGCCCTGGGCGCCGTACGAGCTGTACGGGGTGCGCTTGTCGGCCTCCAGGATCACGTCCATGCCGGACGCCGTGGCCAGGAAGGTCAGCTCGATCTCGTTGGCCGCGTGCGCGTACTGCGGGGCCGGGGTGAGCTCGAGCTCCTGGTAGAAGGGGAGCCGCTGGCCGGTGCCGCCGATGCGCCCGTACTCCAGATCGGCGGACCTGAAACCGAAGCCGAGTCGGCCGAGGGCCTCCAGGATCGCCTCCTGTACGGGCAGCGGGGTCACGGCCAGCGAGTCGAGGTCGCCCTTGTCACGGGCGCCCGCGACCGACAACTCCGTGCGCAGACCGAGGACGATGCCCAGCCCCTGCCCGTACAACTCGGTGATCGGCGTCTCCCAGGGCAGGACCACGCCGAAGGGGACGCTGCGCTGCTCACCCTCGGCCAGCCGGAAACCGCCCCCGACGACGAACCGTTCGAAGGTGACGGCACCCTGACTCTCGCCCTCCGCGTGCTCGGCCTCGACCCGGGCCACCAGCTCCAGCGTGATCTGTTCGACGTCGAAGTCGGCCCCGCCGCCCAGGAGACGGACCTGCCCGGACAGTGTGCCCCCGGGCCGGACCGGGCCAGGGTCCAGGACCGTGTCCACCGTGGGTCCGCCCACACCGAGCGATCCGAGCAGCCTCTTGAACACCATCGTGGCGTCCACTCCTTCATGTTCCGCGTCACTGTTCCGCGACCGCGTGCTTCTACTGGTGCTTCTGCGAGTGCTTCTACGAGCATGTAGAAGGTTAGAAGTGTGCCGGAAGAGCGGGCGCGGGCACCGATCACATACGGCCAACTCCCTCGTCCGGCTCCCTCGTCCGGGCCGTGGGGCCTCCCGGACCCCGAAGGTAGGGCTGGCTACACCCCCGGTCCGGGAGTACACGTCATCGTTTCCCCGAGCGCGCGACGGCATCGTTGGACCCAGCCGATCCCCGTGATCCACAGGGGTTCACAGCCCGCCGCCCGGAAGGAAACCGCCGTGAAGTCGCTGCTCCCGTCGAACCCGAGGACGACCGGCGCGGCGCTGTCCGCAGAGGCGTCCGGAGTGACGGCCGGAGCGACGGCGACAACCGGCGCCGCTGCTGCTCCCGGACCGCTCTCCTCCTTCGCGCGATTCGTGCTGTGCGGCGGTGGCGTCGGGCTCCTGTCCAGCTCAGCCGTCGCGCTGCTCGCCGTGACGATGCCCTGGGTGCTGGCGAACGCGCTGATCACGGTCGCCTCGACCATCCTGTGCACCGAACTCCACGCCCGCTTCACCTTCGGCGCCGGCAAGCGCGCCGGATGGCGCCAGCACTGGCAGTCGGCAGGCTCGGCCACCGCTGCCTACGTCGTCACCTGCCTCGCGATGCTGGTGCTGCACCTGGTCCAGTCCTCGCCCGGCATGCTGACCGAGCAGATCGTCTATCTCAGTGCCTCCGGCCTCGCCGGCATAGGACGTTTCCTGGTTCTGCGCCTGTTCGTCTTCGCTGCCGACCGGAACAGGCCCGCCCACCACGTTCGCCCGGCCCCGGCGCTGAAGGGGCTCGGCGGCGGCCTCAGGGTGAGCCCGCGGCTGGCCGTCGCCTGAGGTGTTTCACGTGAAACACCGCTCCGGACACACGCGCGCCGCCGGGTCACGTTTCACGTGAAACATGGCTGTGGGGCGAGAAGCTCTCAGGCCTCCCGCCCCACAGCGCCATCACGTGCGGGCATCACAGGTGACACCACACACGAACCAGCACACAGAAATCGTCAGCGGCGGTTCTCGTCGTCATCCGCCGAGTCGGACTCGGCCTCCTTCGCCTGGACCTCCGGGTCCAGAACCGACTGGCCGGTGCCGTCCACCGACGTCAGACGGCCCGTCTCCGGGACCTCGGTCGCCGCAGGCGGCTCGACCAGCCAGTCCGGGTTGGCCTGCTTGTCCCACCACTTCCACGCGGCGAAGGCGCCACCCGCCAGGATGCCCAGCGCGGCCAACCCCTTGGCGAGCCGGCCGGCCCGCGCCCGCCGCTGGTGCTTACGGGCCAGCTTCCTGATCTCCTGCGGAGTGACCTGACCACGCAGCGCGGCCAGCGCGGCGGCACCGCGAGCGGCCGCCTCCTCTCGTACGGGACCGGCCGCCGCGACAGCCCGCTCCACACGCGGAGCGGTGTACTCGGCGGCCTGCCGAGCGGCCTTGGCGGTACGGACGGCGGCTTCATGGGCGGCATGGTCGACCTTCGGCGGCACATGCGTACGGGCCTGCTCCAACCGCGGCGCGAGATGCGCGCCGTACTGGACACGGGCCTGTTCCGCAGCCTGGGACACCCTGGGCGCAAGCCGTACGCGTGCCTCGTGTGCGTACAGAGTGGCCTTGTCCTTGGCCGTGTCGGCGTAAGGCGCCACCACGTCCGCGGCGTGCAGGACGCTGTCCTTCGCCGAGCCGGTAGCGGCGCGCACGCTTTCAATGCGGGTCACGGGATCTCCTCCTCCTCGGTGGCGTACAGTATTCGACTCTCCACCCTTTTACGGATCATGCCCCGCAATACGCCGCGAGGCATGCGCGGGCGGCCATCCGGGTCATGGACGGGCCGTTCACGCGAAACCGAGGGCACCGAACCGAGCACATCTGACAGCGGATGACGATCACATGTAATAGCGCTGCAAACAGGGCAAGGGGAGCTTGTGGTCGACAATGCCACGGATCGACGCCCCGCGCTCCCGTCCCGTACCCACTCGACCGTTTTCTTGTGGAGCGGCCGCGCGCAAGCGAAAGCGCCGGAATTCCCCTCGGAGGAGGGCGTCGGGCGACGGACGTTCGTGGACCGTGCGAGGATCGGGGCGTCACAAGAGGACAACGGAAGGCAGACCGTGGCCGAGCAGCTTTACGCCACCCTGAAGACCAACCAAGGCGACATCGAAATCCGGCTCCTGCCGAACCACGCGCCCAAGACGGTCCGTAACTTCGTCGAACTCGCCACCGGCGAGCGTGAGTGGACCAACCCGGAGACGGGTGAGAAGTCCACCGACAAGCTCTACGACGGCACAATCTTCCACCGAGTGATCAGCGGCTTCATGATCCAGGGCGGTGACCCCCTCGGCAACGGCACCGGTGGCCCCGGCTACCAGTTCGAGGACGAGTTCCACCCGGACCTCCGCTTCGACAAGCCGTACCTGCTGGCCATGGCCAACGCCGGCCCGGGTACCAACGGTTCGCAGTTCTTCATCACCGTCTCGCCGACGGCCTGGCTGACCCGCAAGCACACCATCTTCGGTGAGGTCACCGACGCGGCCAGCCAGAAGCTCGTGGACGCCATCGCGACCACGGCGACCAACCCGCGCACCGACCGCCCGGTCAACGACGTCGTCATCGAGTCGGTCGTCGTCGAGACCCGCCAGGCCTGAGACCAGCAAGGTCTGAGACCCGCGAGCTGAGCCCGGTAGCCCTTCCGCAGGGAACCAAACGCCCCGCTCATCCGTAAGGATGGGCGGGGCGGTGCGTTGCATTGCACACGACGACGGATTTGACCGACTTAGGGGACCTCATGGATCAGGCGCCAGGCAGCCCACAGGGCCCGCAGGACGCCCAGGCCCTGCCCACCTGCTACCGACACCCGGACCGCGAGACGGGCATCCGCTGCACCCGCTGCGAACGCCCGATCTGCCCCGAGTGCATGGTCAGCGCTTCCGTCGGCTTCCAGTGCCCGGAATGCGTGCGCAACGGCTCCGGCACAGGACACGCGCCGAGCGCCACCACCCCCCGCACGCTCGCCGGCGGCACCATCACGGCCGACCCCCGCCTCCTCACCAAGATCCTCATCGGCCTCAACGTCGCCTTCTATCTGCTCCAGATGTCGCTCGGCGACGAATTCACGGACCGTTTCCAACTCCTCGGCAGCGCCTACGTACCGAGCCTGGGCTCGATGGAGGGTGTCGCGGAGGGGCAGTGGTATCGGCTGCTGACGTCGATGTTCCTGCACGCCAGCCCCATGCACATCCTCTTCAACATGCTCAGCCTGTGGTGGATCGGCGGCCCTCTGGAAGCCGCCCTCGGCCGCGCCCGCTACCTCACGCTCTACCTGGTCTCCGGACTCGCGGGCAGCGCGCTGACGTATCTGCTCGAGTCCCCGCTCCAGCCCTCGCTCGGCGCGTCCGGTGCCATCTTCGGCCTCTTCGGCGCGACCGCCGTGCTGATGCGCCGCCTGAACTACGACATGCGTCCGATCATCGCCCTGCTGGTGATCAACCTCATCTTCACCTTCGGCATGAGCAACATTGCCTGGCAGGCCCACATCGGCGGACTGGTCGCCGGAGTCGTCATCGGGTACGCCATGGTCCACGCCCCGCGCGAGCGCCGGGCTCTGGTCCAGTACGGCGTGTGCGGGGTGGTTTTGGTGGCGGTGGTCGTCATGACCCTGATCCGCACGGGCCAGCTCATCTAGCGCGCCGGGCCCTCACGTGGGTCTCCGCCCCCACGTGACCTGTCACTGAGTGCCTGTTGTCCACAGTCCGTGGTGCCGCCTGTGCACAGTGTGCGGGAACAGCTGTGCCCCCTGTCACCGACCGGAGTTTCCCCAGGTCAGGCAGGGGGCGAACGTGCTTGCGATTGCCGGTGTGTCAGTCATACCGGTGTCAACGCTCGATGAGTTATCCACAGATCGTCGTCTTTTCCCCAGGTGGGGTGTGGAAAATCAACCACGGCTGTGGATAACTCAGCGGAAAGCCCTGGGCAAAGCCCTACTTCCACTGTGTGGAGACACCGAATCCCGCGGCGATGAAGCCGAAGCCCACGACGATGTTCCAGTTGTCCAGTGAGTCGATCGGCAGCGTGCCGTCGGTCACATAGAAGAGGACGATCCAGGCCAGGCCGATGAGGAACATGGCCAGCATGACCGGTGCGACCCAGCCGCGGCTGTTCAGCTTGATGGCTGTCGCCTGCTTGGCGGGCGGCGGCGTGTAGTCGGCCTTCTTGCGGATACGTGACTTCGGCACGAGGGTCTCTCCTGTCGATGCGCTGCGTGGCCGCGCAGGGAACTGATTGGGGCTCCGGAGCAGCGTACAAGGGGACACTCAGCACTCCCCCGGGCGTCCGTTAGCGTAGTGCTTCCGCGGCGCCGAAGGAGATAAGGGTACGTTGAGCAATTCTGCCGACTCTCCCGGGACGGGTTCCAGTCCGTCCCGTAACCGCCGTTTCCGCCCGGTGCGGGTGCTCACCGTGGGGGTCTTCGCCCTCGCCGGGCTGATCTTCTTCACGAGCTTCGACACGGCCAAGGGCACGAACATCCGCACGGACTCCTCCCTGCTGAAGCTCTCGGACCTCATCCAGGAGCGCAGTCACAAGAACGGCCGGCTCGACGAGTCCAACGCGACCCTGCGCGACGACGTCGAGGCGCTCGCCGAGCGCGACGACGGCAGCACCGAGGCCGAGGACGCCAGGCTGGCGGCGCTGGAGAAGGCCGCGGGCACCCAGAAGCTCAAGGGCAAGGCCCTCACGGTCACCCTCAACGACGCTCCGCCGAACGCCACAGCGAAGCTCCCCGGCTATCCGGAGCCGCAGCCCGACTATCTGGTCATCCACCAGCAGGATCTGCAGGCCGTGGTGAACGCGCTGTGGCAGGGCGGGGCCAAGGGCATCAAGGTCATGGACCAGCGACTGATCTCCACCAGCGCGGTCCGCTGCGTGGGCAACACCCTGATCCTGCAGGGACGCGTCTACTCGCCCCCGTACAAGATCACGGCGATCGGTGACCCGGAGAAGCTGAGGAGCTCGCTCACGGCGTCCAAGGCGATCCAGAACTACATGGTGTACGTCAACGTCTACGGGCTCGGCTGGCAGGTCGACGAGGACGGGACGGTGACTCTGCCCGGCTACTCGGGCACAGTGGACCTGCACTACGCGAAGCCTGTGGAGTAGCTGGGACAGCTGTTGAAGCAGCCGGTAGCTCACCGCTGGGGGGCCTGTGTCGGGGCGCGTGATCATCAGGACGGTCAGCGAGCTGTGCGTCACCGTGGGCACGGTGATCGTGCTCTTCGTCGTGTACGTGCTGTTCTGGACGGGCGTGAAGGCCGACAGCGTCATGGACGACCAGATCCACCAGTTACAGGAACAGTGGTCCAAGGGCGACGCGGTGTCGCAGGGGCCGCCGCCGACCTCGGCCAACCCGGCGAGCACCGCGAGCCCGACCGGCTCGAGCGGCCCGAAGCCCCCTGGGCCCTACTCCTCGGGCAAACCCTTCGCGATCATGTACATCCCGCGGCTTGGTTTCACGTGGAACAAGCCCGTGCTCGAAGGCACGAGGACGAGCACCCTGAAGAAGGGCCTTGGCCACTACGCGACCACCACGCGGCTCGGCCAGGAGGGCAACTTCTCGGTGGCCGGTCACCGTCGTACGTACGGCGATCCGTTCAAGGACTTCCCGAGGCTGCGCCGGGGGGACGCGGTGGTGCTGACGGACGGGACGACGTGGTTCACGTATCGGATCGACAAAGGGCCCTACAAAACCGTGCCCACGGACATTGAGGTGATCGATCCTGTGCCACGTAAGAGCGGGTACACGCGTTCGGGCCGTTATCTGACCCTGACCACGTGCGATCCGGAGTGGGGACACAGTCATCGGCTGATCGTCTGGGCGCACCTGGATTCCACACAGCCTGTGGAGGCCGGGAAACCCGCGGCGCTGCGCCGTTAATCTGGTGAGGTACGGCGTGAGTCCGGTGCCGCGAGTCGGGTGCCGTGGGCGACGGAAGGGACGGCATGTACGGCTGGATCTGGCGGCATCTGCCAGGGAACGCGTGGGTGAAGGCGTTGCTTTCCCTCGTGCTGGCGCTGGCGGTTGTCTACGTGCTCTTCCAGTACGTCTTCCCGTGGGCCGAGCCTCTTCTCCCCTTCAACGATGTGACGGTGAACGACCAGTGAGCGCTCGGATTCTCGTCGTCGACAACTACGACAGCTTCGTCTTCAACCTGGTCCAGTACCTGTACCAGCTGGGTGCGGAGTGCGAGGTGCTGCGCAACGACGAGGTGTCGACGGCGCACGCGCAGGACGGTTTCGACGGTGTGCTGCTGTCGCCGGGCCCGGGTACGCCCGAGGAGGCCGGGGTCTGCATCGAGATGGTCCGCCACTGCGCGGCCACCGGGGTGCCGGTGTTCGGGGTCTGCCTGGGCATGCAGTCGATGCAGGTGGCGTACGGCGGTGTGGTGGACCGTGCGCCCGAGTTGCTGCACGGCAAGACGTCCCTCGTGGAGCACGGCGGCAGGGGTGTGTTCGCCGGTCTGCCGAGCCCTTTCACGGCGACCCGCTACCACTCCCTGGCGGCGGAGCCGGAGACGGTGCCGGCCGAGCTCGAGGTGACCGCGCGTACGCACGACGGCATCATCATGGGTCTGCGACACCGTGAGCTCCCGGTCGAGGGTGTGCAGTTCCACCCCGAGTCGGTGCTGACGGAGCACGGTCACCTGATGCTGGCCAACTGGCTGGCGGAGTGCGGTGACCGGGGTGCTGTGTCGAGGTCCGCGGGGCTCGCTCCGGTGGTGGGCAGGGCCACGGCGTGACCGCCCTGCGCCCCGAGCGCGAGTCCGGCTCCGCGTACGGAGACACCGGCGACCAGGCAACCTCGTACGGGCAGCAGCAGCCGTACGAGGTGCCCGGCGCGTTCGAGGCGGCGGTGGACGGGCTGGCGGACCCGCTGAGCGACCCGTTGCCCGGGCAGCGGAACGATCCGCCGCCGGCCCGCGCGCGCGGGCGGCGCAGCCGGCGCAGTCATGCGCGCCCGTACGACGCCTCGGCCGAGCGCGGGGCGACGGAGCACCGGGACCCGGGACCCGAGTCCGGGTACGAGTCACGGGGGTACGCGCAGGACTGGCAGGTCGGGGTTTACGAGGAGCAGGCGCCGTATGTGCCTCCCACGGCGCCTCCGGACTCTGTGGCCCCTTCGACCCCGGCCCCGGCACCGGCAGCTCCGGCGCCCGTGGCCGCTCCCGCACCGCCCACTGTCGTCCTTCCGCCCATCGACGAGGAGACGGTGGCGCTCCGGCTGAAGGATTTGCCGCCCGATCTGCGTCCCGAAGCGTCGCGAACAGCGGACGAGGACTCGACTTCCGGGGCCTCGGCCGCCGCAGGGGTCACAGGCGCCTCTGAGGGCTCTTCGGTGGGCGGGGGGCGTGCGGCGCGCCGTAAGGCGGCCAAGGCCCGCCACGGCCGCCCTGGGGGCCCGCAGGAGGCATCGGAGGACGCGCCCGCCGAGTCCGCGGCGGCCGGGGCGCCTCTTTCGCGGATGGCGGCGCGGCAGGCCGCCCGGGCGCAGAAGCCGGGCATGGCGGTGATGGCGAGCCGTGCGATCGGTGAGGTGTTCATCACGACCGGCGTGCTGATGCTGCTGTTCGTGACCTATCAGCTGTGGTGGACGAACGTACGTGCCCACGCGCAGGCCGGGAGCGAGGCGAGCAGCCTCCAGGACGACTGGGCGAGCGGGAAGCGTGCGCCGGGGGTGTTCGAGCCGGGGCAGGGTTTCGCCATCCTGGACATCCCGAAACTGGACGTGGTGGTGCCGATCGCGGAGGGCACCAGCAAGAAGAAGGTGCTGGACCGGGGCATGGTCGGCCACTACGCGGAGGGTGGCCTCACCACGGCGATGCCGTCCGCGGCGACCGGCAACTTCGGGCTCGCGGGCCACCGCAACACGCACGGCGAGCCGTTCCGGTACATCAACCGGCTGAAGAAGGGCGACGCGATCGTCGTGGAGACGCAGGACAAGTACTACGTCTACAAGATGGAGTCGATCCTGCCGGTCACGTCGCCGAGCAACACGAGCGTGCTGGACCCGATTCCGAACGGTTCGGGGTTCACCGAGCCCGGCCGGTACATCACTCTCACGACGTGTACGCCCGAGTTCACGAGCAAGTACCGGATGATCGTGTGGGGCAAGATGGTCGAGGAACGGCCGCGCAGCAAGGGCAAGCCGGATGCGTTGCTGTAGTGGCGGCGATGGTGGCGGGCTCGCGCAGTAGCAGTTAGGGCAGATGAAGAGTGGCAGCGACGACGGACCACGACGAACAGACCGCCGACGCCCCGGTTTCCCCGTCGCAGGCCCGCCCGCGGCGCACGGGCGGCAGACTGGCCGCCGCGGTGAGCCTGTTCGGGGAACTCCTCATCACGGCGGGTCTGGTGCTGGGGTTGTTCGTCGCGTACTCGCTCTGGTGGACGAACGTCGTCGCGGACCGCGAGGCGAACAAACAGGGCGACCAGGTGCGCGACCACTGGGCCGACGGCAACGCGGACACGGGCCCGGGCGCGCTGGACACCAAGGACGGCATCGGCTTCCTGCACGTCCCGGCGATGAGGAACGGCGAGGTCCTGGTCAAGAAGGGCACGTCGTCGAAGGTCCTGAACGACGGCGTCGCCGGGTACTACGTGGACCCGATCAAGTCGGCGCTCCCCGAGGCGAAGCAGGGCAATTTCACGCTGGCGGCGCACCGGGACGGCCATGGCGCCAAGTTCCACAACATCGACAAGCTCAAGAAGGGCGACCCGATCGTCTTCGAGACGAAGGACGACTGGTACGTCTACAAGGTCTACGACATCCTCCCCGAGACCTCGAAGTACAACGTCCAGGTGCTGTCGGCGGTCCCGAAGGAGTCGGGCAAGCGCAAGCCGGGCCGCTACATCACACTGACGACCTGCACGCCGGTGTTCACGTCGGAGTACCGGTACATCGTGTGGGGGGAACTGGTGCGGGTGGATGCTGTGGACAGCCAGCGAACGCCGCCGAAGGAACTTCGGTAAGCAGTCCGAGAGTGACATCCTGTCACTCTCCACATGAGCTGGGCCCGAAGCCGCAACTTCTCCTTGCGACTTCGGGCCCCTTCGCGCACGTAGTTCACTCCAGGATGCTCAGGGTTTCGCCCGCGCTCCACTCCTCCAGCACCCCACGGTGTACGGCGGTGATCCCGGCCTCGGAGGCGATGCTCAGTGCCTCCGGCGTGAAGGGGCACGTGGCCACGTAGAGCGCGACTTCCGCGCGGTACAGCACCTTGGCCGACCCCACGAATTTCTGGACGTCGGGGCTGGTGATGTTGAGGTAGGGCGCGAACCTCTTGCACTGGACGACGAGACGACGCCCGTCGGCTGTGAGCGCGATGATGTCGACGCCACGGTCTCCGTGACCGCCCTGCACGACGACGTTGGTGCAGCCGTCGCGGCGCAGCAGTTTGGCGATGTGGTGCTCGAACGTGCGGCCGTTCATGGCGTCCATGGCTGCCATGACTCCGACGGCCGGGCGGTCGTCTCGCGTCCCTTCGAGCCGTTGCAGGCGGGCGTGGTGCTGGTGGAGCCGTCGTTCGATGCGTTGGACTCCCGTCCGCAGGGCGGTCAGCTCCTTGCGGTGCTCGCCCGAGGTTTCGATCAGTGCGTTGAACATAGGGACGACGGTTTTCCCGAGGACGTGGGTGATGCGCTGGTCGATGCGGGCGTCGAGGGAGGACATGTCGGGGGAGACAGGGCCTTCGACAGGTTGTGCTTGTGCGCGTGCCAGGGATTCCATGTCGAGCAGGTAGGTGCGCACCTGGCGGGCGATCTCGCTGTCGCGCAGGAGCATGGCGATGTTGAGGACGGCTCGGCGGGAGTAGAGGGTGAGGCTCGAGCGAGGCTGTGGATAACCTCCGGAAAAGCGTGACAGGATGTCACGCTTGAATTCCGCCAGGTCATGACCTTTGAGCGTCACCATCCCGTTAATCGACAGCTCATCGTGATGGCGTGCTTTCAGCTGCCTCACGACCTCGACAGTGACGCCGAAGTACGTCGCCACCATCGCCGTCGTCACATGCATGCCGTCGGGCAGCAGTGACAGCACCTTCACCCTGTCGAGCACTTCTGTCCGTTCCAGCGCACTCTCGCGCAGTGCCTTGGACTCCAGCAGAGCTGTTTCGTTGATCACGTTCCGTTCCCCTCGACTCGTCGGGTTTTCCTCACCGGTCCAACGAGTCCAGGCATATGAAGGTGTGGTCGGACTTCGTACACGGGTATGGGTGAGCCCCGGTGCCTGGGAAGGCGCCGGGGCTCACTTGTGTGACAGGCGGTCAGCCGAAGGGGTTGCCGCCGTTTCCGCCGTTGTCGCCGCCGTTGTTGCCGCCGCCGAAGTTGATGGTCTGCAGCGTGATCGGGGTGTTGCCCGGATCCTCGACCTCGTTGCCGTTGCCGCCCTGCGGATCCTGGGCGATGACCAGTGCGGTGTCGCTCGGGTCGCTGCCGTTGGCGAACTGGATCTGGTTGAAGCCGGCCGCCTGCAGGATCTGCTTGGCCTCGCCCACGGTCTTCCGGGTGACGTCCGGGACGGGGGTCTTCTGGACCTCGGCCTTCTTGCCGATCTGGATGGTCACGGTGTCGCCCGGGTCGGCCTGGGTGCCCGCGTTCGGGACGGTGGAGATGACCTTGCCGACCTGGTTGTCGTCGGTGGTCTCGATCTCCGTGCACTCGCCGACGAGGTCGTTGGCCTGCATCTGCTGCTTGGCCGCGTCACAGTCCTGGCCGATGACCGCCGGGACCGTCGACTTCTCTTCCTCCTTGGCGACCGTGAGGGTGATCGTCGTGCCCTTCTCCACCTCGTCGCCGACGTCCAGGGACTGTTCGAGGACCTTGCCCGGGTCCTCGGGGGACTCCTTGGTCACCGTCTTGACGTCGAGCTGGTACTTGTCGCTCTCGAGTTCCTTGGTGGCGTCGTCCACCTGCTCGCCGAGCACACTCGGTACGACGACCTTCGGCGCCCCGGTGGAGAGCACCAGCGCGATGGTGTCGCCCTTTTTCACGTCCGCGCCGGGCCCGGGACTCTGGGAGCAGATGTTGCCCTTGGGCTCGTTCTCGCAGGCCTTGTCGGTGAACGTCAGTTTCAGTTCGACGTTCACCGCCGCCTTCTCGGCGTCGCTCTTGGTCTGGCTGACGAAGTTCGGGTTCTTGAGGGTGGTGTCCTTCACACCCTGCCCGTCGAACACCCACTTGCCGATCAGGATGGCGCCGACCAGCACCAGCGCGCCCGCCACGGCCAGCAGGATCGTCGAGGTGTTCGACTTCTTCTGCTGCTGGCGTCGTCGGGGACCCCGGTCGTCGTAGCCGAAGCCGCCGTCGTCCGGGCTCATCGGGGGGAGCATGGTGGTCGCGCCGGCGTCGGAGCGCAGGGCGGTGGTGGCCTGGTCGTCGGGGTAGCCGTAGGCGCCGTAGCCGACCGAGCCCATGGCCGCGGTGGCCGCGACGGGCTGGCCGTCGAGGCAGGCCTCGATGTCGAGGCGCATCTCGTCGGCGGACTGGTAGCGGTAGTCCGGGTCCTTGACGAGGGCCTTGAGGACGATGGCGTCCATCTCGGGGGTGATCTCGGGGTCGAACACCGATGGGGGCTGGGGTTCTTCCCGTACGTGCTGGTATGCCACCGCGACCGGGGAGTCCCCGATGAACGGGGGCCGGACGGTCAGCAGTTCGTAGAGCAGGCAGCCGGACGAGTACAGGTCGGACCTCGCGTCCACCTGTTCGCCCTTCGCCTGTTCCGGCGAGAGGTACTGGGCCGTTCCTATGACCGCGGACGTCTGCGTCATCGTCATGCCGGAGTCGCCCATGGCGCGGGCGATGCCGAAGTCCATGACCTTGACCTGGCCGTTGCGTGTGAGCATGACGTTGGCCGGTTTGATGTCGCGGTGGACGATGCCGCTTCTGTGGGAGTACTCCAATGCCTGGAGGATCCCGATGGTCATCTCCAGCGTCCGCTCGGGCAGCAGCTTGCGGCCCGAGTGGAGGAGCTCGCGGAGCGTGGAACCGTCCACGTACTCCATCACGATGTACGGGATGGACGTCCCGTCGATGTAGTCCTCGCCGGTGTCGTACACGGCGACGATCGCGGGATGGTTGAGCGAGGCGGCCGACTGGGCCTCCCGGCGGAACCGGGCCTGGAAGGAAGGGTCGCGCGCGAGGTCGGCGCGCAACGTCTTCACTGCCACGGTGCGGCCCAGGCGGGTGTCATGTGCGAGGTATACCTCCGCCATGCCACCACGGCCGAGCACGTGACCCAGCTCGTACCGGCCGCCGAGGCGACGCGGCTCTTCCATAGCTTCCTACCAGCCCTCTCCGTCGGTCCCGACCGCACCTGTGTGTGGTCCGGCTGTGCCGTCCGGGCATACGGTACCCGGGTTCATTTGTGTGACCTGGCCAAGCCCGTCAGCCGATACCGGACCGGTATCGCAACGTGCACCGATGTGAAGGGGACGTGACGGGGCTCTCACCGCTTGCTCTTGATGACCGCCTCCATCACGCTCTTGGCGATGGGCGCGGCCAGACCGCCGCCCGAGATGTTGTCGCGGACGGCGCCCTCGTCCTCGACGACGACCGCGACGGCGACCGGTGAGCTGCCGTCGGCGAGCTTGGCGTAGGAGATGAACCAGGCGTACGGCTTCTCGCTGTTGTCGACGCCGTGCTGGGCGGTGCCGGTCTTGCCGCCGACGGTCACGCCGCTGATCTGGGCGTTCTTGCCGGTGCCGTCCTTGACGACCGTCTCCATCATCGACTGGAGGGTCTGGGCGTTCTTGGAGGACAGAGGCTGGCTCATCTCCTCGGGCTCGGTCTGCTGGAGCACGTCGAGGTTGGGGGCCTGGAGCTTGTCGACCATGTACGGCTTCATCAGTTTGCCGTCGTTGGCGATCGCTGAGGCGACCATGGCCATCTGCAGCGGTGTCGTCGCGGTCTCGAACTGGCCGATGGAGCTGAGCGCGGTCTGCGGCTGGTCCATCTTCTCGGGGAAGTTGGAGGCGGAGGCACGGACCGGGATGAACTGCTCCTCGTTGAAGCCGAACTTCTTGGCCTCGTCGAGCATCTTGTCCTTGCCGAGGTCGGCGCCGATCTTGCCGAAGACGGTGTTGCAGGAGTACTGAAGGGCGACGCGCATCGTCGCGTTCTTGCAGGGGATGGTCCCCTCGTTCTTCAACGGCGTCGTGGTGGTCGGCAGGTTGTAGGGGAACGGCGAGTCCGTCTTCTCGTCGGCGTCCGTGTACAGGCCGTTCTCAAGGGCGGCGGCCGCCGTCACGACCTTGAAGGTGGAGCCGGGGGGATAGATGTCGCGCAGGGCCCGGTTGAGCAGGGGGTCGTTCGGGTCGGCCTTCTTCTGAAGCTTCTGCCAGGCCTCCGAGTCCTTGCTCGAGTTCCCGGCGAACGTCGAGGGGTCGTAGGAGGGGAAGGAGGCCAGGGCCAGGATCGCGCCGGTGGATGGGTCGATCGCGGCCACCGCGCCCTTGCCGCGGTCCTTGAGGCCGTCGTACGCGGCTTTCTGGGCTGCGGCGTTGAGGGTGGTGACGACGTTGCCGCCCTGCTTCTTCTTGCCCGTGATCATGTCGAGGGTGTTGCGGAAGAAGAGCCGGTCGTCGTTGCCGGTGAGGATGCCGTCGTCGATGGACTCGAGCTGGGTCGCGCCGAACGCCTGTGAGGCGTAGCCCGTGACGGGGGCCCACATGGGGCCGTCCTTGTAGCTGCGCTTGTACTCGTAGTCGCTGCTGCTGGACGCGACGGAGCCGGTGATGGCCTCTCCGTCGACGATGATGTTGCCGCGGGGTGTGGCGTACCGCTCGATGGCGACGCGTCGGTTGAGCGTGTCGTTCTTGAGGGTGTCCGCCCGGACGTACTGGAGCCAGTTGTCGCGGACGAGCAGGGCGAGTACGAGGAGCCCGCAGAAGATCGCGATCCGGCGCAGGGGCTTGTTCACGGTCGGACCACCTGGGTCATCTCGGCGTCGGGGTTGGGGGCCGGGGCGGGCGCGGGACGGCGTGCGGTGTCGCTGATCCTGAGCAGGATGGCGATGAGGGCCCAGTTGGCGATGACGGAGGAGCCACCTGCCGCGAGGAACGGCATCGTCATACCGGTGAGCGGGATCAGGCCCATGACGCCACCGGCGACGACGAAGACCTGGAGTGCGAAGGCACCGGACAGGCCGATGGCCAGCAGCTTGCCGAAGGGGTCGCGGGCGGCGAGGGCGGTGCGGACGCCGCGTTCCACGATCAGACCGTAGATGAGCAGGATCGCCATGACGCCGGCCAGGCCGAGTTCCTCGCCGAAGGTGGCGAGGATGAAGTCGGAGTTGGCGGCGAAGCCGATGAGGTCGGAGTTGCCCTGGCCGAGCCCGGTACCGAGGGTGCCGCCGGAGCCGAAGGCCCACAGGGCCTGCATCGCCTGTTCGGAGTGGAGGATGCCGTCCTGGACCCCGGATTGGCTGAGCTTGTACTCGTTCAACGGGTTGAGCCAGGCCTGCACACGCGTCTGGATGTGCGGCTCGAAACTCGCCACGCTGACCGCGCCGACCGCCGACATCAGCAGACCGAAGACGATCCAGCTGGTCCGCTCGGTGGCGACGTACAGCATGATGATGAACATTCCGAAGAACAGCAGCGACGTACCAAGGTCGGTCTCGAAGACCAGGATCAGGATCGAGATGATCCAGACCACGATGATCGGACCGAGGTCGCGACCGCGGGGCAGGTACAGGCCCATGAAACGGCGGCTGGCGAGGGCGAGGGCGTCGCGTTTCACCATCAGATAGCCGGCGAAGAAGACGGCGAGAGCGATTTTTGCGAACTCGCCGGGCTGGACGCTGCCCAGGCCGGGGATCCTGATCCAGATCTTGGCACCGAAGTTGTCGAAGCCAAGGCCCGGCACCAGCGGCAGGATCAGCAGGACGATGGCTCCGGCCATGGAGATGTACGTGTAGCGCTGGAGGATGCGGTGGTCCTTGAGGAGGACCAGCACCAGCACGAACAGGGCGACGCCCAGTGCGGAGTTCAGCAGCTGGCGGGGGGCCGCCTCGATGAACTCCCTCCTCTGCTGGAGTTTTTCGGACTGGTCCAGTCGCCAGATGACCACCAGCCCGATGCCGTTGAGCAGTGTGGCCAGGGGCAGCAGCAGTGGGTCCGCGTACGGGGCGAACTTGCGTACGACGAGGTGGCCGACGGCGGCGATCAGGCCGAGGCCGAGGCCGTAGCTGAGGAGGCCCGTGGGGATCTTGTCGTCGATGGCCAGGCCCACGTTGGCGTAGGCGAAGACCGGGATGAGGACGGCGAATGCCAGGAGCGCCAGTTCGGTGTTGCGACGGCTCGGGGTGCCGATCGCGCCGATCGTGGACGTGTGGTGCTGCGAGGTGTTGGTTGTACTGCTCATCGTATGAAGTGGCCCCTCACGGCTTGCCTACTGCTTACCGCACAGCGAGACCAGCTTCTGCTCTTCCTCGGAGAGGCTGGGGCCGGGTGTGGGAGTGGGTGCGGTTGTGGACGGGGACGCCGATCCGGACGGCGTCGGGCTCGGCGTTGCCTTGGACGCGGCGGCGGTACGGGTGGTTCCCGTGGTGCCTCCTGCCTCGCCTTCGCCGGTCTTGGCGTTGTTCGCGTTGTCGGCCGCGCGCCGTTGTTCCTGCTTCTTGCATGCGGAGGCCTGGGTGGCCAGTTCGGAGATCTTCGACTGGGCGTCCTTGAGGCCGCCCTCCGTGATGGTGCCCTCGACCTGCTTCTGCTGGTAGGCGGGCAGGTACTTGAGTTCGATCTCGGGGTGGTCCTTCTCGACCTTCGAGAGCGAGATCCAGGCCAGGTCCTGGTTGATCCCCCGGTACAGCGCGACGTGGTCGTCGCTGGCACCGACGTAGTACTGCGTCTGGGTCCAGCGGTAGCCGCCGTACAGGCCTCCGCCGATGACGGCGAGGGCGAGGGTGATGTAGAGGGTTCTCTTGAACCACTTGCGGCCGGCGCTGGGTTTGACGAAGTCGTCGTCGCTGTAGCCGCCGAAGCCGCCGGTCTGGATGTAGCCGGTGGTGTCGCCGGAGCCGGGCGGGCCGAACTCGCCGCCGCCGCCGCCGTGCGCGGGCCGTTGCCGGCCGAGCCCGGAGGCGCGTCCGGCGGGCGTCTGCATGGCGCCGCCGTCGTGCATGTGGTGCTGGTTGTGCTGGTTCTCGGCGACCGCGCCGACGACGACGGGTACGTCGGACAGCTGTCCGGCGAGGGTGTCCCCGGTGTCGAGGTCCAGGACGTCGGCGATGATCACGGTGATGTTGTCGGGGCCGCCGCCGCGCAGCGCCAGCTCGATGAGCTGCTGCACGGTCTCCTGGGGGCCCTGGTAGCTGGCGAGGGTGTCCTCCATGGTCTGGTGGGACACGACTCCGCTCAGCCCGTCGGAGCAGATCAAGTAGCGGTCGCCGGCGCGGACTTCGCGGATGGAGAGGTCGGGTTCGACATGGTCGCCGCTGCCCAGCGCGCGCATGAGGAGCGAGCGCTGCGGGTGGGTGGTGGCCTCTTCCTCGGTGATGCGTCCCTCGTCGACGAGGCGCTGTACCCAGGTGTGGTCCTGCGTGATCTGGGTGAGGACGCCGTCCCGGAGGAGGTACGCGCGTGAGTCGCCCACGTGTACGAGGCCGAGGCGCTGTCCCGTCCACAGGAGGGCGGTGAGCGTGGTGCCCATGCCCTCCAGCTGGGGGTCCTCCTCGACCATCATCCGGAGCTGGTCGTTGGCCCGCTGCACGGCGGTGCCGAGCGAGGTGAGGATGTCGGAGCCAGGGACGTCGTCGTCGAGGGCGACGATCGTGGAGATCACCTCGGAGGAGGCGACCTCACCGGCGGCCTGGCCGCCCATGCCGTCGGCGATGGCGAGGAGGCGGGGACCGGCGTAGCCGGAGTCCTCGTTGCCCTCGCGGATCATGCCTTTGTGCGATCCGGCGGCGAAGCGCAGTGACAGACTCATGCGCACCTCGCCCGTCGGCTCCGGGTACATCCGCACGGTGCCCACCCTCCGGTCGGGAGCGCGCCGGGGCCCTTCGCATGGACCGCCGCCGCCTGCTCGCTCCGCTCGCGCCTATTCATGATGCAGCACTACTTCCGCAGCTCGATGACGGTCTTGCCGATGCGGATCGGCGCGCCCAGCGGAATCGGTGTCGGAGTCGTCAGCCGGGTCCGGTCGAGGTAGGTGCCGTTGGTGGACCCGAGGTCCTCGACGATCCACTGGCCGTCCCGGTCCGGGTAGATCCTGGCATGCCTGCTGGAGGCGTAGTCGTCGTCCAGCACGATGGTCGAGTCGTGGGCCCGGCCGAGGGTTACCGTCTGCCCCTGGAGGGCGACGGTGGTGCCCGTCAGGGTGCCTTCGGAGACGACCAGTTTGCTGGGGGCGCCCCGGCGCTGCCTGCCGCCGCCGCCGGACGGCTGCTGCTGGCGCTGCTGGGGTGGCGCGGCTGTCTGCCGGGCGGTCGCCTGTTGCTGGCGGCCGCTGTCACGCCTCGACCCGCGCTGGGTGACACGCGTACCGAACAGATCGCTGCGGATGACCTGCACGGCCACGATCACGAACAGCCACAGTACGGCCAGGAAACCCAGCCGCATGACCGTGAGGGTCAGCTCTGACATTGCCCCCGCTTCACCCTTCGGCTTGCCGGTAAATGATGGTGGTGCTGCCCACGACGATCCGCGAGCCGTCGCGGAGCGTAGCGCGGGTGGTGTGCGTCCCGTCCACCACGATGCCGTTGGTGGACCCGAGGTCCTGGATCGTCGGGGGCGTTCCGGGCCGGATCTCGCAGTGCCGGCGGGAGACGCCGGGGTCGTCGATCCGTACGTCTGCCTCGGTGCTGCGGCCCAGTACCAGGGTGGGGCCGGAGATCTGGTGGCGGGCGCCGTTGATCTCGACCCAGGAGCGCAGTCGGCCCGCGCCGGCCGTGGGCCGCTGGCCCATGGGCGGGCCCGCCGGGGCGGCGCCGGGGCGTCCGCCGGGCGGTGGTGCGGCCGGCATCGGGGGTGGTGCGGCGGGCGGATAGCCGTAGCCGCCGGCCGCGGGCCTGCCTCTGGGCGGGGCCGCGGGGGCGGCGGGGCCGGGTCCGCCGGGGGCCTGCTGGTTGGTGGAGGAGGCGAGCGTACGGCTGCGGACCCGGTACAGGCCGGTGTCGAGGTCGTCGGCCTTCTCCAGGTGCACCTTGACGTTGCCCATGAAGGTGTACCGCTGCTGCTTGGCGTAGTCCCGCACCATCCCGGCGAGCTCGTCGCCGAGCTGTCCGGAGTAGGGGCTGAGGCGCTCGTAGTCCGGGGCGCTCAGTTCCACGATGAAGTCGTTGGGTACGACGGTCCGGTCGCGGTTCCAGATGGTCGCGTTGTTGTCGCACTCGCGCTGCAGCGCGCCCGCGATCTCCACGGGCTGGACCTCGGACTTGAACACTTTGGCGAAGGTGCCGTTGACCAGACCTTCGAGACGCTGCTCGAACTTCTTCAGGACTCCCATGGGGCACCTCCTCCAAGTTGCTGCTCTGTCTGAGCCGTGCGTGCCGTGCCTGTCGTGCCTGGTACTGCTTACTGATCGTATCCACGCGCGGGGAAAACGGCTGGTTCCCCCTGTCAGCCCGGTCGACAGGTGTCGACGCCTGACGAAGTTCCCTGTGAAGCTCCCCTTCGAACTCCTCGGGCCCTACCCAGATCGTAGAGGCGGCGCCAAACCAGTGTCCCGCACCTGACTGTGCACCTTGCCCGCCTCCATAGGAGATGGGCTTGACCGGTACGAGGTTGATACGTGAACAGGCTCGTGTTGATACGTAGTCGCCGCCGGTCCGGCTTGGTCGGCGGGTCCGGGGCGGTTCCGGGGTGGGTGGGGGCGGGGGAAAGGGATGTGAACCCACCACCTCCAGCGTGCTAATCTTCTCGATGTCGGAAGGCCCCAGCACCGCAGGGAGCAGGGCCGGAGGACACACCCAATGCGCGGGTGGCGGAATAGGCAGACGCGCTGGATTCAGGTTCCAGTGCCCGCAAGGGCGTGGGGGTTCAACTCCCCCCTCGCGCACAAGTGAACGGCCCTCATCGTGATCACGATGAGGGCCGTTTCTCGTTGCACTCATCGTTCTCGTGGTTCTCATTGCCCGCGTGCATCTCACCACGCCGTCACGGGGATGTGAGGTCTCTCTCATATGAGGTGCGTCCCACGGGTTGCCCGACTTATCCACAGGGTCTCACCTGATGGGGATGTGTGGCGGTACGGTCGTCGCCAGTTGATGTTGGTGGCGGTGTGGGGAGTGGGGGAGGCGGTCGCGATGACCGAGGTCGGTACGGAGTCGGCGGGGGCCACGGTGGTGCGCAGCCGGGCGCGGGGGCTTCCCCGGGTGCGGGGGTTCGCCCAGTGGCAGGCGGAGGGCTCCTCCCCCAAGGAGGAGGGGAAGGCGTTGCGGCAGCGGGTTCCGCGTGGCGCGCACGCCTTGTTCGACGGGGGCGCGGACGGTTCACGTCCGGATGCGGAGACGGCGGTCAGGGAGTCCAACCGTGGTCGTATCCCCGAGTTGGCCCCGATAAGGGTGGGCAGGATGGCGGCGACCCCGTTCGCCTTCCTGCGGGGTTCGGCGGGCCTGATGGCTTACGACCTGGCGCGTACGCCGATGACCAGGATCGGCGCGCAGATCTGCGGCGACGCCCATGCGGGCAACTTCGGTCTCTACGGTGACGCGCGTGGCGGTCTGGTCATCGATCTGAACGACTTCGACGAGACGGTCCAGGGCCCCTGGGAGTGGGACCTCAAGCGGCTTGCCGCCTCGCTGGTGCTCGCGGGCCGGGAGGCGGGCGCGGACGAGGACATCTGCCGCAAGGCTGCGCACGGCGCGGTCGGGGCGTACCGCCGGACGATGCGGCTGCTGGCGAAGCTTTCGGTGCTGGACGCGTGGAACGCCATCGCGGACGAGGAGCTTGTCTCCTACACGGACGCCCATGACCTGATCGGCACGCTCGAGCGGGTGTCCGAGAAGGCGCGGGGCAACACCAGCGGGCGGTTCGCGGCCAGGTCGACGGAGGTCACCGAGGACGGCGGGCGGCGCTTCGTCGACGCTCTTCCGGTGCTGCAGCGGGTGCCGGACGCGGAGGCCGCGGCGGTGGCGGCGTCCCTGGAGGAGTATGCGGGGACGCTCTCGGAGGACCGTCTTCCGTTGCTGGAGCGGCACTCGGTGCACGATGTGGCGTTCCGGATCGTCGGCACGGGGAGTGTGGGTGCGCGGTCGTACGTCGTCCTGCTGCTGGATCACAAGGGGGAGTCGCTCGTCCTCCAGGTGAAGGAGGCCCGTCCGTCGGCGCTGGTCCCGCATCTGGCGACCGCCGGCTGGGATCCGGTGGAGGCGGCAGGCGCGGTGCACGAGGGGCGCCGGGTGGTGCTCGGGCAGAAGCGCATGCAGGTCGTCAGCGACATTCTTCTCGGGTGGACGACGGTCGACGGACTGCCTTTCCAGGTGCGGCAGTTCCGCAACCGCAAGGGCAGCGTCGACCCGGCCGCCCTGTCCGCCGACCAGATCGACGACTACGGACGGATGACGGGCGCCCTGCTGGCCCGGGCGCACGCCCACAGTGCCGATCCTCGTCTGATCGCCGGGTACTGCGGCAAGAGCGACGAGCTGGACGAGGCGGTGGCGACGTTCGCGACGGCCTACGCCGACCGTACGGAGGCGGATCACGCGGTTCTGGTGGGGGCTGTGCGGGCGGGGCGGATCGCCGCGGAGATGGGGGTGTGAGGGTCGGGGCGGTGGTCGCCGGGGCGGAGTGTGACGGGTGTGGGGTGACTTCGGGGTCTGTTCGGTGACCTTGGGTGGGCGCCGGAGCCGTGGCCTACGCTTGGGCGGGTGACGACCCCGGAAGCTGAGCAGTCCTCGTCCGTGCCCGAAGCCGAAGGGGCGCGGGAGTCTCCTGACGCGCCTGACGCGCAGGCGGCGGCCGGCGCGGCCGGTCAGGCCGAGGGTGCTCGGCCCGAGGAGCGGTTGGAGCGGGCCGTACGGGTCGCCGAGCAGGCGCTCATCGAGTACGAGATCGCGGTCGAGACGTTCCGTATCGAGGTCGAGAACTTCTCCCGGCTGCACCACCAGAAGCTCGGCCCGATGTACACCCGCCTCGACGAGCTGGACGCCGAGATCGCCGAGGCGAAGGCCGCGCGCAGCGGTGACCCCGAGGACGCGCGGGCGGCGCGGGAGGCTCGGGCGCGGGTCATGCCGATGCCCGGGGTCGAGGAGCTGTTCCACGGCTGGATGGACTCGGAGGGACTGTTCCCGGAGGCCGCGGCGATGCTCACCGAGCAGCCGGTGCGGCCCCCGCAGCGGGTGCGCCCGAGCGACGAGGCCCGCAAGGTCTACCGGGAGCTGGTGCGCAAGGCCCATCCGGACCTGGCGCAGGACGAGGCGGAGCGGGCGCGGCGCGACGAGTTCATCGCCCGGGTCAACACGGCCTACGGGCGGGGCGACGAGGTGTCGCTGCGGGAGCTGGCCGAGGAGTGGGCGGCCGGTCCGGCGCCCGCCGAGTGGCAGCCGAGTCACAGCGAGGAGCTCTACGCCCGCCTCGAGTGGCTGGCTCAGCGCAAGGAGCTGCTCACGCTGGTCGCGAGGGACCTGGAGGAGGGTGCGATCGGCGCGATGCTGAAGCTCGCTCCGGACGACCCCGACCGTCTCCTGGAGGAGATCGCGGAGCAGTTGCTGGCGCAGGTCGCGCAGCGTGAGGCGGAACTCGCGGCGCTGCTCGGGCGGTGACGTGGGTATCGTCGGGGCATGAGTTTCGGTTCTGGTGTGCCCACGGTCGAGGTCGCGGACCTCAAGGACGACGACTTCTTGCTGGATGTCCGTGAGGACGAGGAGTGGCAGGCGGGGCATGCCGAGGGGGCGTTGCACATCCCCATGAGCGAGTTCGTCGCGCGCTTCGGCGAGTTGACGGAGGCGGCGCCGCAGGACGGTCGGGTGAACGTGATCTGCCGTTCCGGGGGCCGGTCGGCGCAGGTCACGAACTACCTGGTCCAGCAGGGCATCGACGCCGTGAACGTCGGCGGCGGTATGCAGGTGTGGGAGGCGGCGGGCCGCCCGGTCGTCACCGACGAGGGTGCGCCGGGCTTCGTAGCCTGAGCCGAACCCGAGCCCGGGGTGTGTGAGGGCTCGGCGTCGGCCTTCAGGCCAGTTGGTGGGCCGAGAGCAGGTCGCCGAGTGTCTCCTCGTGTGCCGCCGCCGGGCCGAGGGACAGCTCCAGGTGTTTGGCCCAGGCGTGGTAGCGGTGCAGCGGATAGTCGGTGTCGGCGCCGAAGCCGCCGTGCAGGTGCTGCGCGGTCTGCACGACCCGGCGTACCCCTTCCGAGGCCCAGATCTTGGCGACGGCCACGTCTCCGGAGACCGGCAGCGCGCCGCTCGCCCCGGTACTGATGCGCCATGCCGCCTGCCAGAGTGTGGCCTCCATGGCGCGCAGGTCGATGTACCGGTCGGCGGCCTGGACGGCGACGGCCTGGAACGTCGCCAGCGGATGCCCGAACTGTTCCCGTTTGCCGGTGTAGTCGCTGGTCATGCCCAGTACGGCGGTCCCCAGTCCGAGGGCCTGTGCGCAGGTCCCGACGGTGAGCAGGTCGCGCAGCCAGGGCCAGGCGTCCTCGGTGTCGAGGACGTAGTGGTCCGGCACACACACGGAATCCAGGCGTAGCTCGGCGAGCCGTTCGCCGGCGGTGGAGATCTGCTCGGCGAGGGTCAGGCCGTCGAGCGGGGCCCCTTCGTTAAGGCGGGGGACCAGAGCGAGGACGGTCCGGTCGGTGCCGGTGCGGGCGGGTACGAGCACGAAGTCGGCGTTGTGCGCCCAGGGCACCGCCGTCTGCACTCCGTCGAGCACCCACAGGTCGCCGTCCCGGCTTGCGGTCACGGCGAGTTCGGCGGCGTCGTGGCCGGTGCGGCCGTGTGCGGCGACGGTGAGGACGAGGTCGCCGGTCCCGGCCCGGCGCAGCACCTCGTCCCGCAGTACCCCGTCGCCGAATGCCTGTACGGCCGCGGCGGCGGCGCAGCTCTCCAGCAGGGGGACCCGGGCCAGTACCTTCGCGGACTCGCGCAGGACGAGGCACAGGGCGATGGCGTCGAGGCCGGCGCCGCCGAACTCGTCGTCGAGCAGCAGGCTCAGCAGGTCCGCACCGGCGAGCCTCTCCCACAGGGCGCGGTCGAAGTCGTCGGCGACGGCACCCGGGACGAGCGACGGGCTGGGTACGCCGTCCGGTGCGACCCCGCCGAAGACCGCCCGGGCCGCCTCGACCGCCGCCTGCTGCTCCTCGCTGAACCTGAAGTCCACGGTGCTGTCCTCTCGGCCCGGGGGCGGGTGACCTGACGGGGCGTCAAGATAGAACAGGTTCTAGAAGAAGGGAACGGATCGGACCGTGGGGTGCGCGGCAGCGGCAGACTGTTCGATTTGTTCGAATCGGTGCTCCAACGGTGGGCCGTAGGGTGTCAGCGGGCTGTCCGGGCACCGTGCACGGCGTGTGCGGGCGTGCGGAGGGGGCTGCGCCGGGCGGGCTGCCCTGAGTACCGTGCCCGTGCGCACGCCGTGGGTGCGATGGGACCGGGTATCGGGAGGCGGGGCGCAATGGACGCGTACGAGGCAGACTCGACCGCCCGACACGGGCGCGACCAGCCCGGCGAGGTCGACGAGGTCGACGAGGTCGTTGAGCCCGGCGAGGCCGAGAGCTCCATGCTCGACGACCCCCCGCCACCGCCCCGGGAAGCGCCGCGCCCGTCCCTGGCCGCTCTGTCTCTCCCGTACCAGGTGGGCGCGGCCCTGGCCGTCGCGGTGGTCGCCGTGGTCGTGTGTGTCCACCTCGGGATGGTGTTTCTGCACGTCGCGCCCTCGAACACGGTCACCAGGGAGCACGCGTCGGCGATCGACGACTGGATCTACCCGGAGTTCGAACAGAACTGGAAGCTCTTCGCCCCCAACCCGCTGCAGCAGAACATCGCAGTCGAGGTCCGCGCCGATGTCCGTACGGCGGACGGCGGGGCCCGGACGACCGGCTGGTACGACCTCTCCGCGCTGGACGGGAAGGCCATCCACGGCAATCCGGTGCCGAGTCACACCCAGCAGAACGAGCTGCGCCGGGCGTGGGACTTCCTCGCCGGCTCGCACGACGCCCAGAACCGTCCCTCGGGCCTGCGCGGTGCCCTCTCCGAGGCGTACCTGCGCCGCATCGTCGTCATGCGTCTCGAGCGCGAGGGCGCGGTCGGCCCGGGCGGCACGATCGACCGCGTCCAGGTCCGCTCGCGCAGCACGAACGTCCGACCCCCCGAGTGGAGCCAGGAGCAGGTGCCCGAGAAGCCCACGTACCGCGTACTGCCCTGGTGGCCCGTCCCCGACGACGAGGCGCCGCAGGCGGCGGGCACGGACGACAAGGCTAAGGGGGACGGCTCATGACCTCCGTCGAGCCCACGGCCTCCCGTTCGCTCTTCCGTTCCTTCTCGCGAGCGGCCTCCCTGGGTATCGGCCGTGTCACCGAGACCGCGCTGGGCCCCTACCAGGCCGCCGTCGTGCGGATCGGCTTCTCAGCGACGTGGCTGCTGTTCCTGCTGCGCGAATTCCCGCACCGGCAGGAGCTGTACGGCCCGGACGGGCCCTGGAGCTGGGATCTCGCCCAGCAGCTCATCTCGGACAACGGCGCCTTCACCGTGCTCATGTGGTCCGGCAGCCGGGTCTGGTTCGAGCTCGTCTACGTGCTCGCCGTCCTCGCCAGTCTTCTTCTGCTGCTCGGCTGGCGCACCCGCACGCTGTCCGTGGTCTTCATGGTCGGTGTGCTCTCGCTCCAGAACCGCAGCATCTTCGTGGGGGACGGCGGCGACAACGTCCTGCACCTGATGTCCCTCTACCTGGTGTTCACGCGCTGTGGCCAGGTGTGGTCCCTGGACGCGCGACGAGCCCGCAGGGCACGCGCGCGTGTGCTGTTCGCCGCCCCCGACCGAGTGGGCCCCGCGCTCTGGGCCGTCCTCGGGTCGCTCCTGGTCGCCGGTACCGCGGCCGGGAAGCTCGACGGCGACCCACTGGTTCCGGTGATCCTGTGGGGGATGTGGCTGGCCATGGGCGTGTGGTGGGTCGTCGCGCGCCGGGCGCCGGGCGGCGAGCCAGGGAGCGGGCAAGACGGCGAGCAGGGAGGCGAGCAGCCCGGCGGGCTCCGGATGCTGCTCGACATAGTCGGCAACGTCGTGCACAACGCGGCCCTTTTCGTGATCATGGCCGAGGCCTGTCTGATCTACGCGACGGCCGGCTGGTACAAGATCCAGGGCTCGCGCTGGCAGGACGGCACCGCCGTCTACTACCCGCTCCACCTCGACTACTTCTCCCCGTGGCCCGCCCTCTCCGACCTGATGGCGTCGAGCGGCACGATGGTGATGCTGGTGACGTACGGGACGGTGGTCGTGCAGGTCGCCTTCCCCTTCACGCTCTTCAACCGGCGGGTCAAGAACGTCCTGCTGGCCGTGATGATGACCGAGCACGCCGTCATCGCCGTCGTCCTCGGGCTGCCCTTCTTCTCCCTCGCGATGATCGCCGCGGACGCCGTGTTCCTGCCCACCTCGTTCCTGCGCCGACTCGGTGACGGTGCCGCACGCGCGCGCGTGCGCCTTGTCTCCCGGCTGCCGGGCCGTCGGACCGCCGGGACGGCGGACGAGACAGCGGCCGACGAGGCGGAGGCGGACGAGACGGCGCACACGCGCACGTAGGCTGCACGGCATGACGGACTCAGCAACAGGGCCGGCGAGCGCCGCGGTGACCGACTGGCACCGGCTCTCGGGCGCATCCGTCCTGCTCGACGGCTTCCACGCCCTCAAGCACGCCGTCCGTTTCGGCGCGCGCATCCCGGTGGCCGTGACCACCGACCGACTGGCGGCCCTGGATCTCGCCGACGAGCTGGCTCCGGACGTACGGGACACCCTGGACGCCCTCCTGGCCGAGGTGCCGGAGACGACGTACACCTCGCTGGTGCCGCGCGCGCATCCCACGGCGGTGGCCGCCCTGGCCGTACGGCCCTCGCGCGGCGCCAACCTGGAGGCGCTCGCGCGCATGCCCCGCAGTGCGCCCGTCGTCGTCCTCGACGACCCGCGCAACCTCGGCAACGCCGGGGCGGTGATCCGGCTCGCGGCCGGATTCGGCGCGACCGGCGTCGTCACCACCGGGACCGTCGACCCCTGGCACCCCACCGTCGTACGCGGTGGGGCGGGGCTGCACTTCGCGACGGCCGTGGAGCGGCTGACGGTGGCCGAGCTGCCGCCCGGGCCGGTGTTCGCGCTCGATCCGGAGGGCGACGACATTCGGGGGCTGAAGCTCCCGGACGACGCCCTCCTCGCCTTCGGCTCCGAGCGCAGCGGGCTGTCGCCCGAACTGCGCGCGCGTGCCGACCGTCTGGTGTCCCTGCCGATGCGCCCCCAGGTCTCCAGCTACAACCTCGCGACCAGCGTGGCCATGACGCTGTACCACTGGAGCCTCACCGGCGACGCGGCCTTCTAGGCCTCCCGGCGCACCTCGACCACCCGGAAGCGGTTCGCCACGAACGCCCCGTCGCACAGGGCCGCGTTCGCCGCCGGGTTGCCGCCCGAGCCGTGGAAGTCGGAGAAGGCGGCCGTCTGGTTGACGTACACCCCGCCGGTCAGGTTCAGCGACAGCTGGGCGCACTCGTCGAAACAGGCCTCCTGGACGGTCTGTTCGAACTCGGGGTCGGTCGTGTACGCGCCGACCGTCATCGCGCCCTTGTCCCGGATGGTCCGCCGCAGCAACTGCACCGCGTCCGTCGCCGAGTCGACCGCGACGGCGAAGGAGACCGGGCCGAAGCACTCGCTCATGTAGGCGGCCTCGGAGTCTGGCTTGGCGCCGTCGAGCTTCACGACGACCGGCGTGCGGACCACCGCTTCGGGGAAGTCGGGGTTCACGATCTCCCGTGAGGGCAGGGCGACTTCGCCGAGGCCGGCCGCCGCCTCCAGCCGGGCCTTCACGTCGGGGTTGACGATCGCGCCCAGCAGCCCGTTCGCGCGCGCGTCGTCGCCCAGCAGGCCGCTGACGGCCGCGGCGAGGCCGGAGACCACCTCGTCGTACGACTTGTGGCCCTCCTCCGTACGGATGCCGTCGCGGGGGATGAGGAGGTTCTGCGGGGTGGTGCACATCTGGCCGCTGTACAGGGAGAGGGCGAACGCGAGGTTCGACAGCATGCCCTTGTAGTCGCCGGTCGACTCCACGATCACCGTGTTGACGCCGGCCTTCTCCGTGTAGACCTGCGCCTGGCGGGCGTTGGCCTCCAGCCAGTCGCCGAACGACGTCGATCCCGTGTAGTCGATGATCCGGATCTCCGGGCGGGTCGCCAGGGTCTTGGCGATGCCCTCGCCGGGGCGCTCGGCCGCCAGGGCGACGAGGTTGGGGTCGAAGCCGGTCTCGGTCAGGACCTCGCGCGCGACGGCGACCGTCAGCGCGAGCGGCAGTACCGCGCGCGGGTGGGGCTTGACGAGGACCGGGTTGCCCGTGGCCAAAGAGGCGAACAGGCCCGGGTAGCCGTTCCACGTGGGGAAGGTGTTGCAGCCGATGAGGAGGGCGATGCCGCGCGGGACCGGCGTGAACTCCTTGGTGAGGGCCAGCGGGTCGCGCTTGCCCTGGGGCTTGGTCCACTCCGCGGTGCCGGGGGTGCGGACCTGCTCCGCGTACGCGTACGCCACCGCCTCCAGGCCGCGGTCCTGGGCGTGCGGGCCGCCCGCCTGGAACGCCATCATGAAGGCCTGGCCGCTGGTGTGCATGACCGCGTGCGCGAACTCGTGCGTGCGGCGGCTGATCCGCCGGAGGATCTCCAGGCAGACCACCGCGCGGACCTCCGCGCCCGCGTCGCGCCACGCGCGCTGTCCGGCCTTCATGGCGGGCAGCAGCACGTCGACGTCCGCGTGCGGATAGGTGACGCCCAGCTCGATGCCGTACGGGGACACCTCGCCGCCCACCCAGCCGTCGGTGCCGGGCTGGTCCAGTTCGAGGCGGGTGTTGAGGACCGCGTCGAAGGCGGCCTTGCCCGCGGCCAGGTCCAGGCTGCCGTCCTCCCCGTACGCCTTGGGGTGTTCGGGGTGCGGGGACCAGTACGCGCGCGTGCGGATCGCTTCCAGCGCCTGATCGAGGGTGGGCCGGTGCTGGGCGATCAGCTGGTGCGCGGTGAGTTCGGCGGCCATCGGGGGACCAACTCCTCGTCTCAAGAGCACTTCGTCGAGCTCATGACCTGGGCAGAAAAGGGATGACAGGGCTAGAGTAACCGAACGATCGGTCGGGACAAGGGGGTCCGCCGCATCTGTGGACAACCTCGTGCGGGAGGATCGCGCACATGACAGCACTCGACCTCAGCAGCCCCGTGGCCGTCGTCGGCACCGGCACCATGGGCCAGGGCATCGCCCAGGTCGCGCTGGCCGCCGGTCATCACGTACGGCTGTTCGATGCCGCGCCCGGGCGGGCCCAGGAGGCCGCCGCCGCGATCGGCGCGCGCCTCGACCGGCTCGTGGCGAAGGACAGGCTCGCGCCGGCCGACCGGGACGCGGCGCGGGGCCGCCTGCACGCCGCGGGGAGCCTCGCCGAACTCGCCGACTGCTCCCTCGTCGTCGAGGCCGTCCTCGAACAGCTCGACGTGAAGCAGGAGCTGCTGCGCGCCCTCGAGGAGGTGGTCGACGACGACTGTCTGCTCGCCACCAACACCTCGTCCCTGTCCGTCACCGCCATCGGCGGCGTCCTGCGCAACCCCGGGAGGTTCGTGGGGCTGCACTTCTTCAACCCGGCGCCGCTGCTGCCCCTCGTGGAGGTCGTCTCCGGGTTCGCCACCGACGTCACGTCGGCCACGCGCGCGTACGAGATGGCCCGCGCCTGGGGCAAGACGCCGGTCGCCTGCGCCGACACCCCCGGGTTCATCGTCAACCGCCTCGCCCGGCCCTTCTACGCGGAGGCGTTCGCCGCGTACGAGGCCCAGTCCGCCGACCCCGCCACCATCGACGCGGTGCTGCGCGAGTGCGGCGGGTTCAAAATGGGCGCCTTCGAGCTGACCGACCTCATCGGGCAGGACGTCAACGAGGCCGTCACCCACTCCGTGTGGCAGGCCTTCTTCCAGGACGTGCGGTTCACGCCCTCGCTCGCCCAGCGGCGGCTCGTCGAGTCGGGCCGGCTCGGCCGCAAGACCGGTCAGGGCTGGTACGAGTACGGGGACGACGCCGAGCGCGCCGAACCGCACACCGCGGAAGCGGCCCAGCCGCCCGCGTACGTCGTCGCCGAGGGTGACCTGGGCCCGGCGGCCGACCTGCTCGCGCTGATCCGTGAGGCGGGCGTTCCCGTCCGCGAGGACGAGGAGGACCACGGCACCCGGCTGGTGCTGCCCAGCGGCGGTCAGCTGGTCCTCGCCGACGGGCAGACCAGCGTCGAGTTCCGTGACGTCGTTTACTTCGACCTCGCCCTCGACTACCGGCGGGCCACCCGCATCGCCCTGTCCGCCTCCCAGGACACCCAGCCGCAGACCCTGACCGAGGCCATCGGCCTCTTCCAGGCGCTCGGCAAGGACGTCAGTGTCCTCGGGGACGCGCCCGGCATGATCGTCGCCCGCACGGTGGCCCGGATCATCGACCTCGCGCACGACGCCGTCGCCAAGGGCGTCGCCACCGAGGAGGACGTCGACACGGCGATGCGCCTCGGCGTCAACTACCCGCTCGGGCCCTTCGAGTGGAGCCGCCGGCTCGGCCGGAGCTGGGCGCACGAGATCCTCGACGAACTCCACCAGCGCGACCCGAGCGGACGGTACGCGCCGTCCCTCGCGCTCTACCGCCACGCGTACGCCACCGACAAGCGGGAGGGCACCCCATGACCACCGCCAAGCGCGACACCTACACCACGCAGACCCTGCTCCAGGTCGCCGTGCAGGTGTTCAACGAGCGCGGCTACGACGGCACCTCCATGGAGCACCTGTCCAAGGCGGCGGGCATCTCCAAGTCGTCGATCTACCACCACATCACCGGCAAGGAGGAGCTGCTGCGCCTTGCCGTCGACCGCGCCCTGGACGGGCTGTTCGGGATCCTCGACGAGGAGCACGCGCGCGTGGGGCCCGCCGCCGGACGGCTGGAGTACGTCGTACGGCGCATGGTCGAGGTGCTCATCGCCGAACTGCCGTACGTGACGCTGCTGCTGCGGGTGCGCGGCAACACCGAGACCGAGCGCCGGGCCCTGGAACGGCGCCGTGACTTCGACCACCGGGTCGCCGAGCTGCTCAAGGCCGCCGCCGCCGAGGGGGACATACGCGGTGACGTGGAGGTGCGGCTCGCGACGCGGCTCGTCTTCGGGATGATCAACTCGGTCGTGGAGTGGTACCGGCCCGACGCGCGCGGCATGGGTGAGCGGGAGGTCGCCGACGCGGTGGCGCGGCTGGTCTTCGGGGGGCTGCGCAACCCGTAGCGGGACTCCGTGGGGGGTTGGTAGCTGCTCGGCAAGGGGTGCACACAAGGACGATGGTTCAGGGCCTCCCCGTCGCCTCTGGCCGTACTCACCTGACCAGGTCGCGCAGGGCTGTGTTTGACAGCGGCCTCCGGCCGCGGGGGCCTCCCGGGCCCGGGCCACGCACAGGATGCGTGTCGCCACCCGGGGTCGAGTACGCCGGGGACTGGGGGCACCCCCTCTGGGGGATCGCCCAAGACCGTTCGGGGCGCGCGGCTGAACGGACTCACGCCCGCTCAGTCTCAGGAACGGTGCCTCAGCCCTCCAGGTCCAGGTCCTCCTCCTCGAACACCAGCAGTGTGCGTGTGCTGAGCACCTCCGGCATCGCCTGCAGGCGCATCAGCACCAGCTCGCGCAGCGCCTTGTTGTCGGGGGTGTGGACCAGCAGGAGCACGTCGAAGTCGCCGCCCACCAGGGCGATGTGGTCGGCGCCCGGGAGCTGCCGCAGTTGTTCGCGGACGGTGCGCCAGGAGTTCTGGACGATCTTCAGGGTGATGTACGCCGAGGTGCCCTGCCCGGCGCGTTCGTGGTCCACGCGGGCGCCGAAACCGCGGATCACGCCGTCCTCGATGAGGCGGTTGATGCGCGCGTAGGCATTGGCCCGCGATACGTGCACGCGTTCGGCCACGGAACGGATCGAGGCGCGGCCGTCCGCCTGGAGCATCTGCAGGATGTCCTGATCAATGGCGTCCAGCGGCCGTGGGGGCGGCAGGGCGGGGCCGCCTTCCGTGCGCTCGGCCATTTGTTCAGGTGCCATGTGCCCCCGCCTCCCTGCCATGGACGTACTGCGTCCATCTCAGGCTGTGGAGAACCGTTTGTCCACAGCCTGGCGGCGCCTGTAGCCAAAATGTGCCGACGACCGAACAATCGGTAGGTGAGGCGAGTCACAACCGTGGCCCGCCCGGAGCCGTCTCCCACGAGGAGGTGCCGCATGACGGTCATGGAGCAGCGGGGTGCGTACCGCCCCACGCCGCCGCCCGCCTGGCAGCCCCGGACCGACCCCGCGCCGCTGCTGCCCGACACGGAGCCGTACCGCGTCCTCGGTACCGAGGCGGCGGCGCGGGCGGATGCCGGGCTGCTGCGCCGGCTGTACGCGCAGCTGGTGCGCGGGCGCCGGTACAACGCGCAGGCCACCGCCCTCACCAAGCAGGGCAGGCTCGCCGTGTACCCCTCCAGCGTCGGCCAGGAGGCCTGCGAGGTGGCCGCCGCGCTCGTCCTGGAGGACCGTGACTGGCTCTTCCCCAGCTACCGGGACACGCTCGCCGTGGTCGCCCGGGGCGTGGACCCCGTACAGGCGCTGACGCTGCTGCGCGGTGACTGGCACACCGGGTACAACCCGCGTGAGCACCGGGTGGCGCCGCTGTGCACCCCGCTCGCGACGCAGCTGCCGCACGCCGTCGGGCTCGCGCACGCCGCCCGTCTCAAGGGCGACGACGTGGTGGCGCTGGCCATGGTCGGGGACGGCGGCACCAGCGAGGGCGACTTCCACGAGGCGCTGAACTTCGCCGCCGTGTGGCAGGCGCCGGTGGTCTTCCTGGTCCAGAACAACGGCTTCGCGATCTCCGTGCCGCTCGCCAAGCAGACCGCCGCCCCGTCGCTGGCCCACAAGGCCGTCGGCTACGGGATGCCGGGCCGCCTGGTCGACGGCAACGACGCGGTCGCCATGTACGACGTCCTCAGCGACGCCGTGCGCCACGCGCGCGCGGGTGGTGGTCCCACGCTCGTCGAGGCGGTGACCTACCGCGTGGAGGCACACACCAACGCCGACGACGACAAGCGCTACCGGGCCGACTCCGAGGTCACCGCCTGGCGCGAGCACGACCCGATCGACCTCCTGGAACGGGAGCTCACCGCGCGCGGGCTGCTCGACGAGGACGGCATCAGGGCCGCGCGCGAGGACGCCGAGGCGCTCGCCGCCGACCTGCGCGCCCGGATGAACCAGGACCCGGTGCTCGACCCCATGGACCTGTTCGCCCAGGTGTACGCCGAACACACTCCCCAGCTGCGCGAGCAGCGGGCCCAGTTGCGGGCCGAGCTCGAGGCCGAGGCGGAAGGGGCGCACTGATGACCACCGTCGCCCTCAAGCCCGCGACCATGGCACAGGCCCTCACGCGCGCGATGCGCGACGCCATGGCCACCGACCCCACCGTGCACGTCATGGGCGAGGACGTCGGCACCCTCGGCGGGGTCTTCCGGGTCACCGACGGACTCGCCAAGGAGTTCGGCGACGACCGCTGCACGGACACCCCGCTGGCCGAGGCGGGCATCCTCGGCGCTGCCGTCGGCATGGCCATGTACGGTCTGCGCCCGGTCGTGGAGATGCAGTTCGACGCGTTCGCCTACCCCGCGTTCGAGCAGCTGATCTCGCACGTCTCCCGGATGCGCAACCGCACGCGCGGGGCCATGCCCCTGCCGATCACCGTCCGCGTGCCCTACGGCGGCGGCATCGGCGGCGTCGAACACCACAGCGACTCCTCCGAGGCGTACTACATGGCGACCCCGGGCCTCCACGTCGTCACGCCCGCCACGGTCGCCGACGCGTACGGCCTGCTGCGGGCCGCCATCGCCTCCGACGACCCCGTGGTCTTCCTGGAGCCCAAGCGCCTGTACTGGTCGAAGGACTCCTGGAACCCGGACGAGCCGTCGGCCGTCGAACCGATCGGACGCGCGGTGGTCCGCCGCCCGGGCCGCAGCGCCACGCTCATCACGTACGGGCCGTCCCTGCCCGTCTGCCTGGAGGCGGCCCGGGCCGCGGAGGCGGAGGGCTGGGACCTGGAAGTGGTCGACCTGCGTTCCCTGGTCCCCTTCGACGACGAGACGGTATGCGCCTCCGTACGGCGGACCGGGCGGGCCCTGGTCGTCCACGAGTCGGGCGGTTTCGGCGGCCCCGGCGGGGAGATCGCGGCCCGTGTCACGGAGCGCTGCTTCCACCACCTGGAGGCGCCGGTGCTGCGCGTCGCCGGGTTCGACATCCCGTACCCGCCGCCGATGCTGGAGCGGCACCACCTGCCCGGCGTCGACCGCGTCCTGGACGCCGTGGGACGGCTGCAGTGGGAGGCGGAACGCTGATGGCACAGGTACTGGAGTTCAGGCTCCCCGACCTCGGCGAGGGGCTCACCGAGGCGCTGATCGTGCGCTGGCTGGTCGAGGTCGGCGAGGTCGTCGCCGTGGACCAGCCGGTCGTCGAGGTCGAGACGGCGAAGGCGATGGTCGACGTGCCGTGTCCCTACGGGGGTGTCGTCACCGCCCGCTTCGGCGAGGAGGGCACCGAACTGCCCGTCGGGTCACCCCTGGTGACGGTCGCGGTCGGCACCCCGGCCCACCCGGACCCCGCCGGTGACGCGGCCGAGGGCTCCGGCAACGTGCTTGTCGGATACGGCACCTCCGAGGCGCCCGCGCGGCGACGGAGGGTGCGGCGGGAACAGGCGGCGCCCGCCGCTCCGGCGGCCCTCGAGGGCACGGCCGGGCAAGCCCCCGCCCCCGCTCCCGGCCGCGTCGACGGGCCCGTTCCGGTCATCTCGCCGCTCGTTCGCCGGCTCGCCCGCGAGAACGGCCTGGATCTGCGGGAGCTGGCGGGCTCCGGGCCCGACGGACTGATCCTGCGCGCCGACGTGGAGCGCGCGCTGCACGCGGGCGCCGCCACGCGAACCGAGTCCCCGGCGCCGGCGCCGGCTCCTGTTCCTGCGGCGCACCCCGCCGCAGTCACCGCCGCCACCGAGGGCACGCGCGTGCCCCTGAAGGGCATCCGGGGTGCCGTCGCCGACAAGCTCTCCCGCAGTCGGCGCGAAATCCCGGACGCGACCTGCTGGGTGGATGCCGACGCCACGGAGCTGATGCGGGCACGCGCACACATGAACGCCGGCGGGGCCGCGAAGGTCTCCCTCCTCGCGCTGCTCGCCCGTATCTGCACGGCCGCCCTCGCCCGCCACCCCGACCTGAACTCCACGGTCGACCTGGAGGCCAGGGAGATCGTCCGGCTCGACCGCGTCCACCTCGGCTTCGCCGCGCAGACCGAACGCGGGCTCGTCGTCCCCGTCGTCCGGGACGCGCACAGCAGGAACGCCGAGGGGCTCGGCGCGGAGATCGCGCGGCTGACCGAGTCGGCCAGGACCGGCACCCTCACACCCGCCGAACTCACCGGCGGCACCTTCACGTTGAACAACTATGGCGTGTTCGGCGTCGACGGCTCCACGCCGATCATCAACCACCCCGAGGCGGCCATGCTCGGCGTCGGCCGGATCGTCCCCAAGCCATGGGTGCACGAGGGAGAACTTGCGGTGCGACAGGTCGTCCAGCTGTCGCTCACCTTCGACCACCGGGTGTGCGACGGCGGTACGGCGGGCGGTTTCCTGCGCTATGTGGCGGACTGCGTCGAACAACCGGCGGTGCTGCTGCGGAGCCTGTGACGCGGGTGACGCGCACACGTTCCCTGTGATCGGCGGCGGCCCGCATACTCGGAGGGTGACCGCCTACGAGCCCCCGCCCTCAGGGACGACTCCCGGCGCCGACGGCTACGACGCCGTGGTGCTCGCGGGCGGGGCCGCCCGACGGCTCGGTGGCGCGGACAAGCCCGGTGTACGGGTGGGCGGGCGCGCGCTGCTCGACCGAGTGCTCGCCAGTTGCGCCGACGCCGCCACCACCGTGGTCGTCGCCGGCCCCCGGCCCACCGCACGGCCCGTGACCTGGGCCCACGAGGACCCGCCGGGCGGCGGACCCGTCGCCGCGCTCGACGCGGGTCTGCGGAACACCATGGCCGAGCATGTCGTCGTACTCTCCGCCGATCTCCCGTTCCTCGGACCGGCGACCGTGCGACGGCTTCTCGGCGCCCTGCGCACGAGCGGCGCCGAGGGTGCGCTGCTCACCGACACCGGCGGCCGGGACCAGCCGCTCGTGGCCGCGTACCGGGCGTCCGCGCTGCGCCGGGAGCTGGGCGCGCTCACCCTCGAACACGGCGGCCTCACCGGCCTGCCGCTGCGCCGGCTGACCGCCGCGCTGGAACTCACCCGTGTGTCCGACCCCGTCGCGTCCTTCGACTGCGACACCTGGGACGACATCGCCGCCGCCAGAGCACGCATCAGGGAGCATGGGCACGTGTTGGACGAATGGATTTCCGCAGCCAAGGACGAACTGGGCATCGACCTGGACGTCGACACCGGCCTCCTTCTCGACCTCGCCCGTGACGCCGCGCACGGTGTGGCCAGGCCGGCCGCCCCCCTGACGACGTTCCTCGTCGGATACGCGGCGGGCCGGGCCGGGGGAGGCCCCGAGGCGGTCGCCGAGGCCACCCGCAAGGCCGTCGACCTCGCGCTGCGCTGGGCCGACGAGGCCGCGGCCGCCGACGCCGGGCCCGCCGCGGGCAAGGCCCCCGACAGCCCGGACGCCGGATGACCGCCCGCAGCGACCTGGACGACCTCGGCGCCGAGGAGGCCCTCGCCCTCGTGAACCAAGGCAACAGTGGCCGCAAGCAGGGCGCGGGACCCACTCCAGGAGGCGCCGAGGCCCCGGCCCCCGCAGGGGACGGGGTCTACGACGTGGAGGCCGACCAGCCGCGCCCCGCCGGAACCGGCGCCGACCCCGCCCCCACGCCCGAACCCGCCTCCGAGCGCCTCCGGGCCACCCCGTGGCCCCAGGCCCGCGCCATCGCCGAGCGCGCTGCCCGCCGGGTCTCCCGTACCGCCTCGGCGCCGATCTCCGTACCCGTCGAGGCCGCTCTCGGCCTGGTCCTCGCCGCCCCGCTCGCGGCCCTC
This sequence comes from Streptomyces sp. ME02-8801-2C, assembly GCF_033793965.1. NCBI lineage: Bacteria > Bacillati > Actinomycetota > Actinomycetes > Kitasatosporales > Streptomycetaceae > Streptomyces > Streptomyces sp. ME02-8801-2C. Next base: position 468,578 of record NZ_JARAXP010000005.1, on the reverse strand, counting down.
ACCGACCTCCCCTCCTTCGACACCTCCGCGATGGACGGCTGGGCGGTCGCGGGCCCCGGTCCCTGGGACGTGCGCGAGGCCGGTGTGCTCGCCGGGCACGCGCAGCCCGAGCCGCTCACCGACGGCGAGGCGGTACGGATCGCGACGGGCGCCCGTATCCCGCACGACACGACCGCCGTACTGCGCAGCGAGCACGGCCGCACGGACGATCAGGGCAGGCTGCACGCGACCCGGGAGATGAGCCACGGCCAGGACATCCGTCCGCGCGGCCAGGAGTGCCGCACCGGCGACCAGCTGCTGCCCACCGGCGCCTTCGTGACCCCGGCCGTCCTCGGGCTCGCCGCCGCCGCCGGATACGACACCCTCGCCGCGATCCCTCGGCCCCGGGCCGAAGTCCTCGTTCTGGGCGACGAGTTGCTCACCGAGGGGCTGCCGCACGACGGTCTGATCCGGGACGCCCTCGGCCCGATGCTGCCGCCCTGGCTGCGCTCGCTCGGCGCCGACGTCATCGCCGTACGCAGACTCGGGGACGACGCCGAGGCGCTTTATCAAGCCCTGAGGAACTCCCCCGCCGAGATCGTCGTCACCACCGGCGGTACCGCCGCCGGACCCGTCGACCACGTCCACCCCACGCTGCGCCGCCTCGGCGCCGAGTTGCTCGTGAGTGGTGTCCAGGTGCGCCCCGGGCACCCCATGCTGCTGGCCCGGCTGAAGGAGAACCAGCACCTCGTGGGGTTGCCCGGCAACCCGCTGGCCGCCGTGTCCGGGCTGCTCACCCTCGCCGAGCCCCTGCTGCGGACCCTCGCGGGACGGGCGGCGCCGGAGCCGTACACGCTGCCGCTCAAGGACGAGGTGCACGGGCACCCGCACGACACCCGGCTCGTTCCCGTCGTCCTGCGTGGCGACCGCGCCGTGCCCCTGCACTACAACGGGCCGGCCATGCTGCGCGGTATCGCGGCGGCCGAGGCCCTCGCGGTCGTCCCGCCCGGCGGAGCCCGCGCCGGTCAAGAACTCGAACTGCTTGACCTGCCCTGGTCGGCAGCCACCGAAGCCGGGGTGTGTTTCACGTGAAACATTCGGATCGCAACGGCGCCCGTCGGGGCGCCCATGGAGGATGTTTCACGTGAAACTGCCGGGCCATGACGCCATCGCCCGCCAGGCGGACGAGCATCTGGTGACCCATCGGGTGAAACTCCCCCGGACCGTGGTGGAACGGCCGATCCGGCAGGTCGGCAAACGCGTCGCCATGGCCCTGCTGGTGCTGGTCGGGACAGCCTTCATCGTCTATCTCGACCACGACGGCTACAACGACAACGCCGACGGCTCCGTCAGCCTCCTCGACGCCTTCTACTACGCCACCGTCACCCTCTCCACCACCGGATACGGCGATATCGCGCCCGTCAGCGACGCCGCCCGGTTCACCAACATCTTCGTCATCACACCGCTGCGCGTGCTCTTCCTGATCATCCTGGTCGGCACGACTCTCGAAGTCCTCACGGAACGCACACGGGAGGAGTGGCGCCAGAACCGCTGGAGGGCGGCCTTGCGAGAGCACACCGTTGTCATCGGGTTCGGGACCAAGGGGCGGTCGGCCGTGCAGACCGTCTGTGTCACCGGACTGAAGAAGGAACAGGTCGTGGTCGTCGACCCCAGTGCCAAGGCCGTGGACGCCGCCACCGCCGAGGGGTACGCGGGAGTGGTCGGCGACGCGACGCGCAGCGACGTACTGCTGCGGGCCGAACTGCAGAAGGCGCGGCAGATCATCATCGCCACCCAGCGCGACGACACGGCCGTCCTGGTCACGCTGACGGCCCGGCAGCTCAACCGCACGGCGAAGATCGTGGTCGCCGTGCGCGAGGAGGAGAACGCGCCGCTGCTGAAGCAGTCCGGCGCCGATGCCGTCATCACGAGTGCGAGCGCGGCCGGGCGACTGCTCGGTCTGTCGGTGCTCAGCCCGGCCGCCGGCATGGTCATGGAGGACCTCATCCAGCAGGGCAGCGGGCTCGACATCGTCGAACGGCCGGTCATAAAGGCCGAGGTGGGCAAGGGGCCGCGCGAGACGGACGACCTGGTGGTGAGCGTCGTACGCGGGCATCGGGTGCTGGGGTACGACGATCCGTCCATCGGGGAGCTTCAGGTGGCCGACCGGCTCATCACCATCGTGCGGGCGACGCCGGGCGGGCATGTGGCGCCCGACGTCCGTCCGATCCGCGACAACTGATCGTCCGCCGCCTGGTCACTTGCGGTTGTAGAGCCGCATCGTGACGGGGCCGAAGACCAGCACCAGCGCGCCCGCCCACCCCAATGACCAGGCGATCTCGGCGGTCGGCCATTCACCGGCCATCAGCTCCCGTACCGCCGACGACACATGGGTGATCGGGCTGTTGTTGACGAAGGCCTGGAGCCAGCCGGGCATGGTGCTCGGGTCGACGAAGACGTTCGACAGGAAGGTCAGCGGGAAGATCACCATCATGCTGACGCCCATCACCGACTTCTCCGTGCGCAGCAGCAGCCCGAACATCGTCCAGATCCACGAGAAGGCGAAGGAGAAGACGAGGAGCAGGGCGATGCCGGCGACCACGCCGACCACTCCGCCGTCGGGGCGGTAGCCCAGGATGACGCCGACCGTCAGCATCACCACGGACGCCATGGCGTAGCGCAGGGCGTCGCCGAGGAGATAGCCGACCATCACCGCGGGCCGCCAGATCGGCAGCGTACGGAAGCGGTCGAAGACGCCCTTCTCGATGTCCGTGTTGACCGAGACACCCGTGTACATCGTGATCATCACGACCGACATCACCAGGATGCCCGGCAGCAGGAACTGGATGTACTCGCGCGGGGAGCCCGCCAGCGCGCCCCCGAACAGGTACGTGTACATCAGCACCATCATGATCGGGAACGCGGTCACGTCGAAGAGCTGCTCCGGGACGTGCTTGATCTTGAGGATCGCGCGCCAGCCGAAGGTCAGGGACGCCGAGAGCGCGCTGGGGCGCGGCGGCCGGTCCTTGGCGACGAGCAGCGCGGCGAGCGACTCGGCGCTGACGGGGGCGAGTTCCCTGTTCTCGGTGGTCGTGGTCGCGGTGCTCATGCCGCCGCCTCGCCTTCGGTGGAGTCTGCCGTGGAGCCGGTGGTGGGGCCGGTCGTGGAGTCGGCCTGGGTGTCGTGGCCGGTGAGGGCGAGGAAGACCTCGTCCAGGCTGGGCTGGCCCAAGGAGAAGTTGTCGACGGTGATGCCGAGCCGGGCCAGTTCGGCGAGGGCGCGGGCCGCCTGCTCGGCCGCGCTGTCGCCGACCGACGTACCGACCCGGGCCGTCAGCGCCACCGGATCGGGCTCGCGCTGCACGGACGCGTCGAGGGTCCGCCGCAGCACCTCCTCCGCCTGTGGCCGCTGGGCCTGGTCGCGCAGCCGCAGATGGACGGACCCGGCGCCGACGGACGCCTTCAGCTCGCCCTTCGTGCCCTCCGCGATCACCTTGCCCCGGTCGATCACGGCGATCCGGGACGCCAGCTGGTCGGCCTCGTCCAGATATTGCGTGGTCAGCAGCACCGTCGTGCCCTGCGCGACCACCGCGCGCACGATGTCCCACACCTGGTTGCGGCTGCGCGGGTCGAGTCCGGTCGTCGGTTCGTCGAGAAAGAGCAGGTCGGGAGTGTTGAGGATGGACGCGGCGATGTCGATCCGCCGCCGCATACCCCCGGAGTAGTGCTTGACCTGCTTCGCCGCCGCGTCCGTGAGCCCGAAGGCCTCCAGCAGCTGGGCCGCGCGCTCGCGGGAGGTCCGCTTGTGATGGCCGAGGAGCCGGCCGAGCAGCACGAGGTTCTCGGTGCCGGTGAGGTCCTCGTCCACGGACGCGTACTGGCCGGTGAGGCTGACCCTGCCGCGTACCGTGTCCGCCTCGCGCACCACGTCGTGGCCGAAGACGTGTGCCTCGCCGCCGTCCGGCCTGAGCAGGGTGGCCAGCATCTTCACGGTGGTCGTCTTGCCTGCGCCGTTCGGACCGAGGACCCCGTAGACCGTGCCGGTGGGCACGGCGAGGTCGACGCCGTCGACGGCCCGGGTGTCACCGAAGGTCTTCACCAGACCCGCGGTCTCGATCGCGAGGTCGGGCACCTCGGCCGCCCGGCCCGCCCTGGCTGCCTGTGGGCTCATGTCTCGGGTCCTTCCGGAGTCCTTGCGCGTACGGGGTGACGCAGAGGGAGACCGCCGGCCGGCCGAGAACTCATCGCTCGCGCGGCCGCACGTTTCTCCACGGTCTCTCCCCCGGACCGGTACCGCACCCCGATTTCCCCGGGGCGGGGAGTAGCGTCCACTCATGCGTGCGATCACGATTCCCGAACCCGGAGGGCCCGAGGCGCTGGTGTGGGCCGAGGTCCCCGATCCCGTTCCCGGCGAGGGCGAGGTGCTGGTCGAGGTGGTGGCCGGCGCCGTCAACCGCGCCGATCTCCTGCAACGCCAGGGCTTCTACAACCCACCGCCCGGCGCCTCCCCGTACCCCGGCCTCGAATGCGCCGGCCGGATCGCCGGGATCGGGCCCGGAGTCTCCGGCTGGTCCGTCGGCGACGAGGTGTGCGCGCTGCTCGCGGGCGGCGGCTACGCCCAGAAGGTCGCCGTGCCGGCCGGCCAGCTGCTGCCCGTTCCCCGGGGCATCGACCTGAAGCGGGCGGCGGCGCTGCCCGAGGTGGCCTGCACGGTCTGGTCGAACGTCTTCATGATCTCCCACCTCCGCCCCGGCGAGACCCTCCTCGTGCACGGCGGCTCCAGCGGCATCGGCACCATGGCCATCCAGCTCGCCAAGGCGGTCGGTGCCAGGGTCGCGGTGACTGCGGGGACGAAGGAGAAGCTCGACCAGTGCGCCGAGCTGGGCGCCGACATCCTCGTCAACTACCGGGAGCAGGACTTCGTCGAGGAGCTCGGGCAGGCCACCGGCGGGACCGGCGCCGACGTCATCCTCGACAACATGGGCGCCAAGTACCTGGACCGCAACATCCGTGCCCTCGCCGTCAACGGGCGGCTCGCGATCATCGGTATGCAGGGCGGCGTCAAGGCCGAACTGAACATCGGCGCGCTCCTCACCAAGCGGGCCGCGGTCACCGCGACCTCGCTGCGCGCCCGCCCGTCGGCCGAGAAGGCGGCGATCGTGGCCGCCGTACGCGAACACGTGTGGCCGCTGATCGAGGCCGGTCAGGTTCGGCCGGTCGTCGACCGCGAGTTCCCGATGAGTGACGCGGCGGCGGCGCACCGGCTGGTGGAGGAGAGCACGCACGTGGGGAAGGTGCTGCTGGTGGTCCCGTAGGACGACGCCCCCGGGGTCACGTCCTACGGGCGCGCAGGCGCAGCGCCAGGAAGGCGAGGCCCAGGCCGAGACCGATGAGGACCAGACCGCTGCCGAGCGGCAGTATCCGCAGCACCGGCCCGGAGACCGCGCCGGGCAGGGCGGCGGAGTCTCCCGGCTCGTCCGGGACGGAGGTCGGCGCCGGGACGGGCTCGGCCGCGCCGTCCGTCGCCTCGTCGGGCGGCGCGGACTCCCGCCGCCCGGGACGCTCCCGTCCCTCGCCCGCCAGGCTGCCGGCCCGGGAGACGTCGGGGGCGGGCCGGACGGCCCGGGTGGCGTCGTACGGGGTTGTCGTGCCGTGGGGGTGGGCGGCGAGCGTGGGTGCCGCCAGGGCCAGCAGGGTGCCGCAGGTACGCAGGGTGCGGAGCCATGGAGTCATGTCGGTGGCCTCCTCCCGCCGCGGAGTCGCCGGTCGACGGTCACCCGTCACCGGGGTTCGACGGGACCAGCCTCACACGCGGTCGCCCGTCCGGCACGTCGGGCGGGGGGTCGGCCGGACCCACCGGCCACCGTCACCGTCCGGTGCGAGAGAATGTCCGCATGGAGATGCCGAGGAACGAAAGGTCGCCGGAGAACCCCCAGATCCTGGTCGTTGGCCAGGACGGGATGGCTCTCGGTGGTGGCGGTGACGACGACTCCCGAGAGATCCCGGTGACGGACATGGTGGAGCAGCCCGCCAAGGTCATGAGGATCGGCAGCATGATCAAGCAGTTGCTGGAGGAGGTGCGCGCGGCTCCTCTCGACGAGGCGAGCCGGGTCCGGCTCAAGGAGATCCACGCCAGCTCGGTGAAGGAGCTGGAGGACGGTCTGGCGCCCGAGCTGGTCGACGAGCTGGAGCGGCTGTCCCTGCCGTTCACCGACGAGGCGATCCCCAGTGACGCCGAACTGCGGATCGCGCAGGCCCAGTTGGTGGGCTGGCTGGAAGGCCTCTTCCACGGGATCCAGACCGCCCTGTTCGCCCAGCAGATGGCCGCGCGGGCCCAGTTGGAGCAGATGCGCCGCGCGCTGCCGCCGGGAGTCGGCGGCCACGAGGGCGACGAGGACCCGCGCACGGGCGGACGTACGGGCGGCCCGTACCTCTAGCCGTCCCCTGATCTCATGGAGCGGGGCCCGGCCGCCGACCGACCGGCTGCCGGGCCCCGCTCCATGAACAACCGTCCGATCAGGACGGGTAGCCCGTCGACACGTTCAGCTCGATCACCGGCATGTCCTCCGGGTCGGCGTCCGTGCCCGCGGAGGGGAACTGGTCCGTGATCATGTCCTTGCCGAACGTGTTCTCCGCGACCCGGGTGACCTTCATCCGCCAGCCCGCCGCCTGGAAACAGGACTTGACCGAGGCCAGGTTCTTGAAGCGGAAGTCGGGCAGCCGGATCTTGTCCGGGTCGGTGTACGACTCCGGCGCCTCCGAGCATTCCTCCGCGTCGATCGTCTTCGCCGGGTCCGGCCCCTTGTACCCGGAATCCGCCCCCGATCCCGTATCCGTACCCGCTTGCGACCCCGAGGTCTGCGAGGCCGAGGCGCTCGGGACGCTGCCGCCCCCGTTGTCGGTGCTGTTTCCGCCGAACTTCAGGGCGAGGAGCAGCCCGCTGATGGCGACGAGCGAGACGACGATCGAACCCACGATCACCGGCGTGTTGCTCTTCCGTCCGCCTCCGGAGCCGCCGACCGGGGGCGTGTGCTGCGCGGCGTACGCGCCGGGCGCCTGGTACGCGGCCTGCTGCGGATAGCCGTACGCCGGAACCGGAGTCGGAGCTGGAGCCGGTGTCTGCGGGGTCGCGTACGCCGGGGGCGGGGTGGCGGCGTACGGATTCGCGTGCTGCGGATGCGACTGCGGGTGCGGGGTCGGCTGGTACGGGGTCTGAACGGGGCCCGGTGTCGGCGGAGTTGCCTGGTCGACCGGGGGGAACACCGCGGAGGCCACGCCCGCGCCGCTCGCCGAGGGGGCGCCCGGCACGATGTTCGGGGCGGCCGGTTGGAGGGAAGCGGCGACGCGCAGGCACTCGTCGCGCATGGCGACGGCGCTCGGGAAACGCTCGTTCGGGTTCTTCTTCAGGGCACGGGCGACCAGCGCGTCCACCGCCGGCGGCAGCGCGCGGTTGACCGAGGAGGGGGCGACAGGCTGCTCCTGGACGTGCGCGTACGCGATCGCAAGGGCTGAGTCGGCGTTGAACGGCAGCCGTCCGGTGACCAGCTGGAACAGCATGATGCCGACCGAGTAGAGATCGGAGCGGGCGTCCACGCCCCGGCCGAGCGCCTGTTCGGGGGAGAGGTACTGCGGGGTGCCGACGACCATGCCGGTCTGGGTCATCGAGGTGACGCCCGACTGCATGGCGCGGGCGATGCCGAAGTCCATGACCTTGACGACGCCGCGTTTGGTCGTCATCACGTTGCCCGGCTTGATGTCCCGGTGGACCAGGCCCATCTCGTGGCTGATCTCCAGCGCCGCCAGCACGTCCGCGGTGATCTTCAGCGCCTTGTCGGCGGGCATCGCCCCGAACTGCCGTACGTCCGCGTCCAGAACGGAGCCGAGCGGCTGCCCCTCCACGTACTCCATGACGATGTACGGGGTCGTCGTCCCCGCCACGTCGTCCTCGCCGGTGTCGAAGACCGAGACGATGTTCGTGTGCGTGAGCTTGGCCACGGCCTGGGCCTCGCGGCGGAAGCGCTCGCGGAACGCCTGTTCACGGCCCAGTTCCGTGTGCAGTGTCTTGATCGCGACCTGTCGGTCCAGGACCGAGTCGTAGGCGAGGTGCACCGAGGCCATGCCGCCCTCGCCGAGGAGGTCGCGCAACTGGTAGCGCCCGCCGGCGAGCGACTGCCCCGCGTACCGGCCGTGTGCGCCGTCCTGGCTCATGTGTCAGCGTCCCCCGGGGCTTCTCCGCAGCCGCACGTGATCGATTGGCTGATTCCGGGCCAAGTCTGCCGGAGGCCACTGGCACGTCAAGTTCGGTGCCCGTTCCGTGACCGTACGGGAAGGAAGCGTCGCGGAAGCGTTACAGGGGTTGCGCGGGCCGGGTGCGGAATTTGCACGACGATACCCGCAACGGGTTTGATGGCCGGTCCGCCCGGGACCCGTTCCAGGGCTCCTCGCGGAGCTCCTCCCGGACCGCCTCCCGGACCGGAGGCTTGCGTGGAGGCTGTAGCGTGGCCGACGGAGACCGTAACAACACCGCGCGCACCGCGGGCAGAAACGACGGCGAGGACTGATGGCACAGCAGCGCGCTCAGGGCCCGTCCGACCCCGAGGCGGCGGGCGGCGGTATGTCAGACGCGCCTGAGTTGTGGGGCAACGGCGGACTTGTCGGGGACGGCCGGTACCGGCTCACCCACAGACTCGGCCGGGGCGGCATGGCGGAGGTGTTCGCCGCCGAGGACGTGCGTCTCGGACGGACCGTCGCGGTCAAACTGCTCCGCGCCGACCTCGCCGAGGACCCCATCTCCAAGGCCCGCTTCACGCGCGAGGCGCAGTCCGTGGCCGGGCTCAACCACCACGCGATCGTCGCCGTGTACGACTCGGGCGAGGACTTCGTGGGCGGCCAGTCCGTCCCGTACATCGTGATGGAGATCGTCGAGGGGCGCACGATTCGTGACCTCCTCATCAACGCCGAGGCGCCGGGGCCCGAGCAGGCCCTGATCATCGTCTCCGGGGTGCTGGAAGCGCTTGCCTATTCGCACCAGCACGGCATCGTGCACCGCGACATCAAGCCCGCCAACGTGATCATCACGCACGGTGGCGCCGTCAAGGTGATGGACTTCGGTATCGCCCGCGCGCTGCACGGCGCGTCGACGACGATGACGCAGACCGGCATGGTCATGGGCACGCCCCAGTACCTCTCGCCGGAGCAGGCCCTCGGCAAGGCCGTCGACCACCGCTCCGACCTGTACGCCACCGGCTGTCTGCTGTACGAACTCCTCGCGCTGCGGCCCCCGTTCACCGGCGAGACCCCGCTGTCCGTGGTCTACCAGCACGTCCAGGACATCCCGGTGCCGCCGTCCCAGGTCTCGGACGGCGCGCCGCCGGAACTCGACGGGCTCGTCATGCGTTCCCTCGCCAAGGAGCCGGACGACCGCTTCCAGACCGCCGAGGAGATGCGCGGGCTGATCCAGTACGGCCTGCAGATGCTGTACGACCAGGGCAGCCACACCGGCACCTGGAACACCGGGCCCGTCGACATGCACGACGGCCGGCACACCCCCTCGGCGGGTTTCGCCGGTACCGCGGTGATGAACCACCCCGGCGACCAGTCCGGCACCACCCAGATCCCCCAGCAGATCCTGCCCACCGGATACGGCGGCGGGGACGACGGCGGCTTCGAGGGCCACGGCAACCGGGGAAGCGGCCGGGGCAAGCTGTGGATACTGGCGTTCTTCGCCGTGATCGCCGTCGCGGCGGGCGTCGCCCTCGCCCTCCAGGGCGGCAAGGGCACCGGCGAGAAGTCGGACACCACGAAGACGCCGTCCGCCTCGCCGTCCGCGACGAGCGAGAACCCCACGCCTACTCCGAGCGAGGAGCCCTCCGAGGAGCCGTCGAACACCACCACGGACGACGGCACTGGTTCGGGCTCGGGATCCTCCCAGTGGACGCCGTCGTCCACACCGTCCTTCACCACGTCCCCGACCCCCTCGACTCAGCCGTCGAGCACACCGTCGGACGTGGCGTCGACCCCGGTGCCCTCGGAAACCGCGTCGGCGCCGTCGTCGGATCCGACGCCGTCGTCGGATCCGACGGGTGACAGTGCCGGCGCCGACGGTGGCGGCGAGGCGGACGGCGGTACGACGGAGGGCGGCGGAGGCACCACCCCCTGAGCCGCCGACCATCCCTCCGGGTGCACGAACCCCCGGTCGGTTGACGGAAACCAGCCTCCACGCGCGCGTGCGGCCCGAAGAGGGCTCCACGCGCGCGTTGTGCTTTGACGGGTCCGGAGGTTACGGGCAGCCGAAACCGCCCTGGGTGGCGTCAGGCCACGAACGCCTCGCACACCGTGTCGTACTCGCGCGTCCACCACACCGCGAGCGCGGAGGCGGCCGGGAACTGGGAGTCGGCGCGGGTGTCGCCCCGCTCGTAGTGCCAGCGGAGCATCCAGAAGTCGTTCAGCCGCTCCCACCACACCCGGTGCACGGCGGCGGCGAGCTCGGAGGGCGTGGCTCCCGCCGTACGCCGGTACGCGCGCGCGTAGGCCCGGATCTTGGGCAGGTCGAGCGTGCCCGCGGGCTGCACGAAGAAGATCGCGGCGGCGCGTACGGCCTCCTCCGCGCGGGGGCGCACACCGAGCCGGTCCCAGTCGACGATCGCCGCCGGGGAGTCTCCCTTGTAGAGCACGTTGAACGGGTGGAAGTCCCCGTGCACCCAGCCCACCGAGCCGCCCGGCGGGGGCCGCCGGTCCGCGTGCCGCTCCAACAGTGCCCGCCGTTCCAGGAGACGGTGGCGGGCCAGCTCGTCGAAGGCGTCGGTGGGGCGGTGGCGGCGGACGTGGGCCAGGAGATCGTCGATGAGGGCGAAGGTGTCGCTGGGGTCGGCGGAGGGGGAGGGTTGGGTGTCGGCGGGGTCTGCGGAGTGGTCGGAGCGGTAGGAGTGGTCGGGACCGGTCGGGCGGTGCGTTTCGGCGGGGTCGCGGGGGCGGTCGGGGCTGTGGGGGTGGCGTAAACGGTGCCTGTCGGCTGTGGACGGGGGCTCGACGGGCGTACCGGGGGCGTGGGCCGTACCGAAGGCATCTTCGGCAGGTTCGGCATGGGTGACGCCTCGGTTCCGGCCGTCGGCGGAGCCGATCCTGCGGGCGGTGGAGCGGTGGTGGGCGACTCTGCCAGGGCGGCTCGCCACTCCCCCTCGGCCGGCGTCTCGTCGCGGGGCGACCTCGGCGACGCCGCCCCGTTCCGGGGGCTGGGGCAGACCGGCGGTCGCTGCCCTCGGGCCGGGCAGGGCCTGTCCTGCGGCCTCGTCCTCGCATCCGGCCCAAGAGCCGTTCCCGGGCTTGGCCCCGTTTCCAGGTCCGGTTCCGGCCGAGGCTGCGTTCGCGGGCCCGGTTCCGGCCCAGACTCCGTTCTCAGCCCCGGTTCCGGCCCAGACTCCGTTCTCAGCCCCGGTTCCGGCCCAAGCTGCGTTCGCGGGCCCGGTTCCGGCCCGAGTGCCGTTTCCGGGCTCGGCTGCAGCCCAAGCCCCGTTCCTGGGCCCGGTTCCGGCCCAGGCCCCGTTTCCGGGCTCGGCTCCAGCCCAAGCCTCGTTCCCCGGGCCAGTTGCAGCCCAAGCTGCGTTCCTTGGCCCAGCCCCAGCCCCAGCGCTAGCCCAAGCCCCGTTCCCCGGGCCAACTGCAGCCCAAGCTGCGTTCCTGGGACCGGCCCCAGCCCAAGTTCCGTTCCCAGGACCAGCCCCAGCCCCGTTCACAGGCCCAACCCCAGCCCAGGCCCCGCCCTCGCCCTGCTCGCCCAGTGCCCGGCCCCGCCTCGGCATCACCCGTTCCAGGCTTGCGTGGACCACGCCCAGCAACGCGCCCAGCCGGTCGCACTGGACGGTCGTGAGCTGGCCGCCGTGGCGGTGGCGGCCGTCGATCCAGGGGTGCAGGGCGTAGGCGTGGCCGCCGACGACGGCGACCGTACGGCCGTCGCGGCCGGGCAGCGGTGGGGCCACCGGGACGCCGAGATCCGCGAGGCGCTGGGTTGCCCGGTGCTGGCGGGCGATCGCGGCGGGGTCGGCGGTCTCGGGGTCGAAGTGGTGCTTCAGGAAGTAGTCGCCGCGGGTGGTGGCGAGCCGGTATCCGCGGTTCAACAGGCCCTGTTCGACGGGGTGGCAGGTCAGCGCGGACCCGGCGGAGTACTGGCGGAGAAGGGCGCCCAGAGGGGGCGCGTGGGACGCAAAAGGTGGTACAGATGAGCGCGGCACGCGCCAGATGGTAGGGCACGAGCCGGGCGTGCGCGCGGGGCGCTTGTCACAGGCAGTCACAGGTGACCGCGTACAGTCACGGGCGGTCGGGTTCGATCACGGAGTGCACTGTGACGAACTGGGGTTCGATTTTCAGATAGACGGGATCGAAGGGAACGCCGTCCACAGAACGGGGCGCGGGCCCGAACCGGTCGAGCTCGGCGGCGGTCGGTTCGACGGCGGCGCACTCCCCGACGATCTGCACGGACCACGATCCGCGACTCCGGGCGGACGGAACATCCGCGCCGTACGCGACCACACCGCCCACGCACGCCCTGTGATACCCGTGGCCCCCGTGCAGCCGCAGCAGGAGCCGTCCGTCCACGACGATGTGCCGGGCGGACGCCAGGCAGGGCAGTGCGCGCATGCTGGTCGCGACCCGGCCGTGTTCGACGCGGCCGAGGAGATCGGCGGCGCGCTGTTCGTCGGTCGGCATGTACCCACAGTGCGCACCGCGCGGAGGGGCACACCAGGGGCGCTCGCCCCGAGAAGAAAGGCCCTAAGTCCCGATTCGGGGATTCACCCCTCAAAACCCCCCGCCGCTGCCCCCGCTGCCCCCGCTGCCCCCGCTGTCCCTGCTGTCCCTGCTGTCCCCCGGCCCCGGCTGCCCCCGGCGCTCCCCCTGCATCCGGGCGACGTACGCCGCCGCCTGTGCGCGCCTCTGCATACCCAGCTTCGACAGCAGGCCGGACACATAGTTCTTGATCGTCTTCTCGGCCAGATGCAGCCGCTCGCCGATCGCCCGGTTGGTGAGTCCCTCGCCGATCAGATCGAGGATCCGACGCTCCTGTTCGCTGAGGTTGGCGAGCCGCTCGTCACCCTGCGCGCCCGTGTCGGCGCCGCCGCCGCTCCGCAGCCGCTCCAGGACCCGGGCGGTCGCGACCGGGTCGAGCAGCGATCTGCCCGCGGCCACGTCCCGTACGGCCGCCAGTAGTTCATGTCCGCGGATGGCCTTCAGGACGTACCCGGAGGCGCCCGCCATGATCGCGTCGAAGAGGGCCTCGTCGTCGGCGAACGAGGTCAGCATCAGGCACTTGACACCCGTGTCCTGGGAGCGGATCTCGCGGCACACCTCGACACCGCTGCCGTCCGGGAGCCGTACGTCCAGGACGGCCACGTCCGGGCGGGTGGCCGGAATCCGTGCCAGGGCCTCGGCCGCCGTGCCGGCCTCGCCGACCACCTCGATGTCGTCCTCGACCGAGAGCAGTTCGTGGACTCCCCGGCGGACGACTTCATGGTCATCGAGGAGAAATACGGTGATTTTTCCGTCTTCGGGCACGGGGACAGTCTCACATACCGGCTCTTCCCGTGGGCCGGGTGCGCGGGATAACGTGCCGTTGTTCCGGCCCCCTGCAAGGCTGTGACCAGGGCCCCTTCCCCACTTGCTCAATTTACTTGGATTTCCAAGCAAAAACGCAGGTCAGGGGGGTTTCATAGAAATATGGCGCACTGGGTAACGTGAGCTTTGCGGGACGCTCGCCGGGGCACCTGTCACGCCTGTTCCCGGCCGAGTGGCACCCACCCCGTGCACGGGTCTCGGGAACAGGTGACCGCACTGGTTACCCGGCAACCCCGGGGCCGGACCGACGGAGGAGTACACGTGACCGTGGAGAGCACTGCCGCGCGCAAACCGCGACGCAGCGCCGGAAGCAAGACCGGTACCACCCGCACCACCGCGCAGAGCGCCGACGCACCGGCCGCCGACGCATCAGCCACGGCCGCGCAGCCCGCCACTGCCCCTGCCGCCCCGACCAGGGCCACGGCCGCGAAGCGCACCACCACCAGCCGCACCCGCACTGGTACCGGTACTGCTACCGGTACCGGTAAACGCGCCGTCGCCAAGAAGCCGGCGGCGAAACCCGCGAAGACGGCCGGGGCGGTCGCCGACCCGGACCTCGTCCAGCTGCTGACCCCCGCGGGCAGGCGCGTCAAGAACGCCGCCTACGACCCGTACGTCGCCACCCTCACCTCCGACGACCTGCGCGGCCTGTACCGGGACATGGTGCTGACCCGCCGCTTCGACGCCGAGGCCACCGCCCTCCAGCGCCAGGGCGAGCTGGGTCTGTGGGCCTCGCTGCTCGGCCAGGAGGCCGCCCAGATCGGCTCCGGCCGCGCCACCCGGCCCGACGACTACGTCTTTCCGACCTACCGTGAGCACGGCGTCGCCTGGTGCCGGGACATCGACCCGACCAACCTGCTCGGCATGTTCCGCGGGGTCAACCACGGTGGCTGGGACCCCAACACCAACAACTTCCACCTCTACACGATCGTCATCGGCTCGCAGACCCTGCACGCCACCGGCTACGCGATGGGCGTGGCCAAGGACGGCGCCGACTCGGCGGTCATCGCCTACTTCGGGGACGGCGCCTCCAGCCAGGGCGACGTCGCCGAGTCCTTCACCTTCGCCTCGGTCTACAACGCCCCCGTGGTGTTCTTCTGCCAGAACAACCAGTGGGCCATCTCCGAGCCGACCGAGCGCCAGACCCGCGTCCCGCTCTACCAGCGCGCGCAGGGCTACGGCTTCCCGGGCGTACGCGTGGACGGCAACGACGTGCTGGCCGTCCTCGCGGTGACGAAGTGGGCCCTGGAGCGGGCCCGCAACGGCGAGGGGCCGACGCTGGTCGAGGCCTACACCTACCGCATGGGCGACCACACCACCTCCGACGACGCGAGCCGCTACCGCCATGACGACGAGCGGGCGGCCTGGGCGGCAAAGGACCCGATCGCGCGCCTGCGCACCTACCTCGAGGCCTCAAACCACGCGGACGAGGGATTTTTCGCGGAACTGGAGGCCGAGAGCGAGTCGTTGGGCAGGCGAGTACGCGAAGTGGTCCGTGCCATGCCGGACCCGGACCACTTCGCGATGTTCGAGCACACCTACGCCGACGGGCACGCGCTCGTGGACGAGGAAAGGGCCCAGTTCGCCGCCTACCAGGCGTCGTTCGCAGATGTGGAGGGGGCATGACCATGGCGGAGAAAACCGTGACGTCGAAGAGCATGGCCCTGGCCAAGGCGATCAACGAGTCGCTGCGCAAGGCTCTGGAGACGGACCCCAAGGTCCTGATCATGGGTGAGGACGTCGGCAAGCTGGGCGGTGTCTTCCGGGTCACCGACGGGCTGCAGAAGGACTTCGGCGAAGACCGGGTCATCGACACCCCGCTCGCCGAGTCGGGCATCGTCGGCACGGCCATCGGCCTCGCCCTGCGTGGCTACCGCCCCGTGGTGGAGATCCAGTTCGACGGCTTCGTCTTCCCGGCGTACGACCAGATCGTCACGCAGCTCGCGAAGATGCACGCACGCGCGTTGGGCAAGATCAAGCTCCCGGTCGTCATCCGCATCCCGTACGGCGGGGGCATCGGCGCGGTCGAGCACCACTCGGAGTCCCCGGAGGCGCTCTTCGCGCATGTGGCGGGCCTCAAGGTGGTGTCCCCGGCCAACGCCTCGGACGCCTACTGGATGATGCAGCAGGCCATTCAGAGCGACGACCCGGTGATCTTCTTCGAGCCGAAGCGGCGCTACTGGGACAAGGCCGAGGTCGATGTCGAGGCCATTCCCGGCCCGCTCCACAAGGCCCAGGTGGTCCGGGCGGGCACCGATCTCACCCTCGCCGCCTACGGCCCGATGGTGAAGCTGTGCCTGGAGGTCGCGAACGCGGCGGCCGAGGAGGGCAGGTCCCTGGAGGTCCTCGACCTCCGGTCGGTCTCCCCGCTCGACTTCGACTCCGTGCAGGCCTCGGTCGAGAAGACCCGCCGTCTGGTCGTGGTGCACGAGGCACCGGTGTTCTTCGGCTCGGGCGCGGAGATCGCCGCCCGGATCACGGAGCGCTGCTTCTACCACCTGGAGGCCCCGGTGCTCAGGGTCGGCGGCTACCACGCCCCGTACCCGCCGGCGCGCCTCGAGGAGGAGTACCTACCGAGCCTGGACCGGGTGCTCGACGCCGTCGACCGCTCGCTGGCGTACTGAGGAGAGGGACGTGACGACGATGACTGACGCGTCCGTTCGCGAGTTCACCATGCCCGACGTGGGCGAGGGACTCACCGAGGCCGAGATCCTCAAGTGGTACGTCCAGCCGGGCGACACCGTCACCGACGGACAGGTGGTGTGCGAGGTCGAGACCGCCAAGGCGGCCGTCGAACTGCCCATCCCGTACGACGGGGTCGTGCGCTCACTGCACTTCCCCGAGGGCACGACGGTCGACGTGGGTACGTCGATCATCGCGGTGGACGTCACCGGCGGCGCCGGTGACACGGCTCCGGCACAGGCCGCGAAGGCGACGGTTCCGGCGCCGGCCTCCGCACCGGCCGCAGCCGGGGAGGAGAAGCCGCAGGCCCGCCAGCCGGTCCTCGTCGGCTACGGCGTGGCCGCCTCCTCGACCAAGCGTCGGCCCCGCAAGGGCGCCGAGGTCCCGGTCCGTGAGGTCGCCGCCGCGGTCCAGCAGGAGCTGAACGGCCACAGTGACCTCACGGCTCTCGCCGGCGGGGCCGCGGTCGCCTCCGCCCGTCCGCTGGCGAAGCCGCCGGTGCGCAAGCTCGCCAAGGATCTCGGCGTCGACCTCGCGACGGTGACCCCGTCGGGCCCCGACGGCGTCATCACGCGCGAGGACGTGCACGCGGCGGTGGCCCCGGCGGCACCCGAGCCGGTGCCCACCACACCGGCCGCGGCTCCCGCCGTACCCGCGCCGGTGGCCACGTACGACGGCACGCGGGAGACACGCGTCCCGGTCAGGGGCGTACGGAAGGCGACCGCGACGGCGATGGTCGGTTCGGCGTTCACCGCGCCGCATGTCACCGAGTTCGTGACGGTGGACGTGACGCGCACGCTGAAGCTGGTCGAGGAGCTCAAGAAGGCCCCCGAGTCGTACGGGATGCAGGGTCTGCGGGTGAACCCGCTGCTGCTGATCGCCAAGGCCTTCCTGGTCGCCATCAAGCGCCATCCGGACGTCAACGCGTCCTGGGACGAGGCGAACCAGGAGATCGTGCTCAAGCACTACGTCAACCTGGGTATCGCGGCGGCCACGCCGCGCGGTCTGATCGTCCCGAACATCAAGGACGCCCACGACAAGACGCTTCCGCAACTGGCGGAGGCGCTCGGCGATTTGGTGTCCACGGCCCGGGACGGCAGGACGTCGCCGGCGGCCATGCAGGGCGGCACGGTGACGATCACGAACGTCGGCGTCTTCGGCGTCGACACGGGCACGCCGATCCTGCCGCCCGGCGAGTCCGCGATCCTCGCGGTCGGCGCGATCAGGCTGCAGCCGTGGGTCCACAAGGGCAAGGTCAAGCCCCGCCAGGTGACGACCCTGGCGCTCTCCTTCGACCACCGGCTGGTGGACGGGGAGTTGGGGTCCAAGGTGCTGGCGGACGTGGCGGCGATCCTGGAACAGCCGAAGAAGCTCATCACCTGGGCGTAGGCGCGCGAGGCAACGGCATGACGAAGGGGGCCCACCGTGGTGGGCCCCCTCTGTCATGCATGCGTGCGTGCCGGGTGTCAGCCCAGGCGCGCGAAGCCGTAGTTCATCAGCTTCTTCGCGTCCGCCGTACGGTTGGCGATCGACGAGGAGGCGAGGACCGTGCCGATGACCGTCTTGCCGTTGCGGGTCGCGGCGAAGACCAGGCAGTACTTGGCCTGCGGGCCGGAGCCGGTCTTGATGCCGATGGTGCCCGCGTAGCTGGTCATCAGCGGCTTGTTGGTGTTCTCCCACGCCATCCAGCGGGTGCCGCCGTTGGCCGTGGTGACCTTCTCCTTGAAGTTCTGCGTCCGCACGATCGCGCGGAAGGCGCCGGTCTTCATGGCGTTGCTGGCGAGCTTCGTCAGGTCGCGCGGGGTCGAGTAGTTCGACCCGTTGCCGATGCCGTCGAAGCTGTCGAACTTGGTGTTCGTCATGCCGAGGCTCCTGGCAGTGGCGTTCATCTTGCCGATGAACGACTTCACCCGGAGGGCACGCGTCGAGCCGGTGCCGAACTTGTCCGCCAGCGCGTACGCCGCGTCGCAGCCCGACGGCAGCATCAGCCCGTACAGCAGCTGGCGGACGGTGACCATGTCGCCGACGATCAGCCGGGCCGACGAGGCGTTGTTGGCGACGATGTAGTCGCTGTACGCCTTCTGGATCTTCACCTTGGCGTTGAGGTTCAGGTTCGGCTGCGCCAGCACGACCTTCGCGGTCATGATCTTCGTGGTGGAACCGGTGGACAGTTTGGTGTCAGCGGCCTTGCCGTACAGGGTCGAGCCGTTGGCGTTGTTCATCAGATAGCCGCCCTTGGCGACGATCGTCGGAACGGCCACAGCGGCTTGTGCGGGCGCCGCGGTGAGCGCTCCGGTCGCGAGCACGGCGCCGGTGGTGACCACGACGGCTGCGGCTCTGCGAAAGCGGATGCCCTGGATGCCGGTTATCAACTTCAATACCCCGATTACGTATGAATCGTCCGAATGCCACTGGAGAGCGGCCGAACTGGCCGAGCCGAGTCGGCGTACCGCCGCTCTCGTGTGACTCGTAACTAGCACAGTTGGTTGTGCGCGTACTGAGGCGGGTTCCCCGATTTTCCCTTTCCGAGGGACGCCGTACGGCTCTGCGTGGTTCCCGCGACCCTTCAGGAAGTTGAACCGCTGTCCGTGCGGCGACGTCACGCCTCGAACGGGGATCGGTTCACGGGATCGGTCCATATGGCGGACGGGCGCCCTTATGGGTACGTGATGTATCTATGCTGTCGCCATGAGCAGCCCGGCCGTCCAGCACGTGAAGCAACCTCCCGCCGCCGACCGCGTCTACGCACACGTCAAAGAGGGTGTCCTGGACCGCCGTTACGAAGGCGGGACCCTGCTCACCGAAGGCGAACTCGCCGAGGCCGTCGGGGTGTCGCGCACACCGGTGCGCGAGGCGCTGCTGCGGCTGGAGGCCGAGGGGCTGATCAAGCTCTACCCGAAGAAGGGCGCGCTGGTCCTGCCCGTCTCCGCGCAGGAGATCGCGGACGTCGTCGAGACCCGGCAACTGGTCGAGGAGCACGCCATCCGCAAGGCCGTGCCCGCCTCGCCGCAGCTCATCGCCCGGCTCACGGAACTCCTCGAACGGCAGCGCGAACAGGCGGCCGCTGGAGACCTCGCGGGCGCGGCCGTGACCGACCGCTGCTTCCACGCCGAGATCGTCCGCAGCGGGGGCAACGAGATCCTCTCCCGGCTGTACGACCAACTGCGCGACCGGCAGCTGAGGATGGGCGTCGCGTTCATGCACGCGCACCCCGACCGCATCACCAAGACGCTCACCGAGCACCGGGAGATCCTCGACGCGCTGCGCTCGGGCGATCCGGAGGCGGCGGTCGCGATCGTGCACCGGCATGTCAGCTGGTTCTCCAACCTGGCGCGGGGCGATGTGCGATGAGCTCCAGGCCTCTTGCCGCCGCCGGTGCCGGTTCGCTGCCCGGTGACCCTCCCGGCGGGCGCCGTGCCGTCCTGGTCTGGTCCGTCGGCGTCTGCGTCTACTTCGTCGCCGTCATCTTCCGTACGTCCCTGGGGGTGGCGGGGCTCGACGCCGCCGACCGCTTCCATGTCAACGCGTCCGCCCTGTCCACCTTCTCGATCCTCCAGCTCCTCGTGTACTCGGGCATGCAGATCCCGGTGGGGCTCCTCGTCGACCGGCTCGGCACGAAGAAGGTGCTGACCATCGGGGTGGTGCTGTTCACCGCCGGGCAGCTGGGGTTCGCGTTCTCCCCGTCGTTCGGCACCGCTCTCGCCTCCCGCGCGCTGCTCGGGTGCGGCGACGCGATGACGTTCATCAGCGTGCTGCGGCTGGGGTCCCGGTGGTTCCCGGCGCGGCGCGGGCCGATGATCGCGCAGTTGGCGGGGCTGGCCGGGATGGCCGGCAACCTCGTCTCGACGCTCGTCATCGCGCGGCTGCTGCACGGCGTCGGATGGACGGCGGCCTTCGCGGGCAGCGCGGTCGCGGGCGTGGTGGTGCTGGTTCTGCTGGTCGCCTTCCTCCGGGATCACCCGGAGGGGCACGAGCCGGAGCCGTTCCCGCACCAGGGAGCCACGTACGTACGTCGGCAGATCGCCGCCTCGTGGCGTGAGCCCGGGACGCGACTCGGGCTGTGGGTGCACTTCACCACCCAGTTCCCGGCGATGGTGTTCCTGCTGCTGTGGGGCCTGCCGTTCCTCGTCGAGGCCCAGGGGCTCACGCGGGCGACTGCGGGAGAGCTGCTGACGCTCGTCGTGCTCTCCAACATGGTCATCGGACTGGTGTACGGCCAGATCGTCGCCCGGCACCACACCGCGCGGCTGCCGCTGGCACTGGGCACGGTGGGGGCCACGGCGGTGATGTGGGCGGTGACGCTCGCCTACCCGGCGGTGGCCGGAACCGAACACGCCCCGATGTGGCTGCTGGTGGTGCTGTGCGCGGTGCTCGGGGCCTGCGGGCCCGCGTCGATGCTCGGGTTCGATTTCGCCCGGCCGGCCAATCCGCCCGAGCGTCAGGGGACGGCGTCCGGGATCACCAACATGGGCGGTTTCGTCGCCTCGATGACCACGCTGTTCGCGGTCGGTGTGCTACTGGACGCGACCGGCGGCAACTACACCGCCGCGTTCTCGTTCGTGTTCCTGTTGCAGGGGGTCGGCGTCAGCCAGATCCTGCGGTTGCGGAAGCGGGCGGCGCGGCGGGAACGTGAGCGGTTGGTTGTTAGCAGGGTGTCGACGGTGCACGTTCCTGTGTAGGTGCGGGGTGTTGGTGTGGGCGTCTCTGGGGGCTGCCGCCCCCAGGCCCCCGCTATCGGCCCTGAAGGGGCCTCGTCCTCAAACGCCGGACGGGCTGAGGGTGCCGGTCGGCGCTGGAATGTGACCGTCTCAGGGCGTGACCGCGAAGTGGCTCAGGATCGCCCGCGTCAGGCTCGGGTCGCCCTCCGCCTTGATGCGGTCGGCCACGGCCTCCGGGGTCACCCTGCCGCAGGCCAGGCGGAAGTAGGTCTCCCAGTCAAGGGCGAAGCTGGCGGCGGGGCCCAGGGCCGGGGCCGTTTCCAGGGTGCCGCGGCCGTTGATGTCGACGCGGATCGTGCGCAGGAACTCGATCGGACCGTGCACGTCGAACACGACCGCCGAACTGCGCGGGGCCCCCGCGTCCTTGGCGACGACCTTCGGCAGCCGGGCCAGCAGCACGTCCCGCGCGACGTGCGCGCCGGGCGAGTCGAGGTTGCCGGGCCGGCCGAGGGCGGTGCGCAGGTCCTGCTCGTGCACCCACACGTCGAACGCGCGGTTGCGCATGGCGTCCACGAGGGCGGTCTCCTGGCCGTGCAGGCCCCGGATCATCGCGCCCGGTTCCCGTGACTCGTTGCGCAGCTGGCGGTTGCGGCGGATGACCGTGTACTCCAGCTCGGACGTCATCTCGGGGGCCGTGTGGTGCCGCCGTACGTCGACCTGCATCTCCGTGTAGCGCTGCTGCTCGTTGGTGACGTGGTAGAGGTCGCGCGGGAGGGTGTGGATGGGACGCGGGTCGCCGAGCATCTCCGTCTCCATGCCGATGACATGGGAGACCACGTCACGGACCGACCAGCCAGGGCATGGCGTCCTGCGGTTCCACTCGCTCTCCACGAGCGGTGACACCAGCTCGGATATCGCTTCGATGGAGTGGGTCCAGGCGTCGGCGTAGGGCTGGAGAGTGGGATGCAGACTCACGGAACGGGACCCCTCGGGCGGTCGGTACGCGGGCAGTGGTGACGGCGGATGACGGCGGGTGTCGACGGCGTTGTCGGCGGTACGAAGGCGCGGGCGGGACGGCTGTCGGCGGGTGTCTTGGAACGTTAAGTTACGCTGCTGTGAGGCACCCCGGCAGTGCTTTCGTGTGACGATCGTAGGCCCGTGTGAACGGCTCGAATGTCAGGACGGTGGTAGTGTGCGCGCCTCGCTCATCCAGATCGGTGTAGAAGAGGGCGAATCGGTCGAATCGCGCCGAAGGCGTGTGGCCTCGCTGGTGCGGGAAGAGTCCGGCGCCGACCTCGTCGTACTGCCCGAGCTGTGGACGACAGGGGCCTTCGCCTACGAGCTGTTCGCGACGGAGGCCGAGCCGCTGGACGGGCCGACGTACGAGGCGATGGCCAAGGCGGCGAGCGACGCGGGCGTGTGGCTGCATGCCGGCTCGATTCCGGAGCGGGACCCCGAAGGACCGCTGTACAACACCTCCCTCGTCTTCTCCCCCGCCGGTGAGCTGGCCGCCGCCTACCGCAAGATTCATCGGTTCGGCTTCGACAAGGGTGAGGCCGTGCTGATGGGCGCGGGCGCCGAACTGGTCACCGTTTCCCTCCCCGAGACGACTGTTGGCATCGCCACCTGCTACGACCTCCGTTTCCCCGAGCTCTTCCGTGGTCTCGTCGACGCGGGTGCCGAGACGCTTGTGGTCTCGGCGGGGTGGCCGGAGCGGCGGCGGGCCCACTGGACGTTGCTGGCGCAGGCGCGGGCGGTCGAGAACCAGGCGTTCGTCCTTGCTTGTGGAACGGCTGGGACCCATGCGGGGGTTCCGCAGGCCGGTCACTCGATCGTGGTTGATCCGTGGGGTGACGTGTTGGGGGAGGCCGGTGGGGGTGAGGAGGTTCTCCGGGTGGAGTTCGAGCCGGGGAAGGTCGGGGAGACTCGGGAGCAGTTTCCGGCGTTGAAGGACCGGGTGTTGGGGGTTGCGGTGCCGACGCGGCTGCGGTGACGTGGGGTTTTTCGCCCCCGCCGCCCCTACCCGTCCCATCCCGTTCCTGGGGGCTGCGCCCCCAGACCCCCTACGGCCCTGAACGGGCCTTGTCCTCAAACGCCGGACGGGCTGAGGGTGCGGGCCGGGGTGAAGTGACGTGGCCTCAGGTGTCCGCGCGTTCCTTCTCTGCCAGGTGGATCACGCAGATCGTCACCGCGATCAGTAGTGCCGGGTCCGCGTCCTCGCGGACCACGTCCACTCCGTAGGTTTCGCGGATGTGCAGCCAGCGGCGGGAGATCTGGGCCAGGAGTTCGCCGTCGTACTCGACCGCGAACTCCCGGTCCAGGATCTTGCCGCTGACGTCCAGTTCCGTGCCGTCCACCAGCGTCACCCGGTAGTGGTTGCGCAGCAGGGACAGGCGTTTGCGTCTGATCGTCGCCAGCGGGGCGCCGTCCCGTTCGATCACCATCGTGTCCCGCAGGGCGAACATCTTGCGGTGGATGTCGATCAGGACCCGGCCCTCGGTGTCCTTCAGCTCGAAGGTGTCCCGCAGCCGCATCGCCTTGCCGTCGACCAGGTACACCTTGGTGCCGTGCCGGTCCTCGATCCAGTAGTCGTCGCCGATGCCGAGCAGCCGGTCGCGTACGAGGAATCTCATGTCCTCACCGCTTCCCCGCCACCGCGTCCCCGACGCCGCCGGGGCGCCACGGGTACGCCGATGGGCGCATGGTTCAGCAGAGTTGAGCTGGCTCAGCCGTGGTGCCGGTCGTCGTCGATCACCGTCGTCGAGGGCGGGATCAGGACCCGCCTGCGCCTGGCCACGCTGCGGAACGCCAGGGCGCCGATCAGCCCGACGATCATCAGGATGACCCCGACCAGGTCGAGGTTGACCCCCTCCATCTCCCAGTCGGTCGCGAACGTGAGGATGGCTCCCACGGCGATGAGGATGATGCATCCGCCGAGGCTCATGAGTGTTGCCTCCCTGTCCGGGTCCGGTCGTTGCCGGTCGGTCCGGTGGATCCGGTTGTTCCGGTGGCATTCGGGTGCCCGGCCCTGGGACAGGTATGCGCGGCGGCGTGACTACCCTTCCAGGAAAGCCACCAGGGCGTTGGCGAGCAGGTGCGGGTCGTCGGCGCCGCACAACTCCCGCGCGCTGTGCATCGACAGGATCGCCACACCGATGTCGACCGTCTTGATGCCGTGCCTCGCGGCGGTGATCGGACCGATCGTCGTGCCGCAGGGCATGGAGTTGTTGGAGACGAAGTTCTGGAACGGGACGCCGGCCCTGTCACAGGCAGCGGCCCAGATCGCGCGGCCCGAACCGTCCGTGGCATAGCGGTTGTTGACGTTGACCTTGAGGATCGGGCCGCCGTTGACACGCGGGTGGTGCGTCGGGTCGTGGCGCTCCGCGTAGTTGGGGTGGACGGCGTGGCCCGTGTCGGAGGAGAGGCACACGGTGCCCGCGAACGCCCTTGCCCGGTCCTCGTACGATCCGCCCCGCGCGAACACCGAACGCTCCAGCACGCCGCCGAGCAGCGGGCCGTCCGCGCCCGTGTCGCTCTGCGAGCCGTTCTCCTCGTGGTCGAAGGCCGCGAGGACCGGGATGTACGGGAGTTCGGCGGAGCTCGCGGACACGGCTGCCAGGGCGGCTGTGGCGGCGTGTACTGACAGCAGGTTGTCCATGCGCGGTCCTGCGACCAGCTCCCGGTCGCGGCCCAGGTACGCGGGCGGTTCGACGGAGTGGGTCATCAGGTCCCAGCCGGTGACCTCGCCCGGCGCGAGTCCGGACTCCTGTTCGAGGTAGGCGATCAGGTCGCCCTCTCGGACGTCGTCCGACATGCCCCAGATCGGCTGCATGTTGCGCTGCTTGTCGAGCTTCAGCCCGTCGGTGTTCACCGCGCGGTCGAGGTGGATGGCGAGCTGGGGGACTCGCAGCAGGGGCCGGTCGATGTTCACCAGGCGCGAGGTGCCGTCCCGCAGGGTGAGGCGGCCGGCCAGGCCCAGGTCGCGGTCGAGCCAGGAGTTGAGCAGCGGTCCGCCGTAGATCTCCACGGCGACCTGGCGCCAGCCGTGTCCGCCGAGGTCCGGCACCGGCTTGACGCGCAGGTTGGGGGAGTCGGTGTGGGCGCCGACGATCCGGAAGGGGGTGTGCGGCGCGGCGCCCTCGGGGACGTACCAGGCCACGATCGCGCCGCCACGCAGCACGTACTTGCCGCCGCTGACCGCGGTGGAGGACGCGGCGGTCTCCGCGTCCCAGGCGTCCGTCTCGGCGACCTGGCGGAAGCCGGCCTTCTCCAGCCGCTGGGCGGTGTTCGCCACGGCGTGGTACGGCGACGGACTCGCCGCCAGGAAGGACATCAGGTCGTCGGTGAGGCCGCGGTCGAAGCGGTGGGGTGCGCTCATGGGGTTCACCTTAACGACGTAACGGCGCCCGCTCCCTGGGATGGCGAGCGGGCTCTCGTAACGGGGGTGTGAAGGCGGGACAACTGGCTCGGGAGTCAGGTTTCGGACAGCGGACGGACCGTGGGGATGTGTCCTGGTTCAGCCGGGAGACCGACGACGGCGGCCCGCCCCCGAGAGTGGACCCGGGTACGGACCGCCGTACTTGTGCGGTCACTGGCCTGTGACCGACCGGTGGCTCAGAAGGCCGCCTCGTCCAGGTCCATCACGTCGAGGTCGACGCCGGCCGCCAGCTTGCGGGCGCCGGTGACGCCCGGCAGGACGTTGGCCGCGAAGAACTTCGCCGCCGCGATCTTGCCCGAGTAGAACGGGACGTCCTTCGCGGACGCGGTCGCCAGCTTCTCGGCGGCCACGGCGGCACCCTTGAGGAGCAGGTAGCCGACGACGACGTCACCCGAGGCCATCAGCAGGCGGGTGGTGTTGAGGCCCACCTTGTAGATGTTCTTGACGTCCTGCTCGGTCGCCGCGAGGTCCGTCAGCATCAGGCCGACGATCGCCTCCAGCTCGACGGCCGCCTTGGCGAGGTGCTCGCGCGCCACCGCCAGGTCCTCGCCGCCCGTGCCCGGCGCCAGGAACTTCTTGATCTCCTCGGCGAGGGAGTTGAGGGCCGCGCCCTGGTTGCGGACGATCTTCCGGAAGAAGAAGTCCTGGCCCTGGATCGCGGTCGTGCCCTCGTACAGGGTGTCGATCTTGGCGTCGCGGATGTACTGCTCGATCGGGTACTCCTGCAGGAACCCGGAGCCGCCGAAGGTCTGGAGCGACTGGGCGAGCTGCTCGTAGCCCTTCTCGGAGCCGTAGCCCTTGACGATCGGCAGGAGCAGGTCGTTCAGGGCCTCCAGGGCGGCGGTGTCCTCGCCGGCCGCCTCCTTGACCTGGATCTCGTCCTGCACGGAGGCCGTGTAGAGCACCAGGGCGCGCATGCCCTCGGCGTACGCCTTCTGCGTGATCAGCGAGCGGCGGACGTCCGGGTGGTGCGTGATGGTGACCTTGGGCGCCGTCTTGTCCATGAAGTTGGCCAGATCCGGACCCTGGACGCGCTCCTTGGCGTACTCGAGGGCGTTGAGGTAGCCGGTCGATAGCGTCGAGATGGCCTTCGTGCCGACCATCATGCGGGCGAACTCGATGATCCGGAACATCTGGCGGATGCCGTCGTGCTTGTCGCCGATCAGCCAGCCCTTGGCCGGGTGGCGGTCGCCGAAGGTCATCTCGCAGGTGTTGGAGGCCTTGAGGCCCATCTTGTGCTCGACGTTCGTCGCGTACACGCCGTTGCGCTCGCCGAGCTCGCCCGTCTCGAAGTCGAAGAGGAACTTCGGTACGAGGAAGAGGGACAGGCCCTTGGTGCCGGGGCCGTGGCCCTCAGGGCGCGCGAGGACGTAGTGGAGGATGTTCTCCTCCATGTCGTGCTCACCCGAGGTGATGAACCGCTTCACACCCTCGATGTGCCAGGAGCCGTCCTCCTGCTGGACCGCCTTGGTGCGGCCGGCGCCCACGTCCGAGCCGGCGTCCGGCTCGGTGAGGACCATGGTGGAGCCCCAGGTCCGGTCGACCGCGATCTGGGCGATCTTCTTCTGTACGTCGTTGCCCTCGTCGAAGAGGATGCCGGCGAACGCAGGACCGGAGGCGTACATCCACACGGCCGGGTTCGCGCCGAGCAGCAGCTCCGCGTAGGACCAGATCAGGGAGCGCGGCGCGGTGGTGCCGCCGATCTCCTCGGGCAGGCCGAGGCGCCAGTACTCCGACTCCATGAAGGCCTTGTAGCTCTTCTTGAAGGACGCCGGGACGGGCGCGGTGTTCGTCGTGGGGTCGAAGACCGGCGGGGTGCGGTCGCCGTCGGCGAAGGACTCCGCCAGCTCGTTCTCCGCGAGGCGCGTCATCTCCTCGAGGATGCTCCTGGCGGTGTCCGCGTCCATCTCCGCGAACGGACCCGTGCCGTACAGCTTGTCGCGCCCGAGGACCTCGAAGAGGTTGAACTCGATGTCGCGGAGATTCGACTTGTAGTGCCCCATGGCGACGGCTCCGTAGAGAGATCGGCGAGGCACTGGCTCCTCGCGCCTAATTCACATACCAACTAGTAGCTACCTTCCACGATGATGCTACCCGTCGGTAATAAGGCGCAACCCCAATCAGGTCATGTGTGACGCGTAACGCCCCCGGGGTCGATGGTTGGTGCCGAATGGTCTAGACCGGGACGGTGAGGGTGGCCGTGTAGCCCTTGTCCGCGCTGCCCTCCGTGGCGGCCAGCTGGTGGTCGTAGCCGTCCCTGAAGATCATGTCGGTGTCGAGGGAGAGCTCGGCGAGGTTCCCCACGCTGTCGCCGTAGCCGTCCGTCGCGTACACCGTGTCGCAGACGTCCTTCGGGAACGCGAGCTGCGAGGTGTTCGTTGTCGACGTGGCCGCGGTCGCGTCCGCAAGGCTGCCGTAGACCTCGAAGTGGATGTGCGGCCAGCGGCCCTTGTAGCAGCCAGGGAAGATGCTGGTGAAGGTGACCTGGCCCTTGTCGTCCGTCTCCTGGACGCCCCGGAGGTAGTTCTCGTCGGTGACTCCCTCCGTATAGAGGGAGTAGTCGCCCGCGCGGTCGCAGTGCCACAGGTAGACGGCGGCGCCCGTCTTGGGGGTCCCGCAGCCGGAGGCCGCGTCGACGACGGTGAGCGTGACGGTCAGCGGCACCCCCTCGGCCGTACCGCCCGCGGAGTTCCCGAAGCTGGACCTGATGTCGCTCCGCACGACCCCGCTCTCCTTGAGCACGTTCACCCCGTTCGAGCCGTCGGCCGGGTAGGGGCCGGCGGTCTCGTCCGGGATGGTCGCGCACTCGGCGGACGAGGACGAGGACGAACTCGAGGATGCGGACGAGGAGGTTCCGGCTGTGGCGGAGGAGGACGTGGGGGCGTCGTCGGTGGTGCAGGCCGCAAGCGGCACCAGGCTCGCGCCGGCGAGCAGCCGGATCATCCGGCGGCGGGCGAGGACAGGGAGGTCGTAGGACAGACCCCTGTCGTGCTCGTGGTCCTCGTCGGCCCCGTGGTGCCCGTGATGCGCGTGGTTGCCGTGGTCGTGGTGTCCGTGTCCGCTCATGGTCGTCCGTCTCCCTCTGTCCGCGTCGCCGGCCCGTACCTGCCGGTTATTGCCCGGCTTTTGCCGCTGCCCGACGGTTTCTTTGTCGAGGCCGACGATATGAGTGCCACCTGTGGGAAACCGGGACCGGGCCTGTGAGCTCCCGATGGGGCGGTCTGTGGCACCGGCCCGCCCCGGGGCCACCGCGCTCTCGGTACTCTTGCGGCCATGTACGGCTATGACCAGAACGCTGGAGCGCAGCAGCAGTACGCCCAGCCGCAGCAGCAGATGCCGGGCGGGTACGGCCAGCAGCCGCCGCTGTACCCCGAGCCGTCCCCGCCGTCCCTCGCGGACGCGGTGCGCGCCTTCACGACGGGCTCGATGTCGGCCGAGGACTTCCAGCAGGTCTTCGCCACGTCGAAGGTGTACTGCCCGCGCGGCGACAATCCCGGCTTCCTCGCGCTGCACAACACCCAGCAGCCCGTGATCCCGATGTTCACCTCGCTGAAGGAGCTGCGCCGCTACGCCGGCAAGGAGTCCAAGTACTTCGTGATCACCGGCGCCGAGGTCATCGACCTGCTGCCCACCGGCTACGGCTTCGTCGTGGACATGGAGGGCGAGCACCGCATGGTGTTCGACGCGAAGGCGGTCGAGCAGATGGTGGAGTTCGCGATGCGCAGGATGTACGGCTGACGGACGGTCGCTTCTCTCCACTCTCTCCACATTTCCCCCACCTGTTCGAAAATCTCCACTGCGTTTGTCACAGGCATGCCATAGGGTTCCTTCTGGCAGCCGCGCCCCACTGGTTACCGCTCAGGCGGTCGCTTCTGGGTGTCGCGCGGCGCTCTCAGCTCCCGGCGGTGCCGGGTTCTTCTGTGGGGGTTCATTACTGTGCGCATGCGCAGCACTTCGACCGCGACGGCACTCGCCGTCCTCTTCAGCTCGGCGGCGCTCAGTGTCGTCGCCACCGGCACGGCCTCGGCGGCCGTCGCCAACGTCCGCTCGCCCGGGGGGATCGTGGCGGACGGGACTTTGAAGCGGGTGTTCGTCGGTGACAGCGGCCTCGGCCGTGTACTCGCGACGAACTACTCGGGGACCGTCGTCGACACCGCCAACGGTCTCGGCCCGGTCGCCGACCTGGCGCTGTCCGACGACGGCCGCACCCTGTACGCGTCCCTGCCCACGCGGGGACAGATCGTGGCCCTCGACCCGGCCACCCTCGACGCCAAGGCCCGCTACGACATTCCCACCGACACCGGCCCGCGCCACCTCGCCTTCGCCGGCGGCAAGCTCTGGTTCAGCTACGGCGACCAGTGGGACGGCAACCTGGGCTCCATCGACCCGACGGTGACCGAGGACCCGGCTCCGGAACCGACCGACCCGGCTCCCGAACCGACCGAGCCGACGCCGGATCCGACGGCGCCGCCGTCCGAACCGCCGACGACACCGCCCGCGCCGGACCCCACCGACCCGAGCGAGGACCCCTCCGCGGAGCCGTCCACGGAGCCGTCGGCCGAGCCCACGACGGAGCCGACGCTCGACCCGCCCACCGAGACCTCCACCAGGACTCTGGCGAACCGGGCCGCGGCCGCGGTCGGTCAGGTGTCGATGGGACAGCTCCCCGAGGGCACCCACGGCATCTGGGGCCAGGCGCTGCTCGACTCGAGCACGTCGGCGCCCGGTCTGCTGGCCCTCGCCGAGACCGGCGACTCCTCCTCGACGCTCGCCGTCCTGGACGTCTCCGGAGCGAAGCCCCGGCTGGTCGCGTACCACGACACCAGCTACGAGCTCAACTACGGCCTCGGTGACATCGACATCGTCCCCGGCGCCGCACAGGTGCTGGCCGACGGTACGGACCGGGACACCTACGCGAACGGCACCTTCAAGAAGACGGGCGCCTACCCGGCCGGCCAGCGCGCCGACATCGCCCCCAACGGCCTGGTCGCCCAGGCCAACGGCAACAAGGTGGCCATCTTCCGGCCGAACGCGACGAGGCCGCTGCGCACCTACACGGCCGGCACGTACGCCACCGCCGACCTGGCCTGGGCGCCCGACGCCTCCCGGGTCTTCGCCCTGGTCGGGACCGCCGACGGTTACACCCTCAAGGCGCTCACCGACCCGACGAAGAACGCGCCGACCCTGACGGTGAACGCGCCGTCGACGGCAACCCGGGCCAGGAAGCTCACGGTCACCGGCAAGCTGTCGGCGTCGGTCGCGCTGCCGGCCGGCGTCAAGCTGAAGGTCACCCGGACCGACCTGGAGTCCCCCAGCGGCAAGACCCTGCCGCCGGTCCCGGTGAAGTCGAACGGCACCTACTCGTTCACGGACACCCCGCCCGCCGGTGGCACCGTCACCTACAAGGTGGCGTACCTGGGTGACGCCGCGCACCTCGCGGCGAGCGCCTCCGACAAGGTCACGGTGTCCCGTACGGCGCCGACGCTGACCCTGAACAACAACAAGAAGATCTACAACTACGGCGCCGACGTCCGCTTCACCGCGCACCTGGGCTCCACGTACAAGAACCGTACGGTCGAGATCTGGGCCGACCCGTACGGCACCGACAAGCCGAAGAAGCTGATCAAGTCTGCCCGGGTCAACTCCGCGGGGAACCTCACGGTGACCCTGGACATGACCCGCGACACGGCCGTCATCGCGGTCTACAAGGGTGACGCCCGCTTCGCGCCCAAGTCGGCCAAGGTCACGGCGTACGCGCGGGTGCGGATCTCCACGGCCGTGTCCCGGCACTACAAGACGGCCAAGATCGGCTCGACCTCGTACTACTGGTTCCACAAGAACACCTCCCCGCTGCTGACGACCTCGATGCCGTACTACCCGAACCGCGAGCAGCGCTTCGACCTGCAGGTCTTCTTCGAGGGCACGTGGTACTCCGCCGAGTCGCAGTACTTCGGGATCGGCACGAACGGCAAGTCGGCGGTCGAGCTGCCGGCGCCGGGTGAGTCGGGCATCCGGGCCCGGATGCGGTCGGTCTACGTCGACGGTTCCTCGGGCGACAACGTGAACACGACGACGGTCGGTGCGTGGAAGTACCTGTACTTCAGCAACTAGTCGTAACCAGTAGGCGGCGAAGGCCCGGAGGGAATGTCCTCCGGGCCTTCGCCGTTAGGGGTAGCAGAAAGTTCAACAGTCAACTAAACTGGCCGCACAAGGAGGTCCCGACATGCCTGCAGTGACCGTCGAGAACACGCTGATCCTGCCCCGTGTGGCCGCTCCGGCCGAGGCCGTGGCGCGTCCCGTGCTCACCGTGACGACCGCGCCGAGCGGTTTCGAGGGTGAGGGATTCCCGGTGCGCCGAGCGTTCGCCGGAATCGCCTACCGTCACCTCGACCCGTTCATCATGATGGACCAGATGGGTGAGGTGGAGTACGCGCCGGGCGAGCCCAAGGGCACCCCCTGGCATCCCCACCGCGGCTTCGAGACCGTCACCTACATCATGGACGGGATCTTCGACCACCAGGACTCGCAGGGTGGCGGCGGCACCATCACCAACGGCGACACCCAGTGGATGACGGCCGGCTCGGGCCTCCTGCACATCGAGGCGCCCCCGGAGTCCCTCGTCATGTCCGGCGGCCTCTTCCACGGCATCCAGCTGTGGGTGAACCTCCCGGCCAAGGACAAGATGATGGCCCCGCGCTACCAGGACATCCGTGGCGGTCAGGTCCAGCTCCTCACGTCCCACGACGGCGGCGCCCTCCTGCGCGTCATCGCCGGTGAGCTGGACGGTCACCAGGGTCCCGGTATCACGCACACCCCGATCAGCCTGGTCCACGCCACGCTGGCGCCGGGCGCGGAGGTCACCCTGCCGTGGCGGGAGGACTTCAACGGGCTGGCGTACGTTCTCGCGGGGCGCGGCAGTGTGGGGGTGGACCGGCGTCCGGTCCACAAGGGCCAGACCGCGGTGTTCGGGGCCGGCTCGTCCCTGACGATCCGCGCGGACGAACTGCAGGACGCGAACTCCCCGGACCTGGAGGTCCTGCTCCTCGGCGGCCAGCCGATCCGTGAGCCGATGGCGCACTACGGCCCGTTCGTGATGAACACGAGGGCGGAGCTTGAGCAGGCGTTCGAGGACTTCCAGAAGGGCCGGCTGGGGACGATCCCGGCGGTTCACGGAATGTCCGAGGGTGGTCTGTAAAACCCTGGAAAGTTCAGTACTGTACGACCAGGCCCGAAGTCGCAACTACGTTTTGCGACTTCGGGCCTGTCTTTCTTTGGGGCTAGTGGGCTACGGCAGGACGTAGAACGGTGCGCCGTCCGGAGCGCGGCCCACCTGTCGCACACACCCGTGCTCGGACAGCAACTCCAGGGCGTTGCTGACGCGGTCGGGTGTCAGCCCGGTGTGGACCGCGATCTCCTCCACCCTGTAGTCGGCGCCGCCGTGCAGCAGGGCCGGGGCCAGGTGGGCGGCCACCGTGTGGACGTCCTCGGTGACGGTGAGGTTCCTGGACTTCCAGTTGGACAGGAGCTGCTCGGGCGTCAACTCCGGTGCCTGGACGGTTCGGGTGCGGTCGTTGGGACGTCGGAGGGTCTGGGCGATGTCCCGCAGTACGTCGACCATCACCTTCTGCTTGGTGTCGATCTGACGCAGGGCGTCCTCCTGCCGGTCGAGGCGTTTTCCGAGACGGACGAGGGCGTTGGCGAGTTGCTGGGGGACTGCGTAGCCGGTGACGGTGGTCGGGGTGGGTTGGATGACGTTCATTCGGATGGACGCGACGAAGGTCGACCAAGTAGCCGTGCCGAAGAGGAGAGCCGGGCCGGTGGGATTCTTGCTGCCGCGGACCGGGGTGTGGGCCGGGTGGGCGTCGGACACCTCCAGGCAGTCGCCGTTGTTGCTGCCGCTGTGGTTGGACTTGCGCCAGGCGGGGAGGGCCGACGTTTCACGGATGCCGAACCGCGACGTACGCGATGCAGTGCGCCGTGTGCGAGGAGTCCTCGGCGGCCGAGGTCGACTTCGGCGGGCCGGCCTTGGCGGGCCTGGTGGAGGGTGTGAGCGTACGGGCCGGTCAGCTCAGATGGTCCCTGAAGACGCCGACCAGGACCCGGTCGTCGTACGCGGGGATCGGGAGTGAGAAGTGCACACGATCCCGGTCCCACAGGCGCTTGCCGTGCCACTCGCAGCGGTAGGTGCTGCCGCGGTAGGTGACGTTGCGCTCCGCCCAGGCCTTCGCGTTCTTCTTCGTGTTGGCGCTCTCGGGGGAGATGTCGAGGTCCATCGCGGAGAACCTGGCCATCACCTGGTTCTGGTCACCGGAGCATGCGGCGAGGGTATGGGCGAAGTGGTCGCTCAGGGCGCCCAGCAACTGCACCAGCCAGGGCAGGACCTCGGCGTAGGAGCCCTTGAAGCGGCTCAGACTCAGGGATTCGGCGAAGAGCAGGCCGGGGAAGGCGTCCTCGGTGAGGGTGAAGAAGCGGTCGGCGGAGACGGGCTCGTGGGTCTCGTGGGTGTAGACACCGCGCCAGAAACCGGGAGTGTCCTCAGGAGCGCGCAGCAGGTGCACCTGGACCCCGTCGTGGCTGTCCACCGGTTCCCGTTCCACCGTGATCCAGCCGGACGGCCAGTCCTCGCGCCCCGGGGCGTGCCAGGTCAGCAGGCAGGTCGTCGCCCGGCCGGCCGCCGCGCGGGACAGGGCGTGGGTGACACCCCAGGAGGGCTCCTGCCATGGCCCCTCCACGACCCTGACGGGCTGGGGCAGGTCCGACTCCTCCGGTTCCACCATTCGGCACTTGTCGAGGAGGCTTCCCAGGAGACGGCGCTCGTCGGGGGGAAGGCCGCCGTCCTTCGTGTACAGCGCGTCGGTCAGGGTGACGGACGGCAGGCATTCGGTGTCGTACGCCGGTTCCAGGAACGCGGTCCTGCGGCCGTCGGCCAGCGGTTCCAGTACCTCGGCGAGCGCGTCGAGGGCGTCGCGGCGCTCTGTGTCGGTCAGCGCACGCCAGTCGAAGCACTCCTCGCCGATGACGACGCGGTAGTCGTCCTCACCGTGGCTGTCCTCCCGGTCGTTCACCGGATACCCCCCTTTTTTTCATCCGGATCGCCCGGCCCTACGTCACCTGCCGCGCCGGGCGCGGGCCAGCCGTCCCAGGTCCGTTTCGATCTGGTCGAAGAATCCGTCGGGCCACCGGTCGAGTTCGCCCTTGTCGTTGATGCCGATGGGCAGGGACCGGTCGTGGTCGAAGTAGTGCGTGATCATGTCCGACGCGTCGATGGAGCGATCCTGGGCCACGGCCAGGCGGGCCCCGTTGAGGACGTGGTCGCTGTGGGTCTCCACCACGACCTGTACTCCGCTGCCCGCGACCCGGGCCAGGAACCGGCCCAGCTTCGACTGCCCCGCCGGGTGCAGGTGGGCCTCCGGGTTCTCGACGATCAGCAGGTCTCCGGGTTCGGTCAGCAGACCGGCGACGATGATCGGCAGGGCGTAGGAGACGCCGAAGCCGGTGTTGGCGGGGCGGAGGACCTCCTCGCCCTTGAGCCGGGTCTCGGCGAAGCGGATCGTGCTTGCCATCACGCCGACCGCGAGCTGGGCGGTGATCTGCACCGGGCGGATGATGTCCGAGGCCCAGGCCTCGGACTGAAGGCGGGGCTGGGACACGGCGAGGCCGGGGTGGTGGAGTTCGGGGCGGACCGTCCTGCGTCGGCTCACCGACCGGGTCTCCCGCAGGGCCAAAACCTGGGCCGTGTACTCGCCTCTGACGCCCACTCCGATGCTGTCGGGGTCGTCGGCGGAGACCTCCAGCATGTCGCGGGGGCCGAGGCGTTCGGCGCAGAGGTAGGTGAAGCCCGGGGGGCGGGCGCCGATTCCGGAGATGTCGGAGGACGGCCTTTCCATGACGTTCAGGTGGAGTGCCCGCTCATCGTCGGGAACGCCGAACACGTACGCCCATGCGTCGGCGTCCCGGGGACGCGGCCGTACTACGACGGTGTTCAGGTCGGTGGCGTCCCAGTGCAGCACGTCCCGGACCTCGCCCAGCGCCAGTCCCATCGGTCCGTTCAGCTGGACACTGCCACTGTCTGGGCTCGTGGCGGCGATCCTGGCCAGCAGGAGCGCCTGGATCAGCGAACTCTTGCCACCGCCGTTGACGCCGGTCAGGACGGTGAGAGGGCGCATCTCGAAGGACGCCGAGGAGAAACACTTGAAGCGTTCGATCTCCAGGGTGCCGATCACAGGCCGGCCCTCACGTCTTCGCGCGAGGCCTTGAACCGGTAGTCGACGCGGTGTCTGTCAGCGGTGGAGGAAGTGATGGCGTTGAGGTACTGGACATCCACGGTCATGCGCTTGCGTGCGGCATTCTGGATCGCCGTGCGGCGTGCGCGCAGGTCGGCCGTGGTGAACGAGGGGTCGGACAGGGCGATGGACCACGTCTCGAACAGGGCGCGGTTGATCGGGCTGCGCCAGTCCGCGTACGTGGGCCACTTACGGAACGCGTGCTCGCCGAAGACCAGGTAGGCGTGCGACATCGCCCGCTCGAAAGCGGACTCCAGTTCTGCCACCCGCTCGTCCGGTACCGAGTTCTGCTCGTCGAGCATCACCGTGGTGTCCATCAGGAAGTCCTCCATTACCGGACGCTTCCGGTACTCCTCCACTCCCTTCAACCAGAAGGCCGCAAAGCGCAGGGCCATCTCCCGGTCGTTCATACGGATGTGGTCGGTGAGACGTCCCCCGGTGGCCTTTTCAAAGGCGTCCGTGTGGGTCATGCGTTTGAGGATGTCGCGGCTGCGCTTCTTGCTCATGCAGTGGCGGATCTCCTGGGCGTTCAGCGGGGTGCCGCCGGTGTTGATCCGTTTGAAGATCTCGTAGGTGACCCCGCGCGGTGTCGTCGGGTCGATCACGTTGACGATCAACTGGGTATTGTGGATACGGCGTTGGAACGGCACCGGCAGGTCGGTGAAGCGTAGATCCTTCAAGTCGTGCAGGTGCTCCAGCTTGCTGAGCGAGAACCCTGCTGCTCCGCCCCTGACGAACGCGTGCAACGTGGACAGCCGCTGAAGGCCGTCGACCACGCGGTAACTGCCGTCCTGGTCCTCGGCGAAGTAGAAGGCGGGCAACGGGATCTGCAACAGGAGCGACTCGATCAGCAGGGACTTCTGGTCGCGGCGCCACACCTTCAGGCGCTGGAAGTCCGGCGCCAGCTCGATCGAGTCCTCGTCGATCTGGTCAAGGATGTTGCGCAGGGAGAACTGGTTGGTGCTCACCCGGATCTGCTCCGGATTCCAGGGTCGCTCGATCTGTGTCGTGTCCTCCTCGGCGGACTCCACCTCCACATCTGTGGCGATGCCCTCGAACACGTCCTCCACCACGTCGGGAGCCTGCGGAGCACCCTCGGCCGTCACATCCTCCGTCGTCATACGGTCATCCTAGGGGCGGGTCTCACGCGATCACGTGGCGGCGGCGTCACGGGAACTGCCCCGGAAGGCAGACGCGCGGAGTGCGGTGCGAAGGTCCGGGAGGGGGGAAGCTACCGCCCATTCCTGACAAGAGGGAAGTTCGGCGCTCATGGCTTCTCCGTCAACTTCTGTCCGAGGGTGGTCTGTAAACCCTGAAAAGTTCAGTACTGTACGACCGGGCCCGAAGTCGCAACTACGTTTTGCGACTTCGGGCCTGTCTTTCTTTGGGGCTAGTGGGCTACGGCAGGACGTAGAACGGTGCGCCGTCCGGAGCGCGGCCCACCTGTCGCACACACCCGTGCTCGGACAGCAACTCCAGGGCGTTGCTGACGCGGTCGGGTGTCAGCCCGGTGTGGACCGCGATCTCCTCCACCCTGTAGTCGGCGCCGCCGTGCAGCAGGGCCGGGGCCAGGTGGGCGGCCACCGTGTGGACGTCCTCGGTGACGGTGAGGTTCCTGGACTTCCAGTTGGACAGGAGCTGCTCGGGCGTCAACTCCGGTGCCTGGACGGTTCGGGTGCGGTCGTTGGGACGTCGGAGGGTCTGGGCGATGTCCCGCAGTACGTCGACCATTACCTTCTGGCTGTCGTTGATCTGGCGCAGTAGCTCGTCCGTACGGATGCTGCGCTGTTCGAGTGCGACGAGGGCGTCGGCCACCTGTTGCGGCATGACGTAGGCGGTGGCGCCGGTGGGAGCGGGCTGCAGGGGAGCCGGTTCCAGGGAGTAGGAACCGTCGCGCTGGATGGTGGCGATGACTTCGGAGACCCAGGCCTTGAAGGGCTGTGCCGACGGTTTGGTACAGCCGTTGACCAACCGGATCAGACCCTGGAGGTCCACGAGGTTCATGTCTCGACGCCACTCCCGACCTGCGGGAACGCTGAGACCATACCCTCCAGTTACGTTCTCGAGAGTCTCTCGGTGCTCTGTGGGGACATGGTCCGCCAGAGTCTTACTGGGGTTCCTGTACCCCAGCTTGTTGAGTACGTCCGCCGCGGGAAACCAGTGCGTCCCGTCCGGCAGGGTCAGCCTCCGTACCCGCGCCCCTGTGGCCGCGTACACGAAGTCACTGATGTCGATCGCGTCCTGCCGCTGTGCCGTCGAGTCGTTCGACGGCGGGTTGTTGTTCTGCTCGTACATCGAGCATCACCTCCGTCTGCGAAAGTAGGGAGGTGGGAGCGCTACTCGTGTTCGAAGCAATGATGTTCACTCATCTTGCTGACGGGTCACCTTCGCGCCCGCAGTCTCACCCGTGCCTCCCCCGCCGCCTGCAGGGTCACCGCCGCTGTCACCGGGATGTCCTTGTCCGGTGTTTCGAGGTTGTACTCGCGCAGGAGTACCGCCAGGGCGAGGACCGACTCCAGCATCGAGAAGTGGCGGCCGATGCATGCGCGCGGGCCGCCGCCGAACGGGAGCCAGGCGTAGCGGTGGCGGGCGGATTCGCGGGCGGGGGTGAAGCGGTCCGGGTCGAAGCGGTCGGGGGTGTCCCAGTGGGCCGGGTGGCGGTGGGTGACCCAGGGTGAGATCAGGACGTCCGCGCCCGCCGGGATGATGTGGCCGTCGATCTCTGTTTCCGCCACCGCCCGTCTGCCCATCAGCGGGGCGGCCGGATACAGGCGCATCGTTTCCTTCAAGACCATGGTCAGGTACGGGAGTTGGTCCATGGTCGTTGCCGTGTATGGCTCGTCTGGTGGGAGCGCGGCGACTTCCTTGTGGGCCCTTGCCTGTGCCTCGGGGTGGCAGGCCAGGAGGTGGAGGGCGAAGGTCAGTGATGTCGCCGTCGTCTCGTGGCCGGCGAGGAGGAACACGAGGACCTGGTCGCGGAGTTCGGTGGCGTCGAGGCTGCCGTCCTCGTCGTTCCGTGCCCAGGAGAGGAGGGAGAGAAGGTCCTCGCCCTCGTGCTCGGTCCCGGTTCCGTTGCTCCTGCGCGTCGCGATGATCCGGTCGCAGACCTCGTACACCTCCCGGGTCGCCGCCTGCGCGCGTCTGTTGGAGGGGGTGGGCCAGGTGCGCGGGAGTCTGAGCGGGGAGTAGGCCCGGCCTGTGATGTACGCGCTGACGACGGGGAAGTTGGCCCGGACGACGTCCACCGCGGCCTCGACGTCCGTTCCGAACAGGACACGGGCGACCGTGCGCAGCGCCAGGCGGTCGGTCTCCTGTACGACGTCCACCTCGGGGCGGTCGCGCCAGCGTTCCGCCATCGCCTCGGCCTCCTGGGTGATCGCCGTGGCGTAACTGTCGACCCGTTTTTTGGTGAACAGGGGCTGGATCAGGCGGCGTTGGCGGAGGTAGTCGTCGTCCTGGCTGGTGAGGAGGCCGTTGCCGGCGGTCTGGCGTATCTCCTCGTAGAAGACGTTGTCCTTGCGGAAGTTGGTGGCCTGAGTGGCCAGGACCTGCTGGGCGCCCTCGGGGGAGAAGACGCAGTACATGACCGTACGGAGTCCTGGCGGACCCGCCGCCACGCGGACCACGTCGCCGTACTCCCGTTGGGCGCGGACGAAGGTGCCGAGGGGGTCCCTGCGGAGGTCGAGGGCCGAGCCGAGGAGGGGGTGGCCGGTGGGGCCGGGGGCGGGAGGGGCAGCGGATGTCGTCCCCGGGGAGGTGGTTGTGCGTGCGGTCCTGCGTGAGGTGCGCGTGACAGCCATCTTCGTATCATCCGCTTTTCGCGGTGTCCGGGGGCGCGGTTTCTCCCAGCTCCCCTTCTTCCCGCTCCCTCTCGTACAGCTCGAACCAGATGCTCTTGCCTTCGCCCCTTGGGTCGACTCCCCATGCGTCGGCGAGCATCTCGATCAGCATCAACCCCCGGCCCGACGAGGCCAGTTCGCCCGGGCGGCGTTTGTGCGGGAGGTCGTCGCTGACGTCCGTGACCTCGACGCGGATGCGGCGCGCGCCGGGGTCGCCCGTGACCTCGGCGACGACCAGGGCGTCGGCGTCCGTGTGGACCAGGACGTTGGTGGCCGTCTCGGAGATCAGGAGGACCGCCGAGTCGACCTGGTCGGGGCAGGGCCAGTCGTGGAGCTGTTCGCGGAGTTGCCGGCGGGCCACGGAGACGCGCTCGGGTTCCGCCTGGGCGATCGTCAGCATGGTGCGGCGGACCGTGGGGCGGGCGGCGGGCGGCAGTGTGCCGTCGGTGGCGCGGTCGGCCGGCCGGCTCAGGAGCAGCAGCGCTATGTCGTCCTCGCGGCGGTCGGCCAGCGTGCCCGTGGTGTGGTGGGAGGAGGGGCCGTGCACTGCCTGGACCAGGGCGTCGGCCAGTTCCTCCAGGCCGTCGCCCTTGATGTCTCCCTTGTGTTCCTCCAGGGTCGCGCGGATGCGCTGCCAGCCCGTTTCCAGGTCGTGGCCGCCCGTCTCGATCAGGCCGTCGGTGCACAGGAGCATGGTCTCGTCCGGTTCGAGGGCGAGGAGGGTGGTGGGGTAGTCGGCGTCCGGGTCGATGCCCAGGGGCAGGCCGCCCGCGGTCGGGCGGGTCAGTACGGTGCCGTCCGCCATCCGGATCGCCGGGTCGGGATGGCCGGCGCGGGCTATCTCCAGGACCCCGGTCGCCGGGTCGACCTCGACGTACAGGCAGGTCGCGAAGCGCAGGTCGCCGCCGCCCGTGTGGTCCGCCGAATGGGTGATGCCGTGCAGGAAGCGGGAGGCGCGGGAGAGGACGGCGTCGGGGCGGTGGCCCTCGGAGGCGTAGGCGCGCAGCGCTATGCGGAGCTGGCCCATCAGGCCGGCGGCGCGGACGTCGTGGCCCTGGACGTCGCCGATGACCAGGGCGAAGCGTCGGCCACCGGGCAGCGGGATCATGTCGTACCAGTCGCCGCCGACCTGGAGGCCGCCGCCGGTCGGTATGTAGCGGGCGGCGACCTCCATGCCGGGTATCTCGGGGCCGAGGGTGGGCAGCATGGAGCGTTGCAGTCCGTCGGTCAGTTCGCGTTCGGACTCGGCCACGCCGGCCCGGGAGAGGGCCTGGGCGAGCATGCGGGCGACCGTCGTCAGGACGGAGCGTTCGTCGGGGGTGAAGGTGACGGGGTAGGCGAAGCCCGCCATCCAGGCGCCCATGGTGCGGCCCGCGACGGTCAGCGGCAGGAACGCCCAGGACTGGCGGTCGAACACCTGGGCGAGCGGCCAGGCGGTGGGGTAGCGGTCGCGGTAGGCATCGGGCGAGGAGAGGTAGACGGCCCGGCCGGTGCGGACCACCTCGGCGGCCGGGTAGTCGGTCTCCAGGGGCATGTGGGAGAAGGGCCGCTCGTCGCCGGGGCGCTGGCCGTGGTGGCCGATGACGGTGAGACGGTCGCCCTGGACGCCGAAGACGGCGAGGCCGTCCGGTGAGAAGCCCGGCATCGACAGACCGGCCGCGACCCGCAGCACCTCCTCCGTGGACCGTGCCTCGGCCAGTGCCCGGCCCGCGTCCAGCAGGAACGCCTCGCGGGAGCGGCGCCAGTCACCGGTGACGGGGGTGCGCGCGGCGGTGCCCGGCGGGGGCTCGGTGACCTCCTGCAGGGTGCCTGTCACGTCGTACGCCTTGCGGTCGAGGTCGAAGGTGGGCTTCGCGCGGCTGCGGGCGGTACGGATCACCCGGCCCTGTTCGTCCATGACCCGGACCCGGACCTCGGCGATGCTGTCCTCGGCGACGGCGAGCTGGATGACGCCGACGATCTCGTTCCAGTCGACCGGGTGGAGCCGGGCCCGGGCGGCGGCCTCCGTGAGGGTGGCCGGCTCGGCGGGCAGGCCGAGCAGGCGGGCCGCCTCGGCGTCGAGCGTGACCAGTTTCGTTGCTGTGTCCCAATGCCACAGGCCGGTTGCGAGGGCGACCAGAACGTCCCCCACGGCGGGCAGGGGCTCACCAGTGCGCATTGACCTACTTTATGGAGAGGTGATCGCAGCGTGCCACCCAAGCTGTACGGGGCATGCTGTGAAGGGAGCTCCACGGGCTACGCGTGCGAACAATTGCGGGGAAGCGGTCTCGGGGCGGCCGGTACTCTGGGTCTGTGTTTCACGTGAAACACAGACCCCGATCCCCGATCCGCGAAGGCTGGATGAACGACGATGCATCGGTACAGGTCCCACACCTGCGGCGAGCTCCGCGCCTCTGACGTCGGCAGCGACGTCCGGCTGAGCGGCTGGCTGCACAATCGGCGCGACCTGGGCGGCATCCTCTTCATCGACCTGCGTGATCACTACGGCATCACGCAGCTCGTCGCCCGTCCCGGGACGCCCGCCTACGAGGCCCTCGACAAGGTCTCCAAAGAGTCGACGGTCCGTGTCGACGGCAAGGTCGTCTCGCGTGGCGCGGAGAACATCAACTCCGAGCTGCCCACCGGTGAGGTCGAGGTCGAGGTCGGCGAGGTGGAGCTGCTCGGCGCCGCCCAGCCGCTGCCCTTCACGATCAACACCGAGGACGGGGTCAACGAGGAGCGGCGCCTGGAGTACCGCTTCCTCGACCTGCGGCGCGAGCGCATGCACCGCAACATCATGCTGCGTACGGCCGTCATCTCGGCGATCCGTCACAAGATGACCGGGCTCGGCTTCAACGAGATGGCCACCCCGATCCTCACGGCCACCTCGCCGGAGGGCGCCCGTGACTTCGTCGTGCCGTCCCGTCTCAACCCGGGCAAGTTCTACGCGCTGCCGCAGGCCCCGCAGCAGTTCAAGCAGCTGCTGATGATCTCCGGCTTCGACCGCTACTTCCAGATCGCGCCCTGTTTCCGTGACGAGGACGCGCGCGCGGACCGTTCGCCGGGCGAGTTCTACCAGCTCGACGTCGAGATGAGCTTCGTCGAGCAGGAGGACGTCTTCCAGCCGATCGAGCGGCTCATGACCGAGCTGTTCACCGAGTTCGGCAAGGGCCGTGAGGTCACCTCGCCCTTCCCGCGCATCCCGTTCCGCGAGTCGATGCTGAAGTACGGCTCCGACAAGCCGGACCTGCGCGCCCAGCTGGAGCTGGTCGACATCACCGACGTCTTCGAGGGCTCGGAGTTCAAGGCCTTCGCCGGCAAGCACGTACGCGCCCTGCCGGTGCCGGACGTGTCGTCGCAGCCCCGGAAGTTCTTCGACCAGCTCGGCGACTTCGCCGTCACACTGGGCGCGAAGGGTCTGGCCTGGGTGCGGGTCACGGAGGACGGTTCGCTGTCCGGGCCGATCGCGAAGTTCCTCACCGAGGACAACGTCGCCGAGCTGACCAAGCGGCTGTCGCTGTCGGCCGGCCACGCCGTGTTCTTCGGCGCGGGTGAGTTCGACGAGGTCTCGAAGATCATGGGCGCGGTGCGGGTCGAGGCCGCCAAGCGCGCCGGGCACTTCGAGGAGAACGTCTTCCGGTTCTGTTGGATCGTCGACTTCCCGATGTTCGAGAAGGACGAGGACACCGGCAAGATCGACTTCTCGCACAACCCGTTCTCGATGCCCCAGGGCGGCATGGAGGCCCTGGAGACCCAGGACCCGCTGGACATCCTGGCCTGGCAGTACGACATCGTCTGCAACGGCATCGAGCTGTCCTCCGGCGCGATCCGTAACCACGAGCCCGACATCATGCTGAAGGCGTTCGGGATCGCGGGCTACGAGGAGGAGACGGTCGAGCGCGAGTTCGCCGGTATGCTCCGCGCGCTCCGCTTCGGCGCCCCTCCCCACGGTGGCATCGCCCCCGGCGTCGACCGCATCGTCATGCTGCTCGCCGACGAGCCGAACATCCGCGAGACGATCGCCTTCCCGCTCAACGGCAACGCCCAGGACCTGATGATGGGCGCGCCGACGGAGCTGGAGGAGACGCGGCTTCGTGAGCTGCACATCTCGGTGCGGAAGCCGCAGCCGAAGTAAGGCAGTACATAAGTATCTGGCGTAGGGATGGCTCGGAATCGGTGGTGATTCCGGGCCATTCCCCTGTCTGTGCCGGATTCCGGACGCTTCGCGCGACGGAAAAATATTTCTGTTGGTACTCGGCAACTTTCCTGTGCCCAGCGACAACTGATGAGCCGTAAGCCCCGTCCCCACCGGAGCTTCACGAACCACACGTGATCCACAACCACGTAAGGACTCATCCGTGGCATCCCGCTCTCACCGCCGGTCCCTTCGCAAGCGGCGCACAGTTCTCGTCTCCACCGCGGCCGTGGCCGCCGCCGGGCTCGGCGCCGCCGTACTGGCCATGAACGCGAACGCGAACCCCGTCGTCGACCTGGCCCACCAGGTGCTGCCTGCCAAGGACGGCTGGGCGGCCTCCGGTACCGGTACGACCGGTGGCGCGAAGGCCGACTCCGCGCACGTCTTCACCGTCAGCACCCGTGCCCAGCTGGTGAAGGCGCTGGGCAGCGCCACCAACTCCACGGCGAAGATCATCAAGATCAAGGGCACCATCGACGCCAACACGGACGACACCGGCAAGAAGCTGACCTGCGCCGACTACGCCGCCGGTACGGGATACTCGCTGGCCGCCTACCTCAAGGCGTACGACCCGGCCACCTACGGCAAGAAGGCGCCCGCCGGCACGCAGGAGAAGGCCCGGGACGCCGCGAAGCAGAAGCAGTCGAAGAACATCGTCTTCAGGGTGCCGGCGAACACCACCATCGTGGGCGTGCCCGGC
This sequence comes from Streptomyces sp. ME02-8801-2C, assembly GCF_033793965.1. Classification (NCBI taxonomy): domain Bacteria; kingdom Bacillati; phylum Actinomycetota; class Actinomycetes; order Kitasatosporales; family Streptomycetaceae; genus Streptomyces; species Streptomyces sp. ME02-8801-2C. The sequence goes on along the minus strand of NZ_JARAXP010000005.1, from coordinate 424,221 downwards.
ACCAAGGCCGGGATCACCGGCGGCAGCCTCCAGGTGAAGGACGTCGACAACGTCATCATCCGCAACCTGGCCTTCTCCGCCACCGAGGACTGCTTCCCGCAGTGGGACCCGAAGGACGGTTCCACCGGCAACTGGAACTCCGCGTACGACTCCGTCACCCTGCGCGGGGCGACCCATGTGTGGGCCGACCACAACACGTTCAGCGACTCGCCGTTCTTCGACAAGGCCGAGAAGACGTACTTCGGCCGCGAGTACCAGATCCACGACGGCGCCCTCGACATCACCAACGGCTCCGACCTGGTGACCGTGGAGCGCAACCAGTTCACCAACCACGACAAGACGATGCTGATCGGCAGCAGCGACACCGACAGCGTCGGCAAGCTGCGCGTCTCCATCCACCACAACGTGTGGAAGGGCATCACCCAGCGGGCCCCGCTGGCCCGTATCGGCCAGATCCACATCTACAACAACGTCTACGAGACGGCGCCCCTCAACGGGTACGAGGCCAAGTACAGCATCGACTCCCGCGCGAAGGCCCAGGTCGTCGCGGAGAACAACTCCTGGATCGTGCCGGCCGGCGCGAAGGTCGCGAAGCTGCTGAGCGGTGACGGTACGGGTTCGGTCGCCGGCGGCGGCAACCTCGTCAACGGCAAGGTGACCGACCTCGTCGCCACGTACAACGCCGCGAACTCGAAGAAGCTGAAGACGACGGTCAACTGGAAGCCGACCCTCACGGCCGGCCTGGAGACCTCGGCGAAGAACCTGGTGACGGAGCTGACGGCCACGGTGGGCACGGGAGTCCTGTCCTAGAGCAGGGAGGCGCCCGGGGTGCGTTCACCCCGGGCGCCTCGGCGTTTCGCGTTCACATGATCTTCGGCCTCGGACACCGGAAGTTCGCAGGTGGGGCACAGGGTTCTCGTCGGGGGCGCACAGTGACGGGGCGTCTCATGGCCTCATGGGCACTGTCGCGCTCGCTCTCGCCGGAGGACCGGAGGACGTCATGGGAATCGCCGTTCCGCTCATGCTGCTGTTGATCGTCGGAGCGGTGGGTTCCGTCTCGTTCGCCCTGCTGCGCAGGCGGGCGGGGGTGTCCACGGTTCCGTCCGGTCTGTCCGGGCTGGACGCCGAGGTCGAGGCCAATCGGTGGGTGGTGCGGCTCGGGGGGAGTCTGGCCGGTCTTCGGCCGGGGGGCGACGAAGCCGCCGCGCGGGCGCTGGCGCTGGCCGCCGGGCGGCATCGCACCGCCCGGGGCCAACTGGCCGACGCCCGCACCCCCGCCGAGTACGCGCTCGTGAGGCAGACCGCTGCGGAGGGGCTGCAGTACGTCAGTGCCGCCCGCAGTGCGCTCGGGCTCGAGTGCGTTCCCGAGCCCGGTGCCGATGCCGTGGACGGCAGAAGTGGCTACTCGGACGCGCCGCCGAAGCGCTCCTTGTACGCCTCCAGGTCGTCGTCCGTCAGCTTCGCGAACAGGACCGGCGGGACCGTGAACGGGGTGCCCGCGGGGACGGCGGTCAGGGACTTCGCCTCGTCGGCCGTGACCCATGTCGTCGTGTCGGCGGGCAGTGCGAACGCCGCGCGCATCGTGGCCGCCGTCGTCGGGATGAAGGGTTCCGAGACCACCGAGTAGAGGTGGATGAGGTTCATCGCCGTACGGAGGGTCAGGGCCGCGCCGTCCTGGTCGGTCTTGATTTCCAGCCAGGGCGCCTTCTCCTCCAGGTAGGAGTTGCCCGCCGACCAGAGTGCGCGCAGCGCCGCCGCCGCCTTGCGGAACTGGAGCGCCTCCATCTGGCTCTCGTACTCCGCGAGGAGCTCGGCGATCTGCCCGCCCAGCTTCGCCTCCGCCTCGCCGGCCGCCGCGCCCGCCGGGACCTCGTCGCCGAAGCGCTTCTTCGAGAAGGAGAGGACGCGGTTGACGAAGTTGCCCAGGGTGTCCGCCAGGTCCTTGTTCACCGTGGCGGTGAAGTGCTCCCAGGTGAAGGAGGAGTCGTCGGACTCGGGGGCGTTGGCGATCATGAAGTAACGCCAGTAGTCGGCGGGCAGGATCTCCAGCGCGTCGTGCGTGAAGACACCGCGCTTCTGGGAGGTGGAGAACTTGCCGCCGTAGTAGTTCAGCCAGTTGAAGGCCTTGATGACGTCGACCTTCTTCCACGGGGCGCGGGTGCCCAGCAGGGTCGCCGGGAACATCACGCTGTGGAAGGGGACGTTGTCCTTGCCCATGAACTGCGTGTAGTGGACGTCCGCGTCCGACTCCCACCACCAGGAGCGCCAGTCGCGGTTCTCCGGGTCCTGGTCCGCCCACTCCTTCGTCGAGCCGATGTACTCGATCGGGGCGTCGAACCAGACGTAGAAGACCTTGCCCTCGGCGGCCAGCTCCGGCCAGGTGTCGGCCGGGACCGGGACGCCCCAGTCGAGGTCACGGGTGATCGCGCGGTCGTGCAGGCCCTCGGTGAGCCACTTGCGGGCGATGGAGGAGGCGAGGACCGGCCAGTTGTCGGCGCGCTCGTCGACCCAGGACTCGACCTCGCCGGCCAGCGCGGACTGGAGGAGGAAGAGATGCTTGGTCTCGCGGACCTCCAGGTCGCTGCTCCCGCTGATCGCCGAACGCGGCTCGATCAGGTCGGTCGGGTCCAGCACGCGGGTGCAGTTCTCGCACTGGTCGCCGCGGGCCTTGTCGTAGCCGCAGTGGGGGCAGGTGCCGATGATGTAGCGGTCGGGGAGGAAGCGGCCGTCGGCGTTCGAGTACACCTGGCGGATGGCCCGCTCCTCGATGAACCCGTTCGACTTGAGCTCGCGCGCGATCTCCTGCGTGATCTCGTGGTTCTGCGGGGAGGAACTCCGCCCGAAGTAGTCGAAGGCCAGCGCGAAGCCGTCGTAGACCGCCTTCTGCGCGTCGTGCGCCTGTGCGCAGAACTCCGCTACGGGGATGCCCTGCTCCTTCGCGGCCAGCTCGGCCGGGGTGCCGTGTTCGTCCGTCGCACAGATGTAGAGGACGTCGTGGCCGCGCTGGCGGAGATAGCGGGAGTAGACGTCCGCCGGGAGCATGGACCCCACCATGTTGCCCAGGTGCTTGATCCCGTTGATGTACGGAAGGGCGCTGGTGATGAGGTGTCGAGCCATTGCGGGCTGCTCCCAAGTCGCTACATGGAGTGACGGTGGTGGTGTGTCTGGACCGTCTACGAACCTTGAAATCGTAGCCGACCGGTATGGGGCGCCCGCCTCCCGTTTTTGCTGGGGGAGGCGGGCGTTGGTTCCCTTTTGTTATGGGCGGTGTTACGGGCGCCAGTTCGCCAGTACGCCCTCGTACAGCTCCGTGTCCGTCAGCTCTCGGGGGGTCGGGCCCGCGTGGAAGAAGGACGTGTTGTCCGTCTTCAGCTTGCGGAGGTAGTCGAAGGCCTTGTTCTCCGGGTCGCCGAACGCGACGAACGAGAAGAAGATGTCCGGGTGCTTCGCTGCGGCGTCCGTGAGGGACTGGGTCGCGGGGGTTTTCGCGTCCGGGGCGCCGTCCGTCTGGAAGACGACGAGGGCGGGGAGCTTGGTGCCGGACTTCTCGTAGTGCGTGACGATCTCCTCCACGGCCGCGTGGTAGCTCGTACGGCCCATGCGGCCGAGGGAGGCGTGGAGTTCGTCGATCTTGTTCTCGTGGTCGGTGAGGGTGAGCTCGCCGGTGCCGTCCAGTTCCGTGGAGAAGAAGACGACGTGGACGGTCGCCTCCGGGTCGAGGTGGGCGGCGAGGGCGAGGGTCTGCTCGCCGAGGGCCTGGGCTGAGCCGTCCTTGTAGTACGGGCGCATGGACGCGGAGCGGTCCAGGACGAGGTAGACCTTGGCGGGGGTGTTGGTGAGGTTGAGGGTGGTGAGGGTGGTGGTGGCGGAGTTGTACGCGGTGAGGAGGGTGGGGGGTACGGCCTCGGCTCCGCCTTCGGCCGGGCTTGTTTTCCCACCCGCACCACCCGTGACGCCTTCGTCCTCCGGTGCGGGTGGCCCCTGTGGGGCTTCCTGTGCGTCGGCGGCTGCCGGTTCCGGGGCCGGGGCTTCGGCTTCGCCCTCAGCCTGAGTCTCGGGCGCGGACTCCGACTCCGGCTCGGGGGTCGCCTCGGCCGCCGCCTCGGGTTCCGCGGTCGGCTCCTCGGTGACGGGCTCGGGCTCCGGGGAGACCTCGGCCGCAGGCTCGGGTTCCGGGGTCGCCTGGGCGACCGGCTCCGCTTCCGGCTCGGGCTCCGGGGCCTGCTCGGCGACCGGTTCGGCTTCCGGCGCTGTCTCGGCAACCGGCTCCGGTTCCGGTGCCGCCTCAGGCTGCGGTTCGGCCTCCGGTGTGGTCTCGGCCACGGGTTCTGCTTCTGCCTCGGCTTCAGCCGCGGGCTCGGGCTTGGCTTCCGCCTCGGGTGTCGGTTCGGGCTGGGCCTCGGTCTCGACCTCTGCCTCGGCCGCCGCCTCCGGCTTGGCTTCCGCCTCGACCTCGGCTGTCGGCTCGGGCTTGGCTTCCGCCTCGACCTTGGCCGCCGCCTCGACCTTGGCCTCCGCCTCGGCCGCCGGCTCCGGCTGGGCCTCGGTCTCGACCTCTGCCGTGGTCACCGGCTCCGGCGTGGTCTCCTCCTGGGCCTCGACCTCGACCTCGGCTACCGGCTCGGCAACCGGCGTCTCCGTCTGTGCCACCGGCTCCGCCGATTCGGCCGCAGGCCTCTCCGGCTCGGCAACCGGCGTCTCCGCCTCTGTCACCGGCTCCGCCGCAGCGCCTACCGGCGCAGCCGGAGTGTCTGCCGGCTTCGCCGGAGCGCTTACCGGCGGCGCCTCTGCCGCCGGCTCCGCCGGAGGTGTCGGTTCGTCGATCGGCCTTGACGGCTTGGGGACCGTCACGTTGTCGAAGGCTGCTGAGACCAGGTCGTCTACGACCGAGGGGGTCTCCTTGGGTGCTGCTGCGGGGGGCTGGGTCAGGGTCGGTTCCGGAGACGGTGCCGGGATCTTCGGCTCGGTGGCCTCCGGCTGAGGAGTCGACTCCGCCTCCCGCGTTTCGGGCGCCGCCTCGGCGTCACGCCCCTTGCGTGACTTGCCGAACGCGTTCCGCAGGAGAGTGAGAATGCCCATGTGCGCAACCCTTCACGTGAGTTGTAGCCGTCAATCCCTGGCCAGGACGGACACGTAAGGTTAGCGGGCCGTACTGGCGATCTTGGGCAGGGTCTTTCACGTAACCCGACGGTCGTCAAGGGTGCCACTCCGCCAACCTCGCACCCCACCCCTCGTGCATCCTTCTCGCACCCACAACCCCCTTACCGCTCCCACGGGTTCACTCGTCGTTCACCCGGCGGCCCCACCCTCGCACCCCCACCCCCCTAGCGTCGCGCTGACACCAAAGGCACGTATAGGGACGTCCAGGGGAGAGTAAAGTGCGCAAGCTGCTGCCGTTGATCGGATCGTCGTCCGGATCGCATCCGGGCGGGCGGTCCGCGATGACCTGCCGTTTCCGGTGTGGTAACGCCTGCTTTCACGAGGTTCCCAACACCAGCGCCAACGAATACGTCGGCGATGTGATCGCCGGCGCCCTCAGCCGCCGTTCCGTGATGCGTGCCGCCGCCGTCGTCACCGTGGCCACCGCGACCGGTACCGTCGCGAACGTCGTCGGTGCGGAGAGTGCCGAAGCGGCCACTCGGCACCACCCGCGCCACCCGCACCACTCCTCCGTGCCGCGTGGGCTGCGGTTCAGTCCTGTCGCGCCCAACACCGCCGACGCCGTGACCGTCCCCGGCGGGTATGGCCAGAACGTCGTCATCCGCTGGGGCGAGCCCATTCTGCGGGGCGCCCCCGCCTTCGACCCCGAGAAGCAGACGGCCGCCGCGCAGGCCGGCCAGTTCGGGTACAACAACGACTTCCTCGCCCTGCTCCCCCTGCACGGGAACCAGCAGCTCCTGGTCGCCAACCACGAGTACACCGACGAGATCCTGATGTTCCGCGGCTACGACGCCGCCAACCCCACCCGCGAGCAGGTCGAGATCGCCTGGGCCGCGCACGGGCTGTCCGCCGTCGTGGTGGAGGGGGACCGGAGGACCGGGAAGCTCACGCCTGTCCTCCGCCATCCGCTGAACCGGCGGGTCACCGCCACCACCGAGTTCCGGGTCACGGGGCCGGCGGCCGGGTCGGATCTTCTCAAGACCTCCACCGACCCGACCGGGCGGAAGGTTCTCGGCACGCTCAACAACTGCTCCGGGGGCACCACGCCGTGGGGGACGACCCTGCACGGCGAGGAGAACTTCAACCAGTACTTCGCCAATGCCTCCCGTGACACCGACAAGCGGTACGGCATCGGCACCGGCGCCACCGAGCGCAAGTGGGAGCGGTTCGACAAGCGGTTCGATGTCGCGCAGGAGCCCAACGAGGTCCACCGGTTCGGGTATGTCGTCGAGTTCGATCCGTACGATCCCTCCTCCACGCCCCGCAAGCACACCGCCCTCGGCCGCTTCAAGCACGAGGCCGCCACCATCCGGCTCACCTCCGACGGGCGTCCCGTCGTCTACACCGGTGACGACGAGCGCTTCGACTACTTCTACAAGTTCGTCGGTAGTAAGCGGATGCGGGACGGGGACTCGCGGGCCGTTCGGGAGCACAATCTGTCGCTTCTCGACGAAGGCACGCTCTACGTCGCCAAGCTGACCGGTGACTCCCCCGCCATCGAGATCGACGGGAGCGGGAAGCTGCCCGCCGACGGTGAGTTCGACGGCAGCGGTACGTGGATCCCGCTGGCGACCGCCACCGCCAAGGGCGCCGTCTCGCACGTGGACGGCATGACCGCCGAGGAGGTGTTCGTCTTCACGCGGCTCGCCGGTGACAAGGTCGGCGCCACCAAGATGGACCGGCCCGAGGACATCGAGCCCAACCCGGTCACCGGCAAGGTCTATGTCGCCCTCACCAACAACACCAACCGGGGCAAGGCCGGCCTCGCCGCCGCCGACGAGGCCAACCCGCGCAACGCCAACAAGCACGGGCAGGTGCTGGAGCTGACCGAGCGGTGGAACCGGGCCGAGAGCACCTCGTTCGCCTGGTCGCTCTTCCTCGTGGCCGGTGACCCGAACGACCCCGCCACCTACTTCGCGGGGTTCCCGAAGGAGCACGTCAGCCCGATCTCCTGCCCGGACAACGTCGCCTTCGACCGCCACGGCAACCTGTGGATCTCCACCGACGGCAACCAGCTCGGCTCGCACGACGGTCTGTTCGGCGTCGCGACCAAGGGCGCCAGGCGCGGTGAGCTCAAGCAGTTCCTGACGGTACCGACCGGCGCCGAGACCTGCGGCCCGGTCATCGGCGAGCGCCAGGTGCTCGTCGCCGTGCAGCACCCGGGCGAGATCGACGGCGCCACGGTGGAGAAGCCCGCCAGCACCTGGCCCGACGGCCCGGGCAGGATCGTCCGCCCGGCGGTCGTCGCGGTGTGGCGTACGGACGGGTGCGACATCGGCGTCTGAGCCGGTCGGCTCGGTCGGTGTCCTACCGTCCTACCGTCCTACCGTCCTACGGGAGGGCCGGCACCGAGGGTTTCTTACCCCTCTGTGCCAGCCACTCCCGGTACGCCGGGGCCTGTAGTGCCACCTCCTCGTACGCTTCCGCCAGTGCCGGGTGCACTCCGTCGAGGTCCGTTTCCGTGCGGGCCGCCAGTAGGAGGCGTACGCCGAGGGGGTCGCCGTGCAGGCGGCGTACCGCCATTTCGGGGCGTGGCTGGCAGGTCGCCTGGCAGACGGTGACGACCTCGCCGGTCGCCACCAGCGCGGCCGTGGTGTGGTAATCGCCGTGCAGGACAGGGGGGTTGAGGCCGGCCGCGCGCAGCACGCGCAGTACGGCGTCGTACTCGCCGTCGACCGTCTCGTCCACCATCCAGCGGTCGTCGGCCAGCTCGGAGAGGTGGACCACCGGTCTCGCGGTGGCGGGATGGTCGGCGGGCAGGGACACGAACTGGGGTTCCCTGTCGACCAGTACGCGCAGGCGCAGGCCCTCGGGGACCCTGAGCGGGCACCCTTCGACCTCGTGGACGAACGCCACGTCCAGCTGCCCGTCGGCGACCATGCGCAGCAGCGCGTTCGCGGAGACGTCCATGCGGAGCGTGGGTTCCTGCTGGCGTCGGCGCAGTCGGCGCAGCCAGCCCGAGAGGGCCCGGCTGGCCGTCGAGCCGATGCGCAGCTGGGGGCCCTCGACCGCGGCTGCCCTCGCCTCCGTGACCAGCGAGCGCATCTCCGCGACCAGGGGACGGGCCCGGCTCAGTACGACCCGGCCGAGCGGGGTCGGGCGGCAGCCCGCCTGGGTGCGGGTGAACAGCTCGCCGCCCAGTTCCAGTTCGATCCGGCGCAACTGGGTGCTCAACGAGGGCTGGGCCACGCCCAGTTGGCGGGCCGCCCGATGCAGGCTGCCGGTGTCGGCTATGGCGCAGAGCGCCCGTAGGTGCCTCACCTCTAGCTCCATACGGCCGGCTCCGCGTCGCGAATCATGCGCATGCACATGTCCATGCCATCGCACCCTAGGCGGGAACCCCGCCTTCCGACAGACGCACACAGGTGTGCAAATCCGGACGTTCCCCCTGGTGATAGGGCCGGGCTATCAGGACTTGCCATCATCACAGCCGCCGCACGGACGCCGACACTCACCGTACGACCGACTGACTCATCCCCCACCCAAGGAGTCATCGATGAGAAAGCCCATCTCCGGTGTCGTGGCTGCGGCGTTAGGCCTCAGCCTGGCAACTCTCGCCCTGGGTACGGCAGTTCCCGCGTCCGCCGCACCCGCACCCACGCCCGCACCCACGTCCGCGCCCGCCGCGAAGGTCACGAAGGCCGCGTACGCCGGGTCGGCCGAGGAGGCCGCCGCCAACAAGGCGTTCTTCGAGGCCGTACTGAAGTCCGTCGCCGAGAAGCGCGCCGCGAACCCGCGCTCGGCCGCCGCGGTCACCGTCATCTACAACGCGTCCCGCGCACCCTCGTTCAGCGCCGAGATAGCCCGCTCCACCTCGATCTGGAACAGCTCGGTGACGAACGTGAAGCTCCAGGCGGGCACCGCGGCCGCCGCCGACTTCACCTACCGCGAGGGCAACAGCTCGCAGGGCTCGTACGCCTCCACGGACGGTCACGGCAGCGGGTACATCTTCATCGACTTCGCGCAGAGCCGGCAGTACAACCCGACCCGTATCACCGCCCACGAGACCGGCCATGTGCTCGGGCTGCCCGACCACTACTCCGGCCCGTGCAGCGAGCTGATGTCGGGCGGCGGTCCCGGCACGTCCTGCACCAACGCCAACCCGAACGCGGCCGAGCGCTCCCGCGTCAACCAGCTGTGGGCCAACGGTCTCGCGGCGGCCATGCGTTAGTCAGGCCCAGTAACTCCAGTAACTCCAGTAACTCCAGTCCAGTGATTCCAGTAACTCCAGTAACTCCAGTAACTCCATTGACCCCAGTAGCCCCACCCCCCACAGGCGCGGGTCGTCCCTCTGCACAGGGACGGCCCGCGCGTTCCTTCGCCGCCGGGGGCGGTCACTTGGGCGAGGTGATCGCCCTCGCCGCCGCGACCTCCTGCCGGAGCGGCTCCAGGACGCTGTCCGCCGGTCCGCTGAGGTCCGTACGGACCGCGTACAGCGTCTCGACCCGGCGCAGGCCGTCCGACAACTCCCGCAGCTGGGCGGCGATATGAGTGATCTCGGCCTCGGACGGCGGCTCGGCGCCGTGCTTGACGTGGACCCGGGCCGCGGTCGTCGCGTCGACGATGCGTTCCACCGCGACGACCAGGGGCCACCAGGCCGCCGCCCGTCGTCCGGTGGGCGGCGGTTCGGTCAGGGCGCGCTGGAACTCCGTACGGACGACGGACAGATCGCGGTACAGGCGTCGTCGCATACGCGCCCGGGCCGCGCCCTCGGTGTCCGGGCGGAACGCCGATTCCACATAACGGGCGGTGTCCGACACGGCGTTGGCGAGCCGGTCGCCGACGCGGGTGTGCCAGCTCTCCGGCCACAGGAGGTACCCGGCGACAAGGGCGATCGCGCACCCCATGAGGGAGTCGAGGAGCCGGGGCAGCAGCAGTGCCGTGCCCTGGTGGTTGAGGACGTCGGAGAGAAGGAGGATCACCGGCGTGATGGCGGCCGTCTGGTAGCCGTACCCGCGCGGGGTGAGCGCCGGGATCAGCGTGGCGAGCAGCAGGATCACGGGTACGTCCCACCAGCCGCGCGGCACCTGGACGAGCACCCCCGCCGCGACGACCAGCCCCGCGACCGTGCCGAGGGCGCGCAGCAGGGCCCGGGAGAAGACGGAACCGAAGTCGGGCTTCAGGACGAAGGTGATGGTCAGCGCGACCCAGTACGACCGTGGCACCGGGACGGTCGAGACCAGGACCTGCGCGAGGCCGATGCACAGGGCGAGGCGCAGGCCGTAGCGCCAGGAGCCGCCGGACAGGACGACGTCGCGGGCGGCGCCGGCGGCGCGTACGCGCAGGGCGGCCGGCTTGCCGAGCCGGTCGTCCGTGGAGCCGGCGACACCGGTGGTGCGCAGGTCGGGGGAGCGGCTGCCGACCACCTCGGCGGTGTGGCGCAGCGACTGTTCGACGGCCCGGGAGGTGTGGTCGGCCGGGGCGGGGATGTTCAGCCCGATGGGACCGCTGTAGCCCGTCTCGACGGCGTCGGCGAGGTGCAGGACCGCCTCCGGGACCTCGGGCGGCAGTGGGCGTCCGGCCTGGTGGGCGGCGGGCGCGGCCTCGACGACCGGGGTGATGGCGTTCAACTGGGCGAGCAGACGCACGAGTTCGGGGCTGCGGCCGTGATGGCGGGCGCGTCGGGCGAGGACGAGGTCGTAGGACTGGTTGAGGGACTGGGTGACGGCGTACCGGGCATCCTCGTAGCCGTCGGTGGCGCAGGCGGCGAGCAGTTCGGCGACCCTGCGGTAGGTCCGCCCGACCGCCGCCCGCTCCGGCACCCCCGACCGCAGTGGCCAGGCGAGCAGGGCCAGCGCGAGGACGAGCAGCCCGCCCCCGGACATCAGCGCCGGCGCCAGCCACCAGGCTCCCGGCAGCGGCAGCCCCGCGCCGATCACCGAGTTGAGGAGCAGCAGCAGCCCGGACACGGAGGCCACCGCGCCGATCGTCGAGATCATCCCGGAGACGAGGGCCACACAGGTGATGGCGGCGACGGCGGTCCAGCCCTGCCCGTACACCAGCGAGCCGAGGGTGACGCCGAGCGCGCCGAAGAGCTGGGGGATCGCGATGTTGAGGATGCGCATCCGGTACGCGTCGGCGGTGTCCCCGATGACACCCGAGAGGGCGCCCATGGAGGCGAGGGCGCCGTAGGAGGCGTGGCCGGTGGCGAGGCCGACGGCCAGGGGCAGCGACATGGCGACGGCGGCGCGGGCCACGGCCGGCCGGTTGACGGGCGGGGCCGGCTGGGGCCGAAGGTTCCGCACCAGCCAGTCGGGAGGTGTGAGGCCGATGGGGAACTCGCGGGACATGGCCCCATTATCGCCATGCCCTCTTCAGGAGGCCGGGTCGATCCGCGTCTCCAGGAAGTCGGCGAGGGCCTTGTTGAACTCCGCCGGGCGTTCCAGGTTGGGCATGTGCGCCGCGCCCTCGATCACCTGGAGCGTGGAGTCGGGGAGGGCCGCGTGCATGGCCTCGGCGTCGGAGACCGGCGTGAACTCGTCGTCGGCGCCCACGACGACCAGGGCCGGGACGGTGAGGCGGGTCAGTAGGGGGCGGTAGTCGGGGCGCTGGGCACGGCCCCGGAGTGCCGCCGCCGCGCCCCGGGGGTTCGTGGCCGTCATCATGCGGTGGACATGGTCCTTGACGTTCGCGTCGGCGAACGGGGCCACCATCTTCTCCAGCACCTCGTCGGCGTACCCGCGCATGCCCTCGGCGAGCAGCCGGTCCGCCATCGCGTTGCGGGCGAGGTGGCCCTCGGGTGTCTCGGGGGAGGGGAAGGTGTCGGCGAGGACGACGCCCCGGACGCGCTCGGGGAAGCGTTCGCAGCACTCCATGACGATCTGGCCGCCCATCGACAGCCCGACGAGCACGCACGACTCGATCTCCGCCTCGTCGAGCAGCTCCTCGATGTCCTGGGCGAATTGGGAGAGCGGGGTGGCGGTGTCGAGGTCCGCGGGGAGGACGGCCGGGGAGGGGCCGTAGCCGCGCAGGTCCGGGGCGATGACCCGGCGGGTGGCCGAGAACGCCTCGATCTGGGGGTTCCACATCGTGTGGTCGAAGGGGTGGCCGTGCACAAGAACAAGGGGGACAGAAGGGGTATTACGTGTTCGAGGGGGCATGTGAACGACCCTAGATCGATTCAACTCCTCGGTGCAATAAGATCTTTGCACTCGGTGCAATGTCCGAGAACGGGGTACGGGTACGGGTACGGGTACGGGTACGGGTACGGGTACGGGGGATATATGGACGACGACTATCGGCGCCTCGCCGACCGCATAGCCGACGACATCGCCACCGGGCGGCTCCGCCCCGGCGAACGTCTGCCTCCGCAGCGGGCGTTCGCCCGGCGGCGCGGGATCGCCGGGTCGACGGCCGGGCGGGTGTACGGCGAACTCGTGCGGCGAGGACTGGTCGTCGGCGAGGTCGGACGCGGCACGTTCGTCCGGGCCGCGCCCTCCGAGCCGGGCGGGCGCGCGCTCGCCGAACCGACGGTGAGCGGTGAGGCCGCGACGGTCAATCTGGAGCTCAACTACCCTTCGATGCCGGGCCAGTCGGAGCTGCTCGCCCCCGCGCTCGCGCCCCTGCTGCGGCCCGATGTGCTCACCGAGGCGCTGCGTCCGGCGCCCGCCACGGGTACCGCCGAGGCCAGGTCGGTGGTCGCCGGGCTGCTCGCCACCCCGGGCTGGCGGCCCGACCCCGACGGCGTCCTCTTCACGGGCAACGCCCGGCAGGCGATCGCCGCCGCCCTCGCCTCCCTGGCCCGGCCGGGTGGCCGGGTCGGCGTCGAGGCGCTGACGTATCCGCTGGTCAAGGAGATCGCGGGCCGCCTCGGCATCACCCTCGTCCCGCTGGCCATGGACGAGGAGGGCATGCGTCCCGATGCCCTCGCCGCCGCCCACCGCTCCGCTCCCCTGGCCGCGCTGTACGTCCAGCCGACGCTGCACAACCCGACGTCGGTGACGATGGGCCGGGCGAGGAGAGTCGAACTCGCGCGAGTGGTGCGGGAGTTGGGCCTGCCGGTGGTGGAGGACCGGATCTGGTCGTTCCTCGCGGACCCGGAGAGGGCCGGTTCGGATCCGGAGGGGACCGGCTGGGGAGACCCGCTCGCCGCGTACGTTCCCGAACTGGTCCATGTCGTCGACGGGTTGTCGAAGCGGGTCGCGCCCGGACTCACCGTGGGCTTTCTCGTCGTACCGCCGGGCCGGGCGGAGGCCGTGGCGGCGGCGGTGCGGTCGGGTGGGTGGAACGCGGGGCGGTTCGCGCTGGAGGCCGGGGTGCGGTGGGTGAGGGACGGGACCGTGGCACGGCTCGTGGCCGCCAAGCGGGGGGACGCGGCGCGTCGACAGCGGCTGGTGGCGGAGGAGTTGGCGGCGGCCGGGGGAACGGTGCGATCGGACCCGTACGCCTACTACGTCTGGTGGGAGCTGCCCACGTCCTGGCGGGCGGACACCTTCACGGCCGCAGCGGCGGCCCACGGGATCGCCGTCACCCCGGGCAGCGCCTTCGCCGTGAGCCCGGCGGGGTCGTCGGGGTCGCCGGGGTCGCCGGGGTCGTCAGGGTTGCCGGGTCTCTCGGGGCTGCGAGGGTCGTCGGGTCCGTCGGGGTCGATGGGGTCATTGGGGGCGTCGGGTCCATCGGGGACGTCGGGGACGTCGGGGACGTTGGAGGCATCGGGGGCGTTGGGTCCGCTGGGTCTCTCGGGGCTGCGAGGGTCGTGGGGTTCCTCGGGTGCGTCGGGTTCCTCGGATCCGTCGGGGTCGTTGGGGGCGCCCGGTCTGTCTGGGTCGTCCGGGGCCTCGGGGCTGCGAGGGTCGTCGGGTGCCTCGGGTGCCTCG
>NZ_JARAXP010000005.1:378450-410147 GCF_033793965.1 Streptomyces sp. ME02-8801-2C | reverse complement strand
TCGGGGTCGTTGGGGGCGCCCGGTCTGTCTGGGTCGTCCGGGGCCTCGGGGCTGCGAGGGTCGTCGGGTGCCTCGGGTGCCTCGGGTGCCTCGGGTGCCTCGGGTGCCTCGGGTGTCTCGGGTGTCTCGGGTGTCTCGGGTGTCTCGGGTGTCTCGGGTGTCTCGGGTGTCTCGGGTGTCTCGGATCCGTCGGGGTCGTTGGGGGCCTCAGGTCTGCCTGGGCCGTCCGGAGCCTCGGGGCCGTCCGGGGCCTCGGGTCTGTCGGGGGCCTCGGGGGCCTCGGGGGCCTCGGGGGCCTCGGGGACGTCCGGGGCGGCGGGGTCGTCGGGCTTGCCGGGGTCTTCTGGTTCTTCGGGTGCGTCGCGTGTACCCGGTCCGCAGCGGGGGCCTGACGCCGTCAGGCTTGGGCTCGCGTCGGCTCCGGAAGCGGAGCTGGTGCGGGCGCTGCGGACGCTCGCCGCAGTCGCGCGGCGCGGCCGTACCGGTCCGTGACCCACATGCCGGCGGCCACGGCGAGGCCGAGGGCGAGGAGCAGCCAGGAGACCGTACGGAGGGTGGCCGTCAGGGCGTCGTAGACGGCGCCGGCGGCGGGTGCGGAGACACCCGGCGGCAGGTCGGCGAGGGTGAGGCGGCGGACGATCGCGAGCGCGACGCCGAGCAGTGCCCCGCCGAGGGCCGTACCCAGCGCGGTCGCCGTGATCGCGCGGCGGCGCTGGACGGCGAGGGCGATCCCGGTGACGGCGAGGACGCCGGCCGTCACCGGAAGCCAGAAACCGGCGACTTCGAGCACGCGAAATCCCTTCCGGAGCGGTACGAGATCCTGCGCGGGCAGGACCGCCACCTTGGTGTGCGCGATGGGGATACGGCTCGCCAACGGCACGTTGTCGTCGGTGAGTTGCCGCTTGACCTGAGCGGTGACGGGGGCGAGGTCGATGGTGACGGCGCCCTCGTCGCCGTACTGGCCGTAGTCGCGACGGTGGTTGTCGCGCAGAGCGTGCAGGACGGCCTCGTGAGTGGCGCGGTTCGCCGTGTCCCAGGCCGTGCGGAAGGCCTCGGTGCGGGTGAACGAGTGGACCGCGTCCTGCACGAAGTGGTTCACGGTGTCCTCGAGCGGACCGACGTCGACCGCGTGCACGATGCCGGCACCGACGTTGTCCGCGATCGCGTCCTGGACGTACGGGTTCTCGGCGAGGGGAGCCATCGCGGTGACGTACCGGCCGGTGTCGGCGAGCCCGTACGCCGCCCAGGCCGAGAGCGCGCCGAAGGGCAGCAGCAGACACGCGAGGGCGGTGAGCGCGGCCGACAGGGCGTTCCGGAGACGGTGAGGCACCCCTCCAGGCAAGGGCTCGGGGGCGTGCGGCGCGAGCCGGTTGACTGCAAATGGGCGTGCGGGACAGCCTCTTCGGTGGAGCCTCCGGTGGAGCGTTCACCCGAACGGGTGTTTCCTGGTTTTGGTGGGACATCAACGTATTCGGGGGCCCAGGAGGCGGTCATGCGCATCACCCCTGCATTCCCAGTACTCCCGGCACTGCTCAGCGGCGGAATCCTCGCCGCGTCGCTTTCGGTCCTGCCGGTCGGTACGGCGTCGGCGGCCGTGCCGGGCGACTCCGGCGGGTCCCACGGCTCCGGGGTCCGGGGCACCGTCGTCTCCGCCGGTGAGCTGAACCTGCGACAGCAGCCGACCACGGACTCGCCCGTCGTCGGGCGGCTGGCGCCGGGCAGCCACGGCCGCGTCGAGTGCTCGGTCGTCGGTCAGAGGGTGCGCGGCAACACGCACTGGTACTGGCTGAAGGGCGTCGACGCATGGGCGAGCGCCGCCTTCATCGACACCGGGGGCCGGTCGGTGCCCAGTTGCACCGACCCCTGCCCGGAGTGGAAGGAAGGCGGCGGCGACGGCCACGGCCACTGGAGCGTCTCGGGGACGTGGAGCTTCAATCTGGACGTCACCTTCGGCTGAGCACCGCCGCACGCAGCTCACCCTGTCGGGAAGTCAGCTGACCCGGCGACCTGCCGCGTCCTCGTGCGTGTAGTAGCGGTAGAACAGCGTCGCCGTCACCGCTCCCGCGACCATCAGCGAGTTCCCGGCCGACCGCAGCACACTCGCCCCGGTCTGGCTGTACAGGAACCCGAACGCGATCCCGGCGAACGCGCCCCACACCACCGCGTGCAGCTCGCGCTTCAGCCGCGGCGCCACCGCCTGTACGCCCATCATCAGCGCCATGAACGCCAGGGCGCTCACGAAGCCGAAAAGGACGTTCCAGCCGGTGATGGGACCGCCGTCGCGCCGGTTGGCCGCGGCCCAGAAGCCGTAGACGAGGCCGAGTGCGACGGGCAGTACCCGGTGCACGGCCAGGTGGGTCCGGGCACTGAAGACGTCGGGATTCCTGGGCCGACCGGGACCACCTGCCCCACCCGGCCTGCCTGGCCTGCCGGCCATACCGTGCGTTCCGGACGTTGTCTGAGCCATGAGAGTGTTCCTCTCTCCTCGCCCCCGCCCTCCAGAGCACACCTGGGAAGGCCCCCTGGCAAGTCGACAGCCGGGACCGGTCGTGTTTCGCTGAGTCCATCCCTGATCCAGTACGCTGCACGTCTGTTTCGGCAGCGGTCAGGGCTTGGCCGTCCTGCGGGGCTTGTGTCCCAAGGGAGAAGCCGCCTCGTTCACGAGGAGGAGGAGTCACGAAGCCGGTGCGCCTGATGGGCCCGGAGGATCCGGTGGGCACGGGCGAGGGCCCGGCCCTCTCGTCGCCCGCGTTCTCGTCGTCCGCGTTCGCGTTCGCCGGACGGGGCGTGGGTTGGGTGCCGCCGCTGGTGCTGCTCGTCGGGATCGCGGTCCTCGACTGGAACACCACCGGTGAGTTCCGGATCATCTCGTGGATCGTGCTGGTGCCCGGGATCGCCGCCGCGCTGTGCGGGGTCGCCGGCACCGTCGCCTTCGCGGTCCTGTCCCTGTGCACGTACGTGTTCGTCGACGGTGCCTGGCCGCACCAGTACCAGACCGGGTTGCCCGACTTCATCCTCGTCGCGCTCGGCGGGGTCCTGGCGGTGCTCGCCTGTGCGGTCAGGCTGCGCGGCGAGCGGCGCATGCTGCACATGCGGGACGTCGCCGAGACCACCCGTCGTACGGTGCTGCGTCCGCTGCCGCCGGGCTGGGGCGGCCTCGACCACGCGGCCGTCTATCTCGCCGCCGACGCCGTCGCCCGGGTCGGCGGCGACTTCTACGACATCCAGCCCGGCCCGTACGGCACCCGGGTGCTCCTCGGTGACGTCCAGGGCAAGGGGCTCGGCGCGGTCGAGGCGGCCGCCGCGATGCTCGGCACGTTCCGGGAGGCCGGCTACCACGAACCGGCGCTCGCGACGGTCGCGGAACGCCTCGAGGTACGGATGCTGCGGCACGTCCGTTACCGGGCGGCCGTGGGGCGGGACGAGGGGGACCGGTTCGCGACGGCTGTCCTCATCGGCTTCCCGGAGGGACGGGACGCGGATGTCTCCGGGCGCGTCGTCGAGGTCGTCAACTTCGGGCACGAGCCTTCCCTGATCGTGTCTTCCGACGGGGTACGGAGTCTGCCGCCGGGGGACGGACTTCCGCTCGGGCTCAGCGAGTTGAGCCCTGGCGGGGGCGGGCGGCCGTCCGTCGTCCGGGTGCCGCTCGCCGACCGGGAGACCCTGCTCCTCGTCACCGACGGCGTCACGGAGGCCCGGGATTCCGACGGCGCGTTCTTCCCGCTGCGCGAACGCGTCGCCGAGGCAGTGGCCGCCGATCCGCGCGTCGCCGAGCCGCGGCGGCTGGTCGCGTTCGTACGGGACGGCACGTTGCGGCACTGCGGGGGGCGGCTCGGCGACGACACGACGGTGTTCGCGGTGCGGGTGAGTGGGCCCGGTGGTGGGTGACGGGCCCGGCTTCGGTACAAGTTGTCCATAGGGGGCGATAGCCGTACCGCCGATCCCCCTTCGCAGTCGCACCCGTTACGGTGCTGCCTAGGGTTTGTGACGGGCGTGAGGGACGTGAGGGGCGGGGCCATGGCTGGATCAACGACCGGGACCGCGCTGCTGCTTGCCGCTTCGCCCATGGGCAAGGGGTGTCTCGTGGACGCGGCGTCCGTGTTGCCGGTTCTCGCCGCGGTCTCCCCCGCCGTGCTGTCCGGTACCGACACCGCGAACGTCGTCGAACTCGCCGACCCGCTGGAGCCGCAGGCCGTACTCACCCGGCTGCGCGCCGCCGCGGTGACCCCCGGACCGCTCACCGTCTACCTCACCGGGCAGCTCCAACTCGACCGCAAGCAACAGCTTCCGCATCTCGCGCTGGCCCGCACGACCCCCGCGACGATCCGCTACACCGGGTTTCCCTGGCACTGGATCGCGGAGGAGCTGCGGTTGCGGGTGCCGGGGAGTACGACGCTCTTCCTCGACCTGCACGCGGATGCCGCCGCGTGGCGGCATGTCACCGGGCGGGTGTTCGATGCGGGGCGGGGGGTGAGTGTGTACGGGAGGGTGGCTCCGCCGCCGCCCCGGCGGGCGGTGGGGGTGCCGGCGTACATGAGGACGGTCGCGACGATTCTGCGCAGTGGGTATCGGCCGGATGCGGGGCGGTTGCATCAGGAGGCGCTGGGGCGGTTGTCGTCGGAGGGGGTGGCGTACGGGGATGTGGTGCTGGCTTGGGACGCGGTGTCCGGTGCGGGCCTGAACGCCGGGTTTACCTCGCCCCCGCCGCCCCTACCCGTCCCATCCCCGGGGGGCTCCGCCCCCAGACCCCCGGCTGCCGCGGGCTGGATGCCGAACCGCGCCGAAGAACCTGGCCCTCCGGCCGACCCGGGGACACGCCCCGAGCCCGAGAAGCCACCCGCCCCAGCGGAAGGGCCACGAGCCCACCGCGAGACACCACCGCCCCACCGCGAGACACCACCGCCCCACCTCGAGACACCACCGCCCCACCGCGAGACACCACCGCCCCACCTCGAGGCCGTCCCACCTCGCGAGGAGGCCGCTGCGCCTCACGCCGGAGGCGCGCTGTCCGTTGCCGATGGGGTTCCGGCCCGCGCTGAGGTTGTTCCGCCTCGCGCTGAGGTTGCTGCGCTCCGCGTCGGATCCGTGTTGTCCGGTGCCGGTGAGGTGCTGGCCCGTGCCGAGGTTGCTGCGCCTCGGGTCGATGGGGCGCTGCTCGGTGCTGGTGGGGCTGCGGCGCGCGCTGAGGTTGTTCCGCCTCGTGAGGAGGTTGATTCGCCTCGCGCTGAGGTTGCTGCGCTCCGTGTCGGATCCGTGTTGTCCGGTGCCGGTGAGGTGCTGGCGCGCGCTGAGGTTGCTGCGCCTCGTGAGGAGGTTGATTCGCCTCGCGCTGAGGTTGCTGCGCTCCGTGTCGGATCCGTGTTGTCCGGTGCCGGTGAGGTGCTGGCCCGTGCCGAGGTTGCTGCGCCTCGGGTCGATGGGGCGCTGCTCGGTGCCGGTGGGGCTGCGGCCCGTGCTGAGGTCGATCCGCCTCGCGTCGGCGGGGTGGAGGGTGGGGATCCGCACTTCTTTATTACCTCCGCCGTTCAGGCCGGGCGGCACGGCGATGCCGATGCGGTGGCCGCCCAGTGGGAGCAGGCTGCCCTCCGGGCGTACGGGGCTGCCTCCGAGGAGGCTCTGCACTGGAGCGAGGTTCGGGCCGATCTCGCCATGTTCGCCGGGGAACCCGCCCGGAGTTGTCGGGCCTGGCTTACCGTCGCCGGTACGCGGCTCGGCGCCGGGCAGGCCTCGGACGCGCCCGCTGTCGAGGCGGCCGTCGATCGGGCCCATCACCAGTGGACGAGTCTCGGGGAGAGCGCCGACGCGCGTGAACTCGGGGCGGTCGTGGTTGAGTTGCGGCGCCGGGTGCCTGGTCGGCGGGAAGGTGCGGTTCGGCATGCCGAACGGCATTGGCAGAAGCTGGAGTCGGTGCAGCACGTGCCGGGCTAGGTCGGCACGGTGTATTCGGCTGCGTTGTGTCTGCGGCTGGGTGGGGGTTGGTCGCGCAGTTCCCCGCGCCCCTGGTGGGCTGCGCTGGGCTTGTTTGTTGTCTGCGGCTGGGTGGGGGCTGGGCGCGCAGTTTCTCGCGCCCCTTAGGGGCGGACGGTGGATGGAGAGTCTGCCTAGGTCGGTGACAGTACGGACAGCGCCCCCGATACCAGCGTTCGTACTCCCGGGCCCACCGTCGACAGGGCCGGGGCGAACAGGGGGCTGTGGTTGCTCGGGACCGACGCGAGTCTTGTCATCAGGTCGTCTCCGCCCTCCGCCGCGTTCCACACCTCGTGCGGTGTCGTCGTCACGAACCAGTACGTGTACGGGAGTTGGTCCGGTGCCAGGTGGGCGAAGTCCTCGCTGCCCATCGCCGGGCCGGGGTCGAAGACCGTGCCCGCGCCGAAGACCTCGCGGTGGGTCGCGGCCACCCGCTCGTCGAGGGTCGCGTCGTTGACCGTCACCGGGAACGCCGCGCCGACCCGGATCTCCGGCTCGCGCGGACAGCCCGCCGCCACGCACTCGCCCTCGGCGATACGCCTGATCGCGGCCAGCATGCGGCCCCGTACGTCCTCGGACTGGGTCCGCAGGTTCAGCCCGATACGGGCCGTCGCCGGGATGATGTTGTGCCGGGTGCCCGCCTCGATCACGCCGACCGTCAGTACGGCGGAGTCGCGGGCCGCGATCTCGCGTGAGACGACACTCTGGAGCCGCGTGACGATGTACGCCGCCGTCACCACCGGGTCGACCGTCGTTTCGGGGCGTGAGCCGTGGCCGCCCCGGCCGTGCACGATCACGTCGACGTCCGTCGACGCCGACATGATCAGGCCGGGCACGTGCGGGTAGAGGCCGGCCGGTCCGGGTGCCGCGTGCTGCGCCAACAGCGCGTCCGGGCGCGGGAAACGCTCGTACAGGCCGTCCGCCAGCATCGCCCGCGCGCCCTCGCCCGTCTCCTCGGCGGGCTGGCCGACCAGCACCAGCGTGCCGTTCCATGTGTCCCGGCCCGCGGCCAGTGCCTGGGCGGCCCCGGCCAGCCAGGTCACGTGCAGGTCGTGGCCGCAGGCGTGCATCACACCGGGGACGGTGGAGGCGTACGGCAGGGCGGTCTCCTCGTGGACCGGGAGCGCGTCCATGTCGGCGCGCAGCAGGACCGTCGGGCCTTCGCCGTTGCGCAGGACGCCCACGACGCCCGTGCCGCCGACGCCCTCGGTCGTCTCGTACCCCGACTTCCGGAGGGAGTCCGCCAGCAGGCCCGCCGTGCGGTGTTCCGCGAGGGACAGTTCCGGGTGGCTGTGCAGGTCGCGGTAGAGGGCTTCCAGGGACGGGAGGGGGAGGTCGGCGGTCAGTTCCAGCGCGGTGCGGGCGGCGGTTGAGGTCACCTGGGCAGCGTATGCCTCCGGCCGTGGTGGGGAGACGGTCACCCGGGAGGTCGACTGGTGCCGCCGGTGGGACGGGGCGGGGGAGCATGGGTCCCACCGGCGGCTGTTCAGGACGGTCCGGTCACCGGGCAGGTGACCAGTGACCGGTCACCGGGCGTGCGTCAGAACGCGGGGATGGCGGCCGCCGCCCTGCTGTCGGCGTTCCGGGCCTTGTTGATGTTGGCCTGGAAGTTGCCGGTCAGCGGGAAGTTGGCGTCGCCCCACTTGGAGTTCCACAGCGCGTTGCGCGGTGCGTCGGCCATGTTCTCCATGGTGACCAGGGCCGGTGTGTCCCAGCCGCCGTCGCTCCACGCCTCCGCGGTCTCGCCCCACTGGGCGAAGCGGAAGGCGTGGGTGCTCGCGCCGTCCTTGTGGTAGACGATCTTGACGTGGTTGCCGTCCATCGGCACCTCGTTGATCGGGTGGGTGCTGTAACCGCCGTGCCGGGACGCGGAGAGGTAGCTGGGTGCCTCGGCGCCCTGCTTCTGGAAGACCACGACGGACTCCCAGTCGTGGCGGTGGCCGAAGGCGTCGGCGCCCGCCAGCGTCTGGTCCTTCTCGAAGTAGAGCGCGTAGAGGTACGCGCACCAGCCGTTCTTGCACCAGCCCTGCGAGTACGTGTTGGCCTTGCCGAGGTGGTCGGTCCGGCAGCCGCCGGTGATCGAACCGCTGTTGTTGAGACCGCCGTTGAGCTTTCCGCTCGCGTCGACGGCCGCCGCGGGGAAGCAGCTGTCCGTGTCGTAGTCGAAGACCGGCCGGTACTTCTTCTGGAAGGTGCCGGCGTTCTCCGGCAGCGGGTTCAGGATCGCGGCGGATGCGTTCGTCGAGATGCCGACGGTCAGGACACCGGCGCTGAGTGCGACGAGTGCGGCTCGGCCGAGACGGGCGGTCCTGCGGCTGTGCGTGGATGCCTTGAACATGTGCGGGTGCTCTCCACTGGGTCGTGCCGGGAACACGGCTCGGTCGTGCCGTCGTCCGGCTTGGCGGCACCGAGACTTGCAGCCGAAAAGTTGACTGGCACCCCTTTCATCGGACCGTTCAATTCCGTCGTCGCGAGTTCGTCTTCACCGCCCCGTCCGTTTTCGTTGTGAACAGAGATGGCGAGCGGACCGTTTTTCCCTGTGATGTGGCCCCTGCGTCATATGGGTAGGGGGATGGTTGTGGGGAGGGGGAGTTGATGGGGCGTCCCGAGAGACCCGTGGACCCGCAGGCCGGTCCGGTGCAGCGGTTCGCCCATGAGCTGCGGGAGTTGCGGCGGACGGCGGGCGGGCCCTCGTACCGGCGGATGGCGGAGACGGGCGGGTTCTCGGCCGCGACGCTGTCCGAGGCGGCGCGGGGGGAGCGGCTGCCGTCGCTCGCGGTGGTCCAGGGGTATGTACGGGCGTGCGGGGGCGACCCGGGTGAGTGGGAGCCGCGCTGGAAGGACGCCGAGACGGAGGCCGCGTCCGCCGCGCGCGAGGAGGACGGGGAGACCTCGGCGCCCTACCGGGGGCTGGCCCCTTTCGGTTCGGACGACCGGGAGTTGTTCTTCGGGCGGGACGAACTGGTCGGCGAGCTGCTGCGGTTGGTACGGGAGCACAGGTTCGCGGTGGTGTTCGGGGCATCGGGGAGCGGCAAGTCGTCCCTGCTGCGGGCGGGGCTGATACCCCGGCTTCAGCAGGGGCCCGGCCCCACGGCTGTGCGTGTGTTCACGCCGGGGGAGCGGCCGGCCGAGGCGTACGGGCAGCTGCTGGTTCCGGCTGAGGGGGAGGAGGGAAGGGGGGAGCGGTGGGTGGTGGTCGACCAGTTCGAGGAACTCTTCACCCTCTGCCACGACCGCGTCGAGCGGACCCGGTTCCTGAGCCTCCTCCTTGCCGCCCGGAACCCGGTCAACAAATTGCACGTACTCGTGTCAGTACGGGCCGATTTCTACGCCCACTGCGCCGAGCAGCCGGAACTCGCGGACGCGCTCGCCGGGGCCGGGCTGCTGGTCGGGGCGATGACGGCGGACGAGCTGCGGGAGGCGGTGACCCGGCCGGCGGCGGCCGTCGGGCTCCTGGTCGAACGGGAACTGACCGCGCGGATCGTCGAGGAGGTCCTGGACCGGCCGGGCGCGCTGCCGATGCTGTCGCATGTGCTGCTGGAGACCTGGCGCCGCCGCCGGGGTCGACTGCTGACCCTGGCCGCGTACGAGGCGGCGGGTGGGGTGCGCGGGGCGATCGCGGCGAGCGCGGAGGAGGTGTACGGGCAACTGACGCCCGCGCAGGCGCGCAGCGCGCGCCGGTTGCTGCTGAGGATGGTCGAGCCGGGGCAGGGCGGCGCCGACACCCGGCGTCCGCTGACCCGGGCGGAACTGGCCGAGTCGACGACCGACGACCACGTGCCCGTGGTGGTGGAACGCCTGGCCCGCGCCCGGCTCCTCACCGTCGACGAGGACGGCGTCCAGCTCGCCCACGAGGCGCTGATCACCTGTTGGCCGAGGCTGCGGGACTGGATCGAGGGGGACCGGGAGTGGCTGCGCCACCATCGGCGGCTGGCCGAGGAGACCCGGCTCTGGCTGGAGCACGACCGCGACCCGGGTGCGCTGGTGCGGGGCAGCAGGCTGGCCCGGGCGGAGGAACTGTTCGCCGGTGAGCCGGCTGGGGAAGGGGGCCGGCTCACCCTGCCGGAGCGGGAGTTCCTCGAGGCCGCGCTAGCGGCCCGCGCGGCGGAGTTCCGGGCCGCCGCCGATGTCACCCGGCGCTCCCGTGTGCAGGTGGTCGCACTGTCCGCCGTACTGGCGCTGGCTCTGATCAGCGGGCTGGCTTCCTGGCACCTGGGCGTCGACAACGCGCGTCGGCGCACGGATGCCGCCGCGCGCCGGGTCGCGGACATCGCCGACGCGATGCGGACGACCGATCCGCGTACGGCGATGCTGCTGGGCGTCGCCGCCTGGCGGATCTCCCCGCTGCCCGAGGCCCGCCGGGCCCTGCTCGGCTCCCTCGCCCAGCCGGAACACGCCGTCTTCACCGACCCCGCCCCGGGCAACGGCCCCACCCGCTTCCTCACCGACTCCGGCCGCACACTCCTCAGCATCGACACCCGAACATGGCGAACCTGGGACGTGACGGGCGTAAGCCCGGTCGCTCCCGGCACCCGCCCCGACACCACGGCGAACCCCGGGGACGGGGAAGGTACCCGGAAGGGTGGGGGCGGTGTTCGGCTTGTTGCCTCTGGGCCGCTTCCTGTTGGGCGGGTGGTCGGGGCCGGGCCCGATGGTCGGGTTCTTGTGGTTGTCGCGGGAGACGGTGTCCGGCTCTGGGACACGGTCGGTGGTCGTTGGACCGGGGGGCCGGGGCCCCTTCCTCCTGGATCCGTCGTCCGCGTCGTGGCGGGCGGGTATCTCGTGAGCGGGCCCGGCGACGACCTGGTGCGGTTGCGGTCGCTCACCGATGGCCGGGTGTTGTTCGAGGTTCGCGTGGCGGGTGGGACGGTGGCTCCGGCGGTGAGTGCGGACGGGCGGCTGGTCGCCGTCTGTTCTGCGGGGCGGTCTCCGCAGGTCTGGGATGTCGCCCGGCGGTCCATTCGTGCCGGGGCCTGGAGCGGGGGCCGCGGTCTGTGTGACACGGTGGAACGGACCGCCTTCGTTTTCGGCGGCGGCGACGACGGCGACCGGCTCGCCGCGCTCTCTGCCGCGTCCGGCGTGACCGTGTGGGACACCGCGTCCGGGCGCGAGGTCGCCCGCGTCGGTGAACGGGGCGCGCAGCAGGCCGCGTTCACCCCGGACGGCGGGTTCCTCGCCACGGCCGACGGGACGGAGATCCGGGTGTGGCGCCTGTCCGACCCGGCGGCCCCCGTGTTCCGGCATCCCCTCAACAACCAGCATCTGTACGGCCTTTACTGGGATCCCGTCCGCCCCACCGCCCTGCGCTACCTCGAGGGCGACGCCGTCCACTGTCTGGAACTGGGACCGGCGGTCACCCCCGCCTGGCGTCCGCACCCGATGGCAGTCGTACGGATGAGCCCCGACGCCCGTACCTTCGCCACCGCCGAACTCCTCGCCGACGGCTATCGGTTCGCGCTGCGCGCCACCTCCGACGGGCGCCTCCTGCGTACCCTTCCCGCCCCGCCCGTGCCCGTTCCGGCGGGCGACACGATCGCCCTCCTCGCGTTCAGCCCCGACGGAAAGGCGCTCTCGTACGGGGTCTCCGCGCCCGGCGGCAAGGCGTCCCCGCAGCGCCTCACCGTCTGGGACCTGCGCCGGGACCGGGTCCGGGCGACCCTGGAACTCGCGACGCCCGAGTCCGCCGCCCCGGTGGTCGCCCTGGCGTTGGGACCAGGGGGCGCCCAGCTGTACACGGCCCGGGTGCCGTCGGACCAGGGTGAGGTGAGCGACGAGGTGTGGGACACCGGGACCGGACGCCGGGTGGGTGTCCTCGCCGGTATGGCCAGCACCCATCTCGCCGTCCACCCCGGCGGAGGCCTCCTCGTCGGCGACAACCGCACCGCGGACCTCCGCGCCGGGAAGGCCTCGGGCCCGGTCACCGGCAAGGGGCTCGTCCAGGGTGAGCAGATCGGTGCCCTCGCCTTCGCCGCCGACGGTTCGCACCTCGCGGCCGGTGACCTGACCGGCCGAGTCGCCCTGTGGGACGGGGAGTTGAAGGACCGTACGAGCGTCCTGCGCAACGTCTTCCCCGCTCCCCTGGGCGAGGAACCCGAAGCGGTCAGTGCTCTGGCCGTCAGTCCCGACGGCGCCACCCTGGCCGTCGGGGGCGGCTCCGGCACGCTCCAGCTCTGGGACCTCGCCACCCAGCAGCGTCTGGGCGGCCCGCTGACCACACCCGGCGAGGCGATCGACACGCTCGTCTTCAGCGCCGACAGCGGCACCCTGTACGCGGGCAGCGCCCATGTTCCCCTCCAGCGGTACGCGGTGCACCCGCAGCAGGTGGCCGCCCAGGTGTGCGCCCGGGCCGGCGCGGGGGCGGACCTCACGCGGGAGCAGTGGCGGACGTACGTGCCGGAGGTTTCGTACCGGAAGGTGTGCGCGGGCTGAACGGGCGGGTCCGTGCAGGTGAACGGGCCGGGTGCGGCCTGTCGGTTGCCTCCCGGCGCTGTCATTAACGCCACATCCGGGACGGTTTACGCCCCCCGCGCCGCAAACGTAAATTGGCGCGCCTGAACATCGTTTTCACCCGTTGTGTCCGCGCACGACGGGACAAAGGATGGTGATGGTCCGTGGGGCGTCCCGAAAGACCGCTGGACCCCGGCGCCGGCCCCGTGCAGCGACTCGCCCATGATCTGCGCGAGCTGCGCCGGGCCGCGGGCGGGCCGTCGTACCGGGCGATGACCGGGACGGCCGGCTGTTCGGTGAGCTCGCTGTCCGAGGCGGCGGCCGGGCGGAAACTGCCCTCGCTGGCCGTCTTCCAGGGCTATGTACGGGCGTGCGGCGGCGACCTCGGCGAGTGGGACCCCCGGTGGAAGGACGCCGACGCGGAGACCACCGGGACCGTCCGCGAGGAAATCGCCGACGCCCCGCCGCCGTACCGGGGTCTCGCCCGCTTCGAGCCCGACGACCACGCGCTGTTCTTCGGCCGGGACCGGCTCGTGGACGAGGTACGGGAACTGGTGTGCACCCGCCGGTTCGCCGTGCTGTTCGGCGCCTCGGGCAGCGGCAAGTCGTCGCTGCTGCGGGCCGGACTGATCCCCCACCTGCGCGACGAGATCGCCCGCGGCGGCTGCCCCGCCGTGCTGCGAATCCTCACCCCGGGGGCCAGACCGGTGCAGACGTACGGGCAGCTGCTGGCCCCGCGGGAGGGGGAGCCGGAGAGCTGGGTGGTGGTCGACCAGTTCGAGGAGGTCTTCACCCTGTGCCGGGATCCCCAGGAGCGCTCCCGCTTCCTCGACCTGCTGCTCGCCGCCCGCGACCCGGACAGCAGGCTGCGGGTGCTCATCGCCGTACGCGCCGACTTCTACGCCCGCTGCACCGAGCACCGCGAACTGGCCCACGCCCTGCGCGGCGCCGGTCTGCCCGTCGGCCCGATGAACGCGGACGAGCTGCGCGAGGCGGTCGTCGGACCGGCCCAGGCCGCGGGACTGCTCGTCGAACGGGAACTGACCGCGCGGATCGTCGACGAGGTCCTCGACCAGCCCGGCGCGCTGCCCATGCTGTCGCACGCCCTCCTGGAGACCTGGCGCCGCCGCCGCAGCCGCCTGCTGACCCTGGCCGCCTACGAGTCGGTCGGCGGTGTCCTCGGCGCCATCGCCGCGACCGCCGAGGACGTGTACGGGGAGCTCTCCGAAACGCAGGCCGGCACCGCCCGCCAGCTGCTGCTGCGCCTGATCGAGCCAGGTCAGGGCAACGTCGACACCCGGCGCCCGCTGCTGCGCGCCGAACTCGACGAGTGGGACCGCGACGACGTACCCGTGGTGGTGGACCGGCTGGCCCGCGCCCGCCTCCTCACCGCCGACGAGGACGGCGTCCAGCTCGCCCACGAGGCGCTGATCACCTGCTGGCCGAGACTGCGCGGCTGGATCGAGGAGGACCGTGAGCGTCTGCGCCACCACCGGCGCCTGACCGACGCCACCCGTGTCTGGCTCGACGACCGCGACCCCGGCGCCCTCTACCGGGGCAGCCGGCTGGCCCGCGCCGAGGAACTGTTCGCGGACGAGTGCAGCGGACTGACGGTCCCGGAGCGGGCGTTTCTGACCGCCGCCCTGGAAGCCCGGGAGGCGGAACGCCGGGCCGCGACCCGCAGCGCCCGCCGCTCCCGCACCCTCGTCGGCGCGCTGTCCGCCGTACTGGCGGTGGCGCTCGTCGTCGGCCTCGCCGCCTGGACACAGCACACGGACAACGAGGAGCGGCGCACCGACGACGCGGCCCGCCGGGTCGCCGAGGTCGCCGACGGCCTCCGTACGACCGACCCGCGCACCGCGATGCTGCTGGGCGTCGCCGCCTGGCGCGTCTCCCCGCTGCCCGAGGCCCGCCGCGCCCTGCTCGCCTCCCTCACCCAGTCCGAACGGGGCACCTTCACCGACCCCTCGACCGCCGAATCCACTGAGCGGTTCCTTCTCGACTCCGGCCGTACGCTGCTCAGTTCGGACGGCCGCGACTGGCGGACCTGGGACGTGGCGACGGGCCGGCGCATCGCCTCCGGCCGGTTGCCCGAGAACGACGATCTCGTCTCCGCCGGGCCGGGCGGCCGGATGCTCGCCCTCTCCGGTGCGCACGGAGTCCGGCTGTGGGACACGGTCACCGGGCGCTGGATGGGTGGCCTCGACCGGGAGCCGGGATTCGTGGCGAACGTGAGCGTCAGCCCCGACGGCACCACCTTCCTCCTCGGCGACGCCGACAACCGGGTGCAGGTGCGGTCGGTGGCCGACGGCCGCCTCCTCTTCACGACGCGCGGCTCCGCCGACATGACCGATGTGGCCACGGGCCCGGGCGGCCGACTGGTGGCCGTGTGCGCCGCCGGAGAGGCTCCGCGACTGTGGGACGTCCGTGTCGGACGTGAGGTGCACGGATCATGGGAGCGCTCCCTGAATCTGTGCGACGAGGACTCGGCGGTGGTGTTCGGAGGAGGCAAGGGCAAGGGCACGGGCGGTGGCCGGTTCGCCGTCATCTCCGCCACCGGGCGGCGGGTCGGGGGCACCGGGACCACGGGCAGCAGCGGGAACACAGGCGTCCGTGTCTGGGACGCGGACACCGGGCGCCAGGTCGCGGACATCCGCTCGCTGGGCGTGGACTCCGTCGCGTTCAGCCCGGACGGCACGATGCTGGCGACGGCCGACGACAGCGAGATCCGGATCTGGCGCCTGGACGACCTGACGAACCCGGTGTTCCGGCACCCCCTGAACAACCAGACCATCTCCGTCTCGGGCGGCCTCGCCTGGGCCCCGGGCCCGCACCCGGCCCTGCGGTATCTGGAGGGCGCCACCGTCCACACCCTCGACATCGGCCCCGTAGCCACCTCCGCCTGGCGCCCGCACACCGTGGAGAACGTCCTGCTCAGCCCGGACGGCCACACCCTCGCCACCGTCGAACGCACCACCGGCACCCACTACCGCTTCCGCCTCCGCGACACCCGCGACGGCCACACCCTGGGCACCCTGCCGTCCCCGCCCGCACCCGTCTCCGACGACCCCTCCTCACCGCTGCGGGAGCTCGACACGTTCTCCGTGGCTTCGTTCAGCCCGGACGGCACGACGTTCGCGTACGGGGTCGCCGCGCCCACCGTGCAGAAGACACCGCAGCGCTACACGGTCTGGGACATCGCACGCCACCGCGCCCGGGCCGTCCTCCACCTGCGCAACTCCGACCAGGTCGGAGCGGTCAGCGGACTGGCCCTGGGCCCGGCGGGTCACCACCTCCACGTCGCACGCCTCATCGGCGTCGGCAGAACGGACGAGGAGATCTGGGACGTCGCCCGGCACCGCAGAACCGGCGTGCTCGGGGAACTGGAGAGCACGGTTCTGGCCGTCCGCCCCGACGGCCGCCTCCTGGTCGGCGACAACCGTGCCGGCCACCTCCCCTCCGGCCGCGTCACGACGACCCCCCTCGTCCAGGGAGCCGAGATCGGCGCCCTGGCCTTCTCCCCCGACGGCTCCCTGCTGGCCGTGGGCGACTGGGCCGGCCGAGTCGCCCTGTGGGACGGCGACCTGCGCCGCGACACGGGCGTGATGCGCAGCGTCTTCCCCACCCCCCTCGCCGGGCGACCCGAAAGCGTCGGCGCCCTGGCCGTCAGCCCCGACCTCCGCACCCTGGCCGTCGCCGGGACCGAGGGCGCCCTCCAGCTGTGGGACATCCCGACCCGCCAGCCCCTCGGCGGCCCCCTCACCACCCCCGGCGACCCGATCAGGACGCTCGCCTTCGGGCCCGACAGCACGACGCTGTACGCGGGAAGCGCCCACGTCCCGCTCCAGCGGTACTCGATCGACCCGGCGGGAGCGGTTAAAGCGGTGTGCGGACGGGCGGGGGGTGCGCTCAGCAGGGACCAGTGGCGGACGTACATCCCGGACACTGGGTTCAGGAGGGTGTGCGGGAACTAGGACCCGTCCACGTCACTGGTGAGGACGACGAGTTGCTGTGTCGCCCGGGCCGTCGCGCCTGCTGTCAGCGGGCGCTCGTGGTCTCGATGGCGGAGATGTGGTTGTACCGCTCCAGCAGCACGAAAAGCTTGATCTTCTGCGTCGTTTCCCCGCTGCCGAAGGTCAGGGTGACGGCGACCTCATGGCTGTGCCCCATGCTGCCGTTGTCGGTCACCGTCCACCGCGCCGGGACGTTCTGGGCACGCAGGACGCCGTCCACCCCGTTCTTCTTCTCCCAGGCCGCCAGGCGCTCGGCGAAGTCGGGCGTCAGGTAGTGCTTGCGGAGCGCCGTGGCCAGAGCGGCGTCCGGGTCCGTGTAATCGCCCTTCGCGTCGATGTACGCGCCGTAGAAGTCGGCGACCCGGGTCACCGCTTTGCCGGGGGTGCCGCTGACCGACTGCGGTGCGGCGGTGGCCGCCTTCGCGGGGGCAGGGACGGACGCCTGTGCCGACACCTGTGTCGACACACCGAGTCCGACAGCCAGGACGAGGCCGGCCGCGACGGCCGCGCGGCGGCCCCGGCGCCGATGACGGGGTGCGGGGGACTTCTTGTTCATGTTGTTCATGTGCGTGTTCCTTTTCGCGGTCATGGAGTTCGGCCCTGTGGCCGTGGTCGGTGCGACACCCAGAGCATCAGCGGTCACCGGAGCCCGGCACAACGACCGCCGACGGTGGAACCATCCCGGCCCCTTTGACGTGCAGGGACATGAGTGCCTGGGATACGGGAACGCGGGCGGACGGCGGAGGAACGGTGTCGATTCGGGACGAGGTCGAGGAGGTCGAGGAGTTCGCGGCGCTCCTGCGCGTGCTGAAGGACCGCACGGACCGGAGCTACGGCTCCCTGGCCCGCCGCGTCCACATGAACACCTCCACGCTGCACCGGTACTGCGCGGGCGAGGCGGTGCCGCAGGACTTCGCGCCCGTGGAGCGGCTCGCGGCTTTCTGCGAGGCGACCCCGGAGGAGCGGCTCGAACTGCACCGGCTGTGGTTGTCGGCGGTGGCGGCTCGGCAGCGGGTGAGTTCGGCCGGGTCGGCCCGGGCGGCGATTCCGGCGCAGGCGCAGGCGCCGGCGCCGGACGCGGACGGGGCACTGGTCGAGGAGAGCAACCCCGCGGAGCAGCCCGGGGGCGATCCAGACCCGGACGAGCCCGCACCCTCTCCCGCTCCCCGCCCCTGGTTCCGCCGCCGACGGGTCCTGGCGCCCACCGCCGTCGCCTGCGCGCTGCTCGCCACTCTGGGCAGTGTGTCCGCCCTGTCGGGCGACCGCTCCTCCGAGGCGGACACCTCCGCCCCCGCCGTACCCCACCGTTCGGCGAATTCGTCGGCCACCGTCGCCCCCTCCCCCGCCCGGAACTCCACGGCGCCCAGCCCCCTCGCCTGGAGCACCGACTCCGTCGTCTGGGACAAGGGCTGCGACCACGACTACGTCATCGACAAGTCGCCCGCACGAGTGCCTCCGCCGCCGGTGGAGCAGGACGCCGGGGCGTGGGCGGCGACGCAGGGTGCGGTGCGGGGACGGCAGACGAGGGTGCAGATCTCGGTGCAGGGGCGGTCGTCCACGGCCGTGGTCCTGACGGCACTCCACGTCCGCGTCGTCGCCCGCGGCACCCCGGCCGTCGGGAGCGCGTACGCGATGGACCAGGGCTGCGGCAGCGACCTCAGGCCCCGCCGCTTCACCGTGAACCTGGATGCCGACCGCCCCACCGCCCGCCCGAAGGACGGCGCCGACAGCGAACACACCATCCCGGCCGTGCACTTCCCGTACCGCGTCTCCGCCGAGGACCCGGAGGTGCTGCTGGTCGACGCGACGACACAGGCGTACGACGCCCGCTGGTACCTCGAACTCGACTGGTCCTCACAGGGCCGCACCGGCACGATCCGCATCGACGACCACGGCCGCCCGTTCCAGACGACCAGCATCAAGGGAATGCCGCACTACTGGTACGGCACGAACAACGCGGGCGAGCGGGCCTGGGTGCCCTACGACAGCTAGCTGCATCTTCTGCACGGGTTCGCTGATCGGTCAGGTCGAGACCGCGAAGAAGGTCCCTGTTCTTGGAACCGCCGTTGGTGTGGGTGGTGCTGAGCGAGGCGGTGCTGTGCCAGGCAGTCGGCGGCCAGGGGGTCATGCGAGAACGACTTGCCCACCTGTTGGACTTCTCGGCGAGCGGGTGGACGCAGATCCAGGTGCTGCCCTTCGGCGCAGGCCAACACCCCGGAATGATGGGCGCGTTCAACCTGCTGCGGTTCGACAGCGATCCGGACCTCGTCTACACGGAAGACTTCGTCCAGGGCCATATGACTGCCGATCCGAGCAAGTTCAGGGGAGGCTCCCTCCGTTACGATCAGCTGAAGGCTGCCGCCCTCTCGGTTGGCGACTCGGCGGCGCTGATCGCGCGCGTAATGGAGGAACGGTATGGGCATCGGCCAGGACCTGTCGGACGCGCGGTGGCGTAAGTCCAGCTACAGCGGCGACACAGGCGGACAGGGCGTCGAATGCGCCTCACGCTCACGCCGGAGACCTTCGCCGCGTTCGTGCTGGGCGTGAGCACGTGCGACTGGGCGGGCGCCTCCTCTCCCTTTGGCGACGGCGGCACCTGCGCGCAGAGTGGGCCGAACTGAAGAGGCTGGAGGAAGCTGAGGCGCGAGGGGAGTCACTGGTGATCCCGAGGGAGTCCGTCGCAGCGCCTCCCGGGGGCTGGTTCCCGTGCCCCTGCTGCGGACATCAGACGTTCGGCGAGCAGGGGGGCTACGAGATCTGCGACGTCTGCTTCTGGGAGGACGATCCGGCCCAATTGCGGTGGCCGTGGAGCGACTTCGGCGCCAACGCGGTGTGCCTGGTGGACGCCCAGCGCAACTATCAGCGTTTCGGGGCGATGGAAGAGCGCTTCCTCAAGGACGTACGACCTCCGGCGCGTGATGAGCCGCTGGATCCCGGATGGCGTCCGATCGATCCGTCGCGAGACTCCTTCGAGGTGCCGGCGGAAAGTCGCGGCGAATGGCAGGACGACGCGACTCTTCTGTACTGGTGGCGTCCAACGTACTGGCGGGCGGACGAGCGTCCCGCGAACTAACTGGTGAGGATGACGAGTTGCTGCGTCGCGCGAGTCATCGCGACGTAGCGATCCACCGCCCCCTCAACCCCCTCACCGAACCGTTCCGGGTCGACGACGACCACGAGGTCGAATTCGAGCCCCTTGGACAGTTCCGGGGTGAGTGACCGTACCCGGGACGTCGGACGGAACCCGGGACGGCCGATGACGCAGGCGATACCGTCCGCGTGCGAGGCGAGCCACGTGTCGAGGACGTCGTCCAGGTCGGACACCGAACCGTGGCCGACAGGAACCCCGTTGCTGCGGATGGACGTCGGGACGTTGGCGTCGGGCAGGGCGGCCCGGATGACCGGCGCGGCCTCCGCCATGATCTCTTCAGGCGTCCGGTAGTTGAGGGTGAGGGATGCCATGGTGACGCGGTCAAGACCGACCCTCGCCAGCCGTTCCTCCCAGGACTCCGTGAACCCGTGCCGGGCCTGGGCGCGGTCCCCGACAACGGTGAAGCTCCGGGACGGGCACCGCAGAAGCAGCATCTGCCACTCCGCGTCGGTCAGTTCCTGGGCCTCGTCCACGACGATGTGCGCGAACGGACCGGCGAGCAGGTCGGGGTCGGCGGTGAGCAGTTCCGACTCGTCGACGAGGCTGACCTTGGCGTCCTGGCCGCGCAACATCCGCACCAGACCGACCCCTTCGTCACCGTCGGCGCCGGATGCGGACGCGGCGTCGATGAGGTTGTCGACGACCTGATCCATCCGCTCGCGCTGGGCGGCGAGGACGGTGTCGTGCCGACGCTTGCGCCGGGCCGCCTCGGGGTCGCCGAGGCGCTGACGGGCCGCGTCGAGGTACGGCAGGTCGGACACCGTCCAGGCGGGTGCGTCCGCGCGCTGCAGTGTCCGTACGTCCTCACGGCTGAGCCAGGGCGCGCACATCCGCAGATAGGCGGGGACGGACCACAGGTCTCCGACCACGTCGGTCGCTTCGAGGAGCGGCCAGGCACGGTCGAACGCGGCGAGCAACTCACCATCCCGGGCAAGGGACTTGCGGAGTTGGGCGGGCGAGACACCGAGGTCGTTGTCGGGGTCGGCCTCCTCGTGCTTCTCGGCGAGAATGGTGATGATCTCCTCCCAGACCTGGTCGCGGGCCTCGTTGTGCGGCACACCGGGGGCGGACTCGAAGGCGACGGCCCAGTCACCGGCGGTCAGCCGGATGTCGGACCAGGGGGTGGAGACCGTCATACCCCGGGTGGGCGGCTCCTCGTAGAACGCGACGGCCTTCTCGATCGCCCGCACCAGCTCCGCCGACGACTTCAGCCGGGCCACGTCCGGGTCGGCCTCGACGCCCGCCGAGGCACCCTCGTCGACGAGGTCGCGCAGGGTGCAGGTCTGCACGCCCTCCTCGCCGAGGCTGGGGAGGACATCGGCGACGTACGCGAGGTAGGGCCGGTGCGGACCGACGAACAGCACGCCGCCGCCACGGCGATGATGACCGAGGCGGGGGTCGGCGTAGAGGAGGTAGGCGGAGCGGTGCAGGGCGACGACGGTCTTGCCCGTGCCCGGGCCGCCGTCGACGACGAGCGCGCCGCGCGATCCGGCGCGGATGATGGCGTCCTGGTCGGCCTGGATGGTGCCGAGGACGTCCCGCATGCGCGGCGAACGGTTGGTGCCCAGGCCGGCGATGAAGGCGGACTGGTCGTCGAGGGCCGCGGCGTGCCCGTCGAACCCGTCCGAGGCGAACACCTCGTCCCAGTAGTCGCTGATCAGGCCGTCGGTCCAGCGGTAGCGGCGGCGGCTCGCCAGGCCCATCGGGTTGCCGTGGGTGGCCCCGAAGAACGGCTCGGCGGCGGGGGAACGCCAGTCGAGCAGCAGCCTGCGGCCCGTGCTGTCGGTGAGGCCGAGGCGTCCGACGTACACGGGCTGCTCGGGATCGTCGGCACTGACCATGTGGCCGAGACACAGGTCGAGGCCGAAGCGGCGAAGCGCGCGCAGGCGACCGGCCAGCCGGTGGATCTCGGTGTCTCGGTCCATCGCCTCGCGGCCGGTACCGCCGGGGGCCCTGCGCTCGGCGTCGAGACGGTCGGACAGCTCGCCGATCGACTGTTCCAGGCACTCCCCGATGGCGGCGAAGTGCCGCTCGTCGCGGGCGATCAGCTTCGGGTCGGCCTTGGCGGCGAGACGGTCGGGAAGGGCGAACGCGCTGGTGGTGGTCCGGATGTTCACGGCATCAGCTCCGAGCGGGGGTGGGGGGAGAGGGCAGGCCTGTTGCCTGCGTTTTTTCGGGCGACCGTGTCGAGCAGCAGCCTCGCGGCGACCGTCGCACCGTCGGTGCGGATCGTGGCGGCGACGGCGGCGGCTCGTTCGCGGGTCCCGGGGGACAGGGCGATGTCGAGCGCGGCGGACAGTGAGTCGAAGGTCGGCGTCGGGCCGTCGTGCGCCGCGCCGATGCCCAACTCGGCCACCCGGGCGGCCCAGTAGGGCTGGTCGACGATCTGCGGCACGATCACCTGCGGCGCGCCGGCCCGGGCGACGGTCGTCGTCGTGCCCGCGCCGCCGTGATGCACGACAGCGGCCACGCGCGGGAACAGCGACTGATGGTTGACGTCGCCGACGGCGAGGCAGTCGTCCTGGTCGTCGATCAGGGCGAGGTCGGCCCACCCGCGCCCGACGAGGACGCGCCGGCCCTGCGCGCGCACCGCCTCGACGGCAACCCGGGCGACGTCCGCCGACTCCCGCATGGGCATGCTGCCGAAGCCCACGTACACCGGCGATTCACCGGCGTCCAGGAACGCCAATACCTCGGCGGGCAGCGGCCGTTCGTCGGGCAGGATCCACGCGCCGGTCTGTACGACGGCCAGGCCCGCCCCCGCCCCCGCGTCCGAGGCGTACGGCGGCTCCTTCGGCTTGGTCGGCCCCGTCGGCCAAGGCCCCAGGACCGGATCGGCCGCCAGCAGCGGCCGGTCGGTGAAGACATGGCGGAGGGTGTCGTCCACGACCGCCTGGCCGATCGACGTCCGGTGGGCGTTGATGCCCGGCCCGTACAGGAGGTCGAAGCTCTCGCGGGTCAGGTTCCACAGGACCCGGTTGTCGGTCTCGTCCGGCGGGAACGGACGGCCGGGGAGGGCGTGCGGCCGGTGGTGGGGCGAGGGCAGCATGGTCGGGAAGTAGGCCACGTACCGGAACGGGACGCCCAGCTGCTCGGCCACCGACCGGGCCGCGGCCACCGCCGGGACGAGCCCGGTCGCCACCACCGCGTCGCACCCCTCGGCAGCCGCCAGGACCGCCTCGTACTGCGCGGCGGTCAGCGCGGCGGCCCGCTGGGGCAGGGCCTCCGGTGTCATCGGGGCCGCCCCGGTCACCACCGCGCGCACCGGCTCGGCGGCCGGCACGAACTCCACGCCGACCCCGGCCAGCAGCTTCGCGAACTCCTCGTCCGACGGCGCGCACACCCGCACCCGCGCACCGAGCTCCCGCAACGCAACCGCGAGAGCGGCCATCGGCTGGACATCCCCGCGCGACCCGTAGGTCGACAACAGAACACGCACTCAGAGACTCCCCGTTTCCGCAGATTTCCGGCCTCAGGCCGGAGATTCTGCGGCACGACGGGGGCCTTGCCGCAAGCCCCCCGGTGCGCTATACATTGAATATGGCAAGGAGTTGCGACACTCCCTGCCTTTTGTTTTTGCCGCGCGAACTTCCGCCGCCCGCTCGAACGCCGAGGCTCAGCCCTGCGCTCGCCGGTGCCTCCTTCTTTCCCTGACCCAGAAGACGCCCACGGCGAGCGCGGTGATGACCGCCGTGCGGGCCGCCAGTTCCACCAGGGCGCCGATCAGGTTGTCGACGGAGTGGTGGAAGACCACGGTGGCCAGGAAGTGAGTGAGGCCGACGACGTAGAGCGTGAGGACGACGTGGGTCAGCGAAATCCCGCGCTTGCCCCTGGCCTCGCCGGTCTCTTCGGTCATGCCGGTCACCTCCGGGGGGCAGATTCGCACATCCGTCTTTTGGGCCATACATGGGGGCGATCGGTACGGCCTCGTTTCGTTCAGTGGAAGAAAACTTCCATTGACGAGGCAGTTACGTGTCCGGCATTTGGCGGAAACATCCGGGCCGTTCCCTTTACGCCATCCGGCGCCATCGTGGCGACCCGCACAGGAAGAGAACGCGATGACGGAAGCGGACAGAGGCACGGAAGTGGACAGAGGCCCGGAGGCCACAGGCACCGAGGGCTACTCCCCCCGCCTCTACAACGAGGACCTCGCCCCGGCCACCGAGCGCCGATGGGGCGCGTTCAGCATCTTCAACGTGTGGACCTCGGACGTACACAGTCTGTACGGCTACTTCCTCGCCGCCAGCCTGTTCCTGGTCGCCGGCAACACCTTCAAGTTCCTGATCGGCATCGGCGTCGGATCGCTGATCATCTACTACCTGATGACGCTGATCGGCAAGGCGGGCGTGCGGACGGGCGTCCCCTACCCCGTCCTGGCCCGCGCCTCGTTCGGCACCTTCGGCGCCAACGTCCCCGCACTCGTACGGGCCGTGGTCGCCACCTTCTGGTACGGCGCCCAGACCAGCGCGGCGGCCGGCGCGATCGTGGCCTTCCTGATCCGCTACGACGGCCCGAAGCACCTGCACGAGACGACCCGCCTCTTCGACCACAGCGGGCTCGAGGTCATCTGCTACCTCGCCGTCTGGGTGGCCCAACTGCTCATCATCAGCAAGGGCATGGAGACGGTCCGCCGCTTCCAGGACTTCGCCGGCCCGGCGGTCTGGCTGATGATGCTGGTGCTGGCGGTGGCCCTGTCGGTGAAGGCGGGCACGCTCTCCTTCTCCGTGGACATGCCGGCCAAGGACCTGGCCGCGCTGGCGAAGAACGCGACCGGCCTGGACGTGACACCCGGCTCGTTCGCCGCGATAGCGGCCATCGCCGCGACCTGGGTGACGTACTTCGCCGCGCTCTTCCTGAACTTCGGTGACTTCGCCCGCTTCACGCCCGACGAGAAGACCCTCAAGAAGGGCAACGTCTGGGGCCTGCCGGTCAACCTGATCCTGTTCTCGCTGGTCGCGGCAATGACAACGGCCTCCGCCAGCAAGGTGTACGGCGAGGTCATCCTCGAACCGGCGGCGATCTCGGCGAAGTTCGACAGCGCGTTCCTCGTCCTGCTGGCCGCCCTGACGTTCGCCGTCGCGACCCTCGGCATCAACGTCGTCGCCAACTTCGTCAGCCCGGCCTTCGACTTCGCCAACGTGGCCCCGAAGCACATCACGTTCAAGCGGGGTGGACTGATCGCCGCCGTCATCGCGCTGCTCCTCTACCCCCTGCACCCCTGGGACAACGCCCCGAGCTTCGTCAACGCCATCGGCTCGACGATGGGCCCGATCTTCGGCGTGGTCGTCGTCGACTACTACCTCCTGCGCAAGGCTCAGCTGAACGTCCCCGACCTGTACAGGGAGGACGGCGAGTTCCGCTTCCAGGGCGGCTGGAACATCCGCGCCTTCGCGGCGGCGGCGGTCGGCGCGGTCTTCTCCAGCATCCTGCCGACCTACGGCCCGACGGGGTACGGGGCGACGCTGGGCCCGTACTCGTGGTTCATCGGGGTCCTGGTCGCGGGCGCGATCTACTTCGGGGTGAGCGGCGGGAAGAGCCCGCTGACGGGACGGACGGGGGCCCCGGAGACGTCTGCGGCCTGACAGGGGACGGGCGGCTGCGGAAACGTAACAGCACACTCGTTCGAGTGAATGGCTCAGGGTTCCGTATCCGGGCCGCCCGTCTACTCTGATTCTGTCGCGCTGAGCGAAGGAGGTCGTATGCGTGAGTACCTGGGTGGCGCGAACGTCGAGCAGGCCTTCGAGGTGTTCAGTGCGGCTGCCCCTGAGGGCTGGCGCGTGGAGCTGGTCGAAGGGGAGATCTACGTGGTGCCACCGGCGAATGGGGAGCACGAGGAAATCGTGTCGGAGCTCAGCGGGCAGGTCCGGGACCATGACAAGGGGTTGGGTCGCTACACAGGCATCGGCCTGAACGTTCCCGGAGCCTCCGAGACCGGGCACGTTGTCCCCGACCTGGTCGTCGCCCCCAAGGGCAGCTTCGACGACGAGGAGGAGTGGCACGACTCGGCCCCCGTGCTCATGGTCGCCGAGGTCACCTCCTCCTCGACCGCCGCGCGTGACCGTGACAAGAAGATCCGCGGCTACGCCCGGGCCGGTATCCCCGTCTATCTGCTGATCGACCGGGAGGAGGGCGAGGTGCTGGTGCACTCCGAGCCGTCGGGCGACGACTACGCCACGAGCCTCAAGCACAAACTGGGCCTGACCGTGCCCCTGCCCGCACCCCTGGGGTTCGAGCTGGACACGGCGGAGTTCTGAGCGTGGACACGTCCCTGCCGCCCAAGCAGGTCACGTCGGCGGCATGTTCAGGATCTCCGTGCGAAAGCGGGCCACCGCCGCCCAGGAGGCCCCCGGCTCGGTGGCGAGCTTGGTCCGGGCGGTGGTGAGAAGGTCCACAGGCTCCGGACCCGCGAAGCGTACTCGATCGACTCGCTGCGATGTCTCGGCGTCGGAACCCTCGGTGAAAGTGCGCAGGAGGGTGGCGCCCAGCAAGAGGAACGCGCGTACCTGCGTCACCGCGTGAGCCGTCTCGTACTCGTCCTGGTCGACGTGCGGGACATCGATGAGGGCGGCCTCCCAGCCACCGACGGTGGCCGGGGCCTGGGAGGCCTTGGCGATCCAGTGGGCGGCGGCCGGGCCCCGGGTGCCGGTGAGGGTGGTCGCGTACCGGGTCTGGGCGGAGAGCACCGCGCGGGCGTCGTCCTCGATCAGCGTGGACATCAGGCGCCGCATGTCGGTCGTGTGGTGCAGGGCGCGGTGGGTGGCGAGGCTCGTCACCGAGCGCAGCAGCTCGCGGGGGAGCCCGCCGGACAGCACCTGGCACAGCCACAGATATGGCTCCGGCAGCCAGACACCTCGTAGTTCGAGGAGCTGCCGCGCATGGTCGAGTCCGAGGGGCCCTACGGCGACGACGTGGTCGAAGGCGCTGTCGAAAGTGGTGCGTACGTCGAGGGTGTGCCGTCCGAAAGCGGTGAGCGCGTCCTCGGAGACGGCGACGAGGAAGTGGCAGCCCGGGACTCCGAAGACGGCCTTGAGGTCGTTGAGGAAGCGCTCGGCCTCCTGCGCGCTGCCGAGTTTGTCGAGTTCGTCGATGCCGATGACGACACGCCCGCCGAGATCGTGCTGCTCCACGGCCACCTGGTGGAGCAACGTGCGGAAACGGGCGACCAGTTCGGGGTGGGTGAGGATCTGCCGCGTGTGCTGGACCTGGGACCCGTCGGCCAACTGGAGGCCGGCAGGCAGCGCGAGTTGGGCGGTGTGAGTGCGCATCACCGTCAACTGGTAGTGGAGGGTGCGCAGTTGGTCGGAGGCCAGGGCGACAGTCCTGGTACGGCTGGAATGGATTCCGGCGCGCCGACCCGCTCGCACGGGGAGCAGCAGCTCCCACACGACACCCGCCACGAGGAGCAGGACGCCTCCGGCGATCAGGAGGTTGTGCGTGTGCTCCGTGATCGTGCGCGCGGCGTTGGTGAGCTCTGACCTGAGCAGCGTAAGAATGAGGAGTACGACGCCCGCAAGGGTGGTGAGGACAGCGCCCGCGTGCAGGGCCAATGACTTGCGGCGCCCCAGGTCCGGGCCCGGGTGCCCGTCGTCGGCAGGACTGTCCCCGGTGACCTTGCGGCACACCTCGGCGAACAGATGGATCAGGAATTCACGGGGATCGTAGGAGGTCGGGGCGGGTACCAGGACGAGCAGGTCGTCGGCCTTGGACATGGGACCGGGGGTGCAGAACCGCTGCATCAGGCTGGACTTGCCCGCCCCGCGCTGCCCGCTGACACCGATGCTGCCGGTCTTCAGCACCCCGAGGTGAAGAGCGACCTCGTCGGCAGCCACCGTACCGACGAACTGGTCCGAGCTGCGGCTTCCGGTGAGCCGGGAGCTGTCGATGGCGGGCAGAGCGGGGGTGGCAGGCGCGGCCCCAGCGTTCTCGCTCACGCGCAGCCGGTCCCGGATCAACGGCATCACGCCGTCCCTGGCCAGCGCGGTCACCCAGTCCTGGCGGGTCTGGAGGGCGGCGTCGCGGAGCCGGACGTGGGCGGCGGGGACGTCGGGCCAGGCGTTCGGGTTGTCACCGAGAGCGGCTTGGGCCCGGACCACGTAGAGGCGGGCGTGGAGCCAGGCCCAGAGAGAGACCGTGGCGAGGGCGGCCGAGATCACGGCCACGGTCTTCATGTGATGCGGAAGGAGCAGCGGGTCAAGGAAGAAGAAGGCGGTGACCCAGACGAGAGGGACCTTGAGCAAGGTCTCGTCTCTGACCCTCACCGGCCTTGCCCGGGCGATCGCCGATGCGCGGGCGAGGTGCAGCACGCTGAAGGAGAACGCACCGCCCAGCATGGTCCACAGCAGCAGGAAGGTCAGGTTCCGGTCGATCAGCAGCAGGGCTGCCTCGTACGCTATGACCCCCGCGACCACGGCCAGGGCCGAGTAGAACCGGGCCAGGCGTTGCGTGGCCCATCCCGGCACGGGCACCGCACGGACCAGTCGCTCCCGGGCGCTGTGGTAGCGCAGGTACGGATCGAGTCCCGAGTCTGCCACGACCCGCAGTTCCCCGATGAGTACGCCGTCGGTCAGCTCCATGATCCGTTCCGACTCGTTGGCGTACGCCTCCGGGGCACCGTCCGACATGTACGCGAGGTAGGACACGGACTCCGGGCGGCTCAGTACCTCGTCGCGTATCTCGCTCTGTATCCGCATTGCGGCTCGGACGTGGGAGAGACGGCTGGTCCCCCGGGCGACGAGG
This sequence comes from Streptomyces sp. ME02-8801-2C, assembly GCF_033793965.1. Lineage (NCBI taxonomy): Bacteria > Bacillati > Actinomycetota > Actinomycetes > Kitasatosporales > Streptomycetaceae > Streptomyces > Streptomyces sp. ME02-8801-2C. The sequence continues at coordinate 381,833 of NZ_JARAXP010000005.1, read as the reverse complement.
GCCTGACGGACCAGGTCGTGGCGGAAGGCGTAGCAGCCGGTGCCGTATCCGTCCGCGGGGACCAGCAGCCCTTGCTGCTGGGCCTCCGCCAGGAACCGGGCCAGTCGAAAAGGCAGCCGACCCTTCACAGCGAGGGAGAGGTGGGTCAGACGGTAGCGCCCCCACGCGCTGTCGATCATGAGGGTGCCAAAGAGACCCGAGACCACTGCTACCCAGGTGGGCCGCGGCAGTTCGACCCCGATTCCGATGATGTCCAGACCGGGATGGCGCAAGGGAAGAAGGACCAGGACGGTACCGGCTGTCGCCCTGGCGAGCGAGGCCCACAGATCGTTGCGCAGCTGTCCGGCCCGGGGCCCGTGGCGAGGTTCGGCGGCCTGGTTGGTGACCGAGACAACGAGCGCGGCCAGGGCGCAGCCGGTCAGCGTGGCGATGTTCGGGCCGGGCACAGAGATGAGGGAGTTGTTGGGCCGCAGGAGGACGGATGGAATCATGAAGAGCGAGAGAACACTCAAGTAGGCGCAGAACATCAGGGTGCGTGTCCAACCGGTGACGTTGGCATGCGCCGACCGCGAAATCGTCCTGATCCTGCGGTGCCCGAATCGCCTGGGCAGCGGCTCGTCCTCCACATGCGAGGCGCTGACGTAGGCGCCCACAGCCGTGAACAGCAGGAGTACCTGTACTCCCAGCGATTTGTCGTCCGTCATGACGAGAAGCGCCGGAAGCCCCAGCAGTACGGCGCACAGAATCCGTCGTACACGCGCCGATCCGTATCGGTCCGCCATCCGCCACCAAAGCAGCAGCCCGTCGGCCTCGCGCCCCATCGCGTCGGTGAGCAGCTCAAGGCGCTGCCTTCCGGATGTGCCCCAGCCCTCGATGCTCGACGTCGGGTCGGCGGTGCTGAGGATTCGCTGCCGGATCGACGTGACGTCGTGCAGTCGGGCCTGGTCGGTCAGTTCCGCCGGATCCCGGTGGCTGTTGCCCGCGTACCCGTTCACCGCGAGGGACAGGAGCCACGGCGAGGAGAGCGCCTCGGCCAGCGGCCCGTGCGGTTCCTCTTCGACAGCCTGGGCAACGGGGAGCCAGCGCTCCTCGTCCGCGTGGCGCAGGTGGTCGGTGACGGTGGCCGTCGGCAGCGGTCCCAGCGACGCCGTCAGATGCAGGGGGCTCCTCAGCGGACCGTCCCCGTCCAGTTCGAGGAAGGCCGAGGTGCGGCAGGTCAGGACATATCCGTCGAACCCGGTGAGCCAGTGCAGCAAGAAGGGTATGGCGGTGCCTCCTTGAGAGGCTGGAAGCTCGTCCAACCCGTCGATCACCGGTAGGACGCGCCGATGCCGGATCAGCCCACGAACGTCTGCCTGGCGGAGTCCGTACCGGTCCGCGAGGCATGCGGTGAACCAGTCATCCAACCTCTCCGACGCGGGATTCCAGGAGGAGAGGGTGGCCATCACGGGTACGGGTCCTGTGCCCGGTGGCTGCGATCCCGACCGCCAGAGCAGGTCGATCACGAGTCTGCGTGCGGTGGTGGTCTTGCCCGACCCCGGATCTCCGAGCAGGACGAGGCGTTTGCGGCGCAGTTCGTCCAACCGGCCCGCGAGTTCCACAAGCGTCTGGTCGGATGCCCGGCCGCCTCCCGATGACGGCACCGCGAGTGGAGGGCTCAGGGCTTCTCCCAGACGGCGTAGTTGCTCGGACTCCACAGCCATGACCCGGCTCCGGAGCAATTCGGCTGACGAGTGGAGAAGGCCGGGGTTGAGCGATCGCGCGTCCCGGTGGAGCCGGATGCTCCTGGTCAGCAGAGCAAGGCCGGCGAGTCCGGCGATCAGCGAGAGCACGGCACCGCCTGTCCCCGCCCCCATGGACCAGGCTGCTGCGGCTGAGGCCGTGACAGCGGCTCCGGCCGCCACCCGAGCGAGCGTCCAGCCCCAGCGTGAATCCCCCGGATTGCGCACACGCGCATTTTCCCGGACAGGCCACCGCGCCGCACTGGAAACGCGCAGTGTCGACGGCTACTCGGTGTACTCCACGGTCACCCGGACTCCTCCAGGCCCCGGCTCGGCCGCCCGGGCCGGGCCCGCGTTCGCGGCGAGGATGAGTGTGGCGGCGGCGATGATCGCCGCGCAGATCGCCCTGGCGTGTGAGAACACGGCAACCTCGCAACCTCGCGATGACAGCGACGTATTAAGCACGCTTAACCCGTGGCTTAACGTAGAGCTTGGCGGACCGCAACGGCAAGTACGCGCAGGGGAGTTGGGCGATGGTGGAGCGCGACGACCCGGAAGTCATCGGGCGCAGGGTACAGCGGCTGCGTATGGAACAGGGGCTGACACAGCGGCAGTTGGCGGAGCCCGCCTACACTCCCGCGTACGTCTCCACCGTGGAGGCGGGACGCGTACGGGCCTCCGACGAGGCGCTGCGGCACATCGCCGAGCAACTCGGGGTGGAGTACGACGAGTTGGTGACCGGTCGGCCGGCCCATCTGGCGACGGACGTCCGACTGCGCCTCACCGACGCCCAACGCACCCTCGCCACCGGCGAGACCGAGGCGGCGGCCAAGCAGTACGCGGAGCTGCGGGCGGAGTCCGCGCGGCTCGGGCTGGTCGCGGAGGAGGCGACCGCGCTGCTCGGGCTCGGGGAGTGCGGGGTGGAGACCGGGGATCTCACGGCCGCCCAGGAGTACTTCGAACTCGCCGAACGGCGTCTCGCCGACGAGCCGCTGACCGGCCGCGTTCCGGCCCTGCGCGGCCGGGCCGTCACGCACTACCTGGCCGGTGAACTCCGTTACTCCGTCTACCTTTTCGAGTCCACGATCGACGAGCTGAACCGCGGCGGGCTGCACGATCCCGACGCTCTCGTCCTCCTCTACGCCAGCTCCATCGGCCCCTACATGGACATGGGCGCCCACGCCCGCGCGGCCCAGGCGGCCGAACTCGCCCTCGCCCTCGCGCCGCAGGTGCGCGATCCGGCACTGGTCGCCCGGATGCACCGCCAGGTGGCCCGGACGATGCTCGCCGAGGGCCGGTACACCGAGGCCGACGCCTCGCTGGCGAAGGCCGCCGAGCTCTACCGGCAGCTCCAGATCCGTACCGAGCTGGCCAACTGCCACTGGATGCGCGGGTACCTCCACGCCCAGCAGAACGAACTTGCCCTCGCCGAAGCCGAGTTGCGGGAGGCGCAGACCATGCTGTCCGCCAAGCGCGCCGCCCTCTACAGCAGCCAGGTCACCGTCGAGCTGGCCGACGTACTGCACCGGCGCGGCAAGTCGGAGGAGGCTGCGGCGCTGCTGCACGACGTGCTCGGCGACCTGTCCTCGGAACGCGGTGCCGTGCACTCGGCCGCCGCACACCGGCTGCTCGGCATCATCGCCGAGGACGCCCGCGACACGA
>NZ_JARAXP010000005.1:333045-378351 GCF_033793965.1 Streptomyces sp. ME02-8801-2C | reverse complement strand
GACCGGGCGGAGGAGCACTACGTACGTGCCCTCAGTGTCCTGGAGCGCGCGGGCGCCGCCGGCGACCTCGCCGACCTGTGCCGGCTGCTCGGCGACCTGTCCTCGGAACGCGGTGCCGTGCACTCGGCCGCCGCACACCGGCTGCTCGGCATCATCGCCGAGGACGCCCGCGACACGGACCGGGCGGAGGAGCACTACGTACGTGCCCTCAGTGTCCTGGAGCGCGCGGGCGCCGCCGGCGACCTCGCCGACCTGTGCCGGCTGCTCGGCGACCTGCTGCGCCGGACGGGCCGGGTGGAGGCCGCGCTCGACGCCTACCGGACGGGGCTGGGGCACCGCACGGCCCCCGGCACCACGACACTCGGCCCGGCACCCGCCCAGCCTCCTCTGTGATGACGGCGGACCCGAACTGAGCGTGGGTGGGTGAAAGGATTCCCACGGTGCCGGACAAGGCAGGTCGTGGAATCCATGACGGAAAAGAGGGCCGCCCGGGCCGCCCGGGATCAGCGGGCCCGCTTCGAGGCGCTGGCGCGCACAGTGACGGAGCCTCTGCACCGCTATCTGCTGCGGCGCGCGGAGCCGGACCAGGTCGACGACGTCCTCTCGGAGACGCTGCTGGTGTTGTGGCGCCGTGTCGACGACGTCCCCGGGCTGGACGCGGAGGACATCCCCGACCCCGACGCCGTACTGCCCTGGTGCTACGGCGTGGCCCGCGGCTGCCTCGCCAACGCCCGCCGCGCGGACCGACGCAGACGCTCCCTGCTGGAACGCCTGTCGACATGGCGGACGGAGTCCGGGCCGGCGGAGTCGACGGAGCAGGCGGACACCGACCACACCGCGCTGCACGAGGCGCTCGCCCAACTCCGGGCGCTGGACCGGGAGATCGTCCTGCTGTGGGCGTACGAGGAACTCACACCGAGCCGGATCGCCGAGGTGACCGGTCTGAGCGCGAACGCCGTGAGCATCCGGCTGCACCGGGCGAAGAAGAAGCTGGCGGCGCGACTGGAACGAAAGACCGCCGCACCCCCAGGACATGAGACGACCGAAGGAACCGAAAAAACCGAAGAAACCGAAGAAACCGAAAAAACTGCAGGAACCGAAGGAACCGGAAGGAGCAGTCGGTGAACGACGAAGAGCTGCTGGCCCACCTCAAGGCCACGGACCCGGCACTGACCTCGAAGGCTCCGCGACCTGACGTCCCCCGTCTCGTGGAGGCCACGATGAACACGACCACAGCCGGCACCACGCCGGTTCCGGCGACCGCCAAGGACAGGGCGCCGCGCCACCGCCTCGTACCGGCACTGGCGTTCACGGCGTTGCTGCTGACGGTGGGCGGTGGCATCACGTGGGGAGTGGCACAGGGCGGAGAGGACACGAAAGCGCAGGCCACCTCACCGGCGGCGACGACCACCCCGGGCGCTCACCCCCGGCCTCAGCCCAAGCCCCTGACACTGACCCTCCCGGACAGCGGCTCGATGGCGGCGAGTTGCGTGGTGCCCACCCCCGATCTCCTGCGCCGCCACCAACTCGCCTTCGAGGGCACGGTGATCGCCGAGCAGGAGGACCGGGTCACCCTCAGCGTCGACCACTGGTACCGCGCCACCACCGACCCCGCCGACCGCCCCACCGAGGTCCGCCTCACCAACGACGAGGCCTACGCGGAGGCCCCGGCATTCGAGATCGGCGGCCACTACCTGGTGACCGCCGAGAACGGCACCGTCCCGATGTGCGGCGGCACCACCGAGGCCACGGACGAGGCGAGGGCCATGTTCGAGGAGGCCTTCTAGCTTCTGCGGTCGCGCTGGGTTTTTTCGGTCGCGCGGGAGGGGCCGGGTTGCATATTTTCGTGATCATGACATCCCTACCAGGCCTGCCACATCGCCGACTTCACGTCTGGCCGAACTCGGTGACCCCGATGATCCCGGTGATGTGGACGGTCGGCCTCGGCCTGTGGGGACTGTCGAGGCAGGACAGTGTGTGGCGGGACGAGGCCGCGACCTGGCAGGTGGCCGAGCGTTCCACGGCGGAGATCTGCCACCTGCTGGGGAACGTGGACGTCGTGCACGGCTGCTACTACCTGCTGATGCACGGCCTCTTCGTGTGCTTCGGGGCCAGTACCACCACCCTCCGGCTGCCCTCGGTGCTGGCCATGGCGGTGGCGGCGGGCTGCGTGGCGGTGATCGGCCACCGGCTGGCGGACAGATGGGTGGGCCTCGCCGGCGGAATGGCGCTCGGGCTGCTCCCGGCCGTGCAGTTCTACCTACAGGAGGGCCGCCCGTACGCCCTGGTAGCAGCCGGGGCGGGGATCGCCACCTGGCTGCTGGTGCACCTCCTCGACGGGCGTGACAACCGTCCGGCGTACGGGACCTGGGCCGCCTACGGCGGCACCCTCCTGATGTGCGCTCTGCTGAACTGGCTCGCGCTGCTGATCCTTCCGGCGCACCTGGCGACTCTGCTCTGGACGCGAGCCGGACGCGGGGTGTGGACCCGCTGGGCGGTGACCTCCGCCGCCGCCACGGCGGGGGCGCTGCCGCTGATCCTCTTCAGCCGGGGCCAGTCCGAACAGGTGTCATGGATACCGCCGTTGACCTGGCACATGCTGATCGGCCCGGCGATCCTTCTCCTGATCGGGGGCGTCGGCGCCGTACTGGACCGTCCCCGGGCGGGCGGCCGACTGTCGATGACGGCCGTCGCGTTGCCGCTCCTCGCGGTGCCGCACCTCGGCCTTCTGGGCCTCTCCCTGATCCAGCCGCTGTTCCTGGACCGGTACATCCTCTTCAGCCTGCTCGGTCTGGCGCTGCTCATCGGCACGCTCATCGGCTCGGCGGTACGGGCCGCCCGGCCCCGACTGCCGCGAGCGTCGACGTGGATTCTCCCCACGGTGATCGTCATGGCGACGGCGGCCCTGCTGCCCCAGTCACTGGCCAAACGGTCCCCGGAAAGCCGGGTGGACGACGTCCTGGCGATCACGTCGGACATACGACGCCTGAAGGAGCCCGGCAACGCGGTGCTCTTCATCCCGGCGGCCCGCAGGGACACCCAGTCCGTCTCCCCCGACGCCTTCACCGGCCTGCGCGACATCGCCCTGGCCAGAACCCCGAAGAAGTCCGGCACCCTGAAGGGCGTGGAGGCGACCCCGACCCGCATACGCACAGCGATGCTCACCCACCAACGAATCCTGCTGGTGACGGACGCCCCCGGGGCGGCGAAACCCCCGACAGCAGCCCGCGACAGAACAAAGCTCGCCGTCCTGAAGAAGTACTTCACAGCGACAGCCGACGAACAGGTCCGAGGCCGCCGGCTCACGGTGTACGAACGGCGGCCGGCGTCGGCGCCACACACCGAGGCACCCGACTTGGCAGGCGGGCGCCGTGATGGTCGTACGGGGGAAGGCCGTTGAGGTGGTTCAGCTCTTCTTCGTGCCGCTGCGGTACGTAGAGATGCCCAGGGCCAGCAGCCAGTAGCTGAGGAGCGCGCCCATCGAGGCCGTCGTGCCCCAGCCGTTCGCCGCGTAGAAGTGGGCCGGGGTGTTGCCGAAGAACAGGGACGGTACGAAGGCCAGGTTGACGCCCGCGAGGACATAGGCCGAGCGGGTCGTCCAGCGGGGGAGGAGGTTCGTGCGGGCTATCGCGCGGCCGGTCGCCGCCAGGAAGAGGGCGAGCAGGACGCGGCTGATCGAGCCGTAGAGGATGTACGTGCCGTTCACCTCGATCGTCGGGTCGATCGAGTGGTCGGTGGCGATCACCGCGCCCGCCTCCAGGCCCATGGAGACCAGGGTGATCGTCGCGTAGACGAGGCCCGTCGAGTAGGCGAGCGAGGCGGCACACTCGTATGCCGGGTTCACCCGCTTCACCAGCTCCCGGAAGCTCGTCACGAAGACGATCAGGAAGGCGAGCGCGAAGATCCCGACCAGGAGCCGGGCCAGGACGTTCGAGTCCGGGGGTGGGCCCGAGTAGACGAAGTACAGGGGCACTTCGACGATCAGGGCGACCGCGGTGGCGATTCCCGCGACGCCGGTCAGTCGGCGGGCGGTCGTCTCGCTCATGCCGGTCGTCTCGCTCATGACGGTCGGGTGGGCCGAGGCGGTGGCGTTGTCCGGGGTGGTCGTGCGCTGCGTGTTCGTCGTTTCGTTGGTCATATGAGGGATCGTGCCGGGCGCGGCGTTCTTCGTCCCTGGGCCTGAGTGGCCGATGTGGGGGTGGTGTCAGGTACACCCGCCCCCTGCGCCTACGCCGCCGTACGGCACGGAGAGTGTCGGGTTGGCTGCTGTGTGTGCATGCGTGAACGGGGTGTTGTGGGTACTCGGACATCCGGAGAAGCCGGGCCTCAAGGGGGTCCGAGGGAGGCGATGACCGTGCGCTTCGGCGACCGGCCGGGCGACAAGCGGATGGTTGAGGTGATCGCCGAGCGGGTGCGGGGCACCCGGCCCGGTGAGATTCCCGCACGGCTCTGTGATGTCGCCGTCGAGCTGTTGCCGGTGATCGGGGCGAGCGTGTCGCTGCGCGCCCGCGGTGTTCCCATCCGGCTGTCCTCGACCGACGACCGCGCCGCCCAACTCGCCGAGATCCAGACGACCTTGGGGGACGGGCCCTGCCAGTCCGCCGGCGCCTCGGGCACTCCGGTCCTCGCGTCCGACCTCACGTCCGGCCTGGACGCGCGCCGCTGGCCCGTCTTCGCCCAGGAGGCGACGGCGGTGGGCATCCGGGCGGTGTACGCGTTGCCGCTCGGCACCGACCGGGTGTGCGTGGGCACGCTGGACCTCTACCGCGACACCGTCGGCCGGCTGACACCCGGCGAGCTGTACACGGCCGGATGCGTGGCGAGGGCCATGACGGTGTCGCTGACGGACCTGTCCAGGAGAGCCAGGCTCGGGGGACTGGTCGCGGATCACGACGAGATCAACCAGGCCACCGGGATGATCATGGCCCAGCTCGGTGTCGGCGCGAACGAGGCCCTCGCCCGCCTGCGCGCCCACGCCTTCGCCCAGGGCCGCACGGTGCTGGCGGCGGCACGGGAACTGGTGGTGCGCCGGAGGCGGCTCGACCGGGGATAGGGCCTGTCGGGGCGTGCTAGAATTGATCTTGAGCTGGTCGCCACAACTCGGGGCGCCTGGTTACGCGTTGGTGGTCCAAGGAAAGACGCCCCGCTTCCTGCGGGGAAATGCAGGTGCAAGGCCTGCCCGGCGCTCGATGGATACATGGGGCCCGTCCGTACGTCGGACGGGCCCCGTTCGTTTGCCCCCTCCGGTGGAAGGTGGGCGTCAGCGTCAGTACGAGTCCTCGTCCTGGTACTCGTCCTGCCCCTGATCCTGTTCCTGGTCCTGCGCCTGCTCCCAGTCCTGCTGTTGAGGTTGCTGCTGCGGCTGAGGCCGCGCCGGCTTCCGGGCCGGGCTCGGACTCGCCGTCGGGCTCTGGCTCGCGTCCCGTACCGGGGTCTGCGGCGGGGCCGCCGGATCCGCTCTGGTCTGCTTCAGGCGTTCGGCGCCCACCTGGACCGCGTGGACCGTGTAGTCGGTGCGGGGCTCCTTCAGACCGCCGTTGGTGAGGACGATCGCGTCGTCGCCGACCCGTACCGCGGCGAGGTCCAGGGTGAGCGTCGCCCGGGCGCCGTCCAGCTTGCCCCGCGTCGACAGCCGCAGACCCTGCCTGGCGTCCCCCGCCGCGGGCAGCCCCACCTCCTTCACCCGCACCTCCTGTTTGGTGCCGCCCGGCCCGACCGCCGTGAACCGGGCGCACTTCTTCGGCATCGTCTTCAGCCAGGCGAGCTGCTTGTCCACGTCGGCGCGGTGGCCGGCGCTGACCTGGTAGTGGAGCTGGCCGCCCTCGTCGTAGTCGTCGAAACCGGCGACGGCTCGGGCGCCGGACGGTTCGCCCAGCAGCTCCTCCGTGTACACGGCGTCGAGGAGGCGTCCGCAGTCGGCGTCGTCCGCCTTCGCCTTGAGCAGCGCGTCCCGCCAGAGCGCGGCGCCCTCGGTGGGGGCCCACGGCGCCCCGAGGTCGTCGCCGGTGAGGAGCGCGCCCCGGGCCTGGGCGTCGGTGAGGGCGGTCGGGGCGGCGGAGGCCCGCTGCGCGGCGGGCGCGGCCGATGCGGTGGGGGAGGCGGCGGACCCGTCCGGCCGGCGTTGCGAGGAGTTCCCGGTGCCGCCGTTCCCGCCGTGCACGCACGCGGCCGTCGTCAGCAGGGTGACCGTCCCGAGGGCCGAGGCCAGCAGCCGTACCGCGCGGGGAGAGGGCCGACGGGTCATCAAGGGGTTCCTCCAGAGGTGCCGGTACGTCAGATCTCTCCTCCGACGGCACCATCGGCCGCGCGATCCCACCAGCGGACCGGGCCCGTACGGGTGAGCGGGGCCGGTGGTCGGGTGAGAGGGAGGCCGTGGGACTCTGTGCGGCCCCGGAAAAGGAGCCCTCACCGTGACGACCGCGAAGTCCACTGCCAAGTCCGCTACGGAGTCCACTGCGGAAACCAGTACCCAAGTCCAACCCAACTCGCCTGTCCCTGAAGGGAGTTCGGTGAGCGACCCGATCCCCGTGATCATCGACTGCGACACCGGCGTCGACGATGCCCTGGCCCTGCTGTTCGCCGTACGCCACCCGGGAATCGACCTCCGCGCGGTCACCTGTGTCGCCGGGAACACGGACGTCGACCAGGTCGTACGCAACACCCTCACCGTCCTCGACCAGGCCGGCGCCCCCGATCTGCCCGTCGCGCGCGGCGCCGAGCGACCGCTGATCGAACCCGCGCGGCCCGCCACCCATGTGCACGGCCGGGACGGCCTGGGCGACCTCGGCCTGCCCGCGCCCACCACCCGCACGCCCGTCGACGTGGACGCCGTGACCCTGCTGCGCCGCGAGATACTCGGCTCGCCCCGCCCGGTCACTCTCATACCGATGGCGCCGCTCACCAACATCGCCCTGCTGCTGCGTACGCACCCCGAGGTGACCCGCAACATCGAGCGGATCGTCTTCATGGGCGGCGCGGTGGAGGTCGGGAACGCCACGCCCGTCGCCGAGTTCAACGTGTGGCACGACCCGGAGGCCGCAGCGGTCCTGCTCACCGCCGGGGTGCCGATCACGATGTACGGCCTGGACGTCTTCCGGCGTGTCATCGTGCCGACGGCGGACGTACGGAGACTGCGGACGAGCGCGGAACCCGGTGCGCGTCTCGCCGGCGAGCTTCTCGCCCACCGCGATCCGGCCGTCACCGGGGACCCCACCCCCACCGGCGGGCTCGGCGACGCGGGCGCCGTCTGCGCGGTCGCCGACCCGGCGGGACTGACCACCAGCCTGCTGCCGGTCGAGGTCTCCCTCGCCCCCGGCCCGACCCGGGGTCAGACGGTCGTCGACCGCCGACCGCGCCCCGGCGAGTCCGAGATCCACCATGGCGCGCGGGCCCAGCCCCTGGTGGACGTGGCGTTGGACGTCGACGTGGAGCGGTATGTGCGGCTGTACCTCGGGGCGGTCGAGGAGCGGCGGCAGAGCGTCTGAAACGGGAACCGCCCCGGTGCCGCTCACAGGGAGCGCCACCGGGGCGGAGGAACCTTACGGACCTACAGGATCTACAGAACCTACGGGACCCACGGGATCCACGGGATCCAATAGGACCTACATCCGTACGTGGATCACGAACCGGCGCGAGCGGCCTTGCGTCGCTTCGTCGCCACCACGATCGCCGCGCCGCCGATCAGCAGTGCTGCGGCGCCGCCCGCGATCGGGCCGGTGGCGCTGCCGCCGCCGGTCTCGGCCAGCGGCGGCAGGCTGCTGTCCGGGCTCACCGGCGCGGTGGGCGGGGTCGACTCCGGGGTCGACTCGGAGGGCGTCGGCGTCGGGGTCGAGGTCGACGGCGTCTCGGAGGCGGGCGGGGTCGTCTCCGACACGGGCTCGGAGGGAGTCGGCGTACCCGGGGTCTCCTCGGCCGGCGGAGGCGGCGTCGCGGACGGGGTGCCCGGGGTCTCCTCGGCCGGCGGCGGCGTGGTCGTGCAGTCCTTCGTACCGCCGTTCCAGGCGGCGATCAGCTTGTCCTTGATGACGGGGCGGTCCGGGCCCTTGGGCACGTCGCCGTGCTCGAAGCCGTCGTTGGCGTCGAGGTCGCCGTCGAACTTGACCTTGCCGCGGTAGAGGTCGATCTGCGCGAAGCAGCCCGCGTCCGGCACCGCGATGTCGAGCGAGTCGGTCTGACCCTGCATGACCGTGACGGTGTCGAAGTCGACGAAGACCTGCTCGCCCGAGGTGGCGAAGGTGGCGCCGTGGGCGAGGTAGGAGGCGAGGGAGGCGGTGCAGGTGCTGGCGTCACCGGCGGTGCGGACCTGGATGTGCACCTTGCCGTCGTCGGTGGGCTTGAGGTTCTGGTCGTCGACGCGGACCGAGTCGAAGAAGTTCTTCCCGTCGAGGGAGAACTGGCAGCGATCGGTCTCGGTCTTGGTGCCCGCGCCGGCGCCGGGCTTGTAGCCGCCGGTCTTGGAGCCCCAGCCGTCACCGCCGGGCCCGGTGGCCCAGGCACCCGAGGCGGAGGCCGCGCAGAGCGCGAGCGTGGCCGCGCCCGTCCCCAGCAGGTGCAGTGCGGTGACACGACTCAGTATGGACATGCGGATCCCATCTTCGCGTGTGCGAGAACCCGGGTACGGCGGGAGGGCAACGCGTTGCTGCCGGGCCGTGCCGGGGGAGTGTTTGTCGAAGGAACGCTGGGCCCATCTGGTCATATGCGCCACGGCGTTCGGACATCGTGAATCGTGCGGGACCAGGGTGTCAACCTGGGGAAACGCAAAGGGGGTTCGCGGATCGGCGCAATTCCCCCACAGGAGGAAGGGTGTGTTCCGGGGGCGCAGACGTTCACTTTCCCGGCCAAGTGGACAGAGCAACGTGGAACGACCACAGCGCCCGACAGGACATCGCGGGCGCCGACAGTCAGGAGACAACGAGTGCCCGAACCGACTCCGGACCTTTCCTCCCCGGACCCCGATTGGTGGCGTCAGGCGGTCTTCTACCAGGTGTACCCGCGCAGTTTCGCCGACGCCGACGGCGACGGACTGGGTGACCTGAAGGGCATCACCCAGCGCCTGACGCATCTGAGCACCCTGGGCGTGGACGCCCTGTGGCTCTCCCCCTTCTACCCGTCCGAGCTCGCCGACGGCGGCTACGACGTCGCCGACCACCGTGACGTCGATCCTCGCCTGGGCACCCTCGACGACTTCGACGCCATGGTCTCCGAGGCCCACCGCCTCGGCCTCAAGGTCATGGTCGACATCGTCCCCAACCACACCTCGCGCCGGCATGTGTGGTTCGAGGAGGCGCTGCGTTCGGCGCCCGGTTCCCCGGCCCGCGACCGCTATGTATTCCGCGACGGACGCGGTGAGCACGGCGAACTGCCGCCCACGGACTGGCAGTCGGTGTTCGGCGGCAGCGCCTGGCAGCGGGTCTCCGACGGCCGGGGGCCGCACGACCAGGGGCCGGACGGCCAGTGGTATCTGCACCTCTTCACGCCCGAACAGCCCGACCTCAACTGGGCCAACGAGGAGATCCGCGCCGACTTCCGCACCACGCTTCGCTTCTGGTCCGACCGGGGCGTGGACGGCTTCCGTGTCGACGTGGCCCACGCCCTGGCGAAGGACCTCGACGTGCCGCTGCGCGACCTCGGCGCCCCGGAACTGAGCGGTGAGCAGGCCCTCGCCGCCCTCCCGCCGGGCACCCACCCCTTCTTCGACCGCGACGAGGTCCACGAGATCTACCGCGACTGGCGCAAGATCCTCGACGCCTACACCCCGCCCCGGATGGCGGTCGCCGAGGCCTGGGTCCCGGGCGCCCGCCGCGCCCTGTACGCCCGCCCGGACGAACTCGGCCAGGCCTTCAACTTCGAGTATCTGCAGGCGGGTTGGGACGCGGAGGAACTCCGCCAGGTCATCACCGACTCCCTCGCCACGGCCCGCTCGGCGGGCGCCTCGGCGACCTGGGTCCTCTCCAACCACGACGTCGTACGCCACACCTCCCGCCTGGCGCTCCCCCCGGGCACCGACCTGAACGCCTGGCTCCTGTCCGACGGCACCGCTCCGCCGGTCGACGAGGCGGCGGGCCTGCGCCGGGCCCGCGCGGCGACGCTGCTGATGCTGGCGCTGCCGGGTTCGTCGTACGTCTACCAGGGCGAGGAACTCGGCCTCCCCGAGGTGGCCGACCTGCCGGCCTCGGCGCTCCAGGACCCGATCTGGGAACAGACGGCCCACACCGGCAAGGGCCGCGACGGCTGCCGGGTGCCCCTGCCGTGGACGACGAGCGGCCCGTCGTACGGCTTCGGCGCGGGCGGGGCGTGGCTGCCGCAGCCGGCCACCTTCGCGTCGTACGCCGTCGACGCACAGGACGGGGCCGAGGGCTCGACCCTGGAGCTCTACCGCACGGCCCTCGCCCTGCGCCGCCGACTGCTGGACGGCGAGGACCTGACCTGGGCGGCGGAATCCGCCCCGGGCGTGCTCGACCTCACGCGCACCGACAGCTGGCGATGCGTGACGAACCTGTCGGCCACCCCCGTCGAACTGCCGCCAGGCAACGTCCTGTTGACCAGCGCCCCGCTGACGCCGGACGGCCGGCTGGGCCCGGACACCACGGCCTGGCTCGAGAACCGCCTGTAGACGGCGGGGACTCACCGTTCCTAGGGACTGAGCGGGAGTGAGGCCTGTTGCCAGGTCTCGTGCTCGGCCGAACGCCCCGGACGGTGTTGGGCGTTCTGGTTGCCCGCGTTCGCTCCGCGTCCGGGCGGCACGGATCGTGTCCGTGGTCCGGGGATGCGGGGGCGGGTTCCCTCACGCCCAGGTACAACCGGTCCGGCCTGGACGGTCCGATGCCCCGCACGATCACTCCGGTCGTGTGGGGGCGGTGCCGTCCGTCGCCGGATCGGATATCCCTGGGCGCGCCTTCCGATCGCCATAGCAGCAGCATCATGGCGAGTCGTCTTACGAGTGGTACTGGTGAGGGGTTTTTGCCAGTGCTGCCCGCCCCACTTCGAGGTGTAGGCCGGATCGACAGCGATGATGGCGATGCCTGTTTGGTCGGCCATCGAGGCCAGCCGGGCGCGGAGTTTCCCGGTGGGCATTCCGGAGATCAGTTGGCGGAAGCGTTTGCGGCGGCCGTGCTTCTCCCGGGTCTTCTCGGCAGCGAAGTCCAGGTCCTCGACTGCGATGGCTTTGACGCCGCACGATTGTGCCCAGTGCAGGAGGCGGGTCAGGGCGTGACGGACCTGCGCGTCACGATGCTCGGCGGTACCGGTCAGGTCGTAGGAGAAGCGGCGCGGGGTGCCGGTGGGGTTGCCGTGGGTGTCCAGGTGCCAGGCGGCGAGGTGGTCTGCGTTCGTGTCGACGCCGATCACGCCGTGGGCGAGCGCCGCTTCGATCGGGATGCTCGGGGTGGGCGAGATCTGCCAGGACGCGGTCATGTACCAGCGTTCCCGGCCGGTATCGAGGTGGATGCGGTAGGCGATGGCCCGGTTGGCCACGACACGATCCGCCCACTCCTGCCCCCGGTGGGCGAACATGATCCGGCTGGCCAGGACGTACCGGCCGTGCGCGGCGTTGGCGAGATACGCGAGCGGCGTAGGGAGCTTGATGCTGACCTCGCCGTCGGGGCTGACGCGGATCGTCTCGTTGCCGTATCGCTTGCCGGACTCGCCGTCCGCTTGACAGAACCAGCGCTCCGCCTCCCAACGCCCACGCCACGCCGACTCCGTGAGCTGAGCGGCCTCCAGGTGATGCCGGGTACGGGCCAGCCGTTTGCCGCCCCGCACGACGTGCACCACACCGGCCTCGCGGTCGGCCCGCGCGGCAGTCAGCCGGTCCTGGAGTACGCGCAGCCGCCGGGACTTCGCATGCCATTCCCGCCGGGACCGGTAACCCCCGGGCGCCCTCTTCGTCCCCTTCTGCCCGACTGGCAGCGCCAGCCGGGCTTCGATGGCGCGGATACCCGCTTCCAGGTTGTGGAGGTGCGCCAGCTGGCAGCGGCGGGCCAGCGCCCACTGATCATGCGTGGCCTTGGTGATCGACCCGGCCCACCGCGACGACGAGGCAGGTGTCAGTTCCCGCTTCCGCACAGCCCACGCCTCACCTGAATGCTCCAGGCCGTCCCGGCAGCGCGTCTTGAGATCCCGCGAAGCCAACGACCCCAGATGCGCGCCGACCAGTCGCAGCACCTTCTCATCGCTGGGTGTCAGTTGCTTGAGGCGGGTCCGGACGGCCACACCGGACGGACCCGACACGACGAACGGCGCCGCGATGCTCCTCAGCTCACCCACCCCGCCACTCCCACCCGAAGATCCCGTCACGGTGGGAAACGAGCACCACCCGGAAAGGTCACGCATTCGATGCAAGAACGTCAGTTCTCCACTGAAATCGGCCCCACGAGCGAGACGAGCAACACGACCGAGACCAGCAGCACTCACTCCCGCTCACCAGAACGCCTTTGAACGCACTCCAGCGGCAGCAGCTACCCCGCCGTGGGAGCGGTCGGGGTCGGGGCCGGAGCGGCGCCGAAGACCGGCGGCGGCGGGGTGAGGACGACGGTCGGGGCGCCCGGCTGCGGGACGGGCGGGGTGACGTCCGAGGCGGGCAGCTTCGGCGGGGTCGTCTCCTGGAAGAGCACGGTGTCGAAATTGACGAGTCCGGTCTTCTCCATGACCGTGATGTGGTCGAGGACGGTGGTGTTGGCCTGGTCGGCGAGGGCGCGGACCAGCGTGTTCTTGGTGGTCGACCGGATCTTGGCGACGGTGTTGAAGATCGAGCCGTGGGTGATGCGCAGGATGTTCGCGAAGTCGCTGTCGAACTGGTTGCCCCTGCTGTCCGCGGTGAGGGTGGAGATGAACCCCTGCTGCTGCGGACTGGGCAGGTTGGGAATGGTGATCCCGAGCCTGGGCGCGATGCTCCGCACGGTCGCGTCGAGCGCCGCGTGCCCGGCGACCAGATGCTGTCCGGCGGTGATGACGGCCGGCGAGGTCCCCTTCGCTATGGCCATCTGCCCGACCGGGTACTCCCAGAGCCCGGCTGCCCGCACCTTCACCACGAAGTCGCGGTCGGCCTCCGTCAACGGCCCGGCGGAGGTCTGCGCGACGATCCGGGTGGGCGAACTGGACACGTTCTGGACACCGAGCATGGCCGGATAGGCGAGCGCGGCCAGCGTCAGGCCCAGCGCGCCACCCACGAAGAGGGTGCCGGTCGAGCTCCGGGAGAAACGCACCTTGCCTCCTGATGCGACGGGGAGTCGTCGGGGAGAGATACGGATACGGGTGATGGCCGGAACCTTTCGTCTCCTTAAGGCCTCCGTAAAAGGTGCACCATGAACGCGGGTGTTGCGGGTGGGGTCGAACTGCCCTTGATTGCCGGCTGTTCCGTTCACCCAGGGTTCCTCGGCGGCAGGCCCTACCATCGAAGTGAAGCCACTGAGCCTGAGCTACCCACCGAGGTGATCGTGAGCAACTGGGCCGACCTTACGAACGGTAAGCGCATCAAGCACCTGCGGGGTTCCGATCTGACGCAGCAGGAGCTCGCCGACGCGGCGGGTGTCTCGCTGGCTCTGGTGCAGAAGGCCGAGCAGGATCGTGGAGAGCTGTCAGTGGGTTCGCTGCTCAAGCTGGCGAGCGCGCTCAAGACAGACGTCGCGGTGATCCTTGGTCAGCAGGCTCCGCGCCGAGGCATGAACCGGGACGATCGCGCGGCACTGCGCCACCTGTCAGACGCCGTACACGAGAGCGCGCTCGGCGAGTGGGACGGCATCGATGATCCGAGCACGCTCGACGAGTTGACCGAGGCACGCGACCTTGCATGGGCCGCGTACTGGGCCAGCGATACGGCGAAGGTGAGCAGTCTCGCCGCGAAGGTCCTCATGGAAGGGCAGGTTCGCTACGGCAGCGCCACAGGCGGTGAGCGCGCGCGCCTTGCGTTGGTCCTTGCGAGCACCTACCGGGTCGCGGCATCATGCGCGACCGGCTTCGGGCAGCGCGACCTCGCGTTGAGCGCGCTCACGTCCGCGAAACTCCTTGCCAAGGAGGCCGGCGATCCGGTGATGTCGGCGCTGCTCGAATCCACGCTGTCCTGGATCTACCTGCGCGGTGCCAAGACGCCCCGGGCCGTGGCCGTGGCCGAGCGTGCGGCGATGGCGATCGAACCCTCGTTCAGCAGGGCGCCCCGCTCCGAACTGGTCGCGTACGGACGCCTGATGATCTCCGCAGCCGTCGCGGCATCGCGGAGCGAGGACGAGCGCGCGGCGGACGACTTCATCTCACAGGCGCACGCCGCTGCGGCCAGGCTCGGCCGCGAGGAGAAACTGTACGGAACCAGCTTTGGCCCAACAGCGACGAAAACAGAGGCGGTTGGGATCCATGTCGCGCTCAAGAACTACGGGCGGGCGCTCAAGCTGGCCAATCAGCCCGACATGCGCACGCTACCCAAGAGCATGTCGAAGGTGGCCCGCAATCGCTACAAACTCGACGTAGCCCTCGCCCAATGCGCGACCGGCCTGCACGACCAGGCCGGGGACACCCTGATCGAGGTCGGTCTCGATGCTCCCGAGTGGGTCAAGCATCAGGCATTGCCCGGAGTCATCGGCAAGCGCCTCGCGAAGGTGTCCACGGCGCGCGTGCGAAACATCAGCGAGCTGATCGGCGTCCCCCTCATCGCGTAAGTCTTTACAACTCATACGGAGCGTACGAGTTGGTGGCCTACAACCTTGCCGAGTCGTACGCTTCGTCACTTCACTATGTGTGACTGCTCCGACACGATTGATGAATGGTCAGTATCGAGAGCGGGGACCGACAGGGGCCGACCACGGCCCGTCGAACCGAGGGGGACCTGGCACGGCGCCGGGCACTGGCGGACGCGGCGTCGGGCGTCCTTCCGGGCGAGGCCGAGGTGGCGGCCGGGGCCGCGCGGATACAGCGCTTCCGCTGTGTGATCTATCTGTGCGGTGCCCCCAACGCCGACATCGGAGCGCCCCGTAAGGAGTGCACCGAATACGCGGAAGCATTCGGGTGGGAGATCACGAGCGTGATCGAGGACCGCGTGGGGCTGTTGCCACCCGACGGCCGCGAGGGGTTGGTACGGGCCATCGACAGCGTCAAGGGCGGTGAGGCCGGCGCGGTGCTCACGGCTTGGCGCTCGATGATCTCGCCGGTACCGCAGGAGTACGACCAGATCGCGGGCGAGATTGAGAAGGCGGGCGGTTTCCTGCACGTCAAGGATTCGGAGCGGGCGATGCCGCCGGGTTTAGGGCGGACCGCGAGCCCTGAGCCGAAGGCCGCCGACAACTGCGCCGGAGGGGCCCGGTGAACGAGTCTGGCGATGGTATGAGCCGTCCGCCCGTCCCCGCTCCGGGCTGTGCGACATGTACGGGTCTCGCCCGGTGGCGTGAGGCGGCGCGGGCGCGGTTCGACCACAGCGCGGAGACTGACGCCAACGTCTTGATGCGTCAGCACCAGGGAAGGGAACACCTGGAGACATCGCGAAAGACCCGCCGGGTGTTCCGGTACGTGCCGTTCACGATCGTGCAGGACGCCACCGCGGAACCGGAGTACGCGACGCGGTGCGTCTCGGGGGACGAGGCCGAGTGCGGTGCCGAGTCGGGTGCGCGGAGCCACCCTGCGGACGTCGAGGAGTGGCAGCGTAAGCACACGCAGGACACCCGTCATACCCGCTACCGCCGGACTTTCGCGGACTACGCGGTGATGGAACCCCCGGACGGGATTGTGGCCGGTCTTCCGGTCGGTCCGGAACCGGTGTTGGCCTCCAGCGGTGCACAGGGCCTTCCCATGCCGCGACAGTGCGAACGTCCCAGGCGTGTGCATCAAACTTATGAGGAATGACGTGATGCAGGAGCGTATTGCGGCTGTGCTGACCCGGGTTCTGCGTCCGCTGACGCTGCTGTTTTTCTGCCTGCTCCTTCCCGCGTCCGGCAGACGGCGCGAGTACTCGGCAACGCCGTCAGCAATGAACCCAGTGAGTGGTCGTGGACGCGGCGGGCGATCTCGGTGGCGTCAGCCTGTTCCGCGGTCAGGTTGGTCACCCCGTAGACGCGTTCGAGGGTGACCTTGCCGGTGGTGAGGATCCGTCGGCCGCGACGATCTGGACGGCCTGCACCGCGTGGGGGAACGCGATCCCGGTGATGGCGGCGGCTTTGATCCGGCGGATCTCGTCGCGGTCGTGCGCGGTGGCCCGGGTCTTGTCCAGGAGTGGGATCTCTCGCCGTGGCAAGGCCTTCAGTCACCGGTGCAAAGTGGGCTGGTTGCCCTTGATCAGCACGATGTAGTGGGCGTGCTTGTCCTCGACGAGGAAGCGTGCGTGGGCGGTCTGCGAGTGGAGGGCGTCGAAGGTGACCACCGTTTCGCGCAGGTCGAGCGGAGTGAACAGGGGCTGGAAGACGGTGATCGCGTTGGTCTTGCCGTCCACCCCGCGCTGCGCAGTGACCCGCCGGTGCCCGTCATCGCGGCGAGCAGGTGGAGTTGGGTGCGTCGGTGTGTCGGTGTGTCGGTGTGTCGGTGTGTCGGTGCGTCGGTGCGTCGGGCGCCGCGCACGGTCTTGCCGTCCACCGTGAGGGAGGTCAGGAGCCGGTCGCTGTCGTTCCCCTCCTGGCTGGCGGCGCGTTCGCGTCCGGCGAGCCAGCTTCCGAGGGCCGTGTCCAGCGCGTCGCCGTCGATGCGCTGGAGGTTACGGCGCACGGTGGCCTCGGCCGCGACGGTGGGGCCGTGGTCCGGCTCCCGGCATGGCCAGGACCTGCGGCGGAGCATCGGGCGGCCCACTCCGCGATCGCGGCCAGTGACTTCGCTCCGGCCAGCACCGCGCACGCGGCCAGGCCCAGGACGAAGGCGAGCGGATGGCGTCGGCCCCGGTCCCGGCGGGGATTGGGCACCTGAGCCAGACAGGTCAACAAGCTGGGGAGGTCATCGGGGGCGGTGGGTGCGGCGTCGGCGAGTTAACCCAGAGGGCCCGGCATGAGCGAGGATGAACGGGCAGGCACGGTCTTCCGTCGTGGTGATCAAGGACTCGACACCTCATGATCACCGGGAGCCGTGCCTGCCTTCGCGTCGGCCCCCGGCGACCACCCCACGGTCCTGCCTCGGCACCTGAATCCGCATCAACCCGGCCACGCCGCCTGAACGACGCCGCCCTGCCTTCGGGGCGTCTTGGCCTCGCCGTCCGTAGGTGGCGAGGCCAAGACGCTCTTCCATGGGCCTTTTCCGGCTCGCAGCCCACGGATTTGAGCCAACTGTGACCAGCAATCGGAATATTCACGTCCAATTCATTCTTTGGCCACCTGTTGGCACGAGTCTCCCCCGAGCGCGTCGATCACAGGGAAACACAGCCCAACTTCGACAAGCACGGGGGTATGGATGCGAAGGCGTCATCACGCGTACCGAGGGGCAGTAGCGGCGGTGGTCTGCGGGATTCTCGCGCTGACCACAGTTACCACTGCCCAAGCAGCGCCGGCACCGCTAACCGATCCGGAAAAGGTGGCAGCGATCGCCGATCAACTGGGCGACAAGCGCACAGCCGGCATCTACTATCAGGACGAACGACTCGTTGTCGCCGTTACCGATCAAGCCGCGGCAGAAACCGTGCAAAGCGCTGGGGTGGCGGCGGAGGTCGTCCCGCACAGCGCGGCCGAGCTCAGCTCCGCCAAGGCGGAACTGGATCAACTGGCGGGAATACCCAACACTTCCTGGAGTGTCGACCAGAGCAGCAACCGGGTGAACGTGAAGATCTACGACGGCGTTTCCGAAGCCGACAGATCTCGAATCGAGGAGGCCGTTTCCGAATTTAGGGACGCTGTCGACATAACCGAACACTCCGGCCAGATCGAATCGACCGCCTACGCCATGCGCGGCGGCCTCGGCATGGAGTCGGATTTCACATCAGGTGGGACAAACTGGACCAAAATTTGCACAGCTGGATTCAATGTGCAGAATTCCAGCGGCAAGAAGTACATGCTTACCGCAGGTCATTGCATGGAGGACGGCGCTGTCACCTGGCGCCGTAGGAGCGGAGCCGTTCCCCTCGGAAGAGCCATTAGCTGGGCCTACGGCAACGACACGAACCAGTCCGATTACGGATTGGTGGAGTACAGCAACAGCGACGTCGTGCCGTACGGAACAATCCAGTACAAGGACGGCTCAGAAGGACAGATCTCGAGTTCCGCCTCTGCGTTCGAGGGGGAGAAGGTGAAGCGCGTAGGAACCATGAGCCAGGACCTCGTGGGCATGGTGCTGGCGACGGACGCGACGGTCACCTACACCGACGGCACCACGCTGAAGCACATGATCGAGGCGAGCAACTGCACTGTGCATGGCGACAGCGGAGGGCCTCTCTTCAGCGCTGAGACGGCTCTGGGCATCAATTCGGGCGGCAGTTACGCCGACCAGCCATGTGGGGATTCCGACAGCCAAGTGGACCGTTCCAGCTTCTACGAGCCGGTATACAAGGTGCTCTCCTGGGAGGGCATGAAGGTCTACTAGGCCACGGACGGCCTCTCGCTGCCTGCGGCTCTGCAGCACCAACGCGGATGCAGCAGGCGGCGAGAGGCCGTAAGTGAACCAGGATGCGCCCCTGTGCGTCGAAGGTGTGGGAGTGGGTCAGCGCTGGGCGCTGAAGAGTTCCCGTGCATTTGTCCGTAGCTAACCCTCGTCGACCACCGCAGAGGACTCCATGAATTTGCAACTGAAGCGCTCCGTCAGTCTGCTGTTGGTATCACTCCTGAGCACGAGCCTCCTCGCTGGGTGTGCCAATGACCAGCGCACAGACGATGGCCATTCGAACGATCAGTCGCTGCGCATGCAGGAAAAGCGCGCCCGTCAAGTAGCCGATGCCTGGAGGGCATCTGAGGCCGCCGCTGCCTGGGCGCAAGGCTATTACCCGATGGCCGACGTCGTGCAGGAGCCGGAATCCGGCTGGCACAGTAAGGCAGACGAGCGGGCCTACGAAACAAAGAACTTTGTCCTGGGAGGCGATCTGCCCAGCACTGCCCCCGCCCTCGGGAAGGTGGACTGGGGAAACGGGAAAGATCTCAGCCGCCCACTGATCGGGGTGCAGAAGGCATACCAGTCGTTCGCCCTCAACCGCAGTGCCGGACCCCGGCTGACGGTGACTGGGGCCCGGCTCGGTACAACGACCATCGTGACAAGCCGCGGAAACGCGACCGCTCCCGCGTGGCTGTTCACGCTGGAGAGCTACGACACCCCCCTCAAGCGGGTCGCCGTAATTCCCTCAAAGCTTCCCAAGCCGCCGATCGGACAAGCCCGAGAAGGGGCCGCTGACGGTCTCAGGAGCATCGCCCGGCTGGTCGGGACGGCGGCAGGTGGTCGCTCCATAACTGTGAAGGCCACTCACGGATCCTGCGACGACGGCCCCATCACAAAAGCGCTGGAGACGGATGAAAGCGTAGTACTCTACGCCTCCATCAAGGAGGCCGAAAGTGGCCCATGCCCCGCCGACATGACCGAACAGAGCGTGAAGGTCGAACTGTCGCAGCCGCTCGGTGACCGCCTCCTCTTGGACGCCCTCACCGGTCGGCCAGTGCCGTTCGGAGACCCCAAAGGGATGGCACCGAGCTGGACGTAAGCGCAAGATCTACGTCCTCGCCAACAACACCCGCGCGAAGGGGCGAAAGCGTGAATTCACAGACGTGGAGCACACTTAGCCCGCACAAGCGTCTCGTCCCGGCATTGAGGCTGCCGGGAGCGCATCCCGGGCAACCGGGCCGATCACGCCGGGCGGGACGGCGGGGCTACTGCGGGTCCGACTCACCCGGGGCGGCTGCCCTATGGCGGGAGCGCCGGCGGATGACGTCGGGCCGCTGGTGGGATGCGGCGACCGGGATGAAGAACAGCCCGATCGCGCCGAGCCCGGTCACTGCGGCGCTCAACAGGCCCACCGACACCGACGGTTCGCTGACCAAGGCCACCCCGCAGAACACCGAGAAGGCGGCGACGAACATCAGCGACGCGGCGATCCACGGCTCCTGCGGCGAAGAACTGGTGCGGGCCACCGCGCTCAGCCATCACGTCGCCACGCCGACCGTGACCAACAGACCAGCCCCCGCCACGATGCGCAACGCACCGCGTGCCCCCGCCATCCCCTACCCCCTAATTACAAACACGGGTGACGGGTACAGCCGTACGCACGGGCCAACGAATCCCGGCCCTCCGACGGCAGTGGGGACAGTGCGCGCACGCTGACGGCAACGGGCCGGTCGAGGTGACCAGCCCGCTGCCGTCGGAGTTGATGTCGGGCGGTATGCCGCCTCCCACATACCGCCTCCCGTATACCGGCTACCGCCGTACACCCCGCCGGAAGGCCGACCGCGCCCACAGGTACCCCGCCGCGCCCAGGCCGACGCACCAGGCCAGTGCGAGCCACGCGTCGTTGCCGATCTCCGTGCCGAGGAGCAGGCCGCGCAGGGTCTCGTTGATCGGAGTGAAGGGCTGGTACTCGGCGAACCAGCGCAGCGCCGTCGGCATCGAGTCGGGGGTGACGACCGCGCTGCCGAGGAAGGGCAGGAAGGTCAGCGGCGTCGGCGCGTTGCTCGCGGCCTCGACGGTCTTGGCGCGCAGGCCCATCGCGGCCGACAGCCAGCTGAGCCCGAAGGCGAGCAGCAGCATCAGCCCGAGCGCGGCGGCCCACTCGACGGGCGTCGCGTTCGGCCGGAAACCGACCGCCAGCGCGATACCGGTGATCAGCACCAGGATGATCAGTACCTGGACCATGTTGCCGAGCACATGCCCGGTGAGTACGGAGGACCGGGAGATGGACATCGTCCGGAAGCGGTTGACGATGCCCTCGGTCATGTCGCTGCACACGGACACCGCCACCGAGATCGTGCCCGAGGTGACCGCCATCAGGATGATCCCGGGGACCACGTAGTTGGTGTAGTCGCCCCGGCCGCCGGCACCGATCCCGTCCCCGATCGCCCCGCCGAACACGTACACGAACAGCAGCAGCATCAGCACGGGCATCGCGACGATCCCGATGGTCATGGACGGATAGCGCCGCATGCGGGTGAGGTTGCGCCGCAGCATGGTCATCGAGTCGCGGAGGGCGTACGAGCGGGCGGGGGCGGCGGCCTTGTTCCGGGGGCTCTGGGGGCGGGCCTGGTGCTGGGTGACGGTGCTCATGGCGAGGTTCTCCGTTTTCTGTACGCGGATACGGGGATACGCGGATACGTGGCTGCGCGGGCGCCGGCCGGGTGAGGTTTCGGCTGTCGTCAGGTGAGCGCGAGGAACACGTCGTCGAGGTCGGGTGTGTGCACGGTGAGGGCCTCGGCGTGGAGGCGGGAGGCGTCCAGCCGGTCGAGCACGGCACGCAGGCCGGGCAGCTCGCCGTCGCTGGGAATCCGCAGCGCGAGCTCGTCGGCCTCGCGGCTGCCCGTCTCGAACACCCGCGCGGCGGCGTCGAGTTGGAGCTCGTCGGCGAACCGGATCCGGATGTGGCCGCCCGGGACGCGGCGCTTCAGCTCCGCCGCCGTCCCCTCGGCGACGAGCTGCCCGCCGCTGAGCACGGCGATCCGGTCGGCGAGCTGGTCGGCCTCCTCCAGGTACTGCGTGGTGAGGAAGACCGTGACGCCCGCGTCGGTGACGAGGCCCCGGATGATCTCCCACATGGTGCGCCTGCTGCGCGGGTCGAGCCCGGTCGTCGGCTCGTCGAGGAAGATGATCCGCGGATCGCCGACCAGCGTCATCGCGAGGTCCAGCTTGCGCCGCATACCGCCGGAGAACGTGGCGGTGGGCTTGCGCGCGGCCTCGGTGAGGTCGAAGCGCTCGAGCAGCTCGGCCGCGCGCCCGCGCCCCTCCCTCCTGTCCAGGTGATGCAGGTCGGCCATGAGCAGCAGGTTCTCCTCGGCGTTCAGCAGCCCGTCGACGGCGGCGAACTGCCCGGTGACCCCGATGGCCCGCCGTACGTCGTCGGCCCGCGTCCCCAGGTCGTACCCGGCGACCAGCGCCTCGCCGCCGTCCGCGTCGATCAGCGTGGACAGGATCTGGACGGTGGTGGTCTTGCCGGCCCCGTTCGGCCCGAGCAGCGCGAACACCGACCCTTCGGCGATCTCCAGGTCGACCCCGTCGAGGACGACCTTCTCCCCGTACGACTTCCGCAGACCGGTTGCCGAGATGGCGGCCATGAGTCTCTCCTCTTCCCGTCGGCTGACTTTTACGCTGTGCAACTGCTTCGACTCGCACACCGTAAAAGAGAACTTGTACGGCGTGCAAGTGGGTCGCCGAAAAAACTTTTACGGCGTGCAAGGCGCAGCTGGTGGCCGTTGTACGGCGTGCAAGTGGCGGGCTAGGCTGCGGGCATGGCACGCGAGACCCTGACCCGAGAACAGATCGTGCGAGCCGCGATCGAACTGCTGGACGCCGAAGGCATCGAGGGCCTGAGCATGCGCAAGCTCGGCCAGCGGCTGGGCTCGGCGGCGACGGCCATGTACTGGCACGTCGGCAACAAGGAGAACCTCGTCGTCCTCGCGGCGGACGAGGCCTGGAGCGAGATCGCCGAGCCCGACCTGGCCGCGATCGGCTGGCGCGCGGCGGCCCGGCAACTGGTCCACGACACGTACGCGCTCTCGCGCCGCCACCCGTGGCTGATCCCGGCCGTCGGCCAGTACTTCGTCTACGGCCACGGCATGGCACGCATGCAGGATCTGTCGTACGCCGTGTACGAGGCGGCCGGCTTCACCGGCTGGGACCTCGACTGGGCCGTCAACACCGCCTACACGTTCGTCTCGGGCGCGGCCCTGGACGACGCGACCACGGCGGCGATGGAACGGGCCCGGATCCGCCCGGGGCGTGGAGCGGAGGGGGAGCCGGAGGAGGACGTCGTCGCCTGGGCGACGGGCATCGCCTCGCAGTACCCGCGGCTGAGGGCCCGCCTGGAGGCACAGGCCGGGGGCGATCCGGCGGCGCTCACCCGGGAGAAGTTCGAGTTCGGGGTGGAGGCGATCCTGGACGGCCTGGAGGCACGGCTCGGGCGCCGGATGTCATGAACTGACAGGATGACGCGCGAGGAAGAGCGACAAGAGCAACAAGAGCAACAAGAGCCAAGGGGGGTAGGGCGTGGAGATACTCGTCCTGGTCGGCATTCTCGTGCTGGTCGTCGGAGGGTGCGTCTGTGTCGTGTGGGCGTCGCGGGGCGGACCGCTCTGGGTGCGCGGGGTGGCCCGGCTGACGCTGGCGGCGGGCGAGGCGGTACGCAAGTCGTCCCGTTCCAGCGGCCGTTCGGGCGACCAGGACTCGGGCGACGACTCGTGACGGCAGCCGGCGCCGCCGCCTTCCCGGTCACCCTCGACGTGCCCGCGACCCCGACCGGCCCCGCCCTCCGCCTCCGCCCGTGGCGTCCGTCCGACGTCGCCGCACTGGTCGAGGCGTGCAAGGACCCCGAACTGCGCCGATGGACGAGCCATTCCTCCATCGGCGACGACGAGGACGGGCTGCGCTGGATACGGAGTCAGCGGCAGAGCTGGGAGGCCGGCGACCGGTTCTGCTTCGCGGTCATCGAGGCGCAACCCGGTTGTGAACAGGGCGAGTTGATGGGACAGGTCGTCCTCAAGGACGTCGCCCCCGGCAAGGCGTCGGCCGAGGTGGGCTACTGGACGGCGGCCCGCGCACGGGGTCGGGGAGTCGCCCCGCGCGCCCTGGAGGCCCTGACGAACTGGGCCTTCGCCCCGTCCGGCTCTCCCGGCGCCGGCGGCCTGCGAAGGCTCGAACTCCTGCACCAGGAGGACAACTTGGCCTCGTGTCGCGTGGCGCACAAGAGCGGGTACGCACTCGACCGCGTCCTGCCCGCTTCGCCGCCCGAGTTCCCCCGGGACGGCCATGTGCATGTACGGCGCAAGGGTGAGGGCATTGCCTGAGAGCCGACCGGTGTCGGACATCCGGGGCTCCGGACGTGTTTGCCGTCGGACATCCCGCGGGTTTCCTCGAAGATCGGGACGCTACGGTGGGGCCCCGGTCGAGGAGCCCGATGGGCGCCGCTACGCTGGGCTCCCGCGCGGACGCCCCGAGGGCAGTGGACCCCGGTGAGCTGCGAAGACTATTCCCGCCTGACGTGTGACATTGCCGCACGTCCCCATGGGCGGGTTCTGTGCTAGCGTGGTTTTCAGTTGCAGTTGTGGTTCCCAAAGATTTCCGGTGTGAATTCCGGCGGGGCAATCATTGCGGCGACGCGGGGTCCGCACGGTGCGGGCCCCCGAGCATGCCCCAAGGAGATTTGACATGGCCACCGGTACCGTGAAGTGGTTCAACGCGGAAAAGGGCTTCGGCTTCATCGAGCAGGACGGCGGCGGCGCCGACGTCTTCGCCCACTACTCGAACATCGCCACCCAGGGCTTCCGTGAGCTCCACGAGGGCCAGAAGGTGACGTTCGACGTCACGCAGGGCCAGAAGGGCCCGCAGGCGGAGAACATCCTCCCCGCCTGATCCGCGTGAACCTGGCGATCCACTAGTGGGTCGACAACACACGTGATTGTGGCCGGGGCCCGCACCTAGGGGTGTGGGCCCCGGCTCACGGTTTTTTCGGGACGGTTCAGTACCGGACACCGGTCGCCGTCCCTGATTCTTGGGGTCACCCCCTCTTCGGGTCATCCCCTTCACCGCTCGTTTCCTTCCGGCCCGTCCCCACGGCCTCCTTGTCCTGTGTGCCGCCACTGTCGCGGCGGACGCTGAGCGCTGCCGTGCACTGTGTCGACGTGCCGCATTGAGGAAGGTTCTGCATGAACCGGTCGTTCACCGACCTGGGCCTGCCGCCCTCGCTGCTGGCCTCCCTCACCGCCGAGGGCATCACCGTCCCCTTCCCGATCCAGGCGGCCACGCTGCCGGACACCCTCGCGGGCCACGACGTCATGGGCCGCGGCCAGACCGGCTCGGGCAAGACCCTGGCCTTCGGCCTGGCCATGCTGGCCCGCATCGCCGGACAGCGCGCCGAAGCGGGACGCCCGCTGGCCCTGGTCCTCGTGCCGACCCGTGAGCTCGCCCAGCAGGTCGTCGACGCGCTCACCCCGCACGCCCGCGCCATGAACCTGCGGATGACGACGATCGTCGGCGGGCTGCCCATCGCGCGGCAGGCCCGTGCGCTGGGCGCCGGCACCGAGGTCGTCATCGCGACGCCCGGCCGGCTCCGCGACCTCGTCGACCGCGGCGACTGCCGCCTCGACCGCGTCACCGTCACCGTCCTCGACGAAGCCGACCAGATGGTCGACATGGGCTTCCTGCCGCAGGTCACCCATCTGCTCGACCAGGTGCCGCGCAGGGGCCAGCGCATGCTGTTCTCCGCCACCCTCGACGCGGACGTCGGCCGGCTCGCCCGCCGCTATCTGCACCAGCCCCTGGTGCACGAGACCGACCCGCACGCCGGTGCCGTCACGACGATGGAGCACCACGTGCTCTACGTCGACGACGTCGACAAGAAGACGGTCGCCACCGAGATCGCCGCCCGCGACGGGCGCGTGCTCATGTTCATGGACACCCGGCGCAGCGTCGACCGTCTCACCAAGCACCTGCTGAAGAGCGGCGTCCGCGCGGCAGCCCTGCACGGCGGCCGTTCCCAGCCCCAACGCACGCGCACACTCGCCCAGTTCAAGACCGGCGAGGTCACCGTGCTGGTCGCCTCCGACGTCGCCGCCCGTGGCATCCACATCGACGACCTCGACCTGGTCGTCAACGTCGACCCGCCCGGCGGCGCCAAGGACTACCTCCACCGCGGCGGCCGTACGGCACGTGCGGGAGCCTCCGGCAGTGTGGTCACGCTGGTGCTGCCCGAGCAGCGGCGCGAGATGCGCAGCCTGACCCGGGCGGCGGGCGTCGACCCCAACACGGCCAAGGTGTCCCCCGGGGCCGCCGAACTGACCCGTATCACCGGTGCGCGTACTCCGTCGGGCATACCGGTGGTCATCCCGGTCCCGGCACCGACTCCGCCGGCAGCCCCGAAGGCCGAGGGCTCGCGGGGGCGGTCCAGGTCCTCGCGGGGCCGGTCCGGTTCTGGATCAGGATCGGGATCGGGATCGCGATCGGGTTCCGCTTCCGGTTCTTCCTCTGCTTCCCGTTCTGGTTCCGCTTCCGGTTCGGGTTCTGGGGGCGGGGCTGGTTCGCGTTCTCGTCGGGGGGCCGTCGAAGGCGGTACGGCCGCCGCGCGTACGCCTGGTGGTGGCAACGCCAAGAAGGCGTCCCGTCCTACCGGGGGCGGTGCCAAGCCGCCGCGGGTGTCGGGCGCCAACCCGTCCCCCCGTACGGAGCAGGACTCCGCCGGCGAGCCACGCGGCCGTCGGCGCCGGGCGCCCCGGAACAGGCGCCCGGGCTCCGACGCACGTCAAGCCGGCTGAGCCCCACTGCGGCTCCAGCCCCCAGCGCCACTCGTCCCGGTTCCACCTCGGCCGGCCGGTTTCAGGCCGGTCGGCGTCCGACCCTTCTATGACCTGCGGAGGCACCATGCGTTGTGTGATCGCCCGATTCCCGTTCGACCTGATCATGAGCGAGGTCACGCACAAGATGGACGGGGTCGCCCCGGAGCCCATCACCAGTGCGGCCGTCGGTATCGGTGGGGTGGACTACCCCGTGAAGCAGGTGGGGGCGGTCATTACGCGTCTTGACCGGCGGGACTTCACCGAGAAGGAGATGATCGCTGCGCTTACTCGGTTGGGGTTCACTTGTCGGCCGGCGGAGGCTGTGGCTCCGGTGCGGCCGGCGGTTATTGATCCTTGGGCCGATATGCAGTAGCGCTCCGCTTGGGGCCAGGTTCGGGTGCGGGTGCGGGTGCGGGTGCGTTGTGGCTTGTTGCGCAGTTCCCCGCGCCCCTGAAAGGCCACTGCGGGTGGTCTGTTGGGTGCGGGTGCGTGGGGGCTTGTCGCGCCGTTCCCCGCGCCCCTGAAAGGCCACTGCGGGTGCGGGCTTGTTGTGGCTTGTCGCGTCGTTCCCCGCGCCCCTGAAAGGTCAGGGCGCGGGGGAACCCGCTGGTTTTAGGGGACCGGGACTCCTGTTATTGCTGTGGCCAGGGGGTAGGCGCCTGTTTTTAGGGGGGTGCCTACCTTTTCTGTTGCTGTTGTTACTGGGATCAGGGTGCCTGCGTCTGCTGTGGTGACGTAGGCCGTTGTGCCGTTCCAGTCGAGGGCTATGTCGAAGGCTGAGCGGCCTACGGTGATCGGGGTGCCCGGGGCGCCGGTTACCGTGTTGAGCGGGGTGATCGTGTCACCGTTGCTCGCGCTGACCCAGAGGGTGCGGCCGTCGGGGGAGATGGCCAGGCCGTATGCCTGGCCGGTGACCAGGAAGGTCGGGCGGGTCGTGTTGGTGGCGGTGTCGATGGGGGTGACCGTCGAGCCGCCGGAGTTGGATACGTACACCGTCTTTCCGTCGGGGGCCGCGACGACGTTGAACGGGTTCGGGCCGACGGCGATCGGCTTGCCCGCCTTGCCTGTTGCGAGGTTTACCGGGCTCACCGTGCTGTCGTGGATGTTCGCCACGTAGAGGGTGGTGCCGTCCGGGGTTGTCGCCATGTTTTCCGGGCCGTCGCCCACCGCGATCTTCGCGCCCGCCGTGCCGGTGGCGAGGTCTACGGGCTGGATCGCGTCGTCCGAGTAGTCCGCCACCCAGAGGGTCCGGCCGTCGGGGGTGAGGGCGAGGCCCGCCGGGACGTCGCCCACCGCCACCGTGGATGTGACCTTCGCGGCGGCGACATCGATGACGCTCACCGAGTCCGAACCCTGGTTCGCCGCGTATGCGGTACGGCCGTCCGGGCTGACCACGACCTCCCCCGGGTTGTTGCCGACGGGGATCTCCGTCGACGTTCCGGAATTCAGGTCCACCGAACTCACCGACGCGCCACTGAAGTTGGCCGTAAGGGCGCGGGCGCTGCCGCCGACAACCTCTTTTATCTGTACCGGTATTGCCCGGCTGATCAGCCCACCTCCGGTGACCGCGACCGACCTTACGCCTGCGGTTGTCTGGGGGGCCGCTGTGAAGGTGACCGTCTCGGTGGCCTTTCCGCCTGGTGGGACGGTGAGCGTGCCGGTGGACGGGGTGATGGTTATGCCGTCGACTTCCCTTATTTTCCAGGTGGTTGTGGTGGGGGTTGTGGAGCGGTTGTCGGTGATCGTGAGGGTTGCCTTGGTGGTGGCGCCTGGGGTCAGGGACAGGGCGGTGGGAGTGAAGGAGGCGTCCGGGCCCGGGTCGGGGGCCGCGCGCAGGGTCGCGTCGAAGAGGAAGCGGTCCAGTACGCCGGGGGCGATCTGCTGGGGGACCGAGTCGAGTTGCCCGC
Source organism: Streptomyces sp. ME02-8801-2C (assembly GCF_033793965.1). Classification (NCBI taxonomy): domain Bacteria; kingdom Bacillati; phylum Actinomycetota; class Actinomycetes; order Kitasatosporales; family Streptomycetaceae; genus Streptomyces; species Streptomyces sp. ME02-8801-2C. The sequence goes on along the minus strand of NZ_JARAXP010000005.1, from coordinate 350,108 downwards.
GCTGCGACTGGAGGCGGGCGTAGAGGGTGGTGACGGCGTCCGTGTCGCCGTTCGACTGCGCGAGCATCAGCTGTACAGCTGTTCTGCCCGCCTCTCCGTACGCGCCCAGTTTGTCGAGCCAGGCCGAAGTCTCGGTCAGGAAGCCCGGGTTGGGGAGGCCGGCGCGGAGGTTGGCCGGGGCGGCCGCCATCTCCTCGAAGTAGGACGTGAGGGCGTGGGCCGCCTTGTCGAGGCCTTCGCCGCTCTCGTACGCCGTCGTGAACGCCTTGAGGAGGGGGGTGAGGGTGGGGGACTCGGTGGTGTTCAGGAGCGAGGAGTAGTTGTTCTCCGCGAAGACGCGGAGGGAAGTCGTTGTTTGTTCGGGTGCGTTGGCCGTGAAGTTCTCTACCGAGGCCAGAAAAGCTGCTCGGGGGTTGTACGCCTTCGGGTTCCAGGCGTAGGACGCCGACGTGAAGAGGGCCAGTTTGCTGGCCTCCGCCTGGATCATCGGGTTGGCGGTGATGCCCGTGACCTGGGTGGCCACGCCTGCCTCGCGGCCCGTGTAGGGGCCCAGGAGGAGGCGGCTCGTGGTGTAGTCGTTCACCGGGTAGTTGTCCCAGATGAGGATGGGGTGACCGAACAACTCCCTTGCCTGGCGGGCCTGTTCGGTGCTGATCGTCGGTGCGATGACGCCGACGCCCGTCCACTCGACGACGACCGAGGGGTCCAACCGCTCGCGCAGCGCGGTCTTGTAGGGGGAGGAGGAGAGATCCGAGTACTCCGTCGGGACCATCTCCAGCGGGGTCACGTCGGTGTGCGCGTCGACGAAGTCCTTGACGACGCTGTTGAGGAGGGCCGACTGCGCGGCGCCGGCCGCTCCGCCTCCGGTGCCGAACTTCTGCTCGTCGGCAGGGCAGTTCCAGGCGGTGTAGCTGATGTCGTCCAGCGGTACGGCGAACGAGCGCACACCGATCGCGTACAGCGACTCGAACTTATCGACCAGGGCCTGGATGTCGGCGGTCGAGGAGTAGCAGACCGAGAGGCCGGGGGAGAGGGCGTAGGTGAAGCGGACGTGGTTCGCGGCGGCCCGGTCGACCAGTTGCTTCAGGGTCGCGAGCTGGGCGGGCGGGTAGTCGTCGCGCCAGTTCGCCCGCAGATACGGGTCGTCCTTGGGGGAGTAGACGTACACGTTCTGCTTCGTGCGGCCGTAGAAGTCGAGTTGGGAGAGGCGGTCTTGTTGTGTCCAGGGGGCGCCGTAGAAACCTTCGATCACCCCGCGCAGGGGAGTTGTCGGCCAGTCACGGACGGTCGCGGCGGGGATCGCGTGGTGGGGGGTGATGAGCTGGCGGAGGCTCTGGGCGGCGTAGAAGGTGCCCGTGGGGTCGACGCCGGACAGGGCGATCGTGCCCTTGCCGGTCGCCAACGTGTAGCCGCCGGAGGGGAGTTGGGTGGGGGGTGCGGCGTGCAGGCGCTTGAGCGCCTTTGCCGTTGCCGGGTTCTCCGTGGGGCCGCCGATGTAGACGGTGAGGGCGGCGGGGGGTACGGGCCGGCCCGCGGTGACGGTACGGATGGTGCGGACGCCGGCGTCGCGCAGTACGCGTTCGACGAGGGTGCGGGCGGCGGGGTCGGTGGCGTGGCCGATGACCTCGACGACCTGTTTCGGAACCGGCTGCTGGATGCCGTGGCCGGGGGTCGACTGCTGGGGGGTCGGCCAGATGTGGGGGAGGGGGGACGCGGCGGTGGCGGAGTGGGGCGTCGCCGTCGCGGCGGGGGCCGGGGCGGTGCCCAGCACACAGAGGGCCAGTGCGGCCAGGAGGCCGCTCGCTGACTTCAGTGCCGGGGTCACGGCCGGCTCCGGTTCACTATTTTATCCATCGTGCGGAATCTTGGTGGATGGATTCACCCGACGGCAAGACCCCGGCGACTTGCTTTACTGGCCCCATGACCGACATCGAGACCCCCGCTCTCTCAGTCGCCGTCCTCGGCACCGGCATCATGGGCGCCGCCATGGCCCGTAACCTCGCCCGGTCCGGGCACGCCGTCCGGGTGTGGAACCGGACCCGCGCCAAGGCCGAACCGCTGGCCGCCGAGAACGGCGTCCAGGTGTGTGACACGCCCGCCGACGCCGTCCGGGACGCGCAGGTCGTCCTGACCATGCTGTACGACGGTGACGCCGTCCGGGACGTCATGCGCGAGGCCGAACCGGCGCTCCGTCCGGGTGCCGCGTGGGTGCAGTCGACCACGGCCGGGGTGGACGCGATCGGTGAACTGGGCTCCCTGGCCGGCCAGTGGGGGCTCGCCTTCTTCGACGCGCCCGTACTGGGGACCAGGCAGCCCGCCGAGGCAGGGCAGTTGCTCGTGCTCGCCGCCGGGCCCACGGAACACCGGGCGGCCGTCGCACCCGTGCTCGACGCGGTCGGCGCCCGCACGGTGTGGACCGGCGAGGACGGGGCCGACGGCAGCGCGACGCGGCTCAAGCTCGTCGCCAACAGCTGGGTGCTCGCCGCCACCAGCGCGACCGGAGAGGTGCTGGCCCTCGCCCAGGCCCTCGGCGTCGACCCGCAGAGCTTCTTCGACGCGATCGCCGGCGGTCCGCTCGACATGGGCTATCTGCGCGCCAAGGCCGGCCTGATCCTGGACGAGAAGCTGACACCGGCGAGCTTCGCGGTGTCCACGGCCGCGAAGGACGCCCGGCTGATCGTCGAGGCGGGCGAGCGGAACGGCGTACGGCTGGACGTGGCCGCCGCGACCGCCGAACGCTTTCGGCGCGCCGCCGAACAGGGGCACGGGGACGAGGACATGGCGGCGGCGTACTTCGCGAGCTTCGAGGAGAAGTAGGGCCCACCCTCACGGAGTCAGCCCACTCGTACCTTTCGGCTGCCGCAGGTGGCGCACACGGCGTCGGTCAGGGGGGAGCGCATGGCGCGGCCGTCCTCGTCGACGTACTCCAGGGGGTTCAGGCAGCCCGCCGGGTCGGGGAGGGAGAAGATCTCGAAGGTGCGGTTCCAGGCCGTGCCGCAGTCGAGGCAGGTGAAGGCGAAGGTCTCGGTCAGCTTCTCGGACATGCCGTACTCCCTTGTCGGCGGCGGCCGTTCGGGTGAGTGGGGTGACCCACAGGGGCGGAGTGGCGCGCACCTGTACTCCGTACGGCGTCTCCGTACCGCAGGATCGCGGCATGCTGCCCGGATTCCTGACCAAGGCGGTCGAGCTGCTGCTCGGCCGTGAAGGCCGCCCGCTGCACCTGAGGGTGGCGGGCGGGGCCACGGCCGCGCTGGTCGTGGTGATGCTCACCGGCTCGTACGCCGTCGTGGCCGCCGAGGAAGAGGTGCGGGGCGCCAACCTGACGTCGTATCCGAAGGCCTTGTGGTGGTCGGTCGAGACGGCGACGACTGTCGGCTACGGCGACTTCTACCCGGTGACCTTGTGGGGCCGGGTGGTCGGTGCCGTGGTGATGATCCTCGGGATCACCGCGTACGGCATGGTCACCGCCGCGCTGGCCACCTGGTTCGTGGGGCGCGAGGAGAGACGACGGGACGAGCGGCGGCATCGGGGCGTACGCGGCGCGTACGAGGAGACGGCGGCGGCGCTGCACGAACGGTTCGACCGGGTGGAGCGGATGCTTGCCGGGAAAGACGGGCGGGAGGAGCGGTGAGTGTTCGTGGTGAGGCCCGCCCCCGTCGGCAGGCCAAGGGGCGGGCCCTGGGCGTTGGCGGTTACTTCGACCGGGTCGGCGAAGCGTGTCGGGCGTGATCTCCACCCCTGCCAAGCCTCCTGTGGCGGGCAGAGCGGGAACCGCAGGTACTGCGGGTACTGCGGGCACCGCGGCGGGGGGCACTTCCAGCGGAGGCAGCGCGACCGGGGGCAGTTCCACCGTCAGGGGTGGCAGGCCGCCCAGCAGGCCCCCGAGCAGGTTGCCCAGGGTGTCCAGGAGGCCGCCCACCAGGCCGGTCACCGTGTCGAGGAGGCCGCTGAGCGTTGCCTGGAGCTGGTCCAGGAGGTCCGAGATGGGGTCGGCCATGAGCGCCGCTGCCCTGTTCGTCGTCCCAGGTGCGTTCCGCCAGGCGCTGCTTGAGCGAGGCCTTCGCCGTCTCGACGGCCGTCGCGAACCCGGCCGCCTGCGCCGGGGTCAGTCGGCCGGTGCCGGTCTGCTCGGTGAGGTCGGTCAGGACTTTGACCACCGGGCTGAGTACTCGGTCCGGTCGGCGCGATCGAGGGCGCCGAGGCGCTTCAGCACGCGGTCCGTGGAGGTGGAGGGCGTGATGGGGGTGACGGGCCTGGTGGAGGTGGTGGAGGTGATGGGCGTGATGGGTGTGATGGACCACGACGGGTCGGCGCCGATGGAGGCGTAGACGTCCCGGCTGGCGTCGGTGACGGCGACGGCCGTGCCGAATATCAGGGCGGCACAGACGACCGACGACGGTAGGAAGAGCCCGCGGGAGCGGGCGCCGAGGCCGGAACGGGATACGAGGCGCGCATGCGCAGTCCTTTCGAGAGCTGCTCTCTTTGGACCCACGGTGAGAAACCCCGCCACTGAACGCAACCGCTGAATGACCCTCGGTTACGGCTGGTGTGAGGGGTGACGCGCCGCTGACCTGCACATATTCGCGATCCGGGCTCCCACTGCCCTGTCCGTCCATTCGGCTGTCAGAGGTCGATCTTGCGGCCCTTGAGGAGGCTGACGCCCGCGCCGACCGAGACGACCCCCATCCCGACACCGGTCATGACGCCCTGCGTTCCGTCCACGACGAACGGGGCGACTGCCGCGACGACGAGGTTGAAGAGGAACAGGAACCAGAGGACGGGCTTGGCGGCGAGCAGGGACTTCATGGGGGCTTCCTTCCAGTGGTGCGCGAGGTGGTGCGGGAGGTGGTGGAGGAGGTTGTTCGCTTGCGAGATCAACGATCCCGGGAACGCCTTTCCGCCACGAGGGAGTGCTCTCCCGAAGCCGGGGTGTAGCCCGCTACACCTTTCGCGTGTCTCGGGGGCCGGCTCCCGTCGCCGCTACCGCTTGAGGGCCCGGTACCTTTTCAGCAGGGCGGTGATCCGGTCGGGGTCTGCGGCCCCGTTGAGCTCGGTGAGCAGGTCGTCGGGGCACAGTTCGTACAGGTCGCCCCACCAGCGGCGTCCCCGGTTGCTCCAGATGCGGTAGCCGCCGGGGACGCCCCGGGCCACGTAACGTTTTCTGCTCACTGTCGCTGTCTCTCCATCCATGCCTCACAACTGGGTTCGCCACCAGGGGTCGTCGGGGTGGTCGGCCTTGAGGATTCGGGCCCGGTCCAGGATGACGCGGTCCAACTCCCTCACGAGCGTGCGTAGTTCGCGGGCGCTTTTGCTGGGCAGGGCGTGCAGCATCGTTTCGATGTGGTCGCGGTAGTACCCCGGGCAGCATCCGCATCCGGGGATGCCGCATGCGTCCGCCGGGAACGGCTCGGCGAACCGGCGCAGTGGGCCGTACGCCAGAACCTTCCACTGGGCGAAGGCCTGCGCCGTGGACTCCGGTAGGCGGCGGACCAGTTCGAGCCGGCGTATGTCGGCCGTGCACGAAGCGGAGAGGCGGTCGATGGGGGCGTACCGCTGTCGGTTCCGCCCCCGCGCGGGAATCGCGCCCCGCAGGGCGGACGGGCGCCTACGCGGCATCGTCCTTTCGGCTGTTGGTCATGGCAGGGAACGTACCGGCCGAAGGGGTGGGGCGCCATGGAAATTCAGGCGGGCGGCCCTGGATCCGTCCTTGGTGAGGACGGGTCTATCCCGTGAAAACGGGCGAAACACAAGCGGTTTAGACTCTCCCCGCAACGGCCCGAAACTCGGTTGGTCAAGAGTGGGCGGAAACAGCCAGACCCGAAGGGTATTCGGCGCTTTGATACGAATAGATTCAGTCACCAAGCGGTACCCGGACGGCACTGTGGCCGTCGACCGGCTCTCCCTCGACATACCGGATCGTTCGATCACCGTCCTCGTCGGCCCCTCGGGCTGTGGCAAGACGACCACCCTGCGGATGATCAACCGGATGGTCGAGCCCAGCGAGGGCACCATCCTCATCGACGGCGTCGACAGCCGGCAGCAGCCGGTCAACACGCTGCGCCGGGGCATGGGTTACGTCATCCAGAACGCCGGGCTCTTCCAGCACCGTACGGTCGTCGACAACATCGCCACCGTCCCCCGGATGCTCGGCTGGAGCAAGGACAAGGCGCGCGCGAGGGCGCGGGAGCTGATGGAACGGGTGGGGCTCGACGCCTCGTTCGCCAAGCGCTACCCCTACCAGCTCTCCGGCGGCCAGCAGCAGCGCGTCGGCGTGGCCCGTGCCCTCGCCGCCGATCCGCCCGTGCTGCTGATGGACGAGCCGTTCTCCGCCGTCGACCCCGTCGTCCGCAAGGGGCTTCAGGACGAACTCCTGCGCATCCAGGAGGAGTTGGGCAAGACCATCGTCTTCGTCACGCATGACATCGACGAGGCCGTCAAGCTCGGCACGATGGTCGCCGTACTGCGTACCGGCGGCCGGCTCGCGCAGTTCGCGCCGCCCGCCGAGCTGCTGTCCGACCCCGCCGACGACTTCGTCGAGGACTTCCTCGGTGCCGACCGGGGCATCCGGCGACTGTCGTTCTTCACCTCCGCCGGCCTGGACCTGCTCACCACCCCGATCGTCGCGATCGACGCCACCGCCGAGCAGCTCGCCGCACGCGGCACGACCGAGGCCCCCTACCTCCTCGTCACCGGCCTGGACGGCCGCCCGCTCGGCTGGAGCGAGCCCGGCGCGCTGACGGCCGGACAGATCGACGCCGACCGACTGCTCCCGTACGGACGGCCGTTCGCCGCCGGACGCGACACCCTGCGCGCCGCCCTCGACTGTGCCGTCCTGTCGCCCACCGGCTGGGCGGTCGCCGTCGACGCGGAGGGCCGGGCCGCCGGGGTCGTCTCGCAGGCGGCCATCGGCGAGGCCATCCGCGGCGCCCACGCGGCGGGCGGCGATGCGACGGGCGACGTGGCGGGTAGCCAGGGGACGCCTTCCACGGGGGCCGGCTCCCGGAAGGCCACCGCCCGGTGAACCGCTTCTTCGACATCCCCAGCGACCTCCAGCACGACTGGCTCGGCCTCATCGGGCTCCATCTGCGCGAGGCCCTGCTGCCCGTGCTGGGCGGGCTGCTGCTCGCGCTTCCACTGGCCCAGCTGTGCGTGCGGCTGCGTTGGTTGTACCCGCCCGTGCTGTGGGTGACGACCGTCCTCTACGCGATCCCGTCCCTGGCCTTCTTCGTCGTCCTCATCGACTACACCGGCCAGACCGAACTGACGGTCATGATCCCGCTCACCGTCTACAGCCTGGTCGTGCTCGTCCCGGCGATCGTCGACGGCGTCCGTTCGGTCCCGCAGGAGACCCTCGCCGCCGCGACCGCCATGGGCTTCGGGCCCGTACGCCGTTACCTCCAGGTCCAGTTGCCGATCGCGGTGCCGGCCATCATCGCCGGTCTGCGGGTGGCCACCGTGTCCAGCATCAGCCTCGTCAGCGTCGGCATGCTGATCGGCAACCAGGGCGCGCTCGGCAACCTGCTTCATGACGCGCAGATCTACAACCGGCCCGAACTCGCCTGGAACTCCGTGATCACCAGCGCCGCCCTCGCGGTGCTCGCGGACGCCCTGCTGGTCGTCGTACGCGTCCTGCTCACCCCCTGGATGCCGAGCGCGACACGCCGCGCGAAGTCCAAGTCCGCCGGGGTCCGCCCCGAACCGGCGGTGCCCGCACTGGAGGACGCAGCCCGGTGAACGTACTCAACTTCATCAACGCCTTCTTCAGCGACAGCGCGCACTGGAAGGGCTACGACGGAATCCCGACCCGCCTGTGGGAGCACGTCCAGTACTCGCTGCAGGCGCTCGCCCTCGCCGCCGCGATCGGCCTGCCGATCGGGCTGATCACCGGTCACTACGGGCGCGGCGGCAACGTCCTGTCCCTGGTGGCCACCGCCGGCCGCGCACTGCCCACCTTCGGTCTGCTGGTGCTGACGACCCTCGCGCTGGGCTTCGGCATGCTGCCCGTGATGATCCCGCTGATCGTCCTCGCCGTACCGCCGATCCTCGTCACCACCTACGAGGCGATGCGCTCCGTGGACCCGTCGCCCGTGGACGCCGCGCGGGGCATGGGGATGCGCGAGGCCGACATCCTGTTGCGCGTCGAAGTCCCCGTCGCGCTCCCGCTGATCCTCGGCGGGCTGCGCTCGGCGGCCATCCAGATCGTCTCCACGGCCACCATCGCCGCGTACGTCAGCCTCGGCGGCCTCGGCCGTTACATCGTCGACGGTCTCTACCAGCACAACTACGAGAAGGTGGTGGGCGGCGCCACCCTGGTCGCGGGCATGGCCCTGGCCACCCTCGCGGTCTTCTGGGCGGCGGGCCGGGCGACGGTTTCTCCGGGCGTCCGCAGGAGCAACTGACCTGCTTCCGGCTTCTGGTTTTCAGGGGCGCGGGGAACTGTGCGACCAGCCACATCCGGTCCGCAGTTCCCCACCACCGCAGTTCCCCACCACCGCGGGTACCCGTGCTTACCCGCCGCTCCGGGCGAGCGCCTGCTCCAGCACCACCAGCAGAGCGTCCCGCACCGAGCCGCGCTCCCTCGCGTCGAAGACGAGCAGGGGCACGCCCTCGGACACGTCGAGGGCCCAGCGGACCTCGTCCAGCGTGTGCACGGTCTGGCCGTCGAAGGCGTTGACGGCGACGGCGAACGGGATCTGCTTGTGCTCGAAGTAGTCGACGGCGGCGTAACAGTCGTCCAGGCGGCGGGTGTCGACGATGACCAGCCCGCCGACCGCGCCCTCCACGATGTCGTCCCACATGAACCCGAACCGCTCCTGTCCGGGCGTGCCGAACAGGTACAGCTTCAGAGTCGGGTCGATGGTGATGCAGCCGAAGTCCATCGCGACCGTGGTCGTGGTCTTGCGCGGGGTGTGGCTGAGGTCGTCGACGCCCGCCGCCACCTCGGTGATGGCCGCCTCGGTGGTCAGCGGCTCGATCTCGGAGATCGAGCCGACGGCGGTGGTCTTGCCCACGCCGAAGCCACCCGCGATCACCAGTTTGACCGGCAACGGCGGCCGTACGGAGGCCTGTCCGGCGGAGGTGCGGACGAGCGGTTCAGTCGGTGTCACGGAGTACCCTCCGGGAGTCGGGGATGGCCCGCAGGCCATCGATAACCCTGCGCAGAACGGATGCGTCGTGGGTGACGCCGGAGTCGGGCACGTGCACCGACAGCTGCCCCGCCGTGCGGAGATCCTCGGCGAGGACCCGCACCACGTTCAGATGCAGCCGGAGCCTGGCCGCGATTTCCGCGATGGACTGCGGGACGCGGCAGGCGGCGACGATGTCGTGCTGTTCGAAGGAGAGCCGGTCGAGCGCGGCGAGCCCGCCGGTGGTGGCCACCAGCTGGGTCTCCACGGGCATCGTCCTGCCGGACGACGCCTCGCCCGCGCCGCCCGCGACCCGGCCGGCGGTGACCAGGAAGGGCCGGACGGCGGACGCGGGGCCCACGGGGGCGACGCCGTCCTCGCCGGCCCCGCGCGGTGTGTGGCCGTCCGCCATCGGTGTTCGCTCTCTCTACGGACTCTTACGGTGTCTCTACGACTGTCTACGGGCTGTCTGCGGGCTGTCTGCGGGCGTTCAGCGCGTGTGGGCGGAGCCGACGCTGTTCTTCAGCTCCAGGACGAGCTGCGGACTGAGCGCGGTGCCGGCGCGGTTGGCGAACACCGTCATCTCGTAGGCGATGTTGCCGAGCTTGGCCTCCTTGCCGGTGACGACACCGAGCACGGCGCCGCTGCCGATCGCGGAGACCAGGACATGGCCGCCTTCCAGGTCGATGATGACCTTGTTCAGGCCGCCGAGACCGTAGTTGCCGGAGGCGCCGGCGGCCAGGCTGGTGATGCCCGAGACGATCGCGGCCAGCCGTTCCGAGTCGGCGTGCTCGCGGAGCGCCGACACGGCGATCAGCAGCCCGTCGGAGGACACCGCGATGGCGTCCACGACCCCTGCGGTCTCGGTGGCGAAACGACTCAGCAGCCAAGTGAAGTCGGCTGCGGCGGCCCGCAGATCGATCGGCTGGGCGTCTCCGGCGGGAGTCTCACCTGTCGACGTGCTCACTGCTCGGCTCCTTCCGGAGTGTGGTTCTGGTGGATCTGGTGGTGCGGGGTGTCTGCGACGCTGATCGGTTCGGTGACCTGGTCGGTGATCTGCCCGGGCCGGTCGGACGGGTCGGACGGCGCTGTCCGGTCGGTCCGGTCGGGCGAAACGTCGGGACGGTGGTCGTGTCGGGGGTCGCCCTGGCGGTCGTACTCGCGAGCGGGCGGGCCTTCGGTGGGGCGGGGGTGCTCGCCGGTGTCGCGGTGGGCGCGGGCCACGGCCGCCTCGAACTCGTCCAGCGCGTCGCGCACGGCGTCCGCGTCGACGGGGCGGGCGGTCTGCCGCGCGGCCTGCTGGGCGGCGGCGTCGACGGTCGTCCGCAGCGTGGCCCCGCGCACCCGCCGCCGAAGCGGACGGGAGCCGTCGGGCCCGACGGCGAACGGATCGGCCCCGGCCGGGGCGGAGGGGGCACCGGCGGTGGGCTGGGGTCCGGCCGGGCCGGAGGGGGTACCGGAGGCGGGCCGGGGCTCAGTCGGGCGGCCGAGGTCGTTTCCGGAGGTTGCCGGGTAGGTGTGCGTGGGCTGTTCCGGCGTGCGGGCGGTGGGCTGGGGCCCGGCCGGGGAGGGGGCACCGGCGGCGGCCTGGGGTCCGGTCGCGTGGTCGAGGTCGTTTCCGGAGGTTGCCGGGTAGGTGTGCGTGGGCTGTTCCGGTGTACGGGCGGTGGGCTGGGGCCCGGCCGGGGAGGGGGCACCGGCGGCGGCCTGGGGTCCGGTCGCGTGGTCGAGGCTGTTCCCGGAGGTTGCCGGGTAGGTGTGCGAGGACTGTTCCGGCGTACGGGCGGTGGGCTGGGGTCCGGTCGCGTGGTCGAGGTCGGTCTCGGAGGTTGCCGGGTAGGTGTGCGTGGGCTGTTCCGGCGTACGGGCAGGGGGCAGGGGCCCGGCTGAGGCGGAGGGGGCACCGGCGGTGGGCTGGGGGCCGGTCGGGTGGGTGGGCCACGGCTCGGTCGTCGTGGTGAGGGTGGGGTGGGCCGTCGGCGTGCGGGTGTGGGGCCCGGGTGTGGCTTCCGCGTGGGTGTGGAGCGGCGGCTCGGCGGCGCGTGGTGTCGGGATTCCGGGCGCGTGGGCGTGCACCGGCTCGGCGGAGACGGGTGCGGGGGCCTCGGTCTCCTGTTCGCTCGGGGGCGTGTCGCGGCGGGGGACCCGGCGGGGGAGGCTGGTCGTCTCCTCCTCCTTCGTGGCCCAGGACGGGACCTTCGCCGGGGTCGGGGCCGGGATCGAGGCCGACGGGGACGGGCCGGCCGCGGGGGCCGACGGCGCGGCGAGTGCGGCCGGGACGGCAGGCGCGGCGGGAGCGCCCCCGGCGTCGGCGTCGGCGGAACGGCCCGGCTGCTCCAGCGCGTTCGCCGGCTGGAGCAGTGTCGACGGGATCAGTACCTCCGCCGTCACACCGCCGCCCGGCGTACGGGACAGGGTGACGTCGACATCCCAGCGGCGCGCCAACGCCCCGACCACGAACAGGCCCAGCACCTTCGTCGGGACGACGTCGAGGCGTTCGCGGCGTACGAGGCGGGCGTTCTCCTCGGCGATGCGCTCGGCGCTCATGCCGAGACCGTGGTCCGCGACGGTGACCGACGCGCTGTCGTGGTCGGAGGAGACCACCACCTCGACGGGGCTGTCCGCGGGCGAGAACGACACGGCGTTCTCGAGGAGTTCGGCGATCATCAGCGTCAGGTCGCCGATGAGTTCGGGCTCGACCATGGCCTCGGTCGCGGCCCGCAGCCGTACCCGCCGGAAGCCCTCGATCTGGCCCAGCGCGGCACGTACGACGTTGGTGAGCGCGGTCGGCCCCGAGTCCAGCACGGTCTCGCGGATGCCGGCCAGCAGCATCAGGCTGTCGGCGTTGCGGCGCAGGCGGACCGCGATGTGGTCGATGGAGTAGAGGCGTTCGAGCAGCGCGGGGTCGGTCTCGCCGCGCTCCACCGCGTCGATCAGGGCAAGTTGACGGGTCGTCAGGTTGCTGACGCGGCGACCGACGTTGCCGAACATCTCGGCGACGTTGCGCCGACTGAGCACCTGCCGCTCCAGCAGCGCCGCGGCGGTGGTCTGCACGTTGTTGAACGCTTCGGCGAGTTCACCGATCTCGTCGTCGGCGGTGACCGGCAGCCGGCGCAGCCGCGGGGAGCCGGACTCCTCGGCGTCGTCGTCGGCGACGCGGGCGAGTTCGCGGCCCGCCACGTCGGCGACCTCCTGGGCGGCTCCCGTCAGCGCCAGCACCGGCCGGACCACGGAGCGGCGGACCAGGATGGAGAAGGCGATCCACACGGCGAAGCAGAGCAGCGCCAGGGTCAGCAGCAGGCCCGCCCGCCACTTGGCACTGCCGGCGGTGTCGTCGGCCCGGTCGGCGATCTGGTCGATGAGCGACGCGGTGATCTTCAGCCGGGTCTCGGCCTGCTTGCTGTAGTCGGGGTAGGAGGCGATGGCCGCCCGGAACGCCGCACGGATCTGGCCCTTGGACTCCGCCTGCAACGCGCTTGGATCCACGGCCAGTTCGGCGTAGTGCTGGCCGATCGAGGCCTGGGAGGCGTTGTGTTCGATGCCGCCGAACTCGTCGGCCTGCGCCTCACTGGCGAACCGCCCGAACCGCTCGGCCTGGTAGGTGAACAGTTCGTAGGAGCCGACGGAGCCGGTGAACTCGATGAGCGCGTTGCTGTCGCCGGTCCGCGCGGAGAACACGCCGGTCTCGAACGCGCCGTGCGCGGCGTCGGCACGCAGCAGGGAGTCGAGGAGGTTGCCGGTGAAGGTGGTCGCGAGGTCGGCGTTGCGGTCGAGGCCCAGCCCGTCGATGAGGCCGTCGGCGGCGCCCGAGTACGCCGGGTCGATGTTGGTGGCGGGCAGATAGCCCTGCTCGATGGTGGCCCGCAGGCCGGCCAGGCCCTGGACGTCCTTGAGCGCCTGCACCTCGGTGTCCGGCAGCCGGCCGCCGAAGGCGTCGACCACCTTCTGCACCTGCGCGTCCACGGCGACCTGTGCCTTGCGGTAGGCGTCGGTGGAGGGGGCGCCGCCGTCGAGGGACGCCTCGTACCGTACGGAGAGCAGGATGGCCTGCTGGTGTTCGTCCTGGAGCGTGGCGACGAGCTGCGCGACCTGGGCGCTGTCGCGCACCAGTTGGGCGGCGTTCTCCGCGCGGTTGGACTCCTGCACCAGGTCGACGATGAGGTACGCCAGCAGCAGCGCGATCACCGTCAGCGGGATACCGACGAGTACGTTCAGTTTGCGCTGGAAGGGCCATCGGTCGGCGAAGCCCCGCAGTCCCCGACGCGCGGACGTCGGTGCCGAGGATGCCGACCGGGCTGACGCGTCCACCTCTTTCGTGGACACCGGGCCTCCTTCAAGAGGGTGCTGCAGGCGTGCGACGGCACGAACGATCACAAACGATACGGAAGCGGCCCCCGCACACCGCTGTGGCCCCCGCCTACAGCTGTGGCGGACGCCAACCCCGGCGAGACTATCCCCTCTTCGAACTGCCGAGCGGGTTGCCCTAAGTCAAGAATCCATCACGAAGCGGCACGCGCGGACTTGCCTCCAGTGATCACGTATTGAAGTCAATCGGTAACCCGATTCCTCTTGACTGATCAAGAAGTGGCTGGATTGGATCAGATCAAAGTGTTTGAGTTCTCATCAATCCTCCAGCCCGGAACGGGAACCGTGACTACCAACGCCCACAGCAGCAGGCCCCTCAGGAACCACCCAGGTGCGGCGGCCGTCGCCCTCGCGGCGGCGACAGTCCTGCTGGCGGGATGTTCCTCCTCGTCCGACACCAAGTCCGACCCGCTCGCCGGCGACAAGGCCGCCGGGGACACCGTGGTCGTCGGCTCCAACAACTTCGCCGAGAGCATCCTGCTCGCCGACATCTACGGCGAGGCCCTGAAGGCCAAGGGCATCAAGGTGACCTACAAGCCCAACATCGGCAGCCGCGAGACCACTTACGGCCTGCTCAAGAACGGTTCCATCACCGTTCTGCCGGAGTACAACGGCTCGCTGCTGGCCTACCTCGACGCGAAGGCCGCGCAGACCTCGCTCGAGACCGTGAACGCGGCGGCGAAGGCCAAGCTCGACTCCAAGCTCACGCTGCTCGAGTCGTCGCCGGCCGAGGACAAGGACTCCGTCACGGTCAACGCGGCGACCGCGAAGCAGTACAACCTGACCGCGGCCTCCACGCTCGCCGACCTCAAGGACGTCGCGCCGAATCTGGTCCTCGGTGGCTCGCCCGAGTTCCAGACCCGTCAGCAGGGCATGCTCGGCCTGGAGTCGGTGTACGGGCTGAAGTTCAAGTCCTTCAAGGCGCTCGACGCGGGCGGCCCGCTGACCCAGGCCGCGCTGAAGAAGAACACGGTGCAGGCCGCGGACATCTTCACGACGGACCCGACCATCCTCAAGGAGAAGTTCGTCGTTCTCCAGGACCCGAAGAACCTCTTCGGCTTCGCGAACGTGACTCCGCTGGTCTACAAGAGCGGGCTCTCCCAGGAGGGTGTCGCCGCGCTCAACGCCGTCTCCGCCAAGCTCGACACGAAGGCCCTGCTCGACATGGACCTCCAGGTGCAGCTGGAGAGCAAGGACCCGCTGGACGTCGCCAAGGCCTGGCTGAAGACGGCCGGCCTGGGCTGAGGTTCCACGCCCTCGGCGTTGACGTCCTACGCCCTTGGCGTTGACATTCGACGCCCTTGCCGTCGGCGAGCCGATCGTGCTCGCCGACGGTGCGGCGTGTCCGGCGGGCCGTCAATTGACCCCGCCCAGCAGCAGGGCGAGCCCGCGTTCGACCTCCGGGCCCAGGTCCTCCATGCCCGGTGCGACCACGCCGTACGAGCGGTGCAGAAACCGCTGCAGCTGTGCCGTACGGAACCGGATCACGGCCAGCCCGTACGGCGAGTGCAGTTCCACGACCGTGTGTACGGGGCCGCACGGCCAGAGATGGACCTCGCCGATACCGGCCGGGTTCTCCAGCCCCTCTTCCAGGAGCAGCCGGGAAAACGTCCAGCTCACCCCCTCGCCGTCCGCCGAGACCTCGACGGGGAAGTCGATGTGGACGGCGATCGGGTCGGCGGATTCGTAGCGCAGGGTGACGACGAGCGGGAGCTCCTCGTAACCCGGGGTGATCAGGCGGGCGCGTGCGGACTGCTCCAGGGAACGCTGGGGTCTGTGCATGATCGACTTCCCGTCGGGTGGGCGTTGGGCCGGTGGTGCCGAGCTGCCTTCTCGACCTCCGCGACTGCCCCGGCATTACGCCGAAACGGGAGTTACCCCATGTGACGTGCGTCACCTTCTGTAATTACTTGAGTTTTTTGTCATCTAGCCTTACAAACTCAGCCCCAATGCCCCATCAGCAGGTAACTGGAGCGTTCCTGCCCATGATTGACAACACCGCCACCGCGACCGACGCGTACGCCCGTATCTACGAGGAGCAGCAGCCGCGTCTCGTCGCGTACGCACGTTCGCTCACGAAGAGCAGCTGGGCCGCGGAGGACCTCGTCGCCGAGGCGCACTTCCGCGTGTGGCGACGCCTGGCGGCGGGGCACGAGATCGACAACGTCCCCGCGTACCTGATGACGACGGTCCGCCACCTCGCGGCCAGCGTGGGCAGCAACGCGGCGCGCGAGACCCCGCAGGACCCGCAGGACAGGTCGGAGCGGCTGGAGCGGCTGGGCGGGGCCGAGAGGTCCGAACGGGTCGTCTCCCAGGGGCGGCACGTCGAGGATCCCGCCGAACAGGTCTCCTCGGTCGACCTGTTGGTGCGGGTGCTCGGCCAGCTCCCCGACCGCTGGGTCAAGGCGCTGTGGCTCGCCGAGGCGGAGGGCCAGCCCCTGGCGGCGATAGGCCCCCAGATCGGTACCGGTACCAAGGAGGGTGCCACCGCCGTACTCCTCCACCGCGCCCGCGAGGGCATGCGCCAGGCCTTCCTGCGCGAGCAGCCCGGCCGCCCGGACAACACGGCGTGCGAGCCGTACTGGGTCCGCATGCCCGCGTACGTACGCGGTACCGCGACCCGCCGCCAGTCCGACCAGCTCCTCGCCCACGCGGACACCTGCGACGACTGCCGCCACCGGCTCGCTCTGCTGATGCGCACGAACGACCGCCTGCCCGCGCTGGTCGGGCCGGCACTGCTGGTCCTGGTCGTGGGCGGCACGGGGAAGTACCTGCTGTCGCTGGCGGCGGGCAGCGCCGGTGCGGTGTCCGGGGTATCCGGGGTATCCGGGGTGTCCGCCGTGGCCGGTCACGGTGGGGGCGCACTGCACGTGGCGCATGCCGTACGCGCGGTACGTCATGTCGTGGCCGGGGGTTCGAAGGCGCCCAAGGCGCTCGCGCTGAGCACGGGGGCGGCGGCAGCGGCCGTCGCGGTCACCCTCGCGCTCACCTCTCCCCAGGTCCACCTGGAGGAACGCGCCCGGATCCCGCTCGCGGACAACCCGTTGTCACCGGCACCGGTGGCGGAGGTGCCTGTGCCGCTGAAGGCGGCTCCGGTGGCTGGGCCTGCGGCTGGGTTGGTGAACTCGCCGGTGAGGGTGGCTGTGGTTGCGGCTGCGCCGGGGCGGGTTCCGGTGGAGGTACGGGGTCCTGCGGCGGGCGGGGTGGCCGCGGGGGCTCCGGGGAGCGGCGGCAGTGGTGTGAGCGACGGTAGTGGTGCAAGTGGCGGTGCGGGTACGGGGGTTGGGCCCAAGCCTGGCCCGAGCGCGCCGCTCGAGCCTGCGCCTCCGGCGGAGAAGCCGGTACCACCGGTGAGCGAGAAGCCGGGGGTGTCTGTGCCGCCGGGGAAGCCGGTGCCGCCGGGGAAGCCGGTGCCTCCGGGGGCTTCGGTGCCTCCCGTACCTCCGGTGGAGGAGGCGCCGCCTGTGGAGGAACCTCCGGTGGAGCAACCTCCGGTGGAGCAACCTCCGGTCACTGAGCCTCCGGTGGAGGTGCCGCCGGTTGAGGAACCTCCGGTGGAGCAACCTCCGGTGC
>NZ_JARAXP010000005.1:74048-332947 GCF_033793965.1 Streptomyces sp. ME02-8801-2C | reverse complement strand
TCCGGTCACTGAGCCTCCGGTGGAGGTGCCGCCGGTTGAGGAACCTCCGGTGGAGCAACCTCCGGTCACTGAGCCTCCGGTGGAGGTGCCGCCGGTTGAGGAACCTCCGGTGGAGCAACCTCCGGTCACTGAGCCTCCGGTGGAGGTGCCGCCGGTTGAAGAGCCCCCGGTCAGTGAGGCGCCGCCCGTTGAGGCGCCCCCCGCTGAGGAGCCGCCGGTCGCTGAGCCGCCGGTCACACCGGAGGTTTCGGCACCGACCCCTGACCCGGAGCCGACCCCGGCACCCGCCCCGGCCCCGGTCACAGACCCGGAGCCAGTCGGGACACCGATGCCGGACCCGGACCCGGAGCCGGTCACACCAACTCCCGTAGAGCCCAACCCTGTTGACGAGCCGCCGGTAGTCGTCGAGCCGCCTGCTGTCGATGAACCCCCTGTCGACGAGCCCCCTGCTGTCGATGAACCCCCTGCCGTCGACGAACCCCCTGTCGATGAGCCGCCCGCTGTCGACGAGCCTCCTGTCGACGAACCGCCTGCCGTCGACGAACCCCCTGTCGACGAACCCCCTGTCGACGAACCCCCCGTTCCTGACCCCGGCGGCTGCTGAACCCGGCGGTTGCTGAACCCGCAGCCAAGCGCTGCGGACCGCTTTCGGTTGAATTTCTGCTCGCTGAGCAACCCCGGCAGCAATTCGCCTGTCTCACAGGTTGCTCACAGACATGGCTTGGACGCGTGGGGTGCGTTCGTTCGTAGGTCGGCCGGTCGTGGGCTGTGTCCAGTCCGGTGCCACTTGACCATGGCGCCGGCAGACAGACGAGGAACCGATGACCACTCAGCAGCACAGCAGAGCCAGCATCAGGAACCAGATCGAACGCAACGGCAGCCGCCTGAAGCATTCCGCACTCGCCGCGGGGGCCGCACTGGCCGTCGTGGTGTCGGTGGCCGGAGCGGCGCCGGGGGCGGGGGCGGCTTCGGGCGCCGCGCCCACGAAGCCCAAACTCCGGCTCGTGGCCGCGACGGACACCGTCACGACCCAACGCTGGGAAGGGGAACCCGGCGTCTACGTGGACCTCGGCACGTACATCACCGTGGACGACGTACCGCTCGAGTTCAAGGTGACCCGGAAGTCGTACAACGATCCGGTGGTCGCCGAGCAGATCACCCGCAAGAACGGCAAGGCGGAGGCGAAGAAGCTGCCCGCCGGAATGGTGAAGGACTTCGCGGGCCTGCCCGGGTTCCTCGAGGTGTCGTTCAAGAACGCGGCAGGGCAGGAGGTCGCGAAGAACAGCGGCACGTTCTGCCCGAACAACGCCTCGGGACGTATCCGCCCGGACGGCCCGGCGACCTCGCACTTCCCGGAGAGCTGCTCCGGCAACCCGTTCACGCTGGGCGGGATCTGGGGCATCGAGAAGGGCTGGGCGGCCAACGTCAGCTCGATCGACTACAGCAAGCCGGTCGATCTGCCGGTGGGCGAGTACACGGCGAAGGTGTCGGTCGGGAAGAAGTACCGCGACCTGTTCGGCATCCCCAATGACCAGCCGACGATCAAGGTGACGGTGCTGCCGCCGAGCGACGAGGGTGAAGGGGGCGGAGAAGGTGGAGGCGGCGTCGGCCTGACCGCGCGATCCTCCGCCCACCACGGCGGAAGCCATGGAGCCCATGCCGGTCATGGAGCCCATGCAGGTCATGGGGCCCTGCAGTCCGCCCCGCCCGCGTCGTCGCACCACTACGGTCCGCGTGGCGCGGACATGCCCACCCTGCCGGCCTTCCCCAACGCGCTCGTCGACCGGGGTATGGCACACCACCTGGGTGACGGCCCGGGCCACACCGACGGTTCGCGTGTCGCGCCCGCGCTGAAGGCCGCCGCCCAGCGGCCCACGGGCAGGGCGGGCGTACCGGCCAACGTGCCCAAGCCGGACCTGCGTTCACTGCCGGCGTGGGACATCGCCGTCACGGACGGCGAGGACGGGGACGTAGCCGGCAAGGACTACCTGGCGTTCAGCGCGAACGTCTGGAACGCGGGCCCGGCCCCGCTGGTCGTCGACGGTTTCCGTCGGCTGGGCAAGGACCTGATGGACGCCTACCAGTACTTCTACGACGCGAACGGCAAGCAGGTCGGCTACACCCCGACCGGCACCATGGAGTGGGACCCGCGGATCGGCCACGAGCACTGGCACTTCACCGACTTCGCGAGCTACCGCCTCCTGAGCGCCGACCAGACGAAGGAAGTGCGCAGCGGCAAGGAGGCGTTCTGCCTGGCCAACACCGACGCGATCGACTACACGGTGAAGAACGCCAACTGGCACCCCTACAACACCGACCTGTCGACCGCGTGCGGTGAGAAGAGCGCGCTGTCGGTCCGCGAGGTCCTGGACGTCGGCTCCGGCGACACGTACACCCAGTACCGTCCCGGCCAGTCGTTCGACATCACGGGGCTGCCGAACGGCACGTACTACATCCAGGTCATCGCCAACCCGGAGAAGCGCCTCCAGGAGTCCAACCTCAACAACAACGTCGCCCTGCGCAAGGTCATCCTCGGCGGCACGGACGGCGCCCGGACGGTGAAGGTACCGCCGCACGGCCTGATCGACGTGCAGTAGACGCCGACCGACCGCAGACCGGCACACCAGAGGCCCCGGAGAAAGAAGTTCCGGGGCCTCTCGCCGTACTGGGAGTGCTGGGAGTGCTGAAGGCTGCGGTCGTCAGCCCTGTGCTCGTCGGTCCTGTGGTCGTCGATCCTGCGGTCGTCAGTCCTGGCGTACGACGTTCCTGCCGGGGCCGCCCGAGAGGACGTCCCTGCCCGGGCCGCCGTACAGCTTGTCGTCGCCGCTGTTGCCCCACATCTGGTCGATGCCGCTGTTGCCCCACAGGACATCGTTGCCCTTGCCGCCGTACATGACGTCGTCGCCGGTTCCGCCGTAGAGGGTGTCGTTGCCGTCCTCGCCGCTCAGGCTCTGGCCACCGGCACCGCCGCGCAGGACGTCGTTGCCCTTCCCGCCCTCGGCGATGTCGCCGGTGGTGGTGATGGTGTCGTTGCCGTCACCGTCGCGGACGAACGACGCCGGGCCGGCGCTGATGGTGTCGTCGCCCGCCCCGCCCTCGACGTAGTTGGCGTCGACGCTGCCCCGGTCGGTCAGCATGTCCTTGCCCGCGCCCAGGAAGATCGAGTTGGAGTAGTAGGCCTGGTCGGTCCTGTTGGTGAAGTCGACCACGTCGTTGCCGTCGCCGAGGTCCATCCGCAGGACGGCGTACGGGCTCTGGCTGTCCACGGTGACGACGGTGCACCGGACGTTGGTGTGGTCGGCGGGGTTGGGATACGCGCACCCGCGCCCGACGCTGATCGGTACGACGTCGTCGACCGCGAAGGTGATGTCCGTGTCGTTGGCGTACGACTCGGTGACGGTCAGCTTGTTGCTCTGACCAGGAGCCGCCGTGTAACTCAACTCCCGGTCGTTGAAGGAGACTTCGGCCTTGGCGGACGCCGTCGCGGCACCCGCCGTACCGGCCAGCACGAGCGGGACGGCCGCCAGTCCGGTCGCGGTGACCAGCGTCAGCGCCAGAAACGACGCGGGCGCGACACGGGACGTCCGTCGGCCGCCGGGGGCAGAGGGCATGTGGGTAACCTCCGGATTCACATGGGGACTTGGGGCGTTTACGGATTTCTGTGACGCCATGTGAGACGGCCGAGGCACGCCATGGGTTGTGTCGGCCCGCCCGGGCGGACGGTCAGACGTTCGACCCAGCGACATTCAAGAGGTGGAACTACTCCCCACCTGATGACTGAAAAACCCCTCAACCCCCCTCAACGGCCCTCCAATCGTCCATCCATATGAACAACGATCAAGTACACGACTATTGACGTGTCCAGGACTACCCCCCTAACTTCCGAGAGAAAGCGCTTTCCAATCCGGTCCGGCCCAACAGCTGTTCCTCCCGTCCTGGAGATGGAGAACCACGATGCAACTGAGACCAGTCATGGCGTGCGTCAGCCTGCTGGCAGGCACACTCGTCGCGCTGTCCGGAACCACGGCACAGGCCGCGACGACGCGCTACGAGGCCGAGACCTCACCGTCGGTCTGCACCGGCACCATCGACTCCGACTGGACCGGCTACTCCGGCAGCGGATTCTGCAACGGCACCAACTCGGCTGGCTCGTATGCCCAGTTCACCGTATCCGCACCCGCATCGGGCACGGCGACACTGAGCGTCCGCTTCGCCAACGGCACCACCACCGTCCGGCCGGTGAGCGTCATCGTGAACGGTACGACGGTCACGACGGCGTCGTTCGAGAGCACCAGCACCTGGACGGCGTGGACGACGAAGACCCTGACGGTCCCGGTGGTCGCGGGCAGCAACACCATCCGCCTCAACCCGACGGCCGCGGCGGGTCTCCCCAACATCGACTACCTCGACGCGAACGTCCCGGACGGCGGTACCACGCCCCCGCCGAGCGCGTCGGCCCTGTATGTGTCCCCGTCCGGCACGGACAGCGCGGCGGGCACGTCATCGGCGCCCACCACGCTCACCTCGGCGATCAGCCGCATCACCGCGGGCGGCACGATCTACGTCCGCGGAGGCACGTACAACTACGCCTCGACGGTGACGATCCCGGTAGGCAAGAACGGCACGACGTCCGCACGCACGACGCTCGCCGCCTACCCGGGCGAGACCCCGGTCCTCAACTTCTCGGCGCAGACGGAGAGTTCGTCCAACCGGGGCCTGCAACTCAACGCCAACTACTGGCACATCAAGGGCCTGATCGTCGAACGGGCCGGTGACAACGGCATCTACGTCGGCGGCAGCAACAACATCGTCGAGCGTACGGTGACCCGCTTCAACCGTGACACGGGCCTCCAGCTCGGTCGCATCGCCTCGACCACCCCGGCCGCCGACTGGCCGGCGAACAACCTGATCCTGAGCGCCGAGTCCCACGACAACGCCGACTCGGACGGCGAGGACGCGGACGGTTTCGCGGCCAAGCTCACCACCGGCGCCGGCAACGTCTTCCGCTACGCGGTCTCGCACAACAACATCGACGACGGCTGGGACCTCTACACCAAGACCGACACGGGCCCCATCGGCCCGGTGACGGTCGAGGACTCCCTCGCCTACAACAACGGCACGCTCACCGACGGCTCCCAGGCCGGCAACGGCGACCGCAACGGCTACAAGCTCGGCGGCGACGACATCGCCGTCAATCACATCGTGCGGCGCAGCATCGCCTACAAGAACGGCAAGCACGGTTTCACGTGGAACAGCAACCCCGGCACGATGTCGGTGTCGGACAACGTGAGCATCGACAACGCCGAACGCAACTTCAGCTTCGACGGCGGTACGTCGGTCTTCCGCTCGAACACGTCATGCCGAAGCGGCAGCGGCTCGAACGACCGGATCATCGGCAACGCCGACACGACGAACCAGTTCTGGTCAGGCACAAACGGCTCCCGCTGCTCGTCGTACACGGGCGGACTGCACTGGTCGTTCGCTTCGGACGGGCGGTTGGTGGTGACGTTCGGCTGAGGGGTGAGTGTGTGACGTACGGGGGATAGGGCGTTGCCCGGACAGCTCCAGGGACAGCTCCAGGTCACTGACCTGGGGCTGTCTGCCATTTACCTCACCCTCCCCGTCCCCCTTTCGAGCTAACATCGATGTTACTAACATCAATGTTTGTAACATCGATGTTAGTTAGTCTGGGCGATGGGACGGCGAAGGGCAATGGCGTGGGTGATTTCGTAGGCAGGGTGCGCGAGCTCGATACGTTGAACCGGGAGCTCGGCAAGGTCTCGGCCGGTGTCGGTGGGGAGCGGCCCGGGCGGTGCCTGATGCTGCGGGGGCGCCGAAGGGTGGGGAAGTCACGGCTGGTCGAACGGTTCGCTGAGAGGTCCGGCGCTCCCTTCCTGTTCTACGCGGCCACGGGGGCATCACCGCAGGCCGATCTCCAGCGGCTCGGCCGCGACGCTTCGGCGTCGAACCTTCCGTCGGCCGGCCTGCTGGCCTCGGCCCGTCCGGCGAGTTGGGACGACGCCTTCGACGTGCTCGCGGCAGCGCTGCCCACCGACCGGGCGAGCGTTGTGGTGATGGACGAAGTGCCGTACCTGATGGACGCGGAGGGGGCGTTCGAGGGCACGTTGCAGAGAGCCTGGGACCGAGTGCTGGAGGTCAGGCCGGTTCTGCTCATCCTCATCGGCTCCGACCTCTCCATGATGGAGGCCCTGAACAACTACGGCCGCCCCTTCCACCAGCGCGGACGGGAAATGGTGCTCGGTCCCCTGAATCCGGCTGAAGTGGGCGGGATGCTGGGCCTCGGCCCGGCCGAGGCGTTCGACGCGGCGTTGATCACCGGCGGGCTCCCGCTGATCTGCGCGGAGTGGCCGCACGGCGCCGGGGTGTGGGACTTCCTGTCGGCGGCGCTGAACGATCCGGTGTCCGCACTGCTCGTCTCGGCGGAACGGTCGCTCGCCGCCGAGTTCCCACAGCAGACGCAGGCGAGTGCGGTGCTGGCGGCGATCGGAAGCGGGGAACGGACCTTCTCCAACATCGCCCGGGCGGCCGGCGGCATCGGATCGACCCCGCTCCAGCGCTCGCTGGGGGCTCTCACGGAAAAGAGGGTGGTCGCGACCGAACTCCCCGTGTCTCAGGGGCCTTCGAAAGACCGGCGCTACCGGGTCGCCGACCCCTACCTCCGCTTCTGGCTGCGATTCCTCGGGCCCGCGATGGAAGAGATCGAACGGGGCAGGGGGGATCTGACACTGAGCCGCATCCGCGAGAACTGGACCAGCTGGCGCGGTCGCGCCGTCGAACCCCTCGTACGCGAGGCCCTGGCCCGCCTGCTGCCTGACACACACCTGCCCGCGGCTCCCGCGATCGGCGCCTACTGGACCCGTACCAACGACGTGGAGATCGACGTCGTCGGCGCCGACCGCGCCCCCATCGCCAAGGAGCTGCTGTTCGTCGGCTCGGTGAAGTGGCTGGAGAACGCCCCCTTCGACCGCCACGACCTGTCGGCCCTCCTGCGTCACCGCGCCCTGCTCACACCCGACACGATCCCCGTGATCGCGATCTCGCGCAGCGGAACCGACTGCACGGGCCTCGACGCGGAGTACGGCCCGGCGGACCTTCTGGCGGCGTGGCCTTCCTGAGCGGGCATCGTGGAATCGGGTCGATTCGATATGAACTGGGCTGAGCCGCAACACGGCGAGCTTGGGAACTTGCGGTACCGCTCATTAGCGCTCGAGCTCAACGGCTCGATCCAACCGAGCCGCAAGACGACCAACCATCCGCTCGGCGGCGAGCCGGTCGTTCGCGTGCACGTGACAGCGCCAATGGATGGTCTCGACCATGACGGACCCCCCCACAGACTGGCAGGAGCGTCGATCGGAGCTCGCGCAGTGGCCAAAATGCAGCCCTCGAAACGCGGTGAGAATGCCAGACTGCCCACGGCTGCGGCTCGCGCCCTCGGCGGAACACCATCCAACGAGGACATACACCACCCTGGTACATGGACTACGTTAGGTACATGTCCATGAAGCGCACGAACGTCTACGCCGACCCCGAAGACCTGGCGATCATCAAAGAGGCCGCCAAGCGCCGAGGGATAAGCGAGGCCGAGATCATTCGCCAGGGGATCCACCTCGCGGCCATGGCGAACCGCGTCTGGGACGAGCCTCTGTTCTCGCGCACCTTCGACGGCTCGGGCCGTACGCTGTCCAAGGCCGAGGTCCGCGACACGATCGCCGACGCGGTCCGCAGGGAGACACAGACGAGGCTGGACGCCGATCCGGGCCCGGGAAGTGTTACGTGATCATCGTCATCGCCGACACATCCGGCCTGCTGGCCGCGCTTGACGCGACGCACCCCGAGCACGCGGCGGCGAACGAGGCGATCCTGGCCGCGGGACTCCTAGTCATGTCTCCACTTCTCCTGGCCGAGCTCGATCACGTAGCCACACGCGAACTCGGGCGCGCAGCCGCCCTGAGTGCGGTCGACGACATCCGACGCTGGATGAGCCGAGGCCGCGTAGTCCTGCCGGAGATCACAGAGGCCCACTTGGGCGCGGCTCAGTCTGTCCGCGCAAGATACGGTGCGCTGGACCTGGACCTGGCCGACGCGGTGAACGTGGCACTCGCCAACGACTACGACACCGACGCGATTCTCACCCTGGACCGGCGCGACTTCCGCGCCGTACGACCGCTGGGCCGCCACAAGGCATTCCGAGTGCTGCCCGACGACCTTCTGCTCTGAGCGGGCAGGGGTGGATCGCGGTGGACGGTCAGCTCATGGAACGCGGGCTCGTGGTGGTTCAGTCGCCCGAGTGCCCCCAGAAGTAGATCTCTTGCGGCTTGCCCTCGTCGTCGTGCAGCACCGCGCATCGTCCGAACCAGCGTTGCCTGGGGAACACGTCGAAGTCCTTGACGTGCGATCGGGTCAGTTTCTCCACCCCCAGCAATTCGAGGGACTCCTCGGCCGTCACTGCTTCCACGGTGCTGTAGTCCGGGGTGTCATCCGGTCCGATCACATGGAAGACGTCGAGGATCGAGTGGGTACCGGCCTCATGGACCAACTCGACCTCCCACAGCTCTTCCAGAGTCCGCGGCCGAGGCTCCCGCTCGGCCTCCGGACGCCAGTCGCCACCGTTGACCCAGTAGTAGTCCCCGGCTTCGAACACCTCAGGAGGGACAGGCCACCCGATACGTGTGTGCGCAGGTCCAGCAGCCCTCTAACCCGCAGCAGACAGGACACCAGATACGGCTTGTGCCTGTGCACGTCCCACAGCGATGGCCCTTCGATCACAACGGCCTCGGCGGAAGAACTGTATTCGGAGGCCGGACAGGGGAGAAGGTCACCCGACAGCCCCAGGTGGCACGACGTCCGGGACTGTCGTCGTCCTCGTCGTGATCGTCATCGTCTGTCAGGTCGGAATCGTCCCAGGAGGGTACGTGCAGGCGCGCGCCCTGGCTCTCCGCGATGCGGTGCACATTGGTAAGGGCCTCGGTCAACTGGCCGGCCAGCCACTGGAGTTCGCCCGGGGGCCAGATGCGACCATCCAGTACGACCCGGGCTTCCTTGATCAATCGCCTGCCAGGCCGAG
Source organism: Streptomyces sp. ME02-8801-2C (assembly GCF_033793965.1). Classification (NCBI taxonomy): domain Bacteria; kingdom Bacillati; phylum Actinomycetota; class Actinomycetes; order Kitasatosporales; family Streptomycetaceae; genus Streptomyces; species Streptomyces sp. ME02-8801-2C. Next base: position 323,862 of record NZ_JARAXP010000005.1, on the reverse strand, counting down.
TTGCACCGCCTCCTTGTTGTCTGCGAGGCGTGAGATGTACCCGCTGGAGCTCCCTGCAGCCAGATAGCACGGCTTGCCCCCTGAGCCGGCCCAAGGCAGCCGTCAATTCTTCAAGGGCACGCCGAACATCAAGGGTCTGGACAAACTCCGCTACGTCGTCAAGCAGACCTTCGCCCTGTTCCACCAGTTCAAGCGCCTCGCCGTCCGCTGAGAAGGCCGAACCGAACGCCGCGACGCCTCGGCTCAGTTGGCCTGCGCCCTGGTGTGCTGGGGAGACGCCTCAAGAAACACCGATCATGACCGTGTTACGAGCTCTACGGTTCGGGCGGGCGCAGGGCAAGTTGACTGGAGGTAGGCCGTCGTACACCGACACCCCTGAGGTCCAGATGATCGTGTCAGCGCAGCCACGCCCCACGGGGCATCCGGGATACTCCGAGACCCTTCCCTGCCTGGAGGAGAGTGCCGAGGTCGCCCGCAAACTCGTCAGAACGGCGCTGGCCGCATGGCACTTGCATGAGTTGGCCGACACCGGGACGCTCCTCGTCTCCGAGCTGGTGGCCAACGCCGTGAAGCATACGAACAGCCGTCTGATCCGGGTCGTCATCTCCCGCCCGAGCGAGCGGAACGTACGGATCGGCGTGGTCGACAAGTCCCGCACCATGCCGGAGATCACGAAGTCCAACGGCGAAGAACTGTTGCTGGGGGGACGAGGGCTGGTCCTGATGGACGCGGTGACCGAGCGTTGGGGCACCGATCTCTACCGCTGGGGCAAGCAGGTCTGGGGCGAACTGCGATGTGAGGAGGCAGTGTGAAGAACGGCAGGGTGTGGGTCGGGGACGAGGTGTACGACCATGAGGCGGGGCAACGCGTCATCGTCACCGACGTGCGGGGCGGGATGTATCTGCTGCGCCCTCTCCATGGCGGAGGGCAGGAGTGGACGGCGGAAGGCGACAACTGCTTGGAGGTCAAGGTGTCGCGGGTGGAGGGCCCGGATAGTCCCTCATAAGCGCGCCCCTCGCAGGGGATTGTGCTGGTCGGCGGCTCGGCTGTCGGTGGCACTGTAAGGGCTCTACTCCACTATTGAGCAAGGTCGGGCCGGGCCTCGCCGTCGCGAAACCCGGCCCGATCGACTAACCGGTTGCTACTGCGGCTCAAGGTTCTGCTTCTGCTTCACGGTGGACGTGTTGGGTGAACCCTTGATCGTGAAATTTGCCGCCTTGTACGTGGTTTCGTCCTCGCAGGTCACCGTCGCCTTGCCTGTTGCGGTGCCGCCCGTGGGAATCTTCTTGAAGGTGACCGAGTACGAGTTGCTGTTTCCGGCGAGTGAGTTGTCGACCTTCGTTTCGGTCCCCGCCTTAATCTTCACGTCGGTGGGGGAAGAGTCGCTATCGCAGTCCTCGACTGTCCCAGTGAGCGTAACTTTTCCGATTGGGGCGAGCGCGTCCGCCTGACTGGCTGCCGCGAGCGAGGCCCCCGCCGTCAGAGGCAGCAGCGTAGCGACGGTGAGGATTGCGAGACGATTGCGCATGATCTCTCCCAGCTGATCCCTGTTTTACGTCAGTGGTCTCCTCAACGGTCTTGGATCAGTCGGTGGAGGTCAAGGGTAACGATTACCCACTGCCAACGGGGTAGAACTACCCACAGCTGGCTTCTAATCCAGGCAGGTGAGGCCGTTTTCGACGGCGATTCGGGTCAGGTCGGGGCGGCGTCGAGAGCCTGTTTTCTCGCCGATTCGGTCAAGGTGAGACTGCACAGTGTGTTTGCTGATTCCCAAGGCATCGGCGATTTCATTGTCTGTCGCGCCATTCGCGAGGAGGCCCAGGATTTCCTGTTCCCGGTCCGTGAAACGGAGGGAGCGGCCCACCAGTTGGCTGGCCGGCGCGGACACATAGCCGTGGCCGGAGCCCACCGTCCGGATCGCCGTCAGTACTTCGATCGCCTCCGCCTGTCGGCTCACGTAGCCGCTCGCGCCCGCCTGGATCACCTGGACCGCGTCGACCTGCGGTGAGGACGACACGACCAGGACGGCGTGGCCCTTTCTCCGTAGCTTTGTCACCGTCGCCGCGAGTTTCGGGGCGGACTGCTGGAGGTCCATCAGGACGACCTCCGCGCCGCGCAGGCCGCCGTCCGCGCTCTCGATCGACGGTACGGCCGCGACCAGGTGCAGGTCGGGAGCGGTGCCGATGAGTTGCGAGATGCCGTGCCGGAAGACGGGGCAGTCTCCGACCACCGCGATGCGTACGAGTTCGGTGGTCACAGGTGACGCCCGGGGAGCCGCACTCGTGGCGTGCGCAGCGGCTGGCGATGCGCGCCCGGGGCGGGCGTGACCGTGGCCGGCAACTGGCCCGAACCGCACATGGACGTCTCCGATCTTGCCGATCTCGCGCGTGCTCTCGGCCGACGGACACGCCTTGTTCCTCAGCCTCGGTCGGGCGGCGAGCTCCAGCGCGCCGGACTAGCCCGTCCGAGGTGGGGAGGAGCGAGGGCTACGGCTTCTTGGCGTCCCTCTTCTTGCTGCGCGCCCTTCCTCGGTAGATCACCCAGAAGCTGGCCAGCAGCATCACCGCACCGCCGATCGGCCAGCCGATGGAGCCGCCGTCGCGATAGCGATCGATGCCGAACGCGAGCAGGACGGCGGCCGGGATCGGTCCTACCCGGTCGAGGGCTCTGTCCAGTCGGTCAAGAAGCGCGGACTCGTTCACGGCCTCATCATGACAGGCGGGCCGGTCTGTGGGGCTTACGCCCCCCGTCGGCCCGCCCGTCGGCCCGCCTGTCGGTGACCCGCCGCCTCACCGCCTCACCGCCTCACGGCAGGATCGGCAGCGTCCCGCAGTTCGACTTCGCCGGCTTGCCCGACAAGCGGTCCGTCAGCCAGTTCACCGCGTTGCCCTGGTCTGTGAGTAGTGGGGTGAAGTGGTTGAGGAGTGGGCTGATCACGTTCGGCAGGATCACCGGCCTGTACGTGACGTTCGCGCCCTTCGCGCACCAGTCCTTTGCCAGTTGGCGGGCCTGGCCGTGTGGGACGAGGTTGTCGCTGATGCCCGTCGCTATGCGGATCGGGCCCGATGGGGTGAGAGTGCCGATGCGCTGGCTGTTCAGGAAGGTCTGGAGGGCCGGGGTGGAGGCGATGATGTCGGAGATGGATTTGCCGTCGGTCGTCCACTTCGTGCTCTTCGTGTAGCCGTAGCCCAGCAGGGCGTCGCCCACGCACATCGTCGACAGGTCGGTCAGGGCCGCCTTGCCCTTCGCGTTCAGGTGGGCCTCCGCTATCGGCCTCAGGGTGGGGTCCGACTGGAGGAAGCCGTTGAGCGACCAGGCCAGCGCGCCCGAGAGTTCGCTGCCGTCGATCGCCTCCGTGACGGCGGTCAGGTCGGCCGGTGGGGCCCCCGAGTAGGTGCCGGCGAGGGTGATGTCGGGGGCGTAGGCGGGCTGGAGTTCCGCCGCTGCCGCTGTGGCTCCGCCGCCCTGGCTGTAGCCGAACAGGCCCACCCGGGAGTCGGGCGTGAGTGAGGTGCCGGGGAGGGAGCGTGCGGCGCGTACCGCGTCCAGTACCGCGTGGGCCTCGTCGAGGCGGTTGACGTATGTGTGGAGGCGGTCCGTCGCGCCCAGGCCGGCGTAGTCCGTGACGACGACCGCGGTGCCGGTCGCCAGGAGGCGGTAGATGGCGACGTCCTCGTAACCGACCGAGATCGTACGGCCGTTGAGGCTCAGTGGGTGCTCCAGGCCCATGGAAGCCGCGCACTGGTCGCCCTGGCCCATCGTGCCGGGGGCCACCGCGACCAGCGGGCGTGGGCCGCCGCCCTTCCATGGCGCCGTCGGTTCGATGTACGCGCCGGTGACGGCGACCGGGGCGCCGTTCGAGTCCGTGGACTTGTACATCAGGCGCGTCGCCCGGCCGGGCAGGGGGCCGTCCAGGGTGGGGAGGGAGAGGGCCAGGGGGAGGGGTTCGGTGCGGATCAGCGCGCCGTTGGGGGTGGGGAGGGTGGTCGGTGGTGTGTAGAACGCCGGGATCTCCACGCCTCGGGACACGACCGTCTCCGTGGGGGAGGCGTCCGCTGCTGTGGCTGTGGCGGCGTACGACAGGATCTGGGCGCCCAGACAAGTCGCAGCGGTGAGCGCTGCGGCCAGGAGCCGTCTGCGTGCGGGCATGGCGAACCTCCTGTGAAGCGGGGGGCAGGAGTTGACGGCAGGGAAGCAAGGCCGACAGTGGCCTCTCCTTTACCGGGTAGTTCGCCTGGACCGTACCTACTGGTCGGTTACTTCGGGTAGCAGTCGTAAGGTTACGGTTGAGTAACTTGACTCGCTGTCTAATTGGGGGAGCCGGGCGTCACCGGTCGCAGCCCGTGGCCTCCGGTGCGAACTCCACCTTGGTGAGCCGCTCCACACCGCTGACCTTCGTGTACGTCGCGTGGGTGACCTGGTACCAGACGGCGTCCTTCGCGGTGTCGCCGTTCACGTCGTCCAGGCTCACGCACCAGCGTTCCTGACGGATCACCCGCGTGTACGTCTCCGTGCCGTTGCGGACCGTCGAGCACTTGCGGGTGCCCTTCGATCCCTTTGAGCCCTTGGTGGACTTGCACTTCTTGACCAGGTGGGGGCGGGTGGCGCTCGCCGTCTTCCGGGCGATGTGGCGGACGGCTTCGCGAAGGCCGGTGACCGTTTCCCTGGTTGACGTCGACGTCGGCGCCTGGTCCGGAATGGTCTGGTCGCTGCCGGTGACCCGGTCCGCGACCTTTCCGTCGTCACCGCCGTCGCCACCGCCACCGCTCCCGCATGCGCCGAGGGCGGCCACGAGGGCCATCGACATACCGGCCACCATCAGGCGTTTCCTGCTGGGCATGTGCTGTTCCCCGTCCGCCGCTGTCCTGAAAACGACGGTCAGCGTAGCCGCCTCACACCAGCTCCCTCACATCACCATCAGCGCGATCGCGATCAGTACGACGATCACGGCGAAGCTCACCCCCACCACACAACCCACGTTGTTCGACAGCTCGGAGAGGCGGGACATGGAGCTCGGGGATTCCGGTGCGACTGGTGAGGGCGGCGGGGGAACGGCGGCCGGTTGGGGTTTCTCCTCGCGGGTCAGGGCGTCGTGCAGCAGTTGTCGCCATACCGATGGCGGGAGGTCGGGGACCTTGCCGTGCGGCGGCGAAAGGATGCTCTGCTCGAGCCAGTTGCTCCCGATGGGGTGGGGGGACCGGCTCATCAGCTGCATCAGCTCATGCAGGTCGGGCTGATAGCGCTTGTCGCGGGCCAGCGGGGCGACGGCCCAGGTGAAGAGGTGGGCCGCCCGGCTCGCCTGGGCCGCGCCCGACATGGGGCCGCCGGGTCCTCCGTGGGGCGTCAGGTACAGGTTCTTGTTGAGTGCGTGCTCGCACAGGGCGTGTTGCATCTCCGGGGAGCGGGTGGTGAGGCGCTGGTGGGTGCCCAGTTCGGTGAGAAGCAACTCCAGTGAGTCCGGGGGGAGTTCGCCGGAGCGCAGTTCGTGGAGCAGTACGTCGTCGGGGAGTTCGCGCAACTGCGCCATCAGGTAGTGGCGTTGGGCGTTGTCCCCGCGTTCGTGGTCGCGCAGGTCCTCGTGGAGCTGGGGGAGGTGAGGGAGCTGGTGGCGATGGTGAGAGGGGCGAGGGTCGTGGGTGGGGTGAGGGTCGTGGGCGTACGGGGGTTGGGGCTCCTCGTGCTGCGGCGGTGTGACGCGGTACGGCGGCGGGGGCTGGAACTGGGGCTGGGGCTGGGGTTGTTGGTAGGGGGCTCGCTGCTCCTCGTACCCGGCTGGGCGCTCCGGCAGTTGCTGTGGGGCGGGGGGCAGCAGGTCCTTCGGTGCTGCCGGTGTAGCTGGTGTCATCGGTGTTGTTGGTGTGTCCGGGCGTCCCATGTCGGCGCGGACGGTGTCGGCGCGGCGGCGGTCCGGGCTCAGGATCCTCTTCAGCAGGTCCTTTCGGCGCTCCCAGTCCATCGTCGCGCCGTCGCTCAGCTCACCCGCCAGCTGGGGTACGCCCGCCGCGGCGTACGGGTGGGCGAGGAGGTGGTCGACCAGGCGGGACGCCGCCTGGTGTTCGAAGCGGGGGTCCGTCGTGTTGCCGCCCATGATCCTGGCCAGGGGGCCGTGGCCGCCGGTGTCCTGTTCCCAGCGGGGGACCGACGTCAGGCGCAGGGGGTGGGTGTCGACGGTGTCGTACGTCGCGAACGTCCACTCGTGGCCCGGCCAGTTGTGGAAGAGGAGGAACAGGCCCAGGTAGACCAGCGGGGCGTCGTCCTGGTTCGGCCAGCCCGGCAGCCTGCCCTTCCTCCTCGTCTCCTCCTCGCCCTCGACGAGGAACGACACCCGTTGCGCCGGGTCGCGCAGCCACTCCGCCGTCGCCAGTATCAGGGCGCCCCGCACCTTCTCGAGCCTGGCCTGCATCATCGGCAGCCGATCGAGCACGAGAGTGTCGAGCGTCGCGCATTCGATCTTCGACTTCGAGCCCGTCGCCGCTTCCGCGGACTTCCGGTTGCCCCAGCCGCCGTACGCCAGAGCCAGGCACTGCCGGGTCTTCAGCGTGCCGGGGGCGCCCACCAGGACATGGCTGATCGTGCTGGGCCGGCCCGTGCGGTCCATGGTGGGCCAGCGCTGGACGAGCATGACCTTGCCGTCGCCGGACAGGGTGCGTACGACGCTGGGGCGGGCCGCGCCCGGGCCGGACACCCACAGCAACGCGCCCAGGTCGCGGCCGAACTGCTCGGCCCGTTCCGCCGGGCAGGAGTGCGCGACCGCCTTCATGCCGGTGCCCTGCCGGCCGCCCAGGTTGCCCTCCCACCGGAAGACGATCTGATCCACCGAGGGCACCGACAGCATCGAGGACGTCCCCTGGGATTCGCTGAACTCGCTCACTTCTCTTCCCCTCCCCGTTCCCGTCCTGGTTCGCGGCCCTGTTCCCGTCCGGGCCCGCCGGCTCCGCGCGCCCCGGGTACGCCCGGTACGCCGAACTCCCCGTCGGCGGAGGCGGAGACGGGCCCGTCCGCCGGTACCGCCTCCCAGGCCGCCGCCTCGCCCCGCGCGAACGCGTCCGGGCCGCCGGGGACGTCGATCAGGCCGTGCATCGCCAGCAGGGAGAGCAGGGGTTCCAGTACGCGCCGGGGTGCCGCCCCCGCCGGATAGCGGCCCTGGTCCTCCTGTCCGCCGGTGGCCGACGCGACGTGCAGCGTGCACCGGCGGATCGCGTCGAACGGGCGCAGCCAGGCCTGCCCCGCGTGGCGCCGCAGGAACGTGTGGACGTCCTGGCTCTCCTCGCGCAGCTGGACCGGGTCGAGGGCGGTGAGGGGCCCCCGGCCCAGCCAGCGGTCGACCGGGGACTGGAAGCGCAGCAGGTCGGCCTTGGCGAGCACCATCGTGGCCGCCACCTCCAGGTACGGGCCGGTTTTCGGGAGCCGGTCCAGGACCGTCGCGAAGGCGAGGTCCCCGTCCCGGTTGACCTCGACGCCCCCGCGTTCCCTCGCGTGGTCCAACTGCGGGAGCGGCAGCGCCAGTACGGGGTCGACGACGAAGACCAGGGCGTCGATCCCGAGCAGGAACCGCAGGGCCGAGTCCGTCCGTACGAGGTCCTCGCCGCCCAGGTCGAAGAAGGCGACCGGGCGCACCTGCCCGCGGGCGTCGGTGATGAGAAGGGACTCGACGAACCGGGCGAAGCCGTCCAGGCCCACGCCGGTGGTGTGGTCGAGGACGCGGCTGTTGCGCAGGGGCTGCACCCGTTCCCGTACGAAGCGGGCATGCTGTTCGGGGTTGACGGACTGCCAGGTGAGGCCGAACGGTTCGAGGCCGCCGTCGGTGATCTCGGCGATCATCTGGGTCAGCAGATGACTCTTGCCGGTGGAGGACTGGCCGACCATCGCCACCGTCAGCGGGCGGCCGTAGGTGAGGTAGGGCACGGGGATGTAGTGCTCCTGGAAGTCCGGGTCCGCCGTGCACTTCTGGACGGCGCCCCGCATGACGTCCTGGCGGCGCAGTTTGCCGATGCCCGCGAGGTTCAGGGGCTGGTACTGCATCCGGTTGTCGGTGACGTACAGCGCGTTCAGGTCTAGCTGGATGGTCTCCAGGCAGTAGGGGCAGAGCACCTCGCTCTCACTGAGCCCCGAGCCCGCGCCCGCACCTGATCCCGATCCCGATCCCGCGCCCGCCCCCAGTGGGTGGGGGGACACGGGTGCCTGCCGTTTGGCGCGCAGTGCCTGTTCGAAGACCTCGCGGTCCTGGCGGGCCTCCTCGGCGGGCGGGGTGAGCGTGGTGCGGCGGGCTGTTCCCGGGGACAGCAGGTCGAGGAGCTGGGCTGGGGTCGGGCGGGCGCTCGCCCGGGGGGCGAAGGCCTCGCGCAGGGTCTCGTCGAGGACGCGGTGTTCGGCCAGGTCGGCGGGGGCCCGGTCGGGGTGGCCGGGGCGGCCGGTCACCAGGCGGTAGAGCACCTGGGCCGCGCTCCACACCGCGTCCCGGGAGTCGACCTCGCCCTCGCCGCGGCGCTGTTCGGGGGACGAGTAGGGGGCCCGGCCCCACGGGGTCCGGGGGCGGCCGGTGCCGACGACTCCCTCCAGGCCCCAGAGCTGGAGTGAGGTGCCGTCCCAGAGCACGGTGGCGGGCGAGATGCCGCGCGGGACGAGGCCCTGGCCGTCCAGCAGGCACAGGGCGAGCATCAGGTCGCGGGTGAGGACGCGTTGGTCGGTGGACGACATGACGTGGGTCTTCGCGGCGGTGGCGCCGCGCGGCGGGTCGTACAGGAGGAACGGCTCGGCGGTGTCCAGCTCGTAGCCGATGAGCCGGGGGAAGAGCGGGGCGTACTCCGTGCCCTCGACGAGCCGGTGCAGGCGCAGCGCGGTGCCAGCCTCGGTGTCGAGGAGGGCGCGGGCGGCCGGTTCCGTCGCGTCGGCGGCGGAGAGGCGCACTTGTACGCAGCGCTGGCCCTGGCCCTGGTCGTCGAGGAGGGCGTTGCGGATCAGCGGGGGCAGTTGCGGGTCGCGCCGCGACTCGGGGCCGAAGCGGGCCCGGGCGACCCGGCGGCGGCCGGAGGGGGTGCTGAAGCCGAGCTTGGCGTCGGCGGGACCCTCGGGACCCGCCGACCGCTCGGGTCGCTCCGGCCTGGGGTGGGTGGCACTGGTCACCAGCGGTCGCCGTCCCCTCGGTCGTAGGCACCGTCGTGGGCGCTGTCGTGGGCGCCGCCGTAGGGGCTCTCGTACGAGCTCTCATAGCGGCTCTCGTACCGGCTTTCGTACGGGCTGTCGTACGGGCCGTCGTGTCCGTCCCCGTCGCTGTCGTGGCGGGGGCGGAAGGTGTCGACCACGCCCGAGCGCAGCGGGGTGAGGCGCAGCAGGCCCGCGTACCGTCCCGACGACGTCCACTCCACCTCCTCCGGCCGGCCCGAACCGTTCGTACGCCAGACCTTCTCGACCTCGTCGCGTACGGCCAGCGGCGCGAACCTGATCCACAGCGCGGCCCCCGGGTCGCGGCTGAGCAGCGAGCCCTGTTCGGGTGAGGACAGCTGGACGACGGCCTGCCGGTCGGTCTCCGCGCCGACCAGTCCGGCCAGCACCTGCGGGTCGGTGCCGAGCAGGTTCGCCGGGGCGGGCCGGGTGCGGCGGGCGGTGGGGAAGGGTGGCGCGGCCAGCACACCGTTGGCACGGAGGTGCCTGCGAGCCGTCGACAGGAGTTCGGCGACGCGCCCCTCGATCCGGGTCGCGGCGAGCGTGCCCGCCTGGCCGCGTTCCACGGCGCCCCAGTAGGACCGCATCGCCTCCATGGCGGCGTCGGCGAGGTCGGAGGTGAGGGTGGCGACCAGCTCCGGGCCGCCCTCGGCGGTCTCCCGGTCCAGCCAGAGCGGTGTCCGGTCGACGCCGTTCGGCCGCGCGGCGTCGGGCTGGGCGGAGTGCGGCCTCCTGGGGGGTACGGGGGTGTCGGCGTCGTCCGCCGGGTCCGTGGCGTCGGCGGGGTCGTCCCAGGACGGGGCGTCCGGCCAGGCGTACGCGCTCATCCAGTCGTCGTCGCCCTTGTCGTCGGCGGGGCCGTCGCCGGTCCCCGAGAACGCGTCCGGGGTGCTCGACAGCCAGTCGTCCGCCGCGAACTCCCCTTCTCCGTACGTGTCGTAGGCGCCGCCCCGGCCGCCGACGGTCGCCGCCCGCTCGGGCTCGGGGACCGCCTCGGCCTCCGCCGCTGCAGCCGTCGCCCGCAGCACACCGGCGACGGAACGGGCCGCGTCGGCGCAGTTGAGGCGTTCCTCGACGGCCCAGTGCTCCTGGACGCCCTTGGCGAGCAGGGCGTCGAGGCCGGCCAGGGCTCGGCGGAGTGCGGCGGTGGCGTGGCCCGGGGCCCACGCGTCGGCCGCGCCGCGCCACAGGCGGCGGGCTGTTTCGGCCGCCGCGCACAGGCCGAGCAGCAGGCCGGATGTGCTCAGCCAGGGCGCGGGGTCGGTCGCGTGCGCGACCAGTGCGCCGGTCAGGGCGCCGGCCCAGGCCGCGAGCTGTGGGCCGAGGGCCCACCGGCCGGGTCGGCCTGCGCCGCGCAGTCGGGATGCGCCCAGGAGGGCGACGGCGAGGAAGAGGAGCGGGATGATGAGGGCCAGCGCGAGCGTGGGGCCCTGCCACAGTGCGCCGAGCAGCCCCGCGACGGCGGCCACCGCTCCGGCCGCGAAGGGACTGCGCACCGGGTCGCCCGGCTCTCCGGACTCCCTGGCCACCGCCTCCGAACCGAACCCCGCGAGTTTGGGGAGGAGCGCTGAACCCGGTACCGGTTCCACTCGGCCCGCCAGGGCCGTGAACCTCTGGGCCATCGAGCGCAGGGCGAGGCCCTGGCCGAGGAGTTTCTCGGCGTATTCGCGCAGGCCCTCGCCGATCCGGTCGCGCATGCCCTCCGTTGTGGGCAACCGCAGCCCCAGCTCGGTGAGTTGGGCAGCCGCCTCGGCGGTCGAGGACGCCGTGCCGGAACCGGTGCCGCTGGTCAGGGCCCTGCGGACGAGTGCCTGGTAGTCGTCGAGGGCCTGGCGGGCCTGGTCCAGGTCCGCCTCGAAGGTCGTCCGGCGCGTGGGACGCAGCAGACCGGGCAGGGTACGCAGGCCGGCCAGCGCCTCGTCCGCGTAGTCGAGGGCGTCCGCGCAGGCACGGTAGGCCTCGTCGGCCAGGCCGCCGGGCTGCCGGTGCCGCTGATCGCGTCCGCCTCGGCCGGCCGCCAACACCCGTAGTGGTTCCGGGAGATCGGCGCCGAACGCGACGGCCGCCGGTGCGGCGTGGTCGGTGTCCTGGCCGGCGAAGCGGGTGAGCGCGTCGCGCCAGGCCCTGTCCCGTACGTCGGGTGGCAGATCCTGCTCCAGGAGGCGTACGCCGGGTGCGGCGACCGCGTCGGGCAGTGCGGTCAGGTCCGTCAGGACGCGCTGGTAGACGTCCGGTACGGACAGCACGTCCACCAGGACGGACAGCGCGTCGGGGTCGTCGTGCGCGGGATGCTCGGCCGCCGTGCGCGCGGAGCGCAGGTCGCCGGCCCACAGGATCGCCGTACGGTCACTGCGCAGCACGGCGGGGCGCAGCAGCCGTCGGTCGGGGCGGAACGCCTCGTCCTCGCCGGCGTACGAACCGGGCGCGCTGCCCACCAGCAGGACCAGGATCCTGACCTCGCCCACGGCCCGGTAGGCGGCGAGGAGTTCGTACTGGCGCTGGTGGTCGGTGAGACCGGCCGGGGTGTCGGTGACCAGGAACAACGGGTCCTCGGGCTCCGGCTGCCCGGCCTGGGCGAGCCGGCGTGCGACGCGGGCCCGCAGTGCGGGGGCGGTGTCCAGTTCCGCCGCCCCGGCGCGCAGGTCGAGCGGGATGACGACAGGGCCGAAGCCCGGGGGCACGCTCACTGGGCGTCTCCGTCCCAGGGAGAGCTGTCGCCGTCCCGGCGCTCGTACCGGTGAGGTGCGTCGGGATCGTCGTCGGGCTGGTCCCAGGGGGCGGAGGGGCGCTCCGCGCCGTAGGGGGACCCGTTGACCCGCCCGTCGTCACGCCGGTCACGCTCCTCGGAGGACCGTGACCCGCCGCGGTACGCACCTGCGGTGCCGTAGTCGTCGGCGTCGGGGTCATCGGGGGCCGAGTGTGAACCGGCTCCACGCGTACGAGAGTTGTCGTCGTCCTCGGCGGAGAAGCGCGACTTGCCGGCGTAACTGCCGGCCGTGCCGTAGTCGTCATCGCGGTCTCGGTCGCGGTGGCGACCGTCTCCGCGAGTGTCGCCGTCCCCCGCTGCGGAGCGTGAACCGCCGCCGTGAGCACGGGTGTTGTCGTCGTCCTCGGCAGAGGTGCGTGACCTTTTCCCGTAGCCGCCGGCGGTGCCGTAGTCGTCGCGGTGGCGACCGTCTCCGCGGGTGTCGCCGTCTCCGGCTGCCGAGCGTGAACCGCCGCCGTGAGCACGGGTGTTGTCGTCGTCCTCGGCAGAGGTGCGTGACCTTTTCCCGTAGCCGCCCGCGGTGCCGTAGTCGTCGCGGTGGCGACCGTCTCCGCGGGTGTCGCCGTCCCCGGCTGCGGAGCGTGAACCGCCGCCGTACGCACGGGAGTTGTCGTCGTCCTCTGCTGAGAAGCGCGACCTGCCGCTGTGGCCCTCGTCGCCGCGCCCGCGGTCGTCGTACCGCTCCTCGTAGTCGTCCTCCGACGTGCGGCGGGTGCGGTCGGCGGGTTCGGGGTTCGGGGTGCGGGGTGGTGTCGTGCCCCAGTCGTCCTCGTCGTCGGCCGGGCGGCGGGGGGTCTCCCGTTGCGGGCGGCGGCGTGCGGTCGGGGTGCCTCCTCGGACGTGTTCGAGGAGCGTGCGCAGGGTCGGCTGGACCGCGCGCTGGTCGCCGAACTCGGTGTCCAGGGCGGCCGGGAGGGTCTCCGCCCAGAACTCCCACAGGGGCCGCACCCAGCCCTCGACGCGTTCGCCGTCGCGTTCGCGGCGTTCCGCGAGGAGTTCCAGCTGGCGTGGGGCGATCTTCTCGACGAGTTCGACGAACAGGGGGTGCGGCTCGCTGCCGCTGCGGGTCAGGCCCGTCGGCTGGGCGCCCATCAGTTCGCGGCAGTAGTCCTCGACGGTGCGTTCGTCGTCGAGGACGGTCCAGCGTTCGTAGGAGCGGAGAAGTTCCGCCCAGCTGGAGACACCGCCCGGGAAGTCGCCCAACCGTAGGCGCACGCCCGGTACTTGGGGGCCCTGCTCCGGGTGCAGACGCAGTCGGACGCGGTCCGGGGACGCGGTCTCGCCGTCGACGACGTCGACCTGGCCGTTCCACATGCAGCACAGCAGCCGGTGCAGGATGACGCGGCGGTCCTCCTCGCCGCTGACCATCCAGCTGTCCCGGTAGCCGAGCCGCTGGCGCCAGCGCAGGACGTCCTGGGCCTGCTCGTTGTCCTTGGCCCTGGCCCACTGGCGCAGCACCTTGCGGGCCTCGGGGACCTGGGTGAGGCTCATCTCGCTGCGGAAGAGGACGACCGTCACCGAGTCGCTCTCAACTCCCCTGTACTCAACGGAGTTCCGCGCGTCGGAGGGCAGGCGCAGCGCCTTGCCGAGGTACTGCTCGACCTCGTCGACGGCCTCGACGCGCGGGTAGGTGACCAGCACCCGCAGGGGTCCGGTGCCCTCCGGGGTGAAGCCGACCGGCAGCAGCCCGGTCAGTTTGCGGCCGAACAGGTCGAGGGCCTCCTTGCTGACCTGGTCGGTGGCGTCGGAGTCGCCGGCGGCTGCGGCCAGCAGGGTGCTCATGGACGGCAACAGGGGCCGTTCCTCGAGCCGTTCACCGCCCTCGGCGAACAACCGCGTGATGCGGCCCTCGAGTTGGGCCTTGACGACCGACACCGCGCTGTCGGGGCTGCGCCTGCTGAGCGCGTGGACGTCACGCCAGGTCTCCCCGTCGACCAGCTTGAGCAGCAGTGCCGCCGCGTCCTCCGTCTCGCGCAGGCCCTCGCGGCGGATCAGCCTGGTGACGAGGTCCTCGTAGAAGTGGTTGAGGGTGCGCTGGGGCGGCAGGAGGTACGAGATTCCTGTGCGGTCCTCGTACAGTTCGAGGCCCTTCTGCGCGGACACCTTGCGTTCCTGGTCGCTGTGCGCGCGGAAGGCGTTGACGAGGCGGGCGATGTCCGCGCCGGCGGTGTCGGCGGCGGCCCGCCAGTGCTGCTGCTGTTCGCGCCAGGCCTCGTGCCAGATGGTCCGGCAGCGCCACTGGTACCAGGCATCCTGTTCCTGGAGGGCGGCCTGGACGTCGTCGTCGCCCCAGCGGGCCGGTGACATGCCGGCGAGCCGGCCCTTGATGCGGGGGATCTTGGGCGGCTGGTCGGTCATGCCCGGCGGGCGTTGCGGGGCGCGGGAGCGGTTGTCGAGCATGCCGAGGAAGCCGAGGCGGGCGATCGGGTCGTCGGTGTCGGTGGCGGGAACGCCGCGCACGACGCGGTCGGCGTGGAAGGGGTCCACGTTCAGGAGAAGCTTGTCGATGGCGGGGCGCGGGGAGAACCGGTCGGCCATGGTGGCGGCGGAGCGTTCGGTGACGGACCGCAGGTCGGCCAGCAGCCGCTGCATGTCGGAGAGGCGCTCGCCGAGCGCCGCCTCGACGGCCTTGCCGCCGCGCGGCAGCGGTTCGGGGTCCAGGACGGGCAACTGCCGCCGCTCCCACAGCTCTTCGAGGTGGGAGTCGGCGAACAGCTGCCGGATCATCGGCACGGTCGTCTCGCGCAGCGAGGTCCGGGGCCGTTCCACGAGGTCGGAGACGGCCTCGCGCAGCATCCGGCCGGCGACCAGGTCGGCGAGCTGGTCCATGGGGACGGTCATCGACGCGACGAGGCTGGTGGAGACGCCTTGGCGGCCGATGCCGGTGGGGGACAGGGCGCTGCGGTGCACGCCCCGGTTGATGAAGCTCGCGGCGAAGGTCTGGAAGTCGTCGTCGCTGACGGTGGTGCGGCCCCGGGTGCGGGTGTCGCCGAGTTCGGTGCCGATCAGCGACATCACCAGGGACACGATGGAGCGGCGCAGGTCGTCGGCGCGGATACCGGCGGTCGGGCTGAACAGGAACGAGGTGGGCAGGATGCCGGTGCGCAGCCGGATCGGCTGGGTGCCCGGGTAGCGGACGCCGAGCCCGGCGCTCTGGTCGAGGTCGCCGATCTCGGCACCCTCGGTCGGCGCGTTCTGCCCGTCCACGAGCCGGAACAGGTCGACGAGGGCGCGGGCCGCGTTGAGTTCGGCCTCGCGTCCGCCGCCGGTGGCGGAGTTGAAGGAGGACGGCATGACGACCAGCGGGTAGATCTTCACGCCGTTGAACCGGCGCAGCTGGAAGGCGTGGTTGATGAGGTGGAGGTAGTCCAGGAAGATCCCGGCACCTGTTCCGCCGGCCACCGAGAAGGCGACGAACACATCGCAGCCGGTGACCTTTCCGCCGCCCAGCTCAGCCAGTTCGCCACCGGCTCTGGCCATCGCGTCGATCGCCTGGAGCAGCGGGGTCAGCACCGGGTTGAGGCCGTGGCGGAGCGTCGCGAACAGGGCGGCACGCCCGACGGTCGGCAACTGCCCGGCGCCGTTGTGGAGCGGGGTGACGCGGGGTTCGTCGGTGCGCGGAGGCAGCCAGTCGGCGACCTCGCCGCGCATGCTGGCCCGGAGCATCTTGGTGACCTCGGGCGAGCTGTCGAAGTTCGGCAGCAGGTCGTGGGTGGCCCGTGAGGTGCGGGAGTAGGCGGCGCGCAGCGACGGGTCGACGTTGAACTGCGGCAGCCGCATCAGGTCCGACTCGCTGTAGTCCGCGTACACGAACTGGAGGCAGTCGGGCAGCTGGTAGGGGGCGTTGCCGCTGAGCCGGTTGCTCAGGGCCGAGCCGTCCGGGCCGCACAGTTCGGCGCGCAGCCTGCGTTCCAGCTCGGCGCCGACCAGGCCGCCGGTGCCGCCCAGGCCGACGAAGAGCATCGGCTGGAAGATCTTCATGGGTTTCCTCCCCGCTCACGGCTGGGCCGCGTGTTCGTGCTTGGTAAGTCGGGCGTGCGCTCGGTATGTCCGTGGGTGGGGATGCTGCGGCGCCGTTGGGGCTGGTCGCGCAGTTCCCCGCGCCCCTGAAGGGGGGGCCTGCGGCCCCTTCAGAGGTATGTCTGGTCGTAGGTGTTCGTGTTGTTCTGTCCGCCGGTGTCGGTGCCGGGGGCGGTGGCTGTGGGGGGTGGGCCGCTCTTCTGCCTGCGGGGCTTGTGGGTCTCCTCGCCGAGGGCGAGGCTCAGGCCGTCGGTCAGTTCGACCGGGGCGTTGGCCGACAGGGCGTTCCGGCCGCCGCCGCGCCGGCGCAGTACCGCGCCTCCGTTGGGGTTGCGCTGGACGGCGTACGGGCCGTGGGCGCGGCGTTCGATACGGGGGCTGATGTGGGCCTCGGCGACGCCGAACTCGTACCACTGCTTCTGTCCGGACCCGGCCACGTGTTCGCCGGGCAGGAACTCGCCGTGCTCGTCGACCAGCCGCAGCACCAGCCCGCGCGGGTCGCGGCGGGCGCGGCGCAGGCGCAGCAGGGCGAGGACGGCCGCGACGGTCAGCGCGATCACGACGGCGGCGGTCAGGAACCCCCACCAGTACTTGTCCCAGATGCCGGGCTCGGGCGTCACGTGCACGGACAGCGGGGCGCGTACGAGGTCGAGGTCGTCGTCGGTGGTGTCGACGACGGTGACGTTGCCCGCCAGGGACAGGCCGTCGCCGGTGAGGCGGTCGCCGAAGACGTCGGCGGGGGCGACCGCGACGGTGACCTCGCGGGTGCCGGACTCGCCCGGTTTCAGGGTGAGTTCGGTCGGGGTGACCGTGAGCAGGCCCGCCTTGAGGTCGGTGACGGACAGCTTCAGGGTGTGCGGGGTGTCGCTGGTGTTGTGGACGTCGAGGGTGCCCGTGACCCTGCCGCCGGGGTGGGTGTCCGCGACGGGCATCTCGAGGGCGGCGGTGACGGGCAGGTCGGCCGGGGCGACCCGGCCGCTCACGCTGCGCTTGTCGGCGCGCAGGCCGGTGGCGGTCAGCGCGGCGGTCACCTCCAGCGCGCCGTGGGCGTCGGCCGGGATCTCGGCGGTGCCGGTGAACGAGCCGTCGCTGGCCTTCTCGTCCTTGCCCTTGCCGTTGTCGGCGAGGGTCAGCGCGACCGGGGCGAAACCGTCGCCGGTCAGCTCGCTCTTGACGCGCAGTCCCTCGTAGTCGCGGGGATCCTTGATCTGGTAGCCCTCGCGGGTCTGGACCCGCATCGTCACCGTGACCTCGTCCCCGGCGCGCGGGGAGGGCGGGTTCATGCTGAGGGAGCCGCCGAGTTCGCCCTGCCACAGCACGCTGACGGCGACGGGCAGCGAGCGGTGCCCCTTCGGGGCCTCGGCCTTCACCTTCCACACGCCGGGCAGCGGGTCGACGACCTTCAGGGCCTCCACCATGCCGCTGCCGCCGGCCAGTTCGAAGGTCGAGCCGTGGTGGGAGCCGGAGGTGGGCACCTTGTCGCCGGCCGGGTCGAAGTAGGTGATCCGCACCTCGGGGTCGCCCTTGTCGACGACGATGCTGCCCACGGTCGCCAGCGGGGAGATACCGATCTCGAAGGTCGTGGGCGGGCGCTTGGGGGCGGGTCCCTTCTCGTGCCGCATGCAGTGCGCGGCGGCGAAGATCCGCTCCAGGTTCGAGCCGACGTCGGCGGCCCCGCCGACCTTCACTGCCTTCGGCTTGGCGGAAGGGAGTTCGGTGCAGCCCTTCTGGTAGCCGCCGGCGGCGATCCTGGCGAGCTGCGCGCTGTCCGGCTCCGGTCCGAAGCCGAGCGGCCAGATCTGCACGCCGTTCTCGGCGGCTTCCTTCAGGGCGAGCGTCAGCCTCCGTTCGCCCTCGGCCGCGCGGTGCGCCGGGTCGCCGTAGTCGGGGCTGTCCTCGACGTCGAGTTTCCCGTCGGTGAGCAGGAACAGCACCCGGGGTTCCGACGGGTCGGTGCCGTTGGTGAGTTCGTGCACGCCCTGGCGGATCGCGCTCGGGAAGTCGGTGCCGGCGCCCTCGCTCTTGTCGCGCTTGCGCAGCTTGCCGACGCAGGCGCCGATCGTCTCGCGGCCGGCCGCGTCCAGCGTGGTGCGCGGGCACACCGGGTCCACGGCGCCCCGGCCCTTGCCCTCGTCGGCGGCGAAGCCGAACACTGTGACGTGGGAGGACGAGGACACGTCCCCCAGCGCGATCCGGGCGGCGGCGGCCTTCTCGACGGCCATGTCCGCGTCCTCGAGGCTGGCCGACTCGTCGACGGCGACCACGTAGTTGACCGCCGGGAAGGCCGGTTCGGACTGCGCCGCCGGTACGGCGTCCTGACCGGGGGACCGACCGGTGGGCGCCGACAGGGATATGAGCACCGCGGTGGCGCCCAGCACGGCGAGCGCGGCACGGCGCGCCCCGCCCCTTCTTGTCTCTCGTACTCCGTTGACTCGTCCCACTCGTCCCACTCGTCCCACGGCCGTCCCCTGTTTCCCGTTTTCCGTTGTTCCTGGATCGTCGCTACTCGGCGCGTACGGGTTGCGTGGTGCACGCCGATACGTCGTGATAGGTGAAATTTGGTCGGCCCCGGCCCGTGACCTCGTCCCGCGACCTCGACGTGCCTCAGCGCGCCGTCAGGCTCCAGGCCAGGGCCAGTGCCGCCGAGGGGGCGAGCGAGCCGACGCCCCAGCGGATGGCCCGGTACTTGGCGGAGAGGATCGCGCTGACGTCGACGGCCTGGACGAGCAGCCAGGCCGCCGGATCGCGCCCCGCCTCGGCGACCCGGGCGGCGAGCGTCGCGAGGTCGCGGCGCGAGCCCACCAGATCGCCGAAGTACGTCACCTCGTCCAGGCCTTCCCGGACCGTGCCGGTGCGCGGCATGAGCGCCCCGACCAGCGCGGTCACCGACACCGCCCAGAGCAGTCCGGCGAGGACCAGCGTCACGTCGGCGGGTCCGTGCCAGCCGGGGGCGCCCTGCCAGCCGATGAGGAAGGCGGGCAGCGCGAGCGTCCCCGACAGCAGCACCGCCGCCTTCGAGTCGGCCCGCCCGAGGTCCTCCCGGACGGTGCTGAGCAGCCGCTCGGCGACACGCTCACTCACCCGCTCCCCGGCACGGCCGGGCCCGTGCCGACCCCCGTACGGCTCGGGCCCGACCTGTCCTGGGGTTCCCCCGACGCAGCCGGTGGCTCCGGACGCCCGGGTTTCCCCGGTCCCGCCGGTCCCGCCGGTGGTTCCGGTCCCGCCGGTCCCGCCGGTCCCGCCGGTGGTTCCGGTCCCGCCGGTGGTTCCGGTCCCGCCGGTCCCGCCGGTCCCGCCGGTGGCTCCGGTTGCCCGGGCGTCCCCGGTCGCCCCGGTTCCGCCGGTGCTGCCGGTCGTCCCGGTCCCGCCGATCCCCCCGTCCCCGGTCATCGGTGCGTCGCCTCCCCGGGGTCGTCGTCGGTCGCCCAGTCCCAGCCGTCGTCGCGGGGGCGCCTGCGGCGCGGGGGCTCAGGGGTGGAGTCCTGCGGGGACTGCGGGTCCTGCGGGTCTGCCGGGTGGACGTACGGGTCCTGGCGTCGGACGCGGGCGGGTGGGTCCTCGGACACCCAGTCCGGGGTGAACGGTTCCGCGTCGGACGGTTCCAGCTCCCGGGTGGGGCGGCGGGCGGGTGTGGCGCCGATGGAGCCGGTGACCCCGCCCAGGCGCCCCCGGTTGAGGAGGTTGAGGGCCTGGGTCTCCACTTCGTTGGAGTGGATCTGACCGCTCTCCACCATGTCGAACAGCCGGTCGACGCGCTCCTTCTCGTCCTGCCGGCCCTCCTGGCGGATCTTCTCCAGGAAGTCCTTGGCCTCGGCCGGCTCCGCCGCCAGCATGTAGCTCAGCTGCTCCAGCTCCCCGCCCTGCAGCATGGCCCTGAACCGCCCCTGGTGCACCTTGGTCACCTCGGCCGAGGCATGCGCGTCCCGGATGCCGTTCATGTGCTCGATCGCCCGGTCGTCGACGCGCAGTCGGACGTACAGCCGTACGTTCAGGCCGAGTTCGGCGCCCAGCCCGCTCCAGCGTCCGCCCGCGCACTCCCGGGTGATGGCCCGGTTGGCCTGCTCCGCCTCGTGCACCCGGTAGGTCGAGGTGACCTCGTGCAGCCGTTCCAGGATCGGCGCGGTGAGCCGCTTCGCGATGTCCGTCACCACCTGCACGGCCGCCAGATGCGGATCGTCCACCGTCCAGTGGATGTCCACCTCGGCCTTGAAGAAACTGGTGCCGCCCGCCGCCGGCAACTCCATCTCCAGCGGCGTCTGATAGGTGCCGAGGGCGATCTCGCACACGGTGTGGGGCCGGGCCAGCGCCCGCTTGTCGACGTGCCGGGTACCGGTCACGGTGACGACGCTGTGGCCGCCGTTCCGATAGAACAGCACCAGCGCCTTCTGGGCACTGACCTGCGGTTGGACCCCGTTCGGCGCGTACTCCTTCAGGAACGGACCCGCAGGCCCGGCGGCGGCTCTGCGCGCCTGCAGCCGCTCCTTGGCCCGGGACCGCGCCTGGGCCCGCGCCTCGTCGTTGTCAGCCATGACTTCTCTCCTCCTGGCCGCTCCGCGTCCGCTGGTTGACGGCGAGCCACCACAGAGAGCGCGCACGGGCGTCGGGGAACGGGTCGTCCGGATCGTTCATCATTCGGCGCAGCAGCCAGTCCAGCCGCCGCCGGTCGGTCTCCTCGGCGGCCAGCGCCGGCAGCAGCGCCGCCAGTCCCGGCCGCGTCCACTCGGTGCCGTCCTTGCGTACGGCGGTGCGCAGCATCCTCTCCAGCGCGTCCATGGCCACGTCCTTCGAGCGGGCCGTGTTGAGCGCGGTCCACAGCAGGTCGGCGATGGGCATGGCCAGTTCGGGCCGGGTGTCGGCCAGGGCGAGCGCCAGGGGCCAGTCGCCGCGCTCACCGAGCGAGGACGCCGGCTCGTCGATGAGCAGCTTGTCGACCCTCGTCTCGGCCAGCCAGATCGCCGCAGCGAGCCCGAGCGTCTGGTGCGCCTCGCGCTTGTGCTGGGTCCAGTCGGCCATCCGCCGCAGCACCTTCGGCGCCTGCGCGCGGTCCGGCAGCGCCAGCAGCCGTACGACGTTGAACGCGGCGGCGGCCAGCAGCGACTGGTCCCCGCCGTCGCGGACCCCGATCCGGCCCAGGGCGTCCAGGGCGTCGCCGGTGCTGTCCGCGCAGTTGCCGTAACCCAGCGCCGCCGCCGCCGTCGACCGCAGGGTCCAGGTCGGGGACCGGCTCCAGTCCTCGACCAGTTTTCGTACGGCCTTGCGGTGCGAGGCGTGACCGGCCGCCTGGTCCATCATCGTGGCCGCGAACAGCCTGCGGTGGGCGGTGCCCTCGGCGAGCGGCCGGACCAGCTCGGCGAACCCGTGGTCGAAGTCCCGTACGCACAGCTCCCCGGCGGCGACCGCCGCGCGCACCCACACCTGGGGGCGCTGGTCGTCGGCCAGCATGCGCAGCCACCGTACGATCGGCGCGCGCACCGGGAAGTGCCGCTCCCACACCTCGGCCAGCACCGCCGACGGCAGGGCGCCGCCCCGGTACCAGATCAGCCGGGCCGGCGCTGCGGCCCCGGCCACCTCGACCTCGCCGGTGACGCTCTCGGCGCGGGAGAGGGCCAGGTCGGCCTCCGGGTCGTCGCAGAACAGGGGGCGGGCGGGGGCGTTGTCCGGGTCGCACTGGACGGACAGTTCCCAGGTCAGCAGATGGGCGGCGGAGGACACCGCGCTGTGCGAGGCCCCGCCGAGAACGGCCAGCGCGATCCGGAACGCCACCGGGTGGAACAGCGCGGCGGTGTTCGTCCGTTCGACGCCCCCCTCCCCGTCCCGCGCACCCTTGCGGGCCGGTGTGGCGAGCGCGCGGTCCACGCCGGCGAACCACTCGTGGGCCTGGTCGGCGGCGAGACTGCGGCAGCCGGTGAGCAGTTGCTGCTGCGACAGGTCGCCGAGCAGCCGGCCGGCCAGCAGGGAGGCGAGCAGTTCGGCCTCGGCGGGCCGCAGATCCTTGAGCCCGACCGCCTCCACGACGTCCTCGCGCCGCGCCAACTCCTCACCACGGACGAGCAGTTCCTCGACGGAGTCCTGCTCCTCGGAGTCCTGCTCCTCTCCCCGTTCTTCCCGCCGCCCTTCAACTCGCTCTTCAACTCGCTCCTCGAGTCGTTCCCGCAGCCGGGTCATGAGGAGTTCCTGGGTGGGCGCGGGCGGGCAGAGCATGCCGTAGCGCCCGGCGAGCAGCGGGCCGGCCGCCGAGCCGACGGTGACGACGAGCACCGCGAACGACTCGCACCGGGCCAGGGCGGTCGCCAGTTCGTCGAGGTCCATCTCCTCCGGGGGCAGCGCTCCGGGCCGGGTGAGGGACAGCTCCAGCAGGTACCCGGTACCGCGCGGGAACTCGTCGCCGGCGCGCAACTGGTCCACGAACTGCCGTATTCCGTCGTCCGGTTGGACCCGGCGCACCGGCGAACCGGCGGGGTCGCCGTCGGTGTCCCGGGGCGCGTCGGCGGTGACCTCGTCGAGCAGGGAGAGCGCCGTACTCGTCCGGCCGGTGCCGGGGGCGGCGCCGAGCACCAGCAGCCGACGGGAGCGCAGCGCCTTGCGCAGCCGTACGTATCCGTCGGGGACGACCTGGACGCGGCGCAGCCTGCGCAGTTCCTCGGCGGGGACGGGCCCGCTGCGCAGGCGCGGTCGGGCGTCCGTGCCGAGGATGATGTCGCCGAAGTGGGCGCTGCTGATGATCGAGCGGTCGACGCTGGTCAGATCCCGCCCGGACTCGAACAGCATCCGGGTGGCGCGGCGGGTACGGGAGGCGGCGGCGAGGTCGGTGGGGCCGTCCTCGCCCTGCTCCTCGGCGAAGGGGGCGCGGGTGAACTCCTTGAACCGCTCGGCGGCAAGCGCCCGTTCGTTCTCCTTTTCCTTCTCTTTCTCCTTGTCCTTGTCCTCCTGCTTGCCTGCCTCCTCGTCCTTCTCCTCGGCGGCCTCCCGGTCGTTGGGCTTGCCCCCCTCGGGCCGGTCCCGTTCGGGGGTGCTGTCGGGGGTCTCGGGGGCGTCGTCCGACTGCTGGTCGTCGCTCATGCGCCGCCGCCCTTCCGGCCGATGTGCACGGACCGCTGGTAGGTGTTGTCGTGGTGCACCGAGATGTCGCCCTGGGCGGAGAAGCTCGTACGGGAGTCGTCGGCGGGGAGGTCCGCGGGCGCCTGCGCGCGGGGGGCGTCGGCCGTGGGTGGCGCTGCGGCGACCGGGCTCGCGGGGACGACCGGGCTCGCGGGGGCGGGTCGGCCGGGCAGGTGGAACCAGGCGGTGGTCTCGCCCTCCTTGAGGACCGGCCGGCCCGAGACATAGCGCTCGGGCTCGATGAACTTGCCGCCGCCGCGCACCACGTCCTCGTACAGGGAACCCGAGACCACCAGGACGAGGTCGGCGCCCTCGGCGTCGAGCAGCTGCCGGGCCATCGCGGAGTCGGCGAGTCGGCAGGCCAGGTCGACGGCACGCCCGCTGATCCCGCGCGCGTCGCGCCGTACGGGTCCGACGTGCATCCCGATACGCAGCCCCAACGGCACCCGCAGCGAACGGTTCTCGTCGCGCAGGTTCTCGTGCAGCTCGACCATCCACAGCCCGAGCAGCCGGGTCACCGGAACGCGCGCGGACACCGACAGCAGGACACCGTCCCCGCGGTCCTCCATGTGTACGGCGTCCCGCGCCACCTTGGCGTGCGTGAACGCCGTCTCGACGACCCGGTAGACGCGTGCGCGCATCCGGGGCTTGTCGATGTCGTCGTACTCCCCGGAACGCCGGGCGTCGACGCTGATCACCAGCTCGTAGTGCGCCTCGGTGAGATCCATCGCGTCGCGGTCCACCCCGTGCCCCCTTGTTCTGGTGCGTTCGATCGTCGTGCGGTGTCGTTCGGTGTCGTTCGGTGTCTTTCGGTGTCTTTCGGGCGTCGTTCGGTTCACGTTCGGTTCTGTGGGTCGTCTCCCAGGGTCGGCCTCGGGCGGGAGGCCGTCTGTAGCCGTTTACACATGACGGGCCGGAGGTTCTACGTCTGTTGTCCCTCCGTGTCCGTATGGCCGTCGGCGAGGAGGGCGAGCAGTTCGGGGTCGAGGATCTCCACGACGCGGTTGCCGGTCCGCACGATCCGCTGGGTGCGCAGCAGCCGCAGGCTCTTGGCCACGGCCTCCCGGGTCGCTCCTATGCTGGCGGCGAGTTCGTCCTGGGCCAGTTGCACGACCGACGAACTGGATGAGGCGGTACGGGCGTACGGGCTCCGGGGTGCGCCGCCCGACCCGGACAGCTCGGTGAGCCGGCCGGCCAGCCGCTGCAGCACGGTGAGGGAGGCGAGCGCGGACCGCTCCTGGTCGGCGCTGCGGAGGCGGAAGGTGAGCTGCCGGATCACCAGCCCGCTCACCCGGGGATGCTCGGCGAGGAACCTGCGGAACGCGTCCCCCGATATGACCTGGGCCTGCGTCGGTCCCAGCGCCCGTACGGTGGCGCTGCGCGGATGGGGGTCCAACGCGGCCATCTCGCCGAGGAGTTCACCGGGTCCGCGCAGCCCGAGTATCAGCCGGGTGGCTCCCCGGTCCGTCGCGACGGAGACGGTCACCCATCCCTTGACGACGATCAGGACGTGGCTGGTCCTGTCGCCCTCGGTGAGGAGGTGGGCGTCGGCGGCGAAGTGCTTGGGGTTGCCGAGGGCCATGACGCCCTCGCGCTCCTGCGCGGTCAGTGCCTGCGCGAACGCCAGCTCGTTGCCTAGCAGTCCCATGGCACGCCCCCCGCCGCGTTCCGGACCCCTGGTCTTGCGATGGCGTTGATGGTGACAGAGCGAAGCTTTGGGCTGAACGGTTTACGCCATATCAGGTGTACCGCCCGGTAATTTCATGTATGGGCACGTAAGGCGCCCTCCCCCTCCTGCACCCGGCCCGCACCCCCCTTTCCGGCAGCCTCCCGGCCCAGTCCCCCGAACCAGACAGACCCCACTGGACCCTCAGGTCAGCCCCACCACTCGAACTACCGTCCGTAACAAGACGGGGAACGGGCTGGTCGTGAGGCAATTGGCGAAAAATCGGGTTTCCGGGCCGGAAAGGGTGATGAAGGTGTGGTGATGCTGGGTGGCTGCGGGGGTGGCGCGGTGAGGGTCGGCAGCGGGTTTTTCGCCCAGGCTTACGCTGTCGTCCGCTCCAGCCGGCTCCGCTCGTCGTCCGTGGCTGTACTGACAGCGCCCCCAACTGGTCTACGTACAGCACCAGATGGGGGCGCGCGGGCCGCCCTGCGAGGAGAATCGGGACGGTGTCACGCGAGCGCCTTGGCGAATGTCGCCAGCTATGCACGGCCCGCGATGGGCCCATGTTTCGTCGACGCCTGGACGGGCCTGCGGCAGTCAGGCGAGTTCCCGGGCGCCGGAGTGCCGTCGAGGGCGCGGCACAGGGCTGCGTGCAGGTGCTCGGCCTCGGCCAGGGAGAGCACAAGCTCGGCGTCCGTCGCGGGCTTCCCGTCGCCGGTAAGGGTCAGCGGCAGCGCCAAGCGGTCGTCGTCGGCACGACGCAGAGGGTGCCCAGGTGTGCGTTTGACCTCCCAGTTCATGGCGTCCCCTCGATTCGTGCGAGGCGGTAGACGCCCCACAGTTCCTGTCCGGTCTCGCATCCGTCCTGCGCCCTGCTTGAACCCTTGCAGCCGTCGGTGCACTTGCGGGTGTGCTCGAACCACAGGCGGTAGGCCCGCAACATGGGCAGTTCGGCGGTCCGTACACGTGACTCGACCTTGGGGCCCCTCATCTGCCTGCCTCCGTCAACTGCCGTGCAGAACAAGCTGATTGACGCTGCTCGGGCGGGAGGACGTAGGCGCGTACCAGGGGATGCTGCTCGCCCTGGTCAAGCTGCGGTGTGCGTCGGACACGGTGCAGCCGTGCGAGCGTCAGGTAGGCGTTCATCATGACGGGCGAGACCTGTCCTGGCTGGGAAGGCGGACACGTCTGCGTCGGTTGGTCGAGGGTGGTGCGGGTCCTGTGGGACAGACTCCGCTTCCTGGCCGTACGGGGGCCGAGGAGTAAGGCCCTCACCCATTCGAGTGCGTGTGGTACGAAGTTCAATGTCTGCGCTCCTGTTCAGCGTGGGCCATGCCCCCGGCCGTCCCAAGCGGTGCGGGGGTGCTGCGTTCCGACCACGCTTCCGCGCGGGAGAACGCCGCACCACGGCAGAACTGCCGCATTCAGGCGGCATCTTGGCGGCGCGAGCTACCCTGACCAGGGACGACGACACCCGGACGGGGGCCGGACATGGCAGGCAGAAAACGACAGCGTCTGGCCCAGCGCCGGAAGGCGAGCGGGTACACACAGGAGCAATTCGCGGACGCCCTGGGAGTCGACCGCACCACGGTGCAGCGCTGGGAGCGGGGAGAGGTGAACCCCCAACCGCATCAGCGCCCGAAAGTGGCAAATCTCTTGCAACTCACGTCCAGGGAACTGGACGAATTGTTGGCCGCGGATGTTCTGCCCGTTGCTCTGGGATCCAGTTGGGCCGCGGTTGCGGAGCCGACCACCGATGACGAGACGGCTGCCTGGGAATTGGCTCGACGCGTCCAGGCCAGTGACGTCGGAACCGAAACCCTCACTCGCCTGGAGGGCGTCTTTGACGAGTTGGCAACGGACTACCCCGTTACTCCTCCACGTGAGCTGTTGGAGCGTGTGAGGCGGCATTCGGCGTATGTGGTCCACCTGCTCGATGCGCGCAAAACGCTCTCAGAACATAGGCGGTTGCTGGTCGTCGGGGGCTGGCTGTCTCTGTTCGGCGCGACGCTACACATCGATCTGAACCAAGGTAGTTCGGCAACGGCCTGCCTGAAAACCGCAGTTACTCTGGCGCGCCAGGCGGAGCACCCGGAAATTGAAGCATGGTGCTACGAGACCGACGCGTGGCGAGTTCTCACGGATGGGGATTATTCGCGGGCTCTGGAACTCTCGCTAGCTGCCCAGGACACTGCTCCTGTGGGAAGTTCGGCCCTGATTCAGGCAACTGCCCAGGAAG
This sequence comes from Streptomyces sp. ME02-8801-2C, assembly GCF_033793965.1. Lineage (NCBI taxonomy): Bacteria > Bacillati > Actinomycetota > Actinomycetes > Kitasatosporales > Streptomycetaceae > Streptomyces > Streptomyces sp. ME02-8801-2C. The sequence goes on along the minus strand of NZ_JARAXP010000005.1, from coordinate 296,910 downwards.
GGCGGGCGCGTGCGAAGCTAAGCCACTCGACGGAGGCGTACGCAGCCATCGATCGGGTACAGAAGATGGCTGCCTCGCTCGGAATTCCCGAGCGTCCCAGGGAACATCACTACCAATACGATCCGGCCAAGGCGCTCGCCTACACGGCGACCACCCTTGCATGGCTTGGCGATGCTGCCGCAGAACCATTCGCCCGTGAAGTGATCGCGCGCCTGGGACCGTCCAGCGACGTCGGCAAGTGGCCCCGCCGGGTAGCTTCGGCCAATATCGATTTGGCGCTGGTGCTGCTCTCGGGCGACCGCCTCGACGAAGCGTGTGACTCTGCGCAGAAGGCCATACTCAGCGGCCGGGTGGTGCCGTCGAATCACTGGCGGGCGCTGGAAGTCGTCAACGTGGTTGAAGCGAGACAGCTGCCGGAGGCGTCCGAACTGCGTGAGGCATACGAGGGTCTCAGGGCCATCGAAGCCTGACAGGAAGCCACACATGCAAAGAGCAATGCTCAAGGCATAGGGGCGGCCCGGCAGTCCGTCGTCGAGGACTGCCGGGCCGGGTCGGGTGCGAAGGGGCACGGCGGTCACATGACGGCCTTGTAGCCCTGCCAGCCCGTCGCGATTCTCGTAGCGCGGCCGAAGACGCCCTTCCCGTTGCCGTCTGCGCGCCAGAGCATGCCCATGACCAACGCCGACCGTATTCCCGGCGCGGGCCTCTGATCCACCTTTGACGAACCCCCCAGGAAACCCTGTGCCGTCTTCTGATCGCGCATTGATCCCCTGAATCCGTCCCGCCGGTGGAATGGGCGCAGCCGGTGGAACTCACCCCACCGCATCAGCTCTCCGGAAGGAAAAGGGCAATGGCTTTCACACCTCGCGCTCTCGTCTCCAGGAAGGGTCTGCCCCGTACCGCCGGGGCGGTCGCCGCCCTCGCTGTCGGGGCCACGCTGCTGGCGTCTCCCGCGGCCAGCGCCGCCGACAACCCCACCACCAAGGAGCTGCTGAACACCTGCGGTGTCAGCACCAGCCTCTGCGTGTTCCACCCGCAGAGCTTCCAGGAGTACACCGGCCCGAGCCACCACCTCGGTCCGACCGTGTACAACTGCGCGACGAACGCGAACACCCTCACGGTCGGCGGTGAGGAGACGGTCGGATCCTCCGACTCCGTCGGCCTCACGATCACCGCCTCCGCCGGGTTCGCGAAGGTCTTCGAGGTCGGCCTGTCGACCAGCTACAACCGCACGTGGGAACGCAGCCACATGGACAAGGTCGAGTTCGGCACGAGCGTGCCCGCCGGCTACAAGGGCTGGGTCGAGCGGGGCACCCCGAAGCGGAAGGCCACCGGCTGGTACGAGATCCAGTACAAGAACCGTCACTGGGGCCACTTCGACTGGTACGTCTACAACTACACCGAGTCGGGCTGGGACGTCGGCAAGTCGAACGGCGGTTACGCGAACTTCAAGGACGCGCCGATGACCCAGCAGGAACGCAACGAGCACTGCCACCGCTGAGCAGCGCGCCCGCGGAAATTCCCCCCGCCCCCCTTCACGCCCCCTCGCGGGTTTCCCTGAAATTCCCCAACAGAAATGGTGGCAGTTCCATGAACGGAATCAAGCGCAAGGTCACGATGGCCGTTTTGGCCGGGGCCACTGCGATCGGTGCTCTGGTGATGCCCGCGACGGCGGCTTCGGCCGACGGCGGCAAATACCTTCAGCTGAAGGTCTGCAGCGGGTCGACCGAGACGGTCAAGTTCTTCTTCGTCGGTGAGAACCAGCACGGCGACTGGGTCGGCTCCCGCTTCTGGGAGATCCCGCCGAAGGGCTGCACCACGGCGGAGGGCTACTGGTGGACGGCCGGCCGGTCGGTCGAGTTCCACCACCGCAAGCCCAGCACCGGGTGGCGCTGGGAGCCCCGCGTGGTCTCCTCGAACGGGCAGCACAACGGCGGCACCTACCAGCTCTGGATCGGCTAGAAACGGCACGAATCTGAGCAGAGTGGGGAAAAGGGGTCCGCCGGCCGCGTATCGCACGCGGCCGGCGGACCCCTTCTGGTTCGTTCGCTCACATACCCATCGGGTCCGCGTGCACGATATATCCCGCCCCGCGCACCGTACGGATCAGCGACTGGCCCGAGTCGCCCAGCTTGCGCCGCAGGTAATAGACGTACGTCTCGACGACGCCCGACTCGCCCTGGAAACCGTAGTTCCAGACGGTGTCCAGAATGTGGGCCTTCGAGATGACCTGCCCGGCGTTCTCCAGCAGCAGTTTCAGCAGCGCGAACTCGGTCGCCGACAGCTGTACGGCCGTGCCGTGCCGCCACACCTCGTGGGTGTCCCCGTCCAGCTCGACCCCGGCCGCGCGCAGTCGGCGCGACGACGCGGGCGCGGGCCGGACCGCACCCCGGGCGCGTCGGACCAGGGCCCGGATACGGGCGCTGACCTCGGTGAGGTCGAAGGGCTTGGTGACGTAGTCGTCGCCGCCCGCCGCCAGGGCGTGGCACTTGTCCTCGACGGCCGTACGGGCGCTGAGGAAGATCACCGGCGTGTCGATCCCGGCGGCGCGAAGCCGTCCGCAGACCTCGGTGCCGTCCAGGTCGGGAACGACCAGGTCGAGCAGTACCGCGTCGGGCTGCCGCTGACGTACCTCGTGGATCACCTCGGTGCCCATGGGCACCAGGTGCGCGTCGAAACCGAGGAAGCGCAGCGCCATGGCCAGCATGTCGGAGGTGCTGGAGGCGTCCTCGACCACGAGGACGGAGGGGTGCTCGGGGACCGAAAAGTCTGGGTTCATTCCGGAACGCTTTCTGTGGGGCGGTCGTTCGCGCGGTCTTCGAGCGGGTTCGTTTTCGAAGGCCTGCACCCAGGCTGACCAGCGGATCGTTGTCCAACGAGTCCCGCCGATCACTTTGGACAACCTCTTCCGGCCTCTCCCGGCGTTGACAAGCGTCCTCGCGTCCCTCCATCATCATTCCACTAATCAAGTAGTGGAATGGTGGTGGTGATCGTGGAGTACCGCATCGACAGGCGGAGCGGGGTCCCCGCCTTCCAGCAGATCGTGCAGCAGACCAAACAGGCCCTGCGGCTGGGCGTTCTGGTGCCGGGGGACCGGCTGCCCACCGCCAAGGAGGTCGCCGAGACCAGCACGGTCAACCCGAACACCACCCTCAAGGCGTACCGCGAGCTGGAGCGCGAGGGCCTGGTCGAACCACGACCGGGCCAGGGCACCTTCGTACGCCGCACGCTGGGCCGCCCCGAGACGGGCACCGACTCACCGCTGTACGGGGAGCTGGTGGCGTGGATGTCCAAGGCGGCCGGGGCCGGCCTGGAGCAGGAGGACGTGGCCGCGCTGGTCACGTCGGCGATGGAGAAGCAGTACGCGGCCGGAAACACGGCGGCGACGGGGGCCACGACAACTAGGAGCACAGGTGAGTGACGGTATGTACGCGGGGGAGCCGGCGCTTGAGGCGTACGGACTGGGGATGCGCTACCGGCGGGGCTGGGCGCTGCGGGACTGCTCCTTCCGACTCCCTGCGGGACGGATCTGCGGGCTCGTCGGACCCAACGGTGCGGGCAAGACCACGCTGCTGAGCATCGCCGCCCATGTCCTGCAGCCGACGCAGGGCTCGATCAGCCTGTTCGGCGAGGCGCCGGGCTCGGCGGAGTCGGGCCGGCGCACCGCGTTCCTCGCCCAGGAGAAGCCCCTGTTCCGCCGCTTCACCGTGGCGGAGACCCTGCGGCTGGGCCGGGAGCTGAACCCCGGCTGGGACCAGCGCGCCGCCGAGGACATCGTCCGCGCCGGCAACGTGCCGTTCGACGCGAGGATCAGCACCCTCTCCGGCGGTCAGCGCACCCGCGTCTCCATCGCCCTCGCCTTCGGCAAGCGGCCCGACCTGCTGCTGCTCGACGAGCCGATGTCGGACCTCGACCCCGTCGTACGGCACGAGATCATGGGCGTTCTTCTCGCCGAGGCCGCCGAACACGGCACCACCGTGCTGATGTCCACCCATGTCCTCGCCGAACTCGAGAACGTGTGCGACTACCTCGTCGTCGTCTCCGGCGGCGGAGTGCGCCTCGCCGGTGACGTGGACGAGCTGATGTCCGTGCACACCGTGGTCACCGGGGCCAAGGAGGGCGAGGGCATGCCCGCCGCCCTCGGACACCACACCCTCGTCGAGTCCCGGACCAGCGGACGGCAGTTCACCGCGCTCATCCGCCCCGAGGGCCCGGTCGCCGGCCCCTGGGAGACGGACGCCCCGAGCATGGAGGAACTCCTGCTCGCCTATCTCCGCTCACCCGACGCACCACCGCTGATCACCCCGACCGCGCAGGTCCACGGCCAGGGTCTCGGCACCGGGGCGGTGGCGGCATGAGCACCTTCACCAGCGCCTCGAACCCGACCGGCGGCACGACCGACGGCACGGCCGCCACCTCGCACGGCACCTCGAACGGCAGCACTACCGGCACCAAGACCGACGGCAAGAACGGGACCATGAACGCGACCACCATGGACGCCACCACCCGGCGCCCCCGCCTCAGCGGTATGACCTGGCTGGTCTGGCGCCAGCACCGGGCCGCGTTCTGGACCATCCTCGCCGCCGCCGCGCTCTCCATCGCCTGGATGGTCTACCAGCGTGGCCGGATGATGGACTTCCTCGACGGCTACGGCTTTCCCGCCAAGCCCCTCAGCGATGTCGACGGCGGGTTCCAGCAGTACATCGACGCGTTCAGCTCTGTCGCCATGGGGCTCGGGTCGATACCCATCCTGCTCGGCGTCTTCCTCGGCGCGCCGCTGCTCGCGGGCGACCTGGAGAGCGGGACGGCCAAGCTGGTCGCGGCCCAGTCCGTGAGCCGGACCCGTTGGCTCGCCACGAAGCTGGGGCTGACCGGGCTGGTCGTCGTGGTGAGCACGGTCGCGCTGTCTGCGGTGTTCGGCTGGTGGTGGAGCCCGGTCAAGGCCGAGCCCACGGTCATGGACTGGACCTCCACCGAGGGCTTCAACAACACGGGCCCGGTGCCCGTCGCCCTCACCCTGCTCTCCGTGTTCGGCGGGGTGGCGATCGGTGTGGTGCTGCGCCGCACGCTGATGGCCATGGTGGTGACCTTCGGTTTCACCGTCATCGTCCAACTCGTCTGGTCCTCCTGCGTCCTGTCGCTCGGCAACGTCATCACGATCACGACGAACAAGGGCGTCATGGCGGAGAACTCGTACCCGTCGCTGCCCAGCAACGCGTACGAGATCGACTCGTCGTACATCACCAGCACCGGTGACCTTCTCGGGTGGAGCACGTGTTCGGGCTCGGGGTCGGATGCGGCGCGGGAGCTGTGCCTGAAGAAGGCGGATGTCGTGGGCTGGTCGGTGGAGTATCTGCCGATGTCGCAGATGAATGCCATGCAGTGGTTCGGGGCATCGGTTCTGTTCGCCCTGACGGCCGGTGTCGTGGCGTTCCTTTTCTTCTGGGGTCGTAAGCGGCTTGTTTGAGTAGTTGTTCGGCTGCGGGGCGGTGGGGGCTGGTCGCGCAGTTCCCCGCGCCCCTGAAAAGGACGCTTCGCGCCCCTTTTCTCTGCAAAGTGGGGCCCGCCGTGATCGGCGGGCCCCACCTTCTTTTGTGCTTTTCCTACGGCTCGACAGTCAGGATCGTCGAGCCGGCCGTGTCGGTGCCGTCGCCGTATTCGACGAGGCCGACATAGGCGCTGCCGGGCGTGAGGCCGTGCCAGGAGACGGTGGCCCTGACGATGTCGCCCTGGGTCACCTTCCGCTTGGCCGGGGTGGCCGTGGCCTGGCGGTCGGGCTTGGTGGTCGGGCCGATCAGCCAGGTGTGCAGGGTGTACGGCTGGCCGGTGACGCCCTCGGGCAGGGCGAACTGGTTGACGTACACCGTGTAGGTGCCCGGGCCGAGATCGACCTGCTCGTCATTGCCCTCGTCGGGGTGCGACAGCAGGTTGCGGTCCTTGTCGAACACCCACAGATCGACGTCACTGCCCGGCAGGAGGTCGGCGGAGCGGAGTGCGACGCGGGCGAGGGCGGTGCCCTCGGGGACGGTGATCTCCGTCTTGACGCTGGCGGAGGTCAACTGCGCGGGCGGCGGGCCGAAGTCGGGGGCCGTGCCGGTCAGGGTGCCCGTCTTCGTGGTCCCCGCGTAGAGGCCGTTCACCTTGGTGGTGAAGGTGCCCTTCCAGCCGGCCTGCGGCGACAGGACGACCGAGCCGGTCGCGTTCTCGCCGGTGGCCGTGCCCGGTGCGGTGAGCTGCTTGGCGCGCAGGGCGACGGCGCTGCGGACCCGGTGGCCGTCCTTGTCGCTGAGGGTGACCGAGCCGTAGACCCAGTCGCCGAAGGCGGCGTCGGTGCGGGTGAAGGTCACCTTGTACGTCGCCGATCCGCCCGCCGGGACGACCAGCCGCTTCGGCGTGACCTCGGCCTTGTAGCCGTGCGGGGTCTGGAGCTTGGCGGTGTAGACGCCGGTGGTGGCGGTGACGTTGGTGACCGTGCGGGTCACCGTCTGCCTGCCGGTCAGGTCGCCGACCGAGATGTTCGGCGTGTTGAGGTCGCTCGCGTCGATCTCGCGGGCGGTGGCGCAGACATCGCTGCCGTCGGCGGTCACCGGCTTGTCGCCGAGGGCGCACATGTACGACGTCCAGTCGGCGGAGTTGGAGTCGTAGACCAGGCCGGGGTTGTCGGCGGTGTTCGGTACGACGTGTCCGGAGCCGTAGTCGAGCGGGGTCGCCGGACCGTCGGAGCCGGCGCGCCGGATGGCCTCACCCGCCTCGTCCTTGGTGGTCGCGGTGGTCATCAGCGCCGACTTGATCTCCATGGGGGACCAGTCGGGGTGCGCCTGCCGCAGCAGCAGGGCGAGGCCGGCCACATGCGGGGAGGACATGGACGTACCGGACATGAGGCCCTGCTCGCCCTTGAACGCGCCGTCCCCGCCGCCCGGGGTGGTACCGGCGACGATGTTCAGGCCGGGCGCCGTGATGTCGGGCTTGAGCTGGTCGCCGCCGCTGGTGAGGTCGGGGCCGCCGGAGGAGAACCCGGTGACCTCGGGGGCCTCCTGGTGTACGCCCTTCGCCGCGCCGAGGTCGGCGGTGGCGCCGGACGCGCTGTCGGCGTACGCCTTGACGGCCAGGCCGCTCGCGTTGTCCAGGTGGACGGACGGCACGGAGTGGCCGTCGGCGTCGGTCTCGTCGGTCGTGTTGGCGTTGTACAGCACCATTCCGGCGCCGCCCGCCACCTTGACCTGGGCGCTCTTGTCGACGCGGGCGTTGTCGCCGCGCTTGCACAGCACGATCGCGCCCTTGATCTTGGCCGGGTCGAGGCTGTCCGCCTTGCAGAGTTCGGCGTTGGCGGGGTCGGCGCCCGCCAGGGCTGCCTTCGCCGCGTCGACGAGCGGCGCGGACGGGACGGCCGAGCCGCTGGTGCCGGTGCCGGTGTAGGACGTGCCGTCGCCGAGGGTGATGGTGGTGCGGTAGTCGAGGTCGTGGCTGGACGCGGCCGTGGTGGTCACCCACGGGACGTTGTTGGAGACGGTGCCGGGCCCGGAGTTGCCGGCCGAGGTCGAGACGAAGACGCCCGCCTTGGCGGCGTTGAACATCGCCGTGTACTCGGGGATGTTGGTGCGTTCGCCGTTGCCGCCGCCGATGGAGTAGTTGATGACGTCGACGCCGTCGGCCACGGCCTTGTCGTAGGCGGCGACGAGGTCCACCGACCAGCAGCCGTCGTGCCAGCACGCCTTGTAGGCCGCGATGCGGGCGGCCGGGGCGAGCCCGGATATCCGGCCGGAGATGCCGGTGTCGGGCACGGTGGCGGGCACGTCGATGTTGCCGGCCGCGGTGGTCGCGGTGTGCGTGCCGTGGGCGTCGGAGTCCCTCGGGGACGCCCAGTCGCTGTCGATGGGGTCGGCCAGGCCCTTGTTGAAGTACTGGGCGCCGATCACCTTGTTGTTGCAGGTGACCTGGTGCGCCTGGTCCGCGCCCGGGTCACAGCTGCCCTTCCACTTCTTGGCGATGACCTCGGCGTCGGGCCGCGGTTCCGGGAGGGCGGCCAGGGAGGGGTTGTCCGGGGCGATCCCGGTGTCGATGACACCGATGATGAGACCCCGGCCCGCGTTCGCCTGTCCGCCGGGCACCTTGGAGTAGAGCCCGCCGGGGTCCTTCAGCCCGAGGAACTTGGCGGTGTCCGGGACGGGAAGGCTGCCGGTGGCGGACGTACCGGAGGACGCCGCGGCCGTACCGGCTGTGGCGGCCGAGTCTGTGGTGTCCGTGGTGGCGTCCACCTGGCGCGCCTCGTTGCGGGCCAGCGAGACGACGCCCGGGGTGCGGGCCAGCGCGTTCGCCTGACGGGCCGTCAAGTGCGCGGCGAACCCGTTGAATACGTACCGGTAGCTGTACAGCGGCCTGACGCCCGGTACCTCGTCCAGCACCTTCTCGCGCTGTCGCTTCAGGTGTTCGACGTAGTCGCGTACGGCGCCGGTGCGCGTGTTGAGCCGCTTGCCGGGCGCGGGTGCGGTCTTCGCGTAGGTGGCGACGGGTGCGTCGGCCATCTGCACGAGATACGTGCCGGCGGTGAACGTCCGCGTCTGGCCGGTGCTTTCGACTGGTGAGGTCTGCGCGGCCTGCGCGAGTGGGCTGTAGGTGAGGAGCATTCCTCCGGCGAGTGCCGGGGCGAGCAAAGAGGTTGCTCGGCGGCCGACGGTACGGCGTCGGCCGGGGTGTTGCTGGGGCAAGGTGGTGCCTTTCCCGAACGGAGTGGTCAGGTCCCCGAGATCAAGGTCATCCTGTGCCCCCGGCGGCGGTGTGAGAAAGCTGGAATGTTTGAAACCTCAGTAACTGCACAGGTTCTTCACGGAGTTCGCCGACTACTTTCCAGTAGCGACTGTCGGCGACTGTTCGGGCCAGTCGTGTCCGCCGCATTCCGTCGTGGGAAAACCTGCTGGTAACTTTCTCTTGACAAAGTTGAGTTACGTTCAAAACCGCAGGTTACACGTTCAACTAACGTGTGGGCGGCGGGAGTTGGTCGAGCTGTGGATGTCATGCAATGCCCTGATAATTACCCGGCGGCGTATGGCGGATCCGCGCCACCATTACCGCCGAAGTGCCTTAACTCTCAACAATCCACCGTCGCTTGAGCAAAGCTAGGGGCATGAGACCAACAAGCCGGACCGCTGTCGCGGCGGCCGGTCTGATGACCGTGCTCGCCGCCGCCGGCCCCGTACCCCTCGCCTACGCCACGGGCAGCTCGACCGGCACCGTTCTGAAGGTCACGGACCCGGCCGCCGGTACGTACGAGGTCGAGGTGCGGGTTCTTACCGGATTCATGACGGCTGAGGGCCTCGGAGCCGACGGTTGTGACAGCGAGCGAGGTTATTGTCCGACCGGCTAGTTGACCTTTGTCTGTTGCGCCTCTGTCTGTCTCGCCGTTGTCTGTTCACCGCTCCAGGAGCTCCATGCGCCAGCGCCCCAAGCAGGTCTCGCTCTCCCTCACGACGGCGATATCGGTCCTCGCGGGGCTGACCACGGCCACCATCGGCCTCACCGGTCTCACCGCCTCCGCCGCCTGGGCGGACAGTACGGCCGCGCTGCCGCTGACCCAGTACGCGCACATGCTGGTCGACACCGCTCACCAGCACATCTACTTCAGCCAGGGCGCGGGCTCGACCGGCATCCTGGTGACCGACCTGTCCGGCACCCCGGTGACCACCATCACCGGTGAACAGGGCGCGACGGGCCTGGCCCTGTCCTCCGACGGCGGCACGCTCTACGCGGCCCTGAAGGACGGCGACGCGCTGGCCGCGATCGACACGACGACACTGACCGAGACGACCCGTGTCCCGACGGGGGCCGGCAGCGCGCCGGTCTCCGTGGCGGTGGCGGGCGGCAAGGTCTGGTACGGGTACACGGACCCGGCGGCGGACGGCAAGGGCGCCATCGGTTCGGTGGACCCGACGGCGGCTGCCCCGACGGCAACTCCCCAGTCGACAATGGGCAGTTGGTCGGTCGCGCCGATCCTCGCCACGGGCGGCGGCGTCCTCGCGGCGGAGGAGCCCGCGCAGAGCCTCAGTCACGTGGCCACCTTCGACGTCTCCTCCGGCACGGCGACGACCAAGGCCAACACGTTCGTCCACGGCGGCACGGCGACGGGCCTTCGGGTGACGGCGGACGGCAGCCGACTGCTGCTCGCGGCCCCACAGCAGTTCGCCGTCCAGGCGTACGGCACCGCGGACCTGCTCTCGGCCACCCCCGCCGTCTACTACACGGGCGGGGTGAACTCCGCCCCGAACTCCGTCGCCGCCGACACGGACGGCACGATCGCGGTGGGTTCGACATCGGGTCCGACAACGGGCTCGCCAGGGGGCCTCTACCTGTACGCCGGTTCGAACCTCGCCGAGAACCAGTCCCCCTTCTCGGCCGGCACCCTCGCTCCGGACGGCCTGCAGTGGTCCTCCGACGGGATGACGCTGTACGCGGTCACGAAGGACTCGACAGGCGCCTACGCGCTCGACGTCCTGAACAACGCCAAACTCACGGACACCGAACTCGCCCTGGACAGCCCGCAGTACGCGGTCCCCACTCAGCAGTTCCGGTTCACGGGAACCCTGAGCACGAAGGGCTGGCTGCCGGCCGGCGCACCCCTCCAGGTGACCCGGGACGGCGAGCCGCTGCCCGACGGCACGGCCACGGTCGGGGAGGATGGCACGTTCGCCGTCACGGACACCCGCCCGGACGAGGGCGCGTACACGTACGAGGTGACGTACCCGGGCGACGCGACGCACCGCCCGTCGACGGCGTCGCTGACGGTGCACGTGGCGAAGCTGTCGACGACGATCCCGTTCCCCGAGGTGACGTCGGCGAAGCCGGACGCGGTGGCGTTCACGGGCTCGCTGATGAGCTCCCTGAACCAGGGCACCCTCCCCCAGGGCACAACGGTCCAGGTCTCGCGCACGAACGAGGACACCCAGCAGACGGCACAGCTCCCCTCCGTCCAAGTCGACCCGGCCACCGGCGAGTTCAAGGTCGCGGACGCCCCGAACGCGGCCGGCGTCTTCACCTACCACTTCTCCTACGCGGGCGACACGACCCACGAGGCGACGTCCTCGGACGCGAGCGTCCAGGTCTCCCCGTACGCCCCGGCCCTGACTCTGAAGGCCCCGGCGACGGCGACGCGGGCCGCCGCGCTGGCCTTCACCGGCGCTCTGACCGACGCCCCGTACGCGAGCGGCGAGACGGTGACGGTGACCCGTACCGACGCCGCCCACCCCACAACTCCCGTTCGCTGGACGGCAGTTGTGGGCACGGACGGCAAGCTGACGATCAAGGACACGCCGACGATCGGCGGCGCGAACACCTACACGGTCAGCTATCCGGGCGACGCCTCGCACCAGGCGGCGAAGGCGTCGGCGACCGTCCAGGTGTCGCGGGCCGCGACGACGGTCTCGGTGGCGACGAACGAGTCCACCTACAACTACGGGTCGACGGCCACGGTCACGGCGCACCTGGGCACGACGTACAACGGCCGTACGGTGTCGATCTGGGCGACCCCGGCGGGCGGGCAGAAGACGCTGGTCAAGACGGCCGCTGTGGACAGCAAGGGCAACTTGGAGGTCACGTACAAGCTGACCCACAACACGACGTTCACGGTGTCCTTCGGGGGCGACTACCTCTACGCCCCGAAGTCGGCGACGCGGACGGTGTACGACCGGGTGGGAATCGCGACGAGGCTCGGCGGCTACTACGGCACCACGACGTACGGCGGCACGACGTACCGCGTCTACCACCACACCGCGAAGCCCCAGGTCGTCGCCACGGTGACCCCGAACAAGTCGAACCAGTGCTCCTACTTCCAGGCCCAGGAGTACTACGGCGGCGCCTGGCACACGCTCACCACGTCACCCTGCTTCTCGATGACGGCGGACAGCCAGGGCGTGACCTTCCTGACCCTCACCAACGCGGTCAACCAGAAGTTCCGGGTGCGGGCGGAGTACGTGCACAGCGCCAAGGACACGACGAATGTGAACACGTGGGGCGGGTGGCTGTATCTGACGGTCAGGAACTGAGGACACCCTGCAGGGACGCGACCGTCGGGCAGGATGACCTCATGACAAAGCTGCCCGAACGGTCGACCTGCCGCGCCTCCTCAGGTTCGGTGCTGTCGTTGTGGTCGCAGGACTCGGTGCTGTCGATCGGCTCGGTGGGCTCGGTGCTGTCCGTGGGGTCGGTGGGTTCGGCCCTGTCGATCGGCTCGATCGGAAGCGCCCTGTCCATCGGCTCGATCGGCTCCTCCCTGTCCCTGATCTCGACGGGGTCGTGGCTGAGCACGGGATCGTTGTTCTCGGCGCATTCGAGGTGGTCGGTGCTGTCCTGGCGCTCGTCCGGGGGGTTCCTGGCGGTGGGGGCGGCGGCCGGGGGCGCCCTGCTGCTGGCCCAGCGGCTGCGCATGGCCGGAACAGACGCCCCCTGACATCGACCGGGTTCTGGGGCGCCTGAATCAGACCGGATTTCTAGTTCTGACGGGTCCGGCGGCGGACGGCGGTCACCAGCGTGGCGCCGGCGATCGCGAGGGCGGCGCTGCCGACCAGCAGGGTCGCGCTGTTGGTGCCGGTCGCGGCGAGCGGCTGGGGGGCGTTGGCCGTGGGGGTCGTGTCCGGTGTGGTCCCGCCAGGCGTGGGCGTTTCCGAGGTGCTCGGGGCGGGCGTGGGACGGGGGGTGGAGGTGGGTGAGGGTGCGGGTGTCGAGTCGTGGGTGGGCGTGGGCGTGGGCGTGGGTGTGGCGTGATGGGAAGGCGTGGGCGTGGGTGTAGGCGTCGGTGTGGGATCCGCCTTGGAAACGTTGACGTACTGCCAGGCCATCTCGTCTGTTGGGGAATCCACGTAGGACGCGAGCGCGGCAGGTACCGAGCTCAGGAACGTAGTGGCCGTTCCGTCGGCTGTCGCCGTGAAGGTCAGCGAGAAGTGGCCGTCCGCCCCGGTGGTCGCTGTGCCCTGGAAATTCGCTGAGGGATCCTGGGTCGTGTAGTACACCGTCACGGTGCCGCCCTTGAGGGGCTTCCAGGTCCGGCCGTCTTTCCGCTCCCAGTAGCCCTCGGCGGTGACTTTCCGGGTGCCATCGATCCTCGGGCCGACTTTGTAGCCGGCTCGGAGGCGGGTCGCGCTCGCCGTGCTCTCCACGCTGACGTGCGAGTTGGTGCCCCATGAACCGTAGACGGCGGGGTCCAGCCGTCGCATCGCGTACACATACACCGAGTACACACTCTGGTTGCCAAAGGGGTCCGGGATGCGTTGGTCGATCACCGCGTTCGCCAGCCGGAAGTGTCCGCGCGCGTCAGTGGTCACCGTGCCCAGCCGGTCGAAAACGTCGATGCTCGGAACCGAAGGATTGGGGTTGTCCTGGGTGATGATCCCCCACTGCACCAGATCCACGGTCTGCCCGGCCACCGGCGGCTTGGCACTGTCATCGGCGTAGCGGTTCGCCAAGGTACCGGTCACGGTCACCGTGTGATGGTCGAAGTCGACCTTCGCCGGTGTGACGGTGAGGTCGCGGAACACGTAGTTCAGGTTGTCTTCGTGCGGGGGCTGCGGGTCCGGTGCCGCGGCATGCACGGCACTGGTCGGCAGGCTCAGCAGCAGGGCCAGCACCCCCAGGACGACGCCTCTCGAACTGGCTCGGCGGATGAATGACGTGAGCATGGGTATGGACACCCCTCCTGTAAATGCCCAGTTGGACTGTCGAAGGGCATGTCGGGTTGTACGCCCGAGGGATCCCAGTCGGGCTCGCTCACCCCTGTCCGTACAGACCTGGATCAGTTCAGTCCGGCAGGCAGGAGCGAAATCGGCGAAGCAGTTCAAGGGCGGCAGGCAGGGCTTCGGCGTAGTCGTTAGACATCCGGTTCGTGACGATCTGACGGCTTGGCGAGGTTGTGGGGACGTGACAGGCACGTGCTTTCACGATCACGGAGCTCTCGACGCTCTGTGATCCGAATGGAAGCTCGTGCCTGCCGGCGCATCATCGGCGGGACGCCGATGATGCGTACCTCGCCGGGGAGGTGCCTATGGATGCAGTGAAGTCCCGGGTGAAGTGTGCTTGATCGGCGTAGCCCAGTTCGGCGGCGAGAGCGGACCAGTCCTGCGGGTCGGTGGCCGCCCGTGCGGCGGCTTCCTGCATGCGGGCTCGCCGGATCACCCACTTGGGTCCGATGCCGACGTATTCGGCGAACAGCCTCTGCAGCCGGCGCACGCTCATGTCGGCGATCGCGGCCAGCTGGGACACTCGTAGAACAGCAGGGTCGGTGCTGATCGTTTCGACCAGCCTGGCCGCCTTGTCGATGGCAGGGTCGGGCGTGGGCCGGAAGTCGCGCAGGAGCGTGGCTGCGAGGTGGAGCGCGGTGGGCACGCAGGGTTCGGTGATGATGGCGTCTGTTGCTGCCCGCGCTGCCGGGCCGAAGATCTCTTCGATGTCCAGGACTCGGTCGGTGAGGGTGGACACCGGGGCGGTGAGGAAGGGGCGGAAGCCGCCGGGCCGGAATCGCAGGCCGAGGGCCCGGCCGGTGCCAGAGATCTCTCGGGTGAACGTGTCGCTGACGATGCCTGTGATGTGGGCCTGCCCACCGGTGGTGAAGGTGAGGTGGACCACCGGGTGAGTGAGGACTTGCTGCCGGTGTGGTTCGGTCAGGTCCCAGTGGAGGATCCAGTACCCGTCTACGAATGGGGTCAGATCCGCCGGGGCCGGCTGGTGGTCGAGTCGGAACCGCTCAGCCGCGGTGCGCGGGTCGAGGATGGCCCGCTGTCGCGTTTGTTCAATACCCGTCATCGTCGTCCTGTCTACCGTGCCTGACAGCAACCGGGGAAGGGATGACGTGGAGACGAGATCTGTGATGGCCCGAGCCTCTAAAGCGGCGGTGGACATCGTCCGAGGGATCGGGCCGGACGCGTTCGACGGGCGCACACCGTGTCCGGAGCTGAAGGTCGGTGCACTCCTGAATCACCTGATCTTCTTGACCGGCGTGCGGGGGCACGCCGCGGGACTGAAGCAGCCGCCGCAGGCTCCGAATGAAGTGGCGGAGGGGCATGACTTCACCGCGGAGCCGGATTGGGCCGAGGCGTATGCCGCCCGGTCGGCGGCAACCGCCGCCGTCTGGAGCGCTCCGGAGGCATGGGCTGGCGAGACGGCGCTGACCGGGAACGGGCGGATGCCGGCCCGCTTCATCGGTGGGATCGTGCTGGGCGAGTGGCTGCTGCACGGCTGGGACCTGGCGGTGGCCACCGGGCAGAAGCTGAACGTGGACGACGAACTCGCGGCAGCGCTGTACGAGGACATTGCCGGCAAGGCCGAGATGGCCAGGCAGTACGGGGTGTTCGGTCCTGAGGTCAGCGTGCCGCCGACCGCGCCGCTGTTTGACCGCGCTCTGGGACTGGCGGGCCGTGACCCGTCATGGAAGCGCCCGGCTGACCGCATGTGAAGGGGGCGCAAGCAGCCCCCTGTCGTCCTGCGGATCGCAACCCACGTTCCCTGCTGTCGGTAGGACGCAGCGGCCGTCGGTGACTGGGACGTCCTCGTCGAGCACAGCGAGGCACTGCATCTCGGTGACGGCCAACCCCGTGGGGTTCCGCCGCCGGCGAAGACAGAGCGGCGGCATCGCCGACCAGGGCTTCGGCGTTGCCGCTTGACGTCCGGTCCGTGACGATCTGGCGGGCTTCCAAGATCATGTAGTTCTCGACGCCCCGTGACCTGTGTGGAAGACCGTGCCTGCCGATGCATCATCGCCGATCCCGCCTGCCTTTGACCAACTCAGCGAGCATCCTGAAGCTGTACTCGAGGAGATCCCGGGCCTGCTGGAGCGGCTGGCTGAGGTGCCCGACCCGCGCGATCCTCGCGGTGTGCGGCACGCTCTGGTCGTCGTACTCGCGTTGACCGCGTGCGCAGTGCTGGCCGGGGCGACGTCGTTGCTGGCGGTCGGCGAGTGGATCACTGACGCCCCGCCGCATGTGCTCCAACGTCTCGGTGTGCGGATCGATCCATTGTGCCCCAAACGGTGCCGGCCCGCGGAGACGACCGTGCGGCGGCTGCTGGCCCGTATCGACGGCGACGCGTTGGATCAGGCGGTGGGCCGTTGGCTGGCCAACCGGCGCGGCAGCAGCGGCGGCCGGCTGCGCGGACTCGCGGTCGACGGGAAGAGTCTGCGTGGCGCGGCACGCGCCCAGGGCCGCAAGATCCACCTGCTTGCCGCGCTGGACCAAGCCGTTGGCTTGGTGATGGCCCAACTCGACGTGGGCGAGAAGACCAACGAGATCACCTGCTTCCAGCCGCTGCTGGAGACCGTGACCGACCTGGCAGGCGTGGTGGTGACCAGCGACGCGATGCACACCCAGCGTGAGCACGCCGACTACCTGCTTAGCCGGGACGCGCACTACGTCGTGATTGTGAAGGGGAACCAGAAGAAGCTCCGCAAGCAGCTCAAGTCCCTTCCGTGGAAGCAGATTCCGCTGCAGAACCGCACCCGCGCCGCCGTGCACGGCCGGGGCGAGATCCGCAGGATCAAGGTGTGCACGGTGAGCAACCTGCTCTTCCCCGGCGCCCGCCAGGCCGTCCAGCTCAAGCGCCGACGAGTGGACCGCAAGACCGGCAAGATCAGCATCAAGACCGTCTACGCGGTCACCAGTCTCACCGCGGAACAGACCGTACCCGCCGAGCTCGCTCGACTCATCCGCGGCCACTGGAAGATCGAAGCCCTGCACCACATCCGAGACGTGACGTTCACCGAGGACGCCTCCCAGCTACGGACCGGCGCCGCACCCCGCGCCATGGCGACCTGGCGCAACCTCGCCATCGGCGCCCTCCGCCTCGCCGGGAAGACCAACATCGCCGCAGGCCTCCGGCACAACGCCCGCGACGCCAGCAGGCCGCTCGCCCTCCTTGGACTCACATGATCATGAAACGGACGTCACGCGACTATGCCGAAGCCCTGGGGCGGCAGGGCTCTCCGCGTCGAAGGTCTGGCCTTGTTGTTCGACAGGAAGGTCCGGCCCCCAGATGCGGGCGCCGTGACAGCGGAAGCAGAAGGCGATCTCGAAGAGCTGATCGGTGGAGTTGTGCGCCCGGATTCCCCAGCCGGGGAGGAAGCAGCGGTACAGCTCACTGCCCGGTAGATTGGCGATCAGAGACAGGACGTGCTGGGCCTGATCTCCCTCCCAGATCGCGGCAGTGTCGCCCGCCAGGTCCTCCAAACTGATGTGCCTGGCGGGATCGGTCAGTTCCGACACCTACTGAAGGTCAGTGAGTACCCCAACGTCACGGTCAAGGTGGTTCCGTTCAGCGCGGGACTACATCTGGGTGTCATGTCAGGCCCGTTCGGCATCCTGCGGTTCCCGCTCAACGGGGACGGCAGCCCGACCGAGCCGCCCACGGTGTACGCGGACGGGTACACCGGTGACCTGTACCTGGACAAGGCGAGCGAAGTGGCGAGCTACGACGCAGCTTTCAGCAACATCTGGAACACGGCGCTTGACGATCAGGCGTCAAGAGACCTGATCTCTGAAGTGGCAGGGAGTTATGGAAAAGATTGATCTGACGCACGCGATATGGATCAAGTCCAGCCGCAGCAACGCGCAGTCGGCCTGCGTGGAAGTCGCGTTCCTGGGCCAAGGCGCCGTACCGGTTCGCGACAGTAAGATCCCCTACGGGCCGGTCCTGGTCGCTTCACAAGCGGCCTGGGACAACTTTGTGGAGTACATCAAGCGCTGAGCCTGGAGTAGTGAGAGAGCACCGCCGATCACGGTGACACGCCCACCTTCCATGTCGCGCTCGCTCATGCCTGGCCGTAGAGACCGGCCAGGTCGACGAGTTGAACGGCTGGTGAGGTCGCCGCGGCGGCGTGTGCCTTGTCGTTGAAGCGTGCGCCGCCGAAGCGAAGCACAGCAGGCGGGTGTGGGTGGTGTCGTAGCGGCCGCCCTGGTTGATGCGCTGACGGATGCGTGTGAGGCGTTCGATGTGGGCTGCGCCCATCGTGTCGTTCCACTTGGCAACGCCCGCTAGGACCGCGTCGCCCTTCTGCACTCGTCCCCGGCGGGGGCGTCCTGGCCGACCGGTGTGCTGCGGTCGTACGGGTCCATTTCCGGGCCGGTGTCCTTGTTCGACTGGGGGTCCTTGTCGAAGGGCGGGGTCAGGTAGCCCGTGGGGGTGCCGCAGCCGCCGTTGGTCATGTCGTACTTGTACGAGACGACCGAGAACGTGCCCGGCTCCGTGACCACCTCGGCGGGGTCGTCCCAGCTCATGACCAGTTCGCGTCGGACGATCGTGCGCACGATCTCGGCGTCGTTGCCGACCGCGTCCGCGCGGGTGACCGGGTAGACGAAGGTGACGTCGGCGGTCACCTCGAGCGCGCCGTGCTCGCCCTTCCGGTAGGTGAGCAGGCCCCGGGTCTTCACGATGTCGCCGACCAGGCGGGTGTGGGCGGGCTGGAAGCGGCTGAAGAGGAGGAGGGGGTCGCTCTTCTCGCCGGGGGTGCGGAACGCGGTTTTGAGGAGGTTCTGTACGTCCTTCTGGCGCGGGTTGAGCAGGGTGATCGCCTTCTTGGGCCGCTCGCCTCGCAGCACCCCCCGGTCCAGGTTCGACTCCACCAGGAAGTCCCGGCTGCGGGCCAGGGCCTGTTCGACCTCGGCCTTGTTCATCCAGCCGACCGCCCTGGCCTTCGGCACGGTGATCCCCGCCGCTCCGTCGGCCCAGCTCGCCGCCGGTGAACCGCGGAACGGCTCGTCCGCGGTGGGGCGTTGGGGCGCCACCGTCGGGGGTGCCTGGGTCGGGCGGGTGGTCTCGGCCGCCTGCGGCGGGGACGCGGGGTCGTCACCGGCGAAGAGGTCGAGTATTCGCCCCGGCGCGAGCGCCACCACGAGCAGCAGCACCGCGGCCAGCAGTCCGAGCACGTACCAGCCGGTGCGTCGTCTGGGCGGCGCGGGTGTGTGGCTGCGCCAGCCCTCCGGGGGCCGGTCGGGCTCCGCGCGCAGCCGTTTCGCCACCTCGCGGGCCCGCGCCGACGGCTCCTTGGGCGCGTCGGCGGTGCCCTCCACCGACTCGCGCAGAAACCGCTCCCACTCCTCGTCGGACTTGGACGAGCCGTCCGGTTCTCTGTCCCCGCCCATCCCCAACCCCCTGGCAGTCGATGGACCGTGGCTCGGCCTCACTGTCGTATGCGTCCGCATGATGACACAGCGCGCCGACAGTTGAGGACGGGTGGGCGGAGGGGATGAGGTCAGCCCCCAACTGGGCGGCGGGTGCGCTCAGTTACGTGACCCCTTCAGCGGACGCGGCGCCGGGATCACGTGTCCTCCAGGCCTCGCCTCCGACGGATAGAACTGCCCGTACCACCGCCGCAGCGCCCTGATCCCCTTCTCGTGGGGGAGCAGCACCGGGCGGGCCTGGTGGATCTTGTGGTCCCAGATCTCGACCTCCTCGCGCACCTCACCGAGGGCTTCCACACGGAAGGCGAGTTTGAGGGCGGGGGTCAGCAGCCGGAACGGGAAGCGGGACGGTTTGCGGACGTAGTACAGCATCCGGAGTTCGCTCGTGCGGTCGTCGACCGGGGTGGTGAGGGCGACCGCCGTCACCGACAGGACGGGGCCGTGCACGCGGACCACCATGACGCCCGGGCCGTACATGAACGCGTCGAAGGTGTTGTCGATGTCCCAGCGCAGGACGCGCCGGGCGATCCGGCCGCGGGCCTCGGCGTACGGGCCGTCCTCGCTCCAGTCCTGGACGGGCGGCTCGCTCTGGCCGTGGATGAAGTGGAAGTGGGACTCGTCGACGATGTTCTCGCGCATCTCCTGGACGTGGATGCGCGCCCGGCAGGTGTCGTCGATCGGCGCCGCGTAGTCCTTGGACTCCGTCTCGGGGATCGCGGGAACCTCCCACGCCGGTTCGCCCGGACCGGCGTACACGAGAACGAGCCCGCTGTGCTCGCGGACCGGGAATCCGCCGAGGGACACCTTGGGGGTGCGGGCGGCGAACGGAGCCTCCACGCACTTGCCGTCCGTACCGAACCGCCAGCCGTGGAAGGGGCAGACGACCGTGCCGTCCACGACCTTCCCGCCGGCGCCCAGGTGTGCGCCGTAGTGGGGACAGTGGGCGTCCCGGACGGTCGCCTGTCCGTCGGCGCCCCGGAAGGCGATGAGCGCCCGGCCGAAGTAGTGGAGGCTGACGACCTTGCCCGGCCGCAACTCGGCACTGCGGAGCACGGCGTACCAGCCGTACGGAACGATCGGCATCGGATACTCGTCGGCCCGCGGGTCGCGGGGGAGGGAGCGCAGGTCCGGGATGCTGTCATGACTCCGCCATAAACGCATGTGTTGATGCTAGACGAGCCGTGCCGATCTTCTGACTGTCTTCCGTAAGAGTCGACAGCGTGAGGAGGCCGAGGTCGGTCGCGCTCGGCAGGCACAGAAGGTGTGTGAAGGGGAGCACGGTCCTGCCGAGCACACCTACGACCGGAGCAGGGAGGAACTGTGAACCACTCCAAGTGGAAGACCAGCCGGACGCGGAAGCTCCTGGGGGAGCAGATCGTGGAGAGCTCCGCGTATGTGGAGGCCGGTTACGCGTTTGCTCTTGCCCAAGCCGTTCATGACCGCCGTACGGAGCTCGGTTTGTCACAGTCCGAGTTGGCGCGGCGGGCAGGCATGACCCAGCCGCAGATCTCCCTTATCGAGGGCGGAGACTCCGTACCCACCTTGCCACTGCTCACCCGGCTGGCGAAGGCCATGGACGCGTCGCTGACCATCGACCTCGACGGTGATCAGTCCGCCTTCGTCTTCACCGCCCACGACAGCGGCCGGCCGGACGACCTGTCATCCGGCGGACGGTCCTCGGTGGCCTGAAGAGGCGCTGCCTCTGTTTCTGAAGGGTGACCTCGCACCACCTCAGTGCCCCAGCCCCGCACCCCCGTCCACCGGAATCACCGCCCCCCGCACATAGCCGGCATCCGCTCCCGCCAGGAACGCCACCGCGTCCGCGACCTCGTCCGGGCGGGCCAGGCGGCCGGCCGGGGTCTGACGGAGAAGGGTGCGGCGCTGGTCGGGGGTGAGGGCGGCGCTCATGTCCGTTTGTGTGAGGCCCGGGGACACCACGTTGCAGGTGATGTCCCGTGGGCCCAGTTCACGGGTGAGGGAGCGGGCGAAGCCGATCAACCCCGCCTTGGACGCTGCGTAGTTGGTCTGGCCCGCGGAACCGTGCAGGGCCGCCGTGGAGGAGATGAGGACGATACGGCCGTGTCCCTCGCGGAGCATTCCGCGCACCGCGCGCTGGGTGACCCGGAAGGCGCCGGTGAGGTTGGTGTCGACCACCGAGGTGAAGTCCTCCTCCGTCATCCGCACCAGCAGACGGTCGTTGGAGGTGCCGGCGTTGGCGACCAGGACCGTCACCGGACCGTGTGCCGCCTCGGCCTCCATGAAGGCCCGGTCTACCTGCTGACTGTCCGTCACATCGCAGCGTACGGACAGGAATCCCTCCGAAACCGCCGCATCCGCCACCTCCGGCGGTTTCTCTCCCCGGTAGGTGACCGCGACCCGGTCGCCCGCCCTCGCGAAACGCCGGGCTATGGCCAGCCCGATCCCCCTGTTCCCGCCGGTGACGAGGACCGAGCGAGGCGTTGCCTGCTGCTCCGTGATCACTTCTGCCTCCCGGGGCGGGTGCGCAGGCCCGCCACCGACACCGCGAAGCCGATGAAGGCCAGGGCGGCGATGGAGAGGGTGGCGGCGTGCATCGCGTCGAGGAACGCGCGGTCGGCCGTGGTCGCCAGTTCGGGCAGGTGGAGGGAATCGGCCAGGGAGCGGGCCGCCTCGGCCGACGTGCGGGCCTGGGAGGCGAGGGGTGGGGGCAACTCACTTACTGCTGTGGGTAGTTCGGATGGATCGGACATGCGGGAGCGGTACACGCCCGAGAGGATCGAACCGGCCATCGCCACCCCCAGCGTGCCGCCCACCTGACGGGTGACGCTGTTGAGCGCCGACCCCGCGCCCGCGAGCTGTGGCGGGACCCCGCTCATCATCACGGCCGTGACCGGCGTACCGACCAGGCCCATGCCGAAGCCCTGGATCCACAGCAGCGCGGCGATGAACCAGAGGGGCGTGCCGCCGTCCAGCCAGGCGTACGCGATGTACGTGACCGCCGTGGCCAGGACACCGGCCGCCACCGTCCAACGGGACGTCAGACGGCGGCTCATGGCCGGGGACGCCTGACTGCCCAGGACGATGCCGATCGCGGCGGCGATCATCACCAGACCGGCGTCGGAGGGGGCGAGGCCCCGGGGACCCTGGAGGTAGAAGGCCGCGTAGAAGAGGTGGCCCGCCAGGGCCATGAACGCGATCAGCAGCACCACGCTCCCGGCAGCGAACCCCGGCTGCCGGAACAGTCGTACGTCCAGACTGGGCGCCGGCGACCTGCGCTGGGCCGCGACGAACGCGGTCAGCAGCGCGCCGCCCAGGAGGAGGGGGAGGAGGACGTGGGAGCCGTACCAGGTACGGCCGTTGCCCAGCTCGATGATGCCGTACACGACCCCGCCGAGGCCGGCGACCGACAGGGCAAGACCGGGCAGGTCCAGTCGCCTGCGCACCGGGCCCCTCAACTCCGGTACGAACAGGGCGACTCCGGCCATGCACAGCAGCACGATCGGCACGTTGACCAGGAACACCGAGCCCCACCAGAAGTTGCTGAGCAGCGCCCCGCCCACCACCGGGCCGACCGCCACCCCCAGGCCGCTGGACGAGCTCCAGATCGCGATCGCCCGGGTGCGTTTCTCCTCCGGGGTGCTCTGCACGATCACCGACAGCGTCGCCGGCATCAGCAGCGCGCTGCCCGCGCCCATCACGGCCCGCGCCACGATCAGCCAGCCCGGCGACGAGACGAAGGCCCCGGCTCCCGAGGCCGCGCCGAACAGCGCCAGGCCCGCCAGGAGCGTGGACCGGGGGCCGAAGCGGTCGGCCAGCGCGCCGCCCGCGAAGAGGGCGCCGGCGAAGACCAGGGTGTAGGCGCTCGCCACCCACTCCAACTCGCCCGGGGACGCGCCCAGTCCGTCCGCCGGGTCGGCCAGGGTGGTGACGGCGACGTTGAGGACCGAAGTGTCCAGCCAGATCAGCATCTGGGCGCAGACCACGACCAGGAGGACGCGCCACGACGACGACCGGGAGACCTCCCCTCCGGCACCGGCCTCGCTGACCTCGCTCGCTCTCACTTCTCCCATCGGACGACGCCTCCGATGCCCTCGATACCCTCGATGCCGGTCATTCCTGGCCCAGTCCGTCGCGCCAGCTCGGCAGCAGCGGCTTCCAGCCGAGTTCCGTACGCGCCCGGGCGTTCGACGCGCCGGCCGCCGAGGTGAGCTGGTGGGCCATGAACCAGCCGAGCAGCCGGGGTGCCATCGCCGCCGGGATCGTGCGCGGCGGCGGGGCGTCCAGGGCGCGGGCGAAGTGCGGTAACCACTGTGCGGCCGGGGCCGGTTCGTCATCCGTGATGTGGAGTGTGCCGCTCACCTCCGACTCCACGGCCGCCACAGCCGCCCCCACGGCGTCCTCCACATGCAGGAACGAGGTGACCCCGGCCCCGCCCTCGGGCAGCGGCAGCTTCCCCGCCAGCACCCGCCCCGACGTCCCGCCGTCGGTACGGGCGTACGCGGTGCCGGGGCCGTACAGCGTCCCGTACCGCAGCACCAGGCCGCTCAACTCCGGGTAGCCGTCCAGGACTTGGGTCTCCAGCTCGGCGACCGCCCGTACGGTGGCCGCCCAGCCGGGGTCGGGGGCGTCCACGTACAGCGGGGCGTCCTCGTCGACGACCGTGTCCCGGGTCGGGGCGGCGGCGAAGGCGATGCTCTGCGCGACCAGGCGCCCCGCACCGGCCGCACGGGCCGCCGCGAGCAGGTTGGCGGTGCCCTCGACGCGCAGCCGCGCGGTCCGCGCGAAGGCCTCCGGCGGGTCGTCGCGCAGCAGCCGCAGCGCCGACAGCTGATGGACGACCACGTCGGGGCGTGCGTCCGTGGCGGCGGCCGACAGTGCCTGTGGGTCGAGGGCGTCGGCGACCACGACGGCGTCCGCTTCCGGAGCGCGCGCCCGGGACTCCTCCCGTACCAGCGCGGTCACCTGGTGGCCCCGCGCCCGCAGCGCGCCCACCAGCGGATGTCCGACCACTCCGGTGGCTCCGGCGACAAGTATCCGCACGGCGTTCAGTCCTCCATGTCGTCGTCGTGGGTGGGGTGGTGAGCGAGGGGGGTGCTTACGCGTATCAGCAGGCGGCAGGCCTTGTCGCCGTCGCGCAGGCAGGTCTCGGCGCGGTTCTCCGTGAGGGTGACGCCGAGGCCCTCGGACCAGCCCGCGTGGATGTCGGTGCACGGGCACCGGTAGCCGTCCAGCGAACCCGCCATCCGCACCATGGTGACGGCGAAGCTCCGGCGGAGCGTGAGGACGATCAGACCGTCGTCGTCGGTGACCTCCTCGACCTCCGTGGACGCGTTGCGCAGTTCCGGGGGGAACATCCGGTCGCCGCACTCGTCGTACCGGCGGCGCAGTTCCTCCAGGTCCTTGTGGGTGTCGCCGGTGGCGGGAAGCGGGCCCGAGAGGCGGCCGACGCGCTGGGCGACATGCGTCGCGACCTTGCGCAGCGCCTCGGCGTTGAGCTCGTTCGCGGCTTCCTGCCCGAACCGGCTCGCCACCCCCTGGTACCAGTGCGCGTCGTGCTGCCACCACAAGCGGTAGGCCTCGCCGGCCCGGGCGCGGTGGTTGACGTCCTCGCTGCCGGTGCTGCCTGTGCTGCCCGTGCTCATCGCTGCTCCTTGGCGGCGAAGCGGTCGCGCATCACCCGTTTGAGAACCTTGCCGGTGGCGCCCTTGGCGACGTCGTCGGGCTTCATGCGCAGGGCGCGGGTGACCGGGGGGAACCCGGCGGCCCGGAGCACCGAGTTGACGCGCACGGTCAACTCCCCTTCCTCCTCGGTCACTTCGTCGGAGAGTTGGAGCAGCGCGTACGCGTCCGCCACCCCGTCGCCGTCCCAGTCGGCCCGTACGCCGTCGTCGGCGACCCCGACCACCGTGCAGTCGGCCAGTTCGGGCAGTTCGCGGAGGAGGAGTTCCTCGGTGCGGGTGCTGAAGACGACGCCGGCGCGGGTGCGGATGGCGTCCGGGGCGCGGTCGAGGTGGTAGAAGTTGCCGTCCGCGTCCTGGTGGGCGAGGTCGCCGGTGAGCCAGTAGCCGCCGAGGCGCATACGGTTCCAGGTCAGCGAGTCGTTCCAGTAACCGGGCGTGAGGGTAGGGGACTTGAGGCCCAGGCGGCCGATCTCGCCGGGCGGCAGCGGGGTGCCGTCCTCGGCGAGTACGGCGGCCTCGGCGAAGCTGATCGGCCTGCCGACGCAACGGGAGTACGCCGAGGTGTCCTTGGTGTGCCGGTTGTGGAAGACGGAGTAGCCGGCCTCGGAGGAGCCGAGCCCGTCGACGAAGACCGACCCGTCGACCCGTACGTGCCGCAGATCGGTGCCCGCCCTTTCGACCGTCTGGTGGCTGCCGTGCCCTACGAGGGCCCGGATGTGCGCCTCGTGGGCCGCGTCCCCGGTGTTGAACCACACCTGCACGCTGGACAGGTCGCGGGCCGACAGGTCCTCGGCGGCCATCTCACCGAAGGTCCCGGCGAACGCCAGCACGGTGGTGGGCCTGAACTCCTCGATGGTGTCCAGCACTTCGGGGCCGCGCTGGCTGGAGAGGAGTTTGATGTCGGTGCGCAGGAGCAGGCAGTACAGCAGCGTCGCCACCATCGCGTTGTGCGCGCCGGGCAGTCCGACGAGGGTGCGTTCCATGTCGGTGCCGGTGGAGTAGCGCAGTCGGTGCAGCTGCGCGTACATCAGGGTCTGGTGTGTGTGCGGAACTCCCTTGGGCATACCGGTGGTTCCGGACGAGTGCGAGATGAGCACCGGGTCGCTCGGGTCATGGCGGTAGGGGTGGGAGGGCGGCAGCGCGGCACGGTGCTCGGGGCGGATGTCGGCGGCGGTCGCGCAGAAGCCGAGGCCGGAGGCCGGTGACGCCAGTACGTCGTGGTGCTCGAGGTCCGTGAAGGCACCCACGGCGCCTTGTCGTCGTACGTACTCCCGCGCGATGTCGGGCGGGAGGTTGCCGTTGACGAACGAGGGGATCGCGCCGAGGGAGGTCAGCGCCAGGAAGTTCACCGCGAACTCGGCGCTCGAGTAGGAGTGGATGGCGACGGGGTCGCGGGGGCGGACACCCTGGGTGGTATACCAGCCCGCGTAGGCCTCGACGTCCTCCCGCAGCTCCCCGAGGGTGAGTTCGTGCGGGCAACTGCCGTCAGGGGCACGCCAGTTGCCGTCGGTGCGGAGGACGACCTCGTCGAGTGGACGGTCGTACACCGCCAGCCGGGCCAGGATGTTGCCGGCGCCCAGTTCGGTGTCGGAGCAGATCCGGGCCCGCTCCTGCCTACTGATGAGCATGGGTGGGGGTCCTCTCCGGGTCGGTACGTGGATCGGCGTGGACGGCGGCCAGCGCGAACAGGGTCTGGATGGTGCCGGGTTGGACGGCGCCGCCGGTGCGCTCGATCGGCACCTGCACCCCGGACGCGCCGTCGCCGGGACGGCCGAGGAGCATCGCCGCCGCGAGGCCGGCCGACGCGGGGAGATCGGGGAACGTCAGCCCGTTCTCCGCCTCCAGTTCGCGGTGTACGGCGGCCACGCGCTCGCTGCCGCCCAGTTCGACGCCCAGCACCAGGACACGGTCGAGCTCGGGATCGTCCAGCAACACATCGGCCATGGACAGGAGTTCGCCCAGGGGGTCGTCCAGGGTGGAGATGCTGAACATCTGGCCCGTGATGCCGAACTCCCGACTGATGTGCCCCAGCACGGAGTTGGCGGTCGCCTGCATGAACAGCAGGGGGTTGTGGACCCGCCCTGACACCATGCGCCGGCTCGCCAGGTCGGCGGTGGTGGTGTCCCCCGCGAGACTGGCCAGCGCCACCGCGGTACGGGCGCCGTCCCCCGGGCACCCGGTCAGACACCTCGCGCTCACCTCGTACGCCAGCGGACTGAACGCCGACTCGACGAAGCCGGGCAGCTTGGGCAGCGCGATGTCGCCGTCCCGGCCGGTGCCGTGGGTGGCGGTGGCGGCGGCGAGCACGGAGAGGGAGGCACGGGAGGAACGGAGGGGGTTCTCGTCGGTCGTGGTCACGGCCGCTCCAGGAGGAGTGCGGTGTTGGCGCCCCCGAAGGCGGCGTTGACGGTGAGAGCGCGGTGCGCGTCGACGCGGCGCGGCTCGTTCGGTACGTAGTCGAGGTCGCACTCCGGGTCGGGGGCGCCGTATCCGGCGGTCGGCGGGAGTACGCCGTCCAGCAGGGCCAGCATCGTGATGACGAACTCCACGACGCCCGCCGCCTCCAGGAGGTGACCGGTGGTGGACTTGGTCGAGCTGACCGGTATCGACTCGGCCCACTTGGGGAAGGCGGCGCGCAGGCCGCGTGTCTCGGCGCCGTCGTTGTACTTGGTGCCGGTGCCATGGGCGTTGATGTAGTCGAGGGAGGCCCCGTCGGGGTCCCCGGCCATCCGGGACGCCTGTTGCGCGGCGCGGGCGAGACCGGCGCCTTCCGGATGCGGCTGGGCGATGTGGTGGGCGTCGCCGGCGGCGCCCCAGCCGACGACCGAGGCGAGCGGCCGGGCCCCGCGACGCCGGGCGTGCTCGGCGGACTCCAGTACGACGGCCGCGACCCCGTCGCCCAGCAGCAGCCCGCTGCGATCGGCACTGAACGGCCGCACCACGCCGTCCCGCGACAACGCCCGCCCGGAGTCGAACTTCCCGAAGGTCTCCTCCTCGACCAGATACCCACCCGCACAGAGGGCGACATCGATCCGCCCGGAGGAGATCAACCGACAGGCATGAACAATCGCGGCAGCGGACGCGACACAGGCATTGGTGAAGGCGAGCCGGGTCCCAACCAGCCCCAGCCCGCCACCCAACAACTCGGCAAGCCGAGCAGGTACGGCATCGGCGTAGCTTTCCAACTCCGGCACGGTGGGCGCCCCTATAGGGGCGCGGGGAACTGCGCGACCAGCCACAACGGACCCGCGCCCGACACTCGACACTCCCCCCGGAGGGGCGCCCCGCCAGTACCGGGTAACACTCCGATGATCCCCAGCAACCCCAACCAGCACAGCCGCCTCGAGATCCACCCCCAACCCGGCCATCCCCAACGCCTCACCCCCACACCGCCGAAGCGCATCCCGCAAGGCCCACCCCTCGACCCCGTCGACAACATCCCCTCGGTCAGGCGCGGCAGCGGCCACCCCCGTCCGATAAGGCCCCGTGTCGAACCGGGTAGTGGGCCGAAACGCCGGCACCCCCGCGAACACCCCCCGCCGCAAGACCTCCACCCCCTCACCGAACGCGGTCTGTACGCCGTATCCGGTCACCGCGACTTCACGAGTCATCCCGGGCGCCCTCCTTCTGGGCGGTACGCAGATATCCGGTGAGCCGGCGCAGCGAGGTCATCCCGGCGATGTCGTCGTCGGAGGGCTCGACGATCAGCCCGTACCGCTCCTCCACGACATGGAGCAGCCACACCAACCCCAGTGAGTCCAGGACGAGTTCGGCGTCCTCGTCGAGATCGTCGGGCAGCCCGGGGAAGACCTTGCGGTCCGACAGCAGCTCCCGTACGGAGTCGGTGGTGATGTCGGTGCCCGTGGCACCCATGCTCGTGCTCATGCCTTCGCCCCGCGTCGTACGACCTCGGCGACGAGCCCGCCGAGGGTCAGGGTGGCCAGGGGTTCGATGTCGGTGTCGGGGATCTCGACGCCGAAGCGCGACTCCAGGCGCAGGGTGAGTTCGATCAGACTCAGGGAGTCGACGTCCAGCCCGCCGACGGTCACCGGACTGTCGTCCGTGATGCCGTCGCGGCTGAGCAGGATGTTCATCTCGTCGATGACCGAGGTCAGGACGAACTCGCGGATCTCGTCTTCCAGGGTGGAAGTGCTCATGGTCAACATCTCCAGAGAGGGTGGAGTAAAGCGCCCCGACAGGGGCGCGGGGCTGTGACATTTGCGGCTCCGCCGCGTGGGCGCGACCAGCTACAACAGGCCCGCAGACAAAAGGACAACCTGCGGAAGCGCCTTACCCGGCCCCCCGCAGCAGAGCTGCCTGCCGGACCAACTTCCCGTTGGACGTGCGCGGCAGCGCATCCAGCAGCCGTACGACTCGGGGCACCTTGTAGTCGGCCAGGCGCTCCCTGCACCAGCGCAACAGGTCCTCGGCGGAAGGCGGTTCCGAGCCCGCGCGCACCGCGACGTACGCCTCGGTCATCTCCTCGTGGACGAGGACCGCCTGCTCGACGGCCGGGTGCTCGCGCAGCACGTTCTCCACCTCGGTGAGGTCCACCTTGAGGCCGCCGATCACGACGAGGGAGTCCGCGCGCCCCCGCACCACCACCGCGCCGCCCGCGTCCAGCGCGGCCCGGTCCCGGGTGTGGAGCCAGCCGTCGGTGTACTGGGCACCGCCGGAGTCGAAGAGGTAGGGCGACTCGTCGAGGGCGACGTCCAGTTCGTCGCGCCGTACGCGGATCGACACGCCCGGCGCCGCCCGGCCGACCGAGGGGCGCAGGGTGCCGCCGACGTCGATGGCGACGATGCCGGTCTCCGTGGTCCCGTACGCCTCCCCGACCCCGACGCCGTACCGCTGGGTGAAGTCCGCCGCTACCCGCGGCGGCATGATCTCGCCGCCCGACACCGCGATCCGCAGGTCGGGCAGCGCGGCGGGATCGGTGGCGGCGGCGAGCAGTTCGAAGTGCGTCGGTACGCCGAACAGGGCGGTGATCCGGTGTTCCAGGGCGGTCCGCAGGATGTCGCGGGCGAAGACGCGGGGCGCGAAGACGACGGAGACGCCGGCGGCGAGGGAGTGCAGCAGGCCGCCGATCAGACCGAAGCTGTGCGCCGTCGAACTGAGCAGCAGCAGCCGGTCGCCCGCCACTGGCATACCCGGGACCCCGGCGAACCGGTCCACCTCGGCGGCGAGGGACCGGGCGGTCCGACCGATGACTTTCGGCCGTCCGGTGGAGCCCGAGCTGAACTGGACGAGGCGGTGCCCGGTGGTGGCCGCCTGCCCGCCTGCGCGCCGCTCGGTGACGACCTCGTACTCGGACCGGAAACCGAACGTGGCCCGGACGTTGGAACCGGCGCTGACCATGAACTGCGGCCGGCAGGTCCCGCACAGTGCCGCCACCTCCGGCGGTTTGAGCCGGAAGTCGAAGAGCATCACCTGTGCTCCGAGCCGCCACAGGGCGAGCAGTACCTCGAGCTGCGTGAAACTGGGCGGCGTCCGCAGCCCCACGGTGCTGCCGGGCCCGATGCCGTATCCGGCGAAGACGGCGGCCTGTTTGGCCACCCGGTCCCGTAACTCGCCGCGTGTGAGCATCTCCTGTTGGTGCGTCAGGTAGGGCAGTCGGTCGTCGTGCGCGTCGAACGATTTCTGGACCAGGGCGGCGAGATCCCGCCCGGGGTCGTCGAGTTCGTCCATCGGGCCTCAGACCTCCTTGCAGAACTCGCCGATGGGCAGGCCCACATGGCGCTTGTCGGCGGCCAGATAGCCGAGCAACTCGTCGCCGGTCTGCAACTCGGTGACGTTGAGGACCTTCCCGCCCGGGCCCAGCACCCGTACGTGCCAGTCGTCCTGCACGGTCAGGCTGACCAGCCGGCCGTCCTCGGCGTGGGTGCGGATCTCGAGGAGCGGCCGGGACTCGAGCTTCGCCCGTCCGACGACGACCCGCCGGGTGCGCCCGTCGGCGCCGACGGCGAGCAGCGCGCTGCCCGAACCGACCTCGCTGAGATAGTTGGTCCGGTTGTCGGGGCCGAGCGTGTACGAGTGCAGGGCGCCGGCGTTGACCCGGAACGGGCGGGTCGGCATGTAGGGCAGGGGGTGGGTCTCGCTGCAGCACAGCACGAACCCGGAGGAGTAGGAGCCGACGAGGATGCCCTCGTCCTCCTCGAAGTGCGAGCAGGTGTCCACGCAGACCCGGTCGCCGAGTCCGACGTGCCGGATGCTCTCCACGGTCAGGGTGGACAGCTCGAGCTGGGGTGTCGTCGCCTCCAGCAGCCTGGCCAGCGCGAACACGTCGTCGGCGCTGCGGGGCGTGAAGAGAATGCCGTCCGAGCCGCGCTCCAGCACGTCGAAGACGATGGCCGCCTCCTCGAGGCCGTCGACGACCGTCACCAGCTTGCCCTCGGCGGACTCGGCCGCGGCGAGCACGATCTCCAGCGGGATCTTCGTCGGGTCGGCGAAGTGGATGACCGTGTAGGGCAGCACCATGGCGCCCGCGCAGGACAGTTGGAGGGTGCGGTCGTCCCGTACGTCGATGAAGCCGGAGACGGGGGTGCCACCGGCGCGGTGGTCCGCGGCGAGGGCGTCCAGCTCGTCCTGGACGCCGAACTTCCGCAGAAGTACGTCGAATCCGCTGTCGGCGGGTGAACTCCCGGTCGAAGAAGGTGACTTGGCGTCCTTCTCCGAAGCCTTCGCCTCCTTCGCGTCCTTGGTCTCCTTCTCGCTGAGTTTCCGCACGGCCGGTGCCGGGGCCGGCCCTCCCGCCGCGAGGACCCGGGTGACCGTCGGGGGCAGGGTCCCGAGCAACTCGGCGTCGGTGGCCACGACTCCCGCCATCCGGGCGTGTATCGCCGCGTCCACCACCGCCTGGAGCTGCGGACGGGGAACCTCACGCAGGTCGATCCATGCGAACCTCATGCCACTCCTGCCACGATCGTCGAGTAATTAGCCATGCGCATGTCATTCGAGAGGTCGGTGTGCTCGCCGTGCACGACCGCCGAGAGCCGGGACACCAGTGCGGCGGGCGTGGGCGAGGAGAAGATCCGGCGTCCGACGGCCAGGCCCCGGCAGCCGCTGGCCATCACTGCGGCGCCGTACTCCACGAGGTCGGAGCCGTCCGGTGGGCCGCCGGCCGCGAGGACGGGAATGGGGCTGTTCGCCACCACCTCGGCCATCCGGTCGACCGGCAGGGCCACGGAGGTCTTCACCATGTCCGCGCCCAGATCCGCGGCGACATTGGCCAGATGCGCGAGAAGGGCCGGATCGCGCGGGTCCTCGATCCGGGGGCCGCGCGGATACACCATCGCGATCAGGGGCATGCCCCACGCGTCGCAGGAGCGGGCCACCGCCCCCAGGTCGGCCAGCTGCTGGGCCTCCGTGTCGGAGCCGATGTTCACATGAACGCTGACCGCGTCCGCGCCGAGGGTCAGCGCCTCCTCGACATCGGAGACCAGCACCTTCGCGTGGACGTCGGCGGAGCAGGAGGTGCTGGCGCTCAGGTGCACCACCAGCGCGCAGCTCTTCAGGATGTCCGGCGCGAAGGTACGGGCGCGCCCCTTGTGGACGATGATCCCGTCGGCCCCGCCGGTCACGAGCGCCCGCAGCAGGTCGTCCCACTTGTCGGCGGGGACGATCGGACCGTCCGAGACGCTGTGGTCGAGCGGGACGAGCAGATGGCGGTCGTCACCCGCGAGCGAAAGTCGCCTCAGCCGTAATTGCTTGCCGGTTTTCAGCATGGGTAATGAGCCTTCCCGGCCTGCGGGCCGTATTTGCGAAAGCCGAATCGCGACATCCGTTGCGATTCTCCGTGTCCGAAAAACGATGGTTGTAGAACTTTCAAGTGAAGCGTTCATGAGCATTTCCGAGCCGCACCCCGCTTGGCAAGGTACGGCGGTGGGAAAATTAATATACGGCGCACGGAATGAATATTGACAGCAGATTGACAGCTTACGTGGGGTTGACTCCGTCTGCGCGTACTGTTCGTGCATTCTATGCGCGTTGGGGCGTTCTGCCCCCGGCATTGCTGTGGGCTTCTTGTCGAAATTCAAATTCGATGATTAGGGTGACTTCCCTTCCCCCACAGGACCCGGAAGTGACCCCCCATGCCTGAATTACCGACATTGCACGCGTCACTGCCCCGGACGGCGAAGACCGAGGCCCCGAAGGTCGCCGTCGCCAGCCTGGTCGGCACGACGATCGAGTACTACGACTTCGCCGTGTACGGAACCGCCTCCGCACTCGTCCTCGGCCCCGCCTTCTTCCCCTCCGGGAACCCGACCCTCTCCACCCTCGCCGCGTTCCTCACCTTCGCCGCCGCCTTCCTCTCCAGACCGCTCGGCGTCGTCCTGTTCGGCACGATCGGTGACCGGCTGGGCCGAAGACGGGCCCTGGTCGTGTCGCTGCTGCTGATGGGCGTGGCCACGGTCGGCGTCGGCCTGCTGCCCACGTACGAGACCGCCGGCCTCCTCGCCCCCGTACTCCTGGTGACGCTCCGTCTGCTCCAGGGCGTCAGCATGGGCGGCGAGTGGGGCGGGGCGGTGCTGCTCGCCGCCGAGCACGCGCCGCCCGGCCGCCGCGCGCTGTACGCGTCCATCCCGCAGGCCGGCCCCTCGCTCGGCTTCCTGCTCTCCACCGCGGTCATCCTCCCCACCATGAACCTCGTGGGCATGGAGGCCTTCACCGACTGGGCCTGGCGCATCCCGTTCCTGCTCAGCACCGTCCTCGTCGCGGTCGGCCTGTGGGTGCGTACGACGGTGTCCGAGTCCCCGGTCTTCACCGCGAAGGCGCGCACGCCGGAGCCGACGTCGTCGGCGCCCCGGTTTCCGCTGGGCGCGATCCTCAGGGAGCACCCCCGCCGGCTCCTGCTCGGCACCGGCGCGGCGCTCGGCGGCTCCGCCGTCTACTACCTGACGATCGTCTACAGCCTCTCGTACGGCCCGCAGGAACTCGGCATCCCCCGGAACACGATGCTGACCGCCGCGAGCATCGGCGCCGCGGCCGGAATCGCCATCACCGTCCCGGTCGCCAGGCTGTCCGACCGGATCGGCCGGCGCCCGCTGATGCTGGCCGGGGCCGTCGGCTGCGTGGTGTGGGCGGTGCCCATGTACGCCTCGCTCAGCTCACGCGACGGGCTGGTGATCACCGGCGCCTACACGGTCGGCCTGATGTTCCTCGCGCTGATGTTCTCCCCGGTGGCGGCCTTCCTCCCGGAGCTGTTCCCGGCCCGGCTGCGCTACACCGGCGCCTCGGCCGCGTTCATCCTGGCCAACACCCTCGGCGGGGGGTTCGCCCCGTCGGTCGCGACCTGGCTGAACAGCCACTGGGAATCACCGCTGGTCCTCGGCTTCTACACCGGTGGCCTCTGTCTGCTGAGCCTCCTGTGTCTGCTGGCTCTGCCCGAGACCCGCGATCATGATTTCGACGTCTGATGCCGGACATTGCCGACGCACAATAAAATGCACTACTGGGAACAAGGCCTCCTTTCGGTGAATTCGGATGCGGGGAGAGTTTGTTCGGCGTGTGCTCTAGCCTGACCCCGACGTCGGCAGGAAGTGCGCGCCGAGTCGCTCTCAGGCAAGGAGTTTCCGAATGGCTACTCATCGTTATAAATCCCGGTCCGCGCGATGCGGGTTGGCAGTGATGTCTCTCGGACTGATAGCCGCCGGGGCCGCGATATTCACCCCGGCGGCATCGGCCGCCGTCTCGACCGCCGCCCTTCGGGGAGCTGATTCCGGGCGATGTCTGGATGTCCCCGGCGGAAAGGTCGAACCTGGTACCAAACTCACGCTGTGGGACTGCAACGGCGGCAGCAACCAGCAGTGGTCCTACGACACCGAAGCCAAGACGCTGGGCGTCTTCGGAAACAGGTGCCTGGACAGTGAGAACAGCAGCGCCGCCAACGGCACACCCGTCGTCATACGGGAGTGCACGGGCGCCGCCACCCAGAAGTGGGACGTCGTCTCCGGAGGCACCGTCAAGAACGCCGGGCTTGGCCTGTGCCTCGACGCGGACAATCTGGGCGTCACCAACGGCACCCCGATCCAGCTGTGGTCCTGCAACGGGGGCGGCAACCAGCGGTGGAGCGGGATCGACCCGGCCGCACCGGCCACACCGCCCACGCCGGTCGACACCGGAACGCTGACCGCGCTGGAGAAGCAGGCGTTCGACAACGTCAACGCGCAGCGGACCGCCAACGGCTGCGCGGCACTGGTGATCGACGCGAGCCTGCAGAAGGCCGCCCACAACTACGCGGCCGAGATGGTGTCGACCCACCACTTCTCGCACACCTCGACCGCTGGAAAGACCCCCTCCGACCGGGCCAAGGACGCGGGCTACACCCGCGGCGGCGTCGGCGAGAACATCATGATGGGCTTCGCGGGCGACCCGAACGGCGTGGTGAACAACCCGACCTACGGGTGGATGAACAGTTCCGGCCATCGCGCGAACATCCTCAATTGCGGCTACACCCGGACCGGTATGGGATACGACGCGGGGAACATCGACCCGAATTACGCCGACGGTTCGTGGGTGCAGGTATTCGGCTGACGCCGAGCGAGCCGGCAATGAGTCAGCTTTGAGCCAGTTGTGAGGAGGCCGGGCGGCCGACGCGTTTTCGACGGCCGCCCGGCGGACCGCCGCTCCCCCCACCCGCACCCGATCCGCGAAATGCGGAAAGGCTGACGGCACGACCCCGCCCACAGTCCGCGCCCACGTCGCGGCAGCCCGTCGAGCCGGTCCCGCAGCAGGATCGCCGCCCCGCACCGCACACAGGCCGGCGCGAGCGCGAGCGCGGAGAACCATGTCCTGGTCGTCGACGACACTCACCGAATCGTCATACCGTCCCGCTTTCCCTTCGCTGTGGTGTCCTCGTGGGTTCGGCACGGTCAGTGGGCCCCGAGGCCCGCCACCGACGCGAGCCACCGCGTGGCGATCAGCGCGGCCACGGCCGCCGTCGTGACCAGGGTCAGATGCCGGTTCGTGCGCCCTGCGCGTGCTGGTGCCTTCGTCATGGCCGCCTCCTCTTCCGTCCCTGCCGTCCGCGCAGCCACGCGGGACCGGTGAGCCCAATCTGCTGCCCCGACGGCCATCGGCACATCGGCCGAACGGCCGGGACCCGAGGACCGAAACCGTCTCTGTACTGGCCGAATGGTGGAGGAGGGGATTCCGGGCCGAGTCGTTCACCGGTCCTCCCCTCGGAAACCACCCGGATCCTTGTTCCAACCCGACGGCACCCCGGCTCGTCTCTAGGCGCAGCCGTCGAAAGCACGCACGACGGCCCCCGTCCGATGCCGAAGTGTCAGGAGTTCAGGTGGAGTTACGTACGAGACCGAAACGTGCGGCAGTGGCGGCCGGGGTGGCCTCCACGGCCCTTCTGCTGGCCGGAGTGCCGGGCGCGGAGGCCCAGGACACGAGCGGCGCGACCGGCGCGACCACCGTCAGGATCGCCGACGCGGCCAAGGCGGCCGAGACGTTCGGCACGGCCAAGACCGTCAGGACGGTGACCCTGGTCACCGGTGACCAGGTCATGCTGGACGGCGCCGGAAAGGTCACCGGCGTGGTCCGCGCCGAGGGCCGGGAGAAGGTGCTGTTCTCCGTCCGGGTGGTCGCCGGACACACCCAGGTAGTCCCCGGCGACGCCGAACTGCTGCTGGCACAGGGCAGGTTGGACGCCCGCCTGTTCGACGTCACCCAGTTGGTCGCCGACGGCTACGACGACGCCCGCCGGGGCGACGTACCGCTGATCGTCACCTTCCGGGGGAAGAAGGCGCCCTCGATGGCCCCGCTCACCGGGGCCGGGGCGAAGATCGGCCGGGCGCTGCCGGTCGTCAACGGCAAGGCGGTGCGTTCCGCGAAGAAGCGGGGCGCCGCGTTCTGGGACGCCGTGACGGGCGCGAACCCGACGAACGACGGGGCGACGGAGTTCACCGCCGCCACCGCCGTGGAGAAACTCTGGCTCGACGGCAGGCGCAAGGCGAGCCTCGACAAGAGCGTGCCGCAGATCGGCGCGCCCACCGCCTGGGCCGCCGGTTACGACGGCACCGGCATCAAGATCGCCGTACTGGACACCGGAATCGACACGGGCCATCCCGATCTCACCACCCAGGTGATCGCCGAGCAGGACTTCACCGGTTCCGCGTCCGGCGCCGGCGACAAGTTCGGCCATGGCACCCACGTGGCGTCCATCACGGCCGGCACGGGAGCCAAGGCGGCAGGGAAGTACAAGGGCGTCGCCCCCGGAGCGAAGATCCTCAACGGCAAGGTCCTCGACGACAACGGCGGCGGCTACGACTCCGGGATCATCGCGGGCATGGAGTGGGCGGTCGCACAGGGCGCCGATGTCGCCAACCTGAGCCTCGGCGGCCAGGACATGCCCGGCATCGACCCGTTGGAGGAGACGGTCAACCGGCTCTCCGCCGAGTCGGACACCCTCTTCGTCATCTCGGCCGGCAACGAGGGCGAGGCCGGCGAGCACACCGTCGGCTCGCCGGGCAGCGCGGATGCCGCGCTCACCGTCGGTTCGGTCGACAAGACGGACGCCCTCGCCGTCGACTCCAGCCGTGGCCCCCGGGTCGGCGACGGCGGGGTCAAGCCCGATCTGACCGCCCCCGGCGTCGACATCACGGCCGCCGCGGCCGCCGGCAGCAAGCTGGAGGAGTGGTTCCCCTCCGACATCCCCGGCTACCTCACCATCAGCGGCACCTCCATGGCGAGCCCGCATGTCGCGGGCGCCGCCGCGCTCCTCGCCCAGCAGCATCCCGACTGGACCGGCGAGCGCATCAAGGCGGTCCTCACGGGCTCAGCCAAGCCGGCCTCGTACAGCTCCTTCCAGCAGGGAACGGGCCGTACCGACCTGGTGCGGGCGCTGGAGCAGAACGTCGTCACCGAGCAGCAGCCGCTCGACTTCGGTGTCCAGCAGTGGCCGCACGGCGACGACGTCCCGGCGACCAAGCAGGTGACGTACCGCAACCTCGGTACGCAGCCGGTCACCCTCGATCTGTCGGTCGACGCGGCCTCGGTGGACGGCAAGCCCGCCGCCGAGGGCATGTTCGCCGTGTCACCGCAGCGGGTCACCGTCCCGGCGGGCGGCGTGGCGAGCGCCTCGGTCACCGCCGACACCCGCGCCGGCACCGCCGACGGCTCCTTCGGGGGCTCGGTGGAGGCGGTCTCGGCCGACGGCAAGGTGCGGGTGCGTACCGCGGTCGGCGTGGAGCGCGAGGTGGAGTCGTACAGCCTGACGCTCAAGCACCTCGACGAGAACGGCGAGCCGGTCGGCGACGCCGCCACCACCGTCTCGGACTTCGACGGCAGTTTCTACGCCAGCTACGCCGACGAGAAGGACGGCGAGCTCACGGTGCGGCTGCCGAAGGGCGACTACACCCTCGACGGGGTGATCCACCCGTCCGTCGAGTCCCCCACCCACGCCATGCTGGTCCAGCCGAAGCTGACGCTCGACAGGGACACCACCGTCACCGTCGACGCCCGGCAGGCACGGCCGGTGGACATCACCGTGCCCGACGCGGCGGCCGAGAACACCGAGGCCACGGTCGTCTTCCGGCAGGAGCGGGGCGCGGGCCTGAACCCGTCCCTCATCCAGTACCTCATGCCGACCTTCGCGGGCTCGCGGGTCGGCCAGCTCGGACCCGATCCTGCCGCCGGCCAGGCGTACGCCGTGTTCGCCGGGGACTGGACCCGCGAGGACGCCCAGGGCCGCCCGGTCACCTACCACCTGGGCTGGAACCGCCCGGGCCGGCTGGACGGCTTCGCCGCCGACGTCAAGCGCGGTCAACTCGCCAAGGTCGACCTCCAGGCGGGCGCGCCCGTCGCGGGCAGGCGTGTCCAGGTCGAGGTGGCGCCGCACACCCCCGACGGCGACCTGATCTTCACCGACCACGACCTTCGTGGCGAGCTGCCGCTGCGCACCACGGACTACGTCCTCGACAACGGCGTCAAGTGGTCCTTCCGCGCCTGGCAGGTACAGGGCGAGGGCGAGGACAAGGTCTGGGACAACTTCCTGATGCGGCTCCCGCGGACCTGGAAGGCCGGGCAGAACTACACCGAGCGGTTCAACGTCGGTGTCTTCGGCCCGGTCGCACAGCCCGCGGACAGCCCCGGACCGGATCGGGCACTCCCCGGAGTCGTGCGGTACGGCAACGTCATCAGGGCCTTCGTACCGCTGTTCGGCGACGGCGCCGGGCACTGGGGCATCAGCAGCTACACCGCGGTGAGCGCCAAACTGGAGGCGAACGGCAAGGAGATCCCCGACAACTACGACACGCCCCCGAGCGTGGACCTCACCGAGTACACGGTTCCGGCCGAGGACACCACGTACCGGCTGACGGTCGACAACTCCCGTGACCCCGCGGTGTATCCGGTCAGCACGCGCGTGCGTGCCGAGTGGACCTTCCGCTCGGCCACCACCCCCGAGGAGGAGTCGACCCGGCTGCCCCTGTCGGTGGTCCGCTTCTCGCCCGAACTGAGCCTGTCCAGCACGGCGAAGGCCGGCAAGCCGTTCTCGGTGCCGTTCACCGTCGAGGGCGCGGCGGCCGGACAGCGGCCCGCGAAGCTCGCCTTCGAGGTCTCGTACGACGACGGCGCCACCTGGCAGCACGCCAGGGCCGTCGGCGGTACGCACCTGGCGCTGACCCACCCGGCCACGGCCGGCTCCGTCTCCCTGCGCGCGAAACTGACCGACCGGGCGGGCAACACGCTGGTCCAGACGATCGACCGCGCCTACCTCACCACCAAGTAGTCCTTCGGGCCGTACGTCGAGTCCCGTTCGTGGCGGTTCACCACCGTCCGGACGGGACTCCTCGTTGTTGCGCAACTGCCGTACGAGGTAAGCCGGTTCACGGGTTCCGCTCCCTTTCGAGAGGGGATAGCCATAAGGTGCGGCCACAGGTCGCGGGGGCAGGCGACGGGGGGAACGCCACGTGTTCATGTCTCGACGGAGTGCGTCCGGGGGCAGATCGTCCTCGGGCACACGCATCGCACTGCTGTGCCTGATCCTTCTCGTCGTGGGCAGTCCCTGGGGCCAGGACCGCGCGCACGACCTCTACATGGCCCACCTCGAGAGCGAGACCACGCGCTGGCTGGCCGAGGGCCTGTTCGTCCCGAGGTGGGACTTCTCCACCGACACGTACATCGACTACGCCGGCTCGAACATGCTGGTCATCCAGAACATCAGCGTCGTACTGCTGCTCGTCGGGCTCGCGTGGGCGCTGTCGCGGTCGCGGGCCCGGGGGACGTCCGGCTGGGGTCGCTGCCTCCTCGCCGGGGTGCTGGTGTCGGTGGTCGTCTCCCTGGTGCGCTGGTGGATGCTGGACAACTTCGTCGACGGACTGGGCCTGTCGACCGCCGGACTGCGCTACGAACTCCTGCACTCCGCCCTCTCCTTCGGCCTGATGAGCGGCGTCCTTCTCGCGCTCCTGACCGTCGGCCTGCCGCGCGTGCACACCACCGGGTCTGCGGGCGCCACCAAGACGCTGTTCCGTCCGAGAAAGGGAGATGCCGCCATGACGACGACCCTGCGGGCGAACATGCCGGTCGGGAGCGTGCCGGGTGATGTCACCCGGTATCTGTGCGCCGCGGCCTACGTCGACGAGGAGTTCGCCGACCGGGTGGTGGAGCAGGTGCTCGCCGACGAGGTCAGCGCCGTGGCGCCCTCGCCCGGCGTCGACCTGGTGGCGGTGGCCCACCACTGCCTGGCCGCACAGGAGATCCGCCGCCAACGCGACCTGCGACTCGCGGGGGCGTTCGCGGTCGTCGGGGTGGTCGCGCCTCTGTGGCTGCTGTTCTGCGCGATGTTCCTGGCGTTCACCTCGAGCCTCGGCCGCTCCCGGGAGAGCCTCGCCACCCGGGGCCAACGCCAGCCCGGCAACAGGGCGTTGGTGAGCACGGTCGTCACCGCCGCGGTCGTCGTGCCCTTCTCCTTCCCCCTCGGCTCCACCATCGCGTCCCTGCCCGTCCCCGGGTTCATCAGCTGGCTGCTCGGCGCCTACCTGGGCGGGATCCCGGCCGTCCTCGCGTCCGTCGGCGCGGTGGTGTTCGCGTACGTGACGGTCGTACGGCACGAACTCGCCGTCGACCAGCTGCTGCGCACCACGATGACCCGTGCCGCGTTCGCCCGGCGTCGGCTGCCGGCGCTGCCCCTGAAGCAGTGGATCGTCAACCGGATGGCGGTCGTCAAGGAGGCACGGGACGGCAACGTCACCGTCTACAGCGGGTACAGACCGTTCGTCGGCTACTCCACGGCCGCCTCCAACTGGTCGATCGCCGTACCGCTGCTGCCCTCGGACGACCGCGTCGAGAAGAGCCCGCGGTCCGGCGGGCCGGTCCCCTTCGACGTCGTCGAACTCGTCGCCCACGTACGCGAACACCTGCGCACGGTCGCCGCGCGCGACGGCGCCGGGACAGTGGACGACACCCCGAAGTCCCCCAAGTACCCCGTGTCCCCGGCGCGTTCGGCGTCCGCCGAATCCCTCGGGTCCCTCACCATCGAGGACCGGGTGTTCGTGGACGGTACGACCATCGGCGACGACCCCCGGTTCATGACGACCGCCGGCCTGACACCGGCCATGCGGCTGTCGGCCGAGACGGTCGAGAAGATCATGCTGCGGCCGACGGGCGCGGTACGCCACCATCTGGCGGTCCATGTGCCGTTGTGGGGCGACGACGTGGTGCCCAGCGTGTTCCTGCACTTCTCGACCGAGGGCAGAACCCTGCACCTGTACTGCGGCAACCATGTGCTCGGCCCGGTGGGCGCCCTCTACCACGTCGTGGACCGGCTGCGGGACCCGCTCACCCCGGAACGCCAGCGCGGACTGCTGGCCGACGGCCTGGACCGCACCGGCCCGGCGTTCTTCGCCGCGCCCTCCCGCGCACTGCGCCAGGCCCGCTTCGAGGCGCGGCGCACCCGGCGGATGGCGGACGAACTGACCGCCATGCAACAGGACCCCGTGTTCGACTACGGCGCCCGGATGAGCATGCGGGAGATCGCGACGAGCCCCGTCTACCAGAACTACTTCCAGGTCGTGGACGCCAACCGGGTCACCTCGGCCGTGCAACGCCACACGCTCGCCGCGATACGGGAGTTCCTCGACGCACGCGGCTACGACACCACCGACTTCCGCGCCCAGCAGCAGACCATCCTCAACCAGGGGGTCATCCAGCAGGGCGGGACCAGCATCATCGGCAACCAGGCGATCGGCGCGGGGGCCAGCGCCACCCAGAACGTCGCGCGGCAGAGCGGTCCGGCCGCCGCCGGTGCCCAGAAGTAGCGTCAGAAGGAGGCGTTCCGCGATGAGCGGCAGCAGCGAGGTCGACCGTCCCCATCCGCCGGTCAACAACGGCCTGGTGATCAACGGCGGCACCCAGTACGTGGGCAACCAGGCGATCGGTGACCGGGCCCAGGCGTTCTCCGGCACGGTCGCCTTCCAGCCCCAGGACCCCGAACAGACAGCAGCCCGTACGGCCGAACTCCTCGCCCTGGTCGAGCGGTTGCTCTCCGAACACCGCGACTCGCTGTCCGACCCGGAGGCGACGACCCGTGAACTACGGCGCCTGCGAGAGGAACTCGACGAGGAGGAACCCCAACCAACGGTCCTGCGCCGCGCCCTGACCCGCCTGACGGAGTTCGTCCAGCCGGTGACCCCACTGGCCGTCGCGGTGGGCGAACTGGCGCAGAC
The DNA here is from genome assembly GCF_033793965.1 of Streptomyces sp. ME02-8801-2C. Lineage (NCBI taxonomy): Bacteria > Bacillati > Actinomycetota > Actinomycetes > Kitasatosporales > Streptomycetaceae > Streptomyces > Streptomyces sp. ME02-8801-2C. The sequence goes on along the minus strand of NZ_JARAXP010000005.1, from coordinate 254,433 downwards.
GGTACGGGGGGCACTGGGGGCGTGAGGGGGCGGGCGGTCCCGGACTGGCCCGAACGCCGTACTCGCCGCGGTCCGAGAACAGCCGGACCGCGGCGAGGAGGTGGTGCCGGGCGCGTGCGGCGGGGTGTCAGCTGCCGCTGATGGTGATGGTGAAGTCCGTGATGGGGACCAGGTTCGGGAACGTGCCGATGAGCGTGGGCGAGCCGGTGAGGATGTCGATGCTGTAGAAGGACGCCTTGCCGCCGTACGGCGTGAGGGTGGCGAAGGCGAGGTTGGAGGTCGTCTTGCCGTTGGTGGTGGCGCTGAAGATGTCGTAGCCGGCCTCGAGGTTCGCGTCGAAGCCGAGCAGGCCGGTCGCGACGAGGTTGCCGGCGTTCGGAGGCGACTGGATGGTGATCTGGTCGTTGTAGGTGTCCACGTTGGTGAGCGTGGTGCCGGTCGAGCCGACCAGGTCGTTGTTCGTGTACGCGGCGCCGGTCACGCCGACGGCGGCCGTGGTCGCCGGCGGGATGTTCAGGTTGCTGTCGGCGACCGTGGTGCCGTCGTTCAGGTTGTGCCGCAGGTTCTGGCCGTTGTTGCTGATCACCCGCAGCCGGTCGGCCGCCGGGTTGAAGTCGATGTCGAAGGACGTGCCGTAGAGCGCGACCTTGAGCTGGGAGACCTTGGTGACGACCACGTCGGGGGTGGTCGGCGGGGTGGTGATCGTGTAGATGCCGCCCTTCTCGCCGAGCCCGTACATGAGGCCGTTCTGCACCCGGTGGTCGATCCCGACCAGCTTGGTGTCGCCGCTGAGTCCGGTGACGTCCTTGACCCAGTTGAGGGTGTTCGGCTTGTCGGTGGTGAAGCTGGCCATGGTCGTGCCGTCAGCGGTGATCCCGAACGCCTGCAGCGTGGGGGTCGCGGTGACGGCGGCGGTGCCGGAGCCGGGCGAGGTCACGATGAGCGCGGTGGCCGCGGACACGACGGCGACCGCGGTCGCGATTCTCTTCCGGGTCCCGGATTTCATCGCCTTCAGCATTGTTGCCTCCCGTTTTATTGGTCAATTCCTGTCCGAAGCGGTCTCTTTTATTAAGTCCGGGCAGCTGCGCCCTCACAAGGGAACCGGGTGAGAAGAACGTTCCGCGGCAGGAATTTTGCGCACCATGACAAACGCGCAGCCCGCACCCCTTCACCGATTCACCCGAAGTGACATGCCGCTCGCCCGCGGGCCTCTGACCCGCGGTGCAGGAACGAGGGCAGACCTGGGACACCCGTCCGCCAACTCCGGCTCCATATCGCCCACTTGGAGTCGACCGGACCCGAATTGCCCGACTGGTGACCGGCCGTACGATCCTTCTCCCCACGCATTACGCACCACGAGCCGATTCGGGCTCGACGATCCAGAAGGAACCCGAAAACACACCATGCGCAGATTCACGTCGGCTGCTGTGGCAGCCCTGATGGCATTCGTCGGTATGGAAGCGGGACTGGGCGCCACCGCCCAGGCGGCGGGAGAAAAGGAATACGTCGCCCTCGGCGACTCGTACTCCTCCGGGGTCGGCGCCGGCTACTACGACACATCGAGCGGCGACTGCAAGCGCAGCCGGCTCAACTACCCGGCCCTGTCGGCGGCCGCGCACGCGGACTACCAGCTGAAGGACGTCTCCTGCAGCGGCGCGACCATCGCGGACGTCCGCGCCAACCAGTTGTCCGCGCTGAGCAGCGGCACCGACCTGGTCACCCTCACCGTGGGCGGCAACGACGCCCAGTTCGCGTCGGTGGTCGAGGCGTGTCTCACCCAGAGCGACAGCTACTGCGGCACGGCCACGCAGTGGATGTCGTACTACGCCCAGAACCAGCTGGTGACCGAGCTCGCGGGTCTGTACAAGGACATCAAGACCCGGGCGCCCCAGGCCGAGATCGTGGTCCTCGGCTATCCGCAGACCGTCGCCGCGACCGGCTCCTGCGGTGCCATCGACCTCAGCTCCGCCAAGCGCACCTCCATGAACGAGCTGGCCGACGCGCTGGCCGAGGGCACCAGGGCCGCGTCGGTCAAGGAGCCCGTCACCTTCGTCGACATGCGGGCGACCTTCAAGGGCCACGAGGCGTGCGGCTCCGACCCGTGGATCAACGGCGTCGACCTGACCGACCTGACCTCGGTCTTCCACCCCAACCTGGCGGGCTACTTCAACTACGCGGCCGCGCTCAACAACGTCCTGGACTCGTGAGTCCGGGCCGCTGAGTCCCGACTACTGAGTCAGAAACCGCCCTGCGGAGGGATGTCCGGTCGCACCAGGCGGACCTGTGCGGCCGGTATGCGGGCGGGCAGGTAGAAGTATCCGTGGCCGTTGTCGAGGAGCAGTTCCTCGTCGACGCCGTCCACGGCCCAGAGGTCGGCCGGCCCGCCGGTGTTGTTGATCTGAAGGAAGAAACCCGCTGTCTCCTCGGTGCAGACGAAGATCCCCTCCACCTCGGGGCCGCGGCTGCCGGCGATTCCCCGGGCGGCGCCCATCCGGGTCCAGTCCAGGCCATGCCGTTCGATCGACCGCCGGTTGAGCACGGACGAGACGTGGAAGAACTTTGATTCGTTCAATTCGTCGAACACGCCGGGAGTATAGGAGGCAGTGGGGCTTCCTCCGCAGGTCGGGGCGTCAGCCGTGCGGGTCGGCGCCCGCGCCGGGCGTCTGCGGAATGTCGCGCTTCTCCAGGGGGCGTACGGCCGGCCCCTGGAGGATCCGGCCGTCCGGGGCGAAGCGGGAGCCGTGGCAGGGGCATTCCCAGGCCTGTTCCGCGTTGTTGAAGGCGACGATGCAGCCGAGGTGGGTGCAGCGGGCCGAGACGGCCTGGAGTGAGCCGCTCTCGTCGCGGTGCACGGCGCACTGGTGCCCGCCGAGGCGCAGCACCGCGCCGTGGCCCGGCGGGATGTCGCCCACCGCGGGGGCCGTCATGGTCGGCAGCCGGTCGCCGACGAAGTGCCGGGCCACCTTGGCCTGGTTCTTCAGGAACGACATGCCCTCGCGTACGACGGGCGCCAGCCGGCGCGGGTCGTACAGGCCGCTCCAGTCGGTCGACAGGCCGTTGATCTGGTCGCTGAGCAGACGGCCGGCCATGATGCCGCCGCTCAGGCCCCAGCCGCCGAACCCGGTGGCCACGTAGGTGTGCCGGCTGCCGTGGTGGAACGGGCCGACCAGCGGTACGGAGTCGGTGGAGTCGTTGTCCTGGGTGGCCCAGCGATGGGTGAAGGTGAGGCCGGGGAAGCGGTCCTCGGCCCAGGCGGACAGCCGGGCGAACCTCTCCTCGACGTCGGCGGTGCCCGGGGTGAAGTGTTCCCCGGTGACGATCAGCAGGCGTCTGCCGTCGCCGTACGGGGCGCTGCGCATCGAGCGTGTGTTCTGTTCCGGCGTGATGTACATGTCGCGCGGGGCACGGTCCTCGTCGATCGTCGCGGCGACGACGAGTTCGCGGCGCGGGCTGAGGCGGGTGAAGAGGAGGGCCCGGTCGAAGACCGGGTAGTGCGTGGCGATGACGACCTCGTTCGCGCGGACCGAGACCCCGGCGTCGGTGCGCAGCACACAGGGTTCGCCCTCGGTGAGACCGACGACGCGTGTCCCCTCGTAGACCGTGCCGCCGCGTCGGCGCAGGTCGTCGGTGAGCGCCAGCAGGTACTTGCGGGGGTGGAACTGGGCCTGGCCGCCCACCCGGACCGCGCCCGCGAACGCGAAGGGCAGGTCGGCCTCCGCCTCGGTCACGAACTCGGCGGGCAGGCCCGCCTCACGTGCCGCTTCCGCCTCCGCGCGCAGTTCCCCGACCCGTTCCGGGTTCTCGGCGTAGGTGTAGGCCGCCGCCTCCTCCCAGTCGCAGTCGATGCCGAGTTCGTCGACGATCCCGGCGGCGTGCCGGATCGCCTCGGACTGCGAGCGGGCGTACAGGTGTGCGCCCTCGGGGCCGCGGGTGCGGCGCAGACGGTCGTAGATCAGGGTGTGCTGGGCGGTCAGCTTGGCCGTCGTACGGCCGGTGACGCCCGCGGCGACCCGGTCTGCCTCGAGCACCGCCACCTCGCGGCCCTGCCGGACCAGCTCCCAGGCGGTACTGAGCCCGGCGATGCCTCCGCCGATCACGGCGACGTCGACGGTGAGGTCACCGGCGGGCGGGGGAGCGGGGGCGGCGCCCGGCGCGCTCTCCAGCCAGTAGGAGCCCTGGATTCCGGTTTCGGGGTTCATGGCGGCCGAGTGCCCCCGGGGCCGTCCGATACGCGCCGGCATCGGGATCACGTCGGGATCACATCGGGGTCTTCGTGGAGGTCTTCAACGCGTCGGTCTGGGTACCCGAGGTCGTGCGGAAAGAGTGCAAATACCGCGAACGATGTCCAATGCCTCAAACGAGGAGGAAAGCATGAGCACGGTGAAGGAAGCAGTGGAGGTGCAGGTTCCTCTCCACACCGCCTACAACCAGTGGACTCAGTTCGAGGAGTTCCCGAAGTTCATGGAGGGCGTCGAGGAGGTCCGGCAGCTGGACGAGCGGCACAACCACTGGACGACCAAGATCGGTGGGGTGAAGCGCGAGTTCGACACCGAGATCGTCGACCAGCTGGCGGACGACCGGATCACCTGGCGGTCCGTCGGCGGGGACACCGAGCAGCGCGGTTCCGTGCGGTTCGAGCGTCTCGACGACACGCACACGCGCGTGGAGCTGACGATGGAGGTCGAGCCCTCCGGCATGGCCGAGAAGGGCGCGGACGCGCTCGGCATGATCGACCGCCGGGTCAAGGGAGACCTGCACCGCTTCAAGGACTTCATCGAGGAGCACGGCGGCGAGACGGGCGCCTGGCGTGGCCGCATCCAGCCCGGCGAGCAGGGTGCGACCGGCACGGGCGGCGGCATGGGCGGCACGGGTGGCACCAGCGGCAGCCCCGGTGGCATGCCCGGCAGCCCCGGCACGATGCCCGGAACCCCCGGTCACCCGGGGCCCGGAGCGCCCGGCACCTCCGGCCCGCTCCTCTGACCTGACCGCCGCCTGACCCCGTAGCTCGGGTCTCTCACCCCTCCACGCCGGTGGCGCCGTGCGCGGCGCCCACCGGCTTGGACTCGGGGGAGCCTCGTTGGCGCAGGTAGATCGAGAGGACCGCCATCGAGGCGACGGCCAGCAGTTCGGACTGCCAGTTCTGCAGCGTGCGGTTCCAGAAGTCCGCGGCGCCCAGGTAGTCGGCCCAGCTCAGCGGGGCCTGGAGCTGCCGTAGCCGCTGTTCGTTGTAGGCGGCGGTACCCGTGATCGACTGGACCAGCCAGGACAGCAGGAAGACCGTCCCCATGACGAGCAGCAGGGAGTGCGAGTAGACGGCGCGCCGCCAGCCGCCCGCCTTGGCCCACTTGGGTGAGTCCTTCTTGGCGTGCGCGCCGACCAGCTGGTCCCTGTCGGACTCGGTGCCGGCCTTGTGCATCTCCTTGGACTCCGGGGAACCGCGCTGCAGCAGCCAGACGGTCACCCCGATGTAGAGGAAGAACTGCAGGTATTCCGACTGCCAGTTCTCCGACACGTCGACCGCGAAGTCCGACGTCGTCACGTACTCGCCCAGTGAGATCTGCTGGAGCTGGTCGGCGGCGAGCTGGTTGTTGAAGTCGGCGTGCCCGGCGATCGCCTGACCCGCCAGCGACAGCGCGAACGCGACCATGAAGAACAGCCCCAGCGCGTTGTCCCGCACAAAGCCCCGCGGACCCCGCGAGCCCCGCGCGCGCTCGGCGGCGCTCATCGGTGCATCAGCCCCAGGGTCGCCGAATAGGCGAGACCGACCGCGATGACGCCGACGACGACGATGAACATGACTCGCACACCACTCACACCTCTCACAGCTCACCCACCCTTGATCCGGCACTGGTACGGCTCCTCCGGCCGCGGTTCGCAGCCCGCGGCCACGACCTTCCAGCCGGAGGTGAAGTGGGACAGGAACAGGGTGTCGGTGGAGAGCACAGCCCGCGCCTGGTTGCCGTAGACATCCGTCCGGCGCACGCCCCCGCCCGGCTTCAGCGACTCCTCGCTCACCGCCTTCGGGCACGGACTGCCGGACGACTGTTCGAGCTCGTCCACGGTCGGGGGCGCGAGAACGGCGCACACACGGTCGTACGCCTCGTCGGTGAGCGCCTTTTCGAACATGGCGGCCGTGTCGCGTACGTCGTCCCGCCGCTCCGCCACCGTGCCGCACCCGCCGAGGGTGCCGACGGCGAGCAGGACGGAAACCGTCACCGTGGCCGCGTACGCACTCCGGGTCATCCACCCACCTCCCACGGCAGTAGACCGCAGCGATCCCTGTACGAACGGCTACCGCGCCCCGGCCTTCCCCCGCCCGGCCGATCCGGGGCGGACATGTCACGCGCCTTCCGCGACGACCCGTACGGTGTCCAGCTGACGGGGGGCTCGAGGGTGCGCTCGCTCGGCGGGCGAGGTGACCGCGCCTCCGCCTGGGGACCTTTTGCCGCAGGGCGTTGGGCGGGTGTCAGGTCGAGGGGCGGTCGGCGTCGAACACCTGCCTGTCGCCGGCGTTCGTGCCGGTGTCGCGCAACCCCGTCCTGCCCTCGTGCCAGGCGGACAGCAGGGCCGCCGACAGGCGGTCCTCGAGATACGTGGTCGCGTGGATGCCGAACACCACGTCGGCGTCCAGGTGGGGTTCGGCCTCCAGGAGGCCGCCGACCACGTCGTGGCGTACTACCTGTTCGTGGACCGCGTCCGCCGTCACGTGTTCCGTGTAGAAGCGGACCGCCGCCGGGCCCGCGTCCACCCGGCGCATCGCCTCGGCCAGACGGCGTGAGCCCGGGGACGATGTCACCTCGACGGCCGCGAAGTGGCCGACGAGCGCCGCGCGCAGCGCCCGGTGCAGGCCGAACAGGGACATCAGGTTGACGGTGGCCAGGGCCTCGGCCGGGGCGGCGTCGACATAGTGGCCGTACGTGGTGTCCAGCCCCAGGTCCGCCATCAGGTCGGCGAACAACTGCGCGTGGATCTCCTCGGCGCGGCCCCCGCCGAACTCGTCGAACTCCACCGCGACCATGGCCGCCTTGGCGCGACCGTGCAGTCGGGGGAGGACCCAGGCGTGCGGGTCCGCTTCCTTGAGGTGGTAGAGCGAGCGCGCGGCCGCGTAGGCGCGCAGGTGTTCGATGCCGCCTTCGTCACGGAGGAAGTACGAGACGCCGGTGCCGTCGTCGCCGACCGGCTCGAGTTGGAGTTCGTCGAGCGCCTGTTCGGCTGTCTCGGCGGGGTCGATCGGTACGTCCCGGCGCAGTGCGCCCATGAAGCGGTTCTCCAGCGCGGCGCGGTGGGCCAGCAGGCCGCTGTCCCATTCGAGGCTGTCCGGCACGTCCTGGAAGCCCTGGTAGTGCAGCTCGTAGAGGACGTAGAGGGCGAGTTGCAGGTCGTCGCCGTACGGGGAACAGGCGTCGAGGGGCGGCACGGCGGCCAGCGCGCTTCCGGCGGCCGACCCCCGCAGGAGGTCCGTCACCGCGGCGGAGAGCGGGCCGCGTGCCTCGGGCAGCGGCGGGGGCCGCAGCCGGGACTGCTGCCGGGAGGTCAGGGCCGGGGAGGCGGTCATGCGGCATCTCCCTTCGTGCCTCGCCCGGCGTCCGACGCGGGCGGTGTGCGGCGGCGGGCGCGGTGGCTGGTGTCGCACCAGGGGAACTCACGGCTGCGCCGGCAGGTGCAGACCGCCACGGTGAAGCGGTCGGAGACGGTCACCTCGCCGTCCTCGCCGACCACCTCCACCGGCCCCTCGATCAGCAGGGGGCCGTCGCGCTGGACGCGGACACGGCGGGGACGTTCAGGTGTGGGCGTGTTCGGCACGGATCACCACCAGCTCCTCTGTCGTACCGTCGTCGTCGGCCGTCAGCACCTGCTCCCGCAGCCAGGCGAGCCGCGAACGCAGCACACGGCCGTACGGCAGCCGGGCCCGGTCCACGACCTCCGCGCGCAGGCCGGCCTTCTCCAGTCGGGCCAGCGTCGCATCGACGCCGCACAGGTGCGAGTGGACGATCAGCAGGGCCCCGTCGGGGCGCAGGACCGTCGGCGCGGTGTCGCAGATGCGGTCGATCAGCTGCCGGCCGTCCTTCCCTGCGTCCCAGGCCCGGGCGAGACCCTGGGGCGGCTCGGGGTCCGGGGCGGGCACGTACGGCGGGTTGGTGATCACCAGGTCGAAGCGGCGCCCGGGTACGGCGGACGCCAGGTCGCCGTGGCGTACCCGCAGGGACTGCCCGTTGAGCAGGGCGTTCAGCCGGGTGGTGGCGAGCGCCCGCCAGGAGATGTCGACGGCGGTGACCCGGCCGCCGAGCCGGGCCGCCTCGACCGCGAGGAGCCCGCTTCCGGTGCCCAGGTCCAGTACGTCCGTCCGGGCCGTGATGCCCTCGCGGCGGATCGCCCGCCGCAGCAGCCGGGTGTCGGTCTGCGGCGCGTACACGCCCCGGGGGACCCAGCAGCGGAGCCGGCCGGGGGCGGCGGTGAGGGATTCGACTTCGACTGTCATGGGAGCCTCTCAGCCTCTCGGCGTCTCAGTCCGAGCCCGGCGCCCGCAGCGGGCGCGCGTCCAGCGCCCGGGCGACGCCGTGCAGGTTGTCGGCCATGGCGCGACCTGTGCTGTGCGCCCACTCGCGGCCCCGCTGCTCCTCCAGGTAGTCGGGCCCCGGTCCCGGGCCCAGGTGCCAGTACGTCCACGCCTGGCCGGGAATCGTGTAGCCGATGTCCGCGAGCGCCCCGGAGATCTCGCTGATGACGTGGTGCGCGCCGTCCTCGTTGCCGGTGACCACGACCCCGGCCACGCGGTTGTAGGCGACGGGGCGCTCCTCCTCGTCCGTCTCGGACAGCATCGCGTCCATCCGCTCCAGCACGCGCTGCGCCACCGAGGACGGCCTGCCCAGCCAGGTGGGCGAGGCGACGATCAGGATCTCCGACTCCAGGAGCTTCGCGTGGACCTGGGGCCACTGGTCCCCGTCGCCCGCGTCGGTGACGACACCGGGGGCGAGATGGAGATCGACGGCGCGTACGAAGTCCACCTCCACGTCGAGTGCGGAGAGCCGCTCCGCGACCACGGCGGCCAGCGCCTCGGTGTTGGAGGACTCCGGGGATTTCTTGAGGGTGCAGTTGACGACGAGTGCTCGCACGATCGCTCCGGCGTAGGGGACGGACGGTCAGACGGTCCACTGCGCGGACGGGAACCGGCAGCGCACCACGAGTACCCGTCGGCAGCAGACGTAACGGTCGACAGCGATCGGGGCCGATCAGGCGCGGCAGCGTAAACTCCACGACTCCATGAGTTCACGACGACTCGACGAGTCCACGACTTCACGGAGTGACGACGGGGGAGCTTTCTGTAGTACGCCGGTCGTGGGGACGGTGAATACCCGGAACCCGTACGGCGATTCGTCCATCTTCCTGTGCCGGGAGACCAACTGCTCCATGTAAATCCGGCAAATCTACCTGGAAGCCGTAAATGCCGCCACGAATACTCTCGCGAACAAACCCATGGCTCCTCGCCGGTGTGGTGCTCGTCGGATTCCTGATCGCGCTGGAGTTCTCCGCTCGTCACTACGGTCTGCCGGGACCGATCACCAACCAGCTGCAGGAAGTCGTGTTCGCCCCCAAGTCGGGGCCACTGCTCTACGCCAGCATGGCGTTGATGATGGTCGTGCTCACCTGGCGGCAACGGTTCATCTCCCTCGGGGTCGCGATCGGCATCGACGTCGTCTTCCTGCTGGTGCGGTGGGCGGCCGGGGCCCTGGTGGGCGGCAGTCACTTCTTCGGCAACGGCGCGCTGTGGGTGATGCTGGGCTGGGCGGTCGTCGCCGTGACGCGCCGGGCGGGCGATGAACGGCTCCTGCTGCTGAAGGGCGTCGGGCTCGGCCTGCTGCTGGTGGCCGGCCGCAAGGCGGGCGACACCTGGCTGCTGATCACGGCGAAGACCCGCCCGGTGGTGCTCGACCAGTACGTGGCGGTCGCCGATCACGCGCTGGGTGATCCGTCCTGGCTGATGGGCCGGGTCCTCAGGGCCGTCGGCCCGGTCGGCTCCCACGTGCTCGACTGGGTCTACATCCAGCTCGCGGTGGCCGCCGTCATCGTCGCGCTGTACCAGCTGCGCAACGTCGCGGCCGAGCGCCGGTTCCCGAGCCATCACGTGGTGCGCACCTTCCTGGCGATCGGCCTCCTCGGGCCGGCCGTCTACATGGTCTTCCCGGTGGTCGGACCGGTCTTCGCCTACGGCAACGGCGCCTTCGGCACCGGCGGCGGACACTGGGCGGTGGCCTACCTGTGGCCGGACACGCACCTGCCGATCGCCACCCCGCAGCCGATGACGTACGACGACATCACCCCCCGCAACTGCATGCCCAGCCTGCACACGGCGTGGGCGACCGCGATCTTCCTGCACTCCCGGAAGGGCCCGAGGTTCATGCGGTTCGCGGGCACGTTCTGGCTGGTGGCCACGCTTTCCGCGACGCTCGGCTTCGGCTACCACTACGGCGCGGACCTCGTCGCCGGTGTGGTGTTCGCGCTGACGGTCGAGGCGGCCGTGCGCTCGTTCGCACGCGGCTGGGACCGCTCGGGGATACAGCTCGTCGCGCACGGGGCGACGGTCTTCGTGGCGATGCTGCTGGCGTACCGCTTTCTGCCGATGGAGATGGCCGAGCATCCGTGGGTGTTCGGGCCCCTGGTCATCCTGGCGATGGTCTCGGTGATAGACGGCTACATACGGACCACCAGAAAATGGGACCCGGAGTCCGCCCCGGAACGGCGGCCGGAAGGGCGACTCGAACTGGTGTGAAAGTGGGTGTACGGGTTCCGCACGATTTCGGTTACGAATGTCTGTTCGCATGACATCATCGCGGGGCAGACACAGTGATCACCCGGGGGAACCATCCGATCCGTCATGCCGTAGGTAGGTGCTGCCCGGGCCTGAGGAAGGATGACGCCCCGCATGGGCAGACCCGTTCCCCCGCAGTCCGAAGCCCGGACGTCGCACCGGCTGCTGTGGCCGGTCACCGCCACCGCGGCGGCCGCGCTCCTCGCCGGTACGGTGCAGAGCCCGCCCCAGGTCCGGCCGGACACCGCCGCTCCCGTCGCGGCCGTGAGCTGCGCCGACGGGGTGTGGAAGGCCGACTACTACCCCAACACCACGCTCACCGGCACACCCCGCAGGACATTGTGCGACAAGGCGATCGGCGAGAACTGGGGCAGCGGTCACCCCGCCGGTATCTCCCTGCCCAACGACCGCTTCGGCGCCCGCTGGACGATGAGCCGGAACTTCGGCGGAGGCGGGCCGTTCCTGCTGAAGACCGCGGCCCAGGACGGTGTCCGGGTCTGGATCGACGGCAAGCGTCATGTCGACCTGTGGCGTGACTACACCACCACCCAGCGCGCGAGCGTCAAGGTGACCGTGCCCGCGGGGAAGCACACCGTGCGGGTCGACTACGCGGCCGTCACGGGCGCCGCCAACATCGCCGTCAGCCTGGCCCCGACCACTCCGGACCGGACCGCCCCGCTGGCCCCCGGCTCCGCGAAGGCGGTGTCCGGTGATACCCGGGCCACCGTCAGCTGGGCCCGCAACGCCGAGGCGGACCTGGCCGGTTACCGCGTCTACCGCTCCACCAGCACCCCCGTGGCGATCGACACCGCGCACCGGATCAGCGGCTCCGCCCTGCTGACCGGCACCTCGTTCACCTCGACCGGACTGCGCAACGGCACCAAGTACTGGTTCGCCGTCACCGCCGTCGACCGCACCGGCAACCAGTCCCGCGCCTCGGCCGCCGTCTCGGCCGTCCCGGCGGACAAGACCCCGCCGCGCGCCCCGGACATCCTGGGCGCCGACGGGTACGGCGACATCGACCTCAACGGCAACGGCGTACCCGACTCCGGCGACGACCTCGGCGAGAACTTCCTCAGCTGGGGCCCGAGTTGGGACGACGACTTCAGCAACCGGGACGCCTTCGCCGGCTACCACGTCTACCGCGCCACCGCCCCCGGCGGCCCCTGGACCAGGATCCGCAGCGCCGACGCCCGGGTGGTCCAGGACAACGGGTACTCCGACAAGGGCGCGCCGATCGGCGTCACCGCGTACTACAGGGTGACGGCCGTCGACACGGCGGGCAACGAGTCCGCCCCGGCCACCACCGAGTCCGGTGAGTACGCCAGGAACATCGCCTCCGCGCTGCGCCCCGACACGGGGCTGTACCCGCCGCAGCGACCCACCGGGCTCAGGGGCACGCTGAGCGGGGACAACGCGGCGCTGGACTGGGCCGACAACGCGGTGGGCAGCCCCGTGCACGGACTGGGCGCCGGCTACCAGGTGCAGTCGGCCTCCTCGGCCTCCGGCCCCTGGGACCTGCTCGTCGACCCCGAGACCCCCCTCACCGCCTCCCAGTTCACCGACACCGACCTTCCCGCCGGCGGTACCCGCCACTACCGGGTGCGCACCGTGGGCAAGGCCGTCGACGCCGACACCCCGCTCACCTACTCGGAGTGGACCGACCCGGTGAGCGTGAGCCGTCCGCTGCCGCCGGACACCACCCCGCCCGCCGCGCCCGCCGCCCCCGAGGTCACCGCACCGGTCGGCGGCACCACCGCCACCCTGGCCTGGACCACCCACGGCTGGCCCGGCTACGAGCAGGACTTCGCGGGTTACCAGATCACGCGCGGCACCAGCCCCGACGGCCCGTTCACCGACACCGGGAGCGCCCGCACGCCGCAGTGCGCCGACGTACCCGGCGGCGACGAGCAGGTGCGCTGCACGCTCACCGACGGGCCCATCGCCGCCGACGCCACCCCGTACTACCGGGTCGTCGCGGTCGACCAGCTCGGCAACCGCTCCTCCGGCACCGTGGTGCGGCTCGCGCGACTCGCCCCGCCGGCGCCCAAGCCGCCCACGCCCACCGGGCTGACGGCCACCCGCGACGACGGCGGCCTCATGCTCGACTGGAACGACTCCCCGCCGTCCGAGGTCTACCGCTACTACCTGCTCCGCACGACGTACGGCAGCTCCTGCGACAAGAACGCCTACACCTTCGAGACGGCCAACTCGTACTACCTGGACCCCGAGCCGTTCCGCAAGGCCCGTTACTGCCTCTCGGTGCGCGGCTTCGAGGGCAACTACAGCGATCCGCTCTGGATCGACGTCCCGGAGTACCCCGCCCCCGCCCCGCAGCAACCGGAACGACCGGCCTCGGCGGCCGCCACCGACGGCATCCGGCTGACCTGGAACTCCAACGACCCCACCGCGGCGAACTACGAGGTGTGGCGCCGTACCGAGACCGACGCCGTGTTCATCAAGAGCGGTGCCGTCCCCGGGACAACCCCGCAGTGGACCGACCCGACCGCCCCGGCCGGCACGCCCACCTGCTACCGGACCGTCGCCGTGGACGCGGCGGGCAACCGCTCAAGCTTCTCCGAGAGCGACTGCGCGGTCCGCCCGTACGCCGCCGACGTCACCCGTCCCGCCCGGCCCACCGGACTGACCGGACGGCAGGACGGCGCCGCCGTGATCCTGTCCTGGCAGCCGGTTCCCGGCGCCACCGGGTACATCGTCCACCGGTACTGGACCGACCCCGCCTACCCGGGCCCCCGGGTCCAGGACCAGCCCGTGACGGCCACCACGGTGACCGACACCAACGGCCTCTACCCCTCCTCCAACGCCAACTACGCGGTGATCGCCGTGAACGCCGAGGGTGTGCGTTCCGAGACGGCGGTGCTCCCGTGGGTGGGCGACGGCTACGGCGCCAACATGACCCTGACCGCGAACGGCTCGGCGGACGGTGTGCTGCTGAGCTGGGTGTGGACCTGCGAGTGGTCACCGTGCGCGGAACCGACCTCGGTGGCGATCCAGCGCTGGAACACCACCACCCAGGTGTGGGACGAACTGACCTCCACCGTGCCCGGCAACGCGGTGTCCTACCTGGACACGGACGCACCGGCCGGCGCGACCTCGTACTACCGGGTGCAGGTCTACGCCTCGCACGGCGAGTACGACGAACAGCTCGGCTACGCGAGCGTCCCGGGAACGCGGCCGGGGGCGTCGGCCTCGAGCTGACGCCGTACCGGTCGGTCCGCTCAGCCGCCCCGTCGCCCTGAAGGGCGGCGGGGCGGCGCTATGAAGAAACCTTTCCTCTCGTGGGGCGGACGCCGTCAGGAGAGCTTGATCAGGGAGTAGTCGTCGCAGTAACCGGCCGCGGAACCCGCGTCCTTGTAGCAGTAGACCGCCGCCGAGGTGTTGGTGCTCCCGGTGGTGAAGAAGACGGGCTGCTGGGCGTAGGCGGTGCTCGAGGTGCGCAGGTAGGTCTCGGTGCCGCCGAAGCCCTTCACTCCCACGGCGACCTGCTCACCACCGGTCGCGACCTTGGCCCAGCCGGTCAGCAGGTAGGTGCTGCCGGCGGTGAGACCCGAGGCGGCCTGCTCGACACCGCTGGTGGCGGCGCCGGTCTGCAGGGAGTAGGTGCCGGTGCGGGCGTTGGAGGCGACCACGTTCGACTGGGCGCCGCTGCCGCTGCGGGTCCACGGGCTCAGGGAGCCGGTCTCGAAGCCCGCGTTGGTCAGGACGTTGGACGGGGTGGAGATCCGTTCCACCGCGAGGTCGTCGCAGTTGCCGGTGCCGGTGCCGCCGGTGTTCTTCCAGCAGTAGACCAGGGCCGAGGTGTTGGAGCCGCCCGTGGTGAACAGCACCGCGGCCTGGGAGTACGACGTCGTGGCGACGTTGGTGAAGGTCTCCGTGCCGCCGTAGTTCTTGACGCCGATCGCGAGGGTCTCCCCGGCGTTCGCGACCTTGGCCCAACCGGTCAGCAGGTAGGTGGTGTTGGGGCTGAGGCCGGTCAGGTTCTGGTTGGCGCCGCTGCCGCTGGCCTGGGTGGTCAGCGCGTAGCCGCCGGTGCGGGCGCCCGTGGAGGTGACGGACGGGGCGGCGCCGCTGTTGGTCCAGGGGCTCATCGCGCCGCTCTCGAAACCGGCGTTGGCGACGAGGTTGCCGCCGGTGCCGTTGTCGGCGCCGATGTTGGGCGCGGCCGTCGCGGAGATGGTGTTGCCGAAGGCGTCCTTGCCGCCGTTGCCGCTGATGACCGCCCCGGCCCGGATCACGGGGGAGGAGGGGTGGACCTGGTAGGCGGCGATGCCGGTGTACGAGGAGGAGGTGTTGGTGTTGCCCGGGTTGCGGAACTCGGGGTCGGTCACGACCTTGGCCGAGTCGGCGGGCTCGGAGGACGGGTGGGTGCCGTAGAAGAGGTTGTTGGAGTAGACGGATCCGGCGCTGGTGGTGAAGTAGCCGCCGGTGCCGTAGTTGAACACCGCGTTGTTGCGGAACGACAGGGTCCCGGTGACGCTGCCGCCCTTGCGCGAGTACAGGATCGGGGTGTTCAGGCCGCTCTTGTTGACGTAGATGCTGTTGTTGTAGATCTGCGGAACGGCGACCGCGCTGCCGCTCTTGTTGGGGATGTTGCCGACGAGGTGGAAGACGCCCGTGCCGTGGGTCGGGGTGCCCGCGGCGGGGCAGCCCGCGTTGGTGCCGTCGTTCTCGCTGATGTTGTAGCGGATCACCGTGCCGTCGCTGGGGACGGTCGAGGTGGGCTCGTTGGCGATCGAGAAGGGCGGCATGATCAGCATGAAGCCACCGAGGTTCTGGTGGCTGTAGTTGTACTGGAACGTGGTGTTGTGGTTGCCCCAGTCGACGTCGTAGCCGGTGCCGTCGGCGCCGTCGACGTGGCAGTAGACCTCGTTGTTCTGGACCACGGTGTCGTTGCTGCCGGACATCCAGATGCCGGCCGAGGCGCGGTTGCAGTACTGGCCGGACGGGCAGTCCTCCTTGGCGCCGCCGTAGCCGGCCTTGTTGCCCTCGATGAGCGCCCCGTCGTTCTTGACGACGAGGATGTCGTCGGCGCCGCTGTAGGTGATCGTGTTGTCGCGGATGACCGTGTTCGTGGTCTGGGCGGTGCCCTGGCCGTCCCCGTCCGGGGTGACGGCGACGGCGATCCGGTCGACGTGGTCGAAGGTGTTGTCCTCGACCACCACGTCGTCCCAGGTGGAGACGGGTGTGGTGTGGTTGGTCTGGACGCCGACGCCCGCGTTCGTGGCGTACCAGCCGCCCGACCAGCCGCTGATGTGGTGGATGTTCATGTCGTGCACCCGGATGTGGTGCAGGACGCCGCCGGAGCTGTTCTCGGCGAGGACGCCCGAGCGGTACGCGGGTGACGCGGCCGGGTTGGTGAGTTCCAGGCCGCCGATCTCCCAGTACTGCTGGTTGAGCAGGTGGATGACGGGTCCGGTGGCGCCGCCCGCGTTGATGACCGGCTTGGCGCCGGTGCCGTAGGAGCCCATCGTGATGGGGCTGCCGGAGGCGCCCGAGCCCTGCGGGGTGAGCTGGCCGGAACACGTGGTGCCGGTGGCGAAGAGGATGTTGTCGCCGGCGCCGAAGGTGGTGTTGTTGACGCCGGTCACGGAGTTCCAGGGGCTGGCCTGGGTGCCGTTGCCGTTGGTCGCGGCCGAGCAGTCGACGTAGTAGGTGCTGCCGGCCGCCAGGGCGGCGGGAGCCGGGATGAGGAGGGCGCCCGCCAGCGTGGCGAGCAGGGTGAGGACGCGGGATGCCCTGAGACCGGGGCGGTCCGATCTGCGACGCTTCATTGCGACGCTCCTTGCTGGGTGTATGAGTCCCCGGGCCGCGGGATGCGACGCGGGGCTTCCTGCACCGGGCGGGCCGAGGCGGATCCGCCCGGAATCTGTGGCGGGGCGCCTCAGCGGGTCGGGAGTGACGCCCGGAGCGAGGCCGGGAGGGGCGTTTCGAGTACGGAGGCGTGCCGCATGCCCGGCGGCAGTGCCAGGTCGACGGGTTCCCAGACCGCGCCGTCCTTACTGCGGGCGGCCCCGTACTTTCCTTCGAGGAAGTGGTCGTAGATCATGACCAGCTCGTCGTCGCGGCGGAAGATCGACGGGCCTTCCACCAGTGAGGGAGTCACCGGCCCCACAGAGGAGTCGTAGGGGCCTCCGGGGGCGTCGAAGGCGATCAGGTGGATGTCCTTGTGGGTGGTGGCGAGGTCGTTGGTGCCGCGTTCGTCCTTGAAGGCCATGAGGAATCCGCCGCCGTCCGCCTCGCGCACGGTCGCGTCGATGACCGAGTGGCCGGGGTCGAAGAAGAGACTCGGGGCGGAGAACGTGCGGAAGTCCTCGGTGCTGCAGTGCCAGATGCGGTGGTCCTGGCCGATGTGCTCGTAGTCGCGGCCCTCGGCCGTGCTTCCGGCCTCCACGACGGACGACCAGATGAGGTGGTACAGCCCGGTCGCGCGGTCCAGGAAGAACTCGGGGGCCCAGGCGTTGTGGGCTCCCTCGACACCGGCCATGACGGGGACGAGTTCCTGGGGCGACCAGGTCAGCAGGTCGGTGGAGGTGGCGTGCACGATGCAGGGGCTCGTCCAGCCGTCGGTGGCCAGCAGATGGAACAGACCGTCGGGGCCCACCCCGATGAACGGGTCGCGCAGTCTGCCGGTGCCGACCGTGCCCCGTAGAACGGGCCGCCCGTCGTTCACCGCTGCGAATTCCTCGCCGTCGTGGCTGTAGGCGAGGTGCAGTGCCTCGTCGGCGTCGGTGAAGTATGAGACCACGTACATCGGGATGGTCCTTCCGGGACGTCGGGGCGCGGGTGCCCCTGGACGGTGGGGTCGGTCGGGTGACCTGGGTACTGGTGAGGGGTGACTTGGGGCCGCCGACCGGCGGATCAGGACTTGACCGCTCCGGCGGACATGCCGGCGACCACCTGGCGCTGGAGGAAGACGAAGATCAGCAGCAGCGGCAGGACACCCAGCAGGGCGGCCGGGAAGAGGGTCGTCGGCTGCACGGTGTGCGGGTCGATGAACGAGTACGCGTTGACCATGACGGTCCGCTTGTCCGGGTCCTGGAGGAACACCAGGGGCACCACCAGGTCGTTCCAGACCTGCAGGGCGACGAAGGTCAGCATCGTGCTGGTGACCGGCCGCAGCAGCGGCAGGATGATCGTGAAGAACGTCCGGAAGGCGCCGCAGCCGTCGAGCGAGGCCGCCTCCTCCAGGTCCACCGGGATGGAGCGGATGAAGCTGGTGTAGAAGAACACGGCGACCGGGAGGTACAGGGCCGTGTAGATGAAGACCACGCCCGCGTAGCTGTCCAGCAGGTTGAGGTCGCGCATCAGCAGGTACAGGGGCGCCACCACGACGAACACCGGGATCGACGTGCCCAGGATGAACAGCCGGTACAGCGCGGTGGACCAGTGCTGGGTGATCCGGGCCAGCGGATAGCTGGCGAGTGAGCCGATCACGGTGATGGCAAGACAGGAGAGCCCGGTGATGAGCAGGGTGTTGAGGGTGCTCCGCCCGTAGTGGATCTGGCTGAACGCGTCGGTGAAGTTCTTCAGGGTCAGCGAGTGCGGGATGCCCAGGGGGGATCGGGCCACGTCCGCCGCCGTGCGCAGCGAGGTGACGACCGTGAAGAGGAACGGCAGGACGAACAGCAGGGTCCCCAGGCAGAGCAGGACGGTGCCGAGCCCGCCGAGGAGACGGCGCAGCGGGTGGGGCGGGGTCGCGCCCGTGGGGGCGGGCCGGGTTCCGGTGGGCGGGGCGGAGATGTCTGAAGTCATGGTGGCGATCCGTCGTTCTCAGATGCGTCGTTCGCGGAGCCGGAGCAGGGAGGAGGTGGCGCTGGACAGGACGACCACGGTCACGAGGAGGACGACCGACAGCGCGATCCCGTAGGCGAACTTCCCGCCGCCGAAGACATTGCGGTACACGAGGAGGGTCAGGGTGTCCGTGGCGCCGGCCGGGCCGCCGTTCGTCAGCACGAGGGGGAACTCGAAGACCTTCAGCGAGCCGATGAGGCTGAGCGTCACATTGACGGTGAGCGCGGGGGCGAGCAGGGGCCACTCGATGCTGACGAAGCGACGCCAGCCGCTCGCGCCGTCCAGCGCCGCCGCCTCCAGGAGTTCGGTGGGCATGCTCATGTAGCTGGCGAGGAAGATCGCGCAGGAGTAGCCGGTGAACATCCAGATGTTGACGGCGGCCAC
Source organism: Streptomyces sp. ME02-8801-2C (assembly GCF_033793965.1). NCBI lineage: Bacteria > Bacillati > Actinomycetota > Actinomycetes > Kitasatosporales > Streptomycetaceae > Streptomyces > Streptomyces sp. ME02-8801-2C. The sequence goes on along the minus strand of NZ_JARAXP010000005.1, from coordinate 235,430 downwards.
CGAGTAGAGCGCGGTGGAGGTGTCGCCCAGCCAGACGTGGTTCAGGCCGTGCAGGCCGACCAGGTCGAGGAGCGCGTTGATGCCGCCGGTCGGGGCGAACAGGTACGACCAGATGAAGGCGGCCATCACCGGGGAGATCAGGGTCGGCGTGAGCAGGACGACGCTGAGCGTCTTGCGGACCCTGGGGCGGCGGAACAGGAGGCTCGCGAAGAGCAGCCCGAGGCCGTTCTGCACGACGACGACCACGGCGGCGTACAGCACGGTGTGCCACAGGGCGGCGGTGACCTTCGGGTCGTCGGCCATGGCACGGTACTGCTCGGTGCCGACGAAGTTGGCGATGGGTCCGCCGAGGCTGTCGGTCATGCTCAGGTAGATGCCGCGGGCCAGCGGATACAGCATGAACACGCCGTACACGGCGATCGCCGGGAGCAGGAAGGCGGCCATGGTGGCACGCCGGCGGTGGAACACGGGGGATCCTCCTCTTGCCTGGTGGATTGCCGGGGCGGGGGCGGTGCGGCCGGGAGCCGCCGGCCGCGGCCCCCGCCGCGGCGGACCAGGGGTGGGGTGGCTGGGTTACTTCGCGGACGCCGCGGTCTGGATGTCCTTCAGCGTCTGCGCGGCGGACGCCTGGCCCAGCAGGTACGCCTGGATCTTGGAGCCGGTGTCGGTCTCGGCGGCTGCCGCGTACCAGGAGTTGGAGGGGAGGATGCGGTAACGCCCGTCCTCGAACGCCGTGGTGAAGGCCGTCGTCTCGGTGCTCTTCGGGGTGGTGCCGCCGGTGAACGGGGACTCGGCGTGCTCGGCCTCGAGGTACTTGGCGAGGTTCTCGCTCTGCGACCAGAACTTGACGTACTCGCGGGCCGCGTCGCCATGCTTCGACTGGGAGTTGACGCCCCACATCGTCCCGGCGAACAGCATGCTGTTGGGCTTGGTGCCCGCGTCACCGCCCGGCCAGGGCGCGAACGAGACCGGGAAGCCGGCCTTCTTGACGTTGGAGACCTGCCACGCGCCCTGGTACCAGAAGGCGCTCTTGCCGGCGCTGAAGTCCTGCGGGCCCTGGGACCACTCGTCGACGCCGAGCTCGTTCTTCCAGTTGACGTACCCCTTGTCCTCCAGGGTCTTCAACTGCTCGAGCGGGCCCTTCCAGTCCGCCTCGAGGGACGCCTTGCCGGCCAGGAAGTCGGCGTCCCACTCCTTGTTCTTGTTGTAGACGAGGGTCGAACCGCTCGCCTGGAACACGGAGCTGCCGGTCCAGCCGCTCTTGTCGGGCAGCGCGATGGGGTTGATGCCGGCCTTCTTGACCTTGGCGAGGTCGGCGAGGAACGTCGGCCAGTCGGCGGGGACCTCGGTGACGCCCGCCTTCTTCAGCAGGTCCATGTTGGCGTACAGGCCGATGCCGATCAGCTCCATGGGCATCGCGAGGGTCTTGCCGTCGACCTGCGCGAAGGGCTTGGCGTCGTTGGCTATCTTGCTCGCCCAGAACTCCCCGGACAGGTCGGCGAGGTAGCCGGAGGCGCCCCACTTCTTCATCTTGTCCGTGTCGACCATGATCACGTCGCCGGCCTTGCCGCCGAGCAGTTCGGGTTGGAGCTTCTGGACGTAGGTGTCGTTGGCGGTGATGTACTCGAAGTCGACCTTGATGTCGGGGTGGGCCGCCTCGAACGCCTTGTTGACCTCCGCGACGTTCGCCGGCTCGGCGCCGCCGCCCTTCCAGGCCTGTACGTGCAGGGTCACCTTGCCGTCCGCGGAGGTGCCGGACGACCCGCTGCCTCCGCACGCGGCCAGTGAGACCGCCATGGCGGCGACCGTGGTGGCGATCGCGAGACCTCTCCCAGAACGCTTCATTGCATACCTCACCCATCGTCGGTACGGACCGACTTGTCAGCTCTGAAGGGATGTGAACGGGCTGGTCGGTTTCCGTGTGGGGGAAGGTGCTACATGCGGAAAGGGACCGGTCGACCCGATTTTGCGGCGAACTTTTCTGCCGATTGCGGGGACTGTAACGCAAAACTTAGCTGACATCTAGAAGTAACTTTCGATGCTCGACCAGCCGGTTCGGTAGGCCCCTGGCATCCCTTGGACCTGGCGTGTTTCTTTGACGTGACCGCTGCCTTATCGTTACAGTTTCCCGAGCGTTCACGGCAGAAGGAGTCCGGGTGGCAGGGCGGGTGACCATCGCGCAGGTGGCCGAGGAGGCCGGTGTCTCCGCGATGACCGTGTCCAATGTCGTCAACGGCAGACCGGGGGCATCCGAGGAGACCCGGCGCCGTGTCATGGAGGTGGCGGCGCGACTCGGCTACCGGCCGAACGTCTCGGCCCGCAACCTCAAGGCCGGGCGCAGCGGGCTCATCGGCCTCATCGCGCTGGACCTCACCAGTCAGTACGGGCTGGAGATCCTGCGCGGCGTCGCCGACGAACTGGCCGGCGCCGAGCAGGAACTGCTCGTCAACGCCACGTACCACGACGCGGTGCGGGAGAAGGACCGTATCGAGTTCCTGGGCAACGGCCTCGTCGACGGTGTGCTCATGATCGCGCCCGTCCTGGAGGCCGACACGGTCACGCTGCTGCGCAGGCAGAAGCTGCCCTGCGTCATCATCGACCCCCGGCGCGTGGACGTACCGCTTCCCCGGATCACCGTCGACAACTACCAGGGCATGCGCCAGGGCACACAGCACCTCATCGACCTGGGGCACACCCGGATCGGCTACCTCCGCGGTGTGGAGGACCTCGAAAGCACGTCGATCCGCTTCCAGGGCTTCGAGGACGCGATGCGGCTCGCCGGCCTGGAGGTCGACGAGCGACTGGTCGCCTCGTGCGACTTCTCCTATGCCAGCGGCTTCCGCGCGACCACTCGCCTGATCGACGACCACGGTCCGACGGCGGTCGTCGGCGGTGCCGACCTGATGGCGCTCGGCGCCATCGACGCCGCCCGGGCGCGAGGACTCGCCGTGCCCGACGATTTCTCCGTCGTCGGCTTCGACGACCTGCCGCGGGCGGCGCAGAGCTTCCCCGGACTGACCACGGTGCGTCAACCGCTGCACGACATGGGCCAGAAGGCCGCGCGTGCCCTGCTGTCCGTCATCGAGGGACAGCGGCTGCTCATGGAGAACATGGAGGTGGGCACGGAACTCGTGGTGCGCAACTCGACCGCCCCGCCCCGGTGATTTTCAGCCCGTCTGGGGGTCCCCCCTCTGGGGGAGTTTGAGGACGAGGCCCGTTCAGGGCCGAAAGGGGGGGGTCTGGGGGCGCCCCCAGGGGGCGTCAGCGCACGGGCCGCCGCCGCGCCCGCCGGGACAGGCGGGCCCCGAAGAAGATCAGGTCGGCGGCGAGGACGACGATGCCGATGGCCAGGAGATACCCCAGGCCCGAGGCCGCCGCACCGATGATCCCCAGGACGACGGCCACCAGGACCAGCAGCAGGAACAGCGCCATCACCGCGACCACCTCCTCGTGCCGTGTGCGTGTGCGGGTGTTCCGCACGCATCCCGTGTCGAACACCGAGCCGCCGGTGTCAGCGGCGGGCGAGCTGGCGTTCGCCGCCCGCTCCCGGCTGGTACGGCATGCCGTAGTGCTGGAAGATCTCCTCCTCCCGCTCGGCCGGCAGCACGTCGTCCGTCCCGATCGACGGGGCGTCGCGCACCTGTGCCTTGGCGTAGGCGACCTGGACGTAGCCCGGTCCGAGGACGACGTCGTCGAGCGGGACGAAGACCAGCCGGTGGCGGGTGGGCAGCCCGGTCCGGACGGTGGCCATGGCGGGTTCGTCGGTGGCCGTGTCCACGTAGACCGCCTCGAGCATGCCGATCCGGCGCTGCTTCGTGTCGATCACGTCGTGGTCGCGCCACTCACGGATGTCGGCTGGACGGATCATGCGGCTGCTCCCTGTCTGGCCCCGACGCGGAGATGCCGGTACTCGGGCACCGGGTCCCGGGTGCCCTCTCGGACCCGGGCACATGCGCGTGTCGCCGCACTTCTTGCCACGTCCTACCCGCCGGATTGTCGCAATTTCGAGACCTCGAGGAGGGTGACCATGCGTCCACGGTGGGTAGTCCTCGCTACCTCGGATCCGTGACCGTTTCAGGGGGAACAGATGACGGACGACAGATTCACGAGCCTGCCGGGATGGAGAGGCGGCGACGCCAACGCCGCGTATCTCGACAAGAACCTGCGGCACTTCCCGGTGGAGACCTCCCTCGACGACTCGGTCAGCTGGCGGCTGCTGCTCCAACTGTTCGTCTACGCCTTCCTGGCCTCGTTCCTGGCCTTCCTGCCGGTCTTCTTCTTCGGGCTCTTCCTCCTGCTCCTGGGCAGTGCCGAGGGATTCGCCTTCATGTTCGCGCTGTCGTACGTCGCCTCGGGGGTCGCCTTCTGGGTGACCCTGCTCGGCGTGCGCATGATCGAACCGATCGCCGAATGGCGGGTCCTGCTGGCGGACCGGAGCGGCTCCCTCGACTCCGCGTACGTCTCCATCGCGGGGACGCTCGCGCGGCGCTCCGTCCCCATCGACCGCGCCGAACGCGTCATCGCCACCGGCCTGGGCCGGGACCAGGTCCGCAGCCGCCTCGTGCTCTCCGAGGGCAGGTGCCAGGCCTACGTCTCGGTCTTCTCGTACGGTACGAGCCTCTACCTGGGGTGGCAGATGTGGCGCTCGCGCCGCGGATACGTCCTGATCGGCGGCTGGGTGTCGGACCTGATCGCCAACGTCATGGGCCGGCTGAGCCCCGAGCGGATCATGATGCGCACGGAGGGCGTACGGGCCATGCGTGAGGCGGTGCACGCGGCGTGCCGGGAGGGGCTGGCCACGGCGGTGGACCAGGTCGTGGTTCCCGTCAGCTACGCCTTCCCCCAGGGCCTGCCTCCGGTACGGGCCGACCACGCGAGGTCCGCGCCGATGCCGCCGGACGCCGGTCCCACGGGGACGTGGGGGCCGGCCGGCGGGCCCCCACCGGGCGGTCCGCAGCCTCGGACCTGAGACGTAGCAGTGGGACCAGGAAGGGGAGCGTGAACGGATGGTCGGAGGCGCGCCGGGGGACGCGCGGGGTGTGCTCCTGCGTGCCGCCCCCACCGGGGAGAACTGGGCGTACATCGCCTTCTCCCTCAGCCCCGCCCCGCTGCCCGGAGGCCTCTACCCGGAGTTCTCCGAGGCCCGGCGCAGAGCCGACCGGGTCGCCGCCGAGCAGGCCTGGCTCGCGGCCCTCTGGACCGAACGCACCACCGCCCGCTGGGACTTGCGGTTCATCGGCGACCCGGTGAGCGGACGGATCGAGACCGTCCTGATCGCCCAGCTGTACGGCGTCGACCGGGCGGCCGCGCTCCAGGCCGTACGGGACGCGCTCCCCGCCCTGGCCCGGCTCCCCGCGCATGTGACGGGGACCCGGATCGAGGACACCGACGAGATCGCGCGGCTGCTCGCCCCCTTCGTACCGGGATGGGGCGCGATCGCGGAGATCCGCAAACGCATCACCTGCCGGACCCTCACCCGCGCGTGGGGAGCGGAACGCATCGCGACGGCCGTCTCCCGCTTCGACGCCAACGACCCTTCCTGGGACCGGATATGGGCCCAGCTGGCCGCCGAGCCGAGGCGTACGGTGATCAGCGTGTGCCTCGAACCGTGCGCCGCTCCGGCCGGCCTCGCCGCCGGCCTGACGATGCGCGCGCAGGCGTTCGGGACACTCGCGGTGCCGGGGCGGCCCGACCCGATGTACGGGCTGCCCGTACCCGGCGACCCCTTCGCCCGCGAGGCGCACGGTCTGTACGAGGAGGCCGCGCGTCGTTACACCGGGCGGCTGCACCGGGCGCGGATCTCGGTCGCCGTCGAGGGCGAGGCCCCGGTGTCGGACGTCCTGACCGGACTCATCGGACACACCGTGGCGCCGACGAGCTCCGGGGCGGTGGTAGTCCGCCCGCAGAGCCCGCAGGAACACCAGGTGGCCTGCGGCAACCTGCTGGGCGTCAACAGGGACTGGCAGTGGGAGGCGTACTGGCAGGGCGTCCCCGCGTTCTTGCGAACACCGTCCGAGGGACAGCAACTGTGGCTGAGCGACCCGGGCACGGTAACGGCCCTGGCCGACCTCATGGACCCGGACGAGACAGCCACAGTCTTCAGACTCCCCCACGAGGAACCGGGCGAGCCCGAGCTCTTCGCGCTGCAGCGAGGATCACCAGATACCCCCGGCCCGGGAACATCGGCCAACAGCACCAACACCACCGGCACGAACACCGGCGGCCCCGACACGGGCTGGACCGACTTCGGCACTGGAGTCTGACCGCCGAATTCCCCGCCCGCCACGACCCGCCGCACTGCCCGCCCCCGAGGACCTACCCGCCCCGATGACCACCCGCCCGCAGGCCGCCCCTCACTGGGGTGGCCCCCACCCGAAGGCGCATCGACCACCTGCCGACCATCCCCGCCCACCCTCCCTCGATGACCACCCGCCCGCAGGCCGCCCAGCCACCGGGGCGGACCCCCGCCCGAGAGGGCTCGACCGCCCGCCGATCACCCCCGCCACCCGAGCGCAGACCGCCTGCCCGCTGGGGCGGCCCCCTCCCGAGGGCGGATCACCCGCCCGCCGACCGAGCGCGGACGGTCCGCCTTTCAGACCACCCGCCCGCAAACCGACCGCCTGCCCCCAACGCCCCACCCCGCCCGAACGACCGAACAGGAGCCCTCGCCCCATGCCCGTAGATTCCGCGTCCCACGCGCCGGAGAACGCTCTCACCTTCACCTTCTCGGGGGCGGCCGCTCAAGTCGACGCCCTGAACCGGGATTTGGCCGCGTGGATCAACGCCGGTGAGCAGTTGGGGGGCCGGGCGGGGCTGCGTACCGCCGCGCCTGCTCCCGGGGAGCAGGGTGACGCGGCCACGGCCGTGGACATCATCAACGCCTCCGCCGCCGTTGTCGCCGCCGTCACCAACGCGTTCTTCCTCTGGCTGCAGCAGCGGCGCCCGACCTACCGGCGGATCGAGTTCGAGGCCGTTCGGCCCGACGGCACCCGGGTGAGTGGAGCGGTCGATGACGAAGCCCAACTCCCGGCGGTGATGGCCCAGTTGGCCGCATTCGCCGTCGTCCCGCCCGGAGCGGATGAATGACCCGGGTGCCGTCGGGGCGCCCCGCGTCCGCGCGTGCGTTGCTTGTCGGTACCGGTCGGCATGTCCGGCCCAGCACCCTCCCTCCCATGCCCCAGGCCGTGACCGCCGCCCGAGCCCTCGCCGCCGCACTCACCGGCCCCCAGGGGATGTTCGACGCGCGCCGGACCACCGTCGTCCCCGAGCCCGCCGACCCCCGGCAGATACTGGACCCGCTGCGCCGCATGGTCCGGGAACCGGACGTCGACCTGCTGCTCTTCGCCTACTGCGGGCACGGACTGCTCGGCCGGGACGACCGCCTCTGTCTGGCACTCACCCCCTCCAGCCAGTACGGCGGCGGAAGCGACCCCAGCCCATCCCTGCCGTTCACCGAAGTCGCCAGTCTGCTGCGGGAGTCGTCGGCCAGACACAAGGTCGCGATCCTCGACTGCTGCTTCTCCGGCCGTGCCCTCGGCCCGGACGGTCACGGCATCCATCTGCTCACTGCGTGCGGCCCCACCCAGAAGGCCCTGTTCCCGCCGGACGGCACCCTCACCGGTTTCACCGGGGCGGTGCTCGGCGTCCTCGACGAGGGCATCCCCGACGGGCCCCGCCACCTCGGCCTCGCCGACCTCTACGACCGTCTCGCGGTGGTCCTGCCGACCACCCCGGCACCGCGAACGGGCCTCTTCCCCACCGGATATCCCACTCCGCACCAGCAGACCGTCGACCGCTCCGGTCACCTCGCCCTGGCGGTCAACCCGGCCCACGGCACCGCGCGTACCCCGGCGGGACTGCGGGCCCGGGCCGCCTTCGCGCAGCGGCTCAAGCAGCTCACCGAGCCGTCGCCCGACACCCCCGTGCCCGACCCGGCGGCCCTGCCGCGCCTGGTCGACGTACTGGCCGACCTGGCCGTGGACGCGGCCGAAGTCCTGGGCCCGCTCGACGACTTCAGCATCGACGTGCGTCGCAACCACGCCGTCATGACCGGCGTCGCCGGCTCCCCCGAGCAGGCCACGGTCCTGCTGTCCGCCCTGGTCGACGCCCTCCGCGCGAAGTCGGCCGACCACCGGGCGCTCCCGGGCGCGGAACGGGCCCTGGCCCACTGGAGGAGCCGCCGGGAGCCCTTCCCCGGTGAGTGAGGCCGGAGGGGCTCGACCGGGGCCGACGGGGACAGTCGGACCCGCTTCTCAGCTCAGACGGCGCTCTTCCGCTGCCACTCGGCCCACGACAGATTCCACGCCCCGAAGCCGTTGCCCGGCGCGACCACGCCCTTGGTGTCCTTGCCGGTGATCTCGAACGGGTCGCCCGGCCGCACCTGCCCGTAGAACCAGGCGGCGTTCGCGTCGCTCATGCCTATGCAGCCGGAACTGTGGTTGGTATTTCCGAAGTAGCGGGCGTTCCACGGCGCGGCGTGCGCGTACATGCCCGACCAGGTCAGCCGCATCGAGTAGTCGACCATCTTGTTGTAGGCGTTGGCGAGGCCCACCGTCTCGGAGTTCATGTTGATCGTGCCCTCCTTGGCCATGAGGACGGCCGTTCCGCGCCAGGAGCGCCGGTCGCCGCCGGGTGTGCCGCCGGAGACCGGTATGTGGCGGACCGTCTCGCCGTCGCGTACGAGGGTGAGTTGATGCCGGTCGAGGTCGACCTTGACGATCTGCCGGGCGCCGACGGTGAACGCGGTCGTGTAGTCGCGTACGAACCAGCCGCCGTCCTTGCCGGAGTCGGTGCCGTTCAACTCGGCGTTCAGGGTGACCTTCGTGCCGGGTTTCCAGTAGGTCCTGGGCCGCCAGTCGACCCTGTCCCTGCCCGACCAGTCGGTTATCCAGCCCCAGGAGCCCTCGGTGCCGTTCGAGGTGGTGATCCTGAGGTGCTTCTCGACCTCGGCGCGGTTGCCGACCGGGTTGTCGAAGACCAGGGAGATCGGCTGGGCGACCCCGACGGTGGCGCCGGCGCCCGGCCGCCAGTCGACCTTGTTGACCTTGTCCGCCCCGGCCGTGGTGAAGGCGGCCCTGGTGCTCTTGGCGGTTCCGGCGGCGGTGCGGGTCGCCGCCGTCACCGCGTACGCCGTGCCGGGGACGGCCTTGCGGTCGGAGACCCAGGACCGCCCGTCGGCGGCGGCCCTGCCGGTCAGCCGGTGGCCTTCCGCGTCGGTGACGGTCACCGAGGTGAGTGTGCCGCCGGTGGCCGTGACCCGTACGGGCTCGCCCGCCGGGACCTGTTCTCCCTTGGGCGTGACGGTGACCGTGACGGGACGGTCGCCGCCGCCCGAAGTCCCCTTGCCGCCGGGAGAGTTGTCCCCGGCGCTGGGGGAGGCGCCCGACGAGCAGGCGGCGAGCGGTGCCAGCAGGGCGGCCACGAGGGCGGCGCGGACGCGGGCCTGGGTGCGTACACGTGTGCGTGACAACGGGACCTCCGGGAAGGACGGAAACCTGGTGGGTGAGGGGGCGATGTGGTGACTGTAGAGCGGGAAAACCCGAGGTCAGCCGCTGTGGAGCCATGTGACGGCGACTGGTGAGGAACGGTCATCGTCCGGTCACATTCGCCGCGCGGAGCGGTCATGGACCGCTGTGAACCTCCTTTGTGTCCCCGCGAACCGCCCGGGGAGAAGGAGAGGTTCAGACTGTGTCAGCGCTGCTTGTGACGCCCAGCCGTGTGCCCCACGCACAGCACCCGGGCGTGTCCCTGCGAACCATCACCGCGGAGACCTACCGCGCCTTCCTCGCCTCGCCCGCAGGCGTGGCCCTCGGCGCGGGTTTCCTCCAGTGCCCGTCCTGGGCCGACGTCAAGGAGGGCTGGCGGGCTCAGCTGCTCGGCTGGGGGCCCGACCCGGCGGCCGGCCGGCTGACCGGCGTCGCCCTGGTGCTGCTGCGGCAACTCCCGGGCACCCGCAGGTACTTCGCCTACCTCCCCGAAGGTCCCGTCGCCGACTGGACGGACCCCGACATCGACGGCTGGCTCGGCCCGCTGCTCGAACACCTCCGCCGCGCGGGCGTGTTCGCCGTACGCGTCGGCCCCTCACCCGCGTACCGGCGCTGGGACGCGGCACTGCTCAAGCCGCTCACCGGGCCGGGGCGGCGCCTGGGTGACGTCCTCGCCAGTGAGGTCGACCCGCTCGGCACGGCCGTCGCCGAACGGCTTCGGGGCCGGGGCTGGCGCCGCTGCGGTGGTGACGGGACCGGGCAGGACGGGGACGCCCAGCCGCGGCACGTCTTCCAGGTGCCGCTCGCCGGACGCACCACCGAGGACCTGTGGACCGGGCTCAACCAGGAGTGGCGCCGCAATGTGCGCCGGGCCAGGAAGGAGGGCGTGGAGGTGGTCGTGGGCAGCGCGGCCGACCTCCCCGAGTTCCACCGGCTGCTCGGCGTCACCGAGCGACGCGACGGTTTCCGCCTCGGCCGCTCGCTCGCCTACTACGAGCGTCAGTACGCGGCGCTCAACGCGGAGGAACCGGGCCGGATGAAGCTGTACGTCGCCCGTCACCGGGGCGAGATCCTGGCCGCCCACACGATGATCACGGTGGGCCGCCGGGTCTGGTACCAGACCGGCGCCTCGGCCGACCACCGCCGCGAGGTCCGCCCCTCCAACGCCCTCCAGTGGCGCATGCTGCTGGACGCCCACGCGCTCGGCGCCGACGTCTACGACATGCGCGGGGTGCCGTCCACTCTCGACCCCGAGGAACGCGCGTACGGCCTGCTGCGGTGGAAGCTCGGCACGGGCGGCCAGGTCGTGGAAACGCTGGGCGAATGGGAGAAACCCCTGCCCGGCAGCACCAACCACGCCCTGTACCGCGCCTTCCACACGTACCTGAACCGCCGCTGAACCGGACGACGGCGCCTGCTCCTCGCCGTCGTCCCTCCTCCCTCCTCCCTCGTCGCTGCAACTGCCGACGCGGCCCCCGTCGTCCTCACCTTCACCCAGCTCACCCAGCTCACCCCGCCCCACCGCCCCTCAACCCCACCGCTACCCCAACCCCCCACCTGACCGCTTGACCACCGAGGGAGAACCCCCATGCCCCGCGTGCTCCTCATCGAGGACGACCCCTCCGTACGTGAAGGGGTCGAGCTCGGTCTGCGTCGGCGCGGCCACGAGGTACGGGCCGCCGCGACCGGCGAGGCCGGCCTCGCCGCGTTGGCCGAGTTCCGCCCCGACCTGCTGCTGCTCGACCTGATGCTGCCCGGCATGAACGGCGTACAGGTGTGCCGGCAGGTCCGCGACCGCAGCCAGTTGCCGATCATCATGCTCACCGCGCGCAGCGACGACTTCGACGTGGTCATCGGCCTGGAGGCCGGCGCCGACGACTACATCGTCAAGCCCGCCCGCCCAGAGGTGATCGAGGCCCGGATCAGGGCCGTACTGCGCCGCCTGGACGACAGCGGTCCGGGTCGCCCGGCCATCGAGGTGTACGGCGAACTCACCATCGACCGGGGCGGGTTGACCGTCACCAAGGCCGGCCGGCCGCTGGCCCTGGCGCCCTCCGAGCTGAAGCTCCTGCTGCATCTCTCCGCCGCCCCCGAGCAGGTGTTCAGCAGGCAGCAACTGCTGGAGCACGTCTGGGACCACAGCTACCACGCCGACGCCCGACTGGTCGACGCGTGCGTCGCGCGGCTGCGCGGCAAGGTCGAGGACGAGGTCGGCAGCCCCCGCTATGTCCAGACACTGCGCGGCTTCGGCTACCGCTTCGGACCGCTGTGAGAACCGGCGGCAGTGGCGTCGAGCGCCTGCGGGCCACGGCGTTCGGGCTGCGTACGCGACTGATGCTCGCCTTCCTGCTGGTCGCGGCCGTCAGCGCCGGTACGACGGCCGCGCTGACCTACCGCGAGGCCCGCAACGCCATCCTGCAGACCGCCCAGGACACGGCGGTCAGGTCGTTCCGCGAGGATGTGCAGCAGACGGCCTTCGCGCTGCCCGTACTGGGCGGACCCGACCTGGAGGAGGTCCTGCGCGACATCGCCCGCAAGGGCAAGCCCCGGCCGTGGGTGGTGTTCGCCGAGTACGGTTCGGTCCGCGCCTCCTCGGGCGAGAACCCCGTCTCCACCGTCATCACCCCCGAACTGCGCCGCGCCGCGCACGCCAACCCCCGTGGCAGCTTCGAGCGGGTCGTCAAGGACGGCGTGCCCTACCTGACCATCGCCATGCCCATGGTCTTCAAGGCGAGCCCGGACAGCGAACTGCCCAGCGGGCTCGTGCTGTTCGCCGTCATGCGGATGACCGACGAGCAGGTCAATGTCGACGCCCTCCTCCTGGCCGCCCGGGACGGCGCCCTGCCGGGCCTCGCCGTCGCGTTCGTCCCCGGTCTGATCGCGGCACGCAGTGTGCTGCGCCCGGTGCGGAAACTGCGTGAGGCGGCCCTGAACATGGGCAGCGGCCGGCTCGACACCCGGATCCCGGTGCGCGGCAGCGACGAACTGGCCGATCTGGCACGTACGTTCAACGAGTCGACGGCTCAACTGGAGCGATCCGTACGGGAATTGCGCGAGGCCGAGGAGCGCGCCCGCCGTTTCGCCTCCGACGTCTCGCACGAACTGCGCACCCCCCTCGCCGGAATGCTCGCCGTCACCGAGGTCCTCGACGAGGACGCCGACAGCCTCGACGCAGACACCGCCCGCGCGGTCCGGCTGGTCAGCGCGGAGACCGGGAAGCTCGCCGTGCTCGTCGAGGACCTGATGGAGATCTCCCGCTTCGACGCCCGCGCCGCCGAGTTGCACGCCGACGAGGTCGACGTCGCCGAGGCCATCCGCAAGACCCTCGGCCACCGGCGCTGGACCGACGAGCGGGTCCGCACCGAACTCCCCGACGGCATCCGGGCCAGGCTCGACCCGCGCCGCTTCGACGTCGTGCTCGCCAACCTCGTCGGCAACGCCCTGCGGCACGGCGACGCGCCCGTCACCGTACGGCTGCGCACCGAGAGCCGCGCCCCGGGTACGGCCGTGCTGATCACCGACGTCATCGACAGCGGACCCGGCATCCGCCCCGAGGCGCTCCCGCACATCTTCGACCGCTTCTACAAGGCGGACGCGGCCCGCACCCGCTCGGCGGGCAGCGGTCTGGGACTGGCGATCACCCTGGAGAACGTGAAGCTGCACGGCGGAACGATCCACGCCGGGAACCGGGCCGGGGGCGGTGCCGTCTTCGCCGTCGAGATACCGCTGCACACGGAGGAGGCCTGCGGATGAGACGTACGCGCGGTCGCCGCCGTACGTCGGTCGCCGCCGTCACCCTCGCCCTCGCGGCCGCCGTACCGCTGCTCGGCGGCTGCGGTATCCAGCCGACCGATGTCGTCGAGGCGGGCGGACCTGCCAGCTTCCAGGCCTTCCTCGACCGTGACTACGACATGCTGCTCTTCTTCCGCGCCTCCGACGGCGAGGTGGTCCCCGTGATCCGCACGACGAAGCCCGCGCCGGTGTTCCCCACCAGTTACGACCTGCCGGGCTCCGGCGACCGGACCTCCGACGAGCCGACCGGACCGGTACCGACGGAGAAGGTCGTCGCGGCCCTGCTCGCGGGCCCCCGGAAGGAGGACCGGGCGGCCGGCCTGGCCACCTCCCTCCCCGCCGCCACCCCCGGCCGGACCGTCGTGGCCCTCCCCTCGCCCGGCCGGGTGAAGACCCACCTGCCCTTCCCCCTGGCGGACCTGGACAGCACCGCCCTGCGCCAACTGACCTGCACGATCGCCTACAGCCAGGACGCCGACGGCCGGATGGTGGTGGAACTGACGGGCCAGGACGGGACATCGAGGTCCGGCACGTGCCCGCTCGCCCCCGGCCGGGTCGTCGCCGACTGAGCGGCCCTCGACCGGGTGGCCCCCGGCCGAGTCGCCGCCGCCGCGTCCGCCGTCAGCCGACCGTCCACTTCTGGCTCGTCGCGCCCGTGCCCGTCAGCTGGACGACCGCCGCTCCCGTCGTCGTCGCGTTGTTCAGCACGCCGAGGTTCAGTCCGCTGTGCACGGCCACCAGCATGTAGACGCTGCCGGTGTAGCTGCCGACCAGGTCGAAGAAGAACTGCTGGTTGGTGCCGCCGTTGCAGGTCCACTGGATGAGCTGGCGGTTCTCGGCGGTCGACTTGCTGGGTACGTCCAGGCACAGCCCGCTGTTGACGTTCTTCAGCGTGTAGATGTTCGACGAGACCTTGGTGAGCGTCCACCGCTGGCTGGCCCCGCCCGTGCCGGTCGCCTGGACGATGTTGGCGTTGCTGGCGGTGGCCGCGCCGGTGACGTCGAGGAGCATGGAGCTGCCCGAGTTGGTCAGGGTGTGGGCCGCCGCGCTCGGCACCCCGCTGTTCGGGGTCCAGGTGCCGGCCTCGACGTCCAGGGACCAGGTCGGGTACTGGCCGAGGTTCACCGTCGTACCGCTGATGGTCAGCGGCAGCCAGATCAGCTGGGACGCGCCGAGGTCGGAGGCGTTCCAGCGGTCGCCCGCGTAGATGTACGTCGTGCCGGAGGTGCCGGCCACCGTGATGATGTTGGCGGTCTGGCTGCCGTACGTCTTGGTGCCCGGGGCGGCGAAGTTGCGCATCGGCGCCCAGGTGCCGCTGACGGACGTGGCGGTGGAGTAGACGTTGTCGTTGAGGCTCCAGCCGGTCAGGTGCGAGGCCAGCAGGTAGTAGATCCCGTTGGCCTTGACCATCGCGGGCGACTCGAAGCTGTTGGCGCCGCCGCCGCTGCCGAGGATGGCGACGGTGCTGAGCGGAGTGAGGTAGTCGCTCGAGAGCAGGTCGATGCGCAGGCCGTTGTTGCGGTCCTCCGACAGCAGGTAGGCGGTGCCGTCGGTGTCCTGGAACAGGCCGATGTCACGGCTGAGTTGGCCGAGCGGACGGGAGCTGCCCCGGTAGTCGTAGGGGCCGCAGGGGGTGCTGCTGGTGGCGACACCGACCTTGGCCTCGGAGTAGTTCGAGCTGTCGATGTGGACGTACATCACGTACTTCTGGGTGCCGGCGTTGTAGATCACCTTCGGCCGCTCGACCACGCGGGACGGCCCGAGGTCGCCGCTGGTCTGGAGGGACAGGGCGTCGCCCCGGTACGTCCAGTTCGCCAGGTCGGTCGAGCTGTAGCAGGCGATGGCGCGGAAGGATGTGTCGGACGAGGTCTCGCCCGTCTTGTTCTCGCCGAAGCCGTACCAGGTGTCGCCGACCTTGATGATGCCCATGCCGTGCAGCTGCAGGGCGTTGCCGCTGGTGTCGGTCCGCGCCGCGCCGGTCGTGAAGGTCACGGGGGTGGCGGCCCGGGCGGCAGAGGCGGGTATCAGGAGCGCGGCGAGAGCCGACAGGAGGGTGAGGAACAGGACGGGGGCAGAGCGCCATCGTCTGAGATTGCGGCTGGTGTTGCTGCTGTCGCTTCGGTCGGTAGACGTTCCCTGCAACATGCTTCTCCGCCTCTTCGTCGAGGTCCCGCGCATATGTCCGCCGTTTGGCGGGGTTAATGACAACTGTCCGCTGATGCCCTGTCAAGAGATCGACGTTGGATTCTGTTTCTTTTTATTGACTTTGGGCTGATCCATTGACCTGCCCGAAGGTCGACGCGTAGAACATCACCTGCAGTCGTCATGGTTTGTTACTGGTTGGTTTTGTTCGAACTGAGGTGGGCACCCCATGGAAGCTCCCGCATCACCCGGGAACCTGTCACGGCGCGGGATCCTCAAGGGGGCGGCGGTCACCGCGGGGGGCGCGGTCCTCGGCCTCGGCGGCGCGTCCGCGGCCCGGGCGGCGGACGCGTCGATCACGGCCACCTCTCCGGACGGCGCGAACCGGATCACGATGTCCCTGGTCGGCGGGGTGCTCCAGTGGTCGGTGAAGCGCGGCGGCGCGACCGTCCTCAACTCCTCGGCGCTGGGCCTGGTGCTGAGCAACGGCACCGCACTGGGCACGGGCAACGTGTCGGTGACCAACTACCAGCACTGGACCAAGGACAGCACCTGGACCCCGGTCTTCGGCCGCAACGCGACCGTCCGCGACCACTACCAGGAGATGCGCTGGAACCTCCGGGACGGCACCAGCGGCGTCAACTTCTCCGTCCAACTGCGCGCCTACGACACCGGCGTGGCCCTGCGTTACGTCCTGCTCGACACCGGCAGCGCCACCATCGCCGACGAGCTGACCACCTTCGTCTTCCCCGACAGCACCTCGGTGTATGCGGCCCGCGACGAGGCCGCCTACAGCCCGACCGCGCCGGACGCCATCCCGCTCACCGGCACCTCGAGCACCGACAACGGCAACCTCAGCGACCTGCCCCTGCTGGTCACCCTGGGCAGCGGCCCGTACGCCACCCTCTGTGAGGCTTCCCGGGTCAACTACCCCCGTTCGATGGTCAGTTCGGTCACCGGCGCCGCCAACACGCTCAAGACGTATCTGATGAAGAAGCCGGCCCGTTCCTCCGGCACGACACAGAACACCTCGACCGTCACCACGCCGTTCGCCACCCCGTGGCGGGTGCTGGTGCTCGGCGACGAGGCCGGCGAGCTGATCGACAACGCCGAGCTGGTGCTCAACCTGGCCCCGCCCTGCGCCCTGCCGGACACCTCCTGGATCAGGCCGGGCAAGGTGTTCCGCTGCGAACTGACCACCGCCGCCGGCATCGAGGGCGTGGACTTCGCCGTCGCCCGCAACCTTCAGTACATCGAGTACGACGCCGGCTGGTACGGCCCCGAGTTCAGCACGCCCGACGCCACCACCCCGATCGCGGCCATCGACCTGCCCACGGTGATCGACCACGCCACGACATCCGGCGTCGGAGTCTTCCTCTACGTCAACCGCATCGCCCTGACGGACCCGGACACCCTGTTCGCCCTCTACAAGAGCTGGGGCGTGGCCGGTATCAAGCTGGGGTTCATCAACGACGGCACCCAGGCCATGACCAACCAGATCATCAGCTGGGCGAAGGCCGCCGCCAAGTACGAGCTGCTCATCGACATGCACGACGACGTCCGCTCGTGGGGCTACGAGCGCACGTACCCCAACTGGATCAGCCTGGAGGGCGTCCGGGGCAACGAGCAGTTCCCCACCGCCACGAACAACATCCTGCTGCCTTTCGCCCGCAACGTCGGCGGCCCGATGGACTACACCATCTGCTACGGCCAGTCGCGCGACCAGACCACCAACAACCACCAGCTGGCGATGGCCGCCGTCTACTACCAGCCGCTCAACTTCCTCTACTGGTACTCGAAGCCCTCCGCCTACGCCACCACCGCCAACTGGCCGGGCCTCGCCTTCTTCGACGCCGTCCCCACCACCTGGGACGAGAGCACCACGGTCGCCGCGTCCCTCGGCGAGTACGTCGCCGTGGCCCGCCGCAGCGGCGCGACCTGGTTCCTCGGCGCGATGAACAACGAGACCGCGCGCACGGTGCCGGTCGCGCTGTCCTTCCTCGACAGCGGTACGTCGTACACGGCCACGATCTACGCCGACGGCACGGCCGCCAGCAGCCCGCACGGCACCCCCACGGTCGTCAGCACCAGGACGGTCACCTCGGCCACCACCCTCAACGTGGCGATGACGAGCGCGGGCGGCCAGGCGGTGATCCTCACGCCGGTGAGCTGACCCGCGTCACCGGCCGGGCAGGCGCGTTGGAACGGTTCGGGGCCCGCCTGGCGTCGTCTGTCTTCAGGGCACGACCGACTGCGTGCCACGGAGGCCGAGACGGACAGGGGACCGGGCGCGTATGCGTACGAGCGGATTCGCCGAGTGGACAGAGCGGTTCGAGGACGAGCGGGAGCGCCGGCACGCCCAGGGGGACCCGGACTGGGTGCGCGGCGCGACCCTGCATCCGGCGGTGTGGGCCAGTGTCCAGCGCTTCCAGGTCGGCGAGGACGGTGACGGCGCGAACCTCATCGGCAAGGCGGACCAGGCAGGCGACGCCGACTACGCGCGGGCGGTGCGGCTGTTCGTCGCCGAGGAGCAGAACCACGCCCGTCTGCTCGCCCGGCTGCTGGCCGCCGGGGGCGTACCGACGCTGGCCGGTCACTGGAGCGACACCGTCTTCGTGCGGCTGCGGCGGCTGATGGGCCTGCGGATGGAACTGCTGGTGCTGATGATCGCCGAGGTGGTGGCGCTGCGCTACTACCGGGTCCTGCGCGACGGCACCTCCGACGCGCTCACTTCGGAGGTGGCGGCGCGGATCCTGGCGGACGAGGAGCGCCATGTCCCGTTCCACTGCGAGCGGTTGAACGCCTCCCTGGCCGAACTGCCCCGCTCCGCGCGCCGCCCGGTGACGGCACTCTGGCGGCTCCTCCTGCTCGCGGTCTGTGTCGTCGTCACCGCCGACCACGGCCCGGCACTGCGTCGGCTCGGCATCGGGCGCCTGCGTTTCACGGCCGATGTCATGGCGTCCGCCCGCGCGGTGGTCTCGGCGGTACTGGCACCGAGCCCGGACCCGTTGCCGAGCGGGCGTCCGGCTCAGCGCACCGGGAAGCCGAACACGTAACCCTGCTCCTTGAGCTTGGGGAGGATCAGGCGCAGGGCCTCGACGGTCTGGGAGCGGTCGCCTCCGGCGTCGTGGAAGAGGAGCGTCGGGCCGTTCGGCAGTTCCCGCTCGACGGTGGTGACGATGGCGTCCGTGCCCGGCCGCTCGAAGTCCTTGGTGTCCACGTTCCAGCCCAGCGGGCGCATGCCACGGGAGGCGGCCAGCTTGCGGCTGTAGGGGGTGAAGGCGCCGCCGGGCGCGCGGTAGTACATCGGGCGGACGCCGCCGGACGCCTTGGTGATCATGCGTTCGGCGTCGAGGATCTGCTGCGACTGGTAGGCCTCGGACTTCTTGTCCATGGTGGTGTCGTGCGACACCGAGTGGTCGCACAGCCGGTGCCCGGCCGCGACGACCTGCTTGACGAGGTCGGGGTGGGCCTCGGCTTGCGTACCCACCATGCAGAAGGTGGCCTTCACCCCGAACTCCCGCAGTACGTCGAGTACTTGGGGGGTCCACTCGGGGTCGGGGCCGTCGTCGATGGTGATGTTGACGCCGCGCGCGCCCTTGTCCGAGGCGTGCACGATGGTCACCGCGACCGGCTTGACGACACTGGCCGGCTTGGCGGACGTGGTCGCCTTCGGCGCGGAGCCGCCCGTGGAGCCGGCCTGCGCGGTCCACACCGAGGCGCCGGTGGCGAGCAGCGTCACCCCGAGCGCCGCGCCGAGTACCTTGCCGTACCAGCCCCGCCCGCCGTTGTGCCGCGCCATGTCCGCCCCGCTCTCCCGCAGTTCCGCCCAATCACCTGGTCGCCTCGCGACCAACCTGTTTGACGGTGAATGGAGGCCACGGGATGCGTCCGTTACGGATCAAGGACAATTCCGATGGGGTTCCCGGACAACTGAGCGAATGAGTGGGGGGCGGTCAGCGGACGTCGACGTAGTCCCCGGTGGCGGTGGCGGTGTCGAGGTATCCGCTCGGCGCGGTGTACGCCGCGTACCAGGTGCCGTCCCGCTGGGCGGTGAACGTGGCGGTGAACCTGCCGTCCCTGCCGGTGGTCACGGTCGCCACCCGGGTGCCGGTGGTGGCCCCGGCGGCGCGGAAACGGACGGTCACGTGCTGCCCGGCCAGGCCCGTCCAGCCGGTGCCCTTCGCCCGCTGCAGGATCCCCGTGACGGTCAGTTTCCGGCCCTTGCGGACAGGTTCGGGGGAGGCGTTGAAGCCGGTGACGCGGGTGACCGCGCGGGTCAGGTGCAGCACACCGGTCGTGGCCGTGGTCGCGGACCTGCTGCCGGGGTAGTTCAGGCGCAGATAGCCGGTGGGGCGGCTCAGCTTGTGCCAGGTGTCGAAGAAGCCGGTGGAGTTGGGGGTCACCGTCGCCACCGTCGTCCAGCCGGTACGGCCGTCGGACGACTGCTGGAGGCGGACACCTCCGGTGGGCAGGGGGCCCGCGGAGGAGCTGAGGCGGCCCTTGACCCTGATGGCGCCGGCGCCGGTGAAGGTGCGGTCGCCCCAGGTCAGGACGGAACTCGAGAGGGCGCGGAGGGTGGCCTGCGCGCTGCCCTGCCGGAGGAAGCCGAAGCCTCCGACGCCGACTGTCCAACCGGTGTTGCCGGTGACCGAGGCCAGCGTCTCGCTGAACCTGCCTTCGGCACCGAGGTCGTACGCGTGGGTGCCGAGGGGACCCTGGACGAGAACCTCGGTGTCCGGGCCGCCGGCCGTCAACGGCGTCCAGCTGTTGGTCGTCGGGCTCAGGTACTGCGCGGTCCCGCCGAGCGTGTAGGAGCTTTCGTACAGCGCCGTGGCGTCGGCCTTGTCGAAGACGATCCTGGTCGGGCTGGTGGTCCGGTCCACGAACACGTGGTCGCTGCTCACCGTCTGCGAGTCCTGCTGCACCGCGTACACGTACACATCGGAGCGCACGGGAGCGGTGACCCGGTAGCTTCCGTCGCTCTGGGCGTCGGTCCCGACCTCCCACGATCCCGACCCCGCCGACCGCGTACCGGTGAGGTAGAGCTTGCTGCCGGTCCAGCCGGGGGTGGTCTCGCCGGTGGCCGGGTCGAACGTCGACACGGTGCCCGTGGCGGTCACGGTCGGGTGATCGAAGTCCACGACGGCCCGGTCCAGCGCGGTGTTACCGAACACGGGCACGTCCTCGTAACGGAGGACGCCCTGACCGAGGTTGCCGGGGTGGTCGCCGTCCGCGTCGGCGAGATCGAGTGTCGCGTCGTACACACCATGGGCGCCCAGCGCCAGCCGCTGGGAGCTGCGCCACGTACCGTCCTGCGCGCTGCCGGAGACGAGGGTGAATCCGGTGACGGCAGTCACCGGCCGGTCACCGGAGACGCGCAGGGTGAGCTGCGCGGTGATGGAGGCGGGGTCGATCGCGGTGTCGGAGCTCGCATGGAACTCGAGATACCCGGCGTCGCCGGGGTCGCCGCCGAGATCGGACACGACAGGCAACACGGGCCCGGCGGGGGTGTCGGCGAGCGCGGGCCCGGCCGAGGCGATGCTCGCCAGACCGGCGACAAGGGCGAGCGGCGCGATGAGTGACCGACGCACAGGAAACTCCAGATGAACGGGCGAACGATGCCAGAACGGACAGGAGAGTGATCATCGCACCCGTGTTCCCACCTGTTCTGCCGGGTCTGGCAAAGTTCTGCAATGTTCGGTCCTGGTCCTGACCGGGTCGGTTCAGGGGGCCGAAGAACGCACAGAAGCGGGCCCCTCCCCAACCAAGGAAGGAGCCCGCCTCAGGCGACGCGCGTGCCGTTACTCTGTGCGCAGCCCCTCCGGGCGCATCATCCGCAGCAGTGGTGGCACGCTCAGCAGGGTGACCACGGCTACCACCCCCGCTCCCACTCCCGTCATGGTCAGGACGCTCGGCCAGTCCATCGCCACCGGGGTTCGGGTCATCTTCAGCAGCACCGCGCCCAGGGTGACACCCACCGTCGTGGCCAGGAGAAGGCCCAGGCCGACCGGGAGGGCCGTCTGCCACAGCACCGACAGGCTCAGCGTGCGGCGCCGGGTGCCGAAGGCGACCAGCACGGAGAGCAGCTTCCTGCGCTCGCGCAGCTGCTCCAGCTGGGAGACGAGCAGACTCGCGCCGATCAGCGCCAGCACGAACGCGGAGCCGACGAACAGGCCGGTGCGCAGGGAGGCATATTTGTCGTTCACCTCGGTCGCCGACCAGCTGAAGTCCCGTGCCAGCGGGTCCATCCGGGCGAGGGCGTTGCGTACGTACTCCCGTGCGTCCGGCACCGAGGGGTCAAGGCGCAGGTAGACCCCGTCCGAGTACAACGCGGGCGCTGCTTCGGCGGGCAGGGCGGCCGGGGTCACCAGCAGACTGTTGGCCTTCTGCAGTGAGTCCTTGCGCGCCTCCACCACCCGTACGTTCGCCGGAACGGTCCAGGGCACCTCGAGGCCGCGTTCGGTGGCGTCGCTGTACGACGGGTTGATGTAGAGGCGCCGGCCGGGCTTGACGAGGGCTATCTCCTCGGCGTTGCTGGGGTCTGCGTAGAAGCTCCTGGTGCTGGTGACGAACACGTCGCCGTCCTTGCAGGAGGGCAGGGTGGCGAGTTCACGCAGGACGGTGCAACTGCCCACGGTCAGGCCGTTCTCGTTCTCCGGGTCCAGGGCGACGGTCGCGTACGACGCGACGGCCGGGGCCACCGCGGCCCGTACCCCCTTCGTGTGGGCGAACTCCCGGTCGACACTGGAGTTTTGCTTGGGGTTGCTGAAGTTGACCTGCATCTGGACCCGGTTCACATCCTGGCCGGTCTCCTTGGTGTACTGGCCCTGCGTTCCCGTGAACAGCATCTGCAGGGCGATGGCTCCGGCCACGGCGACGGCGATGCCGTTGACCATGCGCGCGGCGGTCCCGCTGCTCAACTGCAGCCGTCGTACCGCGAGTTGCCAGGACAGCGCGCCCTTGCCGAGGCGGACGACGACCGCCTCCACGGCCCACGGGAGCAGCGCGGTGATGCCGATCAGCAGCAGCAGTACGCCGCCTATGACGAGGTACTGGTTGAAGTCGCCGTTCTTGCGGCCCTTGCCGATCATCGGGTAGAGCATCGCGAGGCCCGCCACGGGCGGCAGCAGCCGCCACCACAGCCTGCGGGGGCGCTGCTTGGCCGCGCGCACGACGCCGAGCGGTTCCACGACCACGCCGCGCAGCGCGAGCACGGTGACGAGTACGGCGGCGACCGGGATCGCCACCGCCACCAGCGCGGCGAGGGCGGGGGAGGGGTCGAGGTAGCTGGGCCAGACGCTCACGCCCAGCACCTCGGTGGTGCCCACCGTGTGACGGCCGAGGAGGAAGAAGCCGGTGCCGACGAACAGCCCGAGCACGGCTCCGGCGAGCGCCTCGCCCGCCGCGATCCGCCGCGTCATGTGGCTGTCCGAGCCGACCAGGCGCAGCGCGGCCAGCCGGCGGTCGCGGCGCTCGCCGCCGAAGCGGACGGCGGCGGCGACGAACACGGCGACCGGGGCCAGCAGCATCACGAACACGACCAGGACCATGAGCAGCAGCACCGGGTCGGTCTTCTCGGACGGCGCGTCCGGGGGGCCGTACGCGGACAGCCGGTGCACGTCGGTGACGGGTGTGAGCTGCAGCCCCGAAGCGCCCGCGTAGTAGGCCAGTTCGTGGGAGCCGACGAGTCCGCTCTCACCGATCGTGCCGGTGATTTTGTAGGGCAGCCGCTCCCGCAGGAGCTTGGCGCCGTCGGAGGCGAGCAGGTCCTTGAGCGCGGGGGAGACCACCATCTCGCCCTTGCCCGGGAAGCTGTCGAGCCCCGGGGGCAGCGGCGCCCGCTTGCCCTCGGGCTCGAGGAGCCGGCCGCGGATGTCGTCGTCGCGCCAGGTGGTGTCGGTCTCGGCGGTCAGGAAGGTGTTGTCGGCCTTCGGCGGGGCCTCGTCGGAGTACGAGTAGTCGTAGCGGGCGTTCTCCACCCTGTCGCGGGCGGCGAACACGTTGGGCAGGGCGGTGCACAGCAGGAGCAGTGCCACGCCGAGGCCGACGCCGACGGCGGTGAGTGTCATCCGGACCCAGCCCTCGCGTCCGCCGGTGACGGCGAAGTGGACCCCCATCTGGAGGTCCCTGGCCCATTGGCGAGGACTCATACGGCGCGCTCCATGTCACGGGACTGGCCGTCGCGGACGACGACCTCGCGGTCGGCGTAGGCGGCCACGCGTGCCTCGTGGGTGACGAGCACGACGGCCGCGTTGGTCGAACGGGCCGCCTCCGTCAGCAGTTCCATCACGCGTTCGCCGTTGTAGGAGTCGAGCGCGCCGGTGGGTTCGTCCGCGAACAGCAGACGCGGCCCGGTGACCAGGGAACGGGCCACCGCGACGCGCTGGCCCTGGCCGCCGGACACCTCGCCGGGACGCTTGGCCTGGAGGTCGTCGACCTCCAGGCGTTCCATCCAGCCGAGCGCGGCCTTCTCGGCGTCCTTGCGGGAGGTTCCGTTCAGCCGCAGCGGCAGGGCGACGTTCTCCACACAGGTCAGCTCGGGCACCAACTGGCCGAACTGGAACACGAACCCGAACTCGGAGCGGCGCAGCGCGCTGCGCTGGGCGTCGCTCATCGTCGTCAGTTCACGCCCGTAGTAGACGATCGACCCGGAGTCGGGCTGCACGATGCCGGCGAGGCAGTGCAGCAGTGTGGACTTGCCGGACCCGGAGGGGCCCATGATGGCGACGACCTCGCCGGGGTGAATGGAGAACCGGGCGCCGTCCAGTGCGTTGGTCGGACCGTACGCCTTGCGCAGGTCGTGCGCGCTGATCAGGGAACCGGGGGGAGAAGGGGGAGAAGTCGTCATCGGGTCACGGCCTCACGGAGTTTGTCGAGTCGGGCGGCGGTCAGCTCGAGCCAGCGCAGGTCGGCCTCGAGGTGGAACAGGGCGTGGTCGCAGATCAGTTGGTCCGCCAGGTCGCCCTTGCGCTTGCGTTCGGTGAAGATCCGCATGCTGCGCAGATGCTCGGAGCGCTGGGTGTCGAGGACCTCGGCGGCGTCGCGCCGGGTGAGCAGGGCGAGGACGACCTTCGTGTAGAGGGTCGACTGGAGGTGGTCCTCCGGCTTCTCCGGGGTCGCCAGCCACTGCTCCACGTCGGTGACTCCGGCGCCGGTGATCGCATAGCGCTTGCGCTCGGGACCGCCGTTCGCCTCGATCCCGTCGACCTCGACAAGACCGTTCTTCAGCAGGCGGGACATCGTCGAGTAGACCTGGCCGTAGTGCAGCGGCCGGTCATGACCGAACTTCTCGTCGAAGGCCCGCTTGAGGTCGTAGCCGTGGCACGGCCCGGCCTCAAGGAGCCCTAAAAGGGTGTGACCGATGGACATGCCCCGCACTCTACACACCGTGTATACGTCGCGTGTATACGCGGGATGTATACGTGGGGGTGTGAGCCGTTGACAGGGCTGGCGGGGCGTACGACGGCGCAGGTGGGGGAGCCGGACATGCCGATCGTCACGGTTCGGAAACGCCCCGGCGGCGAATAAGCGCGGCAACCGGCGAGGCCGTGCCGTGTTCGTCATGAGTCGGGAAGAGACCAAAGGCCCTGGCCGTAAGAACCCCGTCAAAGGTGTGCGGGCCGCCGTAAGGGACTCGTCAATGGCCGGTCGATCCCGAGCAGGGGCGGGGTTTGCTCTTTCTGTCCGATTCCGTTCCGAACCTCTTCCAGTTCTAGGAGCTCGCGATGGCCGACCTGGCCTTCGTCGTCACCACGATCGCGGTGTTCGCGCTGGTGGCTCTCGCCGCCAAGGGGGTGACGAAGCTATGACCGCCGAGAACCTTGTCGGCCTCGTCGTGGCCGTCGCCCTGCTGGGCTGTCTCGTCCTCGCCCTGATCTTCCCGGAGAGGTTCTGAGTACCGCCATGGGTCCCGTACTCGCCGGCGTTCTCCAGCTGCTCGCCCTGATCGCGGCACTGGCACTCGCCTACATCCCCCTCGGCAACCACATGGCCAGGGTCTACTCCACCGACAAGCACTGGCGCGTCGAGAAGTGGATCTACAAGGGCATCGGCGCCAACCCCGACACCGAGATGCGCTGGCCCGCGTACCTGCGCGGTGTCCTCGCCTTCTCGGCGGTCGGCGTCCTGTTCCTCTATCTGCTCCAGCGGCTCCAGGGCGTGCTGCCCGGCTCGCTCGGCTTCAGCGCCATCGACCCGGACCAGGCGTTCAACACCGCCGTGTCCTTCGTGACCAACACCAACTGGCAGTCGTACTACGGCGAACAGGCCATGGGCCATGTCGTGCAGACCGCCGGGCTCGCCGTGCAGAACTTCGTCTCGGCGGCCGTCGGCATCGCCGTCGCGGTGGCGCTCGTACGCGGCTTCGCCCGGTCCCGTACCGGTGAACTGGGCAACTTCTGGGCCGACATGGTGCGCGGGGTCACCCGCATCCTGCTGCCGGGTGCCTTCGTCGCCGCGGTCGTGCTGGTGGCCTGCGGTGCGATCCAGAACTTCGCCGGGATTCATGAAGTCGGGCAATTCTTGAATGGGCACGGCATGGGCGGGTCGCAGCAGTGGAACGGGGGTGCGGTCGCCTCGCAGGAGGCCATCAAGGAGTTCGGGACCAACGGTGGCGGTTACTTCAACGCCAACTCCGCGCACCCCTTCGAGAACCCGACCCCGTTCACCAACCTGTTCGAGATCTTCCTGCTGCTGGTGATCCCGTTCGCGCTGACCCGTACGTTCGGCGTGCTGGTCGGAAGCGTGAAGCAGGGGTACGCGATCCTCGCCACCATGGCGACCATCTGGGTCGGCTTCACCGCCCTGATGATGTGGACGGAGTTCGCCCACCACGGCCCGGCGTTCGACATCGCGGGCGGCGCGTTGGAGGGCAAGGAGCAGCGCTTCGGAGTCGGAGCCTCGTCCATCTTCGCGGTGTCGACGACGCTGACCTCGACCGGGGCGGTGGACTCGTTCCACTCCTCGTTCACCGGGCTCGGCGGGGGGATCACCATGCTCGGGATGATGCTGGGCGAGATCGCGCCCGGCGGCACCGGTTCCGGCCTCTACGGCATGCTGATCATGGCGGTCATCGCGGTGTTCATCGCGGGGCTCATGGTCGGCCGTACGCCCGAGTACCTGGGCAAGAAGATCGGCACCCGCGAGATCAAATTCGCGGCCTGCTACATCCTCATCACCCCGGCCCTCGCCCTCGTCTTCACGGCGGCGGCGATGGCACTGCCGACCCCCGGCAACTCGATGACCAACTCCGGCGCGCACGGCTTCTCCGAGATCCTGTACGCCTACACCTCCGCGTCGAACAACAACGGCTCGGCCTTCGCCGGGCTGAACGCGGACACCCAGTGGTTCAACACGACCCTGGGGCTGGCCATGGTCCTGGGCCGCTTCCTGCCCATGGTGTTCGTCCTGGCGCTGGCCGGATCGCTCGCCGAACAGCAGCCCATACCCGCCACCGCCGGCACCCTGCGCACCGAAAAGCCGCTGTTCACCGGCCTGTTGGTAGGCGCGATCCTCATCATCACCGGTCTGACCTACTTCCCGGCCCTCGCGCTGGGACCGCTGGCCGAGGGGCTGGCGTCATGACCACCGACGTAGAGAAGCAGGACCCCATGTCCACACCCACCCTCGCGCCCCACCAGGACGCGCCCACGGCTCACAAGGCCCCCGAGGGCCGTGTCGGCGCGGGCCTGTTCGACCCCAGGCAGCTGCTGAAGTCGCTGCCGGACGCCGTCCGCAAGCTCGACCCCCGGGTGATGGTCAAGTCACCGGTGATGTTCGTGGTGTTGGTCGGCTCGGTGCTGACGACGGTGTTCTCCTTCAAGGACCCGGGCGACTGGTTCGGCTGGACCATCAGCGCCTGGCTCTGGCTGACCGTGATCTTCGCCAACCTGGCGGAGGCGGTCGCCGAGGGCCGTGGCAAGGCGCAGGCCGACACCCTGCGCAAGGCCAAGACCGACACCGTCGCGCGGCGGCTCGCGGCGGACGGGACGACCGAGGAGCAGGTGCCCGGCACCGAACTGCGCATCGGCGACCGGGTCGTGTGCGAGGCCGGCGACATCATCCCCGGGGACGGCGATGTCGTCGAGGGCGTCGCGAGCGTGGACGAGTCGGCCATCACCGGGGAGTCGGCGCCCGTCATCCGCGAGTCCGGTGGCGACCGCAGCGCTGTCACCGGCGGTACGAAGGTGCTGTCCGACCGGATCGTCATCAAGATCACGACGAAGCCCGGCGAGACCTTCATCGACCGCATGATCAGCCTCGTCGAGGGCGCGGCCCGGCAGAAGACGCCCAACGAGATCGCCCTGAACATCCTGCTGGCGTCCCTCACCATCGTCTTCCTGCTCGCCGTCGCCACCCTGCCGCCCTTCGCGGACTACGCGGGCACCCATCTGTCGATGGTCGTGCTGGTGGCGCTGCTGGTCTGTCTGATCCCGACCACGATCGGAGCACTGCTCTCCGCGATCGGCATCGCGGGCATGGACCGGCTGGTGCAGCGCAATGTGCTCGCCATGTCCGGCCGGGCGGTCGAGGCCGCCGGTGACGTCTCGACGCTGCTGCTCGACAAGACGGGCACCATCACCCTCGGCAACCGGCAGGCCGCCGAGTTCGTCCCGGTGGCGGGGACCGGCGAGGCCGAACTGGCCGAACTGGCCGACGCGGCCCAGCTGTCGTCGCTGGCCGACGAGACGCCCGAGGGACGGTCCGTCGTCGTGCTGGCGAAGGAGAAGTACGGGCTGCGGGAGCGTCACCAGGGCGAACTCGTCGGCGCCGAGTGGATCGCCTTCACCGCGCAGACCCGGATGTCGGGCGTGGACGTCGACGGCCGGAAGATCCGCAAGGGGGCGGCCGGTTCGGTCGTCGCCTGGGTACGTGAGCGGGGCGGCGAGGTCTCCGAGGACGCCGGCGCGCTCACCGACCGGATCTCGGAAGCGGGCGGCACCCCGCTGCTCGTGGCCGTCGAAGACACCGACGGGGCGCGGGTGTTGGGCGTCATCCACCTCAAGGACGTCGTCAAGGAGGGCATGCGGGAACGGTTCGACGAGCTGCGCCGCATGGGCATCAAGACCGTCATGATCACCGGGGACAACCCGCTGACCGCCAAGGCGATCGCCGAGGAGGCGGGCGTCGACGACTTCCTCGCGGAGGCCACTCCCGAGGACAAGATGGCCCTCATCAAGCGGGAGCAGGCGGGCGGCAAGCTCGTGGCCATGACGGGCGACGGTACGAACGACGCCCCGGCCCTCGCCCAGGCGGACGTCGGCGTGGCGATGAACACGGGTACGTCGGCCGCGAAGGAGGCCGGCAACATGGTCGACCTCGACTCGAACCCGACGAAGCTGATCGAGATCGTCGAGATCGGCAAGCAACTCCTCATCACCCGGGGCGCGTTGACGACGTTCTCCATCGCCAACGACGTCGCGAAGTACTTCGCGATCATCCCGGCGCTGTTCGCGGCGGTCTACCCGGGCCTGGACAGGCTCAACATCATGAACCTGTCCTCGCCCGACTCCGCGATCCTCTCGGCGGTCATCTTCAACGCGCTGATCATCATCGCGCTGGTGCCGCTGTCCCTGCGGGGCGTGCAGTACCGGCCGGTCGGCGCGGACAAGATGCTGCGCCGGAATCTCACCGTCTACGGCATCGGCGGACTGGTCGCGCCCTTCGTCGGCATCAAGATCATCGACCTGCTCATCTCCCTGATCCCCGGGATCGGTTAGAAGAACGGTTAGAGGAACGGTTAGAGGACATGAACAACTCCGTTGTCAACACAGCCCGGTTGCTGGGAGCGGGTTCACGCGCCCTTCTGGTGTTGACCGTGCTCACAGGCGTCATCTACCCGCTGGCCGTCACAGGTGTGGCGCAGGCACTGTTCAGCGACAAGGCGAACGGCTCCGAGATCAAGGCGGACGGCAAGGTCGTCGGCTCCTCGCTCATCGGACAGTCGTACAACCTGCCGCTGAAGAAGGGTCAGGAGACCCCGGTCCCCGACCTGAAGTGGTTCCAGGGCCGCCCGCAGAACGGCCTC
Source organism: Streptomyces sp. ME02-8801-2C (assembly GCF_033793965.1). NCBI lineage: Bacteria > Bacillati > Actinomycetota > Actinomycetes > Kitasatosporales > Streptomycetaceae > Streptomyces > Streptomyces sp. ME02-8801-2C. The sequence goes on along the minus strand of NZ_JARAXP010000005.1, from coordinate 205,982 downwards.
GGCAGCAACACCGTCAACACCCAGTACAAGCTGATCCTCTCCGGCGCGACGAACCGCTCCGGCGACAACAAGGACCTGATCGCCTGGGTGACCGCCGCCAAGGCCGCCGTGGTCAAGGACAACTCGACGCCCGGCCACCCGGTGAAGCCCTCCGAGGTACCCGCGGACGCGGTGACATCCTCCGGCTCCGGCCTCGACCCGGACATCTCCCCGGCCTACGCGGACCTCCAGGTCCACCGCATCGCCGCGCGCAACGGCCTGTCCGCCGCCCAGGTCCAGAAACTGGTCGACGACCACACCACGGGCCGCACCCTCGGCTTCATCGGTGAACCGCGGGTCAACGTCCTGGAACTCAACATCGCGCTCAAGGCGCTGCTGACGAAGAGCTGATGGCGTTGCCCGACGGTTTGTCCTCCGGGGACCTACGCGTACTTGCATAAAAAGCGCCGACGGTCGCGTCGAGGGCGCCGAGCAGGAGGCGTGGGGCCGGGTCGGGCAGGCGCAGCCCGGCGACAGGATGTTCGGGTGAGCGACCGGTCGCGACCGGAACGTTGTCTCCGCCCCAACTCCCCCTGGTTGCACGTGTCTTGTTGTGCGGAAGGAGCGGAAGTTGTGCGAATGCTGTGCGAAGGGCTGACAGGGCGTTCGAATGTGTTCCATTTGGTGCGTTGGGGGAGTCCGGGGGCCCGTGGGGTCCCCGTGGCAGTGACCACCAGGAGGAACACAAGTGATCCATGTCTCGCGCGTGACGGCCGCTGTGACAGCGGCCCTCGCGCTGGCGCTCGCGTCGCCGGGGGCGGCGCAGGCCTCGCCGGAACCGGAGCCGGGGCGGCCGTCCGCTCCCGTGTCCCCGGGACTTCCCGAAGGCTGGCTGACCACCGGCTCGGGGAACTCGGCGGAGCTGGTGTGGCGCTCGCCGGAGAAGGTGCCGGTGGGCGATGCCCAGGTCGAATTCCGCAGCGGGGAACGCCTGTTGGGCACTCCCGAACCGGCCCCGGACGGCCGCACCTTCCGGCTTCCGCTCGACGGAGTGCGCCTCGGCAGAGCGAGTGACCTGCGGGTGGAGGCCGCGGGCCGCCGCCTGGACGCGGCCGGAGTGAAGGCGGCGGCCCGCGAACGACGCGCGGCAGCCGACAGCACAACGGATCCGTCACACCTGTCACGCCTGTCCCGGGCGGCGACGACGGTGAACAAGGTCGACCCGGGCGTACCCGGCCCCTTCCGTACGACCAGCGGCGAGTACACCCTGCCGTCGGTCCAGCTGCCCGGCTACGACACCGACGTGGAGATGAAGGCCGAGGTGGTCGCGCCGGAGGGCGCCACCGGCAACCGCCCCCTCGCCCTGTTCCTCCACGGTCGTCACGTCTCCTGCTTCAAGGGAGACGACTCGACCCTCGAATGGCCGTGCCCCACCGACTACGAGCCGGTGCCGAGCTACCGCGGCTACCTGCACGACCAGCAACTCCTCGCCTCCCAGGGCTATGTGACGGTCTCCATCTCGGCCAACTCCATCAACGCCCAGGACTGGCAGGCCGCCGACGCCGGCGCCCAGGCCCGCTCCTCGCTGATACGGCTGCACCTGGCCCACTGGGCGGACTGGGCCGCCGACCCGTCCACGGCCCCCGAGGTCGTACGACGGGCACCTCGCGCCGACCTCGACCGGGTACTGCTGGTCGGCCACTCCCGTGGCGGCGAGGGCGCCGACAGGGCCGCGCTGGACAGCCTCACCCCGCCCCCGGCCGACCAGGACGGCTACCACGGCCCGACCCGCTGGAAGATACGCGGAACCGTCCTCATAGGCCCCACGATCTTCGGCCAGAACCCCGCCCCCGACGTGCCGTCCGTGACGATCCTGCCGGGCTGCGACGGAGACGTCATCGACCTCCAGGGCGAGTACTACGTCGACGGCACCCGAGGAGTCAGCCGCGGCAAGGCCCTGCACAGCGCGGTCTACATCACCGGCGCGAACCACAACTACTTCAACAGCGAGTGGACCCCCGGCCAGGCCACCGCGCCGGCCAACGACGACTTCTCCTACGGCGGCGACGAGCACGACCCTCTCTGCTCGCCCGGCACCGCCACCCGGCTCACCGCCGAGCAGCAGCAGAAGGCGGGCTCGACGTACATAGCCGCCGCGGCCCGGCTGTTCGTCGCCGGTGACGACAGCGCGCGCCCGCTGCTCGACGGCTCCCCCGCCCGCGCGGCCTCCGCCGGACCCGCCCGCGTCCTCACCCACGCGGTCGGCGCCGCCCGTACAGGGGCGTTCGTCCCCGACTCCTCCGCCAAGGTGACCGGCGGCCGACTGTGCGCCCAGGTGGACCCGGACCCGAACGTCTCCTGCCTTGACCCCGCCCTCAGGACAGCTTCCCCGCACTTCGCCCAGTGGCGCGGGGTGGCACCGGGCAAGGAGCCGGACCGCTACGCGCTGGCCATGACCTGGCCCCACCCCGGCACCACCACCAGTCTCACCCCCGCCCACCCGGTCGCCCTCTCCGCCGCGAACTCGCTGAGCCTGCGCGTGATCGTCCCGCCGAACAGCACGGGCACCGAGCTGGATGTCGCCCTCAGCGACACCTCCGGCAAGCGCGCGGACCTCGGCCGGGTGACCGTCGACGGCGTGCCGGGCACCTCCCGTACGTCCTCGTACTGGGCGCGCGAGGTCCGAGTCCCCCTGTCCGCCGAAACCCGCAAGCGCATCGACCTCGCCCACACCGCGACCCTCCACCTGACCCCTCGTACCGACTCCGGTACGGCATGGCTGGTGGACGCCTACGGCTGGCGCCCCGGCACCCCCGCCGTCGAGCCCGCGAAACTCGCCCGCGTGGACGTCGGCCAACTGACCGTCAAGGAGGGCGACTCCGGCTCGCGCACCTACCAGGTGCCGGTACGGGTGTCAGGCTCGGGCACCGGCGAGGTCCGCCTGTTCGTGGCCGAGCCGGGCAGCGCCGGCCTGGTCGCGCGCACGGTGAAGGTCCGGGCCGGCACGGACATCGACGTACCGGTTTCCGTCGAGGGCAACACACGCTACGGCTCGGACGCGAGGCACGTGGTGGCGGTGAAGGCCGTACGCGGCACGGTGGCCGGCGCGTACGCGGGCGGCGTCACCGCGCAGAACGACGACCCCCAGCCCACGGTGACGATGACACCGCTCACGGACCAGGTGACGGAGGGCCAGCCACTGACCTGGCGAATCAGCCTCTCGGCGATCGCCGACAGCGCCATGTGGACGGACCTGGAGATCCTCCCCGTCTCCGACGGCACGGAACTGTCCACCAAGGACGTCGCGGCGATCTGGCTGGGCATGAACTTCGAGGGCGCGTCCCCGGACCCGGAACGCCCCCTGTCCACCTTGCCGAACGGCGCCCTCCTCATGTCCGAGGTACCGGCGGGCGACCTGAGCATCGACATCTCGATCCCCACGATCACCGACCAAGTGACCGAGGGCGAGGAGTCGCTACGCCTGCGCCTGTGGACGTACGACCCGTCCGGAGAGGGCATCGAGGGCCCGCAATTCACGGGGACGGTACGTGATGCGGCGTAACTACGGAGAACCCGTACGGCGCGAGTCTCCCTGAGGCGCGACGAGGTGCCGTCTGCTCTCCTGCTCCCTGCGGGCGGGAGGGCCGACGGTGTCGTGTGAAGACTGAGCGCGGAACCGTCGAGTACCTACCTGCGGGACTCGAACGGGTTCCTGAACGAGGTCAGGTCGCTCACGCGGACCAGGCTGAGCTCGCTGGGTTCGACGTCGTAGCCGGACAGGACCACTTCAGTGCTCTCGACGCGTCCCCGCGCGACCCAGGAACTGTGGACGCTGTTGCGCCAGAGCTCGAACGTCACGGGATTCCCGTCCACGGTGATGGTGACGGGTTCGGAGGCCGGCAAGCTGTCCGGGCGTTCCTCGCCAAGGTGGCAGTACATCGCATAGGCGCGTTCCAGAGCTTCGTCGGCCTCCGCATTTCCGGAGGAGGCGCTGAGGACCGTCATGTGCGCGACCTGGTAGTCGTAGTACGGAGAGCCGAACCACAGGGTCAGACGGACGTCGCCGGTGACCGAGTCGTAGCTGTGCCCCATGACCTGCCGGGATTCCGGCCAGTCGGCGTCGATGGAGAAGATGCTGAAGCCCTCTGTGTAGAGGCCGTGGTCGTTCATGGGATCCCCCGGGTGCTTGTCCGTGATCAGGTCGCATCCTGCCACCGCATGAGAAGCGGCGGGGAGCGGGGGCTGAGGGTTGTTACTCAGGTGCCGGCTGGACGCGCCAGAGCGGAGCCGCGTGCTGCTCCGGTCGGCTGTTGATGAGGAGTCGGCGCAGGTCATCGAGCTGCGAACCTCCGAGGTTCAGAACCTCGGTGAGGTGCCGGAACGTGGTGTGAGTGACTCCACGGAGCCTGGCTTCCGCCTCGAACTGGACGAGTTGAAGTAGCGCGGACTCGGCGTCGAGCTTCACCGGCCGTTGATGTTGATCCCTGAGCCGGAGGGCTTTCTCGCGCTCGTAGTCGATCTCGGAGAAGCCGCAGACCTCTCGGCTCAGTGCTTCCACCTGTTCCAGGGTGGTTGTCGATGTCGACCTGATGGCGCGGGCCAACTCGTTGCGGCTCAACGCCACGTCCAGGTCGACCTGGTGGAGGGTTGGACTTTCATCGGTGAGGGGGACGGGAAGCCCGGCGTCCCGGACTTCACACGTGCCGCGTACGCCTCGGGCGGCTGCGGCGAGCATGCCTGTTGCCTCTGAGGGGTGCCATTCGAGGACCGAGCTGATGGTTTCCGCGTCCTCAGCAGAGAAGGTGTGGACGATTGAGCCGCCGAGAATGCCTTGCAGGTCTCGGTGTGACAGTTCGCCGTCGAGACCGGGCCCTGCGACCAACAGACGTATATCGGCGTCCACTTGGCCGCAGGCTGCCAGAGTCAGGGAGTCGGCGAGCGGACTCTTCAGCGTCGGTTCGTCACCGCGGGCCAACACGTCGCCGCCGACGTCCAGGAGATCGATAGAGCTCGGCTGCAAGTAGGCGACGAGTTCTTCGAGTTGGCGCGTGACGCCCTCGATTCCCTTCCCCGGGTCGATCAGGGCGAAGGTGTGGGGGAGTTCGCCCGCCAGCCGGGGGAGCGTGGACCCTGCCGGGGCGATCGGGCGAGCTGCCGCAGGCACCTTCCAGACGGATGGGGTGAGCGGTTGGAGGCGGGCGAAGTCGTCAGGCCCCCGGGGGCCCGGCACTGGGTCGATCAGCAGGCGGTCCCACGCGTACGTGAGGATCACCGCCCGCTCGCTGTCGCCGTACAGGGCGGCGTCAAGCATCGCGGCGGCGACTGCGTCGCCCCCGCCGCCTGCTGCGATGATCAACCGCGTCATGGGGCCAAGGGTACGGGCGGCTCGTTGCCCAACCACCCTGAAGGGAGTAGGCATGAGCACCGTGAGCTGGGAGAAGACGAAGCGCAAGGCGCGCGAGCGGCGTGAGTACGCCGGTTTGCCTGTGCGTTCGGCTCAGGAGAAGCAGGCGGCGATGAACCGAATGGCTGCGGAGGTACGCGCTCACAAACTCGCGTAGGTCAGGCGCTGCACAGCGTCAGAGGTGATGCTCGTGGGGCGCATTGTCAGTGGGCGCAGCTAAGGTCTCAGACGCGCGGCCGGCTCCGAGGTGTCCAGCTCTGTAGAGCAGCTTCATCCCCGGTTCTGTCTGGGGGCGGCCCGGGTACGACCCGGGACCTAACCAACGGCCGGGCTCCGTCGATGGCCAAGGAGAGACCTGCCAGCGCCGGCCGCGCACCGAGCAGGGCGCCACTGCAAGAACAGACGCACGCTTTCCAACGGTGGTGGTGTCTCGAAGGGCCGCGTACAGGCCCGGGTCACGTGCGTTCATAGACGGTTGGTCCCGGGAGCGACTACGGGCCTTGGTCCCGTCTGAACGGCCGTGAACGGTGCTGAATGAGATGGAAACTGAGACGGAGGGCTCGTCATCTCAGCATGTCAGGGCGTCCCGTGTGCGGATCCACGCTGACTCTGAGGGGAGGCCAGGAGGACTGCCACGCGTGGCCTTGGGGAGGCCGGAACTCGAAGACGAGGACTGATCCTTCAGCGAGTTGTGTGGCGGCCGGCTCTGAGGGTGCTCGCATGTCCCAAAGGTGGGCGTCCTCCATGCGACTCGCGAAGAAGACGACGGCTACCCGCTGTGCTTCGGCAAGATCCATGCGCGAGTGGTCCCGCATCGCGGTGCGCAAGGCTTCGAGTTCGGGTCGGGGGAACGGCTGGCCCCACTGCGTCTCATATGCCTCCTGACCGACTTCGTGAGCAATTCGGTCGAAGGCGCGCACGGCCGAGCGCGCCAGTGCCGTGACCGTGTGGCGGGCGGACCAGAGAACAGTTGCTGAGCTGCTTGGTGAAAGATCATGGTCGAGCCTGACCAGCCGTATATCGACGTCAGATCCGTCTCGGTGGAAGAACCATTGATAGACCTGAGGCTCCCCCTCGAATGCGGCGCGTGTGTCTTCGTCGCCCAGCACCAACCTGGCAATGGCATACAGGAACTGCTCCGGTCCGTCGGTGACGTACGAAGCAATGACCTCCGCCTCGCCCTGATCGTCAGACACCTTGATGAAGGCCCAGCCGTGGCTGTGCAGAGTCCAGGTGATCGCTAGAGGCGTCATCTCATCCCTCAGCTACGGACTCTGGGGCGCAGACCTGATGCAGCGGCAGAAACATTGGGTGGAGAAGCTGCGGGCATTCGGGGCCGATTCCGCCGGCCAGGTGAATGCCACGGTTTGGCCTCGCCGGACGCCGCCCGCTTCACCGTTGTTGCCCGCTCGATCCGGTGCGCTTGTGGTGCGAGTCACGGTCGCGTCCGTCATACCTCGGTCCTGGCAGGTCGGGCCGTCACCAAGTAGCCCGCGAAGCTGATGCCTGGTCGGTTCTCTGCCCAACCGTTCGCTTCGCTGACGGGAACCAGTTCGGTGGTGCCCGGGACCGGGCCTTGGATGTTGGCCGTGCCGTCTGCGGGAACCGAGTATTGGCAGTGGACCTCGGTGATCGTCAGCACCTCCAGCCGGGTCGGCGTCTGCTTCCCTTCTGGCCGTGGTGCTCCTCCCGGAAGTTGATCCCAGTTGCACGTTCGTCACCGACGACATCGGCGTAGTCCTCCGGGTCCACCTCCAACAGATTCCACGAGACCACATCCCCCATTGCGAAGGTTTCCCCGCAGCACTTCATCTGCCAGTCATCGACCCAAATCGTCAACGTCATGCCGTCATTGTGCGTGGGAGCACCTGCTGGTACCAGGGATTTTGTCGATGATCCGGGGCTGGGGCCCGTCGGCATCCATTGAGTGACGACTTCTTCGGGGAACCTGGACCTTGGGTGAATCGAGGGCTGTTCTGGCCGCATCCGTGAACTTTCCCAAGAGGTCGCTCAGTTCAACCAGTGCCTCGTTGACGCGTCCGGCCTCGTAGTACTGGGGTTGTAACTCAAAACCTCAGCTGGTCTGTTGGGGCGGTCCGGTCTCTGTTGGTGTTCGACGTCGTTTGCCTGCGCTGAAGCAGATGCCTTCGCCTACGCTTCGGTTCATGGGGGCGTTGAACTGGAGCGGTGTCCGTGAGCGGGTGGAGGCGTTGGCTCGCGCTGACAAGTCGCGGAAGGTTTTCGGAGCTTGGGACCGGTACGGCGGAGTGGGACATCACTTCTGGCTTGCTGATCCGCTGTCGGAGTCGGAGGTTGCCGAGGCGGAGGCTCAGTGGGGTGTCTCGCTACCGATGGCCTACCGAGCCTTCCTCCTCGAAGTCGGTGCCGGCGCTGCTGGACCGGGGTATGGGCTCACCGTTCTGAGCCGCAGTGGTGCCGGGTGGCTGTGGAGCGACGTGGGCGGGGGGACGGTCCACGAACGATTGCGCTTTGCCTTTCCCGGCGGGGAGGAAAGCGTCCGGGTGCAGGCCGAGCACGAGAGCGCGGAGCCGGTGGAGTCGCACTTCGCGGACGAGGCTGAGTTCCGTGAGACATATCGCGCTTGGTTGGAACAGGACGAGAAGCTGTACGCCTGGTTTTCTTCCGGTGCCGTGTGCCTCAGTCACGAGGGTTGCGGGTGTTGCCACTGGCTTGTCGTGTCTGGCCCGCAGAGGGGTCAGGTGTGGCTCGATGACCGCCCTGGGGACGGACGATTCCGTCCCCTCGAAGAGGTCACATTCGCGGACTGGTACCTCGACTGGGTGGAGAAGTCTGAGGCAGTCGTTCGGCATCCTCGCTAGAAGGGACGATCGACGAGGCAGCCAGGCTTGAACTCGCCAGCGCAGGTGGGGAGTTTGACGCTCTGACGGTGCGCGACGGGCAGGAAGAGCGCTGGTCGGACTGTCCATGTGATGCGCGTGCTGAGGTCGGGTGATGGATACCTCCTTCTCGGTGCTTCAGGGGGAGGGGCTCGTGCACGCCGAACACGGGAAGGGCGTGTTCGTGCGGCCCCGGCCGCCCGTGCGGCGGCTCGCATCCGACCGATTCGCCCGGCGGCACAGAGAGCAGGGCAAGTCCGCGTTCATCGTCGAGGCCGAGCCCGTCGGCAGTCACCCCCAGGTCGACAGCCTCGAGGTCAAGGAGGAGAAGGCCAGCCAGGACATCTCCGCCCGGCTGGGGTCCGTACGGCGAGTGCTCGTCCGGCGGCGCCGGTATTTGCTGGACGGGCGGCCGGTCGAGTTCGCCTCCTCCTACCTACCCCTCGACATCGCTCGCGGTACGCCGATTGCTGAGCCCGATCCCGGACACGGCGGCATCTACGCCCGCCTTGAGGAACTCGGCCACCGGCTCGACCACTTCGAGGAGGAGATCCGGGCCCGGATGCCCGCGCCCACGGAAGTGAAGACGCTGCGGCTTGCCCCCGGCGTGCCCGTCATCCACCTGCTCCGGACCGCGTACGACACCGAGGGGCGGGCCGTCGAAGTCTGCGACACCGTCATGGCGGCCGATGCCTACGTGCTGTCGTACCAGCTCCCGGCGACCCGAGCGCGGGGTCAAGCTTCGAGGGGCGCTTCACCGTGTGCCCCGTGCGATCCCTGGGGCGCTGCCGCCAATGGTAGATTGTGAGAAAGTTGGAAAGTGGGAGAGTCGAGATTTCGCTAAATCCTGGGAAGAGTGGGAGGTCATCCATGGCTGCGGCTACGTTCCAGGCCACCGTGCGCGACAAGGGGCAGCTGACGCTGCCCGCAGGCGTGCGCGAGGCGCTGGGGGTCTCTCCAGGTGACGAGCTTGAGTTCGAGATCAACGATGCCGGCGTCGTTGAGGTTCACGGACTGAGGAAGATCCGCACCGACCAGGCGTGGTTCTGGGCGGAGCGGTGGCAGGTCGGTGAGCGCGAGGCCAGTGAGGACATCGCGGCTGGGCGCACGACCCGCCACGAGGACGTGGACGGCATGTTCGCGCACCTCAGCAAGGAGAGCTGACCCCGACCGCCGGAGGCCCTATTGCCAACTTTCACTACGACTGCCCGTTTCGACCGCGACTTCCGAAAGCTTCTCCCGCAGGAGCGCAAGCGGTTCGAGGACACCATCCGAACGAAATTCGTACCGGATGTTGCGACTGGGCAGTTTCGGCCCGGCCTCCGGGTCAAGCCGGTCCTGGGAGTCAGGCTCCCTGACGGCGAGCGTCCCATCATGGAAATGACCTGGGCACCTGACGGGCGCGCCACCTGGCAGTACGGAGATGAACTCCGCGAAGGTGAACCGCACGTCATCTGGCGCCGGGTCGGTGGGCACGAGATCTTCGATCCCGGTCCCGCCTGAGGAACCGAGAGCGGTCCACCTGTTGGACAGGGTGGGCCGCTCTCGGCGTTCTCCCGCTGTCACGTCACGGCCGGAGAATCTCCCCCGTCCGTCGGTTCCCGGTCCGAGCGTGGCCACACGTACGGCAGATCGTCCGGTACGCCCGGGAAGCAGGGCCCGTACGTCGCCGGGTCCTTGCGGACCAACGCGGACTGGTGGCTGCGGTGGAAAGCCTCGTCGCCCAGCCACGGCGGTAGCTCCCCGGCCGCCGCCAGCGCGGGCTGGTCGCGGACAGAAGAGGTGTCCGGACGGTGTTCCGCCAGACCGGCGAGCAGTGACGCGGCGCAGCTGTCCTCGTGTCCCTGCTCGCACCACGCCCGGCAGATCTCCAGGCCGTACCGGACCAGTGCCTCCTCGTATCCGCTCCACATGCGTACGGCGGGATGCCTGCGCCAGCCGTATCCCGGCACGGTCAGGCCCCGCAGCACCTGGAGGGCCTCGACCCGCTGCTTGCCCAGGCGGCGGCGGTCCAGGAGCAGTGCGGAGCGCCGGAAATCGGGATCGGCCAGGAATGTCTGCATGGGCGTCGTCGCCGTCCTACGTGGCGTGGTGGCGTGCGGGGGCAGTCAGCTTTGGCGTAGGGCCGATGGCTTGTGGACGGCCGTCTTGCCCGACTTCGCGCTGCGGACCTCGTACTGCGGGTCCTCCCGCGAGGCGTCCACCTCGCGGCCGGCGGCCTTCGTGCGCTTGGTGATCTTGCGTTCGACCTTGCCCTCGGCGGTGGATCCGTGGCTCTTCCAGGACACCTTGTCGCCCTTGCCGTACTGCTCGTCCCGGTGTGGCTTTTTGGGGGTCATGATTTCTGTCCTTTCTGCTGTTTCAGCGGGGCGCGCGGTCCGTCGCCGCGCGGTCAGCCACGCCTCCCGCGCCGAGCAGGCCGGTCGGGGTCAGGGGTTCGTGGGCCGCCAGGCGTGGTAGTTCGCGGCGGGATCGGCGCAGGATCAGCGGGGGCAGTGCCGCGCGTACCGGCTGCAGGAGGCGTAGCCACGGCGGGGCGTACACGGCCGTACGGCGGTGTTCCAGGCCGTGTACGAGCCGGTCTGCGACCGTTCCCGTGCTGGAGACCCGCCGCGCCGGCGCGGGCATGAGGGCGCGCAGTTCGCGCAGTACTGCGTGCTGGTCGGCGTCGCGGACCATGTCGGTGTCGATCCAGTTGAGGTAGGCGATGCCCACCCCGACGCCACGGTGGGCGACCTCGGCGCGCAGCGCGTGTGCGAAGGCCTCCGCGCCGGCCTTGGAGGCGCAGTACGCGCTCATCAGGGGAGCCGCGCCGAGGGCGGCCAGGGAGGCTATCTGCAGGTAGTAGCCCTGAGTTGCGTACAGGTCCGGTAGGAAGGCTCTTGCCGTCTGGGCGCTGCCTACGAGGTTCACCTCGATCACCCGACGCCAGTCGGCCGGGTCGGTGGCGTCGAAGGGGCCGCCCGCCGCGACGCCCGCGTTGGCGATCACGGCCGACGGGGGGCCGAGACGGGCGCGTACCTCGGCCGCCGCCCGCTCCAGCGCCCGTAGGTCGGTCACATCGACCTCGAGGGCCAGGACAGGTGTCGGCAACCGCGCGGCCAACTCCTCCAGCGGGGACTTCTCGTGCCCGAGGAGTGCCAATCCTGCGCCTCGCGCGGCGATCTCGTGCGCCAGCGCCGCCCCCAGCCCGCGCGCGGCACCGGTCACCACGACCGTCCGGTCCTTCAGCGGGCTGCTTCGCACGGGTGGGCCTTTCTTCCCGTACCGGCCGTCAGGGCTGGCCGGCTCTCACTCCTCGGCGTCCGGCGGGCGGGCCGTGTGGTCGCGGTGACCGGCCGTACGGCGGTTCTCCTTCATCTCCGCCTCGTACAAATGGCCCCGGCCGTCGGCGAGTTCGCTCACCAGGCTGCGCTCCAGCTCCTGGAACGGGCGGTAGTAGGTGTCGTTGTAGGCCTCGACGATCTGGAACGTCCAGTGGCCGGGGATGACGTTGCGGCCCAGGATCTCGGCCTCGACATTCTCGGCCCAGCCGGGATGCCCGGCCTCGCGCAGCAGACGTACCGCCCGGTCGAGTTCCAGATCGGCCGCGCCGGTCAGCTGGTGGAAGCCGTAGAGGTGGCCGCGGGCTCGCTCGGTGGTCTCCAGCGCCTTCGAAAGGGCCCCGAGGGCCTCGAGGGTCGTGTCGTCGACGCCGTCCGGTCGCCGGTGGCGGCGGTCGGGACCGTCCTGGTGGTCACTCATGCCGTTCCCTCGATGTGTCGGTGAGTTCGGTGGTTGTCAGTCGGAGACCCTGCGGCCCGTGCGGTCGCGGCGGGTGAGGAGTCGTTGGGCGTGGGCGCGGAACATGCCCGGTACGCGGTGGGCGCGCAGTGCCGCGCGGGCGGCGTTGGCGCCGGGCGCTCCGTGTACGCCTCCCCCGGGATGGGCGCCGGCGGAGGCCAGGAAGAGGCCCGCGACGGGGGTCTCCGGGCGGCCCGTGCCGGGCACCGGGCGGAAGAGGAGCTGCTGGTGGATGGCGGTGGTGCCGCCGTTGATGGCGCCGCCCGGGAGGTTGGCGTCGAGCGCCTCGAGGGTGGGCGGGGCCAGGACGCGCCGGGCGCGGATACGGCTGCGGAAGCCGGGCGCGAACCGTTCGACCTGCTGTTCCACGCGGTCCGCCATGAGTTCCTGGTCCGTCTTGCCCCAGGCGCCGTCGATGCCCTCCTCGCCCGCGTCCCGGCGGATGTCGTGCGGGACGTGTGTGTAGGCCCAGGCCGACTCCGTGCCGCTGGGGGAGCGGGTGGCGTCTGCCGTGGTCATCTGGCCGAACAGGGCGAAGGGACGGTCGGGTACCTCGCGCATGGCGATCTGGGCGGCGAACCGGGTCAGCTCGTCCATGCCGTCGGCAAGGTGGACTGTCCCGGCCCGACTGGCCCCCTCGGCCCGCCAGGGCACGGGACCGTCGAGCGCCCAGTCGACCTTGAAGGTGGCGAAGTCCCACTGGAAGCGCCGCAGGTCGTCCAGTAGCTGCGCGGGCAGGTGTTCGGGGCCGACGAGCTCCCGGTAGAGGACCGGTACGGCGACGTCGGCGAGCACCGCCCTGTGCACGGGCACCGCCTCCCCGCCGGCGGTTCGCACCCCGACGGCCCGTCCGCCGCGTACGACGACCGTCTCCACCCGCTCCCCGCACCGCACCTGCCCCCCACGCGCGCGCAGCCGCCGGACCAGCGCGTCGGTCAGCGCGCCCGAGCCGCCGACCGGCACGGGAAAGCCGTACGTCTGTCCGAGCATCGACATCAGCCAGCCGAAGCCGCCGCTGCCGGCCGCTTCGGGGGCGAGGTCGGCGTGCAGGGCGTTGCCCGCCAGCAGCAGCCGACCGCCCTCACCGCGGAACTCCTCCTCGCCCAGCCTGCGTACGGGAAGGATCAAGGACCGTGCCGTACGCAGCCCGCCGGCCGCACGCAGGGTCAGGGCAAGCCGGGCCGCCGACCTGACCGGCGGAAACGGGGTGAACAGCGCGCCCAGTACATCGGGCCGCACGGTCTGCCACAGGTCGCACAGCCGCCGCCAGGCGTCCCCGTCGCCGGGCGCGAACGCGTCGAGGGAGGCGGCGGTGGTGTCGACGCGCCGGTCCAGTACGGCGCACCGGCCGTCGCTCAGCGGATGCGCGAGCACCGCCGGGGCGTGGCTCCAGCGCAGTCCGTACTCCTCGAGATGGAACCCGGCCAGGATCGGGGACGCGGCGGCCAACGGGTAGAAGGCGCTGAAGAGGTCGTTGACGAAGTCGGGATCGACGCCCCGGTCGTGGCGGACGGCGCCGCCCGGCTCCGGCTGTTCCTCGAGGACCTCGACGCTCCAGCCGGCGTCCGCCAGTACGTTGGCGGCCACCAGCCCGTTGGGCCCGGCACCGATCACGACGGCGTCAGGCATGGGCAAGACCCTCCCCGCCCCGGTGCTCGCGCCCCGACCGCCGCCTACCCGACTCCCCGACACCCTCTGTGTCTCCCTCTGCGCCTCCGTCCTCGCAGCAGCGGGCGAGCCGGGCGAGCATGGCGCGGTGCCGGAGCTGTATCAGTGCTTCGAACCCCACGTTGTGCAGAGCGCCCCCGGCCCCCTGCAGGGGATGTTCATCGACGAGAACCAGACAGTGCTCGCCCCATTCCCGCAGCTCGATCGCGATACGGGCCGTTCCGAGGAGACCGGCGGCAGCCTCCAGTTCCAGGACGGATCCCTCCTGGCAGCGGCGTACGACGGTCTCGTTGCCGACCCGGAACGGGCCCAGCCGCACCTCGTAACCGATCGCCGAGTCCTGCTGCGGCCACTGGCCGGACACGGGTTGCGAGGACGACGTTCCCACCACCCATTCCGCATACCTGCTGCCGTCGGAAAGGACCTCCCACACTCTGGCGGGGCTGGCTTTGATGAGGCGATGACGTACGGCCACGGGTATCTCCAGTCTTACGAGTCTCAGGAGTCTCAGGAATCTCACGCGTTGCCGATGGCGGACCATCGCCGAGTGCCCTGTCGCCTGTGGCCCAACCACCGGGCACTCGTGCACTCGTCCGATTCCGGGTGTCCACTGCAACCGCAGTGGCTGAAAACGTGTCTCTGGGTGCATGCTCTGTGGTCGTGGGCGGGTGGGCGGCGTCCGGCAGCACGTGCGGCACGTAGGCCTTGGGGGTCTGGAATGAGTTCTGCGACGAGCACGTGGGAAGTACCCGGATACACCGGCTCGCTGGAGCTCGGGGCAGGGGCGAGCGGGCGGGTCGTCCTCGCCGTGCACGAGGCGACCGGCGTTCCGGTCGCGGTGAAGTACCTCAGCGACTCACTGCGCACCCGGCCCGGCTTCGTACGCGACTTCAGGGCGGAGGCGCGGCTCCTCGGCGGGCTGGAGAGCGCGTACGTCACCGGCCTGTACGAGTACGTCGAGAGCCCGGACGGCGCCGCCATCGTGATGGAGCTGGTGGACGGCATCTCGTTGCGGACCCTGCTGACCAGCCGGGGCACGCTCGACCCCGAGTCCGCCCTCGTGATCCTCAAGGGGTCGCTGCTCGGCCTGGCCGACGCGCACCGCGTAGGCGTCGTCCACCGCGACTACAAGCCGGCGAACGTCCTGGTCGCACCGGACGGCTCGTCCAAGCTGGTCGACTTCGGGATCGCGGTGGACGCCGGCACCAGCGTCGGCGTGGCCGGAACCCCCGCCTACATGGCCCCGGAGCAGTGGACCGGCGCTCCCGCCTCTCCGGCCGCCGACGTGTACGCGGCCACGGCCACGTTCTTCGAGTGCCTTACGGGCCACAAGCCGTACCCGGGTGACAACCTCGCCGAACTCGCGCTGCAGCACGTCGACGCGCCCGTCCCCGTCGACGAGGTCCCCGAGTCGGTGCGGGAGCTGGTCCGGCGCGGTCTGGCCAAGGAGCCGGGGCAACGGCCCAGCCAGGCCGAGGAGTTCGTGAGCGAACTGGAGGCGGTCGCGGGCGCCGCCTACGGTCCCGACTGGGAGGAACGCGGCCGGGGCCGGCTCGCCGCGCTGGTCGCCCTGCTGCCGCTGCTGCTGCCCTCGGCGCGCGGCGCGCAGCGGACCACCACGGACACCGCCCGTACGGTCCTGGGCAGCGAACCGGGCCTCGGCGGGGCGCGGTCGTGGCGGCCCGGCCGCCCGGGGATCCTGGTGGCGGGCGCGGCCGTACTCCTGGCCGTCGTCCTGTCCTACGGTATGCCGGACACCCCGGGAGTGGATCCGCAGCAGGCGGCGCAGGCCCTGGCGACCACCAGTGCCCAGCCCGGCGTGGAGTCCGGAGGACTCGCCACTCCGGCCGCGTCGGACACCCCGTCCCCGTCGTCCTCCGCGTCGCCCAGCTCCTCGCCCTCGCCCTCGGACTCAGCCTCGACCTCGCCGTCCTCCGCGTCACCCGGCCTTACGCCCTCGGCCCCGGCGACCACCGACACCGGCGGGCCCGCCACGGTCGCTCCGCCGCCGGGGACCACGACGCCCGCCCCGACGCCCACCGCGACCGACACCGATCCGGCGCCGACGACCAGTGCCCCCACAGGGCCGGCCGCGCCCGCCGTCAAGGACGTCGCGATTTCGGTCTTCCGGCAGACGGGTCCGACGACCGCAACGGCCACGATCGACATCACCACGGACGGCACCGGCCCGATCTCCGTCACCGTCTCGTGGTCCACGAGCGACAACGGGCTACGGCTCGCCGCCGCCGCGGACGGCCCGTCCCAGACGTTCGAACGCAGCGGCGCCACGCAGTACACGCTCACCGTCGAGCACACCTTCCAGGGCGACGGCTGCTACTGGACGGTGCAGGCCACAACCACTCCGGCCTCCGCCGACGGCGGCGCCTCGCAGCAGCTTCTGACCAGAGGGTGTGGCATCTCATGACCGAGTATGACGACGACCGCGTTTCCGGTTCCCCTACCGGGACCGACGAGCCCACCCGGGTGCTGCACATGGACGAGGACGAGTTCACTCGGGTGCTGCACATGGACGACGACTCCATCCGGGCGGTGCACGCGGACGACAACGACTCCACCCGGGTGCTGCACGCGGATGACAACGACTCCACCCGGGTGCTCGGGCTGGCCGACGTCGAGTCCACCCGGGTGCTCGGTCCGGCCGACGCCGAGCCCATCCGGGCGCCGCAGTCGCGTCCGGACGACGACGAGTACAGCGCGACCGTGCTGGCCAGCCACTGGATCCAGCGGCCCGAGCCGGAGACCGTTCCCGTCGGGCCGCCCACGACCAACTTGGTGAACTTGCTGGAGAAGTCGCCGCCGACACCATCCACAACCTCACCCGCGTCACCCGCGCCTCCGACGCTGCCCGACCGTACCGAGGGCACCGTGCTGCGGTTCGGCCCCGGGGTGACGGCGGCCGTCGCGAACCGTACCCACAGCACGCTGAACGTGGTGCCGGCGCCCCTCGCGCCCCCGCGCAGACGCCTGCGAAGACACGCCCTGCCCGCCCTCGTCCTGCTCGTCGTCATCGCGTTCCTCGCCTGGCAGCGCCTGGGACCGGACATCGCGGCACGCACAGTGGAGGTGACAGCCCGTCCGACGCTGCTGGGCTGCGACGCCACGGCGGACATCGCCGCCCGCGTCACCACGAACGGCCGACCGGGCACCCTCTCCTACCGCTGGACCCGAAGCGACGGCACCGCGTCGGGCGTACTGCGCGAGGAGATGGTCCGGGGCCAGAAACACGCGAACCTCCACCTGCTGTGGACCTTCCAGGGCAAGGGCCGCTACACCGCGCAGGCCGAACTGCACCTCCTCTCACCCACCCGGCGCACGGTGACCACGCACTTCACGTACGACTGCCGCTGAGCGGTGACCCCGATGAGCGGTCTGGGGGAACGCGGAGGCCCGAATTTCCCTCCTTCTGGATGAAGGAATACGCACAGACAGGGAAATCGGGTATCAACCGGCATGGGTCTGACCAGCGAAACGACTGTGTATGTGATGACGGCTGTCGCCGCCGTGAGTGTGGCGCTGTTGGTCTGGTCGTGGCCACGCTTCGCCCGGCGGGGACTGTGGCAGGTGCTGGGACGACTGGTCGCCATCGGGACGACCCAGGTGGTGCTCATCGCGGCGTTCGCGTGCTGGGTGAACTCGTCGTACCAGTTCTTCGGATCGTGGAACGAACTCTTCGGCCGCGTCGAGACGGCCCCCGTCGAGCTGACCCAGGCGGGCGGAGGCGTCGGAGGCGTCGGCACGATGAGCGGTGCCGCCATGAAGGGGGCGCTGGTACAGCCGGATACCAATGAGCAGTTGGGCCAGGTCAGTGGACTGCCCACCGGGCCCGCCTCGGTGAACGGGCGGGTGGAGTCCGTGAAGGTCATCGGACGCCGCACCGGCGTGGTCGACCCGGCGTTCGTCTATCTGCCGCCGCAGTACTTCCAGAAGGCGTACCAACGGCAGCGCTTCCCGGTGATCGTCGCCCTCAGCGGCTATCCGGGCAGCATCTTCAACCTCGCGCAGCATCTGCGGGTGCCCCAGATCGCGGGCGATCTGCAGCGGCGCGGTCAGATGCAGCCGACCGTCATGGTGATGATCCGGCCGACGATCGCGCCGCCGCGCGACACCGAGTGCGTGAACGTACCGGGCGGTCCGCAGACCGAGACCTTCCTGGCCAAGGATCTGCCCGACGCCCTGAAGTCCGCCTATCGGGTGGGTCATGCCGCCAGTGCCTGGGGTGTCATGGGCTACTCCTCGGGAGGCAGCTGCGCCCTTCAGCTGACGATGCGTGATCCGCACGTGTACACGACGGCGGCCGCGCTGTCGCCCGACTACAAGGTCAAGGACGATCCGACGACCGGCAGCCTTTTCGGCAGCGGACCGGACCGGGACGAGCGGATCAACGGCCACGACCTGATGTGGCGGCTCAAGCACCTGCCCGCCCCCCAGGTGTCCGTCCTGGTGGCCGAGAGCAAGCACGGCGAGCGCGGTTATCCGCAGACGCAGGCATTCGTCAGGGCCGTCAAGCCGCCCATGCGGGTCGTGTCGATCCTGCCCGAGCACGGCAGCCACAACTTCCCGACCTGGGTACAGGAGATGCCTCCCGCCCTGAAGTGGATGAACCAGCAACTGA
This sequence comes from Streptomyces sp. ME02-8801-2C, assembly GCF_033793965.1. Classification (NCBI taxonomy): domain Bacteria; kingdom Bacillati; phylum Actinomycetota; class Actinomycetes; order Kitasatosporales; family Streptomycetaceae; genus Streptomyces; species Streptomyces sp. ME02-8801-2C. The sequence goes on along the minus strand of NZ_JARAXP010000005.1, from coordinate 187,657 downwards.
CGTTCCCCCAGGACGCCGTACCCCGTCACCTGAAGAAGTCGCCGGCGGCCGCCGACGACCCGAAGCCCGGTCATGCGACTCTGCGCGCCGAGGGCCCGGAGCCGACGCCTCCCGCCACGAAGCGCAGATGAAGCCCGCCGCCGCTCCGCCCGGGCCTGGGGCCACCCGAGGCCAGGGGGCCGCCGGCCACCGGAGCGGGTGACGGGCCCGGAGCACCCCGCTGCCCGACCCGCGGCCGTACAGGCATACCGTCCAACTGTGCGGCCGTGTGGCTGGACGGCGGAGGTGACGCGTCCCGGCGCGGGGCGTGGGAGGAGGGGAGGGACCGGATGGCTGGTCACGCCCTGACCGATCTGGCGACCGGCCCGCTCGCGGAGCTGACCGCGGGCCGGCTGCTGTCCTCCTGGCGACTGGACGTCCCCGCCCTCCTGCTGGCCGTAGCTTTGGGCGTGCTCTACGGCTGGGGCGTGACAAGACTCCGTCGGCGCGGGACGCCCTGGCCACTCGCCAGGGCTGCCGCGTTCGCGCTCCTCGGCCTCGGCGGGCTGGTCGTGGCGACGATGTCCGGGCTCGCCGTCTACGACCGCGTGCTGTTCTGGCCGGCCGCCGTGCAGAACGTCGCGCTGGACCTGGTGGTGCCACTGGGCCTGGCGCTCGGCGATCCGCTGCGGCTGGCCGTCGAGGCACTGCCGGAAAGGGCCGGCGCCCGGGTCCGGCGGGTGGTGACCGGGCGGGTGGTACGGGCGTTGACCTTTCCCCTGGTCAGTACGGTGCTGGTGCTGGCCACCGAGCTGACGGTGTACTTCACGCCGTACTTCGCCACGGCGCTGCGGGTGGGCTGGCTGCACGAGTTGATGTACCTGCACCTGCTGGCGGCCGGCTGCCTGTTCGTCGTACCGGTACTGACCCGGGAGGAGACGCTGCCGTCCTGGTGCACGCATCCGGTGCGGGCGGCGCTGGTCTTCCTGGACGGCGTCGTCGACGCGGTGCCCGGGATCGTCGTCATGACGCACGGCACCCTGATCGCGGGCGCCTGGTATGTGCGCCACGCCCCGTCCTGGTCGCCGGACGTCCACCATGACCAGCAGGTCGGCGGTGGCGCGATGCTCGGCATCGCCGAGCTGGTCGCTCTGCCCTTCCTGCTGGCGGTCCTGTTCCAGTGGACGCGTGCCGAACGCGTTCAGACCGCGGCCCTCGACCGCCGACTGGACGCGGAACTCGCCGCCGCCGCACCGGTCCCGGAGCCCGGCACGACATCCACTCCCGACCGCGTACGCCCCTGGTGGGAGACCGAACAGAACGAGGTGGCCGCCAGGATCCGCCGCCAGAACGGGCAGCCCTGACCGGCTGTGGGAACCGCTCGGGACCACCGTGGGCGGATTCTCGGCCGACGTGCCACGCGGGCGGATGCTCCAGCAGCCACGCACCGGCTCCCAGCAGAACCATGCAGTTGTCGGCCGGCGACCCGTCGGCCGAGCGGTCCCTGCTGGACCAGACGGAAGAACAGAGTCAGTTGGGCCCGCCACTGAGATCCTGCCGTCCAACGGAAAGCGGAACCTGGTAACGCGCACATTGGCCCCCGAGTCGTGGCTGCGCTCTGTCGAGGCCGCGCGAACGCGTGCCCGTGGCGCGGAAGGAACCCGATGAGCTTCGCACTCGGCCCCGGTGCGGCCGCGACCGAATCGGACGACGGAATGGTGCTGCTCCACGAGGGCACCGGCCGCTACTGGATGCTCAATCCCACAGGGGCGGCGGTCGTGCGACTGCTCCAGGTGGGCAGAGAGACAGCGGACGTCGTCGAGGCACTCGGCGCGCGCTTCGCGCAGGACCCGGCGCGAGGCGTGACCTCGGACACCACCCTCCTGCGGCAGGTCACCCCCCAGCCGATGGTCTCGGCCGTGACCGGTGTCCTCACGCTCGGGGCGGTGATGGTCATGATGGGCGGACTCGATCCGCTGCTCCTGGGCGTGACCGTCGGTGTCGTCGCTGTCGTCAGCGGTGTGATCACCACGGCCATGCCGCGCATCTCCCGCGCGACGCTCCGGGCGCAGGCGTCGGTGGGCGCGATGGGTTCCGTACTCGAACGCGCGCTGGGCGCCTTCCGCACGGTGAAGGCGTCCGGAGCCGAGGAACGTGAGACAGCCGTGGTGCGCCAGTCCGCCGACGAGGCGTGGCGCAACGGCATCGAGGCCGCCAAGTGGCAGTGCGGTGTGCGCGCCGTTGTGCGCTCGGCAGGGTTCTTTCCCCAGGGGTATCGCTTCTGCCCCGTATCGGGGTCCAATGGTGGGAGTCAGGCCCTTCGCGCCCGTACCGGTCAGAAGAGGCACGCTATGGATCCATGGCTGATCTGGTTGATCGTCGCGGCCGTGCTGGCTGTGGCGGAGATCTTCACCCTTACCGCTGCGCTCGGACTGCTGAGTGCGGCCGCATTGGTCACGGCGGGGTCCGCCGCGGTCGGGATGCCGCTGCCCTTGCAGTTCCTGGTGTTCACCATCGTCGCCACAGTCACCGTGCTGTTCGTCCGCCCCATTGCGCTACGCCACGTACTCCGGCCCCAAGTGGCGCGATTCGGCGTGGACGCGCTGGTCGGCAAGGCCGCCTATGTCGTCTCGGAGGTGACGGGCCTGGGCGGCAGGGTCCGCATCGACGGTGAGGAGTGGACGGCCCGCGCCTACGACGAGACGCTGGTGATTCCTCCTGGAAAGACCGTCGATGTCATGGAGATCAGCGGCGCCACCGCGATCGTCTACCCCCGGGACTGAAATCATGGAAACCTCGGCGTTCCTCGTTGCCGGCCTGATCGTCGCACTGATCGCGGTTTTCACCGTGGTGCGGGCCGTCCGTATCGTGCCCCAGGCACGCGCTCGCAATGTCGAGCGGCTCGGCCGCTACCACCGGACCCTGGATCCCGGCCTCAGCCTCGTCATCCCGTTCATCGACCGCGTTCATCCGGTGATCGATCTGCGGGAACAGGTCGTTTCCTTCAAACCGCAACCGGTCATCACCGAGGACAACCTGGTCGTCGAGATCGACACCGTGCTCTATTTCCAGGTGACCGACCCACGAGCGGCTTTCTACGAGATCGCGAATTTCCTCCAGGCGGTGGAGCAGCTCACCGTCACCACGTTGCGCAACGTCGTGGGATCCATGGACCTGGAAAAGACCCTCACCTCACGGGACACCATCAACAGCCAGCTCCGCGGCGTGCTGGACGAGGCCACCGGAAAGTGGGGGCTGAGAGTCAACCGGGTGGAGATCAAGGCCATCGACCCGCCGCAGTCCATCAAGGACGCGATGCAGAAGCAGATGCGTGCCGAGCGGGACAAGAGGGCCGCGATTCTCGGGGCCGAGGGGCAGCGCCAGTCGCAGATCCTCACCGCCGAAGGCGACAAACAGGCCGCCGTCCTGCGCGCCGAGGGCAACCGTACCGCCGCGATCCTCCAGGCCGAGGGCCAGTCCCGGGCCATCGACGAGGTGTTCCAGGCCGTGCATCGCAACGACCCCGACCCCAAGCTGCTCGCCTACCAGTACCTTCAGACGCTGCCCCAACTCGCGCAGGGCTCGGGCAACAACTTCTGGGTGATCCCCAGCGAGATCACCTCCGCGCTCCAGGGCATGTCCCGCGCCTTCACCGACGTGCTGCCCCAGTCGCCGGCCACCCGTGAGAAACCCTCGGACGACATGGTTGCCCAGGCCGCCAACGACAAGGCCCAGGCCGCCGAAGCCGCTGCCGAGGCCCTCGCCGAAGCAGCCAAGGCCGAGCGCGTCACCCCCGATGCCCTCCCGGATCACCCGCCCCGCTGACGGCGGTCGGCGTCCCTGTCGGCGCGACCAGACACCGCAAGCCTCCGAGCGCCCGACCCCGTGGCAATCGCCGCTCGTCACCCTGCGCCGCTCGACCGCACCCACGCCGGGAGACGTCCGGACGGCGCCGACGATCACCGCCCGAGTCGGACGGGTATCGCCGGGGCCGACACGGTGACGCTTTCGGAGCGCCTGCCTCCTCCGGATCCAGGAACGCGGGAAGCGTCACTGTGATCGGGAAGCGTCACTGTGATCGGCCGACGTTTTCCGGGCTGCCTGCGGTCAGCGCTGTGAGGCGCCGCCCATCTCTGCGGTGAAGACCACGGGGTCGCTGTCGAACCCAGTGACCGTCTCGCGGAATTCCCACGCGCCGGAGGCGTCACGAATGAACTCCGCGACGGTGGTGGCCGTGGATCCGGCGACCTGCGCGAACGCGAAGTCAACCACAGTCTGACTGCGCAGTCAGCCCCTCGTGAGCCGACATGCCGGGTTCATCGTCGTGATCGTCGGTCATCAGCCTCATTCAACGTGATGGGCGTGACGCGAGTCTTGACTTCGGCATGGTGGCCACCACAAACTCCGCATGACCGCGCGGTCATACGCCCTTGTGTGACCGCGCGGTCATGCGAAGCCGCACGACCGCGCGCAGACGGCCGAGCGCCGGACCCGCCGCCGCGACAAAGGAGACGCAATGCACAGAGGAAGGTCGGCGAAGGTGCTGGGAACCTTCGCCGCTGCGACTGCGATGCTGGTGATACCCATGGCCAGTGCGCAGGCGTACAACCCGACGGGCGGGGTCATGTACCAGCTCGGGAACGAATCGTGCCTGAAGGGCCGGGGCAACTGCGCGATCTACGTGAAGTCGGCTCAGCTGTCGAGCGGACGCCTGGTCGCGTCGTTCGAGAAGGCCACGGTCGTGCCGGAGACGGGAAGCGCCGACGGGGAGACACTGCCGATCTACAAGAGCGACGACCACGGAACGTCGTGGCAGGCACTCTCGGAGGTGAAGGCTCCGGCGTATCTCTCCAGCGATCCGCGCTACGCGAAGTACACGAGCAACTGGGGCGCCCCGTACCTCTACACGCTGCCGGAGAAGGTCGGCAAGCTGAAGAAGGGCACGCTGCTCCTCGCGAGCGTCGTGACGGGTGACGACCAGTACTACCTCGAGCACAAGGCGGCCGACCCGAACTGGACGCCGTCCAACGACGGTGACCGCAGTGACGTGGCGATGGCCCTCTACTCCAGCACCGACGACGGCGTGACGTGGGACGTCCTCAACATCATCGCGACGGGGGGCTGGCAGGGCGGCAGCGCGGGTGCGGTCGGCAAGAACGTCGCCGCCGCGAACACGTACAAGCAGGTGGACCCCCTGTGGGAGCCGTACCTGATGGTCCACGAGGGCCAACTCGTCTGCTACTACTCGGATGAGAACGACTACGTCGGCTTCGACCCGGTGACAGGCGTCCCGAAACTGGACCCCGCGAACGACACCGCCCCGGATTCGCACGGGCAGATCCTCGTCCACAAGACCTGGGACGGCCGCAAGGCGCAGTGGAGCGCTCCGGTCGTCGACCTCGCGGGCCTGACCCAGGACATGGGCGGCGGCAAGACGGAGATCGGTGGCGGTCGGCCGGGCATGACGAACGTCGTCCCCACCACGGACGGCAAGTGGCTCCTCGCCTTCGAGTACTGGGGCGGCGGAACCAACACCAGGTACGTGCTCGCCGACGACCCGCTGAAGTTCTACCGCGGTTCCCCCACGGGTACGGGAGTCACCTCGCTGCCGGTGGACGCCGGTTCCCGTCCTCTCGCGGTCGGTGGCAGCCCGGTCGTCATCGGGCTGCCCGACGGGCGGCTGGCCTACAACGCGTCCAACAGCGGCAACGTCTGGATCAACGAGAGCGGACGCAGCGACGGCGTGTGGAAGGAGTACCAGACGACGTCGCGGGCCGGCTACACCCGCAACCTGCAGTACGTCGAGGGCACCGGCCGCGTCTCGATCCTCAACCACGAGGGCACCTCGACGCTCCGCTACGCCGAGGTCGACTTCGGCCGTTCCGAGGGCGCCTACTACCAGCTCGTGAACCGTAGGACCGGCCAGGTGATCGGTACCGGAAACAAGACCAACGACGCGAACATCGGCAACGGCGACGTTCCCGACGTCCGTCTGGAGGACGCCGGCTCCGCGGCGAACAAGGACACGCAGTACTGGCACCTGACCACCAAGGCCGATGGCGCACTGACGCTGCTGAACAAGTCGGGCGGCCGTGCCGCCGGCATCTGGACGGCGAATCCGACGGTCGGCCAGCGGATCGGCCAGTGGGCCGACGACACGCCGGCCGGTCTGTGGAACCTCGTCAGGACCGCTGACGGGTACTACAGGTTCCAGTCGGCCAAGAACCACAACGTGTACCTGACCGGCGCGTCCGCCGGGGCGCCGCTCACCCTGCAGAACATGGTCGCGGACGGCTCGCAGGAGTGGCAGCTCGTCCAGCAGGCCCCGGTCTCCGCCAGCCTGACCGAGGACACGCGGTCCAAGCACCTGATCGCGGGAAGCGTCGGCAAGAAGGCCATCGTGTCGCTGAACGCCGCCGCGTCGGACCCCGCGGGCACGGCCCTGCACGCGAACAAGACGGGCCACGCCTACGTGTTCGCGGCCGACGGCAAGGTCACGGACCTCGGTCCGGTCCCCTTCGACGAAAACCAGAAGGGCAGCGTGACCCTTCCCAAGACCCTCGCGGCCGGGAAGGTGAACATCGCCGTGGTGTTCGACGACACACCGCTGACGTGGGACACGGCCAAGATCCGGGCCGAACGCTGATCCGAGGTCTGCCGGTACGGGGCTGAGGCGCCGGCTTGCCGGACCTCGGCCCCGGGGCCCCCAGCAACCGACGCCCGCCGCGCTCCGCCCTCATACGGCGGGGCGCGGCCGGGCTTCCCAGAACGGACCCCTCGTTGAGATCCATCCTCCTGAAGGACCTGCCTCCGAACGCCCGGTACTGCGTCCTTCTCGAACCGCTGTGGGCACTGACCGGCACGGTCGTGCTCTACTACGCCACGCTCTACATGAAGTCCGTCGGACTGAGCAATCTCTCCATCGGTGTCATCCTGTCAGCGAACCTTTACGCTGCCTTCCTTTTCCAGATCATCGCCGGAGCCGTGACCGACCGGCTCGGGCGCAGGATGACATCCCTCGTTTTCGATCTGGTCGGCTGGGCACTGCCCATGGCGCTCTGGGCGATCGCGACGAACTTCTGGATCTTCCTGATCGCCGCTCTGTTCAACGCCTGCTCAAGCATCGTCAACACCTCCTTCAACCTCCTCGCCACCGAGGACACACCGAAGGAGGGCCAGCCCCGCGTCTTCGCCGCGGTAAAGCTGATCGCCATGGGCGCCGGGCTGCTCACCCCGATCGCGGGTGCCCTCATGGGGCAGTACGGCGTGGTCTCGACCCTGCGGGTCATCTACGGCGTCGGCGCGGTCATGATGTTCGCCCACTTCGTCTGGCGCCACCGCATGGTCCGTGAGACCGTCGCGGGCAAGGCCGCTATGAAGCGGCGCGGCAACACCGGCATGGCCCGCAGCGTCGCCACGAACCTACGGCTGTTCTGGCAGTTGTCACGACAGCGCCGGATGTGGCCTCTCGTCGGCCTGTACATCGCCACCAGCCTCGCGGTGACGATCAACGTCTTCCAGGTCGTCTACCTGGCGGACAACCTCGGGATCGGCGCCGACATCATCTCCTGGATCCCGGCGCTGACCGCGGCTGTGGCACTGGTGTGCTTCCTGATGCTGCTGCCCCGGCTGCAGGGACACTCCGTCGTGAACACCACCCGAACAGCCCTCGCGCTGAGCGCCGCGGGATGGCTGCTGTTCCTTCTGGTCCCGAGGCACGGAGTCGTCCTGCTGATGCTGAGCAGCACGCTGATCGCCGCCGGCGTGTTCCTCACGGAGTCCTACCGCGACACCATCATTGTGGGGACACTCGATGACAGGGACCGGGCCGCGATGTTCGGTGCCCTGCAAAGCGTGACCGCCATGATGGCGATTCCCTCCGGCTATGTCGCGGCACTTCTGTACGACACACGGCCCCGGCTGCTCTTCGTCGTCATCTTCCTGCTGTACACGGCCGGCGCGATCTTCGCCTGGATCCTGCGGCCCGCGTCCGCGCCCTCCGACGAAGTCGATCCCAGTACACGGGAGGCAACGTGGGCAGAGGCCTGATCACCGGCTTCGACAACCGCAGGTGAACGCTGGTCATCTGAGATCGTGTCGTACGCCGCGTACTGGTGCGCCGTCGATCGCCGCCGACGGAACTCGACGCGTAGAAGGGGCCGAGTCAGGCCGACGCCCTGGCGCCGCCGCTGCCCGCGCTGCCCGCGCTGAGCCTCGCCAGCATGCGCCGGAATGCGTGTGCGTCCGGGAGCCCGGCGGGCGAGGCCGGTAGATCAACGGGCTCGGGCAGACCTTAGCCTCGCGCTTTCACGAGGTGGAGTGTCCGATACTTGATCAAACGGATGCGGACGGCATGCGGCTGACCTGTTTCGCCACCAACACCCAGGGCCGGCCGATCGCCGAGCTCGAGCGCCGTCACCGGCTGCGGGCCCCGGGCCGCATCCACGCCGCCCGGGCCACTGGCCTGCGCAACCTGCCCCTGCATCGCACGGCCCTGAACCGGATCTGGCTGGAGATCGTGCAGATCGCTCTGACCTGCGGGCCTGGGTGCCGATGCGCCCTGACCGGCAAAGCCAGGCTCTGGGAACCCCGCCGCCTGCGGCTCCGCCTGTTCACCGCGGCCGGACAACTCGTGACCACCGGTCGTCGGCGAGTCCTCCGCCTGGCCCGGCACTGGCCCTGGACCGGTCACATCACCGCAGCCCTCGACCGGCTCACCCACCTGCCCGACCCTAACTGACCTGCGGATTCCCCATCCCTTCGGCGGCACCTCAACACCCGGAGCAGGGGAACCCGGCGCCAATCCGAGGCGACACTCGGGCCCTCGGCCTGCACAGCCTCAGCCCACGGCACGAAAACGGTCCACCGACTCCGTCGGCGGACTGTCACGAGAGAGATCACCGACAAGGACTACGTCGGATACTTCATGAACGGGTACGGGGAGGAACTCGTGTTCGCCCAGCGTCGGGGCGAGAAAACCGCTCGGCTCTGGCACAGCGACGCGGACTGGAAAATGTCCCTCGTCGGTGACCACTCGATTCGGCTCGACGGCCCATTGGACGGGATGATCACTGTTGCGGACCTGATCATCAATCGCGAGGAGGCGACATGGCTGTCCTCCTGCTGGCGGGGTGCCAGCCGGTATCCGGCGCTGACCACGGTGCAGCCCGATACCCGGGCGAGGTCCATGACCGGTTCGTGCCAGTGCTCCACGGACCCCGCCTGCCAGCTGCCGCCGTGTGCCCAGACCAGCCAGCCGTAGGGGCTCGGTCCGGGCCGGTAGACCCGCACCGGGACGGTGTGCGTCCCGGCGTCGAGCAACCGGTCCTCCCAGCGGACCTCCTCGCCCTGCGGGGCGTCGAGGCGAACGGAAGTGGAGGGCCGTGGCCCGGCGGCCGGCGGCCCGGACCGCCCGTCGTCAGTGCGCACTCGACCGGGCGCCGCGCAGGAACAGGGCGCTGGTGAGGGTGCCGAGGAGCACGATGGCGGCGTTCACCGCGATCGCGACCTTCAGACCGCCGAGGACGGCGGAGGCTCCGCTGCCGGTCATGGCGGCGGTGGTGATGGCGCTCATGATGGGCGTACCCATGGTGATGCCGACCTGCTGGGTCATGGTGGCGAGGCCGGTGGCCAGGCCCTGCTCGTGGTCGGCGAGGCCCGAGGTTGCGGTGACCATGAAGCCGACGATGACGAACATGTTGCCGACGCCACCGGCGAAGGTGGCGACCAGCAGGAGCCACATCCACGAGCGGTCGTCGCCGAGGCCGAGCAGGGCCACCGTGAACACGGTCTGCAGGATGCCGCCCACGAGCAGCGTCTGCCTGGTGCCGAGCTTCCCGATGACCCGAGGGGCCGTGGAGCCGCCCACGACCGTTCCGATGCCCAGCACACCGAAGGACAGCCCGGCGGCGAGGGCGGAGAAGCCGAGTACTTCCTGAAGGTAGAGGGTGAGCAGGAAGACCAGCGAGGTCTCGGTGAGGAACGCGATCAGACCGGCGACGTTGCCCCAGGCCACGGAGCGTTTGCCGAGCACGCTGAGCGGGACCAGCGGCGCGGACACCTTGCGTTCGACGGCGTAGAACACGAGCATCAGTGCCGCGCCCGCGGCCGGCGGAAGCAGCGCGTCCGCCGAGCCCCAGCCCTTCTCACCGGCCTGGGTGAGGCCGAAGACGATGGCCAGCAGGCCGAGCGTGACGCTGACGGCACCGGGCAGGTCCAGCTTCGGACGCTCGTCGGGACGGGACTCCTTGATGACCGTCGGGGCGATGACCAGCACGGCGAGGGCGACGGGCACGTTGATGAAGAACGCCCAGCGCCACGACAGCAGGTCGGTCAGCAGGCCGCCGAGGATGGCTCCGGTGGTGAACCCGGCGGACATCAACGCCCCGTTGAGGCCGAGCGCCTTCTCGCGCAGCGGACCCTCCGGGAACGAGGTCGTCAGGAGCGACAGTCCGGCCGGGGTGACGGCGGCGGTGGCCAGACCCTGGCAGACGCGGGCCGCGATCAGTACCTCCGGGCTCTGCGCCAGGCCGCCCACGAGCGAGGCCGCGCCAAGGAGGACGAGGCCGCCGAGAAACAGCCGGCGACGGCCGAACAGGTCGGCGACCCGGCCGAAGAGCAGGGTGAAGCCCGCAGCGCACAGGGCGAACGAGGTGGCGATCCACTGCAGGTGCCCGAGCGAGAAGCCCAGGCCCTCACCGATCACCGGCAGCGCCACGTTCAGGATGGAGAAGTCCACGGCCAGCATGAACTGGGAGGCGAGCAGGAGCACCAGCACCAGCCGGAGCCGGGGTGTGAGCACGTTCGGTGGCGTGTCGGCGACGGTGCCGGACGCGGTACGGGGCGCGGTACGGGGCGTGGTACCGGCAGCCTCCGAATCAGTGACAGACATGACAGCGAGTCCCTTTCCTCAAGTTTCCTGATGGGAGGCTCGTCGATGTCCGGACCGCCAGCCAGAACCCTGTCCCGCACAGCCGGCGGGAGGGTAGTCATCAGAGGACCACTCTCACGGCTCCCGGCCCTCGGGACCGGCGGGCATGATGGGAAGTCAGGGGCCACGGCCTGTCGCACTCCGCCCACCTGGAGGCATGGATGGACGCCCCGTCCGAGCTGGGAGAATTCCTCAAGTCCCGCCGCGCCGCGCTGCGTCCCGAGGACGTCGGCATCACGCCGTACCCGAACCGCCGCCGCGTCACCGGTCTGCGCCGTGAGGAACTGGCCATGCTCGCCGGCGTCAGCATCACCCACTACACCCGGCTCGAACAGGGGCGTGCCCTCAGCGCCTCCGACGGTGTACTGGAGTCGATCGCGCGTACCCTGCGCCTGTCCGACGACGAGACGGCCCATCTGAAGGATCTCGCCCGCCCAGCCGTCGCCTCCTCCCGGCCGGCTCCGCCCCGGGTGGCACACGCCAGTGCCTCGGCCCGGCAACTGCTGGCGGCCATGAGCGACGTACCGGCCCTCGTCCTGGACCGGCACAACGACGTCCTCGCCTGGAACCGGATGGGGCACGCTCTGCTCGCCGGACACCTGGCGCCCGAGAGCCCCGACACGCCGGCGACCCGCCCCAACCTGACCCGGATGCTCTTCCTGGACGAGCAGTACCAGGAGTTGTTCACGAACTGGGACGAGGAGGCGCAACTCGGCGTGGCCTCCTTGCGCCTGGTCGCGGGCCGCCACCCCCACGACCGTTCCCTTGCCGAACTCATCGGCCAACTCACCATGAACTGCGACGAGTTCGCATCCCGCTGGGCCCGCCACCCGGTACGCACCTGCACGTCCGGGGTGAAACACCTGCGCCATCCGATGGTCGGCGCGATGGACCTCAGCTTCGAGAACCTCGTCATCCCCGGCGCTTCCGGCCAGCGCCTCATCGCCTACACCGCCGAGCCCGGCTCACCGTCGGAGGCGGCGCTGCGGCTTCTCGGCAGCGTGACGGCTCCGGTGGTGGCGGAGGACCCGGCGGCGGTACGACGCTGACGCGCTGCCGGAACCGCCACGCGGCGACCTGACCCCCCCAGGTCATTGACCTGGGGTTCAGTCCTCGGCGTCGACGATGCGCTGGAACGCGGCCGCGAGTTTGCCCAGGTCGATGCCTTCGAGCTGGTCGAACAGCTGATGGCGGACGCCCGCGATATGGACGGGCCAGGCCCTTTCCAGGCGGGCCAGGCCGGCGTCGGTGAGGACCGCCCGGAAGGAACGGGCGTCCTGGCTGCACTGCTCCCGTACGACCAGCCCTTCGCTCTGGAGCCGCTGAACGGTACGCCCCATGTGGGAGGCGGACTGATGGCACAGCTCGGCCAGGTCGCCCAGGCGGAGGGCACGCCCTTCAGCTTCGGACAGGAACATCAGCGCGACGTACTCGGCATGTGTCAGGCCCAGAGGGTGCAGGTTCGCGTCGAAGGCGCGGGTCAGAGCGGCCATGGCGGGACGGAGCGTCTTGACCAGGGCGTACTCGTCAGCGGTGAGAGGGGCGGGCCTGTCGCTGTCGTGGGGCACGCCTTCATCCTACGCATTACTTGTGTGCGCAACGAAATTCTGTAATTGTGTGCGCAAGTAAGTAAATGTTCTGATCACTGGGGAGTGATGACTCATGGATCGTCGTGCCGTACTCAGGGGCGGCGCCGGAGCCGCTTTCGGCGCCCTGGCACTCACCGCAGTCCTCGACGGCGGTACCCCGGCCGAGGCCTCGGACCGGTATCGCCACCTGAGCGAATTCAAGATGGGAGACCCCGTCAGGACCCGCGAGGAGTACCCGTGGCCCGGGCATCTCACCCGTGAGGAGCGCCGCAACCTGGAGATGTTCGACGTCGCCGACTTCGACGTCTACTCCCACCAGGACTGGGACCGCTTCGACGAGAGCCACGACCAGGACGTACGCGTCCACTGGCCCGACGGCCACTACACCGACGGGCTGGACATCCACATCGAGGACATGAAGGCCCAGTTCCTGTGGGCACCCGACATCAAGATCGAGGTGCACCCCGTCCGCATCGCCAAGGGCAACTTCGTCGCGGTGACCGGTGTGTGGGAGGGCACGTTCACCGGCCCGATGCCGGACGGGGAGGGCGGTGTCATCCAGCCCACAGGCAAGCCGTTCGCCCTGCACATGTGCACCATCGGCGTCCTGAACAAGCGTGGCGTCATGGAAGAGGAGTTCCTCTTCTTCGACCAGCTGACCATGCGACGACAGGTCGGCCTGGCCTGAGCTCGGCGCCAGGCCAGAGGCCCGTGACCGGCACCTTCACCGCACGTCGCCACCGCGGTGCAGGCGCCGGAAGTCTCCGGGTGCTGTCCCCGTGAGCCGGGTGAAGAACTTGCTGAAGTTGGTGGGTTCACTGAAGCCCAGACCATGGGCGATGGAAGACACCGGGTCGTCGGTGTGGGCGAGCAGGCGTTGGGCCTGCAGGGCGATGCGGCCGTCGATGACCTGCTTCACGGGCTGCCCGGTGGCCGCCAGACATGCCCGGGTCAGGGTCTTCACGGTGTAGCCCAGGCGACGGGAGTAGTCCTCGGCCCGATGGACGGTGGCGTATGACGACTCCAGCTCCGCGCAGAAGCGGTTGTAGACCTCGCTGCCACGCTGAGCCTCCCCGGTGCCCGGATCCGGCAGCCGGTCGATCTCCAGCAGAGTGGCGGCCAACAGGTGCTGAAGGATCTCGCGGGAGACCTCTTCGGCTCGCTGGGCGTACTCCGTGGCCAGACGGCCCAGTGACGCGGACAGCGCGCTGTACTCGGCGTCCACGCCCAGCTGACGCCACACGGGCCCGGCCCAGGGGGTGAGCAGACGCTCCGTACGGGCTGTGCGCAGCGGAAAGGAGGCCGCGAACCGCAGATGCACGCCCTGAAGCGTGGACGGCACAAAGCGCTGCACCTGGCCCGGGCGTACCCACAGCAGCGTGCCCGGGCGGCAGCCGTACGTCACGAAGTCGACGGTGTGATCGTCCCGGCCTTCGGTGATCAGGGTGATGGTGTGGAAGTCCACCCGGTTGAAGCGCTCCTGGACTGCCTTCGGGATCCGGCGGCGCACCGCGTCCAACGCCGTGATCTCGAAGCCGGGCACGGGGCCCTCGGGCGCGTTGCAGTCCAGATCGTAAATGCGCGCGACATCCTCCCGGCCGGCGTCGGCGGGGAGGTGTGTGAGCGTCGTAGAACCCTGGGTCATGTCCGCTCCCGATCCTGATCAGTCCTCAGATTACCTCGCTCACCCGGCCTTTCCCGTCGAGAGTGGTTGGCACAGGGGAAAGCCGGGCGCCGAAGCACCATGCGGCGTACGGGACGGACCTCTGGAAGACAGCCCTGGGCGGTGGCCGAAGCCGGACCGATCCCAACGAGGTGGATCGCACCCATGGCCCGGGCGGCAGGCCCCAGGCAGCACCAGACGAACGAACACAAGGAGAGACACCCCCCATGTCCCGATTCCTGAACCGCACCAGGAAGGGCGTCGGCCTTGTCGTCGGCGCAGTCACGGCAGGTGCCCTGATCGCCGGGGCCTCCACGGCGGTGGCGTTGCCGCCCTCGGCGGCCACCAAGCCGGCCCACGCGCAGAGTTTCCAGGAGGCAGCGAACAAGGCCCTGGTCGTCCATGTCTACGACCAGCTGTTCAACCACGGGAATCTTTCCGTCATCGACAAGTACATACGGCCCGACTACATCCAGCACAGTCCGCAGGCGGCCGACGGGCGTCAGCCTCTGCGTGACTTCGTGGCCCGCTACGACGCCGCCTACCCGAAGCACCACACCACCATCCACCGGGTCATCGCCGACGGTGACCTCGTCGTGCTGCACAGCAACGCCGTGGCTGTGCCGGGTACCCGGGGCACGGCGCGGGCCGACATCTTCCGTGTCGAGAACGGCAGGATCGCTGAACACTGGGCCGTGCGGCAGCAGGTCCCGGAGACCACAGCCAGCGGCAACGACATGTTCTCCACCCTGAGCAGCCCCCGCCTCCCCTGGCCGGACCGCAGGGTCCCCACCGAGGTGAGCAGGCAGGCGGTGACGAACCTGTACACCGGAATCGCCAACCGGGACCTCACCGCCTTCGACCGGTACATCGCCGATCCGTACTACCAGCACAACCCGTGGGTGCCCAACGGCACGGAGGCCGTCAAGAACTTCTTCGCCGGCCGCTGGGCCGCGAACCCGGACGCCACCACCACGGTCAAACGGATCATCGCGGAGAACGACTACGTGGCCGTCTACACCCATTCCAAGGACTCGGCCGATGACCGTGGCATGGCCATCCTCGACATCTACCGGGTGCGCGAGGGCAAGATCGTCGAGCACTGGGACATGATCGAAGCCGTTCCAGCGACCTCTGCCAACGGCAACACGATGTTCTGACCCGTCGCCAACTCGCTTGCCTTTTCGACAGCGACTACACGCAGAGCCCCTGGACCCGCTGATTCACACGCTGGATCCCGGCGTCTGACAGGCCGCCTGGGGGGCGCTCCTCCAGTGGGGGTCGCGGGACCGCCGCGTCCAGCCCGCATGCCGCCGAGCCCGACCACGGGGACGACATATGCGGCGGCACCGGCACGGGCACCTCGGCCATGTCCTCGTCGACCCCCGCCCACGCCTTCGCCGCACGTGCCAGGGCGTCCTCCAGGAAAGCCGCCGGGTCCACGCCCTCCATCTCGCCCGACGGGTCGAACGGGTCGAAGTCGGGGCCGGGTTCGCCGGTCAGCGCGGCGGCGTAGCCGATCTGTCCGCCGGCGGCGTGCTGGAAGACCTGGGCGACGGTCCAGCCCTCTCGCAGGGCGTCGGCAGCTGCCAGACGTCGGCGGGGACGGCACGGACCGCCGTGCGCAGTGCTTCGTGGGAGGCGTCCAGGACGTCCCAACCGCTGGAGGCCACGCCATCGTTCACAGTGATGAGTGTTCTTCAACACCCTGGGCACGCAGCCTCCCTCGTCCGCTCACGGCACTCGGGTCCAGGCGCCGTACTGCAATGCCCCCAGGACCTGACTGCCCTGTTCCAGCACGGCCTGCTCCAGTTGGTCGGGCAGGGTGTCGTCGGCGACGAGGCCCGCGGGCAGGGACAGGCCCGCCCCCGCCAGCACCGGGGCGACACTGCGCAGCGTGTACGCCAGCCACGGAACGATCGGTGAGTCCGCGCCCGCCGCGACCGGGGCCTGGCACTCGACCTCCGGCGCGGGCAGCCCGGCGTCGAGGAAAACGCGGTTCAGCCGGCGTCCGAAGTCCGGCGGTGTTCCGATGGCCCGGAACGCGGCCGTGAGCAGCCGGTAGCTGTCGTCCCACAGGGGGCACGGCGGCCAAGTCGGGTTCCGCACGGTGAAGTCGAACTCGTGGAGCACCACAATCCCGCCCGGCCGCAGGAAACGGGCGAATCGGCGGAGTGTGGCGGCGGGGTCCTTCTGGTACGGCAGGACGTAGCGGCCCACCACGGCGTCGAAGGCGTCGAAAGGCTCCCGCGTCTCGAAGTAACGGGGCGTGGGGGGTGTTCCTGGGACCGTCCACCCGGATCCGGCACACGCCGGACGAGCAGCGCGCCTTGGAGATCGGCATGGTGTCCGAGCTGCGGTCGGCCGCCGCCAGGTATCCCGCCGACCGTCAACTGCGCCTACTGATCACCGAGTTGCGGGCGGGCAGCGAGCGGTTCGCCGAGCTGTGGGAAGCGGGTGTCGTGGGCAGTCTGGAAGTCTCACGCAAGACGATCGAACATCCGCAGGTGGGCCTGCTCACCCTGGACTGCAACGTGCTCCGGATGGACGGCAGCGGTCTGCGCATCCTCGGCTACTCGGCCGAGCCGGGCACCGAGGACGCCGAGAAGCTGGAGCTGCTCGCGGTGGTCGGTACGCAGAGCCTGGCTGCCGAGTAGTACCTGTCCGCCTGTCCGGGCTTCTCCGCCCCGTACGTCCCTTCCCCCTCACGGCGCTCGCAGAGGTGGATCACCAGGGCATCTCGCCGTGACGGTCACGGAAGGTTCCGGTCGGTCCGTCCGCCCCGATGGTCGCGAGTCCGACGATCGCGTCGGTGCCCTCGGTCACGGTCTGCGGCCCGCTGTGCGCGTTGAAGTCGGTCGCGGTGTAACCCGGGTCGGCTGCGTTGACCTTCACGTCCGGCCAGGACTTGGCGTACTGCGTGGTCAGCATGGTCACGGCGGCCTTCGACGCCGTGTAGAGCGGCGCGAGGTTACGGCCCTCGGCGCGCTCGGTGTCATGGGTCAGCGTGAACGACCCCATGCCGCTGGAGACGTTGACGATGACCGGGTGCGCGGACTTGCGCAGCAGGGGCAGGAACGCGTGCGTCACCCGTACGATCCCCACGACATTGACCTCGAACACCGCGCCGGCGTCGGTGGCGGTGAGCTGGTCGGCGGGGACATGCGGCCCGAAGACACCCGCGTTGTTGATGAGGACGTCGATGCGCCCCTCGTGGGCCGCGATGTCGTCTGCGGCCGCGGCCACCGACGCGTCGTCCGTCACGTCGATCTGCACGAAGCGGGCCCCGAGCGCGTCGGCGGCCTGCCGACCGCGCTCCGGATCACGCGCGCCGAGGAGGACGGTGTGGCCGGCGTCGATGAGACGGCGGGCGGTCTCGTACCCGAGGGACTTGTTGGCTCCGGTGATGAATGTTGTCGTCATGCGTCCACCCTCGGCCCGTGGCGAGAGGACAACCAGTGCCCTCCGCGACGGTAGGACAGCCAGTACCAGGGACGACGACTGTCCGGCGGACACAGCGACGGAGCGGACGAGACCCTGGGCACGGCCCTGCACGTCACGTCACGTCACGTCACGTCACGGCACCAATGTGGTCCGCCTGGAACAGGGGTGAGCCACCAGCCCGTCGGTCGGCGCAGGCCGTCGCGGCCTGACCAGGACGGCGAAGGCGGCCGGATGTGAACCGGACGCCTCGGTCGCCGTGTGGCTGGCACTGCAACTGCAGCCCATGGAACGGGGGATCACGCCTACCGGCCGGCCGGCCTCCTCCCGCCCAGGAGGGCTTCCGGCACCTGCGAGCCGAACGACAGCCCGGCATCGGGCACGCCGGGACAGGGCCGGCACCCGCGCCCATGTTCACCCCGCGTCTGCATCCGGAGCTGCCGCCGCGGCCGCCCTCCAAATGCGCGCGTCTTCCCGGCCCATCCGCGTCATCCCCGCGAGCCTCCGCGCCCCCTCACACCACAGCGCCTGAATCCCGCGCCCGCCCGCGTCGCTCCAGCGGACCGCGCGGCCCGCTGTTCTCGCCGCGCTTGGGGCGCACCGGCGGCGCCGGGCGGCTGCCCTCGAGCTGCACGGCGATCGGCACGGCGGTGAACACCGTCGACGCCATACCGATCACCACGCCGGCGATCAGCGCCACCGAGAAGTCCGCGAGCGAGTCACCGCCGAGCACTGCCAGGGCCGCCAGGATGAACAGCGCGCCCATACCGGTGTTCACCGTGCGCGGCAGCGTCTGGATGACGGCCTTGTTCGCGGTGGTCTCCAGGTCCGCCGCCGGATCGCGGTGGCGCGCCTCGCGCACCCGGTCGAAGACGACGACGGTGTCATTGACGGAGTAACCGATGACCGTGAGCAGGGCCGCCAGGAAGACGCTGTCGACGGGCCTGCCGAGCCAGGCGAACAGGCCCACCACAAGCAGCACGTCGTGCACCATGGCCGTCACCGCCGCGGCGGCGAACGTCCACCGGAACCGCACGCTGAGGTAGATCAGCTGGGTCGCGACGGCGATGCCGAGCGCGATGAGCGCGTGCCGGCGCAGCTCGTCGCCGAGACTCGGGCCGATCAGCTCGTCCCGCTGGACGGTGACCTCGCCGCCCTCCCTCGCCAGCGCCGTTCTGATCGTGTGCTGCTGGTCGTTGCTCAGCTCGCCGGTGCGTACCGAGATGTTCTCGTCCCCCGACTCCTGTACCACCGCGCGCGGGAATCCGGCGTCCGTGACCGCCGCCCGCGCCGCGTCCACGTCCAAGGGCCTGCTGGTGTTGTACTCCACCAGGCGCCCGCCGGTGAACTCCACCCCGAACTCCAGGCCGCGCAGGCCGATTCCGGCGACGGCAACCACGATCAGCAGCGCGCTGACGCCGAGCCAGCGGCGCCGGTGGTGTACCAGGCGGGGTTTGCGGCGCGCGAGCCAGGCACGCACCCGGCCGGTGGAGGTGATTCCGGTCAGCCAGGGCCGGTTGCGCACGAAGGTGCGTCGGATCGCGAAGTCGGCGAGGACCCGGGTGATCACCAGGGCCGAGATCATCGAGACGAGGACACCGATGGAGAGCGTGACGCCGAAGCCCTTGACGGGTCCGGTGGCGAAGAAGAAGAGCAGCCCGGCCGCGAGCAGCGTCGTCACGTTCGAGTCGACGACCGCGCTCCATGCCTTGTTGAAGCCGATGCTCAGCGGCTTGTCCAGGTGCGCCGAGGCCGACTTCCGAGTGCGGACTCCCAGGTACTCCTCGCGGGCACGCTCGAAGACCAGCACGTTCGCGTCCACCGCCATGCCGATCGCCAGGACGAAACCGGCGAGTCCGGGCAGTGTCAGGGTCGCGCCCAGAGCGACCAGGACGGCGTAGGAGATCAGCCCGTACAGCGCGAGCGCGATGGTGGCCAGGGCGCCGAGGAGCCGGTAGACGACGAGGATGAACAGCCCCGTCAGGGCGAGCCCGATGAGCGCGGCCTGGGTGCTGGCGGCGATGGCGTCGGCACCGAGCGTGGGGCCGACGGTGCGCTGCTCCACGACCTCCACGGGCACCGGCAGCGCACCGCCCTTGACGAGCGCGGCCAGCTCGCGGGCCTCTTCTCTGTCGAAGCCGCCGGTGATCTGCGTGGAGCCGCCGGAGATGCCGACCTGGCACGCCACGTCCGCGTTGACGGCGGGCGCCGAGAGCACCTTGCCGTCCAGGACGATGGCGACGCGCCGCTCGGGGGCGCCCTGCGGGGCACAGGCCGCCGCTCCGGTGACCCGCGCCCAGTCCTTGCCTGCCTGCCCGCGGAAGGTGAGGTTGACCATCCAGCCCGACATCCTCTGCTGGTCGAGCACCGCCTCGGCGTCCTTGACGCCCTCGCCGGTGAGGGCGGTGGGCCCGAGTTTGAGGAACGCCCCCTTCTGGTCGGGGTCGGCCAGGATGCGCGAGCCGTCCTTGGCCGGCTTCCCCTTGGCCCCCTTGGCCCCCTTGTTCTCGTCTTGCTTGTCCGTCACGCCCTGTACCGGGTGGACGGTCAACTGCGCGGTGCGGCCGATGACTTCGGCGGCCTCGCGCGGGTCCTGTACGCCGGGCAGCTCGACGAAGATCCGCTGCTGGCCGGACCGGTACAGGCTCGGCTCGGACACGCCGAGCGCGTCGACCCGCTGGCGGAGCACCTCCAGGGCCCGCTGGGTCGATTCGGCATCGGCCCTGACCACGGGTGAGTCCCTGGTCTCCAGGACGATCTGGGTGCCACCACGCAGGTCGAGACCGAGGCGGGCGGACTGGGTGAGAGCGAAGAAGAGCGAGGCGGCGATCACACCTAGGGCGACGATCGCCCGCCACATGGGCGCGCGAGACATGAGTTCTCCACGATGGGCAGGCAGACGGAGTCGACGTCTGCCCCGCGCGCGGAGGCGACGGTCAGGCGTCGATACGGACTTCGGTGCTCCATCAGGACGGCGGGCCGCGCGGGCGATACGCGTGGCTGCCCAGGCTCGCTTCCGCGTCCGCGACCGCCACGCCCACGGCGGGACCGCCGACAGCGCGGTGCGGGGCCGCGTCCCCGGCGCCAGGGCCCAGGAAAGGGTGGAACGGGAACGGGAACGGGTACGGCAGGGCGTCGGCGTGGCCGAGCACGGGACGCGCCACGGTGAAAGGTCGCTGCGCGTCGGCGGTGGCGGACGCCTGCGCGATCGCCACCGCGGCCGTGCCCGTCGAAGACGGGCGAGCCGCCGACGCCGACTTGGCCGACACCGGCAGGAGGAAGGTCAGGACCGCGACCAGCACGGAGAGCACGACGGCGGCCGGGCGCGTCGGGTATGCACGGTGCTGCTGCACGCCTCTTGCCCCCCGGTCAAGTCGTCGTACGCAACCATCAGTCGACACTGCGAACCGACGGCTCCGCTCGTCCGGCCGTCAGTGACATGAACGCCGCCGGGCGTCCTGAGGTTCCCGCCTCACCGCAGGAAGGTTGCTGCCGACGGGGTGCGCAATGCGCGGTCGGCCGCATGGCCTCAGCAGGCGGTCTGTGCTGCGCAAAACACCTGCACCCACCGGACTGATCATCTCCGGACCTGATCCGGAGGGTCCGTCGCGACTGCATACACCGAAGCAGAGAGGTGGTACCCGTGAATGTTGGTGACATATCATTCGATGTACATCACCAACATTGCGCGGGAGGCACGGTATGTCCGTGACTCAGATCGACATCGATGACGACGCCCTGGAGCGGGTCATGGCTCTGGCTCACGTCCGGACCAAAAAGGAAGCGGTCAATCTCGCTCTGAACTTCTACGCCGAGCAGCAGGAGCGTGCGGCGCGCATAAGTCGTCACTTCGAGCGTGCGCGTGAGTGGGGTGCCGTCGAGGACGCCGAGCGCTCGCACCGAGCGGAGAAGCACAGCCGGTGATCTACCTGCTCGACACCTCCGGCCTGGTCCGGCTGCTCCGTGATCCGAAACTGCAATCGGCCTGGTACGACGCGATCGATGCCGGGGCCGTCGCATCCTGCTACGTGCAGCGCGCCGAGTTCCTGTACAACGCCCGGAACCGCCGTGAGTACGACGAGATCGCGGAAATGTTCTCCGACCTCTATCCCGACGCGGCCGTGCCGAAAAACGCAGCGCGTTGGATCAGCGCGGTGCAACACCGTATGGCACAGGCCGGGGAGCATCGCAGTGCCTCGGCAGTTGACCTCGTCATCGCGGCTACTGCCGCCCATCATGGCCTGACCGTCCTCCACGACGATGCCGACTACGGCACCATTGCCCGGCACGCATCCGACCTGACCGAGCACAACATCCACGACGTCGTCTGACGGGCCGGTCGGCGGCGCGACATCGCGACGAGCGGCCTTGGTCGCGGTGGAGCTCGGAGCGTGACGAAGCCGGTGGACGATCAACCTGGGCGCGGATGGCATCAGCGGCCGGGACCGGCGAGGTTGCGGTGCTCGTGCTCGGACCCAAGCATGGGCTCAGGAGAACAGCGACAGAGCCCATCGGAGAAGAACGTCCCGGGAGGACATGAGAGCCATGACGTTTCCCGCCCCCCGGTCCGCAGACCGTTGCGGGACAAGGCGCACCCGGCAGGCATGCGTGCGATCGGCATGACCGACGACGACCGGCCGCTGCGCTGTCTGGTCACCGGTGCCACCGGTTACATCGGCGGCAGGCTGGTGCCGGAGTTGCTGGCCGCCGGACATTCCGTGCGCTGCCCGGCCCGCGCCCCCGGCAAGCTGCGGGACCATCCGTGGTCCGGGCAGGTGGAGGCCGTGCGCGCGGACATGACGGACGAGGGGGCCGTACGCGCGGCCCTGGAGGGCATGGATGTCGCGTACTACCTGGTGCACGCGCTGGGCACCGGTCGGGGCTTCGAGGAGACCGACCGGCGCGCGGCCGGGATCTTCGGTGAGCAGGCGCGTGCCGCCGGAATCCGTCGCATCGTCTACCTCGGCGGTCTGAGCCCTTCTGGAGTACCCGAGCACGCACTCTCACCCCACCTGCGGTCCCGCGCCGAAGTGGGCCGCATCCTCCTGGCCTCGGGCGTGCCGACCGCAGTACTGCGGGCAGCCGTGATCATCGGGTCGGGTTCGGCCTCGTTCGAGATGCTGCGTCATCTGACCGAGCGGCTGCCCGCGATGGTGACCCCGAGCTGGGTGCGCACCCGCATCCAGCCCATCGCCGTCCGCGACGTGCTGCGCCTCCTCGTGGGATGCGCCAGGCTTCCGTACGACGTGAACCGTGCCTTTGACATCGGCGGACCGGACATCGTCACGTACGAGGAGATGATGCGGCGGTACGCCGTCGTCGCCGGGCTGCCGAAACGCGTCATCCTCCCCGTTCCGATGCTCACCCCCCGGCTGTCCAGCCTCTGGGTCGGTCTGGTCACCCCGGTGCCGGGCGCCCTCGCGCGCCCGCTGGTGGAGTCGCTCAAGCACGAGGTCGTCTGCGCCGAGCGGGACATCGTCCGCTACGTGCCGGACCCTCCGGAGGGACCGGTCACCCTCGACCGGGCGATCCGGCTGGCTCTGCGGCGCGTGCAGGACGCGGACGTCGCCACCAGGTGGTCCTCGGCGTCGACTCCCCGCGCCCCCAGCGACCCGCTGCCCACCGACCCCGACTGGGCGGGCGGGAGCCTCTACACGGATCACCGTGAGCGCACGGTCATGGCGTCGCCGCAGGCTCTGTGGCGGGTGGTGGAGGCGATCGGTGGCGCGAACGGCTGGTACTCCTCGCCGCTGGCCTGGTCCCTGCGAGGTTGGCTGGACACCCTGGTGGGCGGTGTCGGTCTGCGCCGGGGCCGCCGGGACGCGACCCGGCTGCGGGTCGGCGACAGCCTGGACTTCTGGCGGGTGGAGGAGATCGAGCCCGGCCGGCTGCTCCGGTTGCGCGCGGAGATGCGACTGCCGGGCCTGGCCTGGCTGGAGATGGCCGTCGACCGGGACCCACAGGGGCGCACGGTCTACCGGCAGCGGGCCCTGTTCCATCCGCACGGCCTGGCCGGGCACGCCTACTGGTGGGGCGTGGCCCCCTTCCACGCTGCGGTCTTCGGCGGCATGGCCCGCAACATCGCCGCCGCGGCCGAATCGGCCGCCCCTGAACCGGCCCGTACGCGCTGAGGGCGCTTGAGGAACCGTGCGCGTCTCGGTGGCCCTGTTCACCGCCGACCGCGGGTGCACGACAACCCGGTCCACCAGGCCGCTCTGAAGGACGCCGAACGTGTGGTCTCGCTCTTCGTCGCCGACGGCATCCACCCCACCGGCTTCGCCGGGCCCGACCGCGCGGCGTTCCTTGGCGGCAGCCTGCCGACGTCGACGCGGCCTGCGGGCGACGCGGCCTGCGGGCGACGCGGCCGACTGGTGGTGCGCGTCGGCGACGTGGTCGAGAGCCCTGCCGGATGGCGGCGGAGACCGGGGCAGCCGTGGTGCACATCGCGGGTGGGGCGAGCCGCCAGGCGGTACGGCTGCGCGAGGACCGGCTGCGCGCGGAGCCGGTCGGCGTCTGCTGCTGGCGGCGCTGGTCGGCCTGCTGGCCGCCATGTGGCCCGCCCGCAGCGCGGCCCGGCTGAACATGCTCACCGCCATCAAGACCGAGTAGGCGGAGCGGATCGCCGCATGGCCGTAGGCACACCGTGCCCACGGCCATACGGTCGCGAGCAGGTAGTGAGCGGTCCTTCCCCGTCGAAGTGATGAGGCGGTGCCCTACGCCGGTCTGACGTGCTCGCGATCACCGCCGCCATAGCCTCGCCAGGTGTCGGACAAGATCAAGCCGGAAGAACCGGAAACAGCGGCCGTCAGTCGGTGCGTGCGTTCGCTGGACGTGTTGCGCGGCGTCGCCACTATCGGAACTCTGCTGAGCAACATTGGGACATTCGTCGCTCTGTCCATGGATGTTCTCGTGTACACAGTCGGCGAGACGTCCGAGATCCACGTGGAGCAACTGGCGACCATCGTCGCGAACGCGACTGCTCGGCTGATCGACGCACCGGAGGCATCGACCGCCCGCCCGCGGGTCAGTCCGCTCGTGCCGCGGCGGGGAGGCGGGCCACGACCTCCCAGCCGCGGTCCTTGCGCGGGCCGGTGTGCAGTGTGCCGCCCAGAGCAGTGACGCGTTCGGTGAGGCCGACGATGCCGAAGCCTCCGCCCCGGGCGGCGTACGGCAGCGGGGAGCCTCCGTGGCCGTTGTCGCGCACCGTCACGCGCAGGGTGTCGTCGGCGTGAGCGAGGGCGACGGTGACTTCGGTGGCGTCGGCGGCGTGGCGGCGTACGTTCGTGAGGGCTTCCTGGACGACGCGGTAGGCGGCAGCCTGCACTTCGTGGGGCAGGTTCCGGGGCACTGAGGCGTCGCCGTGCATTTCGGCCTTCGGACCGGTCGGACCGCCGAACTGGTCGACCAGGTCCGCAAGGGTTGTCAGGTCGCCCACCGGGCGGTTCTCGCCCGGCTCAAGGCGGGCCGTCTCCTGTCGGCCACCGCGCAGAATACCGACGGTCACGCGCATGGAGTCGAGCGCCTGGGTCGCGGCGTGCTCGATGCCTGCCAGGACCGGGTCCAGGCGGCCGGGTTCGGTGGCGGCCATCATGCGGGCCATCTGTGTCTGGACCAGGATGCCGGTCACGTGGTGGGCGACGAAGTCGTGCAGGTCGGCCGCCATGGCAAGGCGTTCCGAGCGGCGGGTCTCGGCGACCGCGACGCCGCGTCTGTGGTCCAGGGAGCGCAGGTAGCCGCCGAGGCCGGCGAAAACGCCGGTCAGCAGCGCCACCGGCAGCGTGAACAGCAGCGCGTCCTCCTTGGCGATGGCATCGTAGAAACGCAGCGGCGCCGCGATGGTTGCCCCGCCTGCGAGGACGGCGCACAGCAACGCCCACCGTGGTGGGCAGGCACGGACGGCGATCAACAACAGGCAGAGCAGGACCGCCACCTCACCGGGGCCGAGGGTCCGCACGCGCTCTGTCATCGTGGCCACTGTGGTCAGGGCCAGGGAAACGCCCGCTGGTACGACGGCCCGCAACTGCGGGTGAGCCACGCGGGCCGATGGGCGCGGGGCCAGAGAACAGCCGCGAGGCCGAGCGACAGGAGCAGGAGCACCGGCCAGAGGGTCTTGCCGTTGGCGACGGCGATGAGCACGTCCGCGGCGGCCAGCAGGACAAGCGTGGTGACACCCAAGGCACGCAGGCAGCCCTCCCGGCGGGTCTGCGTCGCGGTGAGGTCGGCTGCCGCAGGTGGGAGGTTCACAACGGTCACTGTAGGAGGAGCGGTCAGCTGCGCCTCGGCCGGTCGGCCGGGGCAGACGTCAGGCGCGGGAACCGCTTCGCCGGCGGTTCCTGCGCATGGTCGGGCTGTGTCACAAATAGAGCCGCTCGTTGATCTTTATTCCGTTCGCCTTGCAGTGGCTTTCGTAATGATCGATGAACCAGAACACATCGACCGTTTCGAGGACACGGTCCTCCTCGTCAAGGAATTCCAGCGGCCCGTTGAGCCAGAACATCGTCTTCATACCGTGTTCGGAGTAGAGCGTGTGGCTTCGCCCCGGGCTCTCGCGAACGAAGTCGCCCGATTGTGCGACCCAGTCGTATTCCATGTAACGCCAGCTGCCTTCCAGCACATAACCGGAGACCGGGCCGCGGTGGCGGTGGCGGCCGAGCACACCGCCCTCCTGCACCCACAACACGTTCGCGGCGCTGCTGGTCCGGACGTCGAAGGTGAGGTGCTTGATGAAGACGTTGGGCGCGAACGGCACCCACGGAGTGCTGTCGTCGCTGATGTAGCCCTCTTCGAGAGCGTACTTGTCCCGCATGAGGTCCACCCGTGCCTCTGTCGCGACATACTGATTCATGATGTCGTCGGAAGTGGTCATCTCTCCTCTTTTCTGATGCCGGGGAAGAAGGGGATGTCGCAGCAACCGATTTCGGTGCGGCTGCCCCCGTCGGGTGCTGTTCTTCGGGCCCGCACCGAACGTAGGGGGAGACGTCCGGTCAGGTCTTGACTCCCGCCGCACGGGATTGTTGACTCTGCGCGCAACGGATCTCCGTGGTCCGTGCAGCATCGGCAGCGAGGTGACCGCATGAGTCTGGAATTCTCCACAGCGACGGTCGACGACCCCTCCCAGCTGTCGTCCTGGCGCCAGGTGATCAGCGAGGCGTTCGTCCCTTACGACGTCACGGCGCCGCGGCGCCGCACCGAGGGCTTCCGGGGCACGGTCACCGCTCACGCGATCGCCGGCATGCAGGTGTCCACGGTCGACGCCGATCCGCACACCGTGTTCAGGACGCCGTCACTGATACGCCGGTCGCCACAGGACGACTTCCTCGTCAACCTGACCGTCCGAGGCTTGGTCATCGTGACGCAGGACGAGCGGGACGCGGTCCTGCGGCCGGGCGACTTCACCCTCTATGACAGCGCCCGTCCGTGCCGGATCACGGGTCCCGACCGGTTCGGACTGGTGTCGCTGAGGATCCCCCGGGCACTGTTCACCGCGTACTGCCGACTGCCGCAGGACGCGATGGCGACCGTCGTTCGAGGCGATCACGGGGTAGGCGCTCTGTTCTCGCCCTACCTCCGCTCGCTGACCAGGCACGCGGTCGAACTGGAGCCCGATGTCGTCCAGCAGGTCGGCATCAATGTTCTGGAGCTCCTGGGGGCCGCGCTGCCCAAGGGGCCCGCCTCCGGCGACGGCTCGGCGCTCCCTCGATCGGCACAGTGGCTGCGGGCCCGCCAGTACATCGCGGAGCACATCACGGACCCGCAGCTCTCGCCCGTCATGGTCGCCGACGCCCTCGGTGTGTCCATCCGGTATCTGCAGGTGCTCTTCCGTGCCGAGGGCACCTCACCTTCCCGGTCGATCCAGGAGCAGCGGCTCGAACGCGCCGCGCGGCTCCTCACGGACCCTCGCCATGCGAGGCGGACGATCAGCGACATCGCCTTCGGCCTCGGTTTCAAAGACGCTTCCCACTTCACCAGGGCGTTCAAGAACCACTACGGAACCGGTCCACGCGCCTACCGCGACAGGTAATCGCCCTCTTGTGCGGCATTTACACTCAGCGCTGAACTGTCGATCCACGACGGTTACTTCTAGCGTACGCAAGGCACGCCAGGAAGCTGCTGCCGTGCCAGAACCGGAGACCGCCGACCCCGACGGTCAACGTTCTGGCACGAATCTGGCACGCGGCGAGTAGCCGACGACGACAGCAAGAAGGCCCAGGTCTCTGACCTGGGCCTCAGTCATGGAGCGGGTGACGAGAATCGAACTCGCACTCTCAGCTTGGGAAGCGACGGCGCTTGCGTAGAGGTAGGGCCTCTGACGCGTAAATAGGGCCTGATCAGAGGTGGTGTGGGCAGGTCTGTGGCCCGGCGGTCGTGGTGATCGCCGGCATCACAGAAGCATCGGTTTCGGCCGGAACGAACCCCTCCAGCGTCCCCGACCCGCATCAACCCCCGTCAGGGCACACAGAAGCACCTCCGGCGCACGCCACGGGATTTACCCCGCCCCCGGCGCGCACCGAAGGTGCGTTGGATCGCTGACCTGGGAAAATTCGTTGTCAGGCGGCAGGTGTGAGGGACTGGTTGCACCGTTGTTGACCGTGGTTGTCCGCTCTGAAGGGCACGCTATGGGCACGGAGCAGGGATGGGGGAGAGCAGGGCTTCCGGTTGGCCCCCAGCGACCGGGAGTGGCTCCGCCTCGAACGGCAGTCGAGTGAGGCCGTCGCGACTGCACACATGGCGTCTTTCGAATGCAGTGGCCCGCATCAAGCATCCTGCTGCGGGTTGAGGACTCCTTGGGCCTTGCCGACGAACGAGAGAAGGTCGTTGGCGACGCCGCCGGCCGTGTAGGAGAACTCCCTTTCCGGAGACCCTCCAGGCCGCCCACCGTCCCGTCCGTCCCGCGCCCGCCGGCCCCCTCGCGCCCGGCCACGGCCTCCCCCGAACCGCCTGCTCGCGCCCCGCTCCCAACGGTTCCGCGGCCACGACCGCCGCATCCACCTCGCCCGATCGCCCGTCCGCCCCGTCGGCGTCGCCCTCCTCCGGATCCGCCGGACCCGCCCGTCCGGCGGATCCCGAGCTGTCGGGGCCGCCCGACGCGCTCGCGCCCAGCGACTCCGCCTCCCTCGCGGGGCGGCCGGCGGGGGAGGGCCGGGAGCGGCCCGGCCGACCGGCCGACCCCTCCGGCTCGCCGTCCCCCACGGGCCCGGTGGAGCCCGCTCGTACCAGAACGGCAACAGAGTAGGAGCCCGCCCATGAGTCGGACGAGGGGGTCGAGGTGGTACCCGAGACGGACGCCCCGGCCGCCGAGAGCTCGCCCGCGGGGCTGTCGACGGCCGCTCACCGGAACCGGCACCGAGGCCCCCCTCGACCTCTCCGACCGGCGGATTCCCGAGCTCACACTGGGCGTGGGGCGGCTCTGGGGGGCCTCGACATCGGCTTCCTCGGGGTGCGGACGCGCCGCCGCCGAGCGGCTCGCGACGGCCCGGGTCCCCCTTGAGTCGGACCTCCGGGGTCCTCCTCAGGACGCTTGGTCCACGCGGACATACTCGGTATACATACTCGGTATGTCCATCCGCCACGGGCTTCTCGCCCTCCTCGAACGCGGCCCGCGCTACGGCTCACAGCTCCGTACGGAGTTCGAGGCCCGTACCGGCTCCACCTGGCCGCTCAACGTGGGTCAGGTCTACACGACGC
This sequence comes from Streptomyces sp. ME02-8801-2C, assembly GCF_033793965.1. Lineage (NCBI taxonomy): Bacteria > Bacillati > Actinomycetota > Actinomycetes > Kitasatosporales > Streptomycetaceae > Streptomyces > Streptomyces sp. ME02-8801-2C. The sequence continues at coordinate 158,370 of NZ_JARAXP010000005.1, read as the reverse complement.
TCAGCCGGCTCGAACGCGACGGCATGGTCGTGCAGGACGGCGAGGATGAGGCCGGCCACGCGCTCTACGCGATCACCGACAGCGGTCGCGTCGAACTGCGCAGCTGGTTCGAGAACCCCGTCGACCGCACCAGCCCGGCCCGTGACGAGCTGGCCATCAAGCTGGCCATGGCCGTCGGGGCGCCCGGGGTCGACATCCGTGACGTCATCCAGTCCCAGCGTCGGCACACCGTGAAAGCCATGCAGGACTACACCCGGCTGAAGGCGCAGGCCCTCACCGCCGTGGAGAAGAACGGGGCCCGGGAGCGGGACGACATCGCCTGGCTTCTCGTCCTGGAGCAGCTGATCTTCCAGACCGAGGCCGAGGCGCGCTGGCTCGACCACTGCGAGTCCCGGCTGATCCGTCTCTCGTCGACCGCCCCGGAGCCGGCCTCGCCGGGGGCGGTAGCGGGAGCGGCGGGGATGGGGGCGCGGGCGGGGGCCGGGGCAGAGGAGGGCGCACACCACCGCCCGTGACGTCCGCCCGTGACATCCGCCCTTCACGACCGGCCCTGAGCACCCGAACGACCGGATCCACAAGGCCGACCGAGTCCAACGGGTCCACCCGACCCACCGGGTCCACCCGACCCACATGAAGACTCCGAACCACCCGACCAGACCAATACCGTACGCACGGCTCTGCCAACGACCGTCCGTCGCACCGACGTCCGGCCGTTCGCCGGCGTACGCCCGAGGGGGAACCATGTCCACACAACAGCAGCAACCCGTGCTGAGTCTGCGGAACCTGACCCGCGTCCACGGCTCCGGCGCCACCGAGGTGCACGCCCTGCGCGGCATCGACCTCGACGTCCACCCCGGTGAACTCGTCGCCGTCATGGGCCCGTCGGGCTCAGGCAAGTCCACCCTGCTCACCATCGCCGGCGGCCTCGACAACCCCACCTCCGGGCAGGTCTTCGTCGAGGGCACCGACATCACCGTCCTCGGCATCAAGGGGCTCGCCGCCCTGCGCCGCCGCAGCATCGGCTACGTCTTCCAGGACTACAACCTCATCCCGGCCCTCACCGCCGCCGAGAACGTGGCCCTGCCCCGCGAACTGGACGGCATATCGGCCCGCAAGGCCCGCACCGAGGCCCTCGCCGCCCTCGCCGAGATGGACCTCGGCCAACTCGCCGACCGGTTCCCCGACGAGATGTCCGGCGGCCAGCAGCAGCGCGTGGCCATCGCCCGTGCCCTCGTCGGCGACCGCCGGCTCGTCCTCGCCGATGAGCCCACCGGCGCCCTCGACTCCGAGACCGGCGAGTCCGTGCTGGCCCTGCTGCGCTCCCGCTGCGACGCCGGAGCCGCCGGCGTCATGGTCACCCACGAGCCGCGGTTCGCCGCCTGGGCCGACCGGGTCGTCTTCCTGCGGGACGGCGCCGTCGTCGACCAGACCGTACGCAGCGACGCCGACTCGCTCCTGACCGGCCGGGCGGCCCAGCGGTGACGACCTGGTTCCACTCCTGGCGGGCCGCGGTCCGCATCGCCCGCCGTGACGCCTGGCGCTCCAAGGGCCGCAGCTTCCTCGTCCTCGCCATGATCGCGCTGCCGATCCTGGGCGTGAGCGCCCTGGACCTGACCCTGCGCAGCGCCGAACTCACCCCCGCGCAGCGGATGGAGCGCACCCTGGGTGCCGCCGACGCTCGCTTCTCCGACCCCCGAACGGCCGGCGTGGCCATCCTCCAGGACCCCGAGGGCGAGCAGCACACCCCGGCCGGGGACTACGACTCGCCGGGCAAGTCCTGGCCCGACGGCCCGACGGATGTCACCAAGACCATCCCGGCCGGTTCGACGGTGCTGACCGACAGCACGGGCAACGCCAAGCTGACCACCAGGTACGGTCTGCTCCAGACCGAGGTCCGTGAGCTGGCCGCCGTCGATCCCGTCGCCCGGGGCATCATGCGGCTGCAAGAGGGCCACTTCCCCGAGAAGAACGACGAGATCGCCGCGACCACCCGGTTCCTGGAGAGCAGCGGGCTGTCCGTCGGCTCCACCCTCACCGCCCGCGGCTTCGACCGCACCTATGTGATCAGCGGCTCGTACGAGTTGCCCAGCGAACTCACGGCACAGCAGGTCAACGCCCTGCCGGGGGCCTTCCTCGCGCCGTACGCCAAGGCGGTCGAGAAGGCCGGACTGCCGAAGCCCGACATCTCCACCACCTACCTGGTGAAGAAGGCCGGTGGTTTCACGTGGAACACGGTCCAGGCGATCAACGCCAAGGGTGTCCTGGTCACCTCGCGCGTCGTGGCCCTCGACCCGCCGGCCGACTCCAAGGTGCCGCTCTACCAGAAGGAAGGCTGGGCCGTCTACGAGAGCAGCGGGGGCGCCGACGCCGCCGCGCTCGCCGCCGTGGGCACGGTCGTCGGCCTGGCGATGCTGGAGATCTGCCTGCTCGCCGGTCCCGCCTTCGCCGTCGGTGCCCGTCGTTCCCGCCGCCAGCTGGGCCTGGTCGGCGCCAACGGCGGTGCCCGCAGCCACATCCGGGCCATCGTGCTGAGCGGCGGCCTGGTCATCGGCGTCGCGGCGGCCCTGGTCGGCATCGTCCTCGCCCTGATCCTGACCTTCGCCCTCCGGCCGCTCCTCGAGGACTACATGGGGCAGCGGTTCGGCGGCTTCACCGTCAGGCCGCAGGAACTGCTCGCCATCGCCGCGCTCGCCGTCCTCACCGGCCTGCTCTCCGCGATCATCCCGGCCGTCACCGCCTCCCGGCAGACCGTCCTGGCCTCCCTCACCGGCCGTCGCGGCGTGCGCCGCAGCAACCGCGTGCTGCCGCTCATCGGCTTCGGCGCCGTTCTGCTCGGCGCGGCCATCGCCCTGTACGGCTCGGTCGTCTCCGACCAGTTCGTCCTGGTCGCGGGTGGCTCGGCCGTCGCCGAGCTGGGTGTGGTCGCCATGACGCCCGCCCTGGTCGGCCTGTTCGGCCGGGCCAGCCGCTGGCTGCCGCTCTCGCCGCGCCTCGCCCTGCGGGACGCCGTCCGCAACCGGGGCCGTACGGCACCCGCTGTCGCCGCCGTCCTGGCCGCCGTCGCGGGCACCGTCGCCGTCTCGACGTACGCCGCGAGCCGCGACGCCCAGAGTCTGGCCGAGTACCGGGCCAGCCTGCCGTACGGGGCCGGCGCCGCGCTCGTCACCGAGGAGGGCGGCCGGGACGTCCCCGCGGTCCGCGACGCCATACAGCGGACGCTGCCCGTCGATGTCCGCGCCGACGTGTTCCGGATCGCCGTCGGCAAGCCCGGCTGCGCCCCGTACGGCGAGGGCGAGGGCTGTGGCCGCTTCGAGGTCATCACCCCGCCGGCCAACGAGTGCCCGCTGTGGGCCAGCACCCCCGACGGCTCCGACCCGGCGGAGAAGTACACCAAGGAGCAGCGGCGCGCGCTCGCCAAGGACTGGCGCTGCCTCTCGCGCGACGGCAACGGCATCTACGTCGAGGGCGGTCTCCTCGTCGCCGACGCCCCGCTCCTGAAGGTCCTCGGCATCGACGACCCGGGCGCGGTCAAGGCGCTCGCCGACGGAAAGCTCCTCAGCTTCCACAAGCCCCAGGTCGACAGGAACGGCGCCGTCGGCATCAAGCTGATCACCGACCAGAAGGCCGCCGACCGCGCCGTCGAGCAGAACAAGCCGGTCCCGGGCGAGCTGAAGTCCTTCCCCGCCTACCAGGTGCCCGGCTCGCCCGACTCCTACGGAGTGCAGAGCGTGCTCAGCCCCGCCGCCGCCAAGGCCGCCGGACTGACCACAGTCCCCCTCGGCGCCTTCTTCAGCACCGACCGGATGCCCAGCACCGAGCAGCGGCAGAAGCTCGACGCCGAGATCGCCAAGCTCGGCAGCAACGTCGAGCTGACCGTGGAGCAGGGCTGGGTCGACGAGAACGGGCTCGTCCTGCTCGCGCTGACCGTCTTCGCCGGCCTGGTCACCATCGGTGCGGCCGGCATCGCCACCGGTCTCGCCCAGGCCGACGCGGAGGCCGATTTCAAGACGCTCGCCGCGGTCGGAGCCCCGCCCCGGGTGCGCCGCATGCTCAGCGGCTTCCAGTGCGGTGTGGTCGCCGCGATGGGTGTGGTCCTCGGCTCGGCGGCCGGTGTCCTGCCCGCGGTCGGGCTGCGGCTCACCGAGGAGCGCGAGCAGACGCGCTTCTACCAGGAGGCTCTCGACAACGGCTGGGGCGGCACCGGTGACGCCCCGCCGTACGTGCCGATCATCGTCCCCTGGGAGACGCTCGCCGCCCTCCTGGTGGCCGTGCCCCTCGGCGCCGCCCTGCTGGCCGCGCTGGTGACCCGCTCTCGCGGGGCGCTGGCCCGCCGCGCCGCGCACTGAGCCTCCGTTGCCCGACCGTGCCGTGCCCCTGGACGAGGGTGAATCACCCTCGTCCAGGGGCAGGAGGTAGTCCCCGTCCGAAGGGATGCTGCTCGAAGCTGGCCAGCGCTTCCGGGCCATCTCCACCTCTGGGCGCGACGGCGCCGTTGCGCGGGGCTCAGGCAGAGGAAGCCCGACTCTGCGTTCAGGCTGGTGGGGAGGCAGATGGAGTGGGGGCGCTCCTCATCACCAGAGTCGAGAACTACTGACCGGTGAGGGGCTCTTGACCGCGACGACCACGTGAGCGGCGGCACTGGCGCACCTGACAACTGCTGCTCTGCTTACGCGACTTGGTCGACCCTCCGCGCACCTCGTGACCCAGGTCACCGAAAGTGCGTCTCGCGATGGAAGACTATTCGACCCAGTGGTGCCTGAAGCGGCACTCGAAGGCCCTTCTGTACGTTACGAGCCCGCGACTCAGGACACGCGGAGGGCACGGAGCCACCAAATCGTTTTAGACAACAACAAACCCCAGGCTGCTGACCTGGGGTTTCTCTCTGGAGCGGGTGACGAGAATCGAACTCGCACTCTCAGCTTGGGAAGCCACGGCGCTTGCATGGACGGATAGCTCCCGACCTGGGCTTATGTGCTCCGGCGTGGCGCTCGGGAGTGCGGGATCGCACCGCTGTTGACCGTGGTTGACCCGTCTTATGGGCACGCTATGGGCACGCCGTCAGATCGGATTCGCCCGGAGCCCACCTCAGCGGTTGAGGAGGTGCCGAGCTCTGGAAGCGGGCGCTGGGCGGAGGGGCGCCATTGCAGGGGCACACGCAGGAGCTGCGGGTCACGATTTCGGCGGCGTTCCGCCAGGTGCGGGGCTGCCCCGGGTCGAGGATCGGCACCGCGTACGCCATGAGGCGACCACCGCGAGGCCGATGAGCCAGCCGCCGGTGCGCTGCTCCCGGCGCCGCAGCCGTTGGTCCCTGAGGGCAGCTGTGGCGGATACGGCACGCCATTGGGGCATCGGGCCCGGTACGACGGTCACAGCGCAGGCGCCTGGGCCCCGGAGGGATGGCGAGGGGACTCGGCAGCGCGGGCAGGACGAAGCGGGGCTGCGATCCACAGGTGACCGCGGCCACGTAAGGTCTCCTGGGCCACGGTGGCGGGTGGCGACACGAAGCGAACACGGGGGCGGGACATGGAATACCGGCGCGCGGTGATACCGGCGGTGGCGGGTGGGCTGATGGTGACGCTGCTCCTGTGGTGGGCGGGCGCGAGCGCCGACGCGCTGCATCTTCAGGGCGCCACCGACGTTCTCGGCTACGAGGCCGTCGCCCGCCTCCAGAGCTGGCTGCTGCCCTGGGCGTACGAACCCTCCGGCGGGACCGCGGGCGGGTACCTCGACGGGACCGGCGCTTCCCGCTATCTCGGCCTGCACCACACGGCGATCCAGATCCGCTTCGCCGCCGTGTTCGTCCTCTACGCGGCCGGGGCGCTCCTCCTGGTCCGGCGGCTTCCTCCGCAGCGCGGCCGGACGTGGGTCGGACTGCTCGCGCTGTGGGCGTGGGGCCTGGTGGCGGCGACCCTGGCGGTGACGGTGTCGGCCCCCTGGCTCATCGCGGCCGGGGGGCACGGCAGCTACCGGTTCCTGCCGCAGCTGGCCTCCCTCTCCTCGGCCGGGCGGCAGATCGTGGTGCCGGTGGCGCTGGCCGCGGCGGCATGGACGGTGCTCGTGGCGCGGCTGGCGCTGAAGGGCGCCGAGCCCCAGCCGCGCGAGGAGGTTCCGGCGCGGGCCGCCCTGCTGGCCGCCACCGTCGGAACCGTGGTGGTCGCGGTGTCCCTGGTCGTCCTGTCGTACCAGTCGAACGCCGCCACCCTCCAGACGGCCTTCACGGGAGGCGGGCTGCTCGCTGAACCGGGTGACCTGCTGCGTCAGTGGCTGCTGCTCGGCGCATGGTCCGGTCCGGCCGGCGCACCGCTCGGCGACTGGCTCCTGTACCGCCTCGGGGACGTCCTGCTCCTCGCCGTGGTCTGGTGCGCCCTGCGGTGGCTGCCCGGGCTGCTCACCCGGGTGTCCGTCCCGGCGATGGCGGCGGGCGGGGTCTGCGCGGTCGTCCTCGGGCTGCTGGCCGAACAAGCGCTGCGCATCGCGAGTGGCGGGACGCAGATGCGTTCGGGGTTGCTGTACGTGGCGTCCGGCCTCGGTGAGGGGGTGACCGCCGCGCTGCTCTGGGGCGTCCTCGCGGGCGTCGCGGCCACTGTGACCCTGCGGGCGGCGGGTGGCCGTACCGCCTCACCCTCCGTCTGACGTACGACGGCACCGGGGCGGAGGGCGTATACGGAATCGAGACCGCCCCGCAGGCCACTGCCCGCAACCGCGGGGCTGTCCTGTGTGTCTACGAACGAGTCGGTGGCCGACCGTACGGCGCCGCACACCCTTGTCATGGCGGTCACGCAGGACGTGGCCGTAGCTTCATCGGTCGAAGGGAGGACTCGCTGTGCCGGGTTTCATAGGTGCGTCGGTGATGGTGGTGATGGGCGGGATCCTGGTGTTGACAGGGTGCCAGGATTCGTCAGGTTCGCCCGCCGGCTCGGGTGCCCCCTCCTCATCCTCGCCTTCCGTTAATGCCTCTGTGCAGGCAGGCCGCCCTTCGAACGGCCCTGTCCCCACGCCCCCGACATCTGCCCCCACGCCCACCCCGTTGCACACCTCTACCGCCCCGGCCGGGGAGGCATCCGCGTCCCCCACTCCTGCCGGAACCCTGCCTGCGTCCGCTAACCACCCCGGCTGCCGCAATCTGGCCGTCAGCAACGAAGTGAAGGCCGCCGTGACGGGGGCATACCAGCGCAGCTTTTCCCGCTTCTCTCACATCCAGCCGGTCCCGCACCAGTTCTTCTACGGCCAGTGCGGCGGCGTCCGCTACGCCGCCACCCGTTTCGAGTCCACCCCCGGTGCCACACCCGAGGAACTCGTGGGCATGCAGGACGAGGGGAGCGTCACCAAGTACTTCCGCGGCACTTCCGGGGGCGGCTGGACCTACCTCACCAGCGACGGCTTCCCCCGCGGGCCGCATGGCTGCGGTGACGTCCCACAGATTCCCGAGGTCCTGGCCTCGGCCTGGGGGAACTGCCCGGTCGTGTACTGAGCCTTCCGCTCATCTGGCGGGTCCCGTCGATGGCCCGCATCCTGGGGGCGAAAGGGCGGGCGTCACCGCTTCAACCTCCGGTCGTTAGGCAGGGTTCGTTCCCCAGGGGTATCGCTTCTGCCCCGTATCGGGGTCCAATGGTGGGAGTCAGGCCCTTCGCGCCCGCACCGGTCAGAAGAGGCACGCTACGGATCCATGGCTGATCTGGTTGATCGTCGCAGCCGTGCTGGCTGTGGCGGAGATCTTCACCCAGGACGCGATGCAGAAGCAGATGCGAGCGGAACGGGACAAGAGGGCCGCGATTCTCGGGGCCGAGGGGCAGCGCCAGTCGCAGATCCTCACCGCCGAAGGCGACAAACAGGCCGCCGTCCTGCGCGCCGAGGGCAACCGTACCGCCGCGATCCTCCAGGCCGAGGGCCAGTCCCGGGCCATCGACGAGGTGTTCCAGGCCGTGCATCGCAACGACCCCGACCCCAAGCTGCTCGCCTACCAGTATCTTCAGACGCTGCCCCAACTCGCGCAGGGCTCGGGCAACAACTTCTGGGTGATCCCCAGCGAGATCACCTCCGCGCTCCAGGGCATGTCCCGCGCCTTCACCGACGTGCTGCCCCAGTCGCCGGCCACCCGTGAGAAACCCTCGGACGACATGGTTGCCCAGGCCGCCAACGACAAGGCCCAGGCCGCCGAAGCCGCTGCCGAGGCCCTCGCCGAAGCAGCCAAGGCCGAGCGCGTCACCCCCGATGCCCTCCCGGATCACCCGCCCCGCTGACGGCGGTCGGCGTCCCTGGGATCTGTCCAACGAGCTCGGGCTGGTTTCGGGCAGGGGCGGAGTGAGTAACAGCTTGGACTCGTGCCCCTAGCCGGTCTGGGGACCGTCATGCTCAGGTCATGGGGAGACGCGACGGGGTGCGGAGAGGAACAGCCGGAGGGTGCCTGTTCAATGGTTGTCTGGCTGTGCTCGTGCTGCTTCTTGTGTGCGTCATCGGACTGTGGATCTGGGCGGCCACGGCGGATGACCGCGCCGAGGGAGAGGCCCGCGCTGATATGCGGAGTGGTGCTGAGACTCGGCGGGAAAAGCTCGCCGGGGCGACGGCCGACGGTGTGCTGGACGACAGCGAGATCGCTCGGGTTTTCCCTCAGGGAAAGCCGGCTCAGGGCCTGGTCAGGGTCGAGCGGCATGGTCCTGATGTCATAGTGACGGCAGAGCTACTGGGCGTCGGGCCGGGCGTTTTCCTCACCAGCGAGACATTGATGACGGGGTGCTTCACCTTCACCGTCACACCGGACGGGCGCGGCCATCGGAGCTCTGAGGTCACCATCAGGGAACTGGCCGTAGAGAACGAGCCGCAGTCCGCGTGTACGACGGCAGGAGTGCCGTCTCCCAGCGTCTTCCCAAGCCACTGAATGAGGGATGCGGCTGGGGCGATCAGCCGTAGCGCTGACCCGGCAAACCACCGTGAGCAGCAACGATCTATGCCGAGGGAGCACACTGGAGAAGAGCTACGCCCTATGGCGATCGCCGCTCGTAACCCTGCGCCGCTTGACCGCACCCGCGCCGAGACATCCGAACGGCGCCGACGACCACCGCCCGAGTCGGACGAGTAACGCCGGGGCCGACACTGTGACGCTTTCGGAGTGCCTGCTGCTCCGGATCCAGGAGCTCGGGAAGCCGTCACCATGATCGGCCGTACGTTTCGCGCTGTCGGCGGTCAGCGCGGTGAGGCGCTTGGTCAGCGCGGTTGGGCGCTGCCCATCTCTGCGGTGAAGACCACGGGGTCGCTGTCGAACCCTCGGACCATCTCGTGGAATTCCCACGCTCCGGAGGTGCCGCGGGTGAACTCCGCGACGGTCGTGGCGGTGGATCCGGCGACCTGCGTGAACTCGTCCTTGAGCAGTTCCTGGTACCCCTCGACGACCAGCACTCCGGCATTCGACAGGTCGCCGAAGGTCATGGGGCCGTTGTTCTGGTGGATGGCCACGCCCACCACCACCCGTGCGAAGGAGGACGCGAGGCGGTCAAGTTCCAGGGTCATCACTTCGACGTAGCCGAAGCCCTGACCGGTCTGGCTGTGCCGGCCCATGTTGATGGTGCCGTCCGGTGAGCGGCTGTCGAAGTGGACGACGTACACCGGCCGCCCGTAGGGGGCGTCCGCCGAATACGTGGCGGCGATGATGTCGAGATGACGAGGTGGCTGATTCCAGGGACTCGGGTCCCACTTGAGTCGTACCTCAGCCTTCCCAACTCCCGTGCTGTCGCTGCTCACTGGCCTACCGCCTATCCCGTATCGAGCCATTACGGGATCGTCCCGCATGGCCAAGTATGGCTGTCGGCACCGCTGTTGAAGCACCGGCGTCGGCTCGCCCGTCGGCCGGTGGGGGACATGTATTTCCGTGATCCTCGTGTGTCTCGGCGTGGGTTCGCCAGGACGACGGCGCCGGGGCGGGTGCGGTCGGTGGCGACCCGGCCGCCGTTGGCACCGGAGTGTGTGGTGAGCAGATGTTGAGGGTCACCGGCATGCAGACCGTAGGAAAGACTGCCGGGAACCGGCAATGCGTGGGCGGGACTCGGCCTGGCAGCATTGCCCGAGGGGGCCACGGCCGTTGGTTTCATTGCCGAGCATCGGCAGGTGTCCGCCAGGGGACAGCAGGGGTCGTGCACCGCCGGACCGGCTGATGCGCGCCGTGGGTGGAAGGGGGGACCGGGAGATGCGGACATTTTTGGCAGCGGCCACGGGCCTGCCCACGATCCTGCTGACCGCGGCCCTCGTCGTGGTCGTCTGCTTCTGGCTCCTGGCCGCCGTGGGCGTCGCCGGCGTCGGCAGTTTCGACACGGACGTGGACCTACGGCTGTGGCGCATGAGCGGGGTGCCGGTGACGGTCGCCTTCTCGCTGATGACGGTGCTCGCCTGGTCCCTGAGCGTCGGAGCAGCCGTTTTACTGGCCGCGTTCGCGCCCCCGGCACTGGTCGCCGGGGTGCTGCGTCTGGTCGTGCCCGTGGGGGCGCTGTTCGTCGCCCGGGCTGTGACGCGCCTGATCGTACGGCCGTTGCACCGCCTCTTCCCGAACGAACCCGGACCGCCCGTGCTGAGCGAGGCTCGCACGGGCGCCACCACCGTGCTGCCGCATGCCCGCAGCCGTGATCCCTACGGCGGCGTGCCGCGCGACGCCGGCCTCCGGTCCCGGGACCACGCCGCCTGAGCCGCGCTGCGGAGGGATCTCACCTCCGGCCTCTCCTCTTCACGCTCAACTCCCTTACGCCTGAAGGACGTATGCCATGACTGCCATGATCGTGGGCATCGGCGCGCTCGTAGCCGTCTGCCTGCTCGCCGTACTCATCGTCTCCCTGCTGTTCCGCAAGGTGGAACAGGGCAAGGCGCTGATCGTCTCCAAGCTGCGGAAGGTCGATGTGACCTTCACCGGTCAGGTCGTGCTGCCAGTGCTGCACAAGGCCGAGGTGATGGACATCTCGGTGAAGACCATCGAGATCACCCGGGCCGGCAAGGACGGGCTGATCTGCCAGGACAACATCCGCGCCGACATCCGGATCTCGTTCTTCGTGAAGGTCAGCAAGAACGCCGAGGACGTCATCAAGGTCGCCCAGGCCGTCGGCACCGCACGGGCCAGCGACCGGGACACGCTGCAGGAGCTGTTCCACGCGAAGTTCTCCGAGGCGTTGAAGACCGTCGGCAAGCAGCTGGACTTCACCGACCTCTACACCAAGCGTGAGGAATTGCGGTACCGGATCATCGAGGTCATCGGCGTCGACCTGAACGGTTACCACCTGGAGGACGCGGCGATCGACTACCTGGAGCAGACGCCGTTGACCCAGCTGGACCCGGCGAACGTCCTGGACGCGCAGGGCATCCGGAAGATCACGGAGCTGACGGCCGTGGAGCACGTACGCACCAACGAGGCGCAGCGCACCGAGGAGAAGGAGATCACCCGGCAGAACGTCGACGCCCGTGAGGCCATCCTGGAGCTGGAGCGCCGGCAGGCCGACGCTGAGATCAAGCAGCGGCGGGAGATCGACACCGTGCGGGCCCGTGAGGAGGCCGAGACTGCGCGGGTGGTGGAGGAGGAGCGGCTGCGCTCGCAGGGCGCTTTCCTGAAGACCGAGGAACAGCTCGGCATTCAGCGGGAGAACCAGGCCCGTGAGGTCGCCGTCGCGCAGAAGAACCGCGAGCGGGTCATCGCCATCGAGAACGAGCGCATCGAGAAGGACCGCCTCCTCGAAGTCATCGCACGCGAGCGGGAGACCGAGCTGACCCGGATCTCGGCCTCGAAGGAGATCGAGGCCGAGAAGCGGGAGATCGCCGAAGTCGTCCGGGAGCGGGTGGCGGTGGACCGCACGGTCGCCGAGCAGGAGGAGTCCATCAAGAAGCTGCGCGCGGTGGAGGAGGCCGAGCGGCAGCGGCAGACGGTCGTCATCGCCGCCGAGGCCGAGGCTCAGGAGCTGCTCGTCAAGGACATCAAGGCCGCGGAGGCCGCCGAGCAGGCCGCCGTGCACCGCGCCGCCGAGGAACTCACCCTGGCCGAAGCCCGGTTGAAGTCGGCGGACCTCGACGCGCAGGCCAAGCTGCGACTTGCCGAGGGTGTCCAGGCGGAGGCCGCCGCCGAGGGGCTGGCCACCGTACAGGTCCGTGACAAGGAGGCCGAGGTCACCGAGAAGGCCGGCCGCGCGGAGGCCGCGGCCACCGAGGCGCGGATGCGGGCCGAGGCGGAAGGCGCCAGGGCGAGGGTGCTCGCGGAGGCCGAGGGCATCGGCGAGAAGCTCAAGGCGGAGGCGGCCGGTCTGACCGAGAAGGCGGCGGCGATGGCGGCGCTGGACGAGGCGTCCCGCGGCCACGAGGAGTACCGGCTGCGGTTGGAGGCGGAGAAGGAGATCCGGCTCGCCGGGCTCGACGTGCAGAAGCACGTCGCCGAGGCGCAGGCCACGGTCCTCGCCACGGGACTGGAGAACGCCGACATCAACATCGTCGGCGGGGAGTCCGTCTTCTTCGACCGGCTCGTCAACTCGATCGCGCTCGGCAAGAGCGTCGACGGGTTCGTCCAGCACTCCGAGACGGCACAGGCCCTCGCGGGGCCCTGGCTGGACGGCTCGTCGAGCTTCACCGACGACCTCAGCCGCGTCCTCGGTTCGGTCTCCACGGCCGATGTGCAGAACCTGACCGTCTCCGCGCTGCTGATGAAGCTGATGAAGACGGGCGGAGCCGATTCCGGCGCTCTGGAACAACTGCTCGGCAAGGCCGGCGAACTGGGTGTCGCCGACACCTCGCTCGCGGCCCTGAACGGCAGCGCCAAGGTCTGACAGGCCGCGGTCCGGAGCTGCCGCACAGGGGACGGCAGCTCCGGACCGCTTTTTCCGACTCTCCGAGAGGGACCCCATGACCACCGGCCTGGACACCGGCACGTACGAAGTACTGCGCGACCGCCTGACCGCGCAGGCCACCGAACTCGCCCGCCGCGCGGAGGCGCTGAACACCCGCCGCACCGAGGAGTTCGGCTCCACACCGCTCGAACTCGTCGGCACCGAGCGGCTGCGCACCGAGCACACCTGCGTGCCCCGCGACATCGCCGCCGTCGGCGACGTCCTGCTCTTCGGCCACAACGTCTTCCTCGGGCGGGGGCCCGAGACGACCGTCGGTGACGTCTTCGCGCTGCACGACCGCGACCTGAACAGGCTGCCCGACGACGCCGTGCCCGGCCTCCTCGATGATCCTGCCTTCGTCCGTGAGTTCGCGGCCCTCTACCGCTACTACCGGCAGGCATATCTTCTTCAACTGCGCCGTACGGAAGGCAAGTTGCTGGCTGTCTTCCAGACCGGGGAGAAGGCCGGCGATCTCCGCGTCCTGCGCTGGGCACTGACCGACGACGGGAAGGCCGCCTTCCTGGACCCGGGGGCAGACCGCGGCGGGCATCTCAACGCATTCCCTCCCTCCCACGACTTCGAGTGGACCGGGGCGACCCGCGAGAACCACGTCCTGGGCCGTCACCCGCACGTCTCCATCGAGGGCGAGGTCTTCGTCGAGACGCTCGGCGGGACGCTGACGGTCAAGGTGGAGGACAACACCGAGACGGGTGAGGGCATTTACGCCGAGCCCGTCGACGAGTCGCTGCAGTCCCTCGCGGACGCGGACATCGCGTACGCGCGCGTGGGCGCCCTGATCCTGCTGGCCGTTCTTCCGTACAACGAGGACGTCCGCCGCTACCTGGTGTTCAACACCCTCACCAGGACGGTCGTCCGCCTCGACGGCATCGGCCGGGCCTGCCGCCGCCTGCCCGAGGACCAGGGCATCGTCTTTCCCGGCGGCTACTGCCTGACCACGGGCACCCACAAAACGTTCGACGGCATCGACACGGCGGACCTGGAGTTCGAGCGCGAGGTGCGCTCCCCGAACGGCGAGGACGTCCTGTTCGCCTTCCACTCGCGCGCGGAAGGCCGCAGCCTCCTGCTGCCCTACAACATGATCCGCAAGGAGGTGGTCACCCCGCTCTCCTGCCACGGCTGGGCGCTGCTCGACGACGGCTCCTTTGTCGTGCTGCGTGCCGACAGCCACGAAGCGCAGCGTGTGCACCCCGTCCAGCTGTGGAACTCCCCGTACGTCTCCGACGTCCACGCCGCCTCCCAGCCGGTCGGCACCGGCCCGCTGACCCGTATCGGCAACGCCGACCTCGTGCGCGGCATCTCCGACTGCCTGTCCATCACGCGTGCTGTGGTCGAGACGACCCCGACGCACGAGGTGTACGAGGCGCTGGCCGCCGCGTGCGTCCGGGCCGCCGACTCCCACCATTGGCTGGGCGAGCCCGAACTCGGCGATCTGCTGGGCCCGTTGGAGCAGGTGCGCACGACAGCCGAGGGGGTGCTGGCCGAGTTCGAGACTGTCCAGGCCCTTACCCGCCGGGCCGCCGACGCGCTCGCCGAGGCCGCGTCGCGCGTCGCCACTGTCGTACGACGGCTGCGCGGCGAGGCCCCGCGCAGCGCCGCCGCCTGGGTCACCGGCCTGACCGAACTCCACCGCGCCCAGGGCCACTTGATCACCCTCAAGGACATGCGGTACGCCGACACCGCCCGCATCGACGACCTCGTCGCCGACACCGAGGCCGACCTCGCCGCTTTCGGCCGGCGCGCGGTCGCCCACCTCGCCCGTGAGGATGCCTTCGCCGGCCACCAGGCCGACATCGAGCAACTCGTCACGGACGCCGAGGCGATCGTCACCGTCGCCGAAGCCGCACCCGTCACCGCCCGCCTCGACGAGCTCGCCGACGGTCTGCGCACGGTCACCGAGGTCGTCGCCGGACTCGACATCGGCGACACCACCGTCCGTACGTCCATCCTGGCGCGCGTCGCCGAAGTCCTCGGCGGTGTCAACCGCGCCCGCGCCACCCTGGATGGCCGCCGCCGCGCACTCCTCGACAGGGAGGGGCGTGCCGGTTTCGCCGCCGAGTCCGCGCTGCTCGGGCAGACGGTCACCGGTGCGCTCGCGGCTGCGGACAGCCCCGAGGCGTGCGATGACCAACTCGCCCTTGTGCTGGTCCAGTTGGAGAACCTGGAGTCCCGGTTCGCGGAGTTCGACGACTTCCTCGGCGAGCTCGCCGACAAGCGTGACGAGGTACAGGAGGCGTTCTCCGCCCGCAAGCAGACCCTCGCCGACGCCCGCGCCCGCCGCGCGGAACGCCTCGCCGACTCGGCGACCCGCGTCCTGGCCACGGTCACCCGCCGGGCCGCCACACTGGCCGACGCGGACGCCGTCGCCACGTACTTCACCTCCGACCCGATGCCCGCCAAGGTCCGCCGTGTCATCGGCGACCTGCGTGAACTCGGCGACCAGGTCAGGGCGGAGGAACTGGACGGCCGCCTCAGGTCCGCCCGCCAGGAGGCCCTGCGCGCCCTGCGTGACCGCACCGACCTGTACACCCACGACGGACGCACCCTGCGCCTGGGCACCCACCGCTTCGCGGTCAACACCCAGCCCCTGGACCTGACCCTGGTCCCGCACGGCGACACCCTCGCCTTCGCACTCACCGGCACGGACTACCGCTCGCCGGTCACGGACCCCGACTTCGCCGCCACCCGCCCGTACTGGGACCGCCCGCTGCCCTCGGAGTCCCCCGAGGTCTACCGCGCCGAGCACCTCGCCGCCCGCCTGCTTGCCGAACACGGCCCGGCGGTCCTGGCCGAGGCCGACCTGCCCGCACTCGTGAGGCAGGCTGCGGAGGCGGCGTACGACGAGAGCTACGAGCGAGGAATCCACGACCACGACGCGGTCCTGATCCTCATGGCGCTCCTGCGCCTGCACGACACCGCGGGCCCGCTACGGCACGAACCCGCCGCCCGCGCCGCCGCCCAGCTGTTCTGGGCACACGGCACGACAGCCGACGAGCGCGCGGCGTGGACGCGCCGGGCCGTGTCCCTGGCACGCGCCCGGGACACCTTCGGGCTCACCCCGGCGATCGCGGACTTCGAGCGGGAACTGTCGGAAGCGATCGACGAGGGGGTGCGACAGAAGGAGCGGGGCGGCGGAATCGGCGTGACCGTCGGTCCAGCCACGGCCGACGGGGCGTCGGGCGGGCGCGGGGACCGGGCGCTCCCCGGCGAGGGCCGCTCGGGCGCCGCGCGTGACGCGCACACCGCGCGAGCCGACCGGGACGTGGTCGCCGCCTACCTCTTCGAGGAACTCACCACCGGCCCCGACGGCTTCGTCATCAGCGCCGCCACCCGCACGCTCCTCGACAAGTTCCGCCGTACGGTGGGCACTTCGGCCTACGACGACGACCTCGCCGCGCTCGACGACCTCGCAGCCCGCAGGCAACTCGTCGAGGCATGGCTGACGTCGTACACCGCCGCCAACGGCACGGACGCCACCCCCGGTGACCTGGCCGAAGCGGTGACCGCCGAGCTCTGCCCCGGCCTGCCCCGCTACGAGTCCGACGCGCCGCTCACCGAGACCGTCGAAGGGCTGCTCGGCACCCACCCGCGCGTCAAGGGCCGTTCCCTCACGGTCCGCGTCGACGAATTCCTGGCCCGCACAAGGGCGTTTTGCTCCCACGAGGTCCCCGCCCACCGCGCGTACCAGCGTCGCCGTACGGCACTGGTGGCCGCCGAGCGCACCCGCCTGCGCCTGGACGAGTACCGACCACGCGTGATGTCGGCCTTCGTGCGCGGCAAGCTCATCGACGAGGTGTACCTCCCCCTGGTCGGCGACAGCCTCGCCAAGCAGCTCGGCACCACGGGCGAGTCCAAACGCACCGACACCGGCGGCCTGCTCCTGCTCATCTCCCCGCCCGGCTACGGCAAGACAACCCTCATGGAGTACGTGGCAGAGCGCCTCGGCCTGATCCTGGTGAAGGTCAACGGTCCGGCGCTGGGGCACGCGGTGACGTCCCTGGACCCTGCCGAGGCCCCGAACGTGACCGCCCGCCAGGAGATCGAGAAGATCAACTTCGCGCTGGAGGCGGGCAACAACACCCTGCTCTACCTCGACGACATCCAGCACACCTCGCCCGAGCTGCTGCAGAAGTTCATCCCGCTGTGCGACGCCACCCGCCGCATCGAGGGCGTACGGGACGGCGAACCACGCACGTACGACCTGCGCGGCAAGCGCTTCGCCGTGTGCATGGCCGGCAACCCCTACACCGAGTCGGGCAGCCGCTTCCGCGTCCCCGACATGCTCGCCAACCGCGCCGACGTCTGGAACCTCGGCGACGTCCTCACCGGCAAGGAGCACGCCTTCGGGCTCAGCTTCATCGAGAATGCGCTGACGGCCAACCCGGTCCTCGCCCCGCTCGCCGGCCGCGACCGCACCGACCTCGACCTGCTCATCCGCCTGGCTGAGGGCGACTCGACGGCCCGTGCCGACCGGCTGACCCACCCGTACGCGCCCGCCGAGCTGGAGCGCGTCCTCGCCCTGCTGCGGCACCTGCTGACGGCCCGCGCGACAGTTCTCGCGGTGAACGCCACGTACATCGCCTCGGCCGCCCAGTCCGACGCCACCCGCACCGAGCCGCCCTTCCGGCTCCAGGGCTCCTACCGCAACATGAACAAGATGGCCCAGCGTATCCAGCCGGTCATGAACGACACCGAGCTGGCCGCGCTGATCGACGACCACTACACAGCTGAGGCCCAGACCCTCACCACCGGTGCCGAGGCCAACCTGCTGAAGCTGGCCGAGCTGCGCGGCACACTGACACGCGAACAGGCATCCCGCTGGGCCGAGTTGAAGGCGGCGTACGTCCCTACCCGAACGCTCGGCGGACCGGACGACGACCTCCTCACCCGCGCCGTGACCACCCTCGGGCTGCTCGCCGACCGGCTCGCCGCCGTGGAGACGGCGATCAACCGCCCGGCCGACCCACGCCACCCCGTGACCAACCCCATGGCCCGCCACGTGGCAGGGGCAGACATTACGAGAATCTGACGCGGTGGTGAAACCCCCCTGACCCGTCCGCCCCACAGGCAACTCTGGTGCTGCGCGCCGCCACAAACCCAGGACCAGCTCCAGTGCGATCGTTCCCAAGGACGCCTCGGTGTGCCCGGAGGTCGGTCCGGCGGCGGCGATAAGGATGAGCACGACCGGCAGGGCGAGCCCGTCGTTGATGCCGCTCTCCACGTTCAGCAACGGGTGGTGCCGGAGGCGCCGTTGCGGCCGCAAGGTGGTGGCCGGCGGCGGCACGGTGACCGGGAGGTGCTGGCCGCGATCGTGTTCGTGGCCACGTCGGGCTGCACCTGGCAGCAGTTGCCTTCCGCGTCGTTCGGCCCGTCCGGGGCGACGGCCCACCGGCGGTTCTCGGAGTGGTCGAAGGCCAGGGTGTGGGCCAAGCTCCACCGCATGGTCCTCGACGAACTCGGGGCTCGTGGCGAGCTGGACTGGTCGCGGTGCGCGATCGACTCGGTGAGCATGCGAGCCCTGAAAAGGGGGACCTGACAGGTCCGAATCCTGTCGACCGGGGCAAGTACGGCTCGAAGATCCACCTGATCACGGAACGCTCCGGTCTGCCCATCTCCGTCGGAATCTCCGGGGCCAACCTGCATGACAGCCAGGCCCTGATCCCTCTAGTGAAGGGCATCCCGCCGATCCGTTCACGCCGTGGTCGGCGGCGGCGCAAGCCGGGCAAGCTCCACGCCGACAAGGGCTACGACTACAACCACCTGCGACGATGGTTAGCCGGGCGAGGCATTACCCACCGCATCTCCCGCAAGGGAGTTGAGTCCTCACAACGACTGGGCCGCCACCGCTGGACCGTGGAACGCACGATGGCATGGCTCGCTGGATGCCGCTGCCTCCCCGCCGCTACGAGCGCAAAGCCGACCACTTCCTGGCCTTCACCAGCGTCGCCTGCACCCTCATCTGCTACCGCAGACTCGCCAAATGAGATGGTCTCCAAGCGCTTGCTCAGCCTATGCCAGTCGAAGTTACTCATCGGTCACCCGGTCTGTCGAGTCTGTGATCCAGCGCCCTTCGGCGGAGTCATGCACGTACGCCGGCCTCCCCCTGGTCCCGCTCGTGCGGAACGGCTTCCCGCCGTCCGTGATCCGCGCCGTCCCCGTACGGCCCCCGGCGCTCCACTCCAGCTCCAGGTACCAGCGGCAGTCGCAGCCCGCCGTCCGCGCGGAGACCAGCAGCTCCTCGGGGTCGGAGGAGGTGACCTTGTACGGGAAGGAGACGGCCGGGATCTTCCGGACCTCGGCGCCGGAGGCGTCAAGGCCGTCGACGGGCCTCGCGAGCGGGCGCGGCCGGTCGAGGTCCACGGCGAAGTGGCGCGGGGTGACGGCGCCGCCACAGCCGTTGTCCATCCGGTACGCGTTCCACGGCAGCGGCGCGGCGCGGTCGACCACGCGCACGTGCAGGGCATGGAGGACGACGGCGTCGGACGGGGACCGGCCCTGGACCGTGATCCGCACCAGCGCCTCCCCGCCGTGCACGGCACCGTGCGTCCCGGCCCACGCCCCGGAGTCGGCCGTGACCGGCGGCGGGGCGACCGCGCGGGGGGCCCGGTCCACGAGGTAGGTGTGCCCGCAGCCGCCCTCCCAGAGCTGGGAACCGATGCCCCAGGTGAAGGGGAGGGGGGCCGCGGTCCGCCCCGGAGCGGTGGAAGCGGGAGCGGGGGCGGAAGCCGTACGGGTGGGGTGGCCGAGCAGGGCGGCGGCGAGGGCGAGCACGACGAGGGCGACGGCGGCGGCGACGAGGAGGGGAGCGGGGGCGCCACGACGGGGGCGGGCGCGGGGCGCCTCCGGCGCGGACGGATCCGCGGCGGACGGGTCCGGGGCGGTCGGGTCCGGGGCGGGGCCGGGGCCCGGTTCCGGCGCGGACGGTTCCTGGTTCGATTCCGGCGCGGCCGACACGGCCGGCACAGGCGTGGGCGCGGGCGAGGCCGCTCGGCGGCGGGCGCGGTCCGCCTCCGTCCAGGCCGCCTCCAGGGCCCGCCGTTCCTCCTCGTCCGCCCCGCACAGCAGGGCGAGGCGGTCGACCACGGCGAACTCCTCCGGGACGGTCGCGCCCGAGCAGTAGCGGTGGAGGGTGGACGCGCTGACGCTCAGCCGCCGGCCCAGCGCCTCGAAACTCCTCCCGTCCCGCGCCTTCAGCGCGCGCACGAGCTCCGCGAACTCCTCGACGGCGGCGTCCTTCGGCATTCCATCCCCCCTCGACCCTGCGTCCCATCCTTCACGTCCTTGCACGTCAGCGGGGGTGGAATGGTTCCGGGACGGCTGGTGGGCGCGTGATCGTTGCAGCCGGCGGGCGCCGGCCCCACGCTGGTTGAGCACTGACCGAACGAACGACCCGACGGGGGATCCATCACCATGAACAAGCTCCGCACCGCACTCGCCACCGCAGCCGCTGCCGCACTGGGCCTCGCGGCCCTCGCCACAGCCCCGGCGCAGGCCGCTGCCCAGCCCGCCTTCCTCGCCGCCTCCCAGATGCCGCCGTCGTCGACGCCGTGGACCGCCACCCAGGTCTTCACCGGCGTCCCGGAGAACGGCGGCGTTCTCTGCGCCCCGTACAAGATCCCGGCGCAGAACACCCGCTACCGCGAGTTCAGCACCGAGCTCGACACCAACGGCGTCCAGGTCACCACCGTCGCCCGTACCGAGGCCGACGCCGTGAAACTGGTCGACACCCTCCGCGGGGCCCTCGCCGGCTGCGGCCCCCGGCTGGAGCAGCAGAACCCGGGCCTGCAGGCCGTCAGCGCCTCCCACGGCAAGCTCGCCGTCGAGGAGGGCGCCTGGGTCTACAGCCTGGACACCGCCGACCCGCAGATCGGCATCTCCGACATCCACCTGTTCTCCGTCGGCCGCGACGGCCGCACCGTCACCCTCGTCCGCTGGGGCCAGATGGGCGACCTCAAGGACGCCCCGCTGACCGCCTTCCGCACCACGACGAAGACCGCCGTCGACAAGCTCCACTGACCCGGGGGCTCCCCCGAGGGCTGACCACAGCTCGACAGCGGCGCGGCCGGAACCCGGACGCGCCGCTGTCGAGCCCACCTGCTCCGCCGGCGGCGACCACTTCCTGGCCTTCACCAGCATCGCCTGCACCCTCATCTGCTACCGCAGACTCGCCAAATGAGATGGTCTCTAAAAAGACGTCAAGGCGCGTCCAATTCAGGGGGAACAACATGGCGGGGCGGGACATGTCCGATGAGTACGGGGAGCACGGGGAGTACCTGCGGGGTTATGCCCGCATCCTCGCGGACGCTTCGGCGACCGGCCGCCGACTGTCCCGGGATGAACTCGATTCCCGCCGTGCCCTGGGCAAACTGGCCGCGGAGGCCGGCCTCGGGCTGCGTGTCCTGGTGGGCACCCACATGGCAGCCACCCGGGCGCACTGGCCGACCCAGAACGGCGCGTCCGTGGACAACGTGCTGGCCGCCGCGGCCCAGGCTGTCGACGCGTTCGCCGAGGGCTACGAGCAGGCGCAGAGAATCGCCGTACGCCAGGAGGAGGCAGGCCGCCGGGAGTTCATCGACGACCTGCTGTACGGCCGCAGCGACCTGGGCCGGCTCGCCCAGCGCGCGGAACGCTACGGACTGCGCCTGTCGTACGAACACGCCGTCGCCGTGGCACGAGGCACGGTCGCGTACGAGGAGGGGGACACGGTTCTCCGGGAGGTCGAGCATGCGCTGATCGGCCGGTTCGGCGACCGCAGCATCCTGCTCACCACCAAGGACGGACGGCTGGTCTGTGTCGCTCCGGGTGACCAGAGCGAGGTTCTCACGTACTTCGCCAAACACGCGGCCGTTGCCACCGGCGGGGGACAGGTGGGGATCGGCCGCCCGCAGCCCGGCGCGGCCGGGGTCGTCCAGTCCTACGAGGAGGCCCTCAACGCCCTCGACCTGGCCGACCGGTTGGAGCTCGACGAACCCGTGCTGCGCGCGGCGGACCTCCTCGTCTACCCCGTCCTCACCCGCGACCGGCAGGCCATGGCCGATCTGGTCGAAAGCGCCCTCGGCTCGCTGCGCGGAGCCCGCGGTGGCGCACAGCCGCTCCTGGACACCCTCACCACGTACTTCGACTCCGGCTGCGTGTCCGCGGAGGCGGCGCGACGGCTGTCGCTGAGTGTGCGGGCCTTCACCTACCGATTGGAACGCATCCACCGCCTCACCGGCGCGGACCCGTCCGACCCGGTGCACCGCTACACGTTGCAGACCGCGGTGATCGGCGCCCGGCTGCTGGACTGGCCGGCGAAGCCCTTCTGAAGGTCGTGCACGAGGTGGATCTCCACAGGGGCTCTGTGGTGTGTGTTCTTCCTTGCGGCGGTTGGCGCATTGCAGTCGCCGGTCCGCTGAGCGAGGGCGGGTTGGCGCCACCGTGCTGTCGGCCGCGAGGTGGTTGATGACGAGGTAGAGGTGGACGACGGCGGCGAGCAGGACGATGCCGACGCGGATGCTGAGACCGCCGCGCGCGGCAGCCGGGGAGGTGTTCGCGGAGGTCGAGCTGGCGGAGGCGTGTGGCCCGAACCTGACAGGGCCGGGTGGTCACAGCGCCGCACCATGTCGATCTTGGGCGTCCGCAGGGTGGGGGAGACAGCGGGGTTCGGGCTGGATAGAGTGCAAAGAACGCGTCAAGAACTGGCGCGGGGTGTGCCGGGAAGTCTGGTCGGCGTCCGTGGGGCTGTGTGCCCTTTTCCCGCCGACGCCCCGGAGGACTCCCCGCCGTGTCTGATGTTCGCTCGCGTTCCTATTTCCTGGGCCTGCTTCCGCTTCCCGAGCGTCAGGCCGTCGCTCGTGCACTGCGCACCGAGACCGTCGGTGGCCTGGTTCTCCTTGCTGCCGCGGTGGTGGCCCTGGTGTGGGCGAACAGCCCGTGGAGCTGGGCCTACGAGGAGATACGGGATTTCCATTTCGGGATACCGGTCCTCGGCCTGGACCTGTCGGTGGGGCACTGGACGGCGGACGGGCTGCTCGCGGTGTTCTTCCTGGTCGCGGGGATCGAGCTCAAGCGTGAACTGGTCGTCGGCGAGCTGCGCACTCCCGCGACGGCGGCGCTGCCGGTGATTGCCGCGATATGCGGAATGGCCGTGCCCGCAGCCCTGTACGCAGTGACCGCCTCGGCGGGCGGCGGGAGCCTGGACGGGTGGGCGGTGCCGATGGCCACCGACATCGCGTTCGCCCTCGCCGTGCTCGCGGTCCTGTCCACCCACCTGCCGGCCGCGCTGCGCGCGTTCCTGCTGACCCTCGCGGTCGTCGACGACCTCGGGGCCATCCTGATCATCGCGGTGTTCTTCCCCTCCGACCTGAACCTGTGGGCGCTGGCCGGGGCGTTCGCCGGACTCGTCGTCTTCTACCTGCTCCAGCGGGCGCGGGTACGTGGCTGGTGGTGGTATATCCCCCTGGGCGTCACGGTCTGGGCGCTGATGCACAACGGCGGCATCCACGCCACGGTGGCCGGGGTCGCGATGGGGCTGATCCTGCGCACCACCCCCGACGCAGGCGACACGAAGTCCCCGGCAGCCCGGGTCGCGTACCTGGTGCACCCGGTCTCGGCCGGGGTCGCGGTGCCGCTGTTCGCGCTGTTCGCCGCCGGAGTGAGCATCACCGGCGCGGCTCTGGGCGAGGTGTTCACCAGCCCCGAGCCCCTCGGCGTCGTCATCGGTCTGATCGCCGGCAAGACCGTGGGCATCTTCGCCGGGACGTACCTGGCCGCACGCTTCACCCGCGCCCGCCTCAACCCAGACCTGGCCTGGGCCGACGTGCTGGGCCTGTCGGTGCTGGCGGGGATCGGCTTCACTGTGGCGCTGCTGATCGGCGAGCTCGCCTTCACCGGCACGGCGGTCGGGGAGCACGTCAAGGCGGCGGTCCTGATCGCCTCGGTGCTCGCCGCGCTGCTCGCCGCCGCCCTGCTGCGCCGTCGGAACACGATCTACCGGCGTCTGTACGAGGCGGAGAACCTCGACGCCGACGCGGACGGCATCCCCGACATCTACCAGCAGGCCCAGTCGGCCGACGCCGGGCCGGACAGGCAGGACACCTGATGGACGGCGGTGGCGAGGCATCGCTGCTGGCGCCAGTGATCATCGTCGCGGCTCTTGGCATCCGCACCGCGCTCACCGAGATCCGGCACCCAGGCAGCGCCCGCCGCCAATGGGCCTTCACGACCAGCCGGCGGGCGATGACAGCCGCAGGCGTGGTCGCGGTGAGCATGACGGCCATCGGCTGGAGCCAGGCCGGATGGGCCGCCGTCGCCTGGGCCCTCCTCGCCGGCGCCCTGACCGCATCCCTGATCGGGAGGGACATCTGATGACCCCCCACCGCATCAGCATCCAAGTAGCAGTGCGTGTCTGAACGTCGCATCGGGACCATCCTGGCGGCCGTCGGAGCGCCGCTCGCCCTGGCCGGGGCGTTGATGTACGTCCTGCCCGGCCCCGGATTCCCTGTCCTGGTCATCGGCCTCGCCCTGCTGATCACCGGCCTGGTCATGGTCGCCGCCAGCAACCGGCGACGCCCCACCCGCGTATCGGAACTCTGGTCCCGCCAACAACCAGAAAGGGATGACGACGATGCTCTGGCAGTCGCTCGCCCTGGCAGTCTCCACTCTCCCGAACGCCGGCGTCGGCCGGTGAAGCACGTTCCGCGGTGGTGGGCGGAGACCAGATCCGTCACCGCGTGGTGGATCACGGTCACCCTCGCGCTGTGGCTACTGGGCATGGCACTCGGGCAACAGGTGCGCCTTGCCGGGTGTGCCGCATCGGCTGCCCTTCTGGTCGCGATCGGAGAGGCCGGAGACTGGCTGCGGCGCCGCTGGGCCTCACATCGCGGCGGTGGTCGGCGGGGCCCCGGGGCCGGACGGGGGTGAGGGTTGAGCTTGTGTGCACGGCCCCGCTCGCGTCTACGGGGAGGTGGCGTGCGCTGAGGGACAACTCGGGGTGGTTCTTGTGCTGCTGGAGGGCGGCGGAGTCGGCGGGGGCTGCTGCGATGGCTTCGAGATGCGCCACGCTTGCCGCTTGAACAGCGCAGGACCCCGGCGAAAACCGGGGTCCTCCGTTGTTCACCACTGGGTCAGTGGCTGGTGAGTTCGCCGGTGAGCTTGCTGTGGAGGTCGGCGCTGGGGTTGTTCAGCCCGATGATCTCCACGGTCTTGCCGCGCTGGGCGTATTTGGTTTCGATCGCGTCGAGGGCGGCGACCGAGGAGGCGTCCCAGATGTGGGCGGCGGACAGGTCGATGACGACCCTGTCCGGGTCGGTGGCGTAGCTGAACTGGCCGACGAGGTCGTTGGACGAGGCGAAGAACAGCTCACCGGTCACGGAGTACACCACCGTGCTGCCGTCGGGGTCGGTGACGGCGGTGACGTTGGCGAGGTGGGCGACACGCTTGGCGAAGATGACCATCGCGGTGATGGAGCCGACGACGACACCGATGGCGAGGTTGGAGGTGGCGACCACGCAGATCACGGTGATGACCATGACGGCGATCTCCCCGGTGGGCATCCGCCGAAGTGTCTTGGGTGCGATGGAGTGCCAGTCGAACGTCGCGAACGACACCATCACCATCACGGCGACGAGGGCGGCCATGGGGATGTCGGACACGACCGGTCCGAAGGCGATGCACAGCACCATCAGGAACGAGCCGGCGAGGAAGGTGGAGAGGCGGGTGCGGGCGCCGGACACCTTCACGTTGATCATCGTCTGGCCGATCATGGCGCAGCCGCCCATGCCGCCGAAGAAGCCGGTGACGATGTTGGCGATGCCCTGGCCGATGGACTCGCGGGTCTTGGAGGAGTGGGTGTCGGTGATCTCGTCGACGAGCTTCGCGGTCATCAGCGACTCCATCAGTCCGACCAGTGCCATCGCGAACGCGTACGGGGCGATGGTGGTCAGGGTCTCGATGGTGAACGGCACGTCCGGCAGGCCCGGCACCGGCAGCGAGGACGGCAGTACGCCCTTGTCGCCGACGGTCGGCACGGCGATCCCGGCGGCGACCGTGATCACGGTGAGGATGACGATGGAAACCAGCGGCGCCGGGATCACGGTGGTGACCTTCGGGAAGAACACCATCAGGGCTAGCCCGGCGGCGATCAGCGGATACACGGGCCAGGGCACGTCGTGCATCTCGGGGACCTGCGCCATGAAGATCAAGATGGCGAGGGCGTTGACGAAGCCGACCATCACCGAGCGCGGAACGAACCGCATCAGCTTCGCCACTCCGAGTGCGCCTAGCGCGACCTGGATGATCCCGGCGAGGATGACGGCGGCGACTAGGTAGCCGAAGCCGTGCTCACGGTTGAGCGGGGCGATCACGAGCGCGACGGCACCGGTCGCCGCCGAGATCATCGCGCGCCGTCCGCCGACGATCGAGATGACCACGGCCATGGTGAACGAGGCGAACAGACCGACCGCGGGGTCGACACCGGCGATGATCGAGAACGAGATCGCCTCCGGGATCAGGGCCAGGGCGACGACCAGGCCGGCCAGGACCTCGGTACGCCAGACCTTCGGGTCGCTCAGCCAGTCGGGGCGCAGACCGCGCAGCCGCGCGGCGGGAGTCACTACGGGAGAGGACAAGGAGATGCGTACCTGTCGTGCTCGGGCACCCCACTGGTAGGCCGGGGCGCGCGGGAGAACGCGGAGGAACCGGGCCGGCACCCCGCGGGCGGCCCGCGAGGAGCGGGCCGGAAGTCGAAGAAGCGACGGAGCCGGGGGCCTGCGCGGAGGCGCGGCCGGGCGGCTCACATCGGGGAGCGAAGAGTCACGGTGGGCAGGCGGCGGCGATGGGCGTCGTGGGCTCGCGCACACTCTCTCCTGCAAGAATTGGATCTTCGCCGGGGGCGGCATTGGCCCCGGAACGGCAGTCGCGGGGCAGCCGGGCCGCCCGCGCATCAGCAACTCTACCCTAACGTTAGAGTAGAGGGTGGCGGCATCGCACGGGGCGCGGTCCCGACAGGACGAGAAGGGCCAGGAGACAGGCGTGGACGACAAGCACATGCAGATCGGCGAGGTCGCCGCGCGGACGGAGCTGTCTCTGCGCACCATCCGGCACTATGAGGAAACCGGCCTGGTCATCCCCTCCGCCCGCTCCCAGGGCGGCTTCCGCCTCTACACCGAGGCCGACGTCGTCCGGCTCATGGTCATCCGGCGCATGAAGCCGCTCGGCTTCACCCTCGACCAGATGCGCGACCTCCTGGACGCCACCGACCGCCTTGACGGCGACGACCCCGTCGATGCCGCCGAGCGGGACGTCCTGCTGGGCCGTGTCCGCGTCTACGAACAGGCCGCGACCGAGCAGGTGGACAAGCTCCGCGTCCAGCTGGCCCGCGCCGAGGACTTCGCCGCCACCCTCCGCACGCACCTGAACCAGAACACCTCTGTCGCCCTGCCCTGACCCGCGCGTTCAGGGAGAACGGACTCCTGGGCCTGCTTCAGGCCGGTGCGCTCCATCCGGCGCCACTCGACGTACATGCCCTCGATGCCGCGGGCTGTCGACACGAGATCCTCGGCCGCGCTGTCCGCACCGCAAGCAGCAGCCCACGCACGAAGGTCGCGCTCCGAAGGCGGACGCGTGCCGCTCTCGAAGCGCGAACACTTCGACTCATGCCAGCCGAGACTGCTGGCCAGCGCTCGCTTGGTGAGCCCGGCTTCGACCCGGATTTCACTCAGGCGTTTACCCAGGGCCCTGCGGGCTTCCTGAACGCTCGAAGATGGCGATGTCATGTCGCTGCGATACTGCCGTTCGAGCCGTCAGGCCGGCTGGAACTCTGCGTGCGGTGTTGCCCGCGCCCACACGGACTCGAAGGCAGACTTGCAGAGCTTCGCCACCTCAGGGTCTTCTGTGAGCTCCACCTCCATGTTCTCGCCCTCTCCGTCAAAGTGGTTGACGAGGACGAGGCTGGAGTCGAAAAGCCAGAAGTCGTTGCCCGGAAGCGCCAGGCCCGTTGCGTTTCGCCGGGAGAGCCAGCGCACCTCTTCGCCAGCAGCGATGTTCAGTCCGTCCGTCACGTCGTACTCGAAGCGGACGTACTCGCTGACGGGAGTCGACACGACCCGGGCTCGGCGGACCTCGACGCCTCGCGAGGTCGCCTCAGTGACGATGCTGTGCCAGTCACCCCAGCGTTCGGCCGGGTCGAGTGCCACGCCGGCCTTCCAGTCGACGAAGGCGGGATCCGACTTCATGTAGGCGTCGCGCATCTCCAGATGAACGGCCGTCCTCTGGCAGTCGCGGAACAACTCCTCAAACGTCGGGGTCCTCATCGGCCTTCTTCACCTCCAGGAAGAACTGCACCATGCGCCGGGGGATCTCTGGTGCACCGGCCGCGGCGAGCTGGATGACCGCCCCCGCCGCGCCTCATGGAGCTGGCAAGCAGCTGTTTCTGACTGATCGGTCCACACGGGCTCGCCAAGATGAGCCCGAACTCCTAACACGGTGAACGTTCCCGGTCACAGCACTAAGGCGTACCGGCTGCTCAAAGGCATCATGGAGACGGCCGTCGACGATGACCTGATCAGCCGCAACCCGTGCCGGATCAAGGGCGCCGGAAAGGAGTCCGCCGCTGAGCGCCGGATCGCCACCGTCGCCCAGGTCGACGCCCTTGCCGATGTGATCGGTATCCGCTGGCGTTTCATGGTCTACCTCGGGGCGTACGGACCGATGCGGCCCGAGGAGTTGGCCGGCCTCCGGCGCCGAGACGTCGACCTCGACAACCTCGTGATCCGCGTCCATGTCGCCGAGCCCGAGCGAACCAACGGGCAGCGTGCTCCCGGGGCCACAAAGTCGGATGCGGGCGCCCGCCTCGTCGTCCTTCCGGCCTTCCCGGAGGAGGAGGTGAAACGCCACCTCGCCTGGTACGCGGAGAAGGGGCCTGACGGTCTCCTCTTCGTCGGCGAGAAAGGGGCGGCCTTCCGCCGCACATCCTTCGGCCGGAAGTGGCGGCGCGCCCGGGTCGTCGCAGGTCTCCCGGACGGCTTCCGTTTCTACGATCTTCGGCACACCGGACACACCCTGTCGACGCGCTCTGGCGCCACCCTGAAGGACACGATGGTTCGCGCGGGTCAGTCCTCGGAGAAGGCCGCGCTGATCTATCAGCACTCCGACGAGGAGCGGCAGCGGGAGGTCGCCGCCGGGCTCGATGGTCTGGTGCGGACCGAGCGTGCGAAGCGTCACAAGGATCAACCCGCGCACCACAGTGAGGAGGCCGCCGAGAGCTAATGGTGCGGTTGTGGTGCGGCACCTGCCCACCGGTCTAGACAACAAAGAACCCCCGGGTCGATGACCTGGGGGTTTGTCATGGAGCGGGTGACGAGAATCGAACTCGCACTCTCAGCTTGGGAAGCTGATGTTCTACCACTAAACTACACCCGCGTAAGACGCCGGTACGACCGGTGTCCGAACGCTCAGTCACTCTACCGTACGCCAGGCCCCCGGCGCCGAAGCCGTGGGGCCTGCCGCCGTTTCTGGGCGGTTCCGGCGATGTTCCGGATGTGAATCGCCCGCAGATCAGACCCTGACGGGGCCGGAAACCCACGCGAACCGGACCCGTTCCCACCGCGTGACCCGGCTGCGGGCGGCCGGAGTTGGGGCGTACGGTGGGGGCGCGGAAGAGGGGTCGGGCAGGATCGGGCGGGATCGGAGTGCCGCCTGGAGGGCCGCCCTTTTCGTCCCGTAATGTGACGGTCCTCGTCGGTCTCGGCAGTGACCGGCGACGGCTCTTGGGGAAGGGACTCTGAGGACTTGATCGAGCGCACCGTCGTCCGTTGTGCCGAAGGGCACGTGTTCAGCACCGCTTCGTTTCCGATGCAGCAGGCCGAGCGGCTCGGCCCCGGCCGGCTGGTCCGGTGTCCGCGCTGTGCGCGGCTCCGCAGTGTGGTGCCGGTGACGTTGGAGCAGCAACAGCAGCAGCGGAGCACCACCACCAGCAAGTGAAGTGGAAGTCGAAGCAGTAGTAGTAGCAGTAGCAGGCGCGCGAGGTCGACCGATGGTGTCGGGTTCGCGCGCCTTGCGTATCCTCGGGGCGTGCTTCTCTCAGACAAGGACATCCGGGCCGAGATCGACTCCGGGCGGGTACGGATCGAGCCCTACGACGAATCCATGGTGCAGCCGTCGAGTGTCGACGTGCGCCTCGACCGCTTCTTCCGGGTGTTCGAGAACCACCGCTACCCCCACATCGACCCCTCGATCGAGCAGGCCGACCTGACGCGCCTGGTCGAGCCCGAGGGCGACGAGCCGTTTATCCTCCACCCCGGGGAGTTCGTGCTCGCCTCCACGTACGAGGTCATCACCCTTCCCGACGATCTCGCCTCCCGCCTCGAGGGCAAGAGCTCGCTCGGGCGCCTCGGACTCGTCACCCACTCCACCGCCGGGTTCATCGACCCGGGGTTCAGCGGACACGTGACGCTCGAGCTCTCCAACCTCGCCACCCTCCCCATCAAGCTCTGGCCCGGTATGAAGATCGGCCAACTGTGCCTGTTCCAGCTCAGCTCGTCGGCCGAGTACCCGTACGGCAGCGAGCGGTACGGCTCCCGGTACCAGGGGCAGCGTGGGCCCACTGCCTCCCGGTCCTTCCTCAACTTCCACCGGACACAGGTGTGAGCGACGTGAGTGACGCCAGTGATGTAAGTGACATACGGGAGAACCTGACCTACGAAGCGTTCGGTGGTGCCGTGCGTGAGCTCGCGCAGAGCATCGCCGACGACGGGTACGAGCCCGATGTCGTGCTCAGCATCGCGCGGGGCGGGGTGTTCGTCGCCGGTGGGCTTGCCTATGCGCTCGACTGCAAGAACATCCATCTGGTCAACGTCGAGTTCTATACCGGTGTCGGGACCACGCTTCCCATGCCCGTCATGCTCGCGCCCGTCCCGAACGCGATCGACTTCTCCGACAAGAAGGTCCTCATCACCGACGACGTCGCCGACACCGGCAAGACGCTCAAACTGGTGCGCGACTTCTGCCTGGACGCCGTCGCCGAGGTGCGTTCGGCGGTGATCTACGAGAAGACGCAGTCGCTCGTGAAGTGCGAGTACGTGTGGAAGCGGACCGACGCGTGGATCAACTTCCCGTGGAGTGTCCTGCCTGTAGTACGTAAGTCGGGGGAGCCGGTCACGCCGTCGAAAGAAGCGCTCTGACGCCCTGCCCGCCCTACCTGCGGACAGCGCTCAGATCGCGGCGGAGCACCACGCGGGCCGCGCGCGTCGCGTCTCCGTGCGCCTGCCTGGCGGTCGAGTACTCGGCCGAGGTCAGGTCGTGGCCTTCGGCCAGCACCTGCCTCACCTCGCGGAGGGTGTGATACGAGGCCGTTATCGCGGCCTCAACCTCGTCCGAGACGCCCAGCAGGAACATGCGTTCCCGGGCTTCGTCGCAGCCGGAGGCGCGGAAGGCCTCGCGGACCCTTGCCGCCAGCTCATCGTGCGGTTGCCCGTCCGCGACCGTGCCCCGCATGGCCTCGTGGGCTCGCCGGAGGGTGACGAAGCAGTCCACGTACAGATCGCGGCGATCCTGAAACACGCGATCGATCATTGCTCGGCGCCAGCGAACATGCTCGACGGCTATGGTGGCCCCCGCTCCGCCGGCGATGCCGACGGCGGTGCTTACGATCGTTGTCCACTGCACGGCGCGAATTCTCGCATGTGGACGCGGAGTTGATCGCGAAGCCGCAGCCCCCCACGGTCATTGATACGGTCCCGGCATGCCTCAAACGCGCGGATCGAGCGGCCCCGTCACCGCCGACGACGTCGAGTACGCCGTCCGCCTGGCGGTGGCCACCCTGCGGGCGGCGAAAGCGCCGGACTGGGACGCCAAAGCCGGTTCCCTGGAGTGGAGCTGCTGGGAGACCGTCGAGCACCTCGCCGACGACCTGTTCTCCTACGCTGCCCAACTGGGCCCCGCGAGCCCGCCGTTGGACACGCATGTCCCGTTCGTCTGGAGCCGAAAGAAGCCCGGCGGCCCGGCGAACGTCATCTTCGCGGACCGTGACGCCGGCACGGCCGGCCTGTTGCAGGTACTGGAAGCCTGCGGCGCCCTGCTGACGGCCATCGCGCGGACTGCGCCGCCGGCAGTCAGGTCGCACCACGTCTTCGGTGCGTCCGATCCCGAGGGCTTCGCCGCCATGGGGGTCGTCGAGACGCTGGTGCACATGTACGACATCGCCGAGGGCCTCGGCATCGACTGGGTGCCGGACGCCGACGTCTGCCACCGTGTGCTGCTCCGGCTCTTCCCCCACGCCCCGACGGACACCGACCGGTGGCTCACCCTGCTGTGGGCCACCGGCCGCGCGGAAATCCCAGGCCGGCCGCGACTCACGCAATGGCGTTGGCACGGCGCACCCGCCGCCGACAGGCAGTAGACAGCCCCCTGGAACCTCAGCGGGCCCCCTGGAACCTCAGCGGGCCCGCTGAAAACTCAGGGGCCCCCTGAAAACTCAGGGGCCCCCTGAAAACTCAGGGGCCCCCTGAAAACTCAGCGAGCCCCCTGGAACCTCAGAACGTCCCCAGCTTCACGATCGACAGCAGCGCGATCAGCTGGATCGCCGACGCCCCCAGTGCCTTCGGCCACGGCAGGTCGTGGGAGCGGCGGACCATGATGGTCAGGAGTACGCCCGCCGCGACCCAGGTCGCCCAGCCGAGGATCTGTACGAAGGGGGCGTCGCCGCCCGCGAACATCGCGACGACGAGGCGCGGGGCGTCCGTGATGGACATGACCAGCATGGAGAGGCCGACCGTCGGCTGCCAGGCGCCGTCGCCGCCGAGCTGGCGGGCCAGGGTGTGGGTGACCACGCCCAGGATGAAAGCGCTCAGGACCATCGCGACGCCCGTCGTCAGCACGATCGGGATCGCGTTGCTGAGCGTCGCGTTTATCGTGTCCTGGCGGGTGTCGTCGAACCCGAAGACGGCGATCAGGCCGTACAGGAACGTGACGACGAGAGCCGGCGCCCACACCTGGTAGTCGCGCATCTGGAGGAACGTGCGGTCGGGGGCGGTCACGATGCCGCGCAGCAGTTCCTTCCAGCGCAGCCGCGGACCGGCCGGGGCCGAGGGGCCGCCCGCGCGATAGGTGTCGCCCTGGTTGTACGGGTCGTCGCTCGTCGTGAACGCCTGTGTGTGACCAGGGTTGTTGGCCGCGTACGGGTCCACGGGGGCGTCGGGGTGGCCCTGGGGGCCGTGCCCGTACTGGCCGTGCTGCTGCCCGTGACCGCCGTCGCCGAAGTACTCCGGCTCGCCGTGTCCACCGGGCCCGCCCTGTCCGCCGTAACCGCCGCCGGGGTTCGGCTGCGGGGGCCACTGCCGCCCTCCGGCGCCGCCCGGGCCGCCGTAGGACGGCTGTCCGCCGCCGTACGGCTGCTGCTGCGGCGCGGAGGGGTAGCCGTACGACGGGCCGCCCTGCGGGGGCTGCTGGCCGTACGGCTGCTGCCGCGGTTGTTGTTGCGGTCGCGCTTGCGGGGGGCGGTTGTCCCGGCCGCCGCGTCCGATCCTGAATCCAGCCACGTCATCGAACGTACCTGGTCCTGGAGAGTGGCGCGTGGGGCCCGGGCTTCCGGACCCCGCTTTGCTGCCGACCTGTGACATCCCGTAAGGGGGGCCTGGGCTGCTTCCCTAGGGGAGTTTCGCTTCTGTCCCCTACGGGAGCAGGCCGTCGATCAGGCCGTCCGGCACCGAGGTCGCCCCGGCCGTCCTGATCCCCGTCGCCGAGCCGAGCAGGCGCACGGAGCTCACGCCGCCCGACACGTACAGGTCGGCCTTGCCGTCGCGGTTGCCGTCGCGCAGGCGCAGCTTCGCGCCGAACATGTCGCCTGCTGTGAGGTTGCCGGGGATGCCGGCCGTGCTGCGGGCGAGCCACTGCGCGCCGGTGGTCGTGAGACCGCCCGCGCGGCCGTAGAGGACGTGGACCCCGCCGGCGTACGGCTGGCCGCCGATCTTCTCGCCGTACGCGCCGATCGCGAGGTCCCGGTAGCCGTCGCCGTCGATGTCGCCGGCGGCGATGCCGGCGCCGAAGCTGTCGTCCGGCTCCGTACTGTCCGCGATACCCGGTGTGTTCTGGGTGAGGCGGGTGACCCTGGCGGGTCCGGCGGCGGCGCCGTACCAGATGCTGACCATGCCGCGGTAGGAGGAGAACAGCGGGGTGCCGATGGCGATGTCGCCCTTGCCGTCCTTGTTGAAGTCGGCGATGACGCCGTCGCCGCCGCGCTCGACCTGGCCGCCGAGGCTGTGCACGCCCTCCAGCCGGAGCGTGCGGCCGGGGACCAGGCTGGTGCCGCCCTTGATGAACCAGGCGTCGGAGGCGATGGTGCCGGCGCCGAGGACATCGCCGATGACGACGAGGTCGGTCTTGTTGTCGCCGGTCACATTGCCCGCGATCAGCGAGGAGACCTCGAACTGCCCGTTCCTGTCCAGGGCGGTGACCGAACCGGCCACGCCCGCGCGGGAGATGGTGCCCCGGTAGACCCACGCCTTGCTGCCCGCGACGACGGCCAGGTCCTTCTTGCCGTCCCCGTTGAAGTCGCCGACCGCGAGGTCCGTGCCCATCCGTGCCCACGAGGTGTGCGACCGCGCCGGGATGCTGGTCCCGCCGGACAGGCCGGCCCTGCTGCCCCAGAGGATGGTGACCGAGCCCTGGCTCATCCGGCCCGCCACGCTCTCGCCGGTGGCGGATACGGCCAGGTCGCCGTACCCGTCGGCGTTGAAGTCGGCGGCGGCCCGGACGTTCCCGAAGTTGTCGTCGACCTCGTCGGAGTCGGGCACACCGGGGCTGTTCTGGCCGATGTACTGGACCCTGGTGCCCGGTCCGTTCGCCGTGCCGAAGGTGACCTTGACGGCGCCGCCCCGGTGCTCGTGCCGGGCGCCGTAGGAGAACTCGGCGTAGTCGCGGTGGCCGTCGCCGTTGAAGTCGTCGGCGTACTTGGCGGGGGCCGCGGTGGCGGGCGTGGTGAGGGCCAGCGGTGCCAGGCCGGTGGCGAGCAGGGTGGCGGCCAGGGCCGCCGTGGTGATGCGTGTCCGTCGCATGGTGGTCTCCCCGGTACAGGTGCACGCGGTCAAGTGCACGTCCGCGTAAGCGTGTTGGCACGGTGGGCGGTTCCCGTGAGTACGTGGGAGACGGTCGGTGACGGCCGAAGGTTGTACGGGAGGGGGCCCTGCGAGACCCCTACAGGAACTCCGAGCTGGAGAACGTCACCGACGGCTTCGCCGCCACCAGGCCGTTCTTCGTGCCGGGGTAGACGGCCACCTCGTCCCACGTCTCCCCCCGATACGTCCGCACCACCAGGTCCGCCCGGCCGTCACCGTCGAAGTCGCCGACCGTGAGGACGCGGGTCGTGCCCCGGGTCGGTGGGGCGACGGTGACCATGCCCTTCGTCGAGAGGCCGGTCGTGGCTGTCGGGGCCCGGAAGATCCTCAACCGGGAGCCGCTGGAGACGAGTTCGGCGCGGCCGTCGCCGTCGAAGTCGCCGGTGTCGAGCATCGAGCCGGGGGTGGCGAGGGTGCCGGAGGCCGCGTCGGGGAGGTCGTAGCGCAGTGACGTTTCGCCCATCGCGCCCACCGCCGCGTCCAGGTTCTTGCCCTTCCCGAAGCGGCCGAGGGCGACGTCGATGCCCTCGGGCAGCACGGCCCCGGTGCGTGTCGGGCCGTTCGGGCCGCCGAGGACGACCGACGACTTCGCGGTGCCGTCCGCCGTACGGACGATCAGGTCGTCGTAGCCGTCGCGGTTCACGTCGGCCGCCGGGCCCGTGGGGACGTTGCCGGGGGCGACGATCGGCGGGCCGGCCTTGCGCGGGGTGCCCTTGCGGGTGAACGGGCCGCGCAGATAGCTGAGTTGGACGTCCGAGGCGTGGACGACCAGGTCCTTGGCGCCGTCGCCGTCGAAGTCGCCGCACACCGGCTGGTCGGGCCAGTCGTTGCCGGCGCGGGCCTGGCCGGGGATCGTGAGGGTGACCGCGCGGCCGGTGAGGCCGTTCGGGGAGCCGAAGAGGAGCTGGAGGGGTACCGGGGGCCGGCCCTGGCCGTCGTAGGGCGGGTCCGTCGACACGATCAGGTCGGTGAAGCCGTCGCCGTCGAGGTCGCAGGTCTCCTCCGCGTCGAAGACGGCCGGCAACTGGCCCTTCGTACGGGCTGCTTGGCGGGACGGGCTGAGCAACTGGCGGGCGCCGGGGACGAGTCCGCCCGGGGAGCCGTAGACGATGCCGATTCCGGCGTCGTCGGTGTGGAGTTGGTCCTTGACCAGGTCGCCCAGGACGAGGTCGCGGTGGCCGTCGCCGTTGAAGTCGTCCGGGACCTTGCTGCCGTCGCCCTGCGGGATCGGGCGCTGGGCGGGGGCCTTGGCGGCGCGGATCGGGGTCCGGTCGGGGGTCGCGCCCTCGTCGCCGGAGGAGGGGCCGCAGGCGGTGAGGGCCACGAGGGCGCCGATGGCCGCCAGGGCGGTGGTGGCCGTCGTACCCCGACCGCCGCTTCGCACCCGCGTCCGCACCTGCATTCGTGCCCGCACCTGCGCCCGCATCCGCACCCTGCACCTCGTCCGGACCATTGACCCCATTGGCAACTACTCAGTAATGATGCACGTGTTCGAGACAAGGCGACAGCCCCGTGCCCGTGCGGGGCAGGGGGCTGTCGGCTGCAGCGGTGCGGCCGGTTACTTCACCGGCTGCGGCTCCGGCGCGTTCTCGGACTCCGGCTCGTCCGCCGGGGGCTCGTCGTCGGAAGCCGGGGTCTTCACGGACGTCAGGAGCAGCTGGGCGACGTCGACGACCGTGACGGACTCCTTCGCCTTGCCCTCGTTCTTCTTGCCGTTGACCGAGTCGGTCAGCATGACGAGGCAGAAGGGGCAGGCGGTGGAGACGATGTCGGGGTTGAGGGAGAGGGCCTCGTCGACGCGCTCGTTGTTGATGCGCTTGCCGATCCGCTCCTCCATCCACATCCGCGCGCCACCCGCGCCGCAGCAGAAGCCGCGTTCCTTGTGGCGGTGCATCTCCTGCTGGCGCAGGCCCGGGACGGCCGACATGATCTCGCGCGGGGGCGTGTAGATCTTGTTGTGGCGGCCCAGGTAGCAGGGGTCGTGGTAGGTGATCAGGCCCTCGACGGGCGTGACCGGGAGCAGCTTGCCCTCGTCGATGAGGTGCTGGAGCAGCTGGGTGTGGTGGATCGTCTCGTAGTCGCCGCCGAGCTGCGGGTACTCGTTGCCGATCGTGTTCAGGCAGTGCGGGCAGGTCGCGACGATCTTCTTCGCCGACCTGGGCTTCTTCGACTCCGGGGTGACATTGCCGTCGTCGTCGATCTCCTCGCCGAACGCCATGTTCAGCGCCGCCACGTTCTCCATGCCGAGCTCCTGGAACAGGGGCTCGTTGCCGAGGCGGCGGGCGGAGTCGCCGGTGCACTTCTCGTCGCCGCCCATGATCGCGAACTTGACGCCCGCGATGTGGAGGAGTTCGGCGAACGCCTTGGTGGTCTTCTTGGCGCGGTCCTCGAGGGAGCCGGCGCAGCCGACCCAGTACAGGTACTCGACCTCGCTGAGGTCCTCGATGTCCTTGCCGACGACCGGGACCTCGAAGTCGAGCTCCTTGAGCCATTCCAGGCGCTGCTTCTTCGCCAGGCCCCAGGGGTTGCCCTTCTTCTCCAGGTTCTTGAGCATCGTGCCCGCCTCGGACGGGAACGCGCTCTCGATCATCACCTGGTAGCGGCGCATGTCGACGATGTGGTCGACGTGCTCGATGTCGACCGGGCACTGCTCGACGCAGGCGCCGCAGGTGGTGCAGGACCACAGGACGTCCGGGTCGATGACGCCGTTCTCTTCCGCCGTGCCGATCAGGGGGCGCTCGGCCTCCGCCAGCGCGGCGGCCGGTACGTCCTTCAGCTGCTCCTCGCTGCCCTTCTCCTCGCCCTCGGCCGTCTTGCCGCCGCCCGCGAGCAGGTAGGGGGCCTTGGCGTGGGCGTGGTCGCGCAGCGACATGATCAGGAGCTTGGGGGACAGCGGCTTGCCGGTGTTCCAGGCCGGGCACTGCGACTGGCAGCGACCGCACTCCGTACAGGTGGAGAAGTCGAGCAGGCCCTTCCAGGAGAACTGTTCGACCTGGGAGACGCCGAAGACGTCGTCGTCGCCGGGGTCGGTGAAGTCGATGGCCTTGCCGCCGGACGTCATCGGCTGGAGGGCGCCCAGGGCCGTACCGCCGGTCGCCTCGCGCTTGAACCAGATGTTCGGGAAGGCCAGGAAGCGGTGCCAGGCCACACCCATGTTGGTGTTGAGCGAGACGACGATCATCCAGACGAACGACGTCCCGATCTTGATCATCGCCGTGAGGTAGATCAGGTTCTGCAGGGTGCCGAGCGACAGGCCCTTGAAGGCGAGGACCAGCGGGTACGAGGCGAAGTAGCCGGCCTCGTAGTGCTCGACGTGGTGGATCGCGCCCTCGAGGCCGCGCAGGGTGTAGATCGCGAGGCCGATGGTGAGGATGACGTACTCGACGAAGTACGCCTGGCCCGCCTTGGAGCCCGCGAAGCGGGACTTGCGGCCGGGGCGCGAGGGCAGGTTCAGCAGGCGGATCGCGATGAGCACGGCGATGCCGAGGATCGTCATCACGCCGATGAACTCGATGTACAGCTCGAACGGCAGGAAGCCGCCGATGACCGGCAGCGTCCAGTCCGCCGAGAAGAGCTGGCCGAAGGCCTGCGCGAGGGTCGGCGGCAGTGTCAGGAAGCCGATCGCCACGAACCAGTGGGCGAAGCCGACGATGCCCCACCGGTTCATCCGCGTGTGGCCGAGGAACTCCTTCACCAGCGTCACGCTGCGCTGATAGGGGTTGTCCGTCCGCAGACCGGCCGGGACCGGCTGGCCGAGCTTGAAGTACCGGACGAACTGACCGATGGCGCGTGCGAGCAGCGCGACGCCGATCACGGTCAGGACGAGCGACACGATGATCGCGGCGAGTTGCATGGAGGGGCTCCTCAGGCCTGCGCGTAATGAC
Organism: Streptomyces sp. ME02-8801-2C; assembly: GCF_033793965.1. Classification (NCBI taxonomy): domain Bacteria; kingdom Bacillati; phylum Actinomycetota; class Actinomycetes; order Kitasatosporales; family Streptomycetaceae; genus Streptomyces; species Streptomyces sp. ME02-8801-2C. The sequence goes on along the minus strand of NZ_JARAXP010000005.1, from coordinate 119,541 downwards.
GTACGTAATGACTAATGGAGCAGTATTACTAAGCGGTAACTTAGGCAGTCTGTCAGAGACTACTCATATCTTGAACCGCACTGTAGCCAGCGGCGGAGTGATCTGGATCGCTCAGGCTTACCTGAGTGGCGGATCGGGGCCGATCGGATCAGGCGACTTTCCGACGATGTTGCGTCGTGTTATTCGTACGCAATTGTTACATTTGCGCCTACCGTGAATCCGTGCTCTACGGGATTCTCGCCGCCACCGCCGCCCTGCTCCTCGCCGCCGTCCTCACCGCCCTCCTGCGGACCCTCGCCCTGCGGCTGGGGGTGCTCGACCGGCGCCGGGCACGGCCCCTGCCCCTGCTCGGCGGGCTCGCCGTCGCGCTCGCCACGGGCCTGGTCGCGGGCGCGGGGGAGTGGACCGGGTACGCCCCGCTGGGGGACGGGGTCGGCGAGCTGCTGGTCGCCGGGGCGGGCGTCGGCGCGCTGGGGCTCGTGGCCGACGTACGGCGGGTCAAGGCGCGCTTCCTCGTCGTCGGTACGGGTGTCGCCGCCGCGTTCGTCGTGCCGTACCGGGAGCTGGGGCTCGGGGTCGGGCTGCTCGCGCTGCTCTGGATCGTGTTCGTGGCCCTCGCCTTCCGGGCCCTCGACCACGCCGACGGGCTGCTCGGGACCGTCGGGGTGCTCACCGCCTTCGGGGTGGGCGCGTGTGCCGCCGTCGAGGTGTTCGACGGGCTCGCCGTGCTGCTCAGTGTCCTGGCCGCCGCGCTCACCGGGTTCCTGATGCACAACTGGCATCCCGCGCGGATCGCCCTCGGCGCCTGCGGGTCCCTGTTCACCGGGTTCGTGCTGGCGTCGGCGGCGGTGGTCGTGCGGACCGGGCACGAACTGGCGTCCAGCGCGGGGGTGTTGTTCGCGCTCACCGCCGTCGCGGGCGCGGACGTGGTGCTGGTGGTGGTGTCGCGGCGGCTGGCCGGGCGGCCCCTGTCCCGGGGCGGGCCCGACCATCTCGCTCACCGGCTGCGGCGGCTCGGGCTCACTTCGCGCGGGGCGGCCCTGCTGCTCGGTGCGGGCGCCTTCGGGGCGGTGCTGGTGGGGGTGCTCGTGCACGGCGGGTGGGTCGGGGAGTCGGGGCTGTGGTGGGTGGTGGGGGTGGCCGGGGTGGTCGTACTGGGGCTGCTGAGGGTTCCCGTGTACGGGCTTCGGCAGGATCCGGCGGTGCAGTCCGCGCAGGTCAGAGCGGCGTTGCGCGTAAGGAACGGATAAGAGTTGAGTGGGGTCGACTCAGCTCTGTTGACCGGGCGGCGGGAGTGATGCACACTTGAGCCTGTTCCACTCAAGTCAGACTGCAAGTCAGGCTCCAAGTCAGGGTCCGACTCGGTCATGCAACTCGGTCATTCCCTTGGAGGAATCGAAATGGCACGTGCGGTCGGCATCGACCTGGGCACGACTAACTCCGTCGTCAGCGTTCTGGAGGGCGGCGAGCCCACCGTCATCACCAACGCCGAGGGTGCCAGGACCACGCCGTCCGTCGTCGCCTTCGCGAAGAACGGTGAGGTGCTGGTCGGCGAGGTCGCCAAGCGTCAGGCGGTCACCAACGTCGACAGGACCATCCGGTCGGTCAAGCGCCACATGGGCACCGACTGGAAGATCGAGCTCGACGGGAAGAACTTCAACCCGCAGCAGATGAGCGCCTTCATCCTGCAGAAGCTCAAGCGCGACGCCGAGGCCTACCTGGGCGAGAAGGTCACGGACGCGGTCATCACCGTCCCGGCCTACTTCAACGACTCCGAGCGTCAGGCGACGAAGGAGGCCGGCGAGATCGCGGGCCTGAACGTCCTGCGCATCGTGAACGAGCCGACGGCCGCCGCTCTCGCGTACGGCCTCGACAAGGACGACCAGACGATCCTCGTCTTCGACCTCGGTGGCGGCACCTTCGACGTGTCCCTCCTGGAGATCGGTGACGGCGTCGTCGAGGTGAAGGCCACCAACGGTGACAACCACCTCGGTGGTGACGACTGGGACCAGCGCGTCATGGACTACCTGGTGCAGCAGTTCCGCACCGGCCACGGCGTGGACCTCGGCAAGGACAAGATGGCCCTCCAGCGCCTGCGCGAGGCCGCCGAGAAGGCCAAGATCGAGCTGTCCTCGTCCACCGAGACCTCGATCAACCTGCCCTACATCACGGCTTCCGCCGAGGGCCCGCTGCACCTGGACGAGAAGCTCACCCGCGCCCAGTTCCAGCAGCTGACGGCCGACCTGCTGGAGCGCTGCAAGACGCCGTTCCACAACGTCATCAAGGACGCGGGCATCGCCCTGTCCGAGATCGACCACGTCGTTCTCGTCGGTGGCTCGACCCGTATGCCCGCCGTCGCCGAGCTCGTCAAGGAGCTGACCGGCGGCCGCGACGCCAACAAGGGCGTCAACCCGGACGAGGTCGTCGCCATCGGCGCCGCGCTCCAGGCCGGTGTCCTCAAGGGCGAGGTCAAGGACGTACTCCTCCTCGACGTCACCCCGCTGTCCCTCGGTATCGAGACCAAGGGAGGGATCATGACGAAGCTCATCGAGCGCAACACCACGATCCCGACCAAGCGTTCCGAGATCTTCACGACGGCCGAGGACAACCAGCCGTCCGTCCAGATCCAGGTCTACCAGGGCGAGCGCGAGATCGCGGCGTACAACAAGAAGCTCGGGATGTTCGAGCTGACGGGCCTGCCGCCGGCCCCGCGCGGTGTCCCGCAGATCGAGGTCGCCTTCGACATCGACGCCAACGGCATCATGCACGTCACGGCCAAGGACCTCGGCACCGGCAAGGAACAGAAGATGACCGTCACCGGCGGCTCCTCGCTGCCGAAGGACGAGGTCGACCGGATGCGCCAGGAGGCCGAGCAGTACGCGGACGAGGACCACCGTCGCCGCGAGGCCGCCGAGACCCGCAACCAGGGCGAGCAGCTCGTCTACCAGACGGAGAAGTTCCTCAAGGACAACGAGGACAAGGTCCCCGGCGACATCAAGACCGAGGTCGAGGCCTCGATCGAGGAGCTGAAGACCGCGCTCAAGGGCGAGGACATCGCCGAGATCCGCACGTCCACGGAGAAGGTCGCCGCCGTCTCGCAGAAGCTGGGCCAGGCCATGTACGCCGACGCCCAGTCCGCGCAGGCCGCCGGTGGCGACGCGCCCGGCGCCGAGGCCCCCAAGGCCGACGACGACGTGGTGGACGCCGAGATCGTCGACGACGAGCGCAAGGACGGTGCCGCGTGACGGAGGAGACTCCGGGCTTCGACGAGAAGCCCGACGTCCCTTCCGGCGCCACGTCCGACGACGCCGAGCCGAAGACCGCCCCCTCTTCGGAGGGGGCGGCCCCGGCCGGGGACGCAGCAGCAGCACAGGTCGCCGGTCTGACGGCACAGCTGGACCAGGTGCGTACGGCGCTCGGTGAGCGCACCGCGGACCTCCAGCGGCTCCAGGCCGAGTATCAGAACTACCGCCGCCGGGTCGAGCGGGACCGGATCACGGTCAAGGAGATCGCCGTCGCGAGCCTCCTGACCGAACTCCTGCCCGTGCTCGACGACATCGGCCGCGCGCGGGACCACGGTGAACTGGTGGGCGGGTTCAAGTCCGTCGCCGAGTCGCTGGAGTCCGTCGCCGCGAAGATGGGCCTGCAGCAGTTCGGCAAGGAGGGCGAGCCCTTCGACCCGACGATCCACGAGGCCCTGATGCACTCGTACGCGCCGGACGTCACGGAGACGACCTGTGTGGCGATCCTGCAGCCGGGTTACAAGTTCGGTGAGCGCAACCTGCGTCCCGCGCGGGTCGCGGTGGCCGAACCCCAGCCCGGGGCGACGCCGGCCGACAAGGACTCGACGTCGGGCGACGCGGCGGACGGCAAGGAGAGCGGTGGCCCGGAAGAGGGCTGACGTGCATGACGGCGGTGGGAAGGAGGGACGTCGAGGATGAGCACCAAGGACTTCATCGAGAAGGACTTCTACAAGGTTCTCGGCGTCCCCAAGGACGCCACCGAGGCCGAGATCAAGAAGGCGTACCGGAAACTCGCCCGCGAGTTCCACCCGGACGCCAACAAGGGCAACGCCAAGGCCGAGGAGCGCTTCAAGGAGATCTCCGAGGCGAACGACGTCCTCGGTGACCCCAAGAAGCGCAAGGAGTACGACGAGGCCCGCGCCCTCTTCGGCAACGGCGGCTTCCGCCCCGGGCCGGGCGCGGGCGGCGGCTCCTTCAACTTCGACCTGGGCGACCTCTTCGGCGGCGGCGCCCAGGGCGGGGCCGGGGCCGGCTCCGGTGCGGGCGGCTTCGGCGGCGGCATCGGGGATGTCTTCGGCGGCCTGTTCAACCGGGGCGGCGGCACCACCCGTACGCAGCCCAGGCGCGGCCAGGACATCGACACCGAGGTCACGCTGAGCTTCACGGAGGCGGTGGACGGCGCGACGGTCCCGTTGCGCATGACGTCCCAGTCACCGTGCAAGGCGTGCTCGGGGACCGGCGACAAGAACGGCACACCGCGCGTGTGCCCGACCTGCGTGGGCACCGGCCAGGTGGCGCGCGGTTCGGGCGGCGGTTTCTCGCTCACCGACCCGTGCCCGGACTGCAAGGGCCGGGGCCTGATCGCGGAGCACGCCTGCCTGGTGTGCAGCGGCTCGGGGCGCGCCAAGTCCTCCCGGACGATGCAGGTGCGCATACCGGCCGGGGTCGCGGACAACCAGCGCATCCGCCTCCGCGGCAAGGGTGCCCCGGGCGAGCGGGGCGGTCCGGCGGGTGACCTGTACGTCACGGTCCACGTCGACAGCCACCCGGTCTTCGGCCGCAAGGAAGACAACCTGACGGTGACGGTGCCGGTGACGTTCGTCGAGGCGGCACTCGGCGGCGAGGTCAGGGTCCCCACCCTGGGCGGCCCGCCGGTCACCCTCAAGCTGCCCCCGGGCACGCCCAACGGGCGCACGATGCGCGCGCGGGGCAAGGGCGCGGTCCGCAAGGACGGCACCCGGGGCGACCTGCTGGTCACCGTCGAGGTGAGTGTCCCGACGGAGCTGGCGGGGAAGGCTCGTGACGCACTGGAGGCGTATCGCGAGGCGACCGCGGACGAGGATCCGCGGGCGGAGCTGTTCGAGGCGGCGAAGGGAGCCTGACCGAGATGGACGGTCGTCGACGCAATCCGTATGAACTGACCCACGAGACCCCGGTCTACGTCATCTCGGTGGCGGCCCAGCTCTCGGGCCTGCACCCCCAGACCCTGCGCCAGTACGACCGCCTGGGCCTGGTCTCCCCCGACCGCACCGCCGGCCGGGGCCGCCGCTACTCGGCCCGCGACATCGAACTGCTCCGCACGGTGCAGGCGTTGTCACAGGACGAGGGCATCAACCTGGCCGGCATCAAGCGGATCATCGAACTGGAGAACCAGGTCGCCGCGTTGCAGCAGCGGGTTGCGGAGATGGAGTCGGCCCTGGACGGCGCAGCCGCGGCGATGCAGCAGCGGGAGGCAGCGGTGCACGCGTCGTATCGGCGGGATCTGGTGCCGTATCAGGAAGTTCAGCAGACCAGTGCGTTGGTGGTGTGGCGGCCGAAGCGGTCGCAGGACTGACGTAGCCCACAGGCAGGTGAAAGGGGCCCGGAGGATTCTCCGGGCCCCTTTCCACGTGGTCACAGCCAGTTGTTCCAGATGCCGTAGGCCACCTGCCGCGTGGCGAGTTCGACGCCCGAGGTACCGGTGAACACTACTCGGTAGTAGTAGAGGTTCAGCAGGTCCGCGTGCACGGTGTGATCCATGTAGATGGTCGGGCGGCCGACCTTGGCGGTGGTGAGGGTGGTGTAGGAGCCCGAAGCCGGGTCCCAGCGGTCCACGCGATAGTCGGGCAGCAGGGAGCAGTCACCCAGACCGTCTGTCTCTTCGCAGCCGACCTCCAGCGCCGGGTACTGGCCCTGGCGGACCCCGGTCCCGGTCCAGCCCGGGGGCCGGGTGTCGGACAGGGTGACCGAGATATCGGCCGTGTGGAAGAAGTCCGGGCCCTCCTCGATGTAGGCCCAGTCGTCCGTGGCGGCCACCCGGTAGACGTGGGTGGATCCGTCCGGGACGGTCGGGCAGAGGATCTCGGTCTCGGCGAGCGAGTCCCCCTTCCAGCAGTTCTTCTTCCAGACGGTGTCGCCGGTGTCCGGGTCGGTGATGCCCTGCCATACGTAGTACGCGGCGATGTCGTCGTCGGCGGGTGGCGTCCAAGTCAGGCGTACGCCGAGCGGAAGCTCCTCGGCGGTCAGGTTCCGTACCGGGGCCGGACGCTCGGTGTCCGGCGTGGTCGCCGTGGCCGCCGCGCCGGGCTGCGAGGCGTGTCCGTACCGGTCGACGGTGACGATCCGGTACTCGTACGTCGTCCTGGAAGCCCCGGAGACATCCCAACAGCTGCCGTGGAGAACCTTGCGGCCGGCGTACGCCGGAGCGTCGTCACCGGCCCACCACCAGTTGACCGAGGGGTCCGTCAGCCGCTCGTCGAACGCGATGCCCGACTTGCACTTGTCCACGACGGTGCTCTCGCCCGTCGCCGGGTCGGTCCGCAAGATCTGGTATGTCAGCAGCGGACCATCGTCGTAAGTCCACGGGTCGGCACTGCTCCACGAGACGACCACCCCAGGGCCGGCCCGGTTCGCGGTGGTCTCGTACGGGGGGATCGCCTCGGGCCGGTCCGCCATGGACAGGGTCACCTCCGCACGGGCGGCGGCGTTGCCCCCGGCGTCCGTCGAGCGGACCGCGTACCGGTATGTGTCGGCGGTCGCGGCCAACTGGCGTGGCACAGCGTCGGTTTCCTTGGTGGTGCCACCGCCGGGCAGCGCGTCGAGCCAGCCGCTTGTGGCCGGGTCGTACTGGACGACCTGATAGGCGGAGGCCCCACTGACGGGCGACCAGATCAGGTGCGGAACCCCCGACCGGTACTCGACGCGGGCGTCGGCGACTGGCGCAGGGGGCGTCAGGTCGGGGGTGGTGAACGTCGTGGCGGCCGAGTAGAGGGACCAGTTGCCGGCCGCGTCACGGGCTCGGCCGCGGTAGGTGACCTTGCTGCCGTCGGCGGGATAACCGGCGTCGCAGATCGCGCCCTTGGGACCGGAGTAGACGGTGGTCCAGATGCCAGTGACAAGGCGCTGCATCTCATACCAGGCGATGTCGGCTTGGTTCTGCGCAGTGGTGACGAGCTGGGGGGCTGCATACGGCTGATCGCCTGGGCACGCGTCCCAGGCCACCGACGGGGCGGCGGGCGGGGTTTTGTCCACGGTGGTGACGGGCAGGTCCGCAGTACCAGACGAGTCATGGCCCGCCTTGTCGCGGGCGCGGACCTCGTAGTAATACATCGCCCCCGTTTTCGGAAGTGCGGTGTCGATGTACGTAGTGGCGACGGTCGTCATCAGCGGTCTGCTGCCGAAGGAGCCGCTCTTCAGCCGCCGATACACCCGATACCCCGCGAGATCCATCTCCTTGTTCCGCGACCAGGTGAGTTTGGCCGTGCCGCTGCTCTTGTCGTACGTCACCGCTGCGCCGACCGGGACGAGTGGCTTGACCCTGTCCGTGCTCGCCGAAGTGCGGGGCGCGTAACCGAACTGGACGTTTGCGGAGCCTGTCCAGTTGGCGTAGTCGATGCGGAGGGCGTGCTTGCCGGAGGGGATGTCGACGTTGACGGTCTTCTTCACAGTCGATGACGTGTTTTTCCACAGGTCGACCCTGCGCTTGCCGTCGAGGTAAACGCGGATGCCGTCCTGGGCGGCGAGGGTGAAGGCGAAGGGCCCGCCGGATCCGAAGTCCCGGGTGACGGTCCAACGGACGCCGAAATTGTCTTTCGGAAGGCCGGTGGCGGGGGCTCCGGCGCCCCAGTTCTCAGCGATGACGGAATCGCAGTCGGTTCGCCTGGGCGTGCCCGACAAGGCAGTGTTTGCGAAGAACTGCCGCTTGAAAACAGGTGAGTTGCAGGTGGTTGCGGCGGCCGCGAATGGAGCTGCGGTGGTGAGCAGCGCACCCGTGCTGACGAGCACGACGGCAGTCGCGGTGATGGCCGGGCCTGCCGCGCGTCTGGCTGGGTTCATGCCATCCTTCGGTTTCTTGTTCGGATGAGGCCCGCAGCAGGCGTTCCTCTGCTGGGACTTGATCAGTTGGGGCGCGTTATGCGGCGGAGTGATCAACCCGCCAACCTCGATTGCTCAACCATCCGTGCAGCCGACGCGATTCAGGCGATGCGTCGGCTGCACTCTTCTCCAGGTCAGTTCAGCGGTGCGTTGACCGCCCAGTCACCCGCCGGGAGCGACTCAGTGCCGTCCGTCGCCACGGCCTTCACCCAGTAGTAGGACGTCGTGCCGGGCTTCGAGGCGGTGTCGACGTACACGATGGCCGTCTTGCCGAGGGTCGCGATCCTCTCGTACGTCGAAGTCGCCGCGTTCCAGCGGTAGACGCGGTAACCGCCCGCCGCCTGCGGGGAGTTGGCGTCCAGGCCGGTCCAGAAGACCTGGTTGGCCCTGTTGCCCTCGGTCGGGACGGCGGTCACGTGCAGGGGTGAGCCGGGCGGGGTCGCCACGGTCGGGGTGGTGTTCAGTTCCGTGGCCACGACCGTGGGGGCGGCGCCGGTCTCCGTGTGGACCGAGTTCCAGGCGTTGTCGAGGGCGTCGACGAAGAAGCAGGCCTGTTCGCCGTTCGGGCGGGTGAGGTAGGAGTACGAGGTGGTGTCGGCGTTCACGTACTTCAGGAGGCCGGCGGAGCACACCTTCTCGCCGGTCGGGGCGCCCGTACTGTCCTTGCCGTCGACCAACTCGCCTGCGTAGACCGCGTATCGCGCGAGGTCCGAGGCCCGGTTTGCGTCCCAGCTCAGCTTGAAGCCGTACTCGGTCGGGGTCGCCTTCAGGCCGGTCACCGCAGGCGGCGCGGTGTGGTCGTCGTGCTTGCCGTCCACGGCGACGGAACGCGCCGACTCGTTGCCCGCGGCGTCGACCGCCGAGACGCGGTAGCGGTAGGAGACGCCCTCGACGACCGACGTGTCCAGGTACGACGCCTTGTTCGTCCGGGCGACCTCGAAGAGCCTGCCCTGCGGCCCGACCGCCCGGTACACCCGGTACGACACGGCGCCCTCGACCGAACTCCAGCTGAGCCGGAGCCCGTTCAGTTCGGACTCGTTGACGACCGTCGGCCCCTGGGGCGCGGCCGGAGCGGTGCGGTCGACGGTGACGACGCTCTTGTCCGTCGTACCGCCGGACTCGTTGCCCGCCTTGTCGTACGCGCGGACCTCGTAGAAGTAACTCGCGCCTGTGAGAGGGAGGTTGGTGTCCGTGTAGGAGGGGGAGGCGGTGGTCGCGAGGGGGGTGCTGCCGAAGGAGGTGCCGTTCAGGCGGCGGTAGATCCTGTACCCCGCGAGGTCCATCTCCTTGTTCTTCGCCCAGGTGAGCTTCGCCCTGCCGGTGGCCTTGTTGTACGAGACGGAGGGGCCAGTGGGGGTGAGGGGCTTGACCCTGTCTACGGCCGCTGAAGTCCGGGGCGCGTAGGCGAAGTTGACGTTCGCGTTGCCGGTCCAGTTGGCGTAGTCGACGCGCAGGGTGTGCTTTCCGGACGGGATGGTGACGTTGACCTTCTGGGTGCGCGTCGATGAGACGTTTTTCCAGAGGTCGACCTTGCGTTGGCCGTCGATGTAGACGCGGATGCCGTCCTGGGCTATGGCGGTGAGGGCGAAGGGGCCGCCGGAGCCGAAGTCGCGGGTCACTGTCCAGCGGACGCCGAACATGTCCTTCGGGAGGCCGGGGGCGGGGGCGTTGGCGCGCCAGTTCTCGGCGATGGAGGCGTCGCAGTCCGTCTTCTTCGGGGTGCCCGAGAAGGTGGCGTTGGAGAAGAACTGGCGTTTGTAGACGGGGGAGTTGCAGCTCGTCGCGGCGGAGGCCGGTGCGGCGGCGACCGCTGTGAGGAGGCCGCCTGCGGTGGCGAGTACGACGGCCGTCGCGGCGGACGTGGTCACGTTCGTGCGTCTGGCGAGGTTCATACGGGTGTGGGTCTGCTCTTTCTCTGTCTCGTCGTTTTGTGCGCCGTCAGTTCGCGGGGGCGGTGACCGTCCAGTCGCCGGCGGGCAGGGACTCGGTGCCGTCCGCTGCCACTGCCGTCACCCAGTAGTAGGACGCGGTGCCGGGCTTGGCGCTTGTGTCGAAGTACTGGTGAATGTCGCTTTCCCAGTCGGCGATCTTTTCGTACGTGGTAGTGGCCGGGTTCCAGCGGTAGATGCGGTAACCAGCCGCGTCCAGCGGGGAACCTTGGGGGAGGCCGCCCCACGTCAGCTCGATCCCCTCGCTGCCCACCTCCTCCCACACGGCGAGGGACAGCGGCGAGCCCTCAGGCGTCGGCACACTCGGTGTCGTGTCGAGTTCGGTGGCGATCACGATGTTGGGGGAACGGGTCCACTCGTAGTGGGAGTTCCACTTGGTGTCGAGGGCGTCGACGAAGAGACACCGCTCCTCGCCGTCCGGGCCGGTGGCGTACGCGTACGAGGTCGTGTTGGGGCTCAGCCACTTCACCTGGTGGACATCCACGCAGAACTGCTGGCCCTCCTCGCGCAGGAGGTCGCCGGCGTAGACGACGTACCGGTAGAGGTCAGCGGCCGGGTTCGCGTCCCAGTGGAGCTTGAAGCCGTACTCGGTCGGGGTCGCCTTCAGGCCGGTGACGGCGGGCGGCGGGGTGAGGTCCTCGCGCGTGCCCTCTCCGACCAGGGAACGGGCGGATTCATTGCCCGCCGAGTCGAGGCTCGTCACGCTGTAGAAGTAGGGGACGCGCTCGGTGGCAGAGGTGTCCAGGTAGCTGAGCTGGTTGGTGCTGCCCACCCGGGTGTACCTCCCACCCCAGCTCGTCGACCGGTAGACGCGGTAGGACGCTGCTCCGGTGACCCCCTTCCAGCCGATCCGCAGGCCCCTGTATTCGGAGGTGACGGTCGGCCTGGCGGGCGCGGCCCAGGGGGTCTTGTCGACGGTCGTGACGGTCAGATCGGCGGTGCCGGCGGACTGGTTGCCGGCCTTGTCGTGGGCGCGGATCTCGTAGGCGTACGTCTGGCCGGTCTTCGGGACTGTCGAGTCCGTGTAGGTGGTGGCGGTGGTCGTCGCGAGGGGGGTGTTGCCGAAGGGCGTGCCGTTGAGGCGGCGGTAGATGCGATACCCGGCGAGGTCCATCTCCTTGTTCTTCGCCCAGGTGAGTTTCGCCTTGCCGGTCGTCTTGTCGTAGGTGACGGTGGGCGCGGTCGGGACGAGGGGCTTGACCCTGTCTACGGTCGCCGAAGTGCGGGGTGCGTAGGCGAAGTTGACGTTCGCGTTGCCGTTCCAGTTGGCGTAGTCGATGCGCAGGGTGTGCTTTCCGGAGGGGACTGTGACGTTGACGGTCTTCTTCACCGTCGACGACACGTTCTTCCAGAGGTCGATCTTCCGCGTGCCGTCGATGTAGACCCGTATGCCGTCCTGCGCTGCCGCTACCAGAGCGAAGGGGCCGCCCGAGCCGAAGTCCCGGGTCACCGTCCAGCGCACGGAGAAGTTGTCCTTCGGGAGGCCCGCTGTGGGGGCGTTTGTGCCCCAGTTCTCGGCGATGGAGGCGTCGCAGTCGGTCTTCTTCGGGGTGCCGGAGAAGGTGGCGTTGGAGAAGAACTGGCGCTTGTAGATAGGGGAGTTGCAGCTCGTCGCGGCGGAGGCCGGTGTGGCGGCGGCTGCGGTGAGGAGGCCGCCCGCGGTGGCGAGTACGACTGCCGTCGCGGCGGACGTGGTCACGTTCGTGCGTCTGGCGAGGTTCATACGGGTGTGTGTCTGCTCTTTCTCTGTCTCGTGGTCCCGTACGCCGTCACGTCGCGGGGGTGTTGACCGCCCAGGCGCCCGCCGGCACGGACTCGGTGCCGTCCGCGGCCAGGGTGGTCACCCAGTAGAAGGACGTCGTGTCGCGCGGGGCGTCGGTGTCGTAGTAGTCGTTGGCGTCGGCGCCGAGGTCGGCGATCTTCTCGTACGCCTTGGTGGCGGGGTTCCAGCGGTGGACGCGGTAGCCGGTCGTCTCCTGGGCGGTGGAACTCCACGTCCAGTTGAGGAGGTTCCCCTCGGTGGCGCCCTCGGAGCCCGTCGTCGTCAGCTCCAGCGGGGAGCCCTCGGGCGTGGCCACGCTCGGCCTCATGTCCAGCTCGCCGGCCATGACGGTCCTGCCCTCGCCCGTCCACTTGAAGGAGGAGTTGCCGAAGTCGTCGACGGCGTCGACGAGGAAGCAGCCCTGCTCGCCGTCCAGGAGGGCGGTGTACTTGTACGAGTCCGAGACAGCCGTGTATGTGAACGAGGTTCTGTCGGCCGGCAGGTACTCCCTGGCCACGCTCAGGAGGCAGTCCTCCACACCGTCCTCGTCGTAGTCGCCCAACGTGCCCCGGTAGAGCCGGTAATACGCGAGGTCCTCGGCCGAGTTCGCGTCCCAGTCCAGCTCGAAGCCGTACTCGGTCGGCGTCACGGTCAGGCCGGTGACGGCGGGCGGCGGAACGTCGTCCCAGAGGCGGCCCGTCACGACCTTGGACCGCGCGGACTCGTTGCCCGCCGCGTCGACGGCCGTGAGCAGGTAGTAGTACCCCTTGTTCTCAGCGGCCGAGGTGTCCCGGTACGCGAGCCCGCTCGTGCTGCCGATCATCGCGTACGCGCCGGGCACGTACTTGACGCCGTCGTACACCTCGGGTGCCCGGTACACCCGGTAGGACACCGCGCCTCCGACCGTGCTCCAGCCGATGCGCATGCCGTCCGACGACGTCGAACCGACAAGCGCCACGTCCTGGGGCACGCCCGGGGCGACACGGTCCACGGTGGTGACCGCCAGATCCGCCGTCCCGGCCGACACGTTGCCCGCCTTGTCGTACGCGCGGATCGAGTAGGCGAACTTCTCCCCGGTCACGGGGAGGGTGCTGTCCGTGTAGGTGGTGGCGGTGGCGGTGGTCGTCGCGAGGGGGGTGCTGCCGAAGGGCGTGCCGTTCAGGCGGCGGTAGATGCGATACCCCGCGAGGTCCATCTCCTTGTTCTTCGCCCAGGTGAGCTTCGCCTTGCCGGTGGCCTTGTCGTACGTGACCGTGGGGGCGGTGGGCGCAAGCGGCTTGACCTTGTCCACGGTCGCCGAAGTCCGGGGCGCGTACGCGAAGTTGACGTTCGCGTTACCCGTCCAGTTGGCGTAGTCGATGCGCAGGGTGTGCCTGCCGGACGGGATGGTGAGGTTGACCGTCTTCCGTACCGTCGTCGTGACGTTCTTCCAGAGGTCGACCTTGCGCTGACCGTCGACGTAGACCCGTATCCCGTCCTGCGCGGCGGCCGTGACGGCGAAGGGGCCGCCCGAGCCGAAGTCGCGGGTCAGGGTCCAGCGGACGCCGAAGTTGTCCTTGGGGAGGCCGGTTGCGGGGGCGTTGGCGCCCCAGTTCTCGGCGATGGAGGCGTCGCAGTCGGTCTTCTTCGGTGTGCCGGAGAACGTGGTGTTCGCGAAGAACTGCCGCGTGTAGACGGGAGCAGTGCACGTCGTCGCGGCGGAGGCGGCCGGGGCCGCGGTGCTGAGCAGGGCGCCGGTGGTGGCGAGCACGAGGGCGGTGGTGGCTGCCTGCGTCGTGCGTCTGGCTGGGTTCAAGGCGATCCTTCGGGTCCTGATCGTCAACGGCGAGGAAGGTGCCGTTGACGATCAGGACCGGCGAAGGTGTGAATTGGTTGTACGGCTGGTGTGAATTTGTTCGAGTGGGGCAGGTGAGGTCAGCCCACCTTGAAGTCGATCTGAGTGGAGGCGCCGCTCCGGCTTCCGTAGTAGTCCACCGATTGCACCTCGAAGACAAAGAGGCCGGACCTGGGCGGCGTCCACGTGACCGTCGACTTCGTGGTTCTCGTATAGCTGGTGTCACTGGAGAACTTGTACGAGTAGCCACCGATCAGCCGCTCCGGGTCAGGAGTCAGCGTCACAGTGACCGGAGTGCCCGAACTGCCGTGCGCGGCGCAGTCGTTCGCGGTGCACTCCGTGTACGGAGCGGACAGCCTGATGGTCGGCGGCTTGGGGCCGGTGGACGTCGCCGGAGTCGCCCGGTTCACCGTGAACACTCCCGTGGGCGCGGACTCGTTGCCGTACTGGTCGAGGACGACCACGTAGTAGGAGGCGGGGCCGACCGGGGCCTCGGTGTCGTTGTAGCGGACCGCTGTCACCTCGTCCTCGCTGATCCGCGTCCACGCGTCGTTCCCACCCGTGCGGCGGTAGACGCGGTAGCCGAACCGGGCGTCCGTCGAGTAGTCCCAGGTGAGTGCGGTGTCGCTGTCGCGGAGGGTGCCCGTCAGGCCCGTGGGCGCGGCCGACTCCCCGGGCGCCGGGCGGGTCGCGGTCACCGTCTCGGACACCGGGGAGGCGTTCCCGTACGCGTCGATCGCCTGGACCTTGTACGTGACCGGGACGCCGTCCTCCGCCCGTGTGTCGTTGAAGGAGGTGCCGAGGGCGATGTCCGGGCCGTCGGGGTCGGACTGGCCGACGGGGGCCGCCCACACCTCGTAGCGCTCCACGTCGGCCGACGACGCCTCCCAGCGGACCGCGTTGCCCGCCGTCGTGCCCTGCGCCGTCAGGCCTGTGACCTGGGCCGGTGCCGTGGTGTCGGGCTCGCCGGGGTCGACGGTCGCGGACGGGACGGACTCGTTGCCGTTCTTGTCGACGGCCGTGACCCGGTAGTACGCGCGCTGCTTGATGTTCGCCGTGACGTCGGTGTAGGAGGTCTCGCTGACCGCCTGGGTGATCCGGGTGTACGGGCCCTGCGGCGCGCTCGCCCGGTAGACGCTGTAGGAGAACGCGTCGGCGACCGCCTTCCAGTCGAGCCGCACGGCGGACGCGGCCACGGTCACCTCGACCCCGGTGACCTGGCCCGGCGGCGTCTTGTCGACGGTCGTCACGGTCAGATCGGCGGTGCCGGCGGACTGGTTGCCTGCCTTGTCGTGGGCGCGGATCTCGTAGGCGTACGTCTGGCTGGTCTTCGGGACGGTCGAGTCCGTGTAGGTGGTGGCGGTGGTCGTCGCGAGGGGGGTGCCGGAGAAGGACGTGCCGTTGAGGCGGCGGTAGATGCGGTACCCCGCGAGGTCCATCTCCTTGTTCTTCGCCCAGGTGAGTTTCGCCTTGCCGGTCGTCTTGTCGTAGGTGACGGTGGGCGCGGTCGGGACAAGGGGCTTGACCCTGTCCACCGTCGCCGAAGTCCGGGGCGCGTAGGCGAAGTTGACGTTCGCGTTGCCGTTCCAGTTGGCGTAGTCGACGCGCAGGGTGTGCTTGCCGGAGGGGACCGTGACGTTGACGGTCTTCTTCACCGTCGACGACACGTTCTTCCAGAGGTCGATCTTCCGCGTGCCGTCGATGTAGACCCGTATGCCGTCCTGCGCTGCCGCTACCAGAGCGAAGGGGCCGCCCGAGCCGAAGTCCCGGGTCACCGTCCAGCGCACGGAGAAGTTGTCCTTCGGGAGGCCCGTGGCGGGGGACCCGGCTCCCCAGTTCTCCGCGATCGACGCGTCGCAGTCGGTCCGCTTCGCGGTGCCGGAGAAGGTGGTGTTGGAGAAGAACTGCCTCGTGTACGTGGGGGAGGTGCACGTCGTCGCCGCCGCGGCGGGCGTGGAGGTGACCGCCGTGAGCAGTCCGCCGGCGGTGGCGAGTGCGACAGCGGTCGCGGCGGTGGCCCTCGCGGTGACCGTGGCCCTCGCCGGCACCCTGGCTGTCGTACTTCTGGCTGAGATCATTCGGTCCTTCGCTCCGGTCGCGTCGCGTCCGTTCCAGAACGGCGGAAGTGAGCCGTCGATGATCAGGACCGGTGAGGGATGCACATGGTTGTACGGATCTTGCCGTCCTCTCCACGCACCCGAGTTCCCCACCCGATGGAGGACGCACGGAGAGAGTTCGCGCGGTCTTCCATCACTTCTTCACCCGCACGGCGCGCTGTGATCTTGCCCTCTCGTTCCGTAGTTCCGCTTGACGCCCGGGGGCTCGCCGACGTTGTCTTTCGGACACATGGGTCGCACTGATGCGTCCACGTCCCATAAGCACCTGAAGTGAGCACCCGAATGTTTCGTCTGACTCGTCCGGCTCGTCCGACTCACTTGAGTCGTGTGACTCGTGTGGCTCGTTTGCGTCGTACAGCGATGGCCGTGGCCGCCTCCACGGTCACGGTCTCCCTCGCCGCCGGTTGCGGCGTGCTCGACGCCGACAGCGGGAACACGGCCGAGGCGACCCCGGCGAAGGGCAACGACATCACGGTCGGGCTGCTGCTCCCCGAGACGGCCAACACTCGGTACGACAGGTTCGACTACCCGATCATCAAGAACAAGGTCGAGTCGCTCACCAACGGCGAGGGCAGGGTCGAGTACGCCAACGCCGGGGCGGACGCCGCCAAGCAGGCCCGGCAGCTCCAGCAGATGATCGACAACAAGGTCGACGTCCTGCTCCTCGACGCCGTGGACGCGCATGCCATCGCGCCCGAGGTCAGGAAGGCCAAGGACGCCGGGATCCCGGTGATCGCGTACGACAGGCTGGCCGAGGGCCCCATCGACGCGTACATCTCCTTCGACAACGAGCTCGTCGGCGAGGTGCAGGGACGTTCCATCCTGGAGGCGCTCGGCGGCAGCATCAACCCCGCCCAGAAGATCGTCATGATGAACGGGTCGGTGACCGACCCGAACGCCGCCCAGTTCAAGGAGGGCGCCCTCTCCGAGCTCAAGGGCAAGGTGACGATCGCGCAGTCCTTCGACACCAAGGACTGGAAGCCGGAGAACGCCCAGGCGAACATGACGAAGGCGATCGAGGCCATCGGCAAGGACAACATCGCCGCCGTCTACTCCGCCAACGACGGCATGGCGGGCGGCATCATCAACGCGCTGGAGGCCGCGGGCGTCAGCAAGCTGCCGCCGATCACCGGGCAGGACGCCGAGCTGGCCGCCGTGCAGCGGATCATCTCCGGCGAGCAGTACATGAGCGTCTACAAGTCGTACCCGCAGGAGGCCCAGACGGCGGCCGAGATGGCCGTCGCCCACATCCAGGGCCGCGACATCCAGTTCGACGCCCTCACCCGGGACAAGGTCGACAGCCCCACCGAGAAGGACGTCCCGTCCCAGCTGGTGAGTGTCGTCGCCCTGACGAAGTCCAACATCAAGAGCACGGTCATCGAGGACGGCATCTACAAGGTGTCCGACATCTGCACCCAGAAGTACGAGGACGAGTGCGCGGCCCTGGGCCTGAAGTAGGCACACGCTGTCGCCCGTCCCGCACGTTCACGTGTCCCCGGGAGCTCACTCCCGGGGACACGCACACCTCGTACGGGACGGTTCACGCCACCCGCGTGAACTCCACCGTCACCTCCGGCGGGCCCCCGGCCACGCCCCGGTACACGCCCTTGTGCGGGGTCACGTCGTCGTAGTCGCGCCCCCGGCCGACCACCACGTGGGACTCGTCGGCGCGGGTGCGGTTCGTGGGGTCGTAGCCGCACCAGTCGCCCGCCCAGTACTCGATCCAGGCGTGGGACTGCCCGGCCACCGGGCGGTGCAGTTCCGCCTCCCGCTCGGGGTGGAGGTAGCCGGAGACATAGCGGGTGGGCAGGCCGAGGCCGCGCAGCAGCGCGATGGTCACATGGGCGATGTCCTGGCACACGCCGGCACCCTGCTCCCACGCCTCCGCCGCCGACGTGTTCACGCCCGTCGTCCCCGGCAGGTAGGACACGCGGTCCGCGACCAGCGCGGACACCGCCGTCGCCGTGGCGTGCGGGTCGAGGCCCGCGGCCACCTCCCTCGCCCGTGCCACCAGTTCGGGCGGCACGGTCGTACGCGTGGTCGCCGTCGCGTACTCCAACAGGCGTGAGTTCGCGGTCCGTTCGGCCACCTCCGCCCAGCTCGGCGCGGGGTCCAGGGGGCCCGGCGGGGACGTCTCGACCAGGCTCTGGGCGGTGATGGTGAGGTCGGCGTGCGGGTCCATCAGGTCGAAACCGGTGACCTGCGTGCCCCAGTAGTCCCAGTACGACCAGGTCGGCGTCGTCGGGTTCACGGTGACCCGGGCGTCCAGCGTGGTCTGGCCGGGGAGCGTCAGCGGGGTCATCCGGACCTCGTTGTGCGAGGAGACCGCCGCCTGCGCGTACGCGACGCGCGTGACGTGCCGGATACGGAGCCGGCGGATCATGGCCGTGTTCGTCGCCGAGTTCGTCGCCGAGTTCGGCGCGGAATGTGTGGGCCGATCGGTCGTCATACCGCTCGCGCTCCTTCCTGGGCCCACTCCACGGGCCCCTGGTACGGGAAGAACCTCTCCGCGACCGCCTCCGCCGAGGCCATGCAGGCGACCTGCAAGTCCCGCAGCAGCGAAGGGAGTTGCTCTTCCAGGGCCTGTGAGTCCAGGTACTCGAGTCTGGTGCGCAGGCGTCCGATCGGTCGGCGGGCCGGGTCCTGGCGCGGGCGTCCGAGAGCTGCGAGGCACTCCTCCGCCGTCGTCAGGGCGTGCAGCGCCGAGCGCGGGAAGTCCCGGTCCAGGAGCAGGAATTCGGCCACTCTCGGGGTGTCCCCGAAGCCGCTGTACACCCGCGCGTACGCCTCGTCCGCACCGCTCGCACTCAGCAGCGTGGGCCAGTCGGGGGCGTGGGCGGCGTCCAACACCCGTACCGACAGCAGCCGTACGGTCATGTCCACCCGCTCCAGGCTGCGCCCGAGGACGACGAACCGCCAGCTGTCGTCCCGGCTCATCGTGGAGTCGGCGAGGCCGAAGAAGAGGGCCGACCGGCGCCGTACGAGCTCCAAGTAGGCGTACGGGCCCGTGCGTCGGGCGGCGAGGCGCTGGTCGGCGAGGGCGTGCCAGGTGGAGTTGAGGCACTCCCACATCTCCGAGGAGACGGCTTCCCGGGCGCTTCTCGCGTTGAGCCGGGCCGCACCCAGCGCGCCCTCGATCGAGCACGTCGATCGGGCGTCGAAGGCGAGCTGGTCCAACACCTGCTGCATGTCGACGGGTTGGGCGCCCGCGTCGACGCCGAGGATCGCGTACAGGGAGCGGCAGGCCACGTCCTCGTCGCGCCAGGGGTCCTCGAGGAGGCGGTGCAGATAGGCGTCCAGGATGCGGCCGGTGGCGTCGGCCCGCTCCACGTAACGGCCCGTCCACGTCAGGGCCTCGGCTATCCGGGAGAGGATCACGTCGTTCACTGTTGTTGCGCCCCTTCCTGTACGAGGGTGAGGTTGCCGTCGGGTCCGTGCTGGCGCGGGGCGACCTCGGGAAGCGTGGCGGCCGGCTCGGGGTGCGGGGTCTCGGTGGGGCCCTCGGCGAGCACCCAGGTGTCCTTGGAGCCGCCGCCCTGGCTGGAGTTGACGATCAGGTTGCCCTCCTGGAGGGCGACACGGGTCAGCCCGCCCGGCAGCACCCACACATCGTTGCCGTCGTTCACGGCGAACGGACGCAGGTCGATGTGGCGCGGCGCCATCCGCTCACCGGCGAGTGTGGGGGAGGTGGACAGCGCCACCGGCCGCTGCGCGATCCAGCCCCGGGGATCGGCGGCAACGGCCTCCCGGGTCCGCTCAAGCGTCTCCCTGTCCGCCTTCGGCCCGATGACGATGCCCTGCCCGCCGGCGCCGTCGACGGGCTTGATGACGAGCTGGTCGATCTGGTCGAGCACGGCGTCCAACTGCCCCGGTTCATCCGGACGGAACGACTCGACATTCGGAAGAATCGGTTCTTCGGAGAGGTAGTACCTGATCAGATCGGGTACGTAGGTGTAGAGCAGCTTGTCGTCGGCGATGCCGTTGCCGACGGCGTTGGCGAGGGTGACGGTGCCCGCCTGGGCGGCACTCAGGATGCCCGGGCAGCCGATCACCGAGTCGGGCCGGAAGTGGAGCGGATCGAGGAAGTCGTCGTCGAGCCGCCGGTATACGACATGGACGGGCACCTCACCGCGCGTGGTCCGCATCCACACCCGGTTCTTACGGCACACCAGATCGTGCCCCTCGACCAGCTGCACGCCCATCAGCCGGGCCAGCAGGGCGTGTTCGAAGTAGGCGGCGTTGCTCGGCCCGGGGGTCAGGACCACGACCCGCGGATCGGCGGCGGCCCCGTCCGGCGCGGCGGCGCGCAGGGCGGCCAGCAGGCGCTGCGCGTAGCCGTCGACGGGGACGACGTGCTGCTCGGCGAAGAGGGAGGGGAAGATGCGGGTCATCGCCCGCCGGTTCTCGATGACGTACGACACCCCGGACGGCACCCGGACGTTGTCCTCGAGCACCCGGAAGTCCCCGGCCTCGTCCCGTACGAGATCGATTCCGGCGACGTGAATACGCACACCGCCGGGCGGCTCGATGCCCTGGGCGGCCCGATGGAAATGAGCCGAACTGAGCAGCAGCCGCCAGGGCACGACACCGTCCTCGAAGGCCCGGCAGTGCCCGTAGGCGTCCGCGAGATAGGCCTCGAGGGCCCGCACCCGCTGGGCGACCCCGCGCTGGATGAGATCCCACTCCAGCGCGTCGAGGATTCTCGGTACGAGGTCCAGTGGCCAGGGTCTTTCCTCGCCCGCGAAGGCGTAGGTCACCCCTCGGTCGGTGAACGCCCGGGCCATCTGGTCGGCCCGGAAGCGCAGTTCGGTCGGCTCGATGGGCTGAAGCGCCGCCAGTACCGGCTCATAGGCGGCCCTGACCTCACCCGGCCGCACAAACATCTCGTCCCACGCGTCGGCCAACGCGTATGCGTCAAATATGTCCGCCATGACCTGACGGTAGGGGCGGGAGGTAACGGGACGATCTCCGAGTGGTTTCCGGGAGCTTGCGCGAAAGGCGTGGTACGCGTTTTCCCGACGGACGGGGGCGGTGTCCGGTTTATCCAGGGGGATTGGGTTCCGCACAGCGGTGACCTGCTGTCAGGCGCCGTCTTCACCGGTGGGAACTGGCTGTCGTGCACGGTTCCGCCAGCGATCCGCCCGAGGTGCTTCGCGCACCTGAAGAACGGCAGGGTCCTGGGCAAGGCCCGTACGGATCCGAGGTGACGACCGCGCCGGTGCGGGCCCTGCTGGTGCACACTGCTCAGTGGAGTGTGGGCATCGTCCGGCAGGTGTGGGCGCGCATACGGACGTTGCAGTCGGACACCCGCGAGTAGTCGCTCACGCTCCGGGCCTGTGTCCGCTGCCTGCCGAGGCTCGCGCACACCACACAGCCCGGTGTCGGCTCGGGCGGTACGGCGGGCATCTGCAGTAGGTACGACGTCGCCGTGGTCATGCGGACTCCTTGTGGCAGGTGCAGGTGCAGCGGGCGATAAGGAGGATGCCGGTGGAGTGCGGGAGGGAAACGTCCCGTGTCTGGCGGCACATCGCGTGAACGTTCTGGTAGCCGGGCTCCCGGCCGACCGTGCACTCCGTGGACAGGTTGGCGGGGGCGGTCATGGCTGGTCCGCGATGGGGGTGAGGTCGTAGGCCTGTCGGCATGAGTGGCAGGCGAAGAGCCGGGCGCCGGACGTGTCGCGTACCGGGCGGGCGGTGTTGCTGTACGCCTCGTGCCAGGCGCACCAGGCGATGCCCGTGCGGGGGATGGCAGGGCGTTGTTCCGGCTGCACAGGCTCGGGCATGTCGGCTCCAACCAGTCGTCCATGCCCCGGACCGTTCGCGTGGTCGCGGGGGCACTGTCCGTCTTATGGAATCGGCGCGCTGTGCAGCGTGACAGGGATGTGGCGTCCCAGTTTTACGACGTTATGCGCCAAGCCCCAGGAACTCTGCCAACGGCCGGAGCCCCGGCGGGTGATGAGGAAGTGCCCACAGGTCGCGCACGATGGCCACGGCCAGCGTGTGGTGCCGCATCCACGTCGGCGCCACACGGCGCAGCGACTCCAATGCCTTCACGGCCCCCGCCGCGTCCCCGAGGTCCGTATGGGCTCGGGCTACGTCCAGCAGCAGCCACGTCCGCCAGGACGGGGGCACGTCCTTGCCCAGCCGCATTCCCTTCGCCAGGGTCAGGGCATCCTCGGGGTGGCCGTACTGGACGGCCAGCCGGACGCGCTCGATGCGTACCGATGACGGGCTGAACACGCTGACCATGCGGCTGTCGCTGCCCTGCGGCAGCTTGGCCACCTGGGCCGCTTCGTTTTCCGCGTTCGCCATCAAGGCAGAGGCCCGGTCGTAGTCATTGCTACGTGCGGCAGACGTCGCGGCGGACATCGTCAGCGCGCCCCAGACTTTCAGGCCGTCAGCAGTAGCCGTGTGCCCGCTGTCCCTGATGTCGTCTGCGACGCGCAGGGCGATACCCAGGGCGTCACCGAGGCGCCCCTGCCGCTGGTACGTCCACGCGACGGAGTTGACGATCATGGGACGTAGCAGGGGGTCGGAGGATCGCTCGGCAGCGTCTATGGCGCGCTCCAGGCTGACGAGCGCGAGATCCGTCTTCCCCATCCGCACGGCGACGTGACCGGCGAGCTGGAGAGCTTTGCCCAGCGCTGCGAAACCGGCGCCCCGGTCGTCGCCGTTGGTCGAGACCGCGGCCGCGCGCGCACCCGAGATCATGTCAGGCAGCGATTTCATCACCGTGTCGAACTCGGCCGCGTGGTACTGCGTCCAGCCGTCCGCGATCTGCTCACGTAGGTCGGCCAGTGAAAAGTCCGGTCCTGGCGGCTCCAGCTCCGGCCCCCAGAGCGCCGGCATGATGGCACGCCGCACCGCCACGAAGCGCGGCCCGTCGTTGTCTGCCGTCGAGGAGACGGCAGGAGGGTCCCCCAGGAGTGTCGTCAGCTCTACGCCGAGACCGTTCGCCAGCGCGTGCAGCGTGGGTAGGCGCGCCGAATGCTTCCGGCGCTGTTCGAGCTGACGGATCACGTCGACGGATACGCCAGATCGCTCGGCCAGTTCCTCTTGCGTCAGAGACGCCAGGCGGCGCAGGCGGCGGAGAGCCCGCCCCAGGTCTTCGTTTGCCACGCCGCCACGGTACGCGCGACCCCACCCGGCCGCACTGACATCTCGTCCCATGCGTCGGCCAGCGCGTATGCGTCAAATATGTCCGCCATGACCTGACGGCAGGGGCGGGACGCAATGGGACGATCTCCGAGTGGTTTCGGGGAGCTTGCGCGACAGGCGAGGTACGTGCATTCTCCGACAGACCGGGGCGGTATCCGGTTTGTTATGGGGTGGCGAGCGCGGCGGGGCGGTGAGGGGCCGTCAGTCGATGTTCATGCCGTCGGACGATGTTTGCCCCGTCGTCCGCTCGTCCCGTCGTGCCGTTATGCCGCGGGGTACTGGCTGTCGTGGACGGTTCCGTCGATGGCGTCGACCCATGCTGTGGTCTGCGTGTCGGCGCCGGATCCGACTGCGGAGCCGACTCCGGCGTTGGAGTCGGCCTCTTCTCCGCTGCCTGTGCCGGTGCTGATGAGCCATTCGGGCCGCCAGCCGTTGCCCCGGTCGATGGCCTTGAGGGTGGTGGCGTGAGCTTCGAGGCCCGACGGTCCGCGTCCGCTCCGGGCGCTCTGTGCGTTCTCCTGCCGGACGACTACCTGCTCGGCCTGCTCGGCGCTGAGCCGGGGCGCGGGCAGGTCGTCGAGGTGGGTGGGCCCCTCGGTGACGTCGATCTGGGAGACGCGCCCGGCGCGGTTGATCTGGACATCGAGCGTGCGGGGCATGAGGATGCCGTCTTCGCCTTCTCTGTCGAAGAAGCGCCAACTGGTCAGCCAGCCGAAGGTGGCCTTTTCCCCGACGGGGTACGTTTTGCGACTGGTGGCGTGCGCTGCCCAGGGATAGTGGTCGCGCATGTACCGGTCGGCGATGCGGGCCGCGTCGTCCTTGCCGCGAGGCGTGGTGGCACCGGAGACAGGGAAGCTGCCTGGTCCTGGGACATCCCTTTGCTCCAGAAGGATGTTGAGGTGACGGCGGGTGGGCCAGGCCAGGGTTGCGATGCCTTCGTCCGCGACGTGGAAGAGGAGGTTGGTGCAGCGGACGCCCACGCAGGGTTGCACGTAGACGTGGCTGATCCGGTAGCGGTCGCCGAAGGCCTGGCGAGCGGCCTCGTGTGCGGCCTGTCGCTGGGTACTGTCGGCATTGCTGAGGCCTGTGCCGTCGTAGTTCAGTGGGGTGATGGCAGTCCGGAACACTCCGATCCCCGCCAGCCCGAGGGCCAAGGCGGCGAAAGAGGCCGGTTTTGCCCAGCCCCGCCAGTCGAGTGTGCGGCGGCCGGCGGTGAGGAGGACGCCAGCGGCCAGGGCGCCGAGAACGCCGCCGACGATGTTCATCTCGGCGTCGGAGCTGTCGCAACTACGGCTGATGCCGGGCACGAGTGCCTGTGCGAGTTCGATGACGCACGGCAGGACAGTTACTCCCACGAGCGCGGGGAAAGGCTTGCGCAGAGCGAGCAGGGCGAAAAATCCGACCGGGAGGAACATTCCCAGGTTCCAGATGCCCTGGGTGGTGTGGAAGGGCTCAGCGAACTGGTGGTTGATGACGCATTGGCCGCTCGGTACGTCGCTTCCCCCGAAGGACGTGACACCGAGAACTCCGACCAGAGTGGCGGCGAGGGCGGCCCACCCCGTGTGGTGCGGGGCGCCCAGACGGACGCTCAACCGCCAGGCCAGGGCGCTGGCAGCCAGGGCTACGGCGCACAGGGCGGCGAGGAAACCGTAGTGGTCTTGGAAGATCGCGGTGAACACAGAGGAAGTCTTTCCGAGGCGAGGCAGGGGCGCGCGCCCCGTTGAGTCCGGGCGGGGCGCGGGTCGTGCCGTAGGGGTCAGAAATGGGCGGGTACTGCCGTTGGATCGCGGGCTGCGTGGATCGCACGCCGGTGGCCGCGGCCCAGTGCAACTCCTCGCACGCGGGACCACGACCACGCCGTCTGTCTGAAGATCGAGGACCAGGGCATCCTTATGCCCGCCGCTTCCTCGCCGCCTGCCTGAGGACACACCGCCACGCCCTCGGACCCGATGGCCTCTCCTCTCCTCACCCGTCGCGTAGGGCGGGCCTGTTGTGGGCATGCTTGTGGCCCCGGCTGGATGGGGGACATCCGGCCGAGGCCACTTCAGGACGTTCCCCCGTTCGCGCCTCTCGGCGCCCCCGTTTCGCCCTGGGAAGCGCCTTCAACAATGCCCTTGAGGGCAACGGACCACTACCGTCAGCTTGTTGCAGGGGCACGGGCGGAGGAGGGGCGAAAGTCGGACATAGTAAGGGGATTGGGGGCGCCCGGCGGGTCGAGCCGTGTTGCGGAGCACGTCCAGGCCGCGCATAGTTGCGCTGCAGAGGGCTGGAACCAGCGGTGGGATGGGCGATGGCCGGGCACGGGACGGACGAGCATCCACACGGTGCTGACCGACTGTGCGAGGCCGGGGATCAGGTGTATTCCCGGGCCGTACGGCGGGGCCGTGTGCGGCGCGTGGACGCCGAGGGTGTGCCGTGCCTGCTCGAACTCGCCCTGCTGCACCCCGACCCCGACGACATGGCCTGGCTGGTGCCGACGTCCCCGCAGGAGGTCATGACCCGGCTGCTGCGCGGCGTCTACGACGAGGTCAGCGAGAGTCAGCGGCGCGTGGGCTCGGCGGTCGAGGCCTTCGAGCGGTTCACCGCGCTCGGCGAGCCGGGCCGGTTCGCCGGTCGGGGTTCCGATTCCGGCGGCGAATCCGAATCCGAATCCGAGGCCGGGCCCGGTCACGGCTTCGGATTCGGCTCGGGCCTCGGTTACGGCGAGGGTACGGCCCTGCGGGTCCTGGACGGTCTCGCCCGTATCCAGACCGCGATGGACGAGGCGACCCAGGCGTGTACGACCGAGGTGCTCACCGTCCAGCCCGGCGGCATCCGCCGTGAGTACGAACTGTCGGAGGGCCTGCACCGCGCGCTCGAACTGCGTGGACGCGGCGTGCGGATGCGCGGCCTGTACAACCACGTGGCCCGGCACGGGCAGGGGTTGCTCAACTACCTGGAACTGGTCGGTTCGGCCGCCGAGGCGCGCACCCTGGACGAAGTGGTCGAGAGACTGATCCTCTTCGACCGCACGGTGGCCTTCATCCCGGCGAACGCGGAGCGGACGGTCGCGCTGGAGATCCGTCATCCGGCGCTGGTGCAGTACCTCGTCACGGTGTTCGACCGGCTGTGGCGCCTGGCCGTCCCGCTGACGGCCCCGCTGCCCGACACGGGCATCGAGGGCATCTCCCACCGGGAACGGTCGATCGCCGCCTTGCTCGCGGAGGGCCACCAGGACGCGATGGTCGCGGAGCGCCTGGGCATCAGTGTGCGCACCTGCCGGGCGCACATCGCGCGGCTGTCGGAGACGCTGGGGGCGGCGAGCCGGACGCAGCTGGGGGTACGGATCGCACAGGCGGGCCTGGACGGGCCGCCGGGGGCCGTCGCCGAGCCGGGCGCGGGCCCGGCGCTCAGTCTTCCGGCGCGGACGACCCCGACCGTGACCCCGGCCCCGATTCCTGCTCCGGGTCCTGCTCCTGCTCCGGCTCCAGAATCCCCGACTGCCCGATGAGATAGCCGAGTTGGGCGCGGCTCTCGCTGCCGAGGGTGGCGGCCAGCTTGGCGATGTGGACGCGGGCGGTACGGATGTTCATGCCGAGTCGGCCCGCGATCACGGCGTCGGTGTGACCCTCGACGAGGAGGGTGGCGATGGCCCGTTGACGGGGTGTGACGCCGTTGAGGGACGGGGGCCGGACGGCCTCGGGGTACATGGGAGTGGCCAGGCCCCACAGGCGTTCGAAGGTGGTGACGAAGTACCGCACGAGGACCGGGTGACGTATCTCCAGCGCGAGGGTCCGGTCCTCGTTGGCGGGGATGAAGGCGACGGTCCGGTCCACGATGATGAGCCGGTCGGTGACCTCGTCCAGCGAGCGGGCCTCGGCGTCGCCCTTCAGCGTCTCGTAGCGGGCGCGGATCGTGGGGGAGTGGCGGACGGTGTGCTGGTAGAGGGTGCGGATCCGGGCGCCCCGGTCGAGGAGGGCCTGGTCGCGTTCCAGGGCGGTCAGGGTCCTGGAGAGCAGGCCCGTGTAGGGCTGGATGGCGAGGAGTTCGTCGGAGGCTTCCGCCAAGGTGCGGGTGATGATCCGGTTGATCCTGTCGAAGCCGCTGCGGAGGCTGATCATGGGCGTCGCGGTCGCCGCGTCCGGGGCGTCGAGGTGCATCAGAGGCTCGAACGCCTCGGCCAGCAGCGCCTCCTGCCGCCGCTTCCTGGCGACCGCCTCCGCGCTCTCGCGCAGTAACCGGGGAAGAGCCACCGCGGGGGCCAGCGGGCGCAGTCGTAGCGGGTCCTCGATGTCCGGCTGGAGCAGCCCGAAGTCGAGCAGGCAGGGTGTGTCCGCGGCCTCGCCCGCCGGGACGTGGCCCTCGCGCAGCGCGCGGCCGTACAGGCTCAGGCCGGCCTCGCACAGTTCCTCGGCCCCGTGCGGGTGCCGTGTCGTCACTGGTGACTCCCTTGTGCTCAGTGTTCCTGGTCGAGGATCCCCGACTGCGCGATCAGGAACCCGAGCTGGGCGCGGCTGCCGCTGCCCAGGGCGGTGGCGAGCTTGGCGATGTGGGCGCGGCAGGTGCGTACGTTCATCCCGAGGCGGCGGGCGATGGCCTCGTCGACGTGGCCCTCGATGAGGAGCTTGGCGATGGAGTGCTGAACGGGGGTGATGCCGTTGGGGTCGACGTCGTTCGGGACGTTCTCGGTCAGCGGGACCGCGCGCTGCCAGAGTTGCTCGAAGACCTTGCTGAGGTATGTGACGAGTCCGGGGTGCCGGAGTTCGAGCGCGACACGCCGGTCGTCACTCGCCGGGATGAAGGCGACTGTACGGTCGAAGATGATCAGACGCTCGATGAGCTCTTCCAACGTACGGACCTGGATCTTTCCGTCGGATATGTGCTCGATGTAGGCCAGCGTGCTCTGGCTGTGCCGGGCGGTGTGCTGATAGAGCGTGCGCATCCTGACCCCGCGGTCGGTGAGTGGCCTGTCGCGCTCCAGTGCCTGCATCAGGGTGTCGGCGTGTCGGCCACCGCCGGGCTGGATCGTGAGCATCTCGGTATGGCACTCGGCGGTGGCATAGTCCAGGGCCGTGTTGATCCGGTCGAAGCCTTCCAGCACGGTGATGGCGTGGATACTCGCCTGGCTCTGGGTACTGATCGCGATAAACGGGTCGAAGGCATCGGTCAGCTCGACCGTATGGCGCCGGGTCTCCTGGATCTCGCGCTCCAGCGGGTGCAGCCGCTGCGCGAGGGCGATGGCCGGCGGGACCGGGCGCAGCCAGTTCGCGTCATCCGGATCAGGGTGAAGCAGCGCGAACTCAAGCAGGCACGGAGCGGGTTCCACCTCTCCGCGAGTGATTTTTCCTGAGCGCAGAGCGCTGGCGTAAATCCGCGTCCCTTCGTCGCACAACTCAGTGACGGCGTGGGGATGTGTCGGTTTAGTGTCTTTTGTTGTCATTTCTCCACCCCCCAGGGTCCTGAACGTGCAGGAACATGATGCATCGCTCCTGTGGCATTGACGTGCCTGAATAAGCCATCGTCTTGTTGCGACGGGGGAGAAGATTCGATCGAGTAAGGACGAAGCCGACTATGCGCGTGAGATTGCTTGGTTCAGTACTTGCCACCATCTTCTCCGTCGTAGTGGCTGCCGGCGCTCTTGGGGGTTCGGGGGAGAGTGATCCGGGGGTCCCGCCGCCTGACAGCGGGTGGGACTCGGTCCAGGCCGTGGTTCCGGAGTTTCCGGCAGACAGTGGCTGGGACTCGGTCCAGGCTGCGGGGCCGGCGTTTCCGGCAGACAGCGGCTGGGACTCCACTCCGGTGGACGCGGACGTATGACCACCCCTCCGGACGATCGTTCTTTCCGTCGAGAAATGGCGTCAGCCTACCGCTCCGGCTGGCACTTCATCGACCTGGTCACCGCCATCCCCCACAGCGGTGACTCGCTGATGGTGACCGTGTTCGGAGAGCCGGTCGTCGTGACGCGGGACGACGAAGAGGACGTCAGGGCTTACCGGTGTCTGCGGCGGCCTCGGGGGGCGCCGCAGCCCGTACGGTGTGCCATTCGGTACGGAATGATCTTTGTGAATCTTGACCAGCGAGACCACCGGCTGGACCACCCTGATATCTCGGACGGCCCCAACCTCCAGGACCTTCAGGACGTCCAGACCATCACAGCCACCCCCCGCAGTGCCTGACGCGATTCCCCCGTCGCAGTAGATCGCTCAGGTGCTTCCCCCCAGTAGCGGCGTCACCGTGACCTGAACACGGTGACGCCGCTGCTGTTTCCGGGGATATTTCGGGACTTGGGTAACCATCGGGGGAGGGGCCGGTGCCCGCCTGCTTGGCTGGAACCGGCCGTTTCCTCGACCCCGTTTGTGCCTCCCGTCCGTCATTCATGACGGGCGGGTTTTTTGTCTGCCCAGCCGCCACTCCCAGCCTTCCCCATCCACACCTTGAGTGGAATAGACTCAACTTTGTGTACGTTGGCTGTGTCAGTCATCACGACCGGGGCAGGACCGGGACAGGGAAGGGAGACAGCGACTGTGGACGCCGAGCTGACCAACAGGAGCCGGGACGCCATCAACGCGGCCACCAGCAGGGCCGTGTCCGGGGGGCACCCCGACCTGACCCCGGCGCACCTGCTGCTGGCGCTGCTGAGCGGTGAGGACAACGAGAACATCACCGACCTGCTGGCCGCCGTCGAAGCCGACCAGGCGGCCGTACGGTCCGGTGCCGAGCGTGTTCTCGCCAGTCTGCCCAGTGTGACCGGTTCGACCGTCGCACCCCCGCAGCCCAACCGGGAGCTTCTTTCGGTCATCGCCGACGCGGCCGAACGGGCGAAGGAGCTCGGCGACGAGTACCTCTCCACCGAGCACATCCTCATCGGCATCGCCGCGAAGGGCGGCGCCGCCGGGGACGTACTCTCCCAGCAGGGCGCCGGCGCGAAAAAGCTGCTGGACGCGTTCCAGAAGAGCAGGGGAGGGCGTCGCGTGACCACAGCCGACCCCGAGGGCCAGTACAAGGCCCTGGAGAAGTTCGGTACGGATTTCACGGCCGCCGCCCGTGAGGGCAAGCTCGACCCGGTCATCGGGCGGGACCAGGAGATCCGCCGGGTGGTGCAGGTGCTGTCGCGCCGCACGAAGAACAACCCGGTCCTCATCGGCGAGCCCGGCGTCGGCAAGACGGCCGTCGTCGAAGGCCTCGCCCAGCGCATTGTCAAGGGTGACGTGCCGGAGTCCCTGAAGAACAAGCGGCTTGTCGCGCTGGACCTTGGCGCGATGGTCGCCGGGGCGAAGTACCGGGGCGAGTTCGAGGAGCGGCTCAAGACCGTCCTGGCCGAGATCAAGGACTCCGACGGCCAGATCATCACCTTCATCGACGAACTCCACACGGTCGTCGGCGCGGGCGCCGGCGGCGACTCCGCGATGGACGCCGGCAACATGCTGAAGCCGATGCTGGCGCGCGGCGAGCTGCGCATGGTCGGCGCGACGACCCTCGACGAGTACCGCGAGCGGATCGAGAAGGACCCCGCCCTGGAGCGCCGCTTCCAGCAGGTCCTGGTGGCGGAGCCGAGCGTCGAGGACACCATCGCGATCCTGCGCGGCCTCAAGGGCCGGTACGAGGCCCACCACAAGGTCGTCATCGCCGACAGCGCGCTGGTCGCCGCGGCGACCCTCTCCGACCGCTACATCACCTCCCGCTTCCTCCCCGACAAGGCGATCGACCTGGTGGATGAAGCGGCCTCCCGTCTCCGTATGGAGATCGACTCGTCGCCCCTCGAGATCGACGAACTCCAGCGCGCCGTCGACCGGTTGAAGATGGAGGAACTGGCGCTCGACAAGGAGACCGACCCGGCCTCGCGCGAGCGCCTGGACCGGCTGCGCCGCGATCTCGCCGACAAGGAGGAGGAGTTGCGCGGGCTGACGGCCCGTTGGGAGAAGGAGAAGCAGTCCCTCAACCGGGTCGGTGAGCTGAAGGAGAAGCTCGACGAACTGCGCGGCCAGGCCGAACGGGCCCAGCGCGACGGCGACTTCGACACCGCATCCAAACTCCTCTACGGCGAGATCCCCACCCTGGAAAGGGACTTGGAGGCAGCCTCGGAGGCCGAGGAGGAGGCCGCCAGGGACACCATGGTCAAGGAGGAGGTCGGCCCCGACGACATCGCGGACGTCGTCGGCTCCTGGACCGGTATCCCCGCCGGCCGTCTCCTGGAGGGCGAGACCCAGAAACTCCTGCGGATGGAGGAGGAGTTGGGCCGCCGCCTGATTGGTCAGGGCGAGGCCGTGCAGGCGGTCTCGGACGCGGTACGGCGCACCCGTGCCGGTATCGCCGACCCCGACCGCCCCACCGGCTCCTTCCTCTTCCTCGGCCCGACCGGCGTCGGCAAGACGGAGCTGGCGAAGGCACTGGCCGACTTCCTCTTCGACGACGAGCGGGCCATGGTCCGTATCGACATGAGCGAGTACGGCGAGAAGCACAGCGTCGCCAGGCTCGTCGGCGCGCCTCCCGGCTACGTCGGCTACGAGGAGGGCGGCCAGCTCACGGAGGCGGTGCGGCGGCGCCCGTACAGCGTGGTGCTCCTGGACGAGGTCGAGAAGGCCCACCCGGAGGTCTTCGACGTCCTCCTCCAGGTCCTGGACGACGGCCGCCTCACGGACGGCCAGGGCCGTACCGTCGACTTCCGCAACACCATCCTCATCCTGACGTCGAACCTCGGCAGCCAGTTCCTGGTCGAGCCGATGACGTCGGAGGAGGAGAAGAAGCAGCAGGTGCTCGAGGTCGTCCGGGTCTCTTTCAAGCCGGAGTTCCTGAACCGTCTTGACGACCTGGTCGTCTTCTCCGCGCTAGACAGGGCGGAGCTGGAGCGCATCGCGGCCCTCCAGATCGGCAGGCTCGCGGGGCGCCTGGCCGAACGCCGCCTCACCCTCGACATCACCCCGGCCGCCCTGGCCTGGCTCGCCGACGAGGGCAACGACCCGGCGTACGGCGCCCGCCCGCTGCGCCGTCTGATCCAGACGGCGATCGGCGACCGCCTCGCCAAGGAGATCCTGGCGGGCGAGGTCAAGGACGGCGACACGGTTCGGGTGGACGCGTTCGGGGACGGGCTGATCGTGGGTCCGGCGACGGGCAAGACGCTGTAGCCGAACCCGGCGAGAGCGCCGAGAGCGGGCACCTCCGGGGTGTCCTGCGGGGTGTCCTGCGGATCTTCGTACGCCGTTTTCGGTCGCCTCGGGCCGACGCACGCGGGCGGCTGTTGCCGCTCGGGGGCGAAGCAAGAGAGGGTGGGGCGTGTAGGTCTGGTCTCAGCGATGGCCGGACGAGCCAGACGAGTGCAGGAGTGTTCCGTATGACCATCGACCCGTCCTCGATTCCGAACTTCGGGGGCCAGCCCGAGCCGCAGCCCGGCGGCCCGGCAGGCCCCGTCGTCCCGGATCAGGACCTTGTGAAGCAGCTCCTCGAGCAGATGGAGCTGAAGTACGTCGTCGACGACGAGGGTGACCTCGCGGCGCCGTGGGAGCAGTTCCGTACGTACTTCATGTTCCGTGGTGAGGGCGACCAGCAGGTCTTCTCGGTGCGGACCTTCTACGATCGCCCCCACCAGATCGAGGAGAAGCCCGTGCTTCTCGAGTCGATCGACGACTGGAACCGCCGGACCCTGTGGCCCAAGGTCTACAGCCACACCCACGACGACGGCACCGTCCGCCTCATCGGTGAGGCGCAGATGCTGATCGGGACGGGCGTCAGCCTGGAGCACTTCGTGTCGTCGACGGTGAGCTGGGTACGGGCCGCGATCGAGTTCGACAAGTGGCTCATCGAGCAGCTGGGCCTGGAAGAGGAGATCGACGAGGCGGAGAAGCCCGAGGGCGACGAGGAGTAGGTCTCCCCGCACGCCTGTGGATCAGAGAGCCCGGCCGGGAGGCCGGGCTCTCGCCGTTTCCTGGCCGGCCGCTGCCGAGGCCACCGGCACCGGGGCGGCCGGGTCCCGGTCGTCGTCCGGCGTTACGGGGTCACCGGGTCCTGGTCCGCGAGGGTCCGGTGAGCTCCTGACCTCCCTGAAGAACCGGGGGAAAGA
The DNA here is from genome assembly GCF_033793965.1 of Streptomyces sp. ME02-8801-2C. NCBI lineage: Bacteria > Bacillati > Actinomycetota > Actinomycetes > Kitasatosporales > Streptomycetaceae > Streptomyces > Streptomyces sp. ME02-8801-2C. The sequence goes on along the minus strand of NZ_JARAXP010000005.1, from coordinate 86,593 downwards.
ACCGCTTCTAAGGGGGGAGGGAAACTACCCGCCCACCCTCCCTCCCCGCCCGCGAGGCGCGCGTCACCCGCGCGTCACCCGTCCGAGTGACCGGCTTGCGGGCGCGGGATCCGGGCGGTTACGTTCGCCGCGACAACCGCACACAGAAACGGCCCCCGCCGGGACGGCAATCCCGGGGCGAGGGCCTGACCAACCAGGAAGCGAACACCTTCCCAATGGCTGAGCCGCAGTCTAACGCGCGCCTGCGCGCCGACGCCGGAGCTCCCACCTCCGGCGTGATCCACGTACGCACCCGCCTCACGACCGACTTCACCGTGATCTCCAACGCCCTCGCCCAACGACGCGGCAGCGCGGTCACCGTCGGCGTCGCGGCCTACATCCACTCCCTGCCCGACAGTGCCCCCGTGACCATCGCCGCCCTATGCAAGCACTTCAGCGAGGGCGAGATCCTCATCTCCCGGGCGCTCAGGGAACTCGAAGACGCCGGATACCTGGAGCGCCGCCGCGAACGCCTCTCCACCGGACAGATCCGTACACGGACGTACTTCTACGACGTCCCACGCCTCGATCCCGACCCGCACCGGGACCGCGATCGGGACCGGGACCGGGACCGGGACCGGGAAGCGGACGCGCTGCCGAAGCCGCGCCGGTCCCTGGCACAGGCCGCCGTCGCTGCGGCTCCACCTGCGCCTGCGCCTGCGCCTGCGCCCGTGTCCGCGCCCGTGGAACCCGTGGAGCCCGTGCAGGAAACGATGGCGGTGCCCGTAGAGGCCGAGGCGCCGATCTCGCCGGCGGACGCCGACCCGCAAGCCATCGCCGTACTCGCCGGTCTACGCCGGATCGACCCCCGCCTCGCCCTCACCGCGCAAGAAGCCGTTCGTCTCGCCCCGGGCGTCAGCCGGTGGCTCGCGGCAGGTATCCGGCCCACACACATCACGGACCACCTCACCGCACGGCTCCCCGACACGTTCCTGACCCGCCCGGCGGGCATCCTCGCCTACCGGCTCAAGGAGACACCCCTCGCCCCGTCGGAGCCGACCAGAAGCGCAGGATTCGCAGTGCGTCCGACTGAGGCGCTGCTGCAGAACTGCGACGGCTGCGACAGGGCGTTCCGCGCGGCGGAACCCGGCCGTTGCCGGGACTGCCGATCCGGAGCGGCCGGGCGCCTTGCCGCGTGAGTCAGGGGCTGACGTCCAGGATGCGCACAGGCTGTTCCTTCCACGTGTGCGGCCTGGTGGTCGCGATCACCGCACCATTCGGGCGGTCGGGGCTGGGCTGGGCGGCGTGGAGAGTGTGCGCGTCGGCCCAGGTGTTGTCCCGAGCCACCGACAGCGCGGCGGGCAGGTCCAGGTCGACGATCGCGATGCCGGGCAGGGCGGCAAGGTGCTCCGCGGTGCCTGGCCGGGCGCGGTCGGCCTCAACCAGGGCGCACACGGTGGCGTACAGGAACCAGCCCGGCTCGGCGTGTGCGCGATGGATCAGCCGGGACGCAAGGGCGTTGCCCCGCCCGGCGGCCACCATCGCGCTCTCGTCGAGGAATACATGCACGTCACGCGTCACGCGGCACCCGCATCGGTCATACGGCGGTCCAATTCGGCGTCCAGTTCGGCCTGCTCGTGCTCGGCGGGGTCGTAGCCGTTCCACTCCCGCAGTACTGCCCGTGCCTTCGTCGCCCGCTCGGCCCGCTCGGCCGGGGTGAGCAGAGTCTCTGCGAGCCGCGCCAGATAGGAACGCAGGGACAGTCCTTCCGCAGCAGCTATGTCGGCAAGCCGGTCACGGGCATCAGCGGGGATACGGACATTGGCATCGGGCATGACGCATTAACTCCTCATCACTCACCAGACGGGTACGGGTACGTACCCGTACCCCGCGACATCAATCTAGTACGGTGCCGCCGCCGTTCTCCAGCTCGTCGATGGACGCAAGCAGGCGCCGGGCGTTCGCCGGGCTTCGCAGCAGGTATGCCGTCTCTTTGAGGGACTCGTAGTCCTCCAGGGAGACGATGACGACGGGCTCGTGTCCGGCTCGGGTGATGGCGACCTCTTCGCGGTCATCGGCGACGGAGCTGAGCACCTCGGCATACCGTGCGCGCGACTCGGAGTACGTCATGGTCTTCACCGGCACCCCTTCGCTGACGTACAAGAACTTGTACATCGCTCTCTGCGGTGGCAAGTACCAGAATGACGGCCGGCGCTCGGTGTGCGAAGGCCCTGCGGTCAGCTGACCTTGACCGTCCAGGATGAGGAGTACGTGCCCGTCAGATCCCCGGTCGCGGGACGGTAGACCCGTAGGGCCAAGGTCCCCGCGCGCGAGAAGGTGATCCGCGCAGTGGCGCTGCCGCTGCTGGAGAGGGCGGCCCTGGTGAGGGTCACCCACCTGCCGTCCTTCTGGCGGGCCTGGAAGAGCAGTCCGGTTCCCTGAACGTAGGGGGCGCTGAGCGCGGTGTAGGACACGGACCTGCCGTGGACCGCGGTGGTGACAGGCTCTCTGACCGTAAGTACGGCCCTGACATACGCGGCCAGGGTCTTGCTGGTCGAGGACGTCCACGTCAGGTTCTTGGCCGCGGTGACGGCACGCCAGGCGCCGTTGTATTTGGCGGTCGTGGTGTAACGGGCCTTGCCGGTGCTGTCCGCGGTGACGGTCGCCTGGGTCTTCCAGACGGTGGTTCCCGTCCGCTTGTACTGGAAACTGACCTTGGCGCCGGCCGCGGGCTTGGCGCCGGTCTGGGTCACGTCGGCGGTGAAGGTCGCCTTGCTGCCGTAGGTGCTGATGGCCGGGCCGGTCAGCCGGGTCGTCGTGGCAGCCACGACACGGATCGGCAGGCTGCTGACGGTGGTGTCGCCGTACTGGGAGACGATGGTCAGCGTGACGTCGTGCACCCCGGTGGTCGTGGCCTTCCAGGTGCCGGAGGGCCGCGCGGGATAGCTGCCGGTGGCGAATGTCGTGCCGTCGACGTCGAGGGTCCAGTGCTCGGCCCGGCTGACACCGTCGGCGGCTGATGTCGTGGCGGCGAAGGTCCGGCTGCTGCCCGCTACGACAAAGGCCTGGAAGCCGTCCGTCCAGGTCGGCGTGACCTCGGACACCACCCTGACCGACAGGTCCGCCCGGCCGTGGGCGCCGCGGTTGTCGACGGTGTCGAACGCCAGCGTGTGGGCGCCGTAAGGGAGTTGGCCGAGGTCGGCGACGAAGCCTTCGGTGTTGCCCTCGTAGGTGTAGGCGGCGACCGGCGTAGTCGCCTGTGTCGTGCCGTCGAGCGACACGGTGGTACTGACCGGGTAGGCGTAGTTGAGGTTGGACGGGAACGTCTTGTTGAGCGCCGACGGGTAGGCGTACTTCACGTTCACCGGCGTCTCACCCGGATGGATGATGGTGTCGAGCTTCGGCATGATGGTGAAGCCGTGGTCGACCAGGGTGGTGGCCCGGACCGGGGAACCCGCGCGGCCGTCCTTGTCGTAGGCCACGACGTAGACCTCTCCGCCCCACAGGCCGGCCCGAACCGCACTCGTGTCCAGTGTGGTGGCCCATGTCGCGCCGCTTGCCGGAGCGGTCAGGTCGACGGGGGCGGGCCAGGTGCTGTTCGAGCTGAAGTACCGTACGCGCGAGACGCCGTTGGCGCCGGTCGCGGTGGCTCGCAGGGACAACTCGCCGTCCGCGGACAGGCCCACGGGCCTGTGGTTGGTCCAGGCGTCGTCGCCGGGCAGATCGGGCAGGGTGACGACCGGCCGCTCGTTGTCGACGGTGACGGCGGAGTCGGCCGTGACGATCCGCGGGCGGGGGCTGTCCACCTCGACGTGGATGGTGTTCTCGCCGTCGTTCACCAGCGGCGCGGCCACCCCGTTCGAGCCTCCGAACTGCTGGGTGGCGGCGGTGTCCAGGGTCGCGTGCAGGGTGCAGGAGGGCAGGCAGTCTCCCGGGCTGAGACTGAAGGCCTGCTTGACCGTGCCGGTGCCCTGGGACACGGTTCCGGTGATGCTGACTACAGCCGAGGTCGGCTCGTCGCCCGGGTCCGCGTGCACCGTGAAGGTGACATCCGTCGCGCCGGTGATCGTCTGCCCGGCGCTGACCGTGCCGTCGCCTCCGGCGGCCGAGGAGATGCCGTCGAACGTGATCACGGCACCGGTGTCGTCCGCGACAGCCGCCGACGTGGGCACGACGGCGCACAGCACAGCGGCACTCGCGGCAACCGCGAGCGATCTGACAGATCGGGATATACCCACGTCTCTCCTCCTGGGCCGGCCCCTGGCTCGGCGGAGGCGCCGGGTGCGGTCCGCACACCGCCTCCGCTCAGGGCCCGGATCAAGGCGGACCCGGAAACGAGAGGATCTTGGATGGACTCCGATCGCGTGTCAAGAATCTCGCGATTTGTCCCAAGGGGTGGAAGGTCCGTAGGCCGCCGCGGCAATGTGGCCGCCCAGTCGGCGGGTTGCCGTATCGCATAGAAATCAGAGCGCAATCAGACTATGGTCTGAGTATGAGCATCGTGCATTCGGTATCCGAATCAGAGTCCGTCTCGTTCACCGACCTGTCCCGGAACCCGAAGGCGGTCGCCGCGAGGGCCGCCGCCCTGGGGTGTCTACGTGTCACGCATCGAGACGCGCCCGACATGGTGCTCACCACGGCCATACACGCGGAGCGCAGCGAGGAAAACCTGACCACGGCGTCTCGGCTGTTCCTCGCCCTGATGAAGCAGGACGGTGGCGCGAGGTCGCTTCTGCTCGCGCTGCCCGAGGTGTTCCCGTGGGTGCGTCACCTGGACGACGAGGAAGTCCGGGAATTCACCGTCGAGCTCCTGGAGGCGTTGTCCGACGCGGCTGAGCTGGGCGCCAGGGAGGCTGTGCACCGAGCGATCGTCTCGTGGCGGGCGACTGCCCGGATCAACGCTGACCCTGACCAGCTCAGGGAAGCACTCCGTCCGCTCAGCGACGTCGACCTCGGCCCGGTCGAGGTGCACGGGTGAGCCCGAAGAAAGGCGATCGGGTCAGCGTCCCGCCGCTCAGCGGCTGGAACGTCATCCACGGAACGACAGAGGCCGCGACCGGTTGGGAGGAGCTGTGCCGGGTGGCGTTGCCGAATGCGCATCGCTGCCTCGAAGCCCTTCGAACAGACCCTCTGTCGCGCGCCAACTGGAACCGTCAGCATCAGCTCCGTGGCAGGCATGCCACCAGGGAGTGGAAGGGCTCCGAGCTGGAGCAGTGGGAGTACGAGATCACCACCGGCGGCCGGGTTCGCTACCTTGATCAGCCCGGATACCTCGACTGTGATCCTGGTGTACGCCTCCCCCCCCCGACACCCGAAGGACACTGAATAGCCCGACGCCCGGCGCCCGCCCTATGCGCCCAATGTCTTGAGGCGGGCTGCGGCCTCCTCAAGCACCGACGTCTGCTTGCAGAACGCGAAGCGGACGAAGGGGGCGCCCTGCTCCCGGTGGTCGTAGAAGACCGCGTTCGGGATCGCCACCACTCCCGCCCGTTCCGGCAGAGCGCGGCAGAAGGCGAAGCCGTCCGTCTCGCCGAGGGAGCGGATGTCCGTCGTGATGAAGTACGTGCCCGAGGGCGTGAAGACGTCGAAGCCCGCCTCCCTCAGGCCCGCCGACAACAGGTCCCGCTTCGTCCGCATGTCCGCACGGAACTCCTCGAAGTACGAGTCCGGCAGGGACAGTGCCTCCGCCACCGCGTACTGGAAGGGCCCCGACGCCACATACGTCAGGTACTGCTTCGCCGAGCGGACGGCCGTGACCAGTTCGGGCGTGGATGTGACCCAGCCCACTTTCCATCCGGTGAACGAAAACGTCTTCCCGGCGCTCCCGATAGAGACCGTCCGTTCGCGCATCCCCGGGAAGGAGGCCAGCGGCAGATGTTCGGCCTCGTCGAAGACCAGGTGCTCGTACACCTCGTCGGTGATCACCAGCAGGTCCCGCTCCACGGCGAGCTGGGCGATCGCGGTCAGTTCCTCGCGGGTCAGGACGGTGCCGGTCGGGTTGTGCGGGGTGTTGACCAGGAGGAGGCGGGTGCGAGGCGTCACCGCTGCCCGCAGCTCGTCCAGGTCCAGGCGGAACGAGCCCTCGTGGGGGCGCAGTGTGACCGGTACGCGCGCCGCGCCCGCCATCGCGATGCACGCCGCGTAGGAGTCGTAGTAGGGCTCGAGGGCGACGACCTCGTCCCCGGGCTCCACCAGGGCCAGCAGGGCCGCCGCGATGGCCTCCGTGGCGCCCGCCGTCACCAGCACCTCGCGGTCGGGGTCGTACGACAGCCCGTACCGGCGTTCCTGGTGTGCCGTGATCGCCGTACGCAGCTCGGGGACGCCCGGGCCGGGCGGGTACTGGTTGCCGCGCCCGTCGCGCAGGGCCCGTACGGCCGCCTCGCGGATCTCCTCCGGGCCGTCGGTGTCCGGGAAACCCTGGCCGAGGTTGATCGAGCCGGTGGCGACGGCGAGCGCCGACATCTCGGCGAAGATCGTCGTCCCGAACTCGGCGAGCCGGCGATTGAGGAAGGGGCGTTCGCTGCTGGTCATGGTCGTCATCCTGCGCCGAAGCTCTGGACTTCCTCAACTCTGCTTTGGCAGATGAGGCGAGCGGGAATCCCCCCGTCACGCAAGACGGCGAGGCGCCCACGGGGGGCCGCTTCGGGGGAACGAAAGGAGGGTGACGTCATGGTCGCAGCATTCATCGCAGTGGTCGTCCTGGTCATCCTGGCGGGCATGTTCATCGTCGTGACCGCGACGGTCCGGGCGGCGCGGAGGTCACCGCTGAGGAGCGGTGCGGGCAACCGGAACCACAGGAACAACCGGAACCGGAACCGGAACGACAACAGCTGGTGGGCCGGGGGAGCGGCCGGTTCCAGCAGTACCGGCGACGCCGGGAGCAGCGCGTCGTGCGGTTCGAGCTCCTCCTCCTGCGGAGGGTCCTCGTCCTGCGGGGGCGGGTCCTCCTGCGGGGGAGGCGGGGGCGGATGCGGCGGAGGCAGCTGACACGGGGCAGCTGAGCTCCACAGGGGGAACCGCGTCCGGATCACGGGGGGAGCGCCCGCCGGGACGACGTACGAAATTCACGTCGTCCCGGCGGGCGTTCGTGCGACCGCTTGTCGAAGTCCTTCGCACGCTCGGGCGTACGCCCCGGTTGAACAGTTGAGCTGTGGGGCCCTCGGAGGGATGGAAACCCCACGAAGTTGGGTAAAAGCGCTGTGACGGCGCCACCGTTCATGATTCCCTCTAAAACACCAACACGGCCCCCTCGGACGCCCAGGATGTACCTGGATGTCCCTCCTGGCTGGGCCGACCGGGCCGATCTCCCCGGAGCGCGCCGGACCAGACCTCGCTCGTCCACACCTTGCTCACTCACAACTCCCTTTGCGTGCCAGCGGAGCCGATCCATGCTCACGACCCTCAACACCGCCTACACCGACACGCGCGCGGCCGACCTCGCCTGGGCCCTGGGCCGGGAGCCGCTGCCCGCTCTCGCCACCCTCGACCTGGAACTCGAGGACGCGAAACTCCAGTTGAGACTCCTCGGCGCCTCCCATCAGGTGCTGCTCGAGGAGCGACGGGGCAGTTGCTCGGAGACGGTCGCGTGCATCCCGGGTTCCAGCACCCCCCTTCCGCTCGGCGTGGCCAAACGGATCGACGACTGGGAGTACGAGTTCGCGGCGAGAGTCGAGGTCCTGTCGCCGGGGTCGTTCGCCGGACGTGCCCAGGAACTGCTGGCCCTGGTCGCCGACCATCCGCACGGCCTGGCCGGTGTCTTCCCCGGCAGCCCGCACGCCTTCACCGCGATGCTGGCCCAGCGGCACGAGGGTCAGGTGCACTGGCGGACCTGGCACGCCTACCCGCAGGACGGGCAGCTGGTGGCGACCAGGACGCGGGTGGGGGTACGGGGGGCGGCGGCTCTCTGAGCGGCTGCGGCCCGGCTCTGGCACGGCGCTGGCACTGCTCTGGCACTGTTCCGGAAGTTCACATCACCTTCCTCCGCGTAAACAAGTTCCACACGTGTGGGTGACAGAACGCGCCGAGGGTGTGACGTAGCGTTCCCAGCGTGATCGAACCGCACGTGCCGGCTCCGCCGGGCAGTCCCCCGTCCTGGGGCGGCCCCGCGCGGCTGCCCGTCCGGCCCGGCACCGGCCGGTTCCTCGTTCTCGCCGGGGTATTCGTCTGTGCGGCCTGTGGACTGGTGTACGAACTGGAGCTCGTCGCGCTCGCCTCCTACCTGATCGGCGACTCGGTCACCCAGGCCTCCGTCGTCCTGTCCGTGATGGTGTTCGCGATGGGCATCGGCTCGCTCGCCGCGAAGCGCCTGCGCTGCCGCGCCGCCGCCGGTTTCGGCGCGGTCGAGGCGGCGCTCGCCCTGGTCGGCGGATGCAGTGCGATGGCCCTGTACGCGGTGTTCGCGTGGACCGGCGACTGGGGCGGCCTGTGGGCGAACGGCCCCCGCGTCCTCCTCGTCACCTTCTCCCTCGCCATCGGCCTGCTGATCGGCGCCGAGGTACCGCTCCTCATGGAGCTGATCCAGCGCATCCGCCGCCAGGACGCCGGCGGAGCCGTCGCCGACCTGTTCGCCGCCGACTACGTGGGCGCACTGGTCGGTGGGCTGGCCTTCCCCTTCCTCCTGCTCCCCTGGCTCGGCCAGCTCACCGGCGCCCTGCTCACCGGCACGGTCAACGCCCTCGTCGGGGGCGCCCTCGTCCTCGGCCTGTTCCGTCGCGACCTCACCCGGCGCGGACGCTGGCTGCTGGTGGTGACCAACGTGACCGTGATCGGGGTACTGGCCGCCGCGGCCGTACTCGTCGACGACTTCGAACGCGCCGCCCGGCACGCGGTGTACGGCGACGACGTACGCGTGGCGGTGCGGACCGGCGTCCAGGAGGTCGTCCTCACCGGCGGCACCGGCGGACGGCCGCTCAACCTGTTCATCGACGGCCGGCTGCGGGTCGGCGGCCGCGACGAGCGGCGTTACCACGAGGCACTCGTCCACCCCGCGATGAACGGCCCCCACGCGCGCGTGCTCGTCCTCGGCGGCGGCGACGGGCTCGCCACCCGTGAGGTCCTGCGCCATCCCGGCGTACGGCGGGTGGACGTCGTCGACCTCGACGCGGGCGTGGTGCGGCTGGCCCGCCGGGACCCGGCCCTCGCCGCGCTGAACGAGCACGCGTTCGACGACCCGCGCGTCCACGTCACGACGGCGGACGCCTTCCAACTGCTGCGCGGGGCGCGGGCCGCGTACGACGTCGTCATCTCCGACCTGCCGGATCCGGGCATCACGGCGAGTACGAAGCTGTACTCGCAGGAGTTCTACGGGCTGGCGCGCCAGGTGCTCACCGACGGCGGCCGACTGGTCGTGCACGGCGGGCCCGTCGCCTCCCGGCCGCGCGCTTTCTGGACCGTCGAGACGACCGTGCGGGCCGCCGGGCTGCGTACGGCGCCGTACGTGGTGACCGGAGACGACGCCGACTTCGCGGCCGGCCCGGACCGTACGGCACCACGCGCGGCGCGGGCCCCGCAGGACTGGGGGTTCGTGCTGGCGAGCGCGGCGAGCGCGGCGAGCGCCGCGGGGGCCGCTCCGCGGCTGTGGGTGGACGAGGCGGGCGGGCCCCGGCTGCGGACGCTCACCCAGGCGGGGCTCGCGGCGGACGCGCGGGCGGCGGAGCGGATGCGGGTGCGGATGGGGGTGGGGGGCGGAGGCAGGGGTGCGGGTGCGGATGGGGGCGGTGTCCGGGATTTGCAGGCTTCTACGCTGGTGCATCCGCGGTACTGAGGGGGCTCCAATACCCGCCGAATCGCCGGATGCGGGGGCGTGGCCCGGGCCACGCTGGGTACTCTCGGGTTTCATGGACCATGAGGTGTTCGTTCCGGTTCCGGTCGAGCGGCTGAGGGACGTGCTCGCCGACCCCGCGCGCGTTGCCCGTGCGGTTCCCGGACTCCAGCAGGACGCGGGCACCGAACCTGCCGCCGCTGGGGTCGCCGGGCGGGTGAAGGTACGTATCGGGGGGCACACGATCACGTATCGCGGGTCCCTGCGGGTCGTCCCCGCGGCTGATGCGGGTGAGGACGCGTACGTCGTCGAGGGCGATGCCGTCGAGGCTCGTGGGGGTGGCGCGGTGAAGGTGGCGCTGACCTTGCGGGTGCGGGCTGCTGAGGACGATGGTGCCGGCGGGTCCCTGTTGGTGTTCGGGGGGACTGTCACGGCCGACGGGCGGGTGAACGAGCATCCGGCGGATGCCGTCGCGGCGGCGGGGGTGCGGTTGCTTCGGCGGTTCGGGGAGGGGTTGGGGGAGGTTGCCGGGGAGGTTCAGGGGCCTGGCGGTGATTCTTCCGATGGGCCTGATTCTTCCGATGGGTCTGATGCTTCCGGTGCGCCTCTCGATGAACTTGATGAGGGTGATCGGGTGCCTGAGCAGTTCGTCGGTGCCGATGAGCCGCCGGCCGAGGCCGCGCATGCTCGGCGGACGATGATCGGGCGTAGCGCGGAGGAAGTCGATCATGCGCCGCCTCGGGGGCGGTATGCGCCTGTGCCGCCGCCGGAGCAGGTGGTGACGAATATGACGTTGCGGTGGGCTGCGCCGGCTGCGGCGTTGGTGGTGGCGTCGGCGATTGTGGTGGGGCGGGTGTTGCGTAGGCGGAGGTGAGGTGGGTGGGGTTTTTCGCCCCCGCCGCCCCTACCCGTCCCATCCCGTTCCTGGGGGCTGTGCCCCCAGACCCCCCTTTCGGCCCCGAAGGGGCCTCGTCCTCAAGCGCCGGACGGGCTGGAAATGCGGGCGGTGCCTCGATGTTGCCGGCCCGATAGGGTCGGGTTGTGACTAGCGATGACATCACTCTGACCGCGGGTGACGCGGAAGTGACCTTGCAGCCCTGGAACGGTGGGCGAGTTGGTGGGCTGCGTGTCGGTGGAGTCGAACTGTTGCGGCAGGGGGCGAAGTTCGGGTGTTTTCCGATGGTTCCCTGGTGCGGGCGGACCCGTGACGGGCGGTTCCTCGATGGGGGTACCGTGCGTCAACTCCCCCTCAACGCCCCGCCGCACGCCATCCACGGCACCGCCCGTGACGGTGCCTGGCGCGTCGCCCGCGTCACCGCCGACGAGGCCGTGATCACGTACGACCTCGTGGAGCCGTGGCCCTACCCCGGGCGCGTCACGCAGGTCTTCACGCTGACGCCGGGTGCCTTCACGCTGACCATGTCCGTGGAGACGTACGGCGATTCCTTTCCGGCGCAGATCGGCTGGCACCCCTGGTTCAACCGCGACCTCGGTGGCGCGGACGCGCCGGCGGAGGTGCAGGTCGCCTTCACGCCCGCCTGGCAGGAGGAGCGCGGCGACGACCATCTGCCGACCGGGGAGCGGATCGATCCGAAGCCGGGTCCGTGGGACGACTGCTTCGGTATGCCCGGCGGGGTCGATGTCACCCTCACCTGGCCGCAGCGCCTGGAGCTGCGAGTGACGAGTCCGGAGGAATGGGTCGTCGTGTACGACGAGCAGGACGCCGCCGTGTGTGTGGAGCCGCAGACCGGGCCGCCCAACGGGCTCAACACCCTGCCGCGTCTCGTCACGCCCATCGAGCCCCTGGAAGCCACCACCACCTGGACCTGGCGAAGCCTGTAAGGACCCCTCCAGGGACCCCGTCTAGGCTGGCGGGCATGAGTGACGTAGACGTACGCGGCGCGCTGCTGCGGCAGATCAAGGACAAGGCCGTCGTGCACGGCAAGGTGACCCTGTCGTCGGGGCTCGAGGCCGACTACTACATCGACCTCCGCCTCGTCACCCTCGACGGGCAGGCCGCGCCGCTGGTCGGGCAGGTGCTGCTCGACCTGGCGGCGGAGGCCGGGCTGGAGTTCGACGCCGTGGGCGGGCTGACCATGGGGGCCGACCCGGTCGGCACGGCGATGATGCACGCCGCCGCGGCGCGCGGGCAGCGGCTCGACGCGTTCGTGGTGCGCAAGGCGGCCAAGGCGCACGGTATGCAGAAGCGGGTCGAGGGGCCGAGCATCGAGGGGCGGCGCGTGCTGGTCGTCGAGGACACGTCCACGACCGGCGACTCGCCCCTCACCGCCGTGGCGGCCGTGCGCGAGGCCGGTGCCGAGGTGGTGGGCGTGGCGACCATCGTCGACCGGGCGACGGGCGCCGCCGAGAAGATCGAACAGGGTGCCGGGGTGCCGTACCTCTTCGCGTTCTCGAAGGGCGACCTGGGCCTGGCCTGAGCACCGGGCGGCGTACCGGGCGAAACGTCTGGAAAGATGGGGCCGACAATGACGTCGCTTCCCAGGTCTCGCAACCGGGTCAGGGCCTGTCCAGCGGATCAGGTCGGAGGAGAACGGCGGCGCCTCATCAGCGCCGGTGAGCGGGGTGTGGTGCGTGCAGCTGCAAGGCGGAGGAGGGCGTCGACGCGGAGCGTCGGCAACCGACGACAACGCCGCAGATGGGCGTGCCGCACCCCGCGTCTCCGAGCTGATCCGCTGGACAGGCCCTGGGTCAGGGCCGCAGGTACGCAGTACGCAGATCGCCAACCCGCACATCACGAGGAGCGGACACATGCCCATCGCAACCCCTGAGGTCTACAGCGAAATGC